>NZ_JYNX01000022.1 GCF_001044255.1 Mycolicibacterium chubuense
AGGAGATGGAGGACTACCTGATCCTCGGCGCGTGCAATCCTGCGCTGGCCCAACGGGTGGCGGTGGCGCGGGCGCTGGCCGCCGAGCCCCGGGTGCTGCTGCTCGACGAGCCCTTCGCGGCGCTGGACGTGACCGCGGCGCCCACACTGCGGCGACTGCTGCGCGATCTCCTCCGGGAGCGATCGCGGACAGCGATCATCGTCACCCACGACATGCTCGACGCGCTGGCCATCGCCGACACGGCCGTGGTCATCGAGGGCGGACACGTCGCCGAACGCGGGCCGGTCCGCTCCGTGCTGAGCACGCCGCGCAGCGATTTCGGCGCCCGCATCGCCGGAGTCAATCTGGTGTCCGGAGTCGTCTCGGCGCGGGGATCGCTACGGACCGAATGGGGTGCGGACATCGCGGGCGCCGGCGACGTCGAGCCCGGCGTTGCTGCCGTCGCGCTGTTCCGTCCGAGTTCCGTCGCCGTCCACCTCGAGCCGCCCCACGGCAGTCCCCGCAACGTCCTCACCGTGACCCTCGCCGACATCGATGTGCACGGACCGGTCGTGCGCGTGCGCGGCGCCGAACTCCCGGACGGCGCGCCGGGCCTGGCTGCGGACGTGACCCCAGCGGCGGCGGTCGATCTGGGCCTGGAGCCGGGCCGGACCGTGTACTTCGCGATCAAGGCGCAGGAGGTGGGGCTGCACCCCGCGCACGGTATGCACTAGCGTCAATATCTGCCCCACGGCTACTCCCGTCATTTGCTGACAGAGCACCGTGGGGCGCGCAATAGTAGGTGGCATGGGAGTGTCGTGGACATGGGCCGGTATCCGCGGCAGATGATCGCACCGATGGCCGCGCCGCTGGGGCTGGTGCTCGCCCTGGCGGCGCTGCTCGCCGTGGCCGGCGACCAGCCAGCCGTGCGCGTCGCCGACGACCTGGTCAACTTCGGCCTGCTGGTCTATGCCACCGTGTGCGCCGCGCTGGCCGCCAGATCGGCGCTCGGCCGGCTGCACCGGGCATGGGTGCTGATGACTGCCGCGCTGGCGGCCTGGGCGCTCGGCGACGCCATCTGGCTGCTGTACGAGCTGATCCTCCGGCAGGATGCGCCCGTGCCGTCGGCGGCCGACGCCTTCTACGTCGTGTTCGCCCTGCTCGCGATCGCCGCGATGACGCAGTTCGTCGCCGAACCGATGCGCGAATCCCGGCTGCGGATCACCCTGGACGGCATCACGGTGGCACTGTGTCTGTTCCTGCTGGCGTGGATCCTGGCCCTGCACACCGTGTACGACGCCTACCGCGACGACCGCGCCGCTCTGTTCGTCACACTGCTCTACCCCGCCAGCGACCTGGCGATGCTCACCATCGCTGTGGTGACGCTGCTGCGCGCCGACGCCCGCCAGCGGGTGGTGCTGACCGTGCTCAGCACGGCGATCGCGGTCATGGCGGTCGCGGACATCGCCTACGCCGTCCTGCT
Organism: Mycolicibacterium chubuense; assembly: GCF_001044255.1. GTDB lineage: Bacteria > Actinomycetota > Actinomycetes > Mycobacteriales > Mycobacteriaceae > Mycobacterium > Mycobacterium chubuense. The sequence goes on from NZ_JYNX01000022.1 coordinate 1,463, forward strand.
GGCCGGCAACCGCTACCAGACCGGGGATCCGATCGACGCTGCCTGGGGCGCCGCGGCGGTTCTCTTCGCCGCCGCCGCGCTGATCAGTCGACGCACGCCCACACCGCGCCCACCCGCCCTGTCCGTCCCCTCGAACGCGTCCCTCTGGCTGCCCTACATACCCCTGCTCCTCGCGGGCACGATCGGCCCGCCGCTGGTGATGTCCGGCCTGGAACGGTTCGTGGTGCCGCTCATCGTCGTCGCCGTGTGCTTGCGGCAATCGGTCGCCGCGTGGGAGAACCGCCGGCTGCTGGCAGCCGCGGCCGACCAGGCGCTGCGGGATCCGCTGACCGGGCTGGCCAACACAGCGCTGTTCGACGACCGGTTGGCCCACGCGATGATGCTGCGCTCACGCATCGACCGGTCGGTCGCAGTGCTGTCCCTGGACCTCGACGACTTCAAGTTGATCAACGACAATCTGGGTCACTCGGCCGCCGATCGACTGCTGGCCGACGTCGCACGCCGGCTGGCCGCATGCGCCCGGACGGGCGACACCGTGGCCCGCACGGGTGGCGACGAGTTCGCACTGCTCCTCGAAGGGCCGTTCGACGAGTCGGAAACCGTCGCCCAGCAGGTGAGTGACGCCTTCGACATCCCGTTCACCGTCGACGGGCACGACATCCTGCTGCGGCCCAGCATCGGTGTCACCGTCGCGTCGATGTCCGAGCCCGACCTGACGCCCGAGGTCCTCCGCGAACGAGCCGCCATCGCGATGCAGGCCGCCAAACGGGCCCGCTCTCCCGAAGTCCACACCTTCAGCGCCGACATGGTGCCCGCCGACGGTGACGGAGCAGACGCCGCCGCGCGCCGGTCCGGCGGCGACGGTGCCGCCCAGATACGTCTGCTCGGCGAACTGCGCCATGCCATCGACCACAACGGGCTCGACGTGGTGTACCAGCCCAAGATCTCGCTGCGCACCGGCGACACGGTCGGCGTCGAAGCGCTCCTGCGCTGGCCCCACCCCCAACGGGGCCTGCTGCTGCCCGACGCGTTCCTCTCGCTGATCCGGGAACGGGGCTTGATCCAGCGGGTGACCGACCTCGTCCTGAACAAGGCGCTCGACGACACCGCCCGCTGGTACGGGCACGACACCCGAATCCCCGTGGCGGTCAACCTGTTCGCACCGTCACTGCGGGAGACCGACCTGCCCGACAAGCTGTGCCGCGAGCTCGGCCGCCGGGGTCTGCCCACCGATCTGTTGACCGTCGAGATCACCGAGGACATCGTCCTGAGCGAGATGGACCTGGTGACCGCCGTGTTGCGGCGGCTGCGTGAATACGGGGTGCGGGTGGCCATCGACGACTTCGGCAGCGGCTACTCCTCGCTGTCGTATCTGCGCGATCTCCCGATCGACGAGGTGAAACTGCTCCGGTCACCAGCGACGCCCGGGCGGCGGCCGTCGCGCAGGCGGTCATCGACCTCACCCACGACCTGGGGGCCACCGTGGTGGCCGAGGGAATCGAAGACGCCTCGACCGCCGACTGGCTGCGCGAGCACGGCTGCGATGTGGGGCAGGGCTATCTGTTCGGCAGGCCCGTCGAAGCGGGGCGGATCGGTGGCCTTGCCGACGCGGACCCCCGGCGCACGGACGACGCTGCAGTCATCGGTCCCCCATGATGCGTCCCGGTGCCGCCGGGTGGCGCCTGCCCCCGCGGCGCCATCCCGGCTGCAGTCGTCGCTGTGCTGCCGCGGGCACGCCATCCCCTCAGTGGCGTGTTCGTGCGCAGGCAACGACGTAGCTATTGCACCGGTCAGCCCCCGAGCGCCGGTAGGGGCGAAGGTCCCTGGGTGGCAGACGCGGCGATAACGGTCACCCGAGCGCACGGTTGTGTCCACGGGGTGACGCCTGTCGTTAGTACTGCTCCTCATCAGGCGCCACCAGCGGTGACGTTGGTCATGACGAGAGCAACGACCCGCCCGGGGGGTTGCACATCTGTGATGGGGCCGTATTGTCAGAGGCAGGTGCTATACGTGTCTTGTCACTGTGCCGAGCAAGAAAGCGGCGTTGCGCCGCCGACGCGGTGACTTACCTACCGTCGTAAGCGCATGTCGAGAATCCGGCGTGAGCTGTTGGTCAGATGCCAACCGTTTATGGGCGGTCCAAGACTTGACGCCAGTGTCCAGGCCCGTCACATGCTCGCCTGCAAGAGGACAGAATTCGCGAGCGGGTCGCTTCCCTCCCCGTACCGAGGCTTCACGAGATCGGTCCGAGGTGGCCCAGCACAGCACCGACATGTCGCGCGTCACGTCGACGAACACGAGAGCCGTGATCTGCAGTGCAAACTCTTCATCAGCCGACGCCATCTGTCAGCACGTCAACGACCACCACCCCCTACGCCGACGTCGTCGTCATGTTCCGTGAACTCGCCCTGCTGGACGCGGACACCGCGGCCCACCGGCGCCTTCGGGAAGCGATCATCGAACGGTGCCTGCCGCTCGCCGAGCACATCGCCCGACGGTTCCGTGGACGCGGAGAATCCCACGATGACCTCGTTCAGGTCGCCCGCGTGGGTCTTCTCAACGCGGTCAACCGATTCGACATCGACACCGCCGACGACTTCCTCGCCTTCGCCGTCCCGACCATGATGGGTGAGGTGCGCCGGTACTTCCGGGACCACGGATGGTCGCTGAAGGTTCCGCGCCGCCTCAAGGAACTCAACATGCGACTCAAGGCGGCCCGGTCCGAACTGACCCAACAGCTCAACCGGGCGCCGTCACCCAGCGAACTCGCCGAATACCTCGGGATCGACCGGGAAGAAGTCGTCGAAGGACTCATCGCGGCCGACGCGTATTCGACGCGGTCCACCGAACAGGAACTCAGCGCCGCCGGTGACGGCCTGACGATGAACGACACCTTGGGCGGTCCCGATCCCAACCTGCAGAAAGTGGTCGAGATCCACACGGTGCGACCGTTGATCGCCGATCTGCCCGAACGGGACCGCATGGTGCTGAAGATGCGGTTCTTCGACAACAAGACGCAGTCGCAGATCGCCGACGAGATCGGCGTCTCCCAGATGCATGTGTCCCGACTGCTGGCGCGCGCTCTGGCCACGGTCCGGGAGAAAGCCAGCTGAGCACGCGCCGGCGGGGCGGCGAAATGCCCTGCCCGGCAAGCTCTTCGACGCAACGATCACCCCGGTGCTGCAACGCACCGGGGTGATCGCCGCTCTAGCGGACGATGGAGTCGAACGCCTGCTCCACGGTGGAATGCAGACTCATGATGTCGGCCAGACCGATCATCTGCATCGGCCTGCTGGTCGCCGGCCCGTCGGCGACCACCATGAATTGCGTTGCGGCACCGCATCGATCGTGCGCCTCGACGAGCAGGCCCATCCCCACCGATGCGAGGAACTCGACGGCGGTGAGGTCGATGATCATCGAGGTGGGTTTCTTCGTCAGCGCGGTGTCGATCTGACGGTCGAGCGCCGGGACGGTGAGCATGTCGACATCACCGGTGCAGCGGATCACGACGACCGAATCGTGCCAGGAATCGGTGACGATGCACTGCGAGGGCGCGCCGCCCGGCTCCGCCGCGGGCGAGGGTGAAGAGGTGGAAGACATATCAACTCCGAGATCGCATGGATGAAGCGCTGCGTCTCACGGGCTGCCTAGTCTGAACCTGAAGGATGGGGCGCGTGATGATCAGTCTATACGCGTCTGGCAAGTCAGAGCGCCGATATCGATTTCAGCGCGAAGCTCCGCACGCGGCCTGCCACCCCGGCGCGGCACATCGACAGCAGCGGCTCGGACAACTCTTCGGCGAGCACCACCTCGACCGGACCTGATGCGCCGGCGAGCACGACTCGGACGGTGTCGTCGACGTGGTCGACCGTCACCGGCGAGAGCGCGCGGATGCGTTCGTCGCCGGACGCCTTCCGAACGAAGTACTGCGCAGCCTGCACCGCATGGGGAAGCGACGTGCGGCCCCGCAGGAACTCGTTGTCGACCAGGCCGTCGACGTACCGGGTGACCAGTGCGGCCGCGTCGGTCGAATCGATCCGGCCGTAGCAGAGCCCCTCGGGCAGGATCAGCATCGTCGCGGCGAACCGGTCACCACCCAGATGCGAACACTCCCAGGTGTTTCCGGGGTACCGGTCGGCGATCGCCGCGACCGCCTGTCGCCCCCGGACGGCGCAGCACTGGTCGTGCCGGCCGTGGGCACACACCGCGACGACGGGTTCGGCGGACCGCTCGCCGTCGCTGCCGTCGAGTGCGAGCTCGAGGTAGTCGGCCGGCTGGGACACCTCGCCGCGGTACAACGCCTCGCTCCCCTCGTCGCAGAAGGCGAGGAACCAGCGCCAGCGCGGAGTCGCGGCGCGGCGGCCCGGCCGGCGGATCGCGGCGATCCGCATCCCGGCCGTCTCGAACCGGCGCGCGATCGCGCGTCCCAGAACGGGGTCGATGATCGACGGCGAGTTCAGAAACGCCGACGGACCCCAACCACCGCTGAGTTCGAGCAGCGCCCACGCGTGTCCGGCCGACGCGGTCCCGTACATCACGTCGTCGCGCGCCAGGGACTGGTCGCTGCACGGAATGCGCCCGCCGACGGCCATCGACCGCGGCCCTAGTCGGCGACGGCCACGACGACCGCCTCGCGGAGCAGTCGGCGCAGCAGCACCGTGCCGTCGTGGTGATCGAGGCCGGGCAGCGTCGACGCGTCGACGGCCTCGCCGGACTGCAGCGCCGTCAGCGCCGCCGCGCAGAAGCCCGGAAACGACATGGTGCGGTCGGGAAGCCGCAACCGGACGCGGCCGTCGGCGCTCTCGAGCGGCGCGACCAGACCGCGGCGCCACCGCACCCGCGTCGTGTCCGCCGCCGCGGCCGCGTCGAGGGTGGCCAGCGGCGGAACCGCCACGGGCCGGGTGCGTTCGCTGTGCCGGCGCGCCATTCGCGCGGCCACGCGATCGCTCAGCTCGGCACCACGGTCACGCACCGTCTCGGTCAGCGCGGCCATCACCTTCGACGCGATGGCCGCCGTTTCGCCGGGGTGCGCCACATCGACACCCATGGGCAACGACTTGCGGAATTCCGCGTCGTCGGCCAGTGCGTCGACGACCGCGCGCAACACGTCGAGGCCCGTCATCGCCGAGACGCCGATCGTCAGATGGATCGATGTGGTGTCCCCCGACCGGGCGGAATGCACCCAGCCCCGGGGCAGGTACAGCACGTCGCCGGCCGTGAGGACGGTGTCGATCACCGGAGTCTGCGCGCCACGGACGGTGATCGCGCCGCGGTGGTCGGTCCACGGCTGGCTGGGCAGCGGGTCGGTGTGCACCGGCTCGTGCACGATCCACCGCTTGTCGCCACTGACCTGCAGCACGAAGACGTCGTGGACGTCGTAGTGCGGGTCGAAGCCCTGATTGTCGGGTGGGGTGATGTAGGCGTTGGCCTGCACCGGATGCCCGAGGTCGTCGACCGCATCGCGGACGAAGTCGATCAGCGGCGGCCACAGCCGGTGCAGCCCCTGCAGAACCAGGGTGGCGCCCGCCGCCAGCTGCGCGAGTACCCGAGCGGAATCCACCTGATCGGGCATCTCCGCGCCGAACCCTCCGGCGTCGAGGTAGCAGTCCCGGGCCAGCAGTTGGCCCGCCTTGGCCATCCGCAGAAACGGCGCGCGTACCCCGCGACGGGTGATCAACTCGTCAACGGCATCCGGTGAGAGCAGATCGGTGAAGTCGCGGGGCAGCGCGCCGGACCGGCTGAGCAGGGGTCGTCGACCCCAGTACTGCGCCGCGAACACCTCCGGAGCGACCGCGACGCAGCGCGTCAGCACGAGACCGTCCTAGGCGGTACCGTCCGCGCCGCCGTCATGGCCGCCGGGGTTGGAGCCGCCATCGGCAGGCCCCTCGCCGCCCGCGGTGCCGTCGGCGCCGCCGTCGTGACCGCCGGGGTTCGAGCCGCCATCGGCAGGCCCCTCGCCGCCCGCGGTGCCGTCGGCGCCGCCGTCGTGACCGTCGGGGTTCGAGCCGCCATCGGCAGGCCCCTCGCCGCCGGACTCCGTGGTGATGTCGTCGTCATCGAGTGCCATTGTCGTCACCTTTCCGCGCCACTGGGATGCCGCTGGGATGAGCCGCAGCCTACCGCGCCTCGCTGTGGTGCCCACCCGGTACGGAACCCAAACCCGCCTCGGTTTCCCGGCGGATAACGGACCGTCGGAGATGGCGTAACGATCGGGGCGTGCCGAGCGCAAGACGGGGCGCTCCCAGTACGATCGGGCCATCGATCCGGTTCGGGATCGCGTGGCCGTCGCCGACAACACTGGAGAACGCTTGAGGTCTGATCGTCGTGCCCGCGCTGTCTGCCTGGCAGCCCTGCTGGCGGTGATCGCCGCCGTGGGCATCGTCTCGTCGAGCGCGCCGCAGTGCCCTGATCGCTGCCAGGCATTGGCCGCGGCCACTGCGTCGCACTTCGCGCCGCCGGCTCCTCCGTCGCCCACGGCACCAGCCCGGCTCATCGTGACCCCGGGCGCGGGATCCGAGGACGTCAAACCTGACGCCCGGGTGCTCGTCGCGGCCGTCGACGGGACGCTCGAGAGCGTCACGATGGTCAACGACGCGGACAAGGAGATCCCCGGGGTGCTGACCCCCGACGGCAAGGCGTGGAAGCCGACGGTGCAGCTCGGGTACGGCCGCACCTACACGATGACGATCGCCGGGCGCGGTCCCGGAGGTATGCCGACCCGGCAGACCTCCAGCTTCAGCACCATCGATCCGAGCGACCAGGCCTCGGTGTACCTGAACACGGTCGGCTACGCATCCATCGAGGACGGCGGTACCTACGGCGTCGGCATGGTGATCGTGGCCCACTTCGACGAGACCGTCGACAAGGCGGCCGCCGAACGACACCTGCGCGTGCGCACGGATCCGCCGGTCCCCGGCAGCTGGTACTGGGTCGACGACCAGACGGCGCACTGGCGTCCGCAGAAGTACTACGCCCCCGGCACGAAAGTCAGCGTCGTCGCCGACATCTACGGCGACAAGCTCGGCGACGATCTCTACGGCGCCGAGGACGAGACGGTGAGTTTCGTGATCGGCGATGCGCACGTGTCGATTGCCGACGACACCACCAAGCAGGTCAGCGTTTTCGACAACGGCAAGCTCGTCCGCACGATGCCGACCTCGATGGGCATGGGCGGCACCGAGACCATCGGCGGGAACACGCTGTCGTTCTGGACGCCTCCGGGGGTCTACACAGTCATCGACAAGGCCAACCCGGTGATCATGGACTCGTCGACGTTCGGGCTGCCGGTCAACAGCCGGCTGGGCTATCGGGAGACGATCCCGTGGGCCACCAAGATCAGCTCCGACGGGATCTATCTGCACCAGCTGAACTCGACGGTGTGGGCACAGGGCAACACCGACACCAGCCATGGCTGCCTGAACCTCAACAGCGACAACGCGCAATGGTTCTACTCGTTCTCGCGGCCGGGCGACGTCGTCGAGGTCCGCAACACCGGCGGGCCGCCCCTGCGCCTGAATCAGAACGGCGACTGGACGCTGCCGTGGGAGGAGTGGCTGAAGGGCAGTGCCCTGCGGCAGTGAGGGGAACTGTCCGGTCCTTCGGCCCACACATTCCATTGCGCTTAAGCAATCATTGCGTTTAGCATGTATAGAGGGCGGGCGTCCTCTGTGGGTCTCTCGCTTGACGATCGAGGCGGTGAGACGTGCGTGTGGTGATCTGCGGAGCCGGAATCGCCGGACTCACTCTCGCGAACAGGCTCGCAACGTCCGGCGCCGACACCGTGCTGCTCGAGCGCTCGCCCGTGCCACGGCCGGAGGGGTACATGATCGACTTCTTCGGCCCGGGCTACGACACCGCGGCGGCGATGGGCCTGCTGCCGGCCCTGCGCGCCGTGTCCTATGACATCGACGAAGCGCAACTGGTGAACGAGCACGGTCGATGCCGCGCGCGGGTACGCCCCGCCCTGTTCGCCGAGCAGGGGCTGCTCGATCTGATGCGGCCCGATCTGGAGAGGGTGCTCCGCGAGGCGCTGCCGGCCGCGGTGGATCTCCGGTTCGGCAGCGCGGTGTGCGACGTCGCCGATCTCGGTGACGGGATTCGCGTGACACTGGAGGACGGCTCACAGGTGGACGCCGATCTACTGGTTGGCGCGGACGGTCTGCATTCGACGGTGCGCCGTCTGGTGTTCGGTCCTGACTCGATGTTCCTGCGCTACCTCGGATTTCACACCGCTGCCTTCACGTTTCACGACACCGGCATACGAAGCGCCATGGTCGGGCACTTCTGCCTCACCGACTCCATCGACCGGCAGGTCGGGCTCTATGCCCTCCGAGACGGCCGCATCGCTGTCCTCGCGGTGCACCGCTGCCCCGACTCCACACCCCCAGATGACGTGCGCTCAGCCATCCGTCAGGCCTACAGCGGGTTGGGGTGGCTCGTCCCCGACGTGCTCGACCGGTGCCCCGCAGAGCACATCTACTACGACCAGGTCGCCCAGGTCGTCATGTCGTCTTGGCACAAGGGGCGGGTCGTCCTTCTCGGAGACGCCGGTTACGCCGTATCGCTGATCGCCGGCCAGGGCGCATCCCTGGCGATGGCCGGTGCCTATGTGTTGGCCGACCGCCTCCACGAAGCGGAATCGATCGAGGAGGCGTTACTCGACTTTGAGGCTGTCTGGCGTCCGATGGCCGAGGAGAAGCAGCGGAAGGGGCGTGCGGGAACCCGCTGGTTCCTTCCGTCGTCGGCATGGCAGATCCGGGTGCGCCACGTGGTGCTGCGCTGCACGCGACTCCCGTTCGTCGACCATCTCGTGGCCACCGCACTTGTCGGCAAGTCCAGCGGAGCCATCCTCGAACCGGACCGCACGCGCATGGCGAAGTCACTCCGGACGGCTTTGGCCGCGCCGACCGTTCTGTACGCCAACGGGTTCGGATGGCTTCTCGGGCGGCGCTTCCTCTGTCTGACCCACACCGGACGGAGGTCGGGACATCGCTACCGAACCGTGCTGGAGGTGATCGGCGCCGATCGCGGTGCTGACGAGTACCTGGTGATCGCGGGGTTCGGCCGTTCGTCGGACTGGTTGCGCAACATCGAGGCGCACGACGACTTCGAGGTGATCGTCGGCAGAGATCGGTTCTCAGCGGTGCACCGTGTGCTCTCGGGAGCAGAGGCGGAGTCGGCGATGGCCTCGTACGAACGAGCACACCGCTGGATTGTGCCGCTGATCCGCCGTGTGCTGACCCGACTGCTCGGATGGCGCTACGACAGCAGCCCTGCCGCACGTGCGCGGCTCGCCCGTCAACTGCCAGTGGTAGCGCTCTCTCCGCGATCGCCGAGCTGACGGCAGTCGCCGGCAAACGTCGATTATGCGATCACAGCGCAATCATTGCGTACTGCAATAATGGCGGAAACACAACGCTTGCGATACTCACGTCGCATTCCCGTTTTCCGCCAGCGGTTCTGGACGACCTGGGTCAGCGACAGCTCGTCGGCCATCGTCCCGCTTGCGATCGCCGTCGGTGCGGTCACCGGCATAGGGGCGGTCGGCTTTCGCGAGCTGATCACGCTGTTCACCCGGATGTTCACCGGATACGACGACTACTCGGGGCTGGGCCGGGTCGCGAGTGCGCACTGGCCGACGCTCGGCTTCTGGTTCTTGTTGTTCACCCCGGTCGTCGCCGGCGCGGTGTACGGACCGATCGTGCACAAATTCGCCCCGGAGGCCAGAGGCCACGGCGTTCCCGAGGTGATGTACGCGGTGGCGCACCGGCGCGGACGGATTGCACCCCAGGTCACGTTGGTGAAAGCCCTGGCGTCTGCGCTGTGCATCGGCGGGGGCGGCTCGGTGGGGCGCGAGGGCCCGATCGTCCAGATCGGCTCCGCAGCAGGATCTACGGTGGCGCAGCTGTTACGCCTACCCACCTCACGGGTCCGGCTGCTGGTGGCCTGCGGCGCCGCCGCCGGCATCTCCGCCACGTTCAACGCACCCCTTGCCGGCCCGTTCTTCGCGATGGAACTCATCCTGCGGGACTTCGCCGCCCAGTCCTTCGGTGCCGTCGTCCTGTCCAGCGTGGTGGCTGACGTCATCGGCCGGGCGATGATGGGCGACCACCCGTTCCTCACACTTCCGTCGTTCGCGGTGCACAGCCCGGTCGAGTACGGCCTGTACTCGGCTCTCGGCGTGTTGGCCGGCGCGGTGGGCGTGCTGTTCTCGAAGGTCCTGTACCTCGTGGAAGATGCCTGCGACTGGGTGTGGCGCGGTCCGGAGTGGGCGCGGCCCGCCGTGGGTGGACTCGCGCTCGGGGCGGTGCTCGTCGCGCTGCCGCAGATGTACGGCGTCGGATACCCCGTGCTCGAAAACGCCGTCGAGGGCAACTATCTGGTCCCGATGCTGCTTTTGCTACTGGTAGGCAAGATGTTCGCCACCAGTCTGACGATCGGCATCGGCGGCTCGGGAGGGGTGTTCGCTCCGACTTTGTTCATCGGCGCGATGGCCGGGACCGCCTTTGGCGAGGTCGCTCACCACCTGTTCCCCACTGTCACCGAAGCACCGGGCGCCTACGGTTTGATCGGAATGGGGGCAGCGCTCGCCGGCGCCACCCGAGCACCCGTGACGGCGGTCATCATCCTGTTCGAACTGACCGGCCAGTACTCGATCATCCTGCCTCTCATGGCAGCGGTGGCGGTGGCCGCAGGCACTGGCCACCTGCTCTCCAAGGAGACCATCTACAAGGCGAAACTGTGGCGCCGCGGCATCGACGTCGAGTCCGCGCACAGGACGCTGTCCGGACTCACAGCGACAGACGTCGCCAGACCCGCACCCGATCCCCTTCCCGAGGACACCAGTTTGGAGGCTGCGGCCGCGGTCCTCGCCGAGAGTTCCCTCGGCGTGCTACCGGTGACCGACAGCCGGGGCGACTACCAGGGGTGCGTCTCCGCCGAGGATGTCGCCGAGGCCCTGAACGACGATGCACCCCCCGATACGGTGTCCAGCCTGATCCGGCGGCCCATCGCACTGGACGAGACCGCCGACTCCGAGAAGATCGTCGGAGCCCTGTCCGGCCGGGGCGCGACCGGTTTGCCGCTACTCTACGCCGGGCACACCGCGGTCGTCGGCTGGGTGACGTATGAATCCCTGTTGGAGCGCCTGCATCCCGTCCCGCGGTCCTGACGTCTGCTGCGGCCAGTCGGTCGAGCTCCCCGTGGTCGGCGACGTCGACCAGAAGCACGAGCCGGGGCGCCGCCGGCGCGGGCAACGTCGGTCGCGGCCGACTCCAGTCCGCCACGCCCCCGAGCGACCAACGCCTCATTCAGCCGCTACGGCCGAATTCCCGCGCCGCAGCCCGCCCGATCCCTGCGCTCGCCCCGGTCACCACCGCGGTTGAGGGGGTGCCGCCGGCTCGATCAGATAGTCGCCAGATCCCGCCATCACCTCTTCGTATCGCTGTGCATCGGAACCGCCTTCGCGGCCCGGTCCGACGCTGTGGTGTGCCACAACCGTACCCCGGGAAAGCCCCGATTGCGCCCTTCATGCAATGGTTGCGACTTTTTAATCCTTGCGTACAGACATATATTGCGAGTTAGGACATGCTGTGCCAACGTTGAGAACGACCATTGGCATCGACAACAGCGGCCACCCACCCCAACACGATGATTGTCGACATGACCGTCACGTACGAGACCGACGACGAGTACGCCGATGTACCGGACATGTTCCGGTCACTGCGCGCGGCGGCCGAAGATTCGTCCGGATTCACAGCGCAGCACGAACAGATCGTCACCCGATGCTTGCCGCTCGCCGACAACATTGCCCACCGGTACAGCAACCGGGGACAGGATCTCGATGACCTGATCCAGGTCGCCCGACTCGGACTGCTGCAGGCCGTCAATCGTTTCGATCCGCAGTCCGGGTCGTCATTCACCGCCTATGCGGTCCCCACGATCATCGGCGAGGTGCGCCGTTACTTTCGCGACCGAACGTGGCCGATGTCGGTGCCGCGCCGGATGAAGGACCATCACACTGAAATCGCCAAAGCCATTCCGGAAATGATGCAGCACCTCGGACGAGCTCCCAGTGTGACCGAATTAGCCGGGTTTCTGGGTGTCGACCGTGACGCCGTGATCGAGGGCATCATCGCCAGCGATGCCCGGTCGCTGCGCTCACTCGACCAGCCGCTGGGGCACGACACGACGACCACCGCCGCGGACACCGTCGGTTGCGAGGACGAACGGCTGCAAGCTGTGACGGACCGGGAGTCCGTTCGACCCCTGGTCGCGGGGCTTCCCGAGCGCGAGCGGGCGATACTGCTCATGCGATTCTTCGAGGGTCAGACACAGAGCCAGATCGCCCAGCGACTGGGGTTGTCCCAGATGCACGTGTCCCGTCTGTTGACCAAAACCCTGGGAAAATTGCGCAGCCAGCTCTTCTAGCCGTACGCCCTCGTCGCCATCGTGCGCCGAGGAACGTTCGGCGGTGACCACGGTCGACGTCGAATTCGCCTGCCAGGCAGCCACATTTGACAGCCAAGGCGCCGACGTCGCGCCCCCGACCGCGACTCGGATATAGACTTATTCGCAATCATTGCTGCATGGAATCTTTCTGGACCAGCTCATATGCGCGGGTGGCAGCTTCACCGGCACCGAACCACTTGGAACCCGAGGAATGATGCACTGACCTGCGGAGTGGATGATTGCGATCATGCCGGTGTTCGACAACAATTCAGCTATGACATCGTCGCCACGAAGCCGCGCTCCCCGCAGGTCAGCGCTGACGACTCAAGCGGATGCCGTGTTGCGTGCGTCCCGCGCGCTTGTGGGCATCGCCGCCGAATCGCTCGGAGAGATCGACGATCTGGTCACCGTCCCTCAGTTCCGGGTTCTGGTGCTTCTCCACACCCGCGGACCGATGAACCTGGCATCGGTCGCCGCAGAGCTCGGGGTGAACCCATCAAACGCGAGCAGAACGTGCGACCGGTTGATTAATGCCCGGCTTCTGGATCGCCGTGAGTCGCAGGTCGATCGTCGCAACATCACCCTGACGCTGAAACCGTCGGGACGCCGCCTGGTGGAAAAGGTCACCGAGCACCGACGCGCGGCGATCGAGCGCGTTCTGCGGTCGATGAAGGCCGAGGAGAGGACCACCGTGGCCGCCGCGCTGGAAGCCTTTGCGCTGGCGGCCGGTGAGCCCACCAGCGACGGTAGGACGATCAGCTTGCTGTGGCCGCCGGAATCCGCCTGAGCTCAAACCGGTCACCGACGTGGTGCGGGGCGTCCGGCTGCGGGCAGGATGAACCGCCGAGTGCCGAGCCGAGGTGCACCGTGTTGAGAGCGCGTCCGATTGGCGAGCGAGTTCGATGCCTACCGCCCAGATCGCCACACCCGAGGCCGCGAAGATCAGGGGCGGTGACCACGTCGCAACATCGTGCTCACCGGATGTCCCGCTGAGTCATCGGAACAGCATCTGGATCCGGGTCGAGCAGCGATGCAACACGACGATCGACGAGAGCAGCGGACCGGACTCGACGCCGCGCCGCTGGGCCGGGGCTGACGCAGTGGGCGCAGGACACACCGCCGGTCGCCTGGACCAGCGAAGACAACAGCCTCAAATCCATTGCTGCTGAGATGTTTCTGTGATTGTGGTCATCTTCGCTCCGTCCCGGCATCGCCCGACGCATGCCTCGCCGACGCCATGGATGCACGAACCGACCATCGCGTTCCGCATTAGGATCATGCCGAGCGCTTGACGTTCGAGCGGCACGGGTACATGGATCAGGTGATCTCGTCCGCGGTCAGCGCGCATGCACAGGCCAGCAGCCAGTGAAGAACTCCGCCTCGGCCCGGGACACCCTGCGGACACAACTCTGGCCCATACCCGTGATGGGGATCCTCCTGGCGGTGGCTGCCGGGATCGCGCTGCCGCAGATAGACGCGTCCATAGACGCCCGGTTGCCCCCTTGGGCAGTGTCGCTCATCTTCGGCGGCGATGCCGGCGCCGCCCGCACGCTGCTCGACGCCGTATCCAGTTCACTCATCACGGTCACCTCGCTGACGTTCTCCCTGACCGTCGTGACCCTTCAGCTGGCGAGTAGCCAATTCTCACCGAGACTGTTGCGAACCTTCACGAGTGACATTTTCGTCCAGGGCACGCTGGCAGTCTTCCTCGCCACGTTCACATACTCCTTGACCGTGCTCCGCGCGGTCCGCAGCGGCGACGGCGGCGGTACCGCGTTCGTTCCCCGGATTTCGGTCACAGTCGCTTTCAGTTTGGGCATCGTCAGCGTCCTGGGCCTGGTCTTGTTCCTAGCCCATCTCGCCCGCCAAATTCGCGTGGAGACGATGCTGCGCGACGTCCACGACGACGCCAGCGCTACCGTTCGTGCTGCGACGAGCCCGCTCGGCGCAGTTGCACCCGGTCCCGAACCACCCACGCCGTGCGCAGGTGCACGCGCTGTGTTCGCCCCATCGTCAGGCTTCCTGACAAGTATCGATGAAGACGAATTACTCGCGGCGACCGTCTGGGCAGACGCTTTCCTCATCATCGAGTGCCATCCTGGAAGTTCGATCGTCGAGGGTGTTCCGATCGGCACCGCGTGGTCGTCGTCCTGCTCTCTCGACGATGCAGCCCTCGCCTGCCTTCAAGACACCGTAGGGCGCGCGATCAACGTGGGCTACGAGCGCACTGCCGCGCAGGACATCGGCTACGGGCTGCGCCAGCTGACCGATGTCGCGAACAAGGCCCTGTCACCGGGCATCAACGATCCGACGACGGCTATCCATGCGCTCGGGCACATCTCGGCGATCCTGTGCCGACTCGCCGGCCGCGACCTTCGGCCGGTGCTGCTCCTCGACAACGACGGGCGGGTCCGCGTGGTGCTTGGACGACCCGACTTCGCCGAGGTGCTCGACGTAGCCATCACTCAACCCCGCAGATACGGGTCAGCCGATCCGCAGGTGATGGCTCGGTTGTTCCGGTTGCTCGAGGAGGTCGCGTGGCATGCTCACGACGACTCGCCCGTCCGGGAGCAGCTCGCCCGACTCCGTGCCACCGTCGCACGCTCGGATTTCGACGATGTGGAATTGGCACAACTGGACAAGTCAGCAGCTCGGGTCACGCACGCCATCACCGCGCGGAGTGCTCGGTGATGCTGAGAGAACCGTCGGCCGCCCCGCAGCCGTCGATCACCCCTTCCGGCCGACTCTTCGTCGTGGAGAACGGGGAGCTCTCTAAGCGACGGCGGCGGCGTGTGATCACCGATATCGGCCGACCCACCCCACCCGCGCACGACGTGCGGCGTACCCGATGCATCGTTGGCGCTGCGCTTCGGCGCCGATCTGGACCGACACCTGGCCTCAAAAAACTCGCGGTTGCTGGTGGTCCCGGCTGGGTTCGAACCAGCGACCTTCCGCGTGTGAGGCGGACGCTCTCCCACTGAGCTACGAGACCGGGGATTTCCGACGGAGTCGGACGAGGCGCAACATTAACATGCGCACCCGGCCCTCCCAGAATTCGACCCTTCTACCAGCGAGTTCACAGGTATGGTCACCGCATGACGCTGCGTGGCCGGGCCGCCGCCCGCGCGGTCGCGGCATGGGGCGCGGCGAGCCTCTCGGCCGCTCCTGCCGCCGCCGACATCGTGGGCTTCACCTCGCCCAGCGGCAACATCGGCTGCATGCTGGAGGACGACTACGTGCGCTGCGACATCGCCGCTCGGGATTGGGCGCCCCCGCCCCGTCCTGCCGACTGCCCCGACGTCACCGGGTACGGGCAGGGCATCGCGCTGCAGTCGACCGGTTCGGCACGCTTCGTCTGCGCAGGCGACACCGCACTCAACAGTGGACCGGCGCTCCCGTACGGCCAATCCCGGTCCAGCGCCGCGATCAACTGCACCAGTGAGCAATCGGGTATCAGATGTACGAACTCCGACGGCCACGGATTCAGGCTCTCGCGCGAGGAATACGCCCTGTTCTGAGGTGCGACGCGCCCCAACCGGGAGGGGATTTGTCTACGCCCAACTGCGTGGACTATCGTCGTGCATCGCGACGAGCGACGAACTCGCCCGTGGCGCGCGGATGTAGCGCAGTTGGTAGCGCATCACCTTGCCAAGGTGAGGGTCGCGGGTTCGAATCCCGTCATCCGCTCGAAGGTGCAGTGGCATCAAGCCCAGCGGTGGAGTGGCCGAGTGGTGAGGCAACGGCCTGCAAAGCCGTGCACACGGGTTCGATTCCCGTCTCCACCTCCAAGGTGTTCCCGGCGCGATTAGCTCAGCGGGAGAGCGCTTCCCTGACACGGAAGAGGTCACTGGTTCAATCCCAGTATCGCGCACCAGTATGACCGCAGTTCAGGACCTGTTCTCGCGCCATGACGACTGCCAGGACTGCAACCGCACGCGCGGCACCCTGGCGATGAGGGCAGTCCGCGGGCGCTCGAGTTGTTCGACGTCGGTCAGCGCAGACGAACCTGTCGCGGCACAACGCCCACCTCATCCTGTGGGTGTTCTGAGACCTGTCCTGTCAGTGTCCTGAGACTCCTGCGGCACCTGGTTGCAATGGGCGCCGGAGGGCGCATGATCGAGCGCACGACCGCGGTCCAGACCCAAGCGCCCGGTCGTTGATGGGAGACAGTCATGACCGCCAGGCTGACCAATCTGACCCGCGGGGAGCGCGAGTCACTTCTGTGGACACTGCGTGTGGTAACCGGTCGAAGCTCGTCGTGCAGCGCATCGAGCTGACTGACCGGATGCTCGCCGACGCTCGGACGTTGGAGCAGATCGACCGCCGGCTCCGCGAAATCGACGCGAGCGAGGACTACCTCACGCACTGATCGGGTCGGGCCGGCGGGTGCGGTGGCCGACCACGTCCCGCCGGCCCGGCGCACAGGATGCGAATCTGCCTGCGCGCCAAGACCGATACCCCCGCGCCTCGCGACATCGCGGCATCGCGGCATCACTCCGCGTGCACGCCACTCAGCAGTCCCGCTGGGCGCAGATTTCACGTCGCCAGAGCCGCCTCAGCCGAAGCCGGGGACGAACCGGGCGCACTCGCACTCGTCGTCGGTCACGTAGTCGATGAGGCGGCAGCTTCCCCAGTCGTCCCAGTGGCACATTGCGCTGTGGCCGCATCTGCACATCGGCGACGTCTCGGCAACTCCGACAAGGACGTGGCGCAGCGCCGACCACATGCTCATGGTCGCACCGAAAAGCTACTTCCCCGGCCCGGGCGTGGGCTACAACCGGGCCGCGTCATACCGTGCCGAATTTTCGACCAGCCTACGCTTCGGCACTTTCGGGCAGCAACGCCGCGAAGGCCTGCCAGGCAAACCTGAGAACCCGCTGGCACTCTCCTGCACGCCCTGCGTGGTTGTCAGTGGATCGGCAGGCGATCGGGGTGGTTCATGCGGTGTTTTCGCGCTGATCATCGATCTCACCCCACGGCCGGGCGCCGCCGCCCGGCCCCCGATCCCCACGGCGCAGCCCGTGGAGCGTCCCTATCAGGAGATTGCCATGTCGAACCGAATCACCGTCGCGACCGCCGGACTTCTCGCCGGCGCCGCCATGCTCGCAGCGTCCCTCGGCGGGGCCGCCGTGTCGCAGGCCGCCAGCAGCGGAGTGGACATCCAGGGCACCTATCCGAAGCCCGGCACTTACACCGGCGTCGCCGGCGGCATCTCGCTGTGCACCCAGCACGGCATCAAGATGCCGTGCGGACCGTCGTTCACCCCCGGCATCACCAAAGCCAACAACGAGGGCTGACCGCCCCTTCGCAGCGCCACTCTTCGAACATATGATCGAAGAGTGGCGCTGCAGAAGATCGGACACGGCGGGCAACCGCAGCCCACCGTGTTCCGCCGGGTGCACCCACCCTTGGAGGTCCTGGTGGACCTCGTCGCGATGTTCCCGCGCGAGCCGCACGGGGCAGGCCGGTACCACCCGCACGGCCTGCAGATGGACACCGTTGTCGAAGGCCGCCTGACCTGCTGGGGCCTCGGCGAGCAGGGTGGCTGGTGGGGACTGGTGACCTACGCCGTCTGCTTCGGCAGCGACAAGCAGACCGTCACCCATTGGGCGCCGGCCTGGGTGCTCAAACTCAAGTAGCCGATTGACGTTCACCACATGTCCACGCCGTTGTCGCAGCACGGCCGTGCGCCTGCGCTGCGGACCGGTTGACGGCCGCACGGGACGCGACGAAGCTGAGCTCGTGATCGAGTTGAGTGAGCAGCAGATCATCGACCAGCTGGCGCAGCGTCTGGCCGATGCCCATGCCACCGTGGAGCCGGACCGCGTCGCCGCCGTCGTCCATGCGCAGTACGCCCGCTTCGAGGGCCGGCCCATCCGGGATTTCATCCCGCTGTTCGTCGAACGCGGCGCGAAGGCGGAGCTGACCCGGCTCGGCGTCTGACCGACACCCGATTCGTTACCGCATTTCAAGCGCGAATATATGTGGCTATCAGGCCACTCTCAGGTTGGGTCCGTAATTTCAGAGGCACGGAAGTCCCGATCAGACGACCCCGATACGCTCGGCCCGCCACCAACCCCCCTCAGGTGGCGGGCCGAGATCGTTTGCTGAGCCGGAAAGCCCGCGATGCGGCCGCACCACCCGATAGGGTTCGGGTGCACGAGAACCGATCCGGCGACCAAGGGGTGGGACATGATTCGCGAGATGCTGACAGCGACCGCGATCGGCATCGCCGCACTGGGCACAGCGCCCGCCGCGATAGCCGAGCCGGGCCCTGCCTATCCCGACGATCCCGGCCACTACGCCACCGATGTCCCCGGCATGAGCTACGACGCCCATCTCACCGCCCCCTGCACCAACATGGAGCGGTTCACCTTCGGCCGCGGTCCCGGCGGGGAGGCCCTGCAGTGCCGGTGGATTCCGAACCAGTGGCCGCCGGTCTACACGGGCTTCTGGCAGGCCACCTACGATCTGCGCGGCGTGCAGGACATCGGCGCCCCGTGCCCCAACCCGCAGTCCGCCGCGCAGGCTCCGGACGGACGCCCGCTGGTCTGCTTCAGCAACGGCTGGCAGGCCGGCATCTACAACCGTGAGGGCTTCACGCCCCTGTGAGCTGTCAGCCGCTGCGCAGGGTCCGGCTCGGCTCGGTGCCGAACACCTCCTTGTAGGCGCTGCTGAACCGCCCGGGGTGGCTGAAACCGCAACGGCCCGCGATCGAGGTCACGGTGTCGCGAGCCGGATCCGCGGACTTGAGTTCGCGGTGCGCCCGCTCCAGGCGGACGCGCCGCAGATACTCCAGCGGTGTCGTGCCGATGTGCTCGCGAAACGCGTACTGAATCGCGCGCGGCGTCACGTCGGCGGCTGCGGAAATGTCCCGGATGGTGATCTCGTACTGGGCGTTCTCGTGGATGAAGTCCAACGCCCGCCTCAACATCCGCGGATGGTGTGTCGTGGTCTTCTCGTCAGATCGCATCCCGGAACGGGTTCCCGAACTAGCCGCGTAGCGAAACCCCTCAGTGATCCAGACCACTCTCGTGACACCATCGACGCATGACCGATCGCATCGAGGTGTCCCGCACGATCGCCGCTCCCGCCCCTGACGTCTTTGCCGTGCTCTGCGACCCGCAGGGCCACGTGGCGATTGACGCGACGGGCATGCTGCAGGACGCCGACGGGGACCCGGTGCGCGGGGTCGGCGACAGCTTCGTCGTGCACATGGACCGCGAGGCCCTCAACGACTTTCCCCTGGGCCGCTACGACGTCACGGTGCAGATCAGCGAGTTCGAGCAGGACCGACACATCGCCTGGACGATCCTGGGACAGATCCGCCCGCAGATCGGCCACGTCTACGGCTACCGCCTCGAATCCGCCGAGGAGGGAACCATGGTGACGTCCTTCTACGACTGGTCCGGCATCGACCAGCATTGGCGCGACGCGAAGATCTTCCCCGTGGTGTCCGAAGGCGCTCTCCGGGCCACGCTGGGCGTCCTCGACCGCACGGTGCGGCGCGGTTACCCCGGAGACTCCCGGTCAACCCAGGGTTGACGATCCTCGGCGCGTCAACTTAAGGTTGACGCATGCGCGACGCCGCCAAAATCAGCCACCCCGTCCGCCTCGACGACCTCATCGACGTCATTACGCGCGTTCACGATCAACCCCTCGACCAGCTGACCGATGCAGTGCTGGCCGCCGAAGCACTCGGCGAGGTGGCCGACCACCTGATCGGCCACTTCGTCGACCAGGCTCGCCGCTCGGGGGCGTCGTGGACCGAGATCGGCAAGTGCATGGGTGTCACGAAGCAGGCCGCGCAGAAACGCTTCGTCCCCAGGACGCCCACCGATGCGGCGGCGCTGGACCCCGACGCCGGGTTCAGCCGGTTCACCCCGCGCGCCCGTGCGGTCATCGTCGAGGCCCAGAACCGCGCGCACGCCGCGGGCAACTCCGAGATCCGCCCGGAGCACCTGGTACTCGGGCTTTTCGCCGACCCGACCGGGCTGGCCGCCCGCCTGATCGCCGACCAGGGCGTGGACGCCGCCGCCGTCGCCGCCGCCGTCACCCTGCCGCCCCCGGCCGAGGATGTGCCGGCGCTCATCCCGTTCGACGCGCGCGCCAAGAAGGCCCTCGAGCTGACGTTCCGTCACGCGCTGCGGCTGGGCCACAACTACGTCGGCACCGAGCACCTCCTGCTCGCGCTGCACGACCAGGAGGACGACGACGGCGTGCTGCACCGGCTCGGAATCGACGCCGGGCGTTTCGAGAACGACCTCCGCGCCGCGCTGGAGCCCTTCACCAACCCGTGAGGGAATGAAACGGGCGGTCGCGCGGTAGCACACCACATGGAACTCAACTCCGCTGCGCGTGACCTCATCGGCCGGGGCGCCGACGCCACCCTGGTGACCCTCAACCCCGACGGCAGCCCGCAGGTGAGCCTGGTCTGGGTGGCGCTGCAGTCCACCCCGGACGGCGACGAACTGGTGATGGCGCACCTGTCCGAACACAAGAAGATCCGCAACGTCCGCCGCGACCCGCGGGTGGCGGTCACGATCGTCGCGCCCGAGGGCCCGACCGCCGTGATGCGGCCGTACCTGTCGATCACCGGGACGGCCCGCATCGTCGAGGGCGGCGCGCCGGAACTGCTCGCCGAACTGGCGCAGACGCTCGCTGCGCCCGACGCGGGCTTCCCTCCCCCGGACGCGCCGCCGGGTTACCTGACCCGGATCCGCATCGACAAGGTCGGCGGCGTCGGACCCTGGGTGCCTTCGACGTCATAACTCCGCCGACGGCATCGCCGGGTGTGCGATCATGCCAGGACCTGCTCGATAAGCGTGGCCCGGAGGGATCCCCACACATGCGGCGCTGGCTCGTCTTCCTGCTCGCCACCATCGCCACGCTCGGCGGCGTGCTCGCACCCCCGGCCGGCGCCGCCGTCATCCCGATCGGGCGGCTCGGCGAGACGTTGCGCGTCGAATTCAAGGGACTGGTCGCCGACGTCGCGGTCACCGGCGTCGCGCCGTCGGACGTTCCGCCGGGCTTCGGCTACCCGCCCCGCGCCCCGCGCTACCAGGTGTACCGCGCCGACGTCACGATCACCCCGGTGCAACTGCCCACCCCGTACGCGATGGGCATCACCTACGGGTTCCGCGGCGTGACCCCGACCGGGGACGCATACGAGCCCCGCAACAGCGACGCGCCCGATGCGCTGCAGTACGGAATGCAGAACGCCCAGGTGGGCCGGACGTTCAGCGGCGGTGTCTGGTGGGACTGCTACCGCGACCTGGTGTCCAACGTCGTGCTGCTCGACCGGGTCACCGGCGTCCGACTGGCCCAGTGGAACGTGGCCTGAGCCTGCAGATCGGTACGGCCGACGCCGCCCGGCTGGCCGAACTCGCCGACGTCGCCGCCCGCACCTTCCCGCTGGCCTGTCCCCCGTCGTGTACCCCGGCCGACGTCGCCGCGTTCATCGCCGAGAACCTCACGCCGGCCCGGTTCGGCGACTACCTCGACGATCCGGACCGGACCGTGCTGACCGCCACCCGAGATGATCGAATCATCGGTTACGCCATGATGATTCGCGGCGTGCCCGATGACCCGGATGTGACGGCCGCGGTCACCCTGCGGCCGGCGGTGGAGCTGTCGAAGATGTACGTGCTGCCCGACGCCCACGGCGCGGGGGTGTCGACGGCCCTGATGAGCGCCGCCCTCCAGCACGCCGAGGCCGAGGCGGCGGCCTCGGTGTGGCTCGGCGTCAACCAGAAAAACGTTCGCGCGCAACGCTTTTACACCAAGCACGGCTTCACCGTCACCGGCACCAAGACGTTCCGGCTGGGCACCCACCTCGAGGCCGACTACGTGATGGCGCGCCCCGTCTGACCGGCGGCCGTC
This sequence comes from Mycolicibacterium chubuense, assembly GCF_001044255.1. Taxonomy (GTDB): domain Bacteria; phylum Actinomycetota; class Actinomycetes; order Mycobacteriales; family Mycobacteriaceae; genus Mycobacterium; species Mycobacterium chubuense. The sequence continues at coordinate 23,795 of NZ_JYNX01000022.1, forward strand.
AGCGCCAGCAACCGCGACGTCGCCCTCAGGTACTTCTTGCGGAACCCACCCGCGAGCATCTCGTCACTGAACACGGTGTCGAGCTTGGCGCCGGACGCGACCACCGGGATGCCCGCGTCGTAGAGCCGGTCGGTCAGCGACACCAGCCGCAGCGCGACATTCTGATCGTCGAGCGGATGCACCCCGGTCAGGAACACCTCGGAGACGCCCTCGATCAGAGTCAGGTAGCGCGACGGGTGCATCGTCGCCAGGTGAGCGCACAGCGCGTCGAAGTCGTCGAGCGTCGCGCCGGGCACGTCCGCTGCCCGCTGCGCCACCTCGTCGTCGCCGAGCGGCTCCGGCGCGGGCGGCAGGCCGCGGTGCCGGTAGTCCGGGCCCTCGATGCGCACCGTGGTGAACATCGCTGCGAGCGTGTTGATCTCGCGCAGGAAGTCCTGCGCGGCGAACCGCCCCTCGCCGAGCTGCTCGGGCAGCGTGTTGGAGGTGGCCGCCACCGACACGCCCTTCTCGACGAGCGCCGACAACAGCCGGGAGATCAGCGTGGTGTTGCCGGGGTCGTCGAGCTCGAACTCGTCGATGCACACCAGTGCGTAGTCGGCGAGCAGGTCGATGCATTCGACGAAGCCGAACACCCCGGCCAGCTGGGTCAGCTCCCCGAACGTGGCGAACGCTCGCTTGACGTCTTCGCCGCCGACCTCGTAGTACGACGAGGCCAGCAGGTGCGTCTTGCCCACCCCGAAACCGCCGTCGAGGTAGATGCCGACGCCGGGCAGCACCTCACGCTTGCCGAACAGCTTCTTCTTCCCGGCCCGCCGCTCGAGCGCCTGCGCGCAGAACCGGCGGCACGCCTCCACCGCCGCGGCCTGGGTGGGCTCGGCCGGATCGGGCCGGTAGGTGTCGAAGCTGACGTCGGCGAACGTCGGCGGCGGAACCAGCTGCGCGACCAACCGTTCCGGCGTGACGCTGGGACGCCGATCGGTCAGATGCGCGACGTCGCTGGAGCTGAAGCTGGACCCCTGCATGCAGGCACCTTAACGGCGTGCTGTGATTCTGCGTATGTCCGCAGACCACGACGGGACGCAGTTCACAGTGCTCGGCGGTGTCGGCGCGATCGACGCGGCCGGGCTGGCCGACCGGTACGCCTACCCCGACACCCCTTCCGGATGCTGGGTGCGGGCCAACATGATCGCGTCGGCCGACGGCGGCGCGACGAGCGCCGGTAAGTCCGGCGGCCTCGGCGGCGCCGGTGACAAAGCACTGTTCGGCATGCTGCGCGAGCTCGCCGACGTGGTGCTCGTCGGCGCGGCCACCGCGCGGGTCGAGGACTACTCCGGGGTGACGTTCGACGCCGCGCAGCGCGCGGCACGGCGGGACCGCGGTCAGGCCGAGATCCCGCCGGTCGCGGTACTCACCCGATCGGGCTCGGTGGATCCCGACGCCAAGCTGTTCACCCGCACCGACGTCCCTCCGCTGGTCTTCACCAGTTCCGGCGCGGCACCCGGCGCCCGCGACCGGCTGGGCGCACGGGCCGAGGTGATCGACGCCTCCGGCAGTGACCCCGACTCGCTCGATCTGGCCGGCGTGCTCGACGTGCTGGCCGGGCGCGGCCTGCGCCGCGTGCTGGCCGAGGGCGGCCCCGGCATCCTCGGCATGCTGATCGCCGAGGACCTGCTCGACGAGCTGTGCCTGAGCGTCTCGCCGGTGCTGGTCGGCGGCGCGGCGGGCCGCGTCGTCACCGGCGAGGCGGACGGCCGGACGGCCCTGCGACTGCGCCACGCGCTGACCGACGACGACGGCTACCTGTTCCTGAGCTACGTGCGTGCTGCCGCGGCCGACGCTCGCTGATCAGTACTGTGGTCGGCATGTTTCGTTCGGTGCCGGCTGTGGTGGCGGTGACGGTGTCGCTGGTCCTTTCCGCGTGCTCCCCCGGCCTGGCCGCCAATCCGCGCTACGCCACCGATTCCGGCGCGGGCCCGCAGGGCGCCACCCAGACCAGTGAGAAGCCCGCCGGTCCGCCGGGGATCGAGGCGCCGAAGAACGACCTGTCGTGGCGCGACTGCACCTCCCGGGTGTTCAGCGCCGCGGCGGTGGATCCCCTGCCGGGCGTCACGCTCGACTGCGCGAGCTACGACGCCGACCTCGACCCGATCAGCGGGGCCACCGGCAGCGTGAGCATCGGCGTGGTCCGCGCCCGCTCCGCCCAGACCCCGGCCGACGCGGGTCCGCTGGTGATGACGACCGGTTCGGACCTGCCGTCGTCGGTGCAGCTGCCGGCGTGGTTGTCGCGCGCCGGCGGCGACGTGCTGGCCAAGCATCCGATCGTCGCCGTCGACCGTCGCGGCATCGGCATGTCCGGTGCCCTGGACTGCCGCGACGTGTTCGACCGGCAGGAGATGTTCGAGCAGGCCCAGTTCCAGTCCGGCGACGATCCGGTCGCCAACCTCGGGGCGGTCACCATGACCGCGACGACGAGCTGCACCGACACCATCGCGCCCGGCGACTCGGCGTACGACAACTCCCACGCCGCCGAGGACCTCGAACGGCTGCGCACCACCTGGGACGTGCCGGCGCTGGCGCTGCTCGGCGTCGGCAACGGGGCGCAGGTGGCGCTGGCGTATGCCGGTTCCCACCCCAACAAGGTGGCCCGGCTGGTGCTGGATTCCCCGCTGCCACTGGGCATCGCGGCCGAGGCCGCCACCGAGCAGCGGGTCAGGGGCGAGCAGGCGTCGCTCGACGCGTGGGCCACCCAGTGCCTGGCGACCAACTGCCCGCTCGGCGCGGACCCCAAGGGCGCCGTCGACACCCTGCTCTCGGCGGCGCGGTCGGGCAACGGCCCCGGCGGGGCGTCGGTCGCCGCGGTGGCCGACGCGATCTCCACGGCGCTGGCGTTCCCCCAGGGCAACCGCGTGGACGCCGGAAACGAGCTGGCCCAGGCGATCGCCGATGCGAACTCCGGAGACACCAACCGGCTCAACAACCTGATCAACACCGCGGAGACGCTGCGCCAGACCGACGGCCAGTTCGTCAACTCCTGCAGCGACGCGCTCAACCGCCCCACCCCCGACCGGGTCCGCGAGCTCGTCGTCGAATGGGGCAAGCGCTACCCGCAGTTCGGCACGGTCGGCGCGCTCGACATGGTCAAGTGCCTGAACTGGCCGAGCGGCACCGCCCCGAAGGAACCTCAGGGGCTGACGACGCCGACCCTGCTGCTCGGCGTGCAGAACGATCCGATCGTCGGCGGCGAAGGCGTGGCGGCCGTCGCCGCGACAGCGATCAATGCGGGGTCGACGAACAGGCGGGTGATGTGGCAGGGCATCGGCCACGGCGCGTCGATCTACTCGCCCTGCGCTCTCCCGCCGGTGCTCGCCTACCTCGACAGCGGCCAGCTTCCCGCCACCGACACGTACTGCCCGGCCTGACAGCCCGGCACCGCGCCGCTACGGTACGGTGCCTGACGTGCGTGATCTTGTGGTGAAAGCGTTCAGGCCCCGCACCAGCCCGCCCACCACCGCGTCGGTTCTGCGTTCGGTCCTGTGGCCGCTGGCGATCCTGTCGGTCATCCACCGCAGCTACGTCCTGGTCTTCAACCGTTACATCACCGACGATTTCGCGCCGGTGTACCGCGCGGTCATCAACTTCAAGTTCGGCTGGGACATCTACAACGAGCACTTCGACTACGTCGACCCGCACTACCTCTATCCGCCGGGCGGCACCCTGATCATGGCGCCGTTCGGCTACCTGCCCGAAGTGGCCTCGCGGAACTGGTTCATCTTCTTCAACACGGTGGCCATCATCCTCGCCGGTTACTTCCTGCTGCGGCTGTTCGGTTTCACGCTGTCCTCGGTCGCCGCGCCGGCTCTGCTGCTGGCGATGTTCTGCACCGAGAGCGTCACCAACACCCTGGTCTTCGGAAACATCAACGGCGTCATGCTGCTTCTGGAGGTGCTGTTCTTCCGGTGGTTGCTCGACGGCAACCGCAGCCACGAGTGGTGGGCCGGGGTCAGCATCGGGCTGACCCTGGTGGTCAAACCGCTGCTGGCGCCGCTGCTGCTGCTGCCGTTGCTCAACCGTCAGTGGCGGTCGCTGGTCACCGCGATCGCGGTGCCCGTCGTGTTCAACGTCGCCGCCTGGCCGCTGATCTCCGACCCGATGAGCTTCGTCACCCGGACGGTGCCCTACATCTTCTCCACCCGCGACTACTTCAACAGCTCGATCCTCGGCAACGGCCTGTACTTCGGTCTGCCGACGTGGCTGATCCTGCTGCTGCGCATCGTGTTCGCGGTCCTCGGCGCCGCGGCCCTGTGGCTGCTCTACCGCTACTACCGGACGCGCGACCCGTTCTTCTGGATGCTGACGTCCTCCGGCGTGCTGCTCACCACCTCGTGGCTGGTGCTCTCGTTGGGACAGGGCTATTACTCGATCACGCTGTTCCCGTTCCTGATGACCGTCGTGCTGCCGAACTCGGTGATCCGCAGCTGGGTGGCGTGGCTGGCGGTCTACGGGTTCCTGACGATGGATCGCTGGCTGCTCTGGCAGCTGCCGAGCACCGGGCGCGCGCTGGAGTACCTGAAGATCACCTACGGCTGGTCGCTGATGGTGATCGTGGTCTTCACCACGCTGCTGTACCGCTACCTCGACGCCCGGGCGGACGGCCGTCTCGACGAGGGCATCGATCCGGTGTGGCTGCCACGACGCGCTCCCGAGTCCGCGGCGCCGAGTAGCCTGGCACCATGACGGGTCCCAAACTGGAGCTGAGCGACGACCAGTGGCGTGCACGCCTCAGTCCCGAGGAGTTCGCGGTGCTGCGCCGGGCGGGCACCGAGCGTCCGTTCACCGGTGAGTACACCGACACGAAGACCGAGGGCGTGTACCAGTGCCGGGCGTGCGGCGCCGAATTGTTCCGCAGCAGTGAGAAATTCGAGTCGCACTGCGGCTGGCCCTCGTTCTTCGACCCCGCGGATTCCGATGCGGTGATCCTGCGTACCGACGACTCGCTGGGCATGCGCCGGGTGGAGGTGCTGTGCGCGAACTGCCACAGCCATCTGGGGCACGTGTTCGAGGGCGAGGGCTATCCGACCCCGACCGACCAGCGCTACTGCATCAACTCGATTTCACTACGTCTGGTGCCCGCGGTTCAGTGACCTCCTGCGGCACCTCCGCGCCGTCTCGGCCCTGCGCTTCGAGCAACGCGAGCATGTCCGGTCCGGACAGGGGCCGGCTGAAGTAGAAGCCCTGCGCCACTCGGCAGCCGTACTGGCGCAGCAGGGCCGCGATCTCGGCGCTCTCCACCCCCTCGGCCACCGGCGTCATCCCCAGCGCATGCGCCATCCCGATCATCGAGCGCACGATCGTCGCCGACGTCTGATGCGTCAGGATCGGGGCGATGAACTCACGATCGAGCTTGAGCTGATCGACCGGCAGATCGCGCAGGTACCACAGCGCCGAGTAACCGCTCCCGAAGTCGTCGATCGCGACGCGAATCCCTCTCCTGCGCAATGCGTGCAACGCCGACCGGGTTTCGTGCATGTCGGCGAGCAGCCGGTCCTCGGTGATCTCGACGACCAGCGCCTCCGGCGGCAGCCCGCGCCGGCGCAGGCCCGCGGTGATGTCGGAGGTGAGCTTCGGGTCGCTGATCGTCGGCGCGAAGACGTTGACCGCGACCGGCAGCCGGAAGCCCGCCGCGTACCACGTCGCCGCGCCGTCGAGCGCCAGGTCGAGCACGGCGCTGGTCATTGAGCTCATCAGCGCCTGCTTGGTGACCAGCGGGAGGAACTGGTCGGGTGCGAGCAGGCCATGACAGGGGTGCGGCCATCGGATCAGCGCCTCCATCCCGACGATCCGCCCGGAGTCCAGGTCGAACTGCGGTTGGTACACCACGCTCAGTCCCGAGTGGTCGATCGCGTCCCGGAGTTCGTCGAGCATGGGCGGGGCGACGGGCAGCGCCTCGGCGGCTTCGGCGCGCAGCCGGCGATTCTCGTCCAGGATCATCACCTGCCGGATCACCACGGCCACCCCGATCACCGCGACGGCCACGAACACCGGCCCGAGCCCCGCGATCAGGACGGGGGTGCACAGCACCGCCGACAGCAGCACCGGCACATAGGGCAGCCACCGCGACACCGCCGCGGTCCGCGACGCCGGGTCGACAGAGGGGTCGCGGGTGGCGGACACCGCGGCGACGCCGAGCAGGAGCAGACCCCACGCCCAGCCGACGCCGATCTCATGGTGGTCGGAGTAGCCGTCCGTGGCGGTCAGATAGGCGAATGCGGTGTCGGAGGCCGCGATCGCGACCAGCCCGGCGGTCATCAGGGCCAGCTGTGCGCGCCGGGACGGCGCGGTGCGCAGGCACATGAGCGCGGCGACGGTGATCAATGCGATGTCGACGACCGGGTAGATCAGCGACATCGCGACCCACACCACATCGCCGCCCTGGGCCGCGTACACCGTCTGCAGCCACGTCACCCAGGCGGCGCCGAAAATCGCCGCCGCGACGATCAGCCCGTCCAGCAACACCCGCAGTTGGGTGCCCGTCGGCGCAGCGGTGAGCATCAGGATCAGACACAGGCCGGCACCGGCGAGGAACGTCAGGTAGCCGGCGTCCGCCCATGAGGGGAACGGCGCCTCGCCGACCACCAGGTCGTAGTAACTCCACATCGCCTCCCCCGCGGCCCAGCTGGCCGTACCGGCGGCGAGGAAGGCCCAGGCGGCGCGGTCCCGGCCGGACAGGACGAACGCCGCGCGGGCGGCACAGGCCGCCGCGGCGAGCGCGAAGAGCACGAGCCCGACGTCGTCGAGAACACGGATGAGGGCCGGGCCGCCCCAACCGCCGATCAACCAGGCGCCATACCCGGCACCGACGATCACAGCACCCGCCGCCACCCCTCTGAGGAACGGCACCGGGCGATCCTAGCAACCTCGCTTTACACGCGGCACCAGGTCATGAGGGCCGCAGGTTGTTTGCTGCGACTAACTATTACTTCCGTAATAGAGTCTTTGGACCCTTGAACTGCAGCTTCCTCGTCGATGAAGTATTTGCAGCGGCATCAATATCGAGCGCGAAAGCCGTCTTTCAGCAAACCATCAGGGCAGTGCGTTCACGAGCTTTTCCACCGACACCCGCGGGCCGGTGAAGAACGGCGTCTCCTCCCGCACATGCCGGCGCGCATCGGTGGCCCGCAGGTCACGCATCAGATCCACGATGCGGTGCAGCTCCGGCGCCTCGAACGCCAGCAGCCACTCGTAGTCGCCGAGCGCGAACGCCGGCACGGTGTTGGCGCGAACGTCCTTGTAGCCGCGTGCGGCCATGCCGTGCTCGGCGAGCATCCGTCGGCGTTCGTCGTCGGGCAGCAGGTACCAGTCGAGCGACCGCACGAACGGATACACGCAGATGTAGGCGCCGGGCTCCTCGCCTGCCAGGAACGCCGGGACGTGACTCTTGTTGAACTCGGCGGGCCGGTGCAGCGCGACATTGCTCCACACCGGGGTCGACGCGCGGCCCAGCGTGGTGGTGCGGCGGAAGTCGGCGTAGGTGGCCTGCAGGGCCTCGATGGTCTCGGCGTGCGTCCAGACCATGAAGTCGGCGTCGGCGCGCATCCCTGCGACGTCGTAGAGCCCCCGCACGACGACGCCGTTGTCCTCCTGGTGCTTGAGGAACGTCGCCGTCTCGTCGACGACCGCGGCCCGGGCATCGTCACCGTCGGCCAGCACCCCGGGCTTGACCGCGAAAACCGAGAACATCAGGTAGCGGATGGTGGAGTTGATCGCGTCGAAGTCGAGCTTGGCCATGGCTCTATCGTGCCACGATGGCCGCGACCGCCCGGGTCGCGGCCGCCACGCACGCGGGCACTCCGATGCCGTCGAGGTAGCCGCCGGCGACGGCCAATCCTGCCGGCAGGCCGGCGCGCAGGTCCGCGACGAGTTCGGCGTGCCCGGGACCGTACTGCGGCATCGCGTCGAGCCAGCGCACCACGCGGCTGTCCTCCGGTGTGACGGCGACCCCGAACAGCGTCGCCAGGTCCTGCTCGGACCAGGTCAGCAACTCCTCGTCGCCCGCGCGCCGGGCTACGTCGTCGCCGAACCGGCCAAAGGACAGGCGCACCATCTCGCACGAGCCGCGCCGCCCCCATTTGCGCGACGACAGGGTGACCGCCTTGGCTTGCAGCCGGCCGGGGCCCGCGACCAGGACCCCGGACTGCTCGGGCAGGGGGGTGCCCCCGGGCAGGGCCAGCGCCACCACCGCGGCCGAAGCGACCCGGATGCGGCGCGCCGCTGCGGCGGTCCGCGGGGCGACATCGCCGATCAGCGCCGCGAGCCGGGGCGCCGGCACCGCGAGCACCACCGCGTCGGCCGGCCAGCGGGCGCCCTCGTCGTCCACGACCTCCCAGCCCCGCGCGGCGGCACACACGTCCGCGACGGCCACCTGCGCCCAGGTCAGCCCCGAACGGCGGACCAGTTCGTCGATCAGCACCGTGTAGCCGCCGTCGATCGCGCCGAACACCGACCCGGGCTGCGGCGGCGGCAGCGCGGTGCAGACCGCCTCGGTCAGGCTGCGGGCGCCACGGTCCAGCGCGGTGGCGATCGTCGGCGCCGCCGAGCGCAGCCCGATCGTCGCCGCCGATCCGGAATAGACGCCGGCCAGCAGCGGATCCACCGAGCGGGTGACCACCTGCTCGCCGAAGCGGTCGCCCACCAGGTCGGCGACCGACGGGTCGGCGCCTGGATTCCAGGCCAGCGGGCGCCTGGGCTCGTCCAGCATCCATCGGATCGTCGCGTCGTCGACCAGACCCGTGAGCGCCGTGGGCCGCGACGGAATGCCGTTGACGGTGTCCTTGGGCAGCGGATGTGTGCGGCCCTCGCTGTAGATCAACGGCCGGGCCCCGGTCGTCGTGAGCTGTCTGCCCGACAACCCCAACTCCCCCAGCAGCGCGGGGACCTCGGGCCTGCGGGTGACGAACGCCTCGGCGCCGACGTCGAGCGGTTGCCCGCCGATCCGCTCGGTGCGCAGCACCCCGCCCAGCCGGTCAGCCGGGTCCAGCAGCGTGATCGACGCATCCGGACCGGCGGCGACGCGTAGCCGGTATGCCGCGACCAGACCCGAGATACCGCCGCCCACAACGCAATACCGGGCTGCCCTGGGTGCGCTCACAGCTCGTGCACCAGCGCCACCGCCTCGGTGATGACGTCAGGATCAGTGGCGGGCAGCACCCCGTGACCGAGGTTGAAGACATGGCCGACCGCGCCGGCGTCGACGGCCCGCCTGCCGTCCTCGACGACCGCACGCACCGCACGCTCGACCACCGGACGGCCGGCGAGCAGCACCACCGGATCCAGATTGCCCTGCAGGGCGGTGCCCCGCTGCACCCGGCCCGCCGCGTCGGTCAGCGAGGTGCGCCAGTCCACGCCGACCACCGCCGGCACGCCGTGCCCCGCCACGGCCTCGGACATCGCGCCGAGCAGTTCGGCCGTCCCCACCCCGAAGTGCGTCATCGGCACCCCGTGACCGGCGAGCGCGGTGAACACCCGGGCGCTGTGGGGCAGCACGTGAGTGCGGTAGTCGGCCAGCGACAGCGTCCCGGCCCAGGAGTCGAAGACCTGGATGGCGTCGACGCCGGCCTCGATCTGGGTGCGCAGGAACGCGATCGTCACCTCCGTCAGTGCGGTCATCAGCGCGTTCCACGTGTCGGTCGCGCCGAGCATCATCGCCTTGGTGTGCTCGTGGTTGCGGCTGGGGCCGCCCTCGACCAGGTACGACGCCAGGGTGAACGGCGCCCCGGCGAAGCCGATGAGCGGGACGTCGCCCAGTTCGCCCACCAGTTGCCCGATCGCGGCGGCGACCGGGGCGACCTGCTGCGGATCCAGGGCCGCGACGGTCCCGACGTCGGCGAGGGTGCGGATCGGGTGCTCGATGACGGGCCCGACGTCGGGCACGATGTCCAGCGCGATGCCGGCCGCTCGCAGCGGCACGACGATGTCGGAGAACAGGATCGCCGCGTCCACGTCGTGGCGCCGCACGGGCTGCAACGTGATCTCGGTGATCAGGTCCGCGTCGAAGCAGGCCTGCATCATCGTGTTCTTGGCCCGCAGCGCCCGGTATTCAGGCAGTGACCGCCCGGCCTGCCGCATCATCCACACCGGTATCCGGGTGGGCTTGCGGCCGGCGACGGCGGCCAGGTAGGGCGATTCGGGCAGCTCGCGGCGCGTGTTCATCGGCCCCTATGCTGCCATGCCCGCTGACCTCCGATTCGGCGCGCCATGAGCACAGACCTGTGGAAATGGGCTAGCGTCTTTCGGCGTGACCACCGCTGAACCGGCTCAATTCCGTGAAGCGGTGGCGGCGATGAATGCCACCACCGTGCGACCGGAGATCGAGCTGGGGCCGATCCGGCCCCCGCAGCGCCTGGCGCCCTACAGCTACGCGCTGGGCGCCGAGGTCAAGCATGCCGAGGCGGCGGTCATCCCCGAGCGCTCCGACGGGGACGCCTTCGGCCGGCTGATCCTGCTGCACGATCCCGAGGGCGCCGACGCGTGGGACGGCACCATGCGGTTGGTCGCCTACATCCAGGCCGACCTGGACTCCAACGAGGCGGTCGATCCCTTGTTGCCCGAGGTCGCTTGGAGCTGGCTGGTGGACGCGCTCACCGAGCGCTCCGAGCACTTCACCGCGCTGGGCGGCACCGTCACCGCGACCACGTCGGTGCGCTACGGGGACATCTCCGGGCCGCCACGCGCGCACCAGCTGGAACTGCGGGCCTCCTGGACCGCGACGACACTCGACCTGGGTCCGCACGTCGAAGCCTTCTGCGAGGTGCTCGAGCACGCTGCGGGACTGCCGCCGGCCGGGGTGACCGACCTGGGCTCGCGCACCCGCGCCTGACGCGATGACCGATTCCGACACATCCGGCGTGGACTCCGACGCCGAAGGACCCGACACCGACGCCGTCCCGCTGCTGGCCCCCCGCGAGGGCGTGCCGGAGGTCGCCGTCAGCCGCAGCGAGATCAGCAGGGCCGCAGACTTTCTCGCCTCGGGCACCGGCCCGTTCGCGGTCGACGCCGAGCGCGCGTCGGGATTCCGCTACTCCAACCGCGCCTACCTCGTGCAGATCCGCCGCACCGGAGCCGGCACCGTCCTGATCGACCCGGTCAGCCACGGCGGCGACGCGGTCGAGGTGCTCGCGCCACTGGCCGAGGTGCTCGCCGAGGACGAGTGGGTGCTGCACGCCGCCGACCAGGACCTGCCGTGCCTGGCCGAGATCGGCATGCAGCCGCCCTCGCTGTACGACACCGAGCTGGCGGGACGGCTGGCCAACTTCGACCGGGTGAATCTGGCCTCGATGGTGCAGCAGCTGTTGGGTTTTCAACTGACCAAGGGCCACGGTGCCGCGGACTGGTCGAAGCGGCCGCTGCCCGACGAATGGCTCAACTACGCCGCGCTGGACGTCGAGGTGCTCACCGAGTTGCGCGACGCCATCGACGCCCTGCTCGCGGAGAAGGGCAAGTCGGAATGGGCGCGGCAGGAATTCGAGTACCTGCGGACAGCGGAGAGCTCACCCACCCGTCGGGATCGCTGGCGGCGTACGTCCGGTATCCACAAGGTCCGCGATCCGCGGACGCTGGCGGCGGTGCGGGAGCTGTGGCTCACCCGCGATCAGATCGCCCGCCGCCGCGACATCGCCCCGGGGCGCATCCTGCCCGACAGCGCGATCATCAGCGCCGCTACGGCCAACCCCGACACCGTCGAGAAGCTGACGGCACTGCCGGTGTTCGGCGGCTCCCGGCAGCGGCGCAGTGCGCAGGTGTGGCTCGAGGCGCTGCAACGGGCGCGCACCGCCGAACCACCGTCGGCCCAGGAACCGTCCAACGGCCCGCCCCCGGCGTCCCGCTGGGCCCGGCGCAAACCCGAGGCGGCGGCCCGGCTGGAGGCTGTCCGCGCCGGGATCAACGAACTGGCACAGCAGGTTTCGGTACCGCCGGAGAACCTGCTCTCCCCCGACACCGTGCGCAGGCTGTGCTGGGACTGGGTGGCTGTCGACGACACCGCCGGCGCGGTCGAAGCGTTCCTCGCCGCGTCCACCGCCCGGCAGTGGCAGCGCGAGCTGACGGTGCCCGTGCTGACCGCGGCACTGACCGCCGCGGAGCCTACCGACTCGCCGTGACTCGCTCGACGTGCGCGAGGAAGTGCTCGAGCACCGCCTCGGGCGCTTCGATCTGCGGCCAGTGCCCGATGTCGTCGGCGAGCATCACGACGTCGGGCGCGGGCACCACCTCGGTGTAGCGGCGCGCCATGTGCGCGCCCGAGTTCGGGTCGACGGGCCCGTCGATCAGCCGCATCGGCACCGAGGTCTCCCGCATGGCCCGCACCCACCGGTTGCGGTGGATCCGCCGGTCCTCGAGGAAGCGCCCGACCTGGTGCAGCACCCGCTTGCCGTCGTTCCACTCGAGGATCTCGTGGAACGTCTCCATCATCTCCCGCGTCGGTTTGGTGTTCGGACCGAACATCTCGTTGATGGTGGGCTCGAGGATGCGGCGCGACAGGGCACTGCCCTGCAGCGGGCTCATCAGGTCGCCCAGCGGCGTCCCTGACATCAGCCTCTGCATCAGGCGCGGGGTGTAGGCCTCGGTGAACAACCCGCCGTTGAGCCAGGTGATCGACTCGATGTCCCAGCCTCCGTAGGCCTGCTCGCCGAACACCTTGCGCGCCAACAGCTCCTGCGCCACGGAGTCGCCGAGGTCGTGGGCCAGCACGTGGGCCGAGCGCACGCCGAGGTCGGCCAGAAGGGCCTCGTGCATGTCGGCATGGTCGGCGACCGTGTACCGGTAGGCGCTCGGCTTGGCCGAGAAACCCATGCCCATCATGTCGGGCGCGATGACGCGGAACCGCGCCGTCAGTGCCGGCCAGATCGCGGCCCAGTCGTAGCTGTTGAACGGGTAGCCGTGCACCAGCAGCAGCGCGGGGCCCTCACCTTCGCAGCGGTAGAAGACGTCGAAGCCGAGGTAGTCGAAGTACTGTCCCTGGGCTTTCCACTGCGCGAGCTCGGCATCCACGTCTGAAGCCTAATGAGGCTGTCTAGCGACGGCTCTCGACGAGCTTGATCGCCGCGGCTTCGATGGTGTCCTCACTCAACAGGACCTGCAGCGCGGCATCACCGAGTGGTATGAAGCTGTCGTGACTGGCGACGCGGGCCAGCCCGCCCCGGTATCCGCGGTCGATCAGCGCGGTGACGATCCCCTCACTCACCCCGCCGCTCTCCCGCGTCTCGTCCACGACGAGCACGCGGCCCGTCGCGTGGGCCTCTGCGAGGATGTCGGCCACAGGCAACGGCGCGAGCCACCGCAGATCGACTACCCGTGCCGAGATGTCCTGATCGGCGAGGCGGCGCGTCACCCGCAGGCTCATCGGCACCCCGTTGCCGAACGTGAGAATGGTCAGATCGTGTCCATCACCGTAGGTGCGGCTGCTGCCGATCGGCACGGTGTCGCCGCGGTCGGACGCCAGCCACAGGTCGTCGCCGTCGTCGTACAGATCACGGGTGTGATAGAGCGCGATCGGTTCGAGGAACAGACACACGACGCCCGCGGCGTTGGCAGCGGCGACACACGACCGCAGCATCCCGGCGGCATCGTCGGGTCGCGACGGCGAGGCCACCACCACTCCCGGGAGATCGCGTATCGCCGTGATCGAGTTGTCGTTGTGGAAGTGCCCGCCGAAGCCCTTCTGGTACCCGTATCCCGCGATCCGCACCACCATCGGATTGCGGTACTGCCGATCCGAGAAGAATTGCAGCGTCGCGCCTTCCCCGCGGATCTGGTCAGCCGCGTTGTGCAGATAGGCCAGATATTGGATCTCCGGAATCGGCAGCAGCCCTGACACACCCGCCCCGAGAGCCAGTCCGAGAATCGACTGCTCGTCGAGCAGCGTGTCGAACACCCGCGCCGTACCGGCGGCTGCCTGCAGTCCGCGCGTCACCCCGTAGACGCCGCCCTTCCTGCCGACGTCCTCGCCGAACACCATCGCGCCGGGGCGGGTGCTGAGCACCTCGAGCAGCGCCCGATTGATGGCCTGGGCGACGGTCACCGGCGCCCGGTCGGATACCGGCGTGTCGACCGCGGTGTCGCGGCTCGCGGTCACTGCGTCCTCGAAAGCGTTGCGCAGCGGGGCCATCACCGCGTGGGCACTGTCCAGCTGGGCGTACTCGGCAACCTCCGTGGCCAGCGACTGGACCTCGGAGCGCTTGTGCTCATAGGCGTCGAGCACCTGCTGCGGGCTGAGCACACCCGCCTCGATGATCAGGCGCGCTGTGCACAGAACCGGATCGCGCGAGTAGTCGGCCGCGATCTCGTCACCTCTGCGGTAGCCGGGCTCGTAATCCGATCCGGCGTGGCCCATCAACCGCACGGTGCGCAGGTGCAGGAACGCCGGCCGGCGCTGCTCACGCACATAGTCCGCGGCCTGTCCGGCAACGGTCAGCACCTCGCACATATCCGTTCCGTCGGCGGTGAAGTAGCGCAGATCGGCACGGCCGCGGTAGGTCCGCGCGATCCATCCCTGCGGTGTCTTGACACTGATCCCGATTCCGTTGTCCTCGCACACGAACAGCAGCGGTAGCGGAATGCCTTGGTAGGAGGTGTGCATGGCGGCGTTGATGGCTCCGACCGCCGTCGAATGATTGGCCGACGCATCCCCGAAACTGCACACCGCGAGAGCGTCAGCGGGCCAGGGACATTCGACCCCCAGCTTTCGTGACCGCGCGATCGAGAACGCCACGCCGAGCGCCCGCGGCAGGTGCGAGGCGATGGTCGAGGTCTGCGGTATGACGTGCAGATCGTGTCGGCCGAACACCTTGTGCCGGCCCCCGGAGATGGGCTCGTCGATTGCGGCGACCATCCCGAGAAGGACGTCGCGGAGGGCATTGCTGCCCTCCACCTGATGGGCGCGGGCCAGGAAGAAGCCGCCGGAACGGTAGTGCAACAGCGCCGGGTCGGTCGGGCGCAGTGCCGCCGCGACGGCGGCGTTGCTCTCGTGACCGGACGAACCGATCGTGTAGAAGCCTCTGTTCCTCGACCGCAGCCAGCGGGCTGCGAGGTCGAGATGCCTGCTCCCGAGTTGAGCATCGAACACGTCGAGGCACCGTTGCGCTGAAAACCCCTGCAGCACGTCTGCGTTCGCTTTAGCCGGGGCAGCCGGTCCCGACAGTGTCGCGGTGAAGTACTCGTCGATGGGTTCGGCCACGGCAACTCCCTAGCGCTCAGCGGAACGCGGCGGTGCCCGCGAGGGCCTGCCCGATCATCCGAGTATGCCTCTCGCCGGTGCCCTCATAGGTCAGTACCGACTCCCGAATGTCCGTGGCGGCACCGAACGCCCCCTCGTCAACGCAACTGCTGCGCCAGGAACGGCGTCGAGTCGGGCAGCGAGGCCAGCACCGTGCCGCTGTGGTCTTCCTCGGGATAGACCTTCAACGTGGCGGGTTGGTCGTTGGCCATCAGCTGATCGAAAAAGCGCTCTGACATGACCGGCGGCACGTCGGTGTCGCGCAACCCGACGCCGAGCAGCATCGGCCGGTCGTAGCCGGTCGCGGGCAGTCCCATGTAGGACTCGATCGCCTCGGTCGCACCGGGCAGCGAGGCGAGCGGGGCGGCGAAGAACTGCGGCGGTGTCATCGCCGACAGCGCGGTCGAAAGCTCGCTCAGGCAGAGGGTTTCGGCGGCTCGGGCGGCGTCGCGGCCGGCGGGGGTCAGGACCCTGCCGATGTCCAGGTCCGGTCGCGCCTCGCGCAGCGACGCGAGGATGTAGGCCGTGTAGGCGTTCGCCACCGGCGCCAGATCCGGCGGGACATCCATGTCCGGCCCGGCCCGCGTGACCAGTCCCGCGATGGTGGCCGGCGTACCGGTGGCGACCACCCCGCGATAATCCACGTCGGAGCCGGCGCTGAAATCGGTTGCCCACCGTGCGGTGGCGACCGCTGCTCCCCCGCCCTGTGACTGCCCGACCACCGCCCACTGCGGCGCCAGCGGCAGTCCCATCCGGTGGGCCGCGAGCACCGAGTCGACGACGCCGTGGGCGGTGGTCTCGCTGTTGAGATAACTCATCAGCCCGGGCGTGCCCAGGCCGGCGTAGTCGCTGCCCACCACGGCGTACCCCTGGTCCAGCCAGTGGCTGAGGTACTCGTCGTCACGCGCGCTGCGCGGGCGCGCCGACGGTGTGCAGTCGTCGCCGAGGCCCACGGTGCCGTGCGCCCAGGCCACGACCGGCCAGCCACCTTCGGGCGCAGGGTTCTCGGGCGTGAACACCGCGGCGGTACTGACCGCAGGCCGGCCGTGCTGGTCGACGGTCGCGTACAGGATGCGGTACGCGTGGGCGGCACCGGTGACCGACAGCCCGGGGTCCAGATCGGTCACCGAGATCAGGCCGCCCGGCGCGGGAATGGGTCCCTCGTAGTCGCGCGCATCCAGTCCCGACCACCGGGGCGTGGCCGCCGTCGCGACGCCCGGGCCGGCGAGCAGACCGGCCAGCAGCAGGGCAACGATCAAGAAGGCAAGTCGGGCAGAGCTTCTCACGCCCTCACCCTACGCAGCGTCCTCAGTCGAGCTGGCTGCTGACTTCTTTCTCGGCGGCGCCTGCACCGAGCGCGGCCACCCACCCGGTGATCTGACGGGCGATGTTGCGCTCGGTCAGACCGACGGAGGTGAGCACCTCGCCGCGCGAGGCGTGGGCGAAGAACTCCTGCGGGAGCGCGGCGTCGCGGCACGGGACGTCGATCTCCGCACGCCGCAGCGAGGTCGAGACCGCCGAACCGACACCGCCGTGCACACCGTTGTCCTCCAGGGTGACGACCAGCTTGTGCCGTGCGGCCAGGCTGTGCAGCACCTCGGGCACGGGCAGCACCCAGCGCGGGTCCACGACGGTCACGCCGATGCCCTGGTTACGCAGTCGCTCGGCGATCGCGAGCGCCATCGCGGCGAACGGTCCGACCGCGACGACGAGGACATCGTCGGACAGGCCGTCGGCCGGCAGCGCCAGCACATCCACGCCGTCGCGTCGTTCGATCGCCGAGATGTCCTCTCCGACATCGCCTTTGGGGAAGCGGATGGCGGTCGGGCCGTCGTTGACGTCGAGCGCCTCCGCCAGCTCCTCCCGCAGGCGGGAGCCGTCGCGCGGCGCCGCGACGCGCATGCCCGGCACCACGCCGAGGATCGACAGATCCCACATGCCGTTGTGGCTGGCGCCGTCGGGACCGGTGACGCCCGACCGGTCGAGCACGATCGTCACGGGCAGCTTGTGCAGCGCGACGTCCATCATCACCTGGTCGAACGCACGGTTGAGGAACGTGGAGTACACGGCGACCACGGGATGCATCCCGCCCATCGCCAGACCGGCGGCCGAAGTGATCGCGTGCTGCTCGGCGATGCCGACGTCGAAGAACCGGTCCGGGAAGCGATCGCGGAACGCACTGAGCCCGGTCGGGCCGGGCATCGCGGCGGTGATCGCCACGACGTCACGGCGCTTGGCCCCCTGCTGGACCAACGCCTCGGAGAAGGTCGACGTCCAGCCGGGCCCGGGCACGGTGGTGGCCAGGCCGGTCTCGGGGTCGATGACCCCGCAGGCGTGCATCTGCTCGTCCACGTCGTTCTCCGCGGGCGCGTAACCCATGCCCTTGCGGGTGACGACGTGCACCACGACGGGCGCGTTGAACGCCCGCGCGTGCCGCAGCGCACTCTCCACGGCGTGCTCGTCGTGCCCGTCGATCGGGCCGACGTACTTCAGGCCGAGGTCGGTGAACATCACCTGGGGCGACAACGCGTCCTTGATGCCGGCCTTCACGCTGTGCATGCACTGATAGCAGAACTCGCCGATGACGGGCAGGCCGCGCACCGCCTTGCGGCCTTCCTCGAGCACCCGCTCGTAGCCGGGCTGCAGCCGCAGGCCCGCCAGGTGCTCGGCGAAGCCGCCGATGGTCGGGGCGTAGCTGCGACCGTTGTCGTTGACGACGATCACGATCGGCCGCTTGGAGGCCGCGATGTTGTTCAACGCCTCCCAGCACATCCCGCCGGTGAGCGCGCCGTCACCCACCACCGCCACGACGTGGCGGTTGCGGTGCCCGCTGAGTTCGAACGCCTTGGCCAGACCGTCGGCGTAGGACAGCGACGAGCTGGCGTGGCTGGACTCGACCCAGTCGTGCTCGCTCTCCTCGCGCGACGGGTAGCCCGACAGGCCGTCCTTCTTGCGCAGCGTTTCGAAGTCCTGGCACCGGCCCGTGAGCATCTTGTGCACGTAGGCCTGGTGGCCGGTGTCGAACAGGATCGGATCGTGCGGGGAGTCGAAGACGCGGTGCAGCGCCAGCGTCAGTTCGACGACACCGAGGTTGGGTCCCAGATGCCCGCCGGTCGCCGCGACCTTGTGGATCAGAAAGTCACGGATTTCACGGGCCAGTGCGTTCACCTGTGACTGCGACAGGTGCTGCAGATCAGCGGGACCGCGGATCTGTTCAAGCATCAGATCAGTCTACGCACGGACCTCATGACCGGTCCTGTCGAGACTGGTACACGTCGGGCACTCCGTCACGGTCGGCATCGAGGGTCTCTTCGCGGTGAATGCGCCGGTAGGCGGCGTTTCTGCTGAGCAGCAGCACAGCCGCCGAACAGGCCGCCAACAGTGATCCGGTCAACACGCCGACTTTCACCAATTCGTCACTTTCGGAGCCCGATCCGAAGGCCAGATCACCGATCAGCAGGGACACGGTGAAACCGATGCCGGCGAGCATGGACACCCCGAGCACGTCGATCCAGCGCAGCGAGGAGTCCAGGCGGGCCCGGGTCAGCGCCGCGAGCACCCGGGTGGTGAGGAAGATCCCGATCGGCTTGCCGGCGACGAGGCCCGCGATGATGCCAAGGGTGATCGGGTGGCTCAGCGCGCGGGCCAGGCCGTCGAGGCCCCCGAAGCTCACGCCCGCGGCGAAGAACGCGAACACCGGAATGGCGAACCCGGCCGAGATGGGGCGCAGCCGGTGCTCGAAATGCTGGGCCAGGCCGGGTCCGGCGTCCGGCCCTCCCGCGGCCTGGCTGCGCAGCACCGGCACCGTGAACCCGAGCAGGACACCGGCCACCGTGGCGTGCACCCCCGACTCGTGCATCAGCACCCACGTGGCGGCCGCCAGCGGGAGCAGCAGCCACCAGGAGCGGATGCGGCGCTGCACACACAGCGCGAACAGGGCGAGCGGCACCAGCACGGCGGCCAGCGCGGCGACGTTGATCTCCTCGGTGTAGAACACCGCGATCACCGTCACCGCCAGCAGGTCGTCGACGACGGCCAGCGTCAGCAGGAACGTCCGCAGCGCCGAGGGCAGATGGGTGGAGATCACCGCCAGCACCGCGACGGCGAACGCGATGTCGGTGGCGGTCGGGATGGCCCAGCCGCGCAGCGCCCCGTCCCCGGCGCCGGCGGTGATGGCGACGAAGATCGCCGCCGGCACCACCATGCCGCCGACGGCGGCCGCGATCGGCAGCGCGGCGCGCGCCGGGTCGCGCAGGTCACCGGCGACGAACTCGCGTTTGAGCTCCAGACCGACGACGAAGAAGAAGACGGCCAACAGACCGTCGGCGGCCCAGTCGCCCACCGTGAGGCTCAGGTGCAGTCCGAACGGGTGCCCACCCACCTCGAGATCGCGCAGCGCGAAATAGGTGTCCCGCCACGGCGAATTGGCCCACACCAGCGCCGCCGCCGCGGCGAACAGCAGGATGACGCCACCCACGGTCTCCTTGCGGAGGATCTCGGCGACGCGGCTGGTCTCGCCCCAGGTGCCCCGGGACAGCAGTGCGCGGCGCACGCCGCGGGGAGGAGAAGTCACGGTTCACCTTCGGTTGACGTCAACGAATCGTCGCCGACCAGACTTCCCGGCACACCTTCGCTCACCTTAGCCCCGGGTGAGCGCCGCCACGCACTCGACGTGGTGGGTCAACGGGAACGAGTCGAACACCCGCAGCTGCTCGACCTGATAGCCGCGTTCCCGGTACAGGCCGATATCGCGCGCGAAAGATGCTGCCTCGCAACCGATGTGCACGATGCGCGGCACCTCGGCGGCGGCCAGCTGATCGATCACGTCGCGACCCGCGCCGGTGCGGGGCGGATCGAGCACCGCGACATCGGCCCGCGTCGAGGTGCGCTCCAGCGCCCGGCGCACCGAATCGGTGACCACCGAGACGGTGTCCAGATCGGCCAGCGCGGTGCGCGCCGCCCGCGAGGCGCCGCGTGAGGTGTCGACGCTGAGTACCTGTCCGGTCTCCCCGACCGCGCCCGCCAGCGCCGCCGCGAACACGCCCGCACCGCCGTAGAGGTCCCACGCGGTCATGCCCGGTTCGAGCTGCGCCCACTCGCTCACCAGCGCGCTGTAGAGCTCCGGGGCGTCCCGGTGGGCCTGCCAGAACGCCGTCACCGGCACCCGCCACGTCCGCCCGGCGACCCGCTGCACGGTGTCGTAGTCCCCCTCGACCACCTCGGTCCGCCGGCCCCGGCCCGCGACCACCACGTGGCGCCCGCCCTCGGCGTCGATCGCCACGTGCACGGCCGCATCGGAGGGCCATGACCGTTGCGCGACGTCGGCCAGCATGCCGGCGGGCAGCTGCGCGCAATCGAGCCGGTGCACCAGCTCGGCGCTGTGATACCGGTGGAAACCGGCCCGCCCGTCCGCGGAGACGTCGAGACGCACCCGCGTCCGCCACCCGGTGTGGCCGGCCTCCCCCACCGCCTCGGCTGTCGCGTCCTCCTCGGCGCGCCAGTGGTAATTACCCAGCCGCGCAAGCTGATTGGCGACCACGGCGCCCTTGAGCCGGCGTGCCGCGGCGGGTTCGGCGAACGCGAGGTCGCAACACCCTGCACCGTCCACCCCGGCGATCGGGCACCACGGCTCGACGCGGTCGGGCGACGGCTCGAGCACCTCGAGCACCTCGGCGTTCCAGTACTTTTCGCGCGCCGCCGCGCTGCGCACCACCCGCGCCCGCACCGTCTCCCCCGGCAAGGCGTAGCGCACGAACACCACCCGCCCGTCGTGGCGGGCCACGCAGCTGCCGCCGTTGGCGGCGGCCCCGGTGGTCAGGATCAGTTCGTCCGGCCGCTCATCGATCAATCCAGGAACCCCTTGCGCGCGTCGCCGGGTGCGGACTGCGGCGCGAGTTTCTTCAGCCGCTCCGACGATGACAGCTGCCAGGGCACCGAGGTCACCATGACGTTGGGCTCGAACAGCAGCCGGCCCTTCAAGCGCAGCGCGCTCTGGTTGTGCAGCACCTGCTCCCACCAGTGGCCGACGACGTACTCGGGGATGAACACCGTCACCACCGTGCGCGGGGACTCCCGGCTCACCCGTTTGACGTATTCGAGCACCGGGCGGGTGATCTCGCGGTAGGGCGAGGCGATCACCTTGAGGGGCACGCTGATGTCGCTGGACTCCCACTTGTGCACCAGTTCGCGGGTCTCGGCGTCGTCGACGCTGACCGTGATCGCCTCCAGCACGTCGGGCCGCGTCGCCCGCGCGTAGGCCAGCGCGCGCAGCGTGGGCAGGTGCACGTTGGACACCAGCACGACCGCGTGGTTGCGGCTGGGCAGCACGATGTCCTCGGTCTCGGCGGCGCGGGCCTCGAGCTCCCGGCTGACCGACGCGTAATGGCGGTGGATCAGCTTCATGATGAAGAACAGGGCGCCCATCGCCAGGATCGCGATCCAGGCACCCACCAGGAACTTGGTGAGCACCACGATGATCAGCACGGTGCCGGTGCACAGGAAGCCGATGGTGTTGATCACCCGGGAGCGCATCATCCGGGCCCGGGCCGGGCCGTCGGTCTCGGTGCGCAGCAACCGCGTCCAGTGCCGCACCATGCCGATCTGGCTGAGCGTGAACGACACGAACACCCCGACGATGTAGAGCTGGATCAGCGCGGTCACCTGGGCCTGGAACGCCACGATGAACGCGACCGCACCGAACGCCAGGAACAGGATGCCGTTGGAGAACGCGAGCCGGTCACCGCGGGTGTGCAGCTGGCGCGGCAGGTAACGGTCCTGCGCCAGAATCGAACCCAGCACCGGGAACCCGTTGAACGCGGTGTTGGCGGCCAGCACCAGGATCAGCGCGGTGACGCCGGTGATCAGGTACAGCCCGATCGGGAAGTCGTGGAACACCGCGTCGGCCAGCTGAGCCACCAGCGTCTTCTGCTGATAGTCCGGCGGGGCCCCGCCGAGCTGTTCGAGCGGCCGTTCGGCGATCTGCGCCCCGGTCGCCTTGGCCAGCATGATGATGCCCATGAACAGCGTGATCGCGATGACGCCCAGCAGCAGCAGGGTGGTGGCGGCGTTGCGCGACTTGGGTTTCTGGAACGCGGGCACCCCGTTGCTGATCGCCTCCACCCCCGTCAGTGCCGCGCTGCCCGACGAGAACGCGCGGGCGATCAGGAACACCAGCGCGAAGCCCAGGACGTCGCCGTGCTCGGAGTGCATCTCGAAACCGGCCGATTCCGCGCGCAGATCGTGGCCCAGCACGTAGATCTGGAAGAACCCCCAGGCCAGCATGATGTACATGCCGATCATGAAGGCGTAGGTCGGGATCGCGAACGCTGTCCCCGACTCACGGATGCCGCGCAGGTTCAGCGACGCCAGGATCGTGATCGCGGCGATCGCGAACCACACCTTGTGCTGGTCGACGAACGGGATCGCCGAGCCGATGTTCGACATCGCCGAGGACATCGACACCGCCACCGTCAGCACGTAATCGACGAGCAGCGCGCTGGCGACCGTCAGTCCCGCGGTGGGGCCCAGGTTGGTCGTCACCACCTCGTAGTCGCCGCCGCCGGACGGGTAGGCGTGCACGTTCTGGCGGTAGCTCGCGATCACGATCATCATCACCGCGGCGACCACCAGGCCGATCCACGGCGCCATCGAGTACGCGGACAGCCCCGCGACCGACAGCACCAGGAAGATCTCCTCCGGGGCGTAGGCGACCGAGGACAGCGCGTCGGAGGCGAAGACCGGAAGCGCGATCCGCTTGGGCAACAGGGTGTGCGCCAGCTTGTCGCTGCGGAACGGCCGGCCCAGTACGAGCCGCCGCGCGGCCGTCGAAAGCTTGGACACGAGTGCCAAGGGTAAGCCCGACGGTCACCGGACGCTGCAAAGCTGTAGCGTTCCCCTGAGCACTCCGTGGCGGTAGGTGCCAGACCGCCGCGTTCGGCCCCGCCGGAAAGGACACCCCAGGTGCGTGTAGTGGTGATGGGATGCGGCCGGGTCGGCGCCTCCCTGTCCGACAGTCTGGCCCGGATCGGCCACGACGTCGCCGTCATCGACCGCGACGCGACGGCCTTTCACCGGCTGTCCCCCGAGTTCTCCGGCGAACGCGTGCTGGGCATGGGGTTCGACCGCGACGTGCTGATCCGGGCGGGAATCGAGGGCGCGGCGGCGTTCGCGGCGGTGTCCTCGGGCGACAACTCCAACATCATCTCCGCGCGGGTGGCGCGGGAGACCTTCGGCGTGCAGCGCGTGGTCGCGCGCATCTACGACGCCAAACGTGCTGCGGTCTACGAGCGGCTGGGCATCCCGACGGTGGCGACGGTGCCGTGGACCACCGATCGGCTGCTCAACGTGCTGATCCGTGAGACCGAGACCACCAAGTGGCGCGACCCTTCCGGCAACGTCGGCGTCGCCGAGCTCGCCCTGCACGAGAACTGGGTCGGCCGCCGCCTGACCGATCTGGAAGCCGCGACATCGGGCCGGGCCGCGTTCATCATCCGATTCGGCGCCGGTCTGCTGCCCGACGGGAAAACCGTGATCCAGGCCGGAGATCAGGTGTACCTGGCCGCGATCTCCGGACACATCGCCGAGGCGCTGGCCATCGCGGCGCTGCCGCCGAGCGAGGAGGCGGAATGAGAGTCGCCATCGCCGGGGCAGGCGCCGTCGGCCGGTCCATCGCCCGCGAACTGGTGGAGTCTCACGACGTCACGCTGCTGGAACGCAACCCCGAGCACATCGACGTCGAGGCGATCCCCGCGGCACACTGGCGCCTCGGCGATGCGTGTGAGTTGAGCCTGCTGGAGGCGGTCGGGCTCCACGAGTTCGACGTCGTGATCGCCGCGACCGGCGACGACAAGGCCAACGTCGTGCTCAGCCTGCTGTCGAAGACCGAGTTCGCGGTGCCCCGCGTGGTGGCCCGCGTCAACGATCCGCGCAACGAGTGGCTGTTCGACGAGGCCTGGGGTGTCGACGTCGCGGTGTCCACTCCGCGCATGCTGGCCTCGCTGGTCGAGGAGGCGGTGTCGGTCGGGGATCTGGTGCGGCTGATGGAGTTCCGCAAGGGGCAGGCCAATCTCGTCGAGATCACGCTGCCCGACGACACCCCGTGGGGCGGCAAGCCCGTCAAGCGGCTGGAGTTGCCGCGCGACGCGACGCTGGTGACGATTCTGCGCGGGCCCCGGGTGATCGTGCCCGAGCGTGACGAACCGCTCGAAGGGGGCGACGAGTTGCTGTTCGTCGCCGTCGCCGAGGTGGAGGATCAACTACGCGAACTGCTGCTGCATCCGCAGCAGCGCTGAGGCCGCTCAGCTGTTCTCGTGCACCGCGTCGTCGGTGCCGGCCGGCGTCTCGGCGCGCACCGCGCGCTGCGCGGCACGGATCGCGCCGTAGGTGACCAGAGCAGCGATCGCGGTCAACGGCCACCCCATCGCGATGCGGGCGACGCCGAGCCATCCCGTCTGGTCCTCTTCATAGAGGTGCTGCTGCACCAGGAAGCGCGACGCGAACACCGCCACCCAGACGAGGGTTGCGACGTCGAAGGCGTACACGGCCCGGCGCACGTCGCGCCAGCCCCGGTCCTGGGTGTGCACCCAGCCCCAGATGTAGCCGACGACCGGCCGGCGGATCACCACCGACACGGCGAACACCACCGCCCAGATCAGCGACGTCCAGATGCCGAGCAGGAAGTAGCCCTTGGAGGCGCCGACCAGGTACGCGATCAGAGCGCTGATGCCGACACCGAAGAACCCGGAGATCGCCGGCTGGACGGAGTCCTTGCGGAACAGCCGCCAGAACAGGATCAGCGTCGCGACACCCAGCGCGGCCGCGATGGCCGGCAGCAGCCCGAATGCCGTGGAGACCGGCACGAAGACCACGACCGGCAGTGACGAGTAGATGAGGCCGCTGACGCCACCCATCTGCTCGAGCACGGCGGCGCCGCGTGCCGGCGAGGTCTGAGCGCCCGGATCGGTACCGGGTTCGCTCACTTCTGGATCTCGTAGTGGGGGTTGTAGATCGCCTTGGTGCCGTTGTCGAGCTTGCCGACGCGGCCGTGCACCTTGAGCGTGCGGCCGGACTCGATGCCCGGGATGCGGCGCTGGCCCAGCCAGACCAACATCACCGAATCGGTGCCGTCGAACAGTTCGGCCTTCACGCCACCCGAGCACCCCTTGCCGTTGCACTCGACGCTGCGCAGGGTGCCGATCATGGTCACCTCTTGGCCGCGATGGCAGTCGATCGCCTTCTGCGCCCCGGTGCTCGCCACGTCGTCGCTGAGTTCCTCGACGTCGAGCTGTTCCGGGTCCTCGGTCAACCGACGGGTGAGCCGTCGCAGGTAACCCTCGGCCGTGGCCATGGCTTCTCCTGACCTTCTGTCACATCTTTGTGGTACGTACCCCAACCAAACGCCACGGTAGACCTCTTGGTTCCCAGATGCGAACCACCGCGGCGGGTCGCAGCGAAGGGTTTTCCACCACCAGGCACGATCGAAACATGGCGGTCGATCTGCGCGGCGTCACCACGGTTCTGCTCCCCGGCACCGGATCGGACGACGACTTCGTCTACCGGGCCTTCTCGCCGGCATTGCACCAGGTCGGAGCGGTCGTCGTGACCCCGCCGCCGCAGCCGCACCGGCTCGTCGAGGGCTACCGCGACGAATTGTCCGGGGCCGCACGGTCGGGACCGATCGCGGTCGGCGGAGTGTCGATCGGCGCGGCGGTCGCCGCGGCGTGGGCCCTGTCACATCCGGGCCGGGTGGTGGCCGTGCTGGCCGCGCTGCCGGCCTGGACCGGCGAGCCCGACGCCGCACCCGCCG
>NZ_JYNX01000023.1 GCF_001044255.1 Mycolicibacterium chubuense
CCGCGTCGTATTCGGACACCTACACACCGATCACAACAACCGTCACCCCGCTTGCCAAACAGCAGCGGCTTGACATAGGAGAAACCCATGACCAGCGTGACTGAGCCTGCAGCCGAGCACGAGATCGACATCCACACCACTGCGGGGAAGCTCGCCGATCTACGGAAGCGCGCCGAGGAGGCGCTGCACCCGGTCGGCGAGGAAGCCGTGGACAAGGTGCACGCCAAGGGCAAGCTCACCGCCCGCGAGCGCATCCTCGCGCTGCTCGACGAGGACTCCTTCGTCGAGCTCGACGCGCTGGCCAAGCACCGCAGTAAGAACTTCGGCCTGGAGAAGAACCGCCCCACCGGCGACGGCGTGGTCACCGGCTACGGCACCATCGACGGCCGCGACGTCTGCATCTTCAGCCAGGACGCCACCGTGTTCGGCGGCAGCCTCGGCGAGGTCTACGGCGAGAAGATCGTCAAGGTTCAGGAATTGGCCATCAAGACCGGCCGCCCGCTGATCGGCATCAACGACGGCGCCGGCGCCCGCATCCAGGAGGGCGTGGTCTCCCTCGGCCTCTACAGCCGGATCTTCCACAACAACATCAAGGCCTCCGGCGTCATCCCGCAGATCTCACTGATCATGGGCGCCGCGGCCGGCGGGCACGTCTACTCCCCCGCGCTGACCGACTTCGTCATCATGGTCGACCAGACCAGCCAGATGTTCATCACCGGACCGGACGTGATCAAGACCGTCACCGGGGAGGACGTCACGATGGAAGAGCTTGGCGGCGCGCACACTCACATGGCGAAGTCCGGCACCGTGCACTACGTCGCCTCCGGCGAGCAGGACGCGTTGGACTACGTCCGCGACCTGCTGTCGTACCTGCCGCCCAACAACTACGCGGAGCCGCCGCGCTACCCCGCACCGCATCCCGGTCCGATCGAGGAGAGCCTGACCGACGAGGATCTCGAGCTGGACACGCTGATCCCGGACTCGCCGAACCAGCCGTACGACATGCACGAGGTCATCACCCGCATCCTCGACGACGATGAATTCCTCGAAGTCCAAGCGGGTTACGCGCAGAACATCATCGTCGGCTTCGGCCGTGTCGACGGCCGCCCGGTCGGCATCGTGGCCAACCAGCCCACCCAGTTCGCGGGCTGCCTGGACATCAACGCCTCCGAGAAGGCGGCGCGTTTCGTGCGGACCTGCGACTGCTTCAACATCCCGATCGTCATGCTTGTCGACGTGCCCGGCTTCCTGCCGGGCACCGATCAGGAGTACAACGGCATCATCCGCCGCGGCGCGAAGCTGCTCTACGCCTACGGCGAGGC
The DNA here is from genome assembly GCF_001044255.1 of Mycolicibacterium chubuense. Lineage (GTDB taxonomy): Bacteria > Actinomycetota > Actinomycetes > Mycobacteriales > Mycobacteriaceae > Mycobacterium > Mycobacterium chubuense. Next base: position 1,323 of record NZ_JYNX01000023.1, read on the forward strand.
CACCGTCGCGAAGGTCACCGTCATCACCCGTAAGGCCTACGGTGGCGCCTACTGCGTCATGGGGTCCAAGGACATGGGCTGCGACGTCAACGTCGCCTGGCCGACCGCCCAGATCGCGGTGATGGGCGCTTCCGGTGCCGTCGGGTTCGTCTATCGCAAGGAGCTCAAGGAAGCCGCCCAGAAGGGCGAGGATGTCGATGCGCTGCGTCTGGAACTGCAGCAACAGTACGAGGACACCCTGGTGAACCCGTACATCGCCGCCGAACGCGGCTATGTCGACGCGGTGATCCCGCCGTCGCACACCCGCGGCTACATCGGCACCGCGCTGCGACTGCTGGAGCGCAAGGTCGTCCAGACGCCGCCGAAGAAGCACGGCAACATCCCGCTCTGATCGATTCGCTTGCCAGACAAGGAGTTCAGCTGTGGACCATGATGCCGACATCGTCGAGGTCTCCGACCCCCGGGACATGACGATCGACGACCCGCCGCAACCAGACCCCCACTTCCAGGTGGTCAAGGGCAACCCGTCTCCCGAGGAGATCGCCGCGCTGGTGACCGTACTGTCCGGGGCCGGCGGCGCCGGCCACGCCGACCATGGCCCGCAGGAACTCAACCCGTGGGGTCATCCGGTCGACAAATTGCGCTACGACGTCACCAGCTGGCAGCGCGTCACGCTGTTGGAGCGGATGCACATGCGGCGATGATGAGCCGCTTGCACGAAGAACGAAGCTCATGACCCGGGTTGTCCTGGGCTCCGCCTCGGCCGGCCGGCTGCGCGTGCTGCGCCAGGCCGGCATCGATCCCCTCGTCGTCGTGTCCGACGTCGACGAGGACGCGCTGATCGCCTCGCTCGATCCGGAGGTGCCGCCCGAGGCAGTGGTGCTCAAGCTTGCGAACGCCAAGGCGGTCACTGTTGCCGCGCAATTAACTCCAGAGGTGGCGGCCGATTGCGTCGTGCTCGGCTGCGATTCCATGCTGTACCGCGACGGGCGACTGTGGGGCAAGCCCGGAACAGTGGACGCCGCACGTGAGCAATGGGTGGCGATGTCGGGCACGACAGGGCATCTGCTTACGGGACACGCTTTACTCCGCGTCGCTGACGGCGTCATCACCCACACCGAGGGCGAAACGGGGAGCACAACAGTACATTTCGGTGAGCCAGAGGCGAGAGAATTGGCCGCCTATCTCGCGAGCGGCGAACCAATCGAGGTAGCCGGCGCCTTTACGCTCGACGGCTTTGGCGGATGGTTCATCGAGCGTATCGAGGGTGATCCGTCGAACGTCGTTGGACTTAGCCTGCCACTGCTACGCAGGCTGCTTGCAAGAGCGTCTTTATCGGTCCGCGATCTTTGGAAACAAGGACAGCCGCACAACGGCCTTGAGATTTGAAGCTTTGAGTTCGTCGAGCCGGCGTTGCCGCGAAAGGCCAGCGCAGTGGTCTTCCGATGGCCACAGAACGGCCTTCCGAAGCCTCCCGGCTCGATCAATCGGCCGCGATCCTCGTTAGCCCTGCTTGTAGCAGTTACTGTCGTTCAATCGCTTGACGCCGAAGCTAATCTTCTTCACCTTTGGACTAACCGTGGCTTCCGCCTTCGGGTACTGCCAGCAAACCGTCCAGTTCGTCAGGTTCATGACGTCCCGATTTCCCTTGGTGTCGTCGAAAACGAACTGTAGCTCGCGCGGGTCAGCGGCAGATTTGACGTCGTTCACTGCGGTCTGCAGGACAGCGCCTTTGACATCCGGCATGTCCCAAGTGGAGGCAGCATCAGTAGTGTCCGCGGCCGCCGGCGATGCGACGCCTGCCGCCCCAGCGACGATGACGACAGTCATCAAGCTCGCGGCCATGACTTGCCTGCGCATTGCAAACCACCTCAAATTCGCAGCCGCCCCGGGCGACATCCGTTGGTTGACACTTCGGTAGGACAGTAGCTCATTGCGCTCTGGTTCGGTGGACATCCGTTCTGCGTCGCCGTTTTTCGTGTGAGTTCAGCTACGAGAGCGTTCGCCAGCACCTTCCGCACGTCAAGCGAAGGCCTGATCGAATCGGAGGTCTTAAGGATCCGGGGCGAACCCTAGTGCTGCTCGACTGGAGGTTCGCGATTTGAATGTCGATGCCACAAGGATTGCCGAGAGTATGCATTCGTCAGATCAGCGACGACTCGACACGGTCTCCTCAAGGTGGGCCGCAAAGCTCTAAAACTTGATGTACTCGATCAATTCCGGTGAGTAGCCGCCGGGCTTTCACCAGCGCACCGAGCTGGCAAGCACTCGGCTGATCATTCGAGGTTTGCGCGAGATCTCTCAGTTCTCGTCACTTTCACGACGCACCAGGTGGGCTGCGACGCCAAGGCATCGTCGGCATGGACGTCGATACGGCACCGACGCTTCGCCGCGAAAGCGACAGATGGCCGCCCGCCTCGAGATCCACTAGCGATGGCTGTGCTCGTGTGTTCAGAACGAGCGACCTGTGACGTACCGCTTAGCACTCCTCATTGAGACGCCGCAGGGAGAAGATGACGCGCTTCGTCTCCTGTGAGATTTCGCCCTCGGGTCTCGGCGACGTCGCACAGACGGCCCAGTTGGTCAAGTTGTAGACCTGCTGGTTGTAATCGCGGGGCACGAACCGCAGATCCAGCTCGACGTCACCGACGACGCTCTGAACGTCACTCACGGCGGCGTCCAGGACCTCGCCGCGGACGTCGGGCATGACCCACTCGTCGTCAGCGGCGGCCGCGGGACCGGCGAGCCCCGTCATCGCCGCGAGAAAAGCGGACGTGGTCGCTACCGCTGCCACCATGTGCTTGCGCATGGACAAACCCCTCGGCTCGTTGTCGGCTCGAACAGGACGCTAGCCGATTCGGGGCCGCTGCGAGGCAGGACTTGTTGTGTCGGCGCTGTTGTTCATGTTCCCGTCGACGAACCGAGCACCTCCGCCACCGCCTCCGCCGCCGGCGCCAGCGACAACCCCGCCTGCCGAGCCGTCACGTGCGCCCAGCCCCGCGCCGCCAGCTTGGCCCGGGCGTCCTCGTCCCGGCAAAAAGCCCTCAGCGCCGCGGCCAACTCCGCGCGGTCCGTCGGGTCGAAGTAGTCCGCCCCGCCCCCGCACGTCTCCCGCAGCGCGGGGATGTCCGACGCGAGCACCGCGGTGTGCGACGCCATCGCCTCGATCGGCGGTAACCCCGCCCCCTCGTACAACGACGGCATCACCAGCAGATCGGCTCCGGCCACCAGCGACCGCAGCACGGGGAAATCCAGCCGACCCATCACCTCGACCCGCTCCCCCAGCCCGGCCGCCAGCGCCGGCACCCGCTCGTCACCTCCGCGCAGCGCCTCACCGCTGCCGGCGATCACCAGCTTGTGCGGGACGTCGCCCGCCACATCGCCGAACGCCATCAACAGCAGCGGAAGGTTCTTGTGCCACTTCGCATTGCCGATGTACAGCACATACGGCGCCTGCACCGGGGACAACCCGGGATCGACCGGCGCGAACCACTCCTCGTCCACCGGGATCGGCGTCACGGTCACCCGCGCGCCCGGCGACATCGCCGTCAGCGTCGCCTTCGTCGCCTCCGACGGCGTGAAGATCAGGCTCGCCAGCCGCCCGTCCAGCTGGAACATCGTGCGCGCATACGCCCGCCGCGCCGCGCTCTGCCCGCTGATCTCCCGGTCCCGCACGTGCATCGTGTCGTGCACCGTCACGAACAGCCGCGTCCCGCGGTGCCGCAGCGCCGCGAACGGAAACGGGTAGTGCGGAACCCAGAACCCTCGCGGGCGCACATCGTTCAGCGCACGCGCCCACACCCGCTGCTCGCCGAGCGTGTACATCGCCGCCGGCGGTGCGGTCACCACCGTCGTGCCCGGCCGCACCTCGGGCACGGCGTGCTCGTTGACCAGCAGTGCCAGCGACAACCCGCGCTCGGCGAACGTGTCCTCGAGGCTCGGCAGCAGCGTCGCGATGTAGGTACCGATGCCGCTCTGCCGGAGATGTCGCGCGTCGAATAGCAGATCGACCCGCCGGTCGGTCAAGTCAACCGGCCTTCCAACTGCGGCAGGAAATCAGGATTGGCCCACATCCGCTTGAGCGTCTCGTCCAACTCCCACTTCGGCGCCCACCCGAACAGCTCGCCGATCCGCGAGATGTCCGCACCCAGATACGGCCGGTCGACCGCCCGCATCCGGCTCGGGTCCTGCCGCACCTCGAACTCCAGGCCGAGCACCGATTTCATCCGGTTCACGATGTCGTCGACCGAATACTGCTGCCCACTGCCCAGATTGACGATCTCGTACCCGCCCGGCTCCGGGGCGGCGCCGAGCGCCACCGCGGCGAAACCGCCCGCGGCGTCCTGCACGTCGATGTAGTCCCGCTTCGGCCAGGTGTTGCCCAGCTTGATCGCGTCGGGCTTGTCACGCAGCTGCACGACGATCGCAGGCAACAGATGCGGATTGGTCTCCCCGGGCCCGATCACGTTGAACAGCCGCACGATCACCCCGGCGATCCCGCGGCTCTCCGCGAACATCCGGACGTAGTCCTCGCCTTGGTCCTTGGTGATGCCGTAGATGTCGACCGGCTCCACCACGGAACTCAGCTCTCGGTGCGGCGCCTCGTCCGGCCGGTACACCGCACCGCTGCTGGCGAACACGAAGCGCGTCCCCGGCGCCAGCGCCGACAGCACATTGACCGTACCGGTCACGTTGGTGGCAACCGCGTTCGCCGGATCGGCGTCGCACTCGGGGATGTAGTGAATGGCCGCCAGGTGCACCACGACGTCCGGCGCGAACTTCTCCACGACCGCCGCCGTCGCCGCGGCGTCCCGGATGTCGACGCGCTCGAACGCGAATCCGTCCAGATCGCCGGCGAGCCAGTCGGGCGTGCCGTAGCGCAGCAGATCGGCGACCAGCACCTCGGCGCTGCCGCGCAGCGTCTGCACCAGCTCCTTGCCGACGAAACCCGCTCCGCCCGTGACCATCACCTTCATCGCGTCTTACCCCTCATGTCGACCGTGCGTTCGGCGTGCTTCTCGAGTTTCTCCGCGATGTGCGACCAGTCCAGGTCAGCCGCGCCCGCGAGGCCGGCCCGCGAGTACCCGTCCCAGCCTGCCTGCGCGGCGAGCAATGCATCGGCGAAATCGGCGGGTTCGGTGCCGCACACCAGGCCCGCGCCGTACTGCTTCACCACGTCCTTGCCGCCGTTCTCGGAGAAATTCGCGGTCACGACGGGCAGGCCGCTGGCCATCGCCTCGGCGATCACCCGGGGGAAGCCCTCGCGGCGGCTCGGCATGCCGAGCACCGAGGACGTCGACAGCAGCTCGATTTTCTGCGCCTCGTCCACCGAACCCAGGACGCGCACGCGCGACGCGGCGGGGTTTCGGCGGGCAGAGGCTTCGACATCCTCGCGGGACGGTCCGTCACCGGCGATCACCAGATCCCCGACGAACCCGCGTTCGGCGGCCAGCGCGAACGCGTCGATCAGCAGCGGCAGGTTCTTGTGCGGCGCCAGGCGCCCGACATACAGCGCGCCGGAGCGCTCGTCGCCGGGGGCCACGCGGTACCGCTCCGCCTGGATGCCGCTGGGCAGCACCCCGCACTCCCGCCCGGACTGCTCGGTGATGGCGGCGGCGACCGCCTCCCCCACCGCGAAATTGGAACCCACCATCTTGGGGAACTGTGCCTGCAGGGTGCGCAGCAGCGGGTCTTCCCGAATCTCGCACCAGTGCAACGCACTTCGTGGTCGAACTTTGCCGGGAAGGGCCAGCACGTGCATCAGCGGCCACTCGTTGAGCAGGTAGAAGTCATGCTCACCCCGTGCAACGACACGACGGATCCGTGCGCTGTATCGGGCGATGTCCGACCAGTTTCGCCGCAGGGCCTTGATCCGGGGCGCCTTGTAGCGCCCGGAGTTCGCCTCGCGATGCAGGGTGACACCGTTGATCACCTCGACGTCGGCGAGCCCGCCGACATGGCCGATGCAGTACACGTCGACGGTGTGGCCGCGCCGGACCATCGCCTCCCCCAGTTCCTGGAAGAAGACCTCCTGCCCGCCCACGCTCGGCGCATACAACTCGGTCAGGAACGCGAACCGCATCTCGGCATCCCCCCATGACCGTGGCTCGGCAATCCGAGATGCCATCACCAATTTCGCCGCGAAGCGTTGTGACGTGCGACGGAAGTCATGCTAGCCGCTGAGACCAGTTCACGACGTTCGTTTGCCGGTCGATTACCGGATTCACCGGTGCACCTGGATTACGCTTCCGGCCATGGGCCCCCAGGCGCCGAAACCGCGCATCGGCGTCGCCGTCACCACGGTGGGACGGTGGGAGCCGTTGCGCGCCCTCCTCGGTGACCTCGCGGCGCAGACGAGGCCGCCGGCCGCCGTGGCGATCGCCCACCACGACCCCGCCGATGCCCCGGAGCTCGACGCGCTCGTCGCCTCGTTCTCCGACACGTTGACCATCCGAACGGTGATCAGTGCCCGCGGCATCTCCCACGGCCGCAACGCCGCCGCGACGGCGCTGGGCGACGACGTCGACTGGTTGTGGTTCCCCAACGACACCAGCCGCGTCGACGCCGATTTCCTCGAGCGCGTCGCGCAGCACTGCGTCGCGTCAGCGACGGTGTGTGCGGGCCGGCTCATCGACCGGGAGGGGCCGCGCAATCCGCTGCCCGCGCCGGGAACCCCGTTGACCAAACGCAGCGCGTGGGGCGCGATCGAGCCTGCCACTCTGTTCCGTCGCGACGCGTACGCGGCGGTCGGCGGGTTCGACCCGCATCGGGGGTCGGGCGCCGACACCCCGTGGCAATCGGCGGAAGGCCCCGACCTGCTCCTGCGCATGGCAGCCCGGGACGGCTTCACGATCGTGTGGGCAGACGACATCGTGGTGCACGCTCAGACCGAGTTCGCCCACCTGCCGCCTGACGAACGGCGCCGCAAGCTCCGCAACTACGGCCGCGGCGCCGGAAACGTGCTCCGCACATGGCATTACCCGCTGTGGTACAAAACCGCCCACCTGGTGGCCGCGGCACTGATGCCGCTGCGCAACCCGGCGAAGTTCGGCCCCCGCGACGGGCTGGCGCTGCTCATCGGCCGCGCCGAGGGACTGGTGGGCCGGCCGTTCACCCGGGAAGCCGACACCCGTGCGATCCTTCGCTAGCCGATTTCTGCTGTGCCTTCTGGTGATCGCCGGTTCGGTCACCGCCTGCCAGCCGTTGGGTGCGGCCGTCCCCATCGGGATGACCGTGCACTACCGCGGCGCCGACTCGGCGTCGCTCGACGACCAGTTCGACGCGCTGGCGGCGATGAAGGTCACCTGGGTGCGTGTCGACGTGGATTGGTCGGTGCTGGAACCGGTTCATAATCAACTGAACTGGACCTCGACCGATCAACTCGTCGACCGTGCGCTCGCCCACCGGATGCGGGTGCTGCTGGTACTGGCCTTCAGCCCGCCCTGGACGACCGGCGCGACCGGCTCGAACCGCGCGCGACCCGACGACCCGGCGGCGTTCGCGAACTTCGCCCGCGTCGCCGCGCAGCGGTACGCCGCGCGCGGGGTGCATCACTGGGAGGTCTGGAACGAACCCAACACCGGCAAGTTCTGGCCGCCCGCCCCCGACGTCGCCGAGTACGGCCGGTTGTTTCGTGCGGCCGCCGACGCGGTGCGCGGGGTCGACCCGAAGGCCACCCTGCTGATCGGCGGACTCTCGCCCACCTACGGCAGCCCCACCGCCGACGTGGATCCCGTCACCTACCTCGGCCGGCTCTACGACGACGGGGCCGCACAGATCGCCGACGGAATCGCCGTGCACCCCTACACGTTTCCGTATATGCCGTTCGGCCGGTCGCAGCGGACCACCGGCGGGTTCCGCGACCTCCCGGCGCTGCACGACCTGATGGTGGCGCGGGGCGACGGCGACAAGAAGGTGTGGATCACCGAGTACGGGGCTCCGACCGGGACCGGCCCCTACGCGGTGTCCGAGCACGACCAGGCCGTGACGCTGCTGCAAGCGCGTCAGCACGTCGACACGTGGGACTGGGCCGGCCCGCTCATCTACTACGAACTGGTGGACGGCGGAACAGATCCTGACGAGATCGAGGACAACTTCGGCGTGCTACGCACCGACGGCAGCCTCAAATTGGCCGCGGTCGCGCTGATCGACACCGCGGCCGATCCGTTGAGCGGCGGCTAGAGTTTCAGGATCTTGCGCACCGCGGGTCTGCGGTGCTCGGGCGCCCGCTCGACCAGCCGGTTCATCAGCCCGGGATCCACCATCGACGTCACCGACAAAGCGCGCAGCGCAAGGAAGTACACGACGATCGCGGCGGGAATGGACGCCACCAACGAGATCGAACCGCCCCACTGCACGGTGATGAGGTACGCGACCGCGGCCTGCGCCAGGGCGGCCACGGTGAGAGCGCCGAGCACCCGGTACGGCGGCCGGAACGCCAGACGCCGTGTCACATACCAGGTTTCGACGAGAACGACCAGCACCTGCGCGATGCCGCGGGACCAGGCGGCGCCCATCAGCCCGAACCGTGGGATCAGCAGGAAACCCAGCACGACGGTGATCGCCAGCCCGGCGGCGTTCGAGATCACCAGCAGACCGGTCTTGCCGGTGCTGTAGAGCAGATACAAGGTGGTGACGCCGAGGCTGCTGATGGCCGCGGCCACCAGGAGCACCGAGGCGGCGGGCACCGCGTCGGCGAACGCGTCGCCGAACAGCGCCGGAATCAGCACCGGCGCCACGGCGGCCAGCCCCAGGCACAGCGGCACGATCACCATCGCGATCAGCGCCGTCGTCGTCCGGTACAGCCGCAGCATGTGCTCCTCGGCGCCCATGCCGTGCTGTTCGCTGAATCGCGGCAACAGGGCCGACAGCAGCAGCGGCGGAAGCTGGACCGCCATCTCGGCCACCGTCACCGCGGCGGCGAACAATCCGACCGCGGTCAGGCCGGTGTAGTGCTCGAGGAACACCACCTGGGTGCGGCCGAACACCAGGCTGCCGATGACGCCCACCGCCCAGCTGCCCAACGCGAATTTCACGACCTCACGGCGCAGCGCCGAGCCGACGCGCGGTTTCTTGCGCAGCAATCGGAACACCCGGCTCGCCGGCATGAGGTTGCCGGCGATGTAACCGGCGAGCGCCCCCGGAATCCCGAACAGCCACGCGCCCAACGCCATCGTCGACACCTTCAGCAGCGCCGAGACGGCCGACAGCTTGGCCACTTCGCCGAAGTGCTGTTCGCCGCGCAGATAGAACAGGTACAGGTCGCCGAGCTTCCAGGACACGAACCAGACGGCGGCGACGGTGATGACCACCTCAGGGGAGGTGCCCGCCAGCGCCCCTGTCCCGGGCCCGCACAGGTAGCCGACCAGCACCACGCCGACCACCGTCATCGCGGCCATCGAGAACCGCGTGGTCGCCCCGATCAGCCCCTCGGCCTCGTCACTGCGCCCCTCGGCGCGCAGGTTCGGGATGAACCGCTGCTGCACCACGTCGATCCCGACCGCGGCGATCGTCGCCGCGACCGTCACACACCAGACGACGTAGGCGAACACGCCCAGCCGCTCCGGACCCAGCAGCCGCGCGACGATCGCGTTGCCGACGAACCCCGCCAGCGCCACCGCGGCTCCGGACGCAAAGCCCAGCAAGGTGTTCCGTGCGAAGCTCGGAGACATCAGCGGGCCTGCTGCTGACGCAGCCGCAGCAGGGACTTGGCCGCGCTGGCCCACGCCAGCGAGCCGGGCCGGCCGTAGCGCACGCCCGCTCTGATCGCCGCCAGCACGCCGCGCAGCGATCCCGCCCCCAGGGCCGACCCGACCGCCGAGGTCAGCATGTAATCGCCCCGTACGCGGGGCGATTCACCGGCGAGCTCCCGCCGCCCCCAGTCGATGTACTCCGCGCTGCGGTCCACCCCGGCCCGCGACACCGACACCGCCGTCCACACGATGTCGACCAGCGGGTCGGGCAGCTGGATGATCGGCAACTCCGGAAAGACCCGCCGCACCTCCATCAACCACTTCGGATCGTCATGGATCGATCCCTCGGCCACCGACATCGGCACCGTCTGCACCACGTGGCGAGGGAACACCAGCGTCGAGGTCTGCACCATGTTGAACGCCTGCCGCTCCCGCATCTCGAACAGATACGGCGCGACCGCTTCGTGCGGACCGATCAGCGTGCGCGGCCCGACCACAGGTTCGCCGCCCTCGAGAAGGCGGCGGAACCGGCACGACATGATCCACTCGTCGCCCGACGGAGCGGCCGACAACTGCCGCTCCAGCTTCTCGGGCAGCCACACGTCGTCGTCATCGAGCAGCGCGATCACGGTGCCCGAGGCCGCCTCGATGCCGAGGTGCTTGGCCCGGCTCGGCCCCACCCGCCCCGGCGTGGTGATCACCCGAATGGCAGCGGAATCGGGGAGGTCAGGCTCTCCGGGCGCGTCGACGACGACGATGACCTCCAACGGCGGAACAGTCTGCGCCAGAGCGGATTCCACCGCACGCCGCAGACTGGGCCGGACGATGGTCGGGATCACCACGCTGACCGCGGGCGCCGTCGTCATATCGGCGCCTGCGCTACCGGCCTGCTGTACCGGGACAGGATCAGGATCGCGAAGATCATGCCGCTGATCGGGAAGAGCTGCAGGTTCGGAAGCAGAGCCCACACCGCCTCGGTCGACGCGGCGACGAAAAACGCCCCCAGGTAACCGAACAACGCGATCTGCTGGTTCGTCGCCGTCAGCGCCCGCGCGGCCAGGATCGCGAGCACGATCACCGGAGCCAGCACCGCCACGCCGATCAACCCGGACTTCACCAATGTGTCGATGATCAGGTTGTGGCCCGTGCCCACATACGCCCACGCGGCGACGTTGGCGTTCGACTGAGCGTCGGTGAGGAACCAGTTGACCCCGAGGCCGACCAGCGGGGAGCGCTGCCACTCGGCGAGGCTCGCCACCCACACCGCGGCACGGTCGGTGAACGCGTGCGGATCCCAGGGCAGGAACGGCAGGACGAACATCGTCGTCGCGGTGACACTGACGAACACGGTGCCGGCGAACCGCACGTTGACCATCGACCGGATCCGGCAGGCCGACCACCACAGCAGCACCAGCGCCGCCGCGATCACCGCGGTCCGTGACGCCGACGCGAGGATCGTGGTGAACAGGACGGCGCCGCAGAACAGCTGCCATCGCAGCCCACGGATCAACGGCACCAGCGAGAAGGCCACCGCGCAATACATTCCGAGCACGTTGCCGTGGCCGAACGGCCCGGCCAGCTCCCAGCCGGCGATGATCGCCTTCTCCGAGACGATGTTGTACATCATGTAGTCCGGCGCGATGAGCCCGCCGATCAGTGAGTACACGCCGATACCGGTGGCCAGGACGGGCAACCACTTCAGCGCGTCGATCGAGGCCCCGGTCTTCCACAGCGCGACGACGAACAGGTTCGCCAGCAGGATCTTCGGGACGTCGGCCGTCGGCGGCGGTGACGGGCTGAGGATGTAGGGCACGTCGACCGCGAGCAGCAGGATCAGCAGGCCCACGATGCCGCGGTCCGGACGGCCGCGAGTCAGCAGCACCACGGCGGAGGTGTAGGCGAGCAGCACCGCCGATCCACCCAGGCGGGCGAGGTGGGCCAGCGGGACCTCCGAGGAGCCTGCGGAATCCTCGAGCGGCGGCAGGTCCGGCGAATGCTTGACGAAGACGTGGTTGATGGCCTCCGGAACGACGACCAGAGCGATCGCCAGGATGATCAGCCAGGTCAGCGCGTGGCGTTCCAGACGCGGATAGCGCACCCCGGCGTTCGGCGCGTCCAGACCCGTGGGGGCCGGCGCGAACACGGTGTGGCGCATGACCTCGCCCGCTTATCTCTGATGCGCGCCGAGGCGCCGGGCGCGGCCGCCGCGGGCGGCCTTGCCGGCGGGGACCATCACGACGGCCCCGACCAAAGGCGCACCCGCGCGCTTCAACGTGGCGACGGTGGCGGCGAGCTGCTTGCGGGCGCTGTGCCCGTAGCGCACGACGAGCAGCACGCCCTGCACCGAGGCGCTGAGGATCGCCGCGTCCTTGACCTCCAGCGGCGGCGAATCGAGCACGACGTAGTCGAAGCGACCGCTCAACTGCTCGAGCAGATTTCGGAATCTCTGAGTGCCGAGGACCTCGGTGGGGTTGGCGGAGACCTCGCCGGCGGCGAGCACTGACACTCCCGCGTACCGCGTCTGCTGCAGCGCGGCCGACAGCTCCGCGCCGCCGCCCAGCACGGTGCTCACACCCACCTCCCCCGGCACGTCCAGGCACGACGCGACCCGGGGCCGTCGCAGGTCGGTGTCGACGACGACCACCGAGTGGTCGGCCTCCGCCAGTGCGAGCGCGAGATTGACCGCGGTGGTGGTGCGCCCCTCGCCGGCCACCGAACTCGCGACCAGCAGCACGCGAGGCCCGGGCTCGACTTCGAGAGACTGCAGATTGGTCCGCAGTTCGCGGAACGCATCGGCGACCGTCGCGTCGTCACGCCCGAACGCGACCAGCGGTCCGTCGCCGTGGCCGGCCTCGACGGGGATCTCGCCGACCACCCCGACGCCCGTGGCGCTCTCCACCATCTCCGGGCGCCTGACCGTGGGGTCGAGACGATCCCGCACCAGAGCGGCCAGCACGCCGAGCAGCAGCCCGACCACGCCCGCGACGCCCAGCGTGCGCGCCTTGTTCGGCGACACCGGATCCTCGGAGACGCCGGCACGCTGCTGGACGACGACCTGCGCGTTCGGCCGGGCGCCGAGATCCGGCGTCTCCAGCGCGGCGGCCATCACCACGAATTCGTCGGACAGGGTGTTGGCGATGTCGCGGGCCCGCGTCGGCGAGGAGTCCTGCACGGTCACGTCGATCAGCACGGTGTCCGTCGGCGCGACCGCGGTGACCTCGGCCTGCAACTCGGCGGCGGTCATGTCGAGGCCGAGCTTGTCGATCGTGCGCTGCGCCAGCAGCGCGCCCTGCAGCAGCTGGGTGTAGGACAGCACGCGACGTTGGGCGAACAGTCCGCCGTCGTTGGTCTGTGTGTTGGTGCCGTCAGAGGTGGTCGACACGAACAGCCGCGTCGTCGCCTGATATTGCGGTGCGGCGAGCAACAGATAACCGACCGCACCGAGGACGGCGATGAGGAAAACGCCGCAAATGATTTTCCAGCGGGTCCGCAGAATCCGCGTGAAGTCCTGGTACGTCAATGGTGACCTTTCAACGCAGCGACCTTTCCCCGTGCGCGCCGTTCACGCGTCACCCGAGCACACCGGTGCGCTCACGCTATCTCAGTTGCCGTAGCTCTGACGGTGATACGCCGCACCCGTTCGATCACGGATTCGCCGCGAAATACCGTGATGTAACGGCCGATCGATATCACGTCCACCCTGCTGTTACGCCGGTATAGTCCTACCACTGTTGCCCTTTTGGAGCTCGATGGCGGGAAAGTAGAAAACGCGTGCGACGACGATCGACTTCCTCCCCTTCCGCGCAAATGTCGCTGTACGTCCGCGCTTTCGCCGAGGTGTCGGAAACAATCGCTACCGACGGAGATCGGTGATGCCGCGTCGGCCGCTGTCGGCGATCCTGCTGTCGGTGGCAATGGTCCTCGCCCCAGCAATAGCGTTCACACCGGTGATCGCGATCGGGCATGCTCAACCCAGCAACACCGCTGACCAAACGCCGGCAGTCACGCTGGCGTGGCGGACGCTCGGGGTGAACGACGGCCTCTATCTGGGCCCGGACAGTCCCACCAGCGTCACCGTGCCCGCGCCCGCCGGCCTGACGGCCTCGCGGCTGCTGGGCACGATCCAGGCGCCGATGAACGTCGACGCCGGTTTCCTCGAGATCACCGACGCCAACGGGACATTGCTCACCAGCATCCCGCTCCCGCCGGCGGCCACCGCACCGCCGCAGACTCCCCTCGACGTCGACATCTCCGCGGCGCCGGCCCGCTCGTCCTCGGTCACCCTCACCTTCACGCTGCGCGCCACCGACAACCGCGACGGCTTCTGCGGACCTCTCCAGCAGCTCGCCCTCAGCGGCCTGTCGACGGTCTTCACCGGCGCCGAAGTGCCCGCCAGCACCGTCGCCACCTTCTTCCCCCCGGTGCTCGAACGGGTCAGCATCTACACCCCCACCGATGCCAACACCGCCGAACAACAGTCGGTGCTGTCCCTCGTCTCGACGTTGACCCGGCTCTACCACTCGCAGCCACTGGCCGTCGACGTCATCACCCAGCCCCGCGGCGCGACGCCGCCGCCCGCCGGGCAGTTCGCGCGCACCGTCGTCGTCGAGTCCGGCGGCCGGGCCGGCTTGACGGTGGAGGCGCCCGGAAGCCCGGACGCCCGCCTGCGGGTCAGCGGCAACGGCGACGAACTGACCACGCAGGTCGGGCTGCTCGTCAACCAGTTGCAGACACTCGTGCAGACGCCCAGCGCCCGCGTCGAACAGGCCGGCGCCGGCCCGACGCTGAGCGGCGACACCTTCACGTTCGATCAGCTCAAGATGTCCGGCAAGACGGACGTGCTGCGCACCGGCACCGTCACCGTCGGCGTGGACCGCTCGGCGTTGGGCATCGGCCGCGTGGACGCGGTCAGTGTGCACCTGCTCGCCGACTACACCCCGGTACCCACCGACGATGCGGCCAGCATCGTCATCCGGTCCAACGACCGGGTGCTGTACCGGGCCGCGCTCAACGACAGCGGCCGCCTCGACGCGACGTTCGACGTGCAGGGCAAGGCGCTGACGCAGTACCTCGGTCTCGACATGGCGCTGACCTACACCCCGCACCAGACCTGCGGTCCGCTGATCGCCCCGATCACCTTCCAGGTCGATCCGACGTCGACACTGACGCTGCGCCGCGGCGGCACTCCCACAGGCGGATTCACCTCTCTCCCATCAGAATTCAGCCCCAGCTTCATGGTCGCGATGGACGGCAGCAATCCCGGCCAGCTGGTCTACGCCGCCCGCATCATCAACGCCATCGCGCGGCTGACCAGTCAGCAGCTGACGCCTCAGGTGGTCGACGTGCAGACCGCGGCGGATTCGCGCTCGGGTGCGCTGATCGTCGCGAAGTCCTCCGCCATCGCCGACACCACCCTCGATCCGCCCGTCGGCGGTGACGCCGCGACCGTCGACATCGGCCTGCCGACCGAACTGCGCGCCGACATCGCCGACGGCCTCGGGTTGGTGCAGGCCTTCGCCGACCAGGCGCGTGGGCGCACCGTCGTGCTGGTCACCACCACCGACGACTGGCGGCTGATCGACCCGCTGCTCGACTACATCGACCGCCAGCAGGGCGGCTGGTCGGCCCTCACCGGTGACGTGCTCGCCGCCGGGGCGGCCGGCGTGCCGACGAACGTCGCGGTGCGGGCGGGCGACCCTCAGGCCGCTGCCGAAGCCCCGGCCGCGGCGGCGCAGAAATCGTGGGTACCGCTCGCGGTCGCGGCGGCGGCGATCCTGGCCGTCATCGCGTTGGCAGCTGTGCTGCTGTCGCGCCGACGCGGCACGGCTGCCCGGAAGTAACCCCCCTTCCCGAACCCCGGGCGTGACTCAGATCACTGTGTATTGCCGTAGAACCAGCTGTGGTTCATCAGCGATCATCTGACGTAGCCGCATAATGACCACCGGGGGGATGTCATGGTTACTGCGCTGGACCGTTTTCGGGAATCGTCGTCACGTCGTCGTCGACGTGCAGAACGAGCAAACTATCGTCTGGACATTCAGGGTTTGCGAGCTGTGGCCGTTCTGGCTGTGCTGGCCGCCCACCTCACCGGCTGGCCGCGCGGCGGCTTCGTCGGTATCGACGTCTTCTTCGTGATCTCCGGGTTCTTCGTCACCGACATGTTGCTGCGCAGTGCCGAACCCACCGGAACCGTGTCCCTGGGCCGCTTCTGGCTCGACCGGGCCCGCCGCATCCTGCCCACCGCCATCGCCGTCCTGATCGCCACCTACGTCGCGTCGCTGATCCTGCTGCCCGACCGCGCCCGCGACATCGGCATCGACGCCCTGTTCTCGTTCGCCTTCCTCGCCAACTGGCACTTCGCCGCACAGGGCGCCGAACCCGACTCCCCGCTGCAGCACTACTGGCCGCTGTCCATCGAGGAGCAGTTCTATCTGCTGTGGCCGCTACTGATCCTCGCGGTCACCGCGCTGGTCGTCCGCCGGGCCTGGAGCCGCGACCGCTGGGTCGGCCTGGTCGCCGCCACCAGCGGCCTGCTCACCGCCGCGTCCCTGGCCTGGGCCACCTACCAGACCGCGGTCTCCCCGCACAGCGCCTTCTACAACACCTTCGCCCGCGCCTGGGAGCTCGGCGTCGGCGCCCTGCTCGCCACCGCCGTCGCCGTCCTCACCACCACCCCGGTCTGGTTGCGCCCGCTGCTGTCCTGGGCCGGGGTCGCGCTCATCGCCGCCGGCCTGGTCCTCATCGCCCCCGACTCCGCCGGCTTCCCCGTCCCCTGGGCCCTGCTCCCCGTCGCCGGCGCCGCAATGGTGATCGCCGCCGGCGTCGGCAGCGAACCGATGTTCCAGCCCCTGCTGCGCAACCAGGCAGCCACCTACCTCGGCGACCTCTCCTACGCGCTCTACCTGGTGCACTGGCCCGTCATCGTCCTGCTCGGCACCGTGATGGACACCAGCGTCTACTTTTACGCCGGCGCGCTGGCCCTGTCCTTCGGCCTGGCCATCGCCTGCCACCACTTCCTGGAAAACCCGCTGCGCCACGGCAGTTGGGGCGCCATCCAGCAGGCCCGCGAAGACATGCGGCACGGCCTCTACCACGTCGAGCGATCCACCAAGATCGCCGCCGTCGCCGCACTGGTGCTGATCACCTTGTCCGTCATCACCTTTGCCGCCCGCCCCGACCGCTACGAACAGACCCACCCCGCCCTGCCCTGCTGCGGCCATCTCGAGTAACGACCACGCAACATCTCGGCGCAGGGTTTGCCCCGGCAGCCATAAGCCTGGTTAGGCTGGACGTCAAAACCCCGAAAAACAAGGCGAACCGTGACGGACCTCCTCGATCATGCCGCGGTAGGGAGCGGCCTGATCCCGAGCTTTCAACAGGTCGTGTCACTCCCCGGAGGAACCGTCGTCGGCTACGAGGCCCTGGCGCGGTGGCCCCATCTCGACGGGACCGGCCCGCTGCAGGTCTTTGCCCACGCGGCCCGCAGGGGCACGCTGGACGTGCTCGACCGGGAGTGCATCCGCCGCGCCGCCGACGCCGCCCTGCGCGGCAACAGCACACCCGGGATGCTGTTGCTGATCAACTGCGAACCGTCGACCGAGGATCTGGACCTCGACGACGACGCCGTCGCCGAGGCGGCCGGCGCCTTCCACCTGATGTTCGAACTCACCGAGCGCGGACTGCTCGACAACCCCCGCGCGCTGCTGCGCAAGGTGGACGCGCTGCGCGCGCACGGCTTCATGATCGCTCTCGATGACATTGGCGCCCAACGTGATTCGCTGGCGCTGCTGGACATCATCTCCCCGGAGATCCTGAAACTGGACATGGGGCTGGTGCAGCACCAACCCGACGACGTCCAGGCCCGCACCGTCGCCGCGATCATCGGTCACCACGAACGGACCGGCGCGACCATTCTGGCCGAGGGCATCGAAACCGAACTGCACCTCGAACAGGCACTGGCCTACGGCGCCACCCTGGGCCAGGGATACCTGTTCGGCCATCCCGGCGCGCTCACCACCGTGCCCGACGTCCGGGCGCTGCCCTCGTGGACGTCACGCGCGCTGGAGTCGACCAGCCCCTCGGTGTTCGAGCTCGCCACCCCGGGTCTGGTGCAGCGGACGGTGCGCAAGCAGACGCTGCACGAACTGTGCCGGCACATCGAACGTCTGGCCCTGACTGCCGACAGCACGCCGATGGTGTTGGCGACCGTGCAGAACGCGGGCAACTTCGGCGGCGCGACCCGTGACATGTACACGCAGATCGCGCAGCGCTCACCGCTGGTCGTGGTGTTCGGCGAGAACATCCCCGAAGAACCCGAACCGGGCATCCGAGGGGTTGCCGTCACTCGCGACGATCCCCTGGCCACCGAATGGACCGTGCTGGTGCTCGGGCCCGACACCGCTGCGGCGCTGATCGCGCGCGAACAGCCCGGCGAGCTGCCGCCGGTAGCCGATGGCGACCGGCGCTTCGAGTCGGTGATCACCTTCGACCGCACCCGCGTCGCGGCGGCGGCCCGCAGCCTGCTGAAACGTCTACCCGACAGCGCCGCCGGCTAGCGGCGTCGACGTCACGCGAAAGACGTTCCCCGGCGCAGGATCTTGGCCTGGTACATCGCCGCGTCCGCGTCGCGCAGGATGTCTTCGACGTCGCGCTCGTCCGCTGCCGACAGCTCGGTGACCCCGATGCTGACGCTGACCCTGCGAAGCCTTCCGTCGACATAGATCGGTTCCGCGAACTCGCCGTGCATGCGTGAGGTGAGGCCTTCCAGCGCCGCGCGGTCCAACGATCCGTACAGCAGCACCACGAACTCGTCGCCACTGAGCCGGCCCACGAAATCCACGTCGCGCACGCTGTTGCGCAGCCGTCGCGCGGTTTCCCGCAGCGCGCCGTCGCCGGCGTGATGGCCCAGGTCGTCGTTCATCGCCTTGAGGTTGTCGAGATCGACGAACAGCACCGCCGCCAACGGCTGGGCATCGGTCCTCGCGGACCGCACGAGTCTCGCCTCGATCTGCGCGCGGTTGGGTAACCCAGTCAGCGGATCGTGGTGGGCCTGATAGGCGAGGTGGGCTTTGGCGTTGTGCTCCGCGGTGATGTCGGCGAACGACACCAGAAGGGCGGAGTTCTCCGCGTCGGCCGGGTCGAGCAGACAGCAGTTGACCGACAGCCACGCGCGGGTGCCGTCCGCCCGCTCGACGCCCACGACCATGTTCTCCAGCGGGGCGTTGGCGAACATCAGCTTCACCGAACCCAGTTCGTTGTCGCCGATCTTGACGCCCCGCCGATTGAAGACCGGGAAGGTGAGCGCGCCGCCGGTGTAGTCGGAGACCAGATCCTCGGTACCCAACCGCAGGATGCGACGGGCCGCCGGGTTGATCGATTGGGGCGTCCCGTGACGGTCGAGGACCACGACGCCGTCGTGCAGGGACCGCACGACGGACTGGAAGTGCACCTCGGCGCGCCGCTGCGCGGTGTAGTCCGAACACAGCACCACGTAGCCGCCGTCCATCGCGGTGACCGACAGCCGGACGTTGACGGGGAACCCGTCCGCCGCCCGGTGCCTGGCATGCACGACCCCGCCGCCGGCGACGATGCCCGCCAGGTCGACGTCGCCGTCGACAGCTTCGACGAGCGGCAGGCCGAGAGCCCGCTCCACCGGACGGCGGTACACCGCCGCCGCGGCCGAATTCCAACTGGTGACGACGCCGTCTGCCGTCGTGGCGATGATCGCGTCACTGACGTGGTTCACCAGCGCCGCCTGATAGCGCAGTGCCGCCTCGGCAGCCTTCTGCGCGGTCAGGTCGCGGAAGATGACCTGGTAGGCCGGCTCACCGTCCCACGTGGTCAACACCGATACCGCCTCGACCTCCAGCCGGTTGCCGTCGAGGCGACGCAGCACGGCCTCGGAGGCCGGTGAGCTGTCCCCTTCGCCGGACAGCGCGAGGATGCGTTCCAGCATCGAGCCGACCGAGTCGGGATCGACGAAGTCGAGGATCGGACGCCCCACCAATTGCTCGGCGCTGTCGGCGCCGAAACCCCGCACACCCGCGGGATTGACGTAGACCACCCGACCGTCGGAGTGCACGCACATCGGGTCCGGGCTCAGGTCGACCAGCCGACGGTATCGCTCCTCGGCGGTATCTATGTGGCGTCCGGGGTTGCCCCCTGCGGCCGAATGCGACGTTGTGCTCACCCTACCCCTGACAAAACGTTTGCTGCGCAAGCACACTCGGCAAATCTGGCAGTCCGCGTCACATGCGCCCCGTACACCAGTATGGCCGCGACCGGGCGTTTGGGCTAGTGATCTGCTGCCGATTGGGTGTTAATCGAGCTAGGGGCCCGCGGGGGCAACGCCACAACCAAGGGGAGATCACATGCACAGTGCGCACATGGGCATCGCGGGAATCGGGGCTGTCACCGGTTACGGGTGGGGACGGCATACATTGTGGAACGGGCTGGCGAGCGGCAAACCGGCCGCGACGCTGTACCCGGGCTTCGGGCCCGGCGGGAACGACGACGCGTGGCTGTCCCGGATCAGCGACGAGGGCGATCCGCGCGACGGTCTGAGCCGCTTCGGCCAGGCGCTGCGCGCCGCGGCACGCGAAGCGATCACCGACGCCCGCAGGCGCGGGTGGACACCCGGACGCCGGGTGGGCCTGCTGCACGCGGTCGTGATCGCCGAGGTCGAGGGGTGGCGGACGTTCTATCTCAAGGACCACGCCAACCGACGCGTCCGCGACTACCTGACACTGATGCCGTCGACCCCGGTGTCGATGTTGATGCAGGAGTACGGTTTTCACGGCCCGGCCATGAACGTGTCGGCCATGTGCGCGTCGGGCAACGCCGCCCTCATCACCGCCAAGATGTGGCTGGACGCGGGCATCGTCGACGACGTCGTCTTCGTCTCCACCGACCTGTCGCTGACCCCGGAGAACGTCGAGCACTTCGTCCGGCTCGGCGTCGGTGTCGTCGACACCGACCCGCTGGACGCCTGCCGTCCGTTCCAGCAGGGCAGCCGCGGCTTCCCGGCCGGCGAGGCCGCCGTCGCGTTCGTGCTGTCCCGACGCAGCGACGCGCCCTACGTGCACGTGCTGGGCGGGGCGATGTCACATGACGCCTTCCACCTCACCTCGGTCGATCCGTCCCGGACCGAGGTGGACCGATGCGTGCTCGACGCGCTGGCGTCCTCCGGCGTCGACGCCGCCGACATCACCTACATGAACGCCCACGGACCCGGCACCCAGCAGTGCGACACCGTCGAGGCGGCGGTCCTCGACGAGGTGCTCGGCGGCACGCCCTCCATCTATTCGGTCAAGCCGCTGACGGGGCACTGCCAGGGCGCCGCGGCCGCCGTCGAGGTCGCCGCGGCGGCGCTCGGCTACGGCCAGCAGCAGGTGCCCGCCCCGCCGACGGTCGCCCCCGGCCATCCCCGCCTGCTGGACGGGCTCACGCCGATGCGGACGGGGTTGACGCTGAAGACCTCGCTGGGCATGGGAGGGCACAATGCGGCCGTCGTCCTCGCCCCTGTTGCGTGAGGAAGGCGCAGCCGCTCGCCGGTAGGCTGACTCCCGTGCCGCTACCGCCTGATCCCACGCCTGCTCTGCAGTCCTACGCCCACCCCGAACGGCTGGTCACGGCCGACTGGCTGTCGGGCAACCTCGGCCGGCCGGGCCTGGCCATCGTCGAGTCCGACGAGGACGTGCTGCTCTACGACACCGGCCACATCCCGGGAGCGGTGAAGATCGACTGGCACACCGACCTCAACGACCCGCACGTGCGCGACTACATCACCGGCGAACAGTTCGCCGACCTGATGAACCGCAAGGGCATCTCCCGCGACGACACCGTCGTGATCTACGGCGACAAGAGCAACTGGTGGGCGGCCTACGCGCTGTGGGTGTTCACGCTGTTCGGCCACCCCGATGTGCGCCTGCTCGACGGCGGCCGCTCGCTGTGGATCAACGACGGCCGCGACACCACGCTCGACGTGCCGTCCAAGCAGACCACCGGCTACCCCGTCGTCGAACGCAACGACGCCCCGATCCGCGCGTTCAAGGACGACGTCCTCGCCGCGCTGGGCAAGGAACCGCTGATCGACGTCCGCTCCCCGCAGGAGTACACCGGCGAGCGCACCCACATGCCGGACTACCCCGAAGAGGGCGCGCTGCGCGGCGGCCACATCCCGACGGCGGTGTCCGTGCCGTGGGCCAAGGCCGCGCAGGACAACGGAAAGTTCCGCAGCCGCGCCGAACTCGACGAGCTGTACGGCTTCCTCGAGCCCGGGGTGAACACCATCGCCTACTGCCGCATCGGCGAACGGTCCAGCCACACCTGGTTCGTGCTGACCTACCTGCTCGGTCGCGAGAACGTCCGCAACTACGACGGCTCGTGGACCGAGTGGGGCAACGCGGTGCGCGTGCCCGTCGCCGTCGGGGAAGAACCCGGCGAGGCGCCGTGAGCGAAGCTTGCGAGCGAACGATGCAGCGATGAGCATGCCGGCGCCGCTTGCGGAGGTGGTCTCCGACTTCCAGGAGGTCGAAGGCCAGGACAAGCTCGCGATGCTGCTGGAGTTCGCCAACGAGTTACCCGCGCTGCCTTCGGATTTGGAGGAGGCGGCGATGGAACCGGTACCCGAGTGCCAGTCCCCGCTGTTCCTCCACGTCGACGCCGGCGACCGCGAGCATGTGCGGCTGTTCTTCAGCGCGCCCGCCGAAGCGCCCACCACCCGTGGGTTCGCCGCGATCCTGGCGGCCGGCCTGGACGGGCAGTCGGCCGAGGACATCCTCGCCGTGCCCGATGACTTCTACACCTCGCTCGGGTTGGGCGCGCTGATCAGCCCGCTACGGCTGCGCGGCATGTCGGCGATGCTGACCCGGATCAAACGCCGACTCCAGGGCTGAGCGACGCACTACGCTTGACTCTCACGGGTGTGCCGACGCCTCGAGGGGGTCTTTCGATGACACCGGGCGCATCGCCGATCGACGGGCAGTCGCCGATTGCCGCCGATAACCAACCACCGCACTTCTCCGACTCCGACTATGTGCGGGGGATGACGCGGCTGACCGACGTCATCCAGGAATTGTCGCTGTCACGGACCGCGAGCGAGGTGCAACGGATTGTCGCCTCCACCGCGCGGGAGATGCTTGGCTGCGACGGGGCCACGGTCGTGATCCGTGACCGTGACATGTGCTTCTATGCCGACGAGGATGCGGTCACGCCGCTGTGGAAGGGCAGGCGCTTCCCGATGGAGGCGTGCGTCAGCGGATGGGTGATGGTGCACAAGCAACCCGCGGTGATTCCCGACATCTACGCCGACGAGCGCGTCCCCCACGACGCCTACCGTCCGACCTTCGTCAAGAGCCTGGCCATGGTGCCCATCCGCCGGCGGGATCCCGTCGGCGCCCTCGGCGCGTACTGGGCGCAGCGTCGGCGCCCCACCCAACACGAGCTGGCTCTGTTGCAGGCGCTGGCCGACGTGACCTCGGTGGCGATGGAGAACGTCCGGGCGCACGCGGTGCTCGAGCAGCAGATCGAAGAACGCCCGACGTCGATCGACGTCGCGATGCCGTCCGCCGCCGCGCCGGGGGGCCTCGACGCGACCTTCGCGGCGGCCTTTGCGAACGCCCCGATCGGCATGGCCGTCATCGGGCTCGACGGAAGCTTTCAAAAGGTCAACCGGGAGTTCTGCCGCATCGCCGGGTACGAGCCCGAGGACCTGACCAGACTGACGTTCCAGGACATCACCCATCCGGATGACCTCGATATCGACCTCGCCGAGGCGTCGCGACTCCTCGCCGGCGAGATCGCCAGCTACCAGATGGACAAGCGGTACTACTCCAGGGACGGACACGTCGTCTGGGTGCGGCTCTCCGTCTTCCTGGTCCACGACGACTCCGGTGAGCCGCAGGCATTCATCTCCCACATCGAGGACATCTCCGCGCGCCGCCGCGATGAGGAACTGCTGCGACGGCAGGCGACGCTCGACACCCTCACGGGCGTCTACAACCGCAACAGATTCGAGGAGGAACTGCGGCGTTACAAGGTGCGGGCAAGCCGGCACGCGAACGTCGACGAGGCAGCCGTGTTCATGATCGACCTCGACGGTCTCAAGCAGGTCAATGATCAACACGGTCACAGCGCGGGTGACGCCTACCTGCGCAACGTCGCCGACATCATCAGCCGGCGACTGCGTCTGTCCGACGTCCTCGCCCGGATCGGTGGCGACGAGTTCGCCGTCCTGCTTCCCCGGACGACTCTGGCGCAGGCCCAACAGATGGCGCAGACATTGGTGGAGCGCGTCGAGGCTCTGTCTCCGGGCACTATCTGCATCGGTATCGCCATGCTCACGCCGGATGCCATCGACGAAGCCCTCGAGCGCGCCGACCGGGCCATGTACCGCGCCAAACGTCAGGGCGGAAGCCACTGGTGCGGCCCTGAGGCGACCCCGGTGGTCAGCGAGGAGTCAACACGATCACCGGGATCTCCCGCGTCGTCCGCTTCTGGTACTCGGTGAAGTAGGGGTACATCTCGACCAGGCGGCGCCACAGTTCGGGCCGCTCCTCGTCGGTGGCGGGCGCCGCGTCGACCCGGATCGTCTCCCCGTTGACGTCCAGGGTGGCTGTCGGATTCGCTTCCAGGTTGCGCCACCAGACCGGGTCGGTGTCACTTCCCGAATACGCCGCGGCGATGACGAAGCGATCGCCGTCCTTGATGTAGATGACGGGCACAGTGCGCGGCTTACCGGTCTTGCGGCCGGTGACGGTCAGCAGCATCGTCGGGTACTTCTGGTTCTGCGCGCGGCCCCCGGTGAGCCGGTAGGCGACGGCGTGCAGCGTGCTGAACGTCCGGGTGACCGGCCGCATCGCCGGACGGCGCAGCACGTCACTGAGGGCGTTGAAGACCCGCGCTGCCGGGGACTGCATGGAGGACATCAGAAAAGTCTGCCGCACTGTCTGTCTGCACCCTCTGCACGACCGTGCCGTCACGGCTGTGCGCAGCCCTGACGGCATTCTCGTGCACAGGGCCGAGCATCGGTGCCCCGCCGACTCCACCACCTCCGGCAAACACCGGCTCCGCGGATAGCCCGCACAGAACAGCAGTCACTCCGGTAACGTCTTGCGCTCGGGGGACGACGCACTGAGCAAACACCTATCAAGGGGGGCACGTTGACCATGTCGATGACCAAGCGATCGGCGCTGACGCTCGTCGCACTCGCCGCAGCCATGACTGCGGGCGCCCTGAGCTTCGGCAGCGCACTGGCCAAGGCCGACGACATCAAGCCCAGCCCGTGGGTGAAGAGCCCGCAGGCCGGCGAGGTCCGCCGCGACGCCACCCAGGGCGAGGTGCGCGACGGCTACATCCTCGCCCCCGCCGGCGGGGCCATCCGTCAATCCCCGGTCGCGACGCCCGGCACCACGGCCGACCGCTTCAAGGGTGTACGCGTCGGCCCCGGCATCGGCGGCTGGTGAACGCATGACCGTTGTCCCGAACGCTGCCTGACGGGACGTTCCTGCGCGTACGCTCCCGCCATGCAGAAGCTGCTCCAGTCTTTGAGCGAAGCCGACTTCCAGGTCGTCCGCGCGACCGAACCTCGGCAGATGGCCGACCTGGACGAGGACGACCTGCTCGAGTTGCACGCTCGCGTGCGCCGCGCGCGCAACAAGCACGTCGGGAAGTACCGCCGCGCAGGAGCCGCGAAAGTCGGCACCAAAGGATCGCGGGCCGCGGCCAAAGAAGCCAACGACCGCAACGCCGATCGCGCTGAGATCTTCGAGGACGCCCTGAGCCGAGTCAGCAGACAACTCGCCCAGGTCGCCCGCCGCAGTGCCGTCGAACTCAAGGCCGAACGCCTCGCCCGCGCGCAACAGACGCCGGCACCGAGCACCCCGACCCCGCGGGATCGCGGCAAGGTCCGCGCCAGCAGGGCACCCCGGTCTGATGCCACGCGGGCCAACCCCGGACGCAAGAAACGCGACGCGGCATCGACGGCGGCGGGCGCACGACGACAAGCCAAGCGCGACAGTCGCTCCTGACTCGGCGACCGAACTCTCAGCGCAGCGCCTGCCCCGTCTCCGCGTCGAACAGGTAGGTCCGCTCCGGCGGCACCAGGAGCCCGACCGGCGTGCCGGCGTCCAACGCCGTCCCGGGTGGCGCCTGCACGATCACCCGCGTCGGATCCGGCGTGTCGACCAGCGCCGTCACCAGCACGTGGCTGCCCAGCGGTTCGACGAAATCCACCCGGGCCGGCACCGCGCCGTCGGCCTGCGCGCCACCCAACTGCAGATGCTCCGGCCGCACCCCGACCGTGACCGGGCCGTCCGGACACGGCACCGCGTGCAGCTCCGCACCGCCGAGATGCAGTGCACCCGAACGGACCACGCCCGGCAGCAGGTTCATCGGCGGGCTTCCCATGAATGCGGCGACGAAGGTGTTCGCCGGCCGGTGGTAGACGTCGTCGGTGCTGCCGATCTGCTGCACCTCGCCGCCGGCCATCACGCACAGCCGGTCGCCCAGGGTCATCGCCTCCACCTGATCGTGCGTGACGTACACCGACGTGACCGGCACCTCGCGGTGCAGCCGCTTCAGGTCGCCGCGAACCTGGTTGCGCAGCTTGGCATCCAGATTCGACAGCGGCTCGTCGAGCAGGAAGGCCTGCGGATCACGCACCAGCGCGCGGCCCATCGCGACCCGCTGGCGCTGGCCGCCGGAGAGCTGACCAGGCTTGCGGTCCAGCAGCTCCCCGATCTGCAGCAGCTCGGCCGTCTCCCGCACGCGGCGCTCGATCTCCGCGCGCGGAGTCTTGCGTTGCTTCAGCCCGTAGGCCAGGTTCCGGTACACGGTCATGTGCGGATACAGCGCGTAGTTCTGGAACACCATCGCGATGTCGCGCTGCCCCGGCCCCAGCGTGTTGACCACCTGTCCGCCGATGCGGATCTCCCCCGCGGTCGGCTTGTCCAGCCCGGCCAGCAGCCGCAACGCGGTGCTCTTGCCGCACCCGGACGGACCCACCAGGATCAGGAACTCGCCGTCGCCCACGGTCAGATTCAGCCCGTTGAGCGCGGTGACCCCGCCGGGATACGTCCGCGACACCTCACGGAATTCGACTTCTGCCAACGCCCTACCCCTTGATCCCGGTACTGGCCACGGACTGCACGAAATACCTCTGCGCGATGACGAACACCAGCAGCATCGGCAGCAGGCTCATCACGTTGGCCGCCATCAGCAGCGGCCACTGCACGTGGTGCGCGCCCTGGAAGTAGCTCAGCCCCAACGGGATCGTCATCTGATCCTGCGAGGTGATCACGATCAGCGGCCACAGGAAGTCGTTCCACGACGTCAGCACCGTCAACGCGGCCAGCGTTGACATCGCCGGAAGCGACAGCGGCAGTACGATCTTGAACAACACCCCGAGCCGGGAGGTGCCGTCGACGCGGGCGGCCTCCTCCAGTTCCACCGGCACCGTCTGGAAGAACTGGCGCAGGAAGAAGATCCCGAACGCCGTCGCCAGGTTGGGCAGCATCAGCGCACCGATGTGGTCGATGCCCAGGCCCTCCCACACGTTGTCGCCGAACCACTTCACGATCAGGAATACCGGGATCATCGTCACCTGGAACGGCACCATCAACGTCGCCATCAACGTCACGAACAGGGCCCCGCGACCCAGGAAGCCGATGCGCGCAAACGCATATCCCGCGAGGCTGCACACCACCAGGTTGCTGATGAGCACCACCGCGGTCACCGTCAGGCTGTTGAGGAAGAAGTGCCCGAACGGCGCCTGCGCCCACGCCTCGGTGTAGTTCGCGAACCGGGGCTTGGCCGGGAACAGCACCGGCGGGAAGTGATTGGCCTCCCCCTCGGTCTCCAGCGAGGTGATCAGCATCCACAGCAGCGGTACGAGCAGCAGGAAGCTCAGCGGGATCAGCACCAGATGCCAGGGGCTGAACGGCAGCCGCCGGCGCGTCGTCGCCGTCATGGTCGTCATGGGTGGTGCGCATATCTGCGAGCGAGCCGGAACTGCACGGCTGTGACGATCAGGATGACGACGAACAGCGCGTAGGCCATTGCCGCGGCGTAGCCGGCGTCGAAGTGCACGAACGCCTGATCCCACAGGTAGTAGACGATCACCGTGGTGGCCCGCAGCGGGCCGCCGCGGGTGGTGGCGTACACCTCGTCGAACAACTGCAGCGCGTTGATGGTCAGCCACACCAGCAGGAACAGGTTCGCCGGGCCCAGCAGCGGCACGGTGATGGTGCGGAACCGGGTGAACGGTTTCGCCCCGTCGATGGCCGCCGCCTCGTGCAGCTCGGGCGGAACACCCTGCAGCGCAGCCAGATACACGATCACCGAGAAACCAGTCCAGCCCCAGATCGTCATCGCGACGATCACGAAGATGGCCTGCGACGGCGAGGCCAGGAACGGTTGCGACGGCACCCCGACCGCGTTCAGCGCGGCGTTGACCAGACCGTAGTCCCGGTCGGTCAGCCACAGGAAGATGATGCCCTGCGAGATCGTCGACACCGCCATCGTGATGTAGGCGGCGGTCCGGTACACCGAGATGAACCGCACCGACCGGTTCAGCGCCGCCGCGGCCAGCAGGCCGACGATCATCGTGCCCGGCACGAACAGCGCGGTGTAGATGATCGTGTGCTTGATCGCGTCGAGGAACACCGGGTCCTCGGCCATCTTGCGGTAGTTGTCCAGCCCCACCCACGGCGTCTCCGGGGTGAGCAGATCGGAGCGCTGGAAGGACAGCTGCAGCGACATCAACACCGGCAGCAGACCGAAGATCCCGATCAGCACCACCGCCGGGGTGACCAGCGCCCAGCCCGTCACCCCGTCGGTGCCGCGCGGACGCCACCGCCGCCGCGGCGGGGTGGACGCCGGGCGGTGCGGCGCTCCGGTGTCGGAGACGTCGGCGATCAGCATCGGCGGATGTCCCGTCTACTTCTCGGCCAGCTTCGCGTCGGCGGTCTGGGCGGCGGCGTCCAGGGCCGCGGCCGGCTGCTCTTTGCCGAGCATGACCGCGACGATCGCCTGTCCTAGCGCTTCGGAGATGTCGGGGTACTGCTCCACGGTGGGCCGGACCTTCTGCACGTTGTTCAGATTCTGCACGAACGCGGCTGTGCCGGGCACGTTTTCGTTGAGCTTGTCCAGCACCGCCTGATCCTTGCCGACCGACTGGCGGATCGGCAGGTCACCGGTGCCCAGCGAGAACGCCTTGACCTGCTCGGGCGCCGAGAGCCACTTCACGAAGTCGACGGCCGCCTGCTTCTTCTTGTCCCCGTTGTCGAACACCACCCAGTTGTCGGGTCCGGCGATGGTCTGGTGCCCGCCCGACGACCCGGCGAACGTCGGCATCACCTGGACGTCGTAGTCGATGTCGGAGAGCTGGCTGAGATCCCACGGGCCGGTGACGAGCATCCCGACCTTGCCGCTGTTCATCAGCTTCGGGCCGTTCTCGTTGGTGGTGTCCAGATACAGCGACTTGTCGGTGACGGCCATCTGCTGCAGCACGGTCAGCGCCTTCACGCCGGCCTCGGAGTTGAACACGGCCTTCTCGTTGTCGGGCGAGAGGATGTCCCCACCGGCCTCCCACAGCATCGGGATGTAGTGCCACACCGTGTCCTCGCTGCCGTCGGCAGGGATCAGCCAGCCGTACTGCCCCTTCGACGGATCGGTGAGTTTGGCTGCGGCGGCGCGGAAGTCGTCCCACGTCCAGTCCGGGCTCGGCGGGGCCACGCCGGCGTCGGCGAACAGCTTCTTGTTGTAGACGATCGCCAGGTTGTCCACCAGCGCCGGTACGCCGACGATCTTGTCCCCGACCGTCGCGGCCTCCCGCTCGGCGGGATAGAAGTCGTCCCACTTCCAGTCGGGGTTCTTCACCTCACTCGCCATGTCGACGACCTGCGGGATCTGCGCGATGTTCGGTGACCACGACCCGAACATGTACGCCACGTCGGGCGCACTGCCGCCGCGCACCGCGGTCAGCACCTTCTGAAGCACCAGGTCGTTGCTGGAGTACAGCTCGTTGACCTTCACGTCGGGATGGTCCTTGTTGTACTGCGCGATCAAGCCTTTGAACACCTCCCCCTCGGTGTCCTGATATCCGTGCCACACCGCGATCTCGGTGGGTCCGGACGACGAGCCACCACCCCCGCAGCCGGCGAGCACCAGCGCGAGAACGGCGAGCAGGGCGATGCAGAGGCGGCTTCTGATCACGGTGGACACTCCTTAGTGGTGGGTACGCAGGGGTTCGGGCAGCAGATCGCCGTGGGCGGCGGTCAATTCGTCACACAGTTCGGCGATCTGGTCGACGTTCAGCGTGGCCGCGGTGTTCGGGTCGACCATGGCCGCCGCGCGGACCAGCCGCGGATCGCCCTCGACGGCGGCGCGCACCGTCAGATCGACCGGGCCGAGGAAGCTCCGATTCAGCGCGGCGCACTGCGGCGGCAGGACCCCCACCGCCATCGGGTGCGCGCCCAGGCTGTCGAGCAGCGTGGGCACCTCGACCGCGAGACCGTCGGGCAGGTTCGTGATCAAGCCGGCATTGACGACGTTGGCCGAGATGACCCGCGGCGTGGCGGTTTCCAGCGAGTGGATCACCTGCGGGGCGTATTCGGTGGACCCCGTGTCGATCGGCAGCGTGTCGGCGTCGGCCAATTCGGCTCGCAGGCGCTGGTATTCGGCGAGATTCGCCTCACTGATCGACACGTACTCGCCCACGTTGAGGCGCAGCCGCTGCACCTCGTCGGGGTCGTGCAGGTACCACGGCACGTACTCGCTGCTGTGCTCGCTGGTCTCGGTCGGGTAGTAACCGAGCCGGCGGTACATGTCCACGCGTACCCGCCGTTGCAGCTCGGGGTCGGCGGCGATGCGCTCGTCGAGCAGCGGGTACAGGTTCTGGCCGCCGCGTTCCCAGCGCAGCACCCACGCCTGGTGGTTCACGCCGGCAGACCAATAGGACACCTCGTCGTACGGCACGTCGATCAGCTCGCACAGGCCGACCATCGTCCAGTACACCGAATGGCACAGCCCGAGCACCTTGAGATCCGGCGCCACCCGGTGCAGATAGGTGACGTTCATGGCCATCGGGTTGGTGTAGTTCAGCAGCCACGCGTCGGGGCACACCTGCGCCATGTCCCCGGCGATCCCGGCGAGCACCGGGAACGTCCGCAACCCACGGAAGATTCCCCCCACCCCGATGGTGTCGGCGATGGTCTGGTTGAGGCCGTACTTCGCGGGGATCTCGAAATCGCGGACGGTCGCGGTGTGCCCGCCGACGGCGATGGTGTTGATGACGTAGTCGGCGCCGTCGAGCGCCCGGCGCCGGTCGGTGGTGGACACCACCTCCGGCTGCGCCCCGGCCGCGCGGGCGGTGGCCCGGGCGATCGCCTCGGCGGTCTCGAGCCGCTCGGTGTCGATGTCGTGCAAGACCACCCGCACTGCGCCCAGTTCGGGGAAGGACAGGATGTCGCCGAGCAGTTCGCGGGTGAACTCGACGCTGCCCGCGCCGATGATCGTGATCGTCGGTTTCACGCCTTCGTCGCCTTCGTGTTCGGTTGCAGCACGGCCGCGGTCGGCTCTTCGCCGCGCTTCTCGTCGGCGTAGACCATCAGCGTCGAACCCACCAGGGCCAGCACGATGCCCACGGCGCCGTACGGGCTGGGCAGCGTCTGGTAGGCGATCAGCGACACCACGATGGTCAGTGCCGGGGCGAGCGCGTTGGTGGTGGGCGCCACGATGGTGGCCTTGCCGCGGGCCAGCGCCATCACCAGGAACAGTGCGCCGACGGCGTTGAGCAGCTGCGTGCCGGCCGTCAACACCGGCGCCTGCCAGGGGAAGTCGAGCGGCAGCCCGCCGAGGGAGAACAGCGCGACGGGGATCAGCGCGATCCCGGAGATCGCCATCCAGCCGAACGTGGTGGCCTCGTTGACGCCCAGCGTCGCGGTCTTGCGCATGAAGTAGGCCTGTACCCCCCACGCCACGCAGATCAGGATCGCCAGCAGCAGCCAGGGACCGGAGGAGGCGTCGGAGTCACCGCTGGTGATGCTGAACAGCACGATGGCCGCCAGGGCGCAGATCAGCCCGACGATGGCGAGCCCGCGGATGCGTTCGCGCAGCAGGACCATCGCCATCAGCACGGTGATCGCCGGGGAGATCGACACGATCGGGAAGATCAGATAGGCCGGGCCGATCGTCAGCGCCTGGAAGAGCAGCAGCTGCCCGCCGGCGCCGGTCAGTCCGATCAGCAGACCGTAGATCGTGGCCTTGGGCCGGCGGTCGAACGTCTCCCCCTTCATCGCGAAGGCGGCGGGGATGATCATGGTCAGCGCCCAGATGCAGTAGATCATCTCGTCGGGGTAGCCGTACCAGGTGGCGGGCAGCGCGGAGAACGCGCCCCACACGCCCCAGAACAGGATCAGCAGCGTCGCGTAGAAGATCCAGCTGCGAGTGCCCTTGCCGGTGGTGGTCAGGTCGGTCATGGTGTGGTCACCTTCTCGGATGTGGTTGCAGCACCGGCGAGTTCCTTGACCGATGTCGCGCTCAGCGGGTGTCCGCTGTGCTTGGCGGCGTAGAGGGCGGCCCCCACCGCCGGGTCGAGCAGTGGCTGCCGCAGGTCGTAGGTCGCGGGCAGGGCGCCCAGCGCGGCCGTGAAGCCGTCGCGCAGGCGACGGTCGGAGAACATGCCGCCGGAGTACGACACCGGCACCGTCTCCTGCTCGGTGAAACCGACCAGCACGCGGGTGGTTTCGACCAGCGCGACCAGCTCGTCGACCGCGTCGGTGAGGATGCGTGTCGCGGCGTCGTCGCCGGCCTGTGCGGCCTGGCACACCGTGGTGGCCAGCGCGGCGATCGACCCGCGGCTGCCCTTCCAGGTGTCGATCACCAGGCTGACGACGTCGAGGTCACCGCCGATCCCGAGCCGCTCCCTGAGCAGGTCGTAGAGCGGGCCGCGGGGCGCGCGGCCGTCGCTCATCCGGCTGAACGCGTTGAGTCCGCGGGCGGCAACCCAATACGCCGAACCCTCGTCGCCGAACAGCTCGCCCCAGCCGCCGACGCGGTGCCCGGTCCCCTGCCGCTCCCCGTAGGTCATCGACCCGGTCCCGCTGATGACGTTGATGCCGTCCTCACCGGCCAGCGAGCCGGCCCAGCCGCACACCATGTCGTTGTCGCAGCTGTAGCGGTCGTGCCCGAGCACTCCGGCCGGGACGGCGTTCAGCGCAGCGATGTCCCCGCTGGCCTCGCCGTAACCCGGGAGGCCGAAGAACGCCGCGTCGATGGCGGCGGTGTCGATGCCGGCCTGCCCGCAGATGTCGGAGACACCCTGCGCGAGAACGCGTTCCACGACGTCGAAGCCGTCGCGGGTGAGCGAGTCTGGGTGGGAGGCTGCACCGTAGTAGTAGGACGTCGGCGCCGTTGCACGGGCCAGGACATGACCGCCGTCGTCGATCAACGCGAACGCGGTCTTCGACCCGCCGCCGTCGACCCCCAGATAGCGCGCCATCACCGGTCCCCGTTCATCGGGTAGATCGTGACGCCCCGCACGACGCGGCTGACCTCACCGGACGGGAACGGGTTGTCGGGCGTCTTGCCGTAGTCCAGCGACGTGAACAGCGCCAGATACTGACCGAACACCAGGTACGGCAGCGCGACCAGCGCATCGGGCAGCCCGGCCAGCCCCGGCAGCACCACCGCCGGACCCAGGTCGTCGGGGGTCGGCTCGGCGCTGATCACCCGCACCGCATCGGGGCCGAGCTGCCCGCGCAGCTCGGCGATGATGTCGAGGTCGTAGCGGCGGGTGTAGGGGTCCGTCGACAGGTACACCACGGCCAGGGTGTCGGTGTCGAGCACCGACTTCGGGCCGTGCCGGAACCCCAGCGGCGAGTCGAAGTACGTGACCACCTCTCCCGCAGTCAGTTCCAGCAGCTTGAGCGCGGACTCCCGCGCCAGGCCCTGCAGCGGGCCGCTGCCCAGGTACACGAACCGCTGCTTCTTGGTCTGCGCCAACGTCCGGATGTCGGATTGCAGCCCGACGACGTGCTCGGCCGCCCGCGCCAGCGCCTCGACATCCTCGGCCCGCGCCGGGCCGAGCAGCAGCAGCAGGCAGCTCAGCAGCATGGACGTCAGGCTCGAGGTCATCGCGAAGCCGGAGTCGTTGGTGCGCTCCGGCATGTAGACCACCAGCGAGTCGGGCCGGCCCAGGTGCGCGCGGCCCAGCTTGCCGTCCCGGTCGCAGGTCAGCACCAGGTGCCAGACGTGGTCGACCAGCTGGTCGGCCAGCGCGGTGGTCGCCAGGCTCTCGGGGCTGTTGCCGCTGCGGGCGAACGAGACCAGCAGCGTAGGGGTTTCGGCCTCGAGGTGATCCAGCGGGCTCGCGACGATGTCGGTGGTGGCGATCGGCTCCACCCGGCGGTGCAGGTGGCGCCGCAGCACCGGCGCGGCGATCTCCCCCGCGAACGCCGAGCTGCCCGCGCCGGTCAGGATGATCCGCAGATCGGGGCGCGCCAGCAGGTCGCGAAGGAACGCGTGGGCCTGCTCGGCCCCTTCTTCACAGCGTCCCGCGACTTCCCGCCACGCGTCGGGCTGCTGGCCGATCTCGAGAATGGTTGCGCCGCCGTCCTTCTGGTCGGGAATGGCGGTGTGCGTCATCGGGTACCTCCGGGGTTGTCGGCGCGGCACGCGTCCGCGTAGGGCCGCAGCGCGTCGCGGACACGGTCGATCACGAGGGCCTGGGCGCTCTGTTCGAGCAGGCCGGCGCGGAGACGGTCGTACTGCAGGGGCAGGAACTGACTGATCAGCGGCAGCGGGATGCCGACGCGGTCGAGGTTGGCCAGCAGCATCTTTCGGGCCGCGTCCACCTCGTCGTCGGCCCAGTAGTAGCGCAGCCGGTCGCTGTAGCTGTAGCGGCGGGCGGTGCGCTGGGCCACTGGGTCGCCCTCGTAGTAGTCGCGCCAGTACCTCGGCTCGGCGAGCATCCGGCGTTCGACGACCTCGATCAGGTTCGACCGCGACGGCCGCGGCACCAGCTCGTTTTCGATCATCGCCAGCGCGAACAGAGCCTCCCGCATGGCGAACGTCAGTCCCGGCCCGACTTTGAGGACGGCCCAATGGTCTTCGACGAGCTCGCGCAGCTGCGCCGGCCGCTGGTAGTCCGTCGAGTGCGCCTCGAACACCAGGTTCGGTTCGCTGTCCAGGACGTGGCGCAACTCGGCGGTCGCCGCGTGCTCGTAGTCGATGACGTGCAGGTGGTCGAATTCGACGCCGGGCTGCACCACCAGCGCCATCACCCGCGGCCACACGTCGTCGGCGCCGACCGCGGCGAACGCCGTGCGATGCGCGGCCAGTGTGCGCCGGGCCCGTTCGGCCGGTGTGGGCGTGAGCCGGCCGAGCGTCTCGTGCGCGCCGCCGGGCACCGGCACCTCGGTGCCGATCACATAGACCGGACCGTCGGATCCCACGCGCCGCGCCGTGTCCTCGGCCACCCGCAGCAGCCGCGCGCTGCGCTCGGCGACCACGTCGTCGGCCAGCACCGCCGGATCGTCGGCGCAGCTCATGCTGCAGTCCAGGTGGATCTTCGCGTAGCCCGCCTCGACGTACGCGGCGATCAGCGTCTCGGCGTGATCCATGGCGACAGCGGCGTTCTCGCGCTGCCAGCGGTTCGGTCCCAGATGGTCACCGCCGAGCACCACCCGCTCGCGTACGAAGCCGTGCGCGTCGGCGATACCGAACACCAGGTCGCGGAACTGCGCGGGCCGCAGGCCCGTGTAGCCGCCGAACTGGTCGACCTGATTCGACGTCGCCTCGATCAGCACGTAGCCGTCGTCGGCGGCGGCCTGCAGGATCGCCGCTTCCAGGACGGTCGGGTGCGCCGAGCACACCGAGTACACCCCGACGGGCTCGCCGGCCTTGTGCCGCTCCACGGTGTCGGCCAGCCAGTCGACCCGCCGCAGCATCTGCGCTCGCGTCATGACGCCTCCACCGAGGTCGCGGCCACCACGCGGCACAGCGCGGCCACCGTGTCGGCGACGGCCTGCCGCGCGGGCACCAGGTACTTGCGCGGATCCGACAGCGTGGGATCGGCATCGAGAACGGTGCGGATCGCGCCGGTGTAAGCGAGGTTGAGCGAGGTCCCGATGTTGATCTTCCGGATGCCCGCCGCCACGGCGCCGCGCAGGTTCTCGTCCGACACGCCCGAGGAGCCATGCAGCACAAGGGGAACCGCCACGGCCGCGGCGATGCGCTCGATCAGCGCCATGTCGAGTTCGGCGTCGCGGGTGGTCATCGCGTGAGAGCTGCCGACCGCGACCGCCAGCGCGTCGACCCCGGTCTGCGACGCGAACGCGGCCGCCTCGTCGGGATCGGTGCGGGCGCCGGGCGCGTGGGCGGCGAGCACCTGCCCGTCCTTGCCGCCGACCTGACCGATCTCGGCCTCCACGAACAGGCCGACACGGTGCGCGCGATCGACGAAAGCCGTTGTCTGCTGGATGTTCTCGCCGTACGGAAGGTGCGCCGCATCGATCATGATCGACGTGATCCCCAGCGCCGCCGCCGTGCCGACGGCCTCGTCGAGCAGTGCGGCGTCGGTGAAGTGGTCGAGGTGTACGGCCAGCGGCGCGCTCGATTGCGCGGCGATCCGGACGCACGCCCCGACGATCGGCGCGATCTGCCCGCCGTGAAAGCGCACGGTGTTCTCGCTGACCTGGATCAGTGCGGCGACGCCGGCGCGCTCGACGCCCTCGGCGATGCCTTCGGCGTGCTCGAGGGTGATCGCGTTGAACGCCGGCACGGCGGTGCCGTTGTCGATCGCGGCGGCGAGAAGCTCTGCGGTGGCAACGAGGGTCACGATGTCACCTCGTGCGGCGCGGCTGTGTGGTACATCACTCGAGCATGAGAAGCTCGCTCACAGCGCGCAATACCAAGCGGTCAAACGATCAGGAAAACTGATCGCTAGCATTCACGCCCAGGAGGTCCGCGATGTCGATCAAGCGCACCGACCGCATGCGCGCCGTGCTGTCGCTGCTGCGTGACCGCGGCGAGGTCGCGTCCGCGGTGCTGTGCGCCGAACTGCGCGTCTCCCCGGCGACGCTGCGGCGCGACCTCGCGGACCTCGAGGAGCAGGGCCTGCTGGTCCGCACCCACGGCGGCGCCAAGGCGCTCGACCCCAGCGGCAGCGAGATCCCGGTGCGGTTGCGGGACCACCGGATGGTCGCGATCAAGCGGCGCATCGCCCAGCACGCGGCGGCGCTCGTGCCGGCCGGCCCGCAGGCGGTCGCGCTGACCGGCGGGGTGACCTGTGGCGAGGTGGCCCGCGCGCTCAAGGGCCGACCGCACATCACGATCGTCACGAATTCGCTGACCATCGCCGCCGACTGCGCCGTCGACGCGCACATGAAGGTGATCGCCACCGGCGGCCTGGTGCGGGCGAACTCGCTCGAGGCCGTTGGACCCATGTCCGAGCACGCTTTTCAGGTGATCACCGTCGGCACCGCGGTGCTCGGCGCCGACGGCATGTCGGCGGAGATCGGCGCGACGACCTACGACGAGGCCGAGGCGCGCACGGCGATCGCGATGGCCGCCAACGCGCAGCGGGTCGTCGTCGCGGTAGATGGCTCGAAGATCGGCAAGGTGACGCTGGCCAAGATGATCGCGCCGGCGCAGATGCACCACCTCGTCACCGACTCCACCGCCGACCGCGACCAGCTCGACCGCATCGCCGCGGCCGGGGTGCACGTCCACGTCGTCGAGGTGGAGTGACGTCTGATCACTAACGGCAGACACCAGCGCTCGGGAAGTTCACACTGGTCGTATGTCGAAGTACGCCGGCGGCGGGCTGCGGCAGCGTAAGAAGAGCGCGACCCGGTCGGCCATCCGCCGGGCCGCTATCCGCCTGTTCCAGGACCAGGGCTACACCGACACCACGGTCGAACAGATCGCCGAGGCGGCCGAGGTCTCGCCGCGCACGTTCTACCGCTACTTCGTCGCCAAAGAGGCCGTGCTGATCTGCGACCAGGCCGTACCGGTCATGGTCGCGTTCCGGAACGCCCCCGCTGACCTCTCACCCGTCGCGGCGTACCGGTACGCCGTCGCCGCGTACTTCGACGGATTGAGCGACGACGAGCGTCGGGAGACCATCGTCGCGCAGCACCTGCTCTACTCCCTCCCCGAGGCGCGGGGGGTGCTCTACGCCGAATACACGCTGCTCATCGGGCTGATGACGAGGGCTCTCGCGTCTCGACTGGGATCCTCCGTGACGCTCACGGAGCGACGGGTCATCGCGGGGACGATCATCGGCGTGCTGATCGCGGCCTCAGACGGCAATCCGCTGCCGGAGGAAACGCTGAACCACAGCCTGGAGATTCTCGAGTCCAAGCTCGCGTGGTGACACCCGCGGGTTACTCGCGGGTAGGGGACCGGCTCGCCGAGACTCAGATTGGGACGCCTAAACTCCCCCGGGATACATTCTTTAAGACGCTCTTAGAAATGACAGCCATCAGGAGGCGCAGTGGCCACTCACGCCAGCTCAAAGATCTCCAAGGTCCTCGTTGCCAACCGCGGAGAAATCGCCGTCCGGGTGATCCGAGCAGCCAAGGACGCCGGACTCGAGAGTGTGGCGGTGTACGCCGAGCCCGACGCCGACGCGCCGCATGTGCGCCTCGCCGATGAAGCGTTCGCGCTCGGCGGCCAGACCTCGGCGGAGTCCTACCTCGTGTTCGAGAAGCTGCTCGACGCCGCCGCCAAGTCCGGCGCCAACGCCGTGCACCCCGGCTACGGCTTCCTCTCCGAGAACGCCGACTTCGCCCAGGCCGTCCTCGACGCCGGGCTGATCTGGATCGGGCCCAGCCCGCAGTCCATCCGCGACCTCGGTGACAAGGTCACCGCCCGCCACATCGCCGCGCGCGCCCAGGCGCCGCTGGTGCCCGGCACCCCCGACCCCGTCAAGGACGCCAACGAGGTCGTCGAGTTCGCCAAGGAGTACGGCGTGCCCGTCGCGATCAAGGCGGCGTTCGGCGGCGGCGGCCGCGGGATGAAGGTGGCCCGCACGCTCGAGGAGATCCCCGAGCTGTTCGAGTCGGCCACCCGCGAGGCCATCGCGGCGTTCGGCCGCGGCGAGTGCTTCGTCGAGCGCTACCTCGACAAGCCGCGCCACGTCGAGGCGCAGGTCATCGCCGACATGCACGGCAACGTCGTCGTCGCAGGCACCCGCGACTGCTCGCTGCAGCGCCGCTTCCAGAAGCTCGTGGAAGAAGCGCCGGCACCTTTCCTCACCGACGCGCAGCGCAAGGAGATCCACGAGTCGGCCAAGCGCATCTGCAAGGAGGCCGGCTACTACGGCGCCGGCACCGTGGAATACCTGGTCGGCCAGGACGGCCTGATCAGCTTCCTCGAGGTCAACACCCGCCTGCAGGTGGAGCACCCCGTCACCGAGGAGACCTCCGGCCTGGACCTGGTGCGTCAGCAGTTCAAGATCGCCAACGGCGAGAGTCTCGACATCACCGAGGACCCGACGCCCCGCGGACACTCTTTCGAGTTCCGTATCAACGGCGAGGACGCCGGCCGCGGCTTCCTCCCCGCCCCGGGCCCCGTCACCCGCTACGACATCCCCACCGGCCCGGGCGTGCGCCTGGACTCCGGCGTGGAGGCCGGCTCGGTGATCGGCGGACAGTTCGACTCGATGCTGTCCAAGCTGATCGTCACCGGCGCCACCCGCGACGAGGCGCTGGAGCGCTCGCGCCGCGCCCTCGCCGAGTTCCATGTCGAGGGCCTGGCCACCGTCATCCCGTTCCACCGCGCCGTGGTCTCCGATCCCGCGTTCATCGGTGACGGCACCAAGTTCGACGTGCACACCCGCTGGATCGAGACGGAGTGGAACAACACCGTCGAGCCGTTCACCGGTGGCGACCCGATCTCCGAAGAGGACACGCTGCCGCGCCAGACCGTGGTGGTCGAGGTCGGCGGCCGTCGCCTCGAGGTGTCGCTGCCCGGCGATCTGGCGCTCGGCAACGGCAGCGGCGGCGCTCCGCACGGCGCGATCCGCAAGAAGCCCAAGCCGCGCAAGCGTGGCGGCGGCGGCGGTGCGGCCGCGTCGGGTGACTCGGTGACCGCGCCCATGCAGGGCACCGTCGTGAAGGTCGCCGTCGAGGAAGGCCAGACCGTGGCCGCGGGCGACCTGGTCGCCGTGCTCGAGGCGATGAAGATGGAGAACCCGGTGACCGCGCACAAGGACGGTGTCGTCACCGGCCTGTCCGTGGAGCCCGGTGCGGCCATCACCCAGGGCACCGTGCTCTGCGAGCTCAAGAGCGAATGACCTGACGCCGAACGTACGGTTTCTGATGGGATTTCGCCGAATTCCGTCAGAAACCGTGCACTCGGCGCGGTGAAGCCGTGGATCCTGTCGAGATCAACGCCGGCGCGTGGTACCTGCGCGCGCTGCGTGCCGACGACCGCGTCGACGACCGGCCCGCGCTGGCCGACCTCGGCGAGCACCGGCCCGACCACGTGAGTCAGGCGGCGGCGCACTGGGATTCGGAGACGCTGTTCACGTGGGCGGTGTGTGAGCCGACGACGGGCGAGCTGCTCGCTGAGGTGACTCTCGATCCGTCGACCCGCGACATCGCGGTGCGCGCCCGCCCCGGCCACGAGCAGGCCGCGCAGACCGGAGCCGAGGCGGTGGGACGCTTCGCCGACGCGATGCTCTAGTGGCTTTGCTGGATGGACCAGCTCGGCGAGGAGAAGCTCTGCTGCGGCCAGTAGTAGCCGTAGCCGTAACCGACGCGCGGCCAGCCGACCCA
Source organism: Mycolicibacterium chubuense (assembly GCF_001044255.1). Lineage (GTDB taxonomy): Bacteria > Actinomycetota > Actinomycetes > Mycobacteriales > Mycobacteriaceae > Mycobacterium > Mycobacterium chubuense. The sequence continues at coordinate 41,800 of NZ_JYNX01000023.1, forward strand.
CGGCTGGGCAACGGTGTCCGGCGTGGCGACCATGCTGCCGTCGTCGTTGACGGTCATCGCGGCGCTGGCAGTGCCGGCCAAGCCGAGCGCGGCGCCGCCGATGATGCCGGCGGACAGCAGGGGCAGGGCGACGATGCGGGTGATGCGGTTCATGATGTGCCTCCTTGTTGAGTGATGACTCAACTTTCGCTGGTCGGAGGCTTGTCGTCTGTCGGGCGATCGGGCGGTGTGCCGGCGGAAAGTGGTGTCCCCCGATCGGTGGACATCACCGGTGATCGATGTCGGAGCCGGAGCTCAGATCCGCGCAGTCGACGATCGCGACGTCGTCGCGAGCGCGCAGGAACGGTCCGGCCCCTTCGTCGCCGGCGAGCACGTCGAGCAGCGCGGGCCAATGCCGGCGGGCGATCACCACGGGATGTCCCGGCCGCCCGGCGTAACTGGCGCGCGCCAGTCCGGTGCTCTCGGCTGCGGCGAGCACCCGGCGCACGGCCGTGGCGGTGATGTCCGGGGTGTCGACCGTGGTCAGTACCGCGAACCCGACGTCCTCCCCCAGCGCGCGCACCCCGGCGCGCACCGATGCGCTCAGCCCGTCCGCCCAGTCCTCGGCCACCACCGCGCGAGCCGGCGCGGGTACGTCGACGCCCTGCACCGCCGCCCCGAGCACCACCACGACGTCATCGCAACCGCCGTCGCTCAACGCCGCAACCGCGGACGCCAACCAGACGCCATTCTCGGCAAGCACCTTCGGCATGCCGTAACGCGTTCCGGCTCCCGCGGCCAGCACCACGCCTGCCGCTGAAACATGTTGTGTCACAGCGCCATTCACCACCTCTCGATTCTCGAATGGCAAAATTGACAAAGCGATCCTGAGGAAATGTGAACAACCGCGGAAAGTCATTGTCCAAGATCAAGCCGTGAGCGTATGGTTCATCTCACGGGTTGAACGAACAGCCTTTCGAAGGAAACGTCATCGACACGCGGGCGAGTTGTCCCCGCGCAGGCTTTAAGAACTCTAGGGCCCCCCTTGGCGCGACCACAGACCGAATCACATTTCGACTGATGGAGCCAACAGTGCCTGACGCCCCCGGCGTATCGCCACCGGACCTGACACCCGACAACCAAGTGTGCTACTCCGCGCAGTTCCAGACGCGCTGGCCGCAGCCTGCCACCGCAGTGGTTTCCGCCCACGGCGAGCTCGACGCCGCCAACGGCAACAAGTTCGTCGAGTACGCGCTGCGCCACCCGAAGCAGACCCAGTGGCTGGTCATCGACCTGACCGGGTTGACCTTCTTCGCCACCGCCGGCTTCTCGGCGCTGCACACCCTCAACGTGCAGTGCGCCGGCGAGGACATCCGGTGGGCACTCGTGCCCAGCCTGGCTGTCGACCGGCTACTGCGCCTCTGCGATCCCGATTCCACGCTGCCGATCTGCGTCGACATCGCCAACGCACTCACCACGGTGCACAGCGAACCGCCGCGACTACTGAAGCTGATCCCGCAGACGCGTTAGCGACTTCGCCAGCAGCCGAGAGACGTGCATCTGCGAGATGCCGACCCTCTCGGCTATCTGCGTCTGCGTCATCGACTCGAAGAACCGCAGTACCAGCACGGTGCGTTCCCGCTCGGGCAGAGCCTCCAGCAGCGGGCGCAGCGCCTCGCGGTTCTCGATCTGATCGAGGCTCATGTCTATGTCACCGAGCGTGTCCGCGATCGCGGGCGCGTCCTCATTGCCGCCGCTGCCACCGCTGTCGATCGACAAAGTGTTGTAGGAGCTGCCTGCGACCAGGCCTTCGATGACCTCGTCGCGGTCCATCTCCAGTTCGGCGGCGAGCTCGGTGGCCGTCGGCGCCCGGCCCAGCCGCTGGGACAGGTCGGCGGTGGCGGCACCGAGACGCAGGTGTAGTTCCTTGAGCCGGCGGGGCACCTTCACCGACCAGCTGTTGTCACGGAAGTGGCGACGGACCTCGCCCATGATCGTCGGCACCGCGAAGGAGACGAAGTCGGAGCCGGCGTTGACGTCGAAGCGGATGACGGCGTTCACCAGACCGACGCGCGCGACCTGCACCAGGTCGTCGCGAGGTTCGCCGCGACCGTCGAAGCGACGGGCGATGTGGTCGGCCAGCGGCAGGCAGCGTTCGACGATGCGGTCGCGCTGGCGCTGGAACGTCGCCGACCCGTCTTCGAGTTTCTCCAACTCTCGGAACATGTCGGCCACGTCCGCATATTCAGAGCTCGGTCGTGATGAAGAACCCTGCGAGGACGACCGGGTCACTGCAACGAACTCGCTCGCCTTGTCGTCATCGAGATGCCGAATATCTGACCTTCGGGCGACTGGCCGTCGGAGAAGGTGGTGACCTCGTCGGTCAGGGAGCTCAGCACGTGCCAGCTGAAGCTGCCCGGGGCGAGAATGTCGGGGCTGTCGCACGTGGTCGACGCATGCACGACCAAGGCGTCCGGCTGCGGATCGACGACGAGCAGCAGCGTCGAGTCGGGCACGGCGGACCGGATGAGCCGGGTGCACGCCTCGTCGACGGCGAGTCGCAGATCAGCGACGGCGTCGAAGTCGAGGTCCTCGAACGTGCCGATGGCGGCCACCAGGGTGCGCAGCACGGCGAGGTTCTCCAGGGTGGCGTCCACCCGGAGCTCGACCGATTGAGGGCTCTGACGCTTCCCGTTGATGTGGCTCGCACCCTCCGCCATATGACCTCCCGAAAACTTCCCCGAGAGACTACCCCAGGGCGCGTTGCCGCTACTCATGGGCGCTCTGGCCCGGCATGAATGGCGGCAGAGTGTCATCCTCGCGCCGTTGATGAAGTGAATCTGTCATGGTCCGGGTGCAGTACCCCGGGCCCCAAACACGCAAACTCGCTGATGAATTGCCTTGCGATGTCGAGCTTTCTGTGCCGCTTCCGGTGACGTGCGTCACCCGTTTAGTCGCTGCGGGGCCCGGGAAGCCTGTCGGCAGCCGGTCGCCGGAGCCGGCGCTACATCCATCCCACAGCGGAAGGTAACCATGACTGACAAGAACAGCGGTCCCGCCGAAGGCATCAAGGGCGTCGTCGAGGACGTGAAGGGCAAGGCCAAGGAGACCGTCGGCACGGTCGCCGGCCGTGACGACCTGGTCGAGGAAGGCAAGGCCCAGCAGGACAAGGCTGAGGCCGAGCGTGACGTCGCAAAGAAGGAAGCCGAGGCCGAGTCGGCTCGCGCCGGGGCCAAGGCCGCGGAGAAGCGCCAAGAAGCCGCCCAGTAAGACCGCAGCTCTCATGGGCCCAGCCGGATCGCCGGTTGGGCCCATTGCTGTTGCGGGTCAGGACAACGCGATCCCGCCGCGGCGGGGCCGATAGCCGCGTTTCTCGAAGGCGTTGCGGGTCTAGGCCAGCACTTGGCCTCGGTTGACCTGCTGGAAGACGAGAATGTAGATCCATCCCGCCCGGGTGACGTATCGGTTCTTTCGCGCCAAGTCGAGACGCAGCTTCACTCCGCCCGGGTGCCTGATGAAGATGTCGGTGTGGTCCTCTTCCACGACATCCAGCGCAACCTTCGGGCCGCGACAGCCGAGGTCCACGGAGAGATCGATGCCCAACCGGATCTGGGTGTCCGGCACTTCGCGCCATTCTTTTCGCAACAGCAGACGCACGTTCGTCGCGTCGGGGCTGTCGGCGCCGCCGTCCATCAGGCCGATGGTTTCCAGCGCGTAGCGCCACCATCTGGCGGCAGGGTATCGGCCGGCCAGGGTGAGCACGGTGCCGATCCCGACGCCGGTGGCCCGAGCCAGGGCGTCGAGGCAGATCACCGCCCTGCCGCGGGATAGATGGCGTGCGAGATCGAAGGCGGTGCGTGCCGGTGTGGTGACGAGCATCCCGTCGATGGAGGTGATCTCGTCGGCGGCGATGGTCTCGTTGCGGACGATGATGCTGCGGGGTGGACGTGGGCAGCGCCGGATCATCTCGATGTGCGCGCGGTCGTCGATCCACTGGGCGCCTTGGAGGGCGGCGGCGGCACGGCCGGCGATCACTCCCGCGCCGCGGGCCCAGAGGGAGGCTCCGATGGTGCGGTCACGGAGGGACGGTTGCACGGCGGCCGGGAGGTAGATGTCGGGGAAGATGCGTCGGAAGTTGTAGCGGAGGGCGCCGCGGGTGAGACGGCCGGCGTCGATGGCCTCGCTGCCGCGGAAGACCTCGTCCATACGGTGATCGTGGGTTCTGCTACCGACACTTCTGGCCCGCGCGGACCGGGCCTGTGGATAGGCCCCCGCCCCTATGCACGAGATTGCCTTCATGGTCGCGCACAACCGTCACGGCAATGTCGGCATGAGGGTCGCGAACAGGTGGGGCGAACCCGAACGCTGCCCGGCCACTTCGGCGCACAACCCTCAGGGCAACCTCGACGCTAGGGCCGAGGACAGGCGGTCAGCTCAAGGCGGCGATGAGTTCCCCGACGCTGTGCGCCGACTCGAGCGGGTGCCGCAGCCGCCCCGCCGGGTTGACGGTGTAGTTGTTCCGCCGGCCGACTTTGGACTTCTTCAGATAACCGTCGGCGATCAGATCAGCGAGGATCGCCTGCACCGATCGCTCGGTGATCCCGATCAGCACGCTCAGTTCGCGGGCCGTCAGCGACTCCCCCTGCGCCAGGCACAGCAGCACATGCGCGTGGTTGGTCAGGAACGTCCACGTGCGCGTGGGCGAACCGGCCGCCTTCAGGGCCGCGCGGGCGGGCGCCTTCTTCGGCGCCGCCTTTGCGGCGCTCTTCCGTGTCGCGGCCATCCGGGCCAGCATAAGTGATTCGCGTAGTGCATTTCCGCAATCAGCGTGCGTCGTGTACCTCGCGCGTCGCCACCAGGCTCCACACGATCGACACGGTGAGGGTTACGACGATGACGCTCATCGTCAACGGGATCGGCAGCTTGCCCACCGGCGTCTCCGACAGGATCAGCTTCACCCCGGCGAAAGCGAGCAGCACCGCCAACCCGTAGTGCAGGTGACGGAACCGCCGCAGCAGCCCCGACAGGCAGAAGTACAGACTGCGCAACCCCAGCACCGCGAACGCATTCGCGGTCCACACGATGAACGTGCTCGTGGTGATCGCGAGCACCGCCGCCACCGAGTCGATCGCGAAGATGAGATCCGTGGCCTCTACGGCGACCAGCACCACGAACAGCAGCGTCGCGACGCGCTTTCCGCCGATCCGGATGAACAACCGATCCCCGTGATACTGCGCGTCGATCGGCACCACCCGCCGGATCAGTCGCACGAGCAGGTTCTTGTCCGGCTGCATCTCCTTGTCGTGCTGGAACGCCATCTTGTAGGCCGTGTAGATCAGGAACACCCCGAACACGTACGCGGTCCAGAAGAACGTCCTCAACAGCTCCGCCCCGACGAAGATGAACACCAGCCTGAACAACAACGCACCGACCACTCCCCAGAACAGCACCTTGTGCTGATAACGGTCCGGGACGGCGAAATACGTGAAGATCAAAGCGAACACGAACACGTTGTCCACCGACAACGCCTTCTCGATCAGATAGCCGGCGTAATAGGTGCTCGCGACCTCGCCGCCGTATATCCACCACAGCAGCGCGCCGAAGCCCAGTCCCGCACCCACCCACACCGCCGACCACACCGCCGCTTCCCGGAAGCCGATCACGTGATTGTCCCGGTGCAGGAACAGATCCAGAGCCAGCATCGCAGCGATGGCGACGGTCAACGCCACCCACCCCCACACAGGAACCGTCACAGCAGACGTCATCAACACTCCTTGTCCTCATGGATTGCAGTACTCGCACCGGCCGGGATCCGCTCCGGCCGAGGCGTTTCGAACAGTGCTCCGGTAGGCACACACACAGCACGCGTGCTCGTCGTACAGCGGCAGACTCGTCGGCGATCCGCACGCCGAGCACGGCAGACCCGCGGTGCTACCCACTCGCCCGAAGCCCGGCGAGCCGCAGTCGGGGCAGGGCGTCGCCAGCCGATGCGCCAACCGGTATCCCAAGCGAGCCAACACCCGTTGCCGCCGCGGATTGTGGTGCGCCCGCATGTCGGGCTCCACCACCGCCAACCCGTCCCCGGCGTGCCGGACCGCGCACGCAATCGCCGCGCACAGGCGCGCAATGTCGTTGACACCCTTGACAATGCCGTCGCGCGAATCCGAGGGCCTGACTATCACCGCCTGCGCCGACAGTGCATCCGTCACCGACCCGGGTAACTCCTCGACTGATCGAACGCGGTGGCTGACCGCGTACTCCGCTAGTTCCCAATGTGTTTCGTACACCTCGATGCCACGTAAATCGTCGAGGAACAGCAGGATCTCCTCGTGCCCGGCCGGGCCGTAACTGGCCTCGCTCGCCATGCCGTGACGCAGGCCGGTGACGCACATTCCCAGCCGGGCCTTGCGACGCGCCGTCTCCAGCGCCGATGCCGTCCGCGGAACCTCTCCGGAGAACGTGCCGAACAGATCGGTGTCGAGATCGTCGGGAACCACCAACCGCGCACCGAGAACGTCGGCGAATGCCGGGGCGAGCTGCCGCTGCTTGAGATGGCGTGTGCCCACCGCCACTGCGACAACGAGATACGGTTTTATTACGAAACTTGACACGCGATCCACAATACACGTAATTTACTTCGCATGTTGGAAGCGATCGCGACACCCGCTCTGCTGACACTGGTCATCGCGCCTCTGGTGGTGGCGGTGGTGGCCGCGAGCATCGGGCGCCGCGCACCGGTCTTCGTCGCGAGGCTTGGCACGGCGATCGCGGCCGCCGGCCTGCTGATCGCCATCGCCGACCTGCCCTCGGCCACCGATCACCTCGCCGCGGCCCTCCTGCTGCTGATCTTCGGTGTCAGCGCGATCGCTCAGGGTTTCGCGGTGCGTTACCTCGCCGGTGACTCGCGAGCGGCCTGGTTCACCTGCGGCGCATCACTTCTCACCAGCGCATCCACGGTGATGGCCTCCGCGACGACGATGATCGGGCTGGCGGTCGGCTGGACCGCGGTCGGTCTGGCGCTGTGTCTGCTGCTCGGCACCTACCGCGAGCTGCCCGCCGCACGCGACGGTGTCCGCCGCACCGCAGTGGCCTTCGGCATCGGCGACGGCGCGCTGTGGGCAGCCGTCGGCCTGCACCACCTCGACGCTGACGCGCTCGCGCCGATCATCGCGGTGCTCATCGTGGTCGCCGCACTCTCACGCTCGGCGCAGATCCCCTTTCACCGCTGGCTGCCCGCCACGCTCGCCGCGCCCACGCCGGTGTCGGCCCTCCTGCACGCCGGGGTGGTCAACGGCGGCGGCGTGCTGCTGGTCAAGCTCAGCGCCCTCTCGACGCCGCCGGCCGCCGGCATCGTCATCGCCGCCGGTACCGCCTCGATGGCCTACGGCGCGGTGCTCATGCTGGTCAAGCCCGACATCAAAGGCGCGCTGGCCTACTCGACGATGGCCCAGATGGGCTTCATGATGCTCACCTGCGGGCTGGGGTTGTGGGCCGCCGCGGTGATCCATCTGATCGGCCACGGCTTCTACAAGGCGACGCTGTTCCTCTCCTCGGGCACGGCGGTCGCCCGGCACCAGCGTCACCGCAGCCTCGCCCCACCCCCGGGTCTGACACGCCCGCGCCGATGGACCATCGCGACCACGGCCGCGGTGCTGCCGCTGAGCGCCCTCGCCGCCGGCGCGGCCGTGGTGCCGACCTGGGCCGAAGGTCACGCCGCCGAACTCGCCCTGCTGGTCTTCGCCTGGGTGACCGGGGCCGCCGCGACCTGGGGCTGGCTGCGCCGGCAACCCACGCTCGCCGGTGCCGTCGGCGCCGCGGCGGTCCTGCTGCCCGCAGCGGTCGCCTATGTGGCGGTGATCAGCGCGGTCAGCCGCTACCTCGCACCGGCCCTGCCCGCCTCCACCGTGTCCCCGGCCACGATCTGGGCGGTGATCGCCGGCGCCCTCGCGGTACTCGGAGCCCTGGCAGCGCTGCGGGCATCGCCGGCAGCCCGCGGCCTGCAGCGCACGGTCTACACCCACGCGATCAGCGCCGGGACCCTTCACCCGACAGGAGCACACCGATGACACCGACGGACATCGCCTCCCAGCGCGCCCGGCTGCGCAGCGACATCCGGCTCGCCGCCCGCGCGCTGCCCACCCACTACCCGCTCGGCACCTTCATCGCGGTCAACCCGCTGGCCGGTCTGCAGACCATGCCCTTCGAACAGGCCGTGCGGCGCGCGAGCGACGTGTACGGGATGCGCGGCACCCTGCCCGAAACGGTCTTCCGGGCGCTGCACCGGCAGGGCCGCATCACCGACGCCGACCTGGACGCGGTCCTGATACGGCGCCACCCGAACCTGGCCGACGAGCCGGAGCTGCACCTGGCCGGCCGCACCGTGACGGCCATCGAACTGCTGCGCGCCGACCTGCTGCACGGCCAGACCGGCCCGGAACCGCTGCGGCGCTTCACCACTCACGCCGAACAAGTCTCAGTGCGGCTCGCCGCCGACATCGACGCGCACGCCGCCACCTGGTGCGCAGCATTCCTGGGCGGCGGCAGCTGGCCGATGCCCGGCCGCGCCGACGGGTTCTACCCCGCCTGGCGCGAGCTGGCCCGCAGCGACCGCACCCTGCCACGAGCGGTCCGTAAGCGGCTGCGGGCCAACGCCGAACGCGCCGACGACGCCGTGCTGCAGGCGCTCGACGCGCTCGGCATCGGCGACGACGACCGCGTCACCTACCTGCAGGCCCACCTGACCCGGCTGCCCGGCTGGGCCGCCCACATCCACTGGGGCACCGACCGCGGAGCGGGCATCGACCTGCTGCAGTACCTGGCGATGCGGCTGAGCTACGAGGCCGCCTTCGTGCCGGAGCCGCCCGACGCCCCGGTCGCCGAGCCACCTCGGCCCGCGACCCCCACCGCGAGGGAGCGCGCAGCCCACCTGCTGAGGGTCTGGGACACCGACATCGTCGCGGAGGACGAACTCGCCACGGCGGCACGCATTCTCGCAGCACTGCCGCTCGCCGCGCGGGAAATGGTTTGGCAGCAGGCCTTCGAGAGCCACTACCAGGACCATCTGCTCACGGCACTGGCGACCACACCGGCGAAGGCGGCCGCGCCGGTCCACACGCAGCTGGTCACCTGCATCGACACCCGCTCGGAGGGGCTGCGCCGGCATCTGGAGAGCTGCGGCGGCTACCAGACCTTCGGCTTCGCCGGGTTCTTCGCGGTCGCGATCCGCTTCACCGGTCTGCTCGGCGGAGATCCTGCCGACCTGTGCCCGGTGCTGATCTCCCCCAACCACGACGTCACCGAGGAACCGGCCGACAGCCGCGGCGCCAACAGGCAGATCAGCGGCGCCACCGGGCTGGCCGCGGCCGAGACCGCGTTCCACACCGCCAAACAATCACTCACAGGTCCCTTCACGCTCGCCGAGGCCGCCGGTTGGCTCGCTGCACCGCTCGCGGCAGCCAAGACCGCGGCTCCCGCCACCGTCGGCACGCTTCGTCACCGTCTGCGCGAGCTCATCGCGCCGCCGGCGGCGACCGTGCTGGCGGTGGCCGGGATGCCGCGCAACGAGCGGGTGTTGTTCGCCCAGGCCCTCTTCCAGTCGATCGGCCTGGTCCGCGACTTCGGCCGCCTGCTGGTGCTCTGCGGGCACCACAGCACTACCGAGAACAACCCGTACCAGGCCTCGCTGGACTGCGGGGCCTGCGGCGGACAGAGCGGCGCCCCGAATGCCCGCACCGCGGCGCTGATCCTCAACGACCCCGAGGTGCGTGAGGAACTCCGCGGGTCCGGGATCGACATCCCCGCCGACACCCTCGTCGTCGCCGCGGTGCACGACACCACCACAGACAGGGTCACGGTGCTCGACGACCACCTGATCCCGGCCAGTCACCGCGCCGACATCGACCGGCTCACCGCCGATCTCGCGCAGGCGGGTGACGCGCTGGCGGCCGAACGGTGCGCCGACCTGCCCGGCGCACCCCGTCGGCGCTCACCGGCGAAGGCGGCGCGCCACGTCGCGGCACGCTCGCTGGACTGGGCGCAGGTGTACCCCGAGTGGGGGTTGGCCGGCAATGCCGCCTTCATCATCGCCCCGCGCGACATCACCGCCGGGATCGATCTCCAGCGGCGGGCATTCCTGCACTCCTACGACGCCGACGTCGACGCCGACGGCACCGCGCTGGAGACCATCATGACCGCGCCGCTTGTGGTCGCCCAGTGGATCAACTGCCAGTACTACTTCTCCACGGTGGCCCCGGACGCCTTCGGCGCCGGCACCAAGACGATCCACAACGTGGTCGGCGACGCGGGCGTCCTCGCCGGGCATGTGGGCGATCTGCGCCTCGGCCTGCCGAAGCAGTCGATCAGGTTCGGCGACAGGCTGATTCACGAGCCGCAGCGACTGCTGGCGATCATCCAGGCCCCGCTGTCGCGCGTCGACACGGTGATCGAGCGCAACACCCTGCTGCAACAACTGTTCGACAACGACTGGGTGGCCGTCGCCGCGCGCGAGGACACCCACGACAGCTGGCGCCGCTGGACCCGCAGCGGATGGCGCATCTGGCACGAAACCGACCGTCCCACAACCACTCACACCAAGGAGATGATCCGATGACACCCTCGCTCACCCGGATGACGAAGGTCGAGGTCGTCGTCTCCGGACAGGACGCGGCGGCGGTGCGCGAACTGATCGCCGGCGTCGGCGCCACCGGCTACACCAGTGTGTCCGGGGTATCCGGCCTGGGCCACCACGGCTACCACCAGGGCCGGCTGCTGTTCAACCAGCAGGCCACGCTGGAACTGATCATCACCGTAGTGCCCGACGACAAGGTCGAGGCGCTGCTGGCCGGACTGCGCCGGTTCCTCGACGCCTCCCCCGGTGTGCTGTTCGTGACCGAGACCTACGTCAGCCGCCCCGAGTACTTCAGCTGAAAACCCTTCGAAAGGAAATGAGTGACATGACCACTGACATGCCTGACGCGACGACGACCTGGCAGCGACTGCGGGCCGGCATCTCTCACCCCACCGACAAACCCGTCGCCGCGGTGTTCCGCTGCGCCGACGCCGGCATCAGCAGCGAGACGGTGTTCAACCAGCCCGCCGGCGCGCTGCTCGACGTCAGCACCTGGGGCCACGCGGTGGACACCAGCGTGCTGGCCAGCATCGAGTACGCGGTGGAGACCCTCGAGGTCCCGCTGGTGGTGGTGCTCGGCCATGACGACTGCCCCGCCATGCGGGCCGCACTGCGCGCCTGGGAGCAGGCGCAACTGCCCGACGGCGCGATGCGTGCCGCGGTCGAGCACGCGCTGCTGTCGGTGGTGCGTCGCGGCGCTGCGGGCGACTCGGTGGAGTCGGTCACCTCCGCGCACATCGTCGAGACCGGACTGGGGTTGATGCAGCGCTCGCCGGCACTGGCCCGAAGGGTCGACCGCCGGGAGTGCGGGATCGTCTGCGCGACCATCTCTGCGGCAGACCGGGAGATCAGCGTGCACGCCACCCTCGGTGCGGTCGGCGAGACGAACGGTGTTCTGGTGGAGTGTGTCTGATCGACCCAGGCGGGTTCA
>NZ_JYNX01000024.1 GCF_001044255.1 Mycolicibacterium chubuense
GTGAAGCGGTTCCTAGACAGCTCCACTTCACAACCGGAGGCCTTCCCTGTCACACAGGCTCACCGATAACGGGAGGGACAACCTCCCTGGACATCACAGCTAATCCCCGGCGGACATCTGTTTCTGACGAAATCCGACCGGCAGTAACGCCGATACGTCACGTGACGAAGTAATCGGCGCGGGCGGATGTGAAGCAACGGCATCCTCGGCATCGCGGTGCCGACCGTAACCAGGCAATCCCGTGACGCGCGCCGTTGAGGCGCGCGGTGTAGAGGACGGCGATACACGAATGAATGTTCTGCTCAACTTCAGACGCCGGCTGCTCGCCGGCGCGATGGCGGCGCTGCTGCTGCCGGGTCTGGTCGCCGTCGCCGGTGGGTCGGCGACGGCCGGCGCGTACTCGCGGGCCGGGCTGCCGGTCGAGACGCTGATGGTTCCGTCGGCGGCGATGGGCCGCGACATCCCGGTCAAGTTCCAGGGCGGTGGGCCCAAGGCGGTCTACCTGCTCGACGGGCTGCGCGCCCGCGACGACAACAGCGGCTGGGACATCGAGACCGCCGCGTTCGAGAATTACTTCGAGTCCGGGCTGTCGGTCGTCATGCCGGTCGGCGGGATGTCCAGCTTCTACACGAACTGGCAGCGACCCGCGGTCGGCAATGGCACCACATACAACTACCAGTGGGAGACGTTCCTGACTTCCGAGCTGCCGGCGTACCTGGCGGCCAACAAGGGCATCTCCCCCAGCGGCAACGCCGTGGTGGGCCTGTCGATGTCGGGTAGTGCGGCGCTGATCCTGGCGGCCTACCATCCCGGTCAGTTCAGCTACGCCGGCTCGTTGTCGGGCTTCCTCAATCTCTCTGCCGGCATCTGGCCGACGCTGGTCGGATTCGCGATGCGCGATGCCGGCGGCTTCGACGCCACCGCGATGTGGGGCCCGGGCGGCGGTCCGGCATGGCAGCGCAACGATCCGACCCTGCAGGCCGGGCGGCTGGTGGCCAACGGCACCCGCATCTGGGTGTACACCGGAAACGGCCGCCCAGGCGACCTCGGCGGCGGTGGTGACATCCCGGGCCAGGTGCTGGAGAGCATCACCCAGGACAGCAACCGTGCGTTCCAGAAGGCCTATGTCGGCGACGGTGGGCGCAACGCCACGTTCAACTTCCCGGCCAACGGCACGCACGGCTGGGGGTACTGGGGTGCACAGCTCAACGCGATGAAGCCGGACATCCAGCGCACGCTGGGCGTCTGACCTCGTCGTCCGAAAGTGGCCGGGGCGCAGTCAGTCTGCGTCCCGGCCGCTGCCGTCTCCGGGAACCGGCACGGACGTCTCCCAGCGGGCGCGGCGTTGCGCGCTCGACTGCTCCCACCACGGTGGTGTGCCGCGTTCGCCGAGCGCGACCTTGGCGGCCTGCACACCGGCCCGCGCCGCGGGCTCGTTCGGAGTGCCGCGAGCGCGGCGGACCTCGCGGCGCCACGCCATCAAGATGCGGGTCAGTTCGGCGCGACGCTGCTCGGGGATGTCCGGATCGGTGGCGCGCCAGCGGCGGCCGTTGATGACGACGTGGTGTCCGTCGTCGGTGAGTTCTGGCTCGCTCATGAGGAAACGACCACCGCAGACCCGTGGGGATCTGCGGTGGTCGTGGCGTTGTCGATCGGTGCGTCGATCAGTACGTCGGGACGAACACGCCGTTCAGCCAGACGCCCCAGTGCTGCCAGCCCTGATCCCAGACCTGCGGGTTGCCCGCGGCCCAGGTCGGATCGACCGGCTTCGGCGGGGCCCCGGCCGGCGGGGTGCCGGTGCTCGGCCCGGCGGGCGGTGCCGGCGGCGGCGTCCAACCCGGCTGGGCGGCAGCGGTTCCGGCGATTCCCATCGCACCGGCGGTGAGGCCGCCGAACACGGCTGCACTGGCGAGGACCTGAGTCAACTTCATCGGTAGAACTCCCATCCCGGGCCTCCTGGCCCGCAGTTCAATGAGTACGGCTAACAACTAACCGCTACGTGCGCGGGATAAACGCATGCTGTGGCGGATCACACACCGGCTGCTATGACTGAAGCCATGGCAGACCGGCTGCGCAATGAACTGGAGACGATCGCCGCAGGGGCCGGACGGTATGCCGACGTGGCGCGCACCGCTCTCGGCGATGCCCCCGTCGGCACGCGGCTCGAGGCCGCGATCCGCGCGCTGGCAGGTCATCGCGGTCCCCGCAGCAGCACGTGCCCGTCGGACGCGGCGCGCGCGGTCGGGGGCGAGCAGTGGCGAGCCCTGATGGACGCCGCGCGCGACACCGCCCGCTCGCTGGCCCGGACCGGTCTGGTGGAGATCACCCAGCGCGGCGAGGTGCTCGACCCCGACGCCGACTGGCGCGGCCCGATCAGGATCCGCGCCGTGGATCGGTGAGTCCCCTCAGCGCGGCCTAGCATGTCGGCGTGTCCGACGACGACCGTGACCGCTGGGACGGGCGCTACCGCAGCCTGCCGCCCGCCGAACCCGACGATGGCCGTCTGCCAACGGTTTTCCAACCCTTCGCGCACCTCTTCCCCACCGACGGCACTGCGCTGGACGTGGCGTGCGGGCGCGGAACGGCGGCGGTGTGGCTGGCGCGACGCGGCCTGACGGTCCGTGGCTACGACATCTCACCGGTGGCCGTCGCGCAGGCCGGCGTCCTGGCGCAGCGATGCGGATGCACGGGCGCGTCTTTTGCCGTGGCCGATCTGGATGACGGGCTGCCGCCCGGCGACCCGGTGGATGTGCTGCTGTGCGCGAACTTTCGCGACCGCCGCCTGGACGAGGCGATGCGGTACCGCGTGCGCGCGGGCGGGCTGCTGGCGGTCAGCGCGCTGAGCGAGGTCGGCGCGACTCCCGGCCGGTACCGGGCGGCGCCGGGAGAGCTCCGGCGCGCGTTCAGCACCTTCGACGTGATCGCCTCCGGCGAGGCCGACGGCCAGGCCTGGGTGCTGGCGCGGCGGTGATCAGGGGCCGGTGCGGCGCGGGCGGCGCACCGCCCCCCACAGCCCCACGCCGATGCCGACCACCGCACCGCCGAGCCCGATCGCCTTCTGGGAGCGGCCCAGCTGATCGTGCACGCTGAGCCCGCCGAGGAGGTCAGCCGCGTCGGCGCCGCCCGAAGCCAGAAACCAGCCGCGGGTGTCGCGTTCCTGCAGCGCCGCGGCGACCAGCATGGCGCCGATCAACGCGTCGCGATACCCCATCGAGCGCAACAGCAGCCGCGCGGTCGGTGGCGGATCCCCCGGATCCCCCCAGAGCCGGTTGGCGCGCAGCGGATCCACGAGGAACGAGATCCCCGAGGTGAGGCGGATGCCGCCGGCGACCAGCGCGGCGCGATCGCGAGCCATCCGCGGTCAGCCGGCGGCCCAGGCGGCGGCCTGGTCCAGCTCGGCGAGCGGGTACAGCGCGATCTCACCCGGGACCATCCACGCCAACGCGTGCAGCGTGTGCACCACCCACTCCTTGTCGGTGACCACCGCGACGCGCCGGAACGCCGCGTGATGGCGGAACAGCGCCCCCAGCCCCAAACGCAGGTCCTCGGCCAGGCCGCCGGGACCGAACCCCTCGTAGTCGTCGGCGATGACCTCGACGAGCCTGATCTCACCGGTTGCCAGCATGTCGTCCATCGCAGGCCGGAAATCGCGCAGATCCTGACCGCGCAACCGGCCCGAGACGCGGATCCCGGCCACCCCCGGCGGCATGTCCTGCAATATCTCGATCATGCTGGGCAGTCTGGCACGCCGGCAGCGTGCCCGGGCGTGATCCGGCGGGTGTTGTCAATTCTGGCGTGGCAGAAGCTCTTTGGCGAAGGTGTTCAGGAAATCCTGGGTACCGATCGAACCGGCGGGCCGGATCACGAACTTGGTGAGCCCCGCGGCGATGTAGTCGTCGAGCCGGCGGTGCAACTGCGTCCAGTCGGCGGCCACCAACTCGGCCGGATCGAGGTCGGGACGGCGCTTGCGGATGGCGGCGAGCACCGGGGCGGGCAGCTCGCCGTCACCGACGGCGAGGTTGATGCCGTAGTGGTCCTCGGGCACCTCCCGTCCGGCGGCCGCGGCGGCTGCGCGGATCTGCCCCACCGCCTCCCCTGCCTCCGCCGGGGTGAGGAAGCTACCCAGCCAGCCGTCGCCGTAGGCGCCGATGCGCCGGTATCCCGCCGGTGACGAACCGCCCAGCCAGATATCCAGCCGCCCAGGGGGTCTGGGCATCACCGTGGCGTCGCGAACGGAGAAGAACTCGCCGGAGAACGACACGGTGTCTTCGTGCAGCACCCGGCGCAGCAGCTGCAGCGACTCGTCGAACACCGCCGCGCGCCTGCCCTCGGGCACCACGAACAGGTCGCGCTCGACGGGCAGGGCAGACCGCAAGCCGAACACCGGCAGGACCCGCTTGGGGGCGAGCGCAGCCAGCGATGCCAGCTGCTTGGCGACCAGCACCGGGTTGCGGCCGGGCAGCACGGCGACCGACGTGCCCACCTTGAGGTCGCGGGTCCGGGAGAGCGCGAACGCCATCCCCACCACCGGATCGATGGCGGGCGAATAGACCAGCTCGGAGAACCACAGCGAGTCGATGCCCGCCGACTCGAGCTGGTCGACGAACCCCGGCAGCGCGTCCGCGCCGACGTCGACCCCCAGGCTGACCCCGAACCGCACCTTCACCATGGACTCCTCCCGCCGCGACGACCACTCCAGCATGCGGCACGGTCGTCGATGACAGGATGTGGGCGTGGCAGAGCGCATCACCTTCCCCAGCAGCAGCGGCCCGACGCTGGCAGGTCTGATCGACGTGCCGCAGGGTGAGATCCGCGGCTGGGGTGTGTTCGCGCACGGTTTCACGCTGGGCAAGGACTGCCCCGCCGCGAGCCGCATGTGCAAGCAGCTGGCCGCCGAGGGCATCGGCATGCTGCGGTTCGACAATCTCGGACTCGGTCATTCCGAGGGCGACTGGGGCGACGGCTCGTTCTCGCACAAGGTCGACGACACGGTGCGGGCCGTGAGATTCATGAACGACTCGGGTCGTGAGGTGCGCCTGCTCGTCGGTCATTCGTTCGGCGGCGCCGCCGCCATCGCCGCCGCTCATGACTGTCCGACGGTGGCCGCGGTGGCCAGCGTCGCCGCGCCGTTCCAGCCCGCGCACGTCGAGAAGAACTACGACGCGCTGGTCAGCCGGATCGAATGCGACGGCGAGGCACCGTTTCTCATCGGCGGCAAGGCGCTCACCCTGCGCCGGCACTTCATCGAGGACGTCCGCAACGCCGACCTGCGTGAGCGCATCAAAACGCTACGGCGGGCGCTGCTGGTCATGCACTCGCCCACTGACAACACGGTCGGGATCGCCAACGCCAGCGACATCTTCCGCGCCGCACGGCATCCCCGCAGCTTCGTCTCCCTGGAGGGAGCCGATCATCTGCTGACCGAGAAGAACCAGGCGGCCCGGGCTGCGCGCATCGTCAGCGCGTGGGCCGACCCCTACCTGTAGAACGCACCAGTGGGCGGGTCCGCGCCTGCGCGGAGCCCGCCCACTGTCACGATGTCAGTTTTGTGAACCGCCCGAGCCGGAGTCGCTGCTCTTCTTGGCGCCGGAATCCGACGCACCGCTCTTCTTCGCCGAGCTCGAGTCACCCGCGTCCGAGGACGTGGTGTCGGGCTTCTTCTTGAAGCTGTCGCTGAGCTTGGAGACGCTGGCGCTGATCGAGTCGCGCACCTGCTTGACCGCTTCGCTGGTCGCCGTCGGCTTGCGGTGCTTGGGGCCCTTGGACGCCGCGGCACCGTCGTCGGTGGCCGGGGCCTCGGCGGCGGGGGCTTCCGCGGCGGGCGCCGCGGTGACCGCCGGAGCGGTCAGCGCCGTGGTGGACTCCTGCGTGGTGGCCTTGTCCGAGGTCGCCGTGTCGGTGGTGTCGGCAGCCAGCGTCGTCGTCGTCGTGGTGTCGGGATCCTCGAAGACCGGGCCCGGAATCGGCTTGTTGTCCGGGTTGGGGACGAACGGGGCGCACAGCGAGCACTGCGTGCCGAGAACGAACGGGTTGAAGGCAGTGTTCAGGCCGCGGCCCAGGCTGGTCAGGCTGGCCGTGATCAGCTCGGGGGTCACCGGCTTGATCTGCGAGAAGTCTGGAGTGTTGGTCAGGCTGTCGTAGAAGCTGGTGAACGGCTTGGTCGGGTCGAGCTTGACGGTCTCGCCGGACCAGGGCACTTCCTGGCCGTCCGGATCCTTGACGTAGCACTGGCCGTCGGCGCTGCAGCTGATGCCCTCGCGGGTTTCTGGGAACGTGTATCCCTCTGGCGAAAACAATGCGCCGATGTGACGAAGATCAAACATTTTGCTCAGAATGGCTGTGGGGTCGTCACACGCACCGGGGCCGGTGCCGGTGCAGCCGGAGTTCATCGGTAGCTGAGACGCGGCGATCGCGGCGAACATGTTGCCCAGGGGCACGGACAGGGCAGGGAACGGCACCAGCACGTTGGCCAGCGCCTGATAGCGGGGCACGTCGGCGGTGTCGGTGCCGAGGATGTTGGTGGGGCTGTAGACCCACCAACTGCCGCCGTAGTACAGATCGGCGCCGAGGCCCACGACGTTACCGTCGGGCTGAGTCAGGGTGATGCCCTCGTACGTCGGCTGGAAGCTGGGGCCGCCATCGGGCTCGCCGCCCAGGTGGACGTTGCCGTCGCCCAGTGCGGTGAAGAAGTTGTACGGCGTATTGGCAAGCGCGATAAACAGGTTCGCCGGGATGTTGAACATGTTCGTGCTGTCCGTGGTCGAGACGAACGGCGCCGCCGTGGGCAGGCCCGTCGGCTCGGCGCACAGCGCACTCGAGCTGCCCGCGGCGCAGCTCTGGGTCGCGGCGACCAGGTTGACGTCGTAGCTCGCCATCCGCAGGTCCAACTGCGAGGTGACCGGCGTCGCGGAGATGACGCCGGCGCCCATCAGGGCTACGCCGGCGGTGACGTAAGAACGTGCAGATGTGCGCATGACGCGCCCCCTCCATGTTGCTGTGCGTGACCCCGACCGCGAGAAACGTATCCAGAATGTGATCAATTGTCTACTGGACATCGACGAATTCTCATCAACCATTCATTTGCTGACGCGGCCGTCAGTTAATTCGTGCGGCGACAAATAGCAAACAATTGCCGATGCGGCGACGAAATTCGTGGCGATTAGGCTGGGCGCTCGTGCGTATCGTCGCTATTCATCTGGCCCCCGGGCGGCGCATCCCGACGCGCGCGGTCGACGCGGTCGTGGCCGAAGCGGGCAAAGGCCTGGTCGGCGACCGCTATCACGGCACCCGGCACCGCCACGTCACCCTGCAGTCGCGCGAAGCGCTCGACGTCGCGGCCGCGCAGCTGGGCCGCCCCGTGGACTCCGGCGCGACGCGCCGCAACATCACCGTCGACGCCGGAGAGATCCCGACGAAACCCGGCACCAGGATCCGGATCGCCGACGTCGATCTGGAGGTGGTGCGGGTGTCGGCCCCGTGCCGCCTGCTCGACGATTGGATCGGTCCCGGCGCCGCCGCCGCGCTCAGCCGCCGCGGTGGGTCGGTCTGCCGGGTGCTCAGCACGGGCACCCTGCAGGTCGGCGACGACGTCGTCTTTCCGCAGGACTGACCGAGATCAGCTGCCGTCGCCGCCGCCGACTTCGGCGGGCAGCGGGGGCGGCAGCGGTGTGGTCGGGGTCGCCGAGGTGGTCGGCCCGGCGCCCGGTGAACTGGTGCTCGCCGGCCGGTGGAAGTCCAGCATCGGCTCGTCGCGGATCACCTTCTCGGCCGCGCTGATCACCAGCGCGTCGGCGGTGACCATGTACTCGATGCCGTCCCGGGACGCGGTGAAGGCGCCGTCGGCCGACTGGGATGCCGCGGCGATCAACTTCGCCCCGTCCCGGACCCGCACCCCGCGGTACTCGAGGTCACCGTCGGCGAGCTTGCAGATGGCCACCCGAGAGCCGGCGGTGCTGCCGAACACGACCGCCGTCGCCGGGGCTGCGCACCGTGCCGTCGAGTCGATGTACCCCCGGCTGTCCGACGGTGGCGCGGAGGACGCGGACGGAGCCACGGCGAGCAGCGCCACGGCCGAAGCGGCCGTCGCCAGGGCGGTGCGGACGAGGACGGTGCGGTGCGAAGACATCACTGTCCACCAGACCACGCCGGGACAGAAGTTGCGAATGGCCCCGGCAGATTTTCGCGCATCGTTGGGCCATCGAGACCGGACCGTAATGAACCGAGTCCGAACGGCGATGACATGATCGTGACCTTCTCCGGTGCCGCGGCGCGGTGCAGCGCACTGCTGCTGGCCGTCGCAACGGCGTTCGCCCTGCTGCTGGGAGCCGGACCCGCACACGCCGCCCCACCCCTGGTGGCCAAGGACTTCTCCAAACCGGCGATCGTGATCCTCGGCTACGGACTCAAGGACAACGGCACCATGCGGCCCATCCTCTACACCCGTGTTCTCACGGGTCTGGCCGTGGCGCAGATGTTTCCCCAGTCGCCGATCATCGTGACCGGCGGCAATCCGCGCAACGGCCGGACCGAGGCGGGTGAGATGCGCAAGACGCTGCGCGTGCTCGGTTTCCCCGACGACCGCATCATCGTCGAGGACCGGGCCAACAGCACCGTGCAGAACGCCCGGTTCTCGGTGCCGCTGGCCGAGGCCGCAGGCACCTCGGGGATCATCCTGGTGACCTCGTCGTCGCATCAGGACCGCGCCGACGGCAACTTCGCGGACGCCGGCGGCAATGTGCTTGCGACGGTGAGCTTTCCGGACGGCAATCCGTCGATCAACATCGCCCAGTTCGTCCGCGACGTGCTGAGCCCGTTCGTGGCGGTCACCTGAGGACCTAAAGTCCTCTTCGTGGACCCTGCTCAGCCGGCCGCGCCGCACCGCTGGGGACTGGGCGCCTTCTTCGTCGTCGAGGCCGTGTACCTGGTCTCCGCGCTGGCGCTGGCCGTGGTGCTGGGCCGCGCCGATGTGTCGTCAGTGCTCCCCGTCGCCGTCGGCGTCGCGCTGCCGACCGCGCTGGCCGCCGGGTGCGCCGTCGTGGTGACCACGTTGCGAGGCAACGGCCCGCGCACCGACCTGTGCATCCGGTGGTCGTGGCGCGGCACCGGAGTGGGCGTGCTGTTCGGTGGCGCCGGCCTGCTGGTCACGATTCCCGCCTCGGTGCTGTGGCTGTCGATCGTCGGTGAGGACGTCACGTCGGCCGCCGACGACGTGTTCGGCGATCTGCGGAGCACCTGGGGGTGGGCGGTGCTGGTGTTCGCGGTCGTGGTGGTCGTCGCACCGGTGTGCGAGGAGATCATCTTCCGGGGACTCCTCTGGGGCGCAGTGGAACAGCGCTGGGGACGGTGGGTGGCGCTCGGGGTCACGACCGTGGTGTTCGCGATCGCGCATCTGGAGTGGCAGCGGGCCCCGCTGCTGCTCGTCATCGGGCTGCCGATCGGCTTGGCACGCCTTTACGGCGGCACGCTGGTCGCGAGCATCGTCGCCCATGCCATCGCGAATCTGCTGCCGGGGCTGGTGCTGATGTTCACGGTGGCCGGGGTCATGCCCGCGGCGTGATCGCCCGGTCGTCGAAGATGCCGTCCAGATACGCGGTGCGGCAGGCCCGGCGCGCGAGCTTGCCGCTGGTCGTCCTCGGGATCGCACCGGCGGGCACGATGCGCACGTCGGCCACCGGAGCCTGATGGCGCTCGTACACAGCGGCTTTGATCGACGCCACCGCGGCGCCAGGATCCGTGCGGGCAGTGCCTGCGGCGCGCTCGGCGACGATCACCAGGCGATCCGCCCCGTCATCCCGCACGGCGAACGCGGCGACATACCCGCGGCGCACGATCGGGGACGCACCGGCCGCGGTGGCTTCGAGGTCGTGCGGGGAGTAGCGCCGGCCGCCGAGGATCACTACGTCGGCGATCCGCCCGGTGATGTAGAGCTCACCGTCCAGGTAGAACCCGAGATCGCCCGTGCGCAGCCAGTGTCGGTCCAGATCCGCGCCGATGGCGTGGCTGCCGCCGGCCAGGGTGCCCGCCAGACGCGCGCCGAACGTCCGTTGCGTCTCCTGCGGCCGGTGCCAGTAGCCGCGGGCGATGTTGTCGCCCTGCAGCCACGGCTCGCCGACCCGCCCGTCGGGGAGCTCGCGGCCGGTGTCCGGGTCGACGATCACGCAGGACAGGCTGCGCGCGACCTGCCCGCACGACACGTGCGCCGCCGCGAGGTCGTGGTCGGGTGCGACGGGGACGGCCGTGCCGTGGGCCAGCGCGTCGCGGTCGACGTACAGGGCCTGCGCTCGGGCGGCGGGGGCGATTGTCGCGACCAGCAGCGTCGCCTCGGCGATGCCGTAGGACGGCTTGAAGGCGGTGGGCGGCAGGCCGAACGGCGCGAAGGCCGCATCGAACGCGGAGATCGCGTCGATGCTGACCGGTTCGGATCCGATGATCAGCACCACGTTGGCGAGGTCGATCCCGGAGTCCGTGCCGGGCACGCCCCGGGCGGCGGCCCACTCGTAGGCGAAGTTCGGCGCCGCGGTGACCACCCGCCCGGTCGCCGACCCCGCCGACAACGCCTCGATCCAGCGCAGCGGCCTGCGGATGAACGCGGTCGGCGACATCAGCGTCGAGTGGCCGCCGTAGACCGCAGGGAAGCCGATCATCGACAGACCCATGTCGTGATACAGCGGCAACCAGCTGACCCCGTGGGTGTTCCGGTCGAGCAGATCGATCGACAGGATCATCTGCACCAGATTCGTGCCCACGGCGCGGTGGGTGATCTCGACCCCGGCCGGAGGTCGCGTCGCGCCGCCGGTGTACTGCAGATGCGAGACGTCGTCGACGTCGATCACCGTCGGGACGAACTCCGTCGCCGCCGCGTCGGGCACCTCGTCGATCGTGACGATCTCGGGCCGTCGCAACCCGGTCACTTGATCGAGGAACGCCTCCACCCCGGCGCGGGCGCCCGAGGTGGTGAGCACCGCGGCAGGCCGGGAATCGCGCAGCGCGACGTCGAGACGTTCGGCGTGGCCGGGCAATTCGGGGGCGAACAGCGGCACCGCCACCGCGCCGGCCTTGATCGCGCCGAAGAAACCGGCGATGTAGTCGAGGCCTTGGGGCGCGAGCACCGCGACCCGCTCCCCCGGCGCCGCGGCGTGTTGGACGCGTGCCGCCACGGCCGCCATCCGCACGCCCAGTCCGGTCCAGGTGATCTCCGAGATCTGCGTACCCGCGCCGGAGAAGTCGAGGTACCGGTAGGCGACCTCGTCGCCGACGTGGGCGATGTTGCGGTCGATCAGCGAGATGAACGTGATGCCGTCGGGCAGGTCGATCCCGCCGTCGGCATCGAGGCAGTCCTCGACCTGCAGCAGTCCGTCGCTGATCGGGATCGACCGGCCCGTAGGGCGATTCATGCCCGCAGTCTAGGTGCCGTGGGCGCGCTGCCGTGCCTTGTCCGAATCGCCAAGGGCCGCAACCGGTCAGGCGATGATGCGCACCAGGTAGGGCGCCATGTCCTTGGTCCGCACGTCGGAGACGGCGACCCCGGAATCGGTGGTCTCGACCATCTTCCCGTTGCCGATGAACAGCGCCACGCTCTGCGTGCCCTCGGGGCCGTAGAACAACAGGTCGCCGGGCAGGGCGAGCGACGGCATGACCTTCTGGCCCACCTTGTACATCTCGCCCGAGGACCGCGGCAGCTTCACACCCACGCCGGCGTAGGCGTAGACCATCAGACCGGAGGCGTCGAAGCCGACGACTTCCACCCGCGGGGCGGGTGCCGGCGCCGGAACGGCGGCGGGCAGGTTCAGGCCCGGCGTCGTCAGATCCAGCGCCGACGCGTCGACCCCGGCCTGATCGGGCTGCGCCGGATCGGCGGTGGGAGCCGCCGCGGTGCCCTTGCTCGGGCCCGACGCGCCGCCGCCTCCGTAGGCGAACGGGACGCCGCGCTGCGAGAGCGCACGGGCGATCACGATCTCGACCGCCTTCTGGTTCGTCGCCGATCGCGTGGGCTGAGCCGCCGCCAGGCCCGGGGTCGCCACGAGCAGGGCGAAACCGAGCATCAGGACTACAAACACACGGACGCGTCGCATGGCACTTCCACCGCTTTCCAGCCGCCAGCACCGCGCGGGCGCTGGACCTCATTCATTAACAACAGTCACTATGACCACTTCTACACCACCTGAACTGGTGTATTTACGTCGTCGCAGGACGGTGAACCAAGGAGATGCGGGACCGGGACCGAACGGTGACCTACGTCGGCGCGTCGCCCTCTAGGGTGTGTCGCGCGTCACGACCCCAGCGCGGCCAGTGCCGCGTCGTAGTCGGGCTCCTGACCGATCTCGGGCACCAGTTCGGTGTAGGCGACGTTGCCGTCCGCACCGACCACGACGACGGCGCGAGCCAGCAGCCCGGCCATCGGGCCGTCGGTGATCGTGACGCCGTAGTCCTCGCCGAAGCTGTCGCGGAACGCCGACGCCGGGGTCACGTTCTCGATGTCCTCGGCCCCGCAGAACCGCTTCTGGGCGAACGGCAGATCCTTCGACACGCACAGCACCGCCCCGCCGGCGGCCGCAGCGCGCTCGTTGAACGTGCGCACGCTGGCCGCGCACACAGGGGTGTCGACTGACGGGAAGATGTTGAGCAGCAGCGGCTTGCCGCGGAACTGATCATCGCCGACCGCGCCGAGATCGGTTCCGGTCAGCGAGAAGCCGGGTGCCGGCGACCCGACGGCGGGCAGCTCTCCGACGGTGTTGATCGGGTTTCCGCGCAAAGTTATCTGTGCCATGCGCACAGTGTGCCAAGCGCGACCGGTTTCGTCGCGGCCGGGTCAGGCGCCCTCGGGGTCGCCGTAGGCGCGCGCGATGTCCTCCGACGACGCCCACCCCGAGTACGTGGGCCGCTGCGGCCAGCCCTCGGGCGAATCCTGCCACTCCTCCTGGCGGCCCCACGGCAGGATGTCGATCAGCGCGAACGAATGACTGAGCTGTTCGGTGCCGCGGCCGTTGGTGTGCCAGGTGCGGTAGACGGTGTCCTTGGTCGGATCCGGGTCGCGCAGGAACACGTTGACGGCGAAGCCTTCACCGGGGGCGGCGTCGACGTCGGCGGCGAACGGACTCTCCGACGACGAGTACCACTCCATCGCGTTGCCCACCCGGCGCTTGTAGGCCAGCGCCTCCTCGATGGGGCCCGACGTCACGATCACGAACCGCGCGTCGTAGTTGTCGAGGAAGCCGAGCCGGGTGAACTGGGAGGTGTAGCCGGTGCAGCCGCCGCACTGCCACGTGTCGCCGTCATTCCACATGTGGTTGTAGACGATCAGCTGCGAGCGGCCCTGGAAGATGTCGGCGAGCCGGACCGGGCCCTCGGCGCCGATCAGCGTGTAGTCCGGCATCTCGACCATCGGCAGGCGGCGCCGCTGCGCGGCGATCGCATCGAGTTCGCGGGTGGCGGCCTTCTCCCTGGCTCGCAGCTCGGCCAGCTGGGCGCGCCAGGTGTCGGCGTCGACGACGGGTGGGCGGGCGGTCGTTTCGATCATCGGGTCATCCTGTCAGCGATGTCACAGAGGGTCACCGGGATTGACCGGGCCCGCGCCCGGAACTCATCGCTGACAGGATGGCGAGCATGACATCGATCTCGCCGGCGCCGCCCCGCATCGGATCCGGGCGGCCGGGATCCTGGACCTCGCGGCTGTGGGCCGACATCGACGGGATCTTCGCCGCGATCACCGCGCACCCGTTCGTCACCGGGCTCACCGACGGCACGCTCGACGCGGACGCTTTCGTCCACTACGTCGCCCAGGACGTGCACTACCTGCGCGCCTACGCCCGCGCACTGGCCGTGGTCGGCGCCAAGGCCCCCACGCTGGCCGACACCGCGCTGTTCGCCCGGCACGCCGCCGAGGTGTTCGACGTCGAACTGGAACTGCACGGTGAGCTGTTACCCGCGCTGGGCCTGTCCCCCGACGCCGTCGACCGCGTTCCGGTCGCCCCGACCACGCAGGCCTACAACAGCTATCTGATCGCCACGGTGTACGACGGCGGATTCGCCGACGGGCTCGCCGCGGTGCTGCCGTGCTACTGGATCTACGCCGAGGTGGGTGCCGAACTGGCGCACCGAGGTTCGCCCGACGCGCGGTACCAGAGCTGGATCGACAGTTACGGCGGCGACGAATTCGCGGCGACCGTCACCGAGGTGCTGGAGCTGGCCGACCGGGTGGGACCGACGCTCACCGCGTCCGGCGAAGCCGCCGCCCGCGCCCACTTCGTCACCACCGCCCGCTACGAGTGGATGTTCTTCGACGCCGCACACCGCCGCGAGGCGTGGCCGGCGCCGACCACGGGCGCATCCGCCGCGCAGTGACTAAGCTGGCGCCTTTCCTCACGACCCACCGCAGTCCTCACGACCGACCCCAGCGAAGGAGACCGATGCCCACCGGTCACGTCCGACTGACGTCGCACAGCGGTGGCACCGACGCGCCGGCACTGCACTGGGGAGCACCCACCCCGGCCGCGCGCGGACCCGTCGTCGGCACCACCGCCCGGGCGCACCGCAACGTCATCGGCACCCACAGCGGCGCGTACGGCGTCTACCGGGCGCTGGCGGTCGCGGCCGGCAAGCTGTCCCCCGACCACCGCGCCGACCTCACCGACACCGCGCCGACGGACCGGATCGGACCGTATCCGCAGTGGGGCGACCCCGCGATCATCGTCAGCCTGGATCCGTGGGGGGCGATGGTCACCGAGGCGTTCGCCGCCGAGATCGCCGCAGGCATGGACATCCGGCCCACCATCGCGGTCACCAAGGCGCAGGTGATCCTGCCGGAGATCGGCGACGCGCTCACCAAGGGCCGGCTCGCGCCGGACGGCCGGGTTCTGCTGCCGACCGGCGCCGCGCAGGTCACCAAGGCGGCCGTCGAACCCGTCTGGCACCTGCCGGGTGTGGCCGCCCGCTTCGGCTGCAGTGAAAACGATTTGCGCCGTGTGCTTTTCGAAGAGACCGGCGGAATGTATCCCGAGCTGGTGACCCGCCCCGACCTGGAGGTGTTCCTTCCGCCGATCGGCGGTCAGACGGTGTACATCTTCGGCGACCCGGCACACCTGGCCGACCCGGCGGTCGAGCTGACGGCGCGGGTGCACGACGAGTGCAACGGCTCCGATGTGTTCGGCTCCGACATCTGCACCTGCCGGCCCTATCTCACCCACGCGATCGAGGAATGCATCATGGGCGCCCAGCGGGGCGGCGTCGGCCTGGTCTCCTACTCCCGCAAGGAAGGCCGCGCGCTCGGCGAGGTGACGAAGTTCCTGGTCTACAACGCCCGTAAGCGGCAGGCCGGCGGCGACACCGCCGACCAGTACTTCGCCCGCACGGAATGTGTTGCCGGAGTGCAGGACATGCGGTTCCAGGAGCTGATGCCCGACGTGTTGCACTGGCTGGGCGTCACGAAGATCCACCGGCTGGTGTCGATGAGCAACATGAAGTACGACGCGATCACCGGCGCCGGGAGCGAGGTCGGCGAGCGGGTGTCGATTCCTGACGAGCTGATCCCCGCCGACGCCCGCGTGGAGATGGACGCCAAGATGGCCGCCGGCTACTACACCCCCGGCGAGGTTCCCGACGCCGACGACCTCAAGCGGGTGAAGGGCAGGGGGCTGCACGGATGACCGTGCCCGCCGAGGCCGCCGAGGCCGCTCAGGTGCTGCGCACCACGACCGCGGTGCGGACGCGCTCGGCGCTGCTGCTCGAGCGGGCCCGCGCGGGTGAGTCCCGCTGGTTCGCCGTCGACGACGACGCGTTGGCGGTCGCCGCCGACGACGTCGCCACGCTCACCCGGACCCGGTTTCCTGATCTCGACATCCCGCTGCACAGCCGGTGGCGCCACTTCGAGGCCGGCGGCGTGGACCGCCGCGCCGACCTCGACGCCCTGCTCGACGGCGCCGACAGCCGCGAGCGTGTCCGCGCGATGATCGACCTCACCGTGATCAGCGTGCTGCTCGACGCCGGCGCCGGCGCCGACTGGGGTTTCGTCGAGGACGGCGTCCGGTACACCCGCTCGGAAGGTCTCGCGGTCGCCAGCTGGCACGCGTTCCTCGCCGGAACGTTCTCCAGCGACCCCGGACGGCCGCTGCAGGTCGACGCGGCGGCGCTGCGCACGCTGACCGTCGACCACCTCGCTGCGCAACTGCAGGTGAGCCCGGCCAATCCGCTCGTCGGTCTCGACGGGCGGGTCCACCTGCTGCGCCGGCTGGGCGATGCGCTGGCCGACCAGCCGGAGTTCTTCGGCGGGGCGGGCCGTCCCGGCGGCCTGTTCGACTCGTCGTCCGCCGCGTCGGGCGTCGTCGACGCGCACGACCTGCTGGCCGCGCTGCTGACATCAATGTCCCGAATCTGGCCGTCGCGCAACATGATCGGCGACGTGCCACTGGGCGACTGCTGGCGCCACGACGCCGTCGACGGCCCGGGGCTGACGGCGGGCTGGCTGCCGTTCCACAAGCTGTCGCAGTGGCTAACCTACTCGCTGATCGAACCCCTGCGCTGGGCCGGGGTGACGGTCACCGGGGTGGAGTCCCTCACCGGGCTGCCCGAGTACCGCAACGGCGGCCTGCTGCTCGACACCGGGGTGCTGCGGCTGCGCGATCCCGCCGACGCCGAGCGCGCGTGGACCCCGGCCGACGAACCCGTCGTCGAGTGGCGTGGGCTGACGGTGGCCCTGCTCGACGAGCTGGCGCCGCTCGTGCGTGCCCGGCTCGGCGCCGACGCGGCGCAGCTGCCGCTGGCATGCGTCCTCGAAGGCGGCACCTGGGCGGCGGGCCGGGCCGTGGCCCAACAGTTACGCGGCGGGCTGCCGCCGCTGTCGATCACCAGTGACGGGACGGTGTTCTAGATGACTTCGAGAGTTTCCGGAGTGCACCTGGTCGACCACCCGCTGGTCCAGCACAAGATCACGCTGATGCGGCGGAAGGACGCCTCCACCAACACCTTCCGCCGACTGGTGCACGAGGTGTCGGCGCTGATGGCCTACGAGGTGCTGCGTGACATCGGCATGCACGAGGTCCCGGTCGACACACCGATGGAGTCGACCACCGGCAACGTGATCGACGGCAAGAAGCTGGTGTTCGTCTCGGTGCTGCGCGCGGGCACCGGGATCCTCGACGGCATGCTCGACGTCGTGCCGTCCGCCCGGGTCGGCCACATCGGGCTCTACCGCGAACCGAAAACGCTTGTCACCGTGGAGTACTACTTCAAGATGCCCGGCGATCTGGCCGAGCGCGACGTGGTGGTGCTCGACCCGCTGCTGGCCACCGGTAACTCGGCTGTCGCCGCGGTGGAGCGGGTGCGCGAATGCAACCCCAAGTCGGTGAAGTTCGTCTGCCTGGTGACGTGCCCGGAAGGGATCGCGGCGATGACGCAGGCCCACCCCGATGTGCCGATCTACACCGCGGCCGTCGACCGCCAACTCGACGGCAACGGCTACATCCTGCCCGGGCTCGGTGACGTCGGCGATCGCATCTTCGGCACCAAGTAGCCTCGCCGAGGCCACCCCGGGATCTAGGCTTCGGGTCATGGCCATCATCGAAGCCGACCTTCAGCCTGAGACGCCGTTCGAACGAGACGTCGCAGAGACGCAACGCTATTTCGACAGCCCCCGCTTCGAGGGCATCATCCGCCTCTACACCGCGCGGCAGGTCGCCGAGCAGCGCGGCACGATCCCCGCCGACTACCCCGTCGCGCGGGAGGCGGCCACCGCGTTCTATCCGCACCTGCGGGAGCTGTACTCGCGCGGCAAGAGCATCACCACCTTCGGGCCGTACTCCCCCGGCCAGGCGGTGGTGATGAAGCGGATGGGCATCGAGGGCATCTACCTGGGCGGCTGGGCCACCTCGGCGAAGGGGTCGATCAGCGAGGACCCGGGACCCGACCTGGCGAGCTATCCGCTCAGCCAGGTGCCCGAGGAAGCCGCCGGCATCGTCCGGGCGCTGCTGACCGCCGATCGCAACCAGCAGTACCTGCGTCTGCAGATGACCGAGGAGCAACGCGCGGCCACCCCCGCCTTCGACTACCGGCCGTTCATCATCGCCGACGCCGACACCGGCCACGGCGGCGATCCGCACGTCCGCAACCTGATCCGCCGCTTCGTCGAGAACGGCGTGCCGGGCTACCACATCGAGGACCAGCGTCCCGGCACCAAGAAGTGCGGCCACCAGGGCGGCAAGGTGCTGGTGCCCTCTGACGAGCAGATCAAGCGGCTCAACACCGCCCGATTCCAGCTCGACATCATGCGGGTTCCCGGCATCATCGTCGCCCGCACCGACGCCGAGGCGGCCAACCTGATCGACAGCCGCGCCGACGAGCGCGACCAGCCGTTCCTGCTCGGTGTGACCAACCTGAAGATCCCGTCGTACAAATCCTGCTTCCTGGCGATGGTGCGGCGCTTCTACAACCAGGGTGTGACCGAACTGAACGGTCACCTGCTCTATGCGCTGCCCGACGGCGAGTACGCCACCGCCGAGGCGTGGCTGGAACGCCAGGGCGTGCTGGCCCTGATCGACCAGACCGCCGCCGCCTGGCAGGACGGCGCCGAGCCGTCGCTCGACGCGGCGTTCGACACGGTCGAGTCCCGCTTCGTCGACGCCTGGCAGGACGACGCCGGGCTCGACACCTACGCCGGCGCCGTGGCCGATCTGCTCGAATTCCGGGAGCGCGAGGGCGAATCGACGACGATGAGCGCCACGGAATGGCGCGCCTTCGCCGAACGCGCCCCGCTGTACAACGCGCGCGAGAAGGCCCAGGAGCTCGGCGCCGATGTGGCCTGGGACTGTGAGCGGGCCAAGACGCCCGAGGGTTACTACCAGGTGCGCGGCGGTATCCCGTACGCGATCGCGAAGTCGTTGGCGGCGGCCCCGTTCGCCGACATCCTGTGGATGGAGACCAAGACCGCCGACCTCGCCGACGCCAAGCAGTTCGCCGACGCCATCCACGCGGTGTACCCGGACAAGATGCTCGCCTACAACCTCTCCCCGTCGTTCAATTGGGACACCACCGGGATGACCGACGAGGAGATGCGGGCGTTCCCCGAGGAGATCGGGAAGATGGGCTTCGTCTTCAACTTCATCACCTATGGCGGCCATCAGGTCGACGGCGTGGCGTCCGAGGAGTTCGCGACGTCGCTGCGGCAGGAGGGCATGCTGGCGCTGGCCCGCCTGCAGCGGAAGATGCGTCTGGTCGAATCCCCCTACCGCACACCGCAAACCCTCGTCGGTGGCCCGCGCAGCGACGCCGCGCTGGCCGCGTCGTCCGGTCGCACCGCGACGACGAAGTCGATGGGCAAGGGCTCCACGCAGCACCAGCACCTGGTGCAGACCGAGGTGCCCAAGAAGCTGCTCGAGGAGTGGCTGGCGCTGTGGAGTGAGCACTACCAGCTGCCGGAGAAGCTACGCGTGCAGCTGCGGCCGCGGCGGGCCGGGTCGGACGTGCTGGACCTGCAGATCCTCGGCGACGGGGAAGAGCCGCTGGCCAACGTCGTCGTCGACCCGATCAAGGACCGGCACGGCCGCAGCATCCTGACCGTGCGCGACCAGAACACCTTCGCCGAGCAGTTGCGCCAGAAGCGACTGATGGACCTGATCCATCTGTGGCTGATCCACCGGTTCAAGGCCGAGATCGTCTACTACGTGACGCCGACGGAGGACAACATCTATCAGACCGAGAAGATGAAGTCGCACGGCATCTTCAGCGACGTCTACCAGGAGGTCGGCGAGATCATCGTCGCCGATGTGAATCAGGCGCGCATCGACGAACTCCTCGCGCCCGACCAGAGGGCACTGCTGCGGCTGATCAGCAAGCAGGACTGAGGACACCGCACCGCGGGATCCCGGTCGCGGCCGAGCGCGCCACCAACGGCGTTCTGCCACAACCGATCCCACGGTGTGTATCTAGGGTCCATGAACCCCCCCCGCAACGATCGCGAGTGTGGGCCCTGTGCACGCTTTTTCTCCGTGAAGCGTGCACAGCCCCCACAGTCGGCGGGCGCGCAAACTCAGATCAGCGCGGCGGCGCGGCGGACCAGCGCGCGCCACTGCTGCACCGTCGGCTCGTCGGTGACGAGCAGGCGTTCCAGCCGCGCCGGGTCGGGTGCGGCCGGCATAGGCGCGGCCGGCAGGTACCCGTCGGCCGGGATCAGCGAGCGCGCCGGCGAGACGACGTCGCCGTCGCGCAGCCACTGCGGCACCGGACCGCACGCATAGCGGAGGTCTTGCAGCGCCGCGGCCAGCGCCACGTCGGCGGCCAGACCGATGCTCGTCGCCCCGCTGAACTCCACCAGCACCGGCATCCCGAGTCGCTCCGCTCGGCGCATCGCGCGCCGCACGCCGCCGAGTTCGCCGCAGCGCAGCACCGCGACGTCGGCGCACTGCGGATCGGCGCCCAACAGATCGGCCTCCACGGCGATCGGCACGTCGACGCGGCGCCGCACCTCGGCCGCGTCGGCCGGGCGTCGGCAGACCAGACGCACCAGTTCTAGACCCTCGGCATCCCGGATCCGCGCCACGGTCCGGTCGACATCGTCGACCTCGATCACCGCACGGGCACGCCCGTCGCTCACCGACACCCGGCCCCGGACGGCGTCCGGCCAGCCGACCGTGCTCGGCTCCATCGCCGCCGTCAGCCAGCGGGCGGCCAGCGCGTCGTCGCAGTCCGGGGGCGGACTGAACTCGCCCCAGCCCTGCGGGCCGTCCACCAGCACGCCCACCCGCGGCCCGTCGGCGGTCGGGACCGCGAACACCGGTGCGTCGTCGAAATCGATGAGAGTTCTCACTGACCGACAAAGCTAGCCCGTGGCTAGTCTTGACCGGTGGCCGCCGCCCCGTTTCTGCTGCTGTCGATCCGCGGCGAGGACGACGCCGCCGACGACGAGTACCGGGCGGTGATGCGGTTCGGCGGGCTCGACGAGCACACGCTGCGACGGATCGGGCTGACCCACCGCGAGCTCGGCGCCATCGACCTGTCCCAGTGGTCGGGCATCATCCTCGGCGGCGGGCCCTACACCGTCAGCGACGATCCGGCCGCGAAGTCACCCACCCAGCGGCGGGTCGAGGCCGAGCTGGCCGACCTGCTCGACGCGGTCATCGCGGCGGACTTCCCGTTCCTCGGCTGCTGCTACGGCATCGGCACGCTGGGTACGGCGGTGGGCGCCGTCATCGACCGCTCGCACAGCGAGCCCGTCGGGCCGGTGACCGTCGACCTGACCGACGAGGGTCGCGCCGACCCGTTGTTCGCCCCGCTGCCCGACACCTTCGACGCCTTCGGCGGCCACAAGGAGGCGGCGTCGGTGCTGCCCCCGCACGTCACGCGGCTCGCCACCTCGGCCGCCTGCCCGGTGCAGGCCTTCCGGGTGGGCGCGAACGTCTACGCCACCCAGTTCCATCCCGAACTCGACGTCAAGGGGCTGTGCACCCGCATCGACGCCTACAAGAACCACGGGTACTTCGCCCCTGAGACCGCGCAGTCACTCAAAGACGCTGCGCGCCAACGCACGGTCATCCATCCGATGACGATTCTGCGCGGCTTCGTGGCCCGGTACGCGCGCCGTTAGCCGGCGGGCACCTCGAACTGCGCCCGGGCGATCTGGTCGACCATGGGCGCCAGCCGCGCCCGCAGCGCGTTGTGCTCGGCGTCGGCGTCGTAGCCGCGGTAGGCGTCGATGTCGGCGAAGTCGGCGACGATGACGAAGTCCCAATTGCCTTCGCGCAGGCCCGCATCCGTGCCGACCGTGTAGTTCAGCGTGCCGGGGAGGTCGAGGCCGCGTAGACCCTCCTGGATCCGCGCCACCTCGGCGGCGTCGTGGCCGTCCTTGAGCTTCGCGAGCACCACGTTGCGAATCATCAGCGCACCCTAACAGCCATCAGTACGGGGCGAGCTGGGTGCCGATCAGCGGCGCGATCTTCTCGGCCATGTAGGTGTGGCCGGCGTCGGTCGGATGCACGCCGTCCTGGCCGATCAGTTCCGGCCGGCCGACGAACCACCGCGCGGCGATCGGGTCGACGAACGTCGCCCCGGCCAACTGGGCCTGGTAGCTGAGCACGTCACGGATGCGCAGCACCTCCGGTGGCGGATCGGCCGTCGGCCACGGCGGTCCGATCACCAGCATCTTCGCCGAGCGGGCGATCTGGCGGGCCAGGCTCAGCGTGCCGTACATCGCGATCGACAACCGCGTCGGCTCGACCTTCATGTCGTTGCGGGAGCCGAAGAACACCACCAGCGCGTCGTTGGGTTTGACGGCCCGCACGGTCAGGTCCTCGAACACGCTGCCCCGGTTACCGCGCGTGCAGTAGCCGGCGCCGCCCTCGGCGGCGACCGTCGGCGTGACGGCGATGCCGTGGTCGCTGAGCGCCTGCCACACCTGCGGCGCCCAGCCCTGCGGACCGTTGCCGCCCTGATCGCTGCCGGTCGTATACGAGTCGCCGATTACGGCGATCCGGTTGACGGCGTAGTCCAGAACACGAACTTCGCGGTGCGTCACCGCGGGGGCGGGCACGCTCAGAGCGCCGAAAAGCATGGCGGCAGAGAGCATCCACGTCAGCACACGACTCACTGGACCAGCCTAGGGGTGCGCGCGCGCCGACCCGACGCCGACTCGCCGCGGTTCACGAACAGTTATCCCGCCCGTGCGGTGACCGGGTGCAATCGGCCCTGCGGCGGCTCGGACGGGCGGGCGACGCGCGGCGTGGACGGCTCGATCATCTTCCGCATCCAGCGGCGCGCGGGCTCTTCGACGACGTGGTAGAGCAGCGCAGCCAGCACACCGGCGAACAGCACGAGACCGAGCACTGCGAACTTCGCCGACCAGCTGGGCGTCAGCGTGATCCCGAACTGCTGGATCGCCCAGTTCCACGCGGTGTGCACGATCTCGTGGACCATGTACAGCCCGAACGAGATGTGGCCCAGGTACACCATCACCGGGGTCGACAGCAGCGCGGGCAGTGAGCCCGCCCCGATCGACAGCGCGATGACCAGCGGCACGAACAGCACGTCGACCAGCCCGCCGGCGTCGAGCATGTCCTGGGGCGGGTACGCGTCGAGCAGGTACAGCCCACCGATGATGATGACGACGAGCGCGACGGACGCGAGTCCGGCGGCCTGCCGGCTGCGGTCGGACAGCTGCAGCCTGCGCACCGCGGCGCAGGCCAGCGCCCCGGCGGTGAACTGCATGACGATCCGCGGCAGCCAGCTCCACGGCGTGTAGAAGACGCCGTGGGCGAGCAGCAGCAGCGTCGGGGCCAGCGCGGCCGCGATCGCCAGCCAGATCAGCCCGCGCGCCCGCGTCACCGCGGCGATCCGGAACACCACCAGCACCAGCCCGCCGAAGAGCAGGTAGGCCAGCCACTCCGCGCTGATCGACCAGGCCGGCCCGTCCCAGCTGGACCCGTCGAAGAACGGCTGGAACCACAGCTGGACGAGGAACACCTGCTTGATCCAGCTCAGGGCGTTCAGCGACCCGATGACGTCCGGAGGCAGCGGGAACCGGCCGACATAGAGGGTGAACACGGCGAACGCTGCGGCCAGATGCATCGTCACCAGATACACCGGCCACACCCGCGCCAGCCGCAGCCACAGGAACCGCAGCGTCGACCGCGTCGACCAGGACTCCCCCATCCGGTCCAGGTAGTTCCACGTCAGGACGAATCCGCTGAGGATGAAGAACAGGTCGACGCCCTGGGCGCCCGCGTTGAGCACCGGGGCCAGCGCGTCGCGGAACGCCGGAGACGCCTCGGCGAGCAGCGGACGGAAATGGAAGAGCACGACCCACACGGCGGCCACGATGCGCAGCCCCGACAGGGCCTTGATCTCACCGGTGCGCACACGACTCATTTCGTCTCGAGAACAGAAGCAGTCGTCGACGACGTCGGCCGGAAGGGCGGTGGTGCTCGCCGCCTCCCCCCGACGGATACGCCGGCGACCGGTCGGAGGTTACCAGCGCGGGCTGGGAGAACGGGCGCCGCAACGCCGCCGCCGGGAGGATGTCCACGGTCTCGATCGCCCCGGGTATCCTCGGGAAATTGTCAATCGAACATGCCAGCGCGCGCGGTGGGGCGCGACGGAAAGTGCCGGGGCGCATGCACGTCCCGGATGACGGCGGCCACCTGTCGCTGCTCCTCGTCGAGGACGACCGTGCCGACGCGATCCTGGTCGAGGAACTGATCGCCGACGCCGGTGTGGACATCGGCGTCGTGTGGGCCGAGTCGATGGCCAAGGCCGAGCAGGCGATCGCCACGGCCCGCCCGGATTGCGTGCTGCTTGACCTGCACCTGCACGACACCGACGGGATCGCCGGCCTGGCCCGCATCGCCGAACGCGACGCGACCATCCCGGTGGTCGTGCTCACCGGTCTCAACGACGAGCACGTCGCGTCGGTGGCGGTCGCCTCGGGTGCGCAGGACTACCTGGTCAAGGGCCGCGTCGATCCCGAGACGCTGCGCCGGGCCGTGCTCTACGCGATCGAGCGCAAGCGCGCCGAGCTGACTGCGGTGGATCTGCACGCCACTCAGTTGCGGGAGCGGGAGAACGCCAGGCTGGAGCGCGGCCTGCTGCCCTCGCCGCTGCTGCTCGACGACCCGGGTGTCGACATCGTCACCCAGTACCGGCCCAGCCGGCAGAATGCGCTGCTCGGCGGTGACTTCTACGACTTCGTGCAGACCCCCGACCGTACCGTTCACGTGATGATCGGCGACGTCGCCGGCCACGGTCCCGATGAGGCCGCCCTCGGGGTGGCGCTGCGCATCGCGTGGCGGGCGCTGACGTTCGCCGGGTTGCGCGGCGCCGACCGGATGCGTCAGCTCGAGCGCATTCTGCGCGCCGAGCGGGCCGGCAAGGGCATCTTCGCCACCGTGCTCAGCCTCGCCATCCCGCCGGAGGGCTCGCTGGTCACGGCGGTCCGGGCGGGCCATCCGGGCATGCTGCTGCACGGGCACGGCACGGTCGACTGGGTGGAACCGGCCGGGGGGCCCGCGCTCGGCCTGCACGCCGGAGACTGGACGCCGCAGCAGGTGGAACTCCCGCCCGGCACGGGGCTGGTCCTGCTCACCGACGGCCTGTTCGAGGGACACATCGGACGCGGCAACGAACGTCTCGGCGAGGACGGCCTGCTGGAACTCGCCCGCACGCTGGCACACCTGCCCGGCCGGGAGTTCGTCGAGGCGCTGATCACTGCCGTCGAGGACCGCGCCCACTCCCACGGCGGCATCGCCGACGACATCGCGGTGGTGCGGGTGGAAAGGACGGAACGCGATGAGTCCTGATCAACGCGGGATGCGGGCTCTCACGGTCGAGGGCTGGCAGTACCTGGTGCTGTCGATCATGGCCGCGGTGGTGCTGGCCGGCGCTGTCACGACGGCGGTGCTGCTGCACCGCACCGATCAGGTGTCCAATCAGATCACCAACAACGTCGGACCCGCGCGGGTGGCGGCCTACCAGCTGCAGGCCGCGCTGCGTGACCAGGAGACCGCGGTCCGCGGCTACGTCATCGCCGCCGACCCCCAGTTCCTCGAGCCGTACAACACCGGCAGGGAGGTCGAGGCGCAGGCGTCGGCGGCTCTGCGCCAGTACGAGCAGAAGCACCCCGAGCTGCTCGCCGATCTCGACGCGATCGAGCAGGCCTCCGGGTCGTGGCGGACGAACTACGCCGAGCCCGCCATCGCCGCAGTGAGGCCGGGGCAGCGCAACGCCGTCTCCCCCGCGCTGACCGACATCGGAAAGTCCGAATTCGACCGTCTGCGGGTGCTTTTCGATCGCCAGAACGCGAATCTCTTGCAGGCCCGCAACGACGGTGTCGCCGAACTGGATTCGATCAGCGCGTGGCGCAACGGGGTGCTGATCGCGATGCTGGCGGCGTTCATCGCGACGATGGTGGTCCTGGCGGTGCTGCTGCGGCGCGCGTTGGTGCGCCCGCTGAACCGGTTGGCCGCGGCGTGCCGACGTGTCGCCGAGGGGAACTTCGGTGAACGGATCGTGCCGCAGGGTCCCCGGGACATCCGGTTGATCGCGATCGACGTGGAGAACATGCGCCAGCGCATCGTCGAGGAGTTGGAGGCGTCGCGGGCGGCCACCGAGGCGCTCGACGAGCACGCCGAGGAGTTGCGCCGCTCCAACGCCGAACTCGAGCAGTTCGCGTATGTTGCGTCGCACGATCTGCAGGAGCCGCTGCGCAAGGTCGCCTCCTTCTGCCAGCTGCTGGAGAAGCGTTATGGGGACAAGCTCGACGAGCGGGGCACCGAGTACATCGGGTTCGCCGTCGACGGCGCGAAGCGCATGCAGATCCTGATCAACGACCTGCTGACGTTCTCGCGGGTCGGCCGCCTCAACGCCACCGAGACGGACGTCGACCTCGACACAGTGCTCGACGCCGCGCTCAACAACGTGGCGACGTCGATCGAGGAGACCGGCGCGGTGATCGAGCGGCCGGCCGGGGGGCTGCCCACGATCAAGGGCGACCCGACGTTGTTGACGATGCTGTGGCAGAACCTGGTGGGCAACGCGGTGAAGTTCCGCCGCGAAGGCGTGGCGCCCACGGTGGTGATCGATTGCGCACGGGGGTCCGGTGAGACCGAGGAATGGTGGTTCTCGGTGACGGACAACGGAATCGGCATCGCCGCGGAGTTCTCCGAGAAGGTCTTCGTGATCTTCCAGCGGCTGCACGGCCGGGACGCCTACACGGGCACCGGCATCGGTCTGGCACTGTGCAAGAAGATCGTCGAACACCACGGCGGGACGATCTGGATCGACAACGACTACACCGAAGGCACCCGCTTCCGGTTCACTCTGCCGGTCGCCGTCGACAGCCCGGCTGCCCAACTGGAAGGATCGTCGTCATGACACCCGCTGAACGCGCCATCGACGTGCTGCTGATCGAGGACGACCCGGGAGACGAGCTGATCACCCGGGAAGCCTTCGAGCACAACAAGATCAAGAACAATCTGCACGTCGCACACGACGGCGAGGAGGGTCTGGACTTCCTCTACCGGCGCGGACAGTACGAGGGCGCGCCCCGTCCGGACCTGGTGCTGCTCGACCTGAACCTGCCCAAGTACGACGGGCGCCAGCTGCTCGAGACCATCAAGTCCGACCCCGAGCTCAATCACATCCCGGTCGTCGTGCTGACCACCTCCTCGGCCGAGGAGGACATCCTGCGCAGCTACAAGCTGCATGCCAACGCGTACGTGACCAAGCCGGTCGACCTCGACCAGTTCATGAACGCGGTCCGCCAGATCGACGAGTTCTTCGTCCAGGTGGTCCGGCTGCCGCAGTTCTGAGGTGGACCTCCCGCGGCCCGACACCACGACGGCGCACCTCGCCGACGTGACCCCGTCGGTGCTGGCGGCCATGGGGGTCGCGGGCTTCGAGCCGCGCATCGCGCTGCCGTATGACGTGGGTGGGGCGTGTGTGCTGCTCGTCGACGGCCTGGGGGCCGACCTGCTCGACGCGTACGCCGCCGACGCGCCGTTTCTGGCCGGCCTGCGGGGGCCCAGCCTGCACGTGGGGTTTCCGGCGACGACGGCGGCCGGGTTGGCCGCCGTCGGCACGGGGTGTCGTTCCGGTGAGCATGCCGTGGTGGGGATGTCGTTCCGGCTGCCCGACGTCGGCGTGATCAACGCGCTGCGGTGGCGTCCGCATCCGTGGGGTGACGATCTGCGCGACCGCGCCGTACCGGAGCAGGTGCAGCCGCGCGCGACGGTGTTCGAGCGGGCCACCTCGGCGGGTGTCGCGGTCAGCGTGATCTCCGCTGCGGAGTTCGCCGGCTCGGGTCTGACGCGGGCGGTGCTGCGCGGCGGCCGCTACCGGGGTGTCCATGCGATCGGCGACCTGGTGGCGGAGATCGGGACCACCATTGCCGAGCGCGGGTTCTGTTATGCCTACCACGCCGACCTGGATCTGGTCGGGCACCTGCACGGCCCCGGATCCGAGGCGTGGCGGATGCAGCTGCGGCAGGTGGACCTGCTGGTCGAGTCCATCGCCGACGCCCTGCCGCGCGGCGGGCTGCTGGCCGTGGTCGCCGATCACGGCATGGTGGCCCTCGGCGAGGACGTGGTGGACGCCGACGCCGAACCTTCTCTGCACGACGGAGTCGTCGCCCTCGGGGGCGAGGTGCGGGCCCGGCACGTCTACACCCGTGACGGCGCAGCCTCCGACGTGCTGGCCACCTGGCGCGAGGTCCTCGGGTCGCGGGCGTGGGTGGTGATGCGCGAGGAGGCGGCCGTGGCGGGGTGGTTCGGCGAGCGGGTCACCGACGACGCCCGGTCGCGGATCGGTGACATCGTGGTGGCCGCGCGCGGAACCTCGGGGGTGCTGCGCCGCACCGTGGAGCCGGTCGAATCTTCACTGGTGGGTCAGCACGGGTCGCTGACGCCGGCCGAGCAGCGGGTGCCGCTGCTGTTGGCTCATCGATGACATCAAAAACATTGTTGTGCAACAAGATTCGATGACTCTGTCGACTCTCTGAATCGATCTCTCGCACAACCATTTTCGTGACATTCGACGCGCTTTCGTGCGTATTGTGCCTGCGGTCACAGATTTTGGCCGTATTAGAGACCCTCTGCTAGCGTCCGGCCGCATGTATGAACTCGCCACACTCTTGACGCTCGTCAATCAGGTGTCGGGAACGCCGTACATCTCTGGCGGTGACTCCCCCTCCGGAACCGACTGCTCCGGCCTGGTGTCGTGGGTCACCAACGCCGCGACCGGCAGGCCCGTCTACGGTGACCGCTTCCACACCGGCAACATCGAGGGCGCGCTGAAGGCCCGGGGCTTCCAGTACGGGACCCAGCCTGGTGCCCTGGTGGTCGGCTGGAACCGCGGCCACACCGCCGTGACGCTGCCCGACGGCACCCCGGTGTCGTCCGGCGAAGGCGGCGGCGTGAAGGTCGGTGGTGGTGGCGCCTACCAGAGTCAGTTCACCCACCACATGTATCTGCCTGCGCCGGCGGCCGCCGACGTGCCGCCCCCCGCTGACCCCCTGCTCTCGCCGCCGATGGCTCCGCCGCCGCCGCCCGCGCCGGTCGTGCTGATGGGCCAGGAGGCGCCGGCGCCGCCTCCCCCACCCGGCGACCCGCTGTTGCCGCCGCCTCCCCCGCCCGGCGACCCGCTGTTGCCGCCGCCTCCCCCGCCGGCGGGGTGAGCGCCGCCCGCTAGCGTCGTCGCCGTGATCGTGCTGCTGCCCCCGTCGGAGACCAAGCGCACCGGCGGAGACGGACCCGCGCTGACGCTGGACGCGCTGAGCTCGCCCGAACTGAATCCGGTGAGGGCCGAACTGATCGACGACCTCGCCGGACTGGCCGCCGACAGGGACGCCAGCCGCATGGCGCTGGGCCTGTCCGCCGGTCAGGACGCGGAGATCGACCGCAACGCGGCGCTGCGCTCGGCGCCCACGATGCCCGCCCTGCACCGCTACACCGGCGTGCTGTATGACGCATTGGACGTGGATTCCCTGCGCGGCGCGTCGGCGGCCCGCGCCGCCACGCGCCTCGCGGTCGTCTCGGCGCTGTTCGGACTCGTCCGCGCCGACGACCCGATCCCGGCCTATCGGCTCTCGGCCGGCTCGCGGCTGCCCGGACGCCCCACGCTGGCCGCGCGCTGGCGGCCCGCCCTCGAGCCCGTGCTGAGCGGGCTGGCCGAGCGGGAACTCGTCGTCGATCTGCGGTCAGGGTCCTACGCGGGACTGGGCAAGGTCTCCGGCGCCGTCACCGTCGAGGTCGTCGCCGAACGCGCGGACGGCCGTCGAACCGTGGTCAGTCACTTCAACAAGGCGCACAAGGGTCGGCTGGCGCGCGCGCTGGCCGCCACCCGGTCCGAGCCGTCGGATGCGGCCGCCGTGGCCGCAGTCGCGCGCCGCGCGGGCATGCGCGTCGAGCGCCAGGGCGACCACCTCACCGTCGTCGTCCAGGCGTGAAAGGCCCTGTGCTGAAACTACTTACAGCGACGCGATGAAGTCCGTGGTGTAGAACTCCTCCGGCTGCTGACTGTTGCTCGCGGGCCGGGTCAGCGACAACCACGCCCCTGTCGCGCCGGGCATCCTCGGTCCGCGCACGGTCACCGTGCCGGCACCTGCCCCGTCGGTGAACAGCGCTGCCGACGCCACCCCGGGCGCCCCGTCCCAGCACCCCGCCGCCGAGGTGCGCGGCATCTGGATCAGCCGCACGTCGTAGCGGGTGTTGGGCACGCCGGTGAAGAACGTGACATCGGCGGCGACGCCACCACCCTCGGTCCGCAGCACCGCGGTGGCCCGGCCGTAGTACGAACCGCCGACGTACTTGATCTGGCTGAAATCGCAGCGGCGCAACTTCTCGGCGAACGGCATCACGATCCCGGCGCTCTCCGCGGACGCCGTGCCGGCGCCCGCCAGCATCGGTCCGGATGCGATCAGCAGCGCCGTGGCCGTCACCGCGGCTCGAGCGATTCGGCGCATGGGGTCTGTCCTCTCGCCATCAAGATCAATCTACAGTTGCGTCAAGGTTAGCCGGTCTCACCATTCGCGGGCCCGGCAGGTCCGTTGACGGCATCGCACCCGGGAGGTGACACTGTCGCCCGATGTCGACACTGTGGGTCTACCTGCGCATCCAGCTCATGACGTTGGTGTGCGGGATCGTTGGGCCCATCTTCCTGTTCGTCTACTTCGCCGCCCAGCCCGACACCACCATCCGGTGGATGTACTGGTGGGGCCTGCTGATCACCGTCGCCGACATCCTCGTCGCCCTGACGATCACCGACTCGGTGACCCGCAAGGATCGCGAACTGGCCGCCCGCCGCGCCGACCGGGACGTGCCGTGATGTACCCCCCGCCCCCGCCACCGGCTCCCCGCTCCGCGGCCGACATGACGATCTCCATCGTGGTCCTGGTGCTCACCGCGGTGATGGGGGCCGTCGCGGTCTTCTTCGGAGTGTTCTCGCTCGCGTTCCTCGATCACTGTCCGCCCGAGACGTGCAGCGTCGACGGTGCGGTGAACGCCGTGTTCACCGCGCTGCTCGTCGCCGCAGGCGTGGGCGTGGTGGGACTGGTGCTCACCGTCGTGGCGCTGATCCGGCGCGCGACCGCGTGGCCCTACGCGATCGCGACGTTCGCGCTGTGCGCGCTGACCCTGTTCCTCGGCGCACTCGGCTACGGCGCGGCGGTGGGCTGAGCGCCGCGGAGTTGCCGCGGCGTGCCGCGCCCGCGAGGATCCGCGTCATGGACTCACGCACGGCGTTCGAACTCGCCGACCTCGACGCGCTCGGTCAGGCACAGCTGGCCGCGGCGGGCGAGGTGACCGCCACCGAACTGCTCGAGGCCGCGATCGTCCGCGTGGAAGCCGGCCGCACCCTGAACGCGGTGATCGCCGACCTGTTCGACCGCGGCCGGACCGCCGCCGCCGCCCTGGATGCCTCCGGCGTGCTGCGCACCGGGGAGAACGGACCCCTGGCCGGGGTGCCGTTCCTGCTCAAGGATCTGGGCGCCTCGCTGGCCGGCGCGCCCGAGGCGATGGGGTCGCGCGCGCTGCGTACGCACGTCGCCGAGCAGACGGCGTGGATCGTCGAGCGCTACCTCGACGCGGGTCTGGTGATCTTCGGCAAGACAAACACCCCGGAGTGGGGTAACCACTGCACCACCGAGCCGTCGCTGTTCGGGCCGACGGTCAACCCGTGGTCGCCGGACATCACCCCCGGCGGGTCCAGCGGCGGGTCGGCCGCGGCGGTGGCCGCCGGCATCGTGCCGGCCGCGTCGGGCGGAGACGGCACCGGGTCGATCCGGGTTCCCGCGTCGTGCTGCGGACTGGTGGGTCTCAAACCGCGCCGTGGCCGCACGTCGTTCGCGCCCGGCGCCGGGCAG
Source organism: Mycolicibacterium chubuense (assembly GCF_001044255.1). Classification (GTDB taxonomy): domain Bacteria; phylum Actinomycetota; class Actinomycetes; order Mycobacteriales; family Mycobacteriaceae; genus Mycobacterium; species Mycobacterium chubuense. The sequence continues at coordinate 31,829 of NZ_JYNX01000024.1, forward strand.
GGGCTCGAAGGCCTCGTCAACGAGCATGCGCTGACCCGGACGGTGCGCGACAGCGCGGCGCTGCTCGACGCCGTCACCGGAGCCGCTGTCGGCGACCCCTACTCGGCCCCGCTGCCCGCCGAGCCGTTCCTGCACGCCATCGCGACACCGCCTGCGCCGCAACGCATCCTGATGGCAACCTCGTCGCCGTTCCCCGGGCCCGTCACCGATCCCGCGGTGGTCGCCGCGGTCGAGCACACCGCTGCGACCCTCGCCGGCCTCGGCCACCTGATCGAGCCGGGCGCCCCCACCATCGACGCCGACGCCGTGGCCGATGCGATCGCCGTGCTCCACACCGTCAGCAACGCCGGGCTGTTCGCCCTGGCCCGGGAACACCTGGGCCGTGAGCCGCACGAAGACGAGTTCGAGCCGAGCAGCTGGGTGATGATCCGCGAGGGGTTCACCACGACGGGCCTCGCCTACGCCGACGCCATCGCGGCGGTGCATGCGCAGACCCGCCGCTTCGCGGCGCAGATGACCGGTCATGACGTGCTGCTGGTTCCGACGCTGCTGACCACGCCGCCGCCGTACCGGCTGCTGGATCAGCCGCGCGGCACCACGCGGGCGTTCTTCGACGTCGAGTTCGCCACCACAGGGTGGACGGCGCTCGCCAACGTGACCGGATGGGCGGCGGTGTCCCTGCCCCTCGGGACCACCGACGACGGGCTGCCGATCGGCGTGCAGCTGATGGCTCCCGACGAGGCGGTCCTGCTCAGACTCGCTGCGCAGCTGGAAATCGCCCTGCCGTGGGCCGGTCGTCGGCCGCCGGGGTGGGTCGGGCGGAACTGACGGCGACGAGACACCCGCGTGCGACACTGTCGCGCATGGCTCTCGACATCGCCCGTCCCAAGCTCGAAGGCAACGTCGCCGTGGGCACCCATCGCCGCATCGGGTTCGCCGAGTTCGGCGACCCGCAGGGACGGCCGATCTTCTGGCTGCACGGCACCCCCGGCGCGCGGCGCCAGATCCCGGTCGAGGCCCGGCTTTACGCGGAGAACAACGGGATCCGGCTGATCGGCGTGGACCGGCCGGGCATCGGATCGTCCACCCCGCACGCCTACGGTCGCGTGATCGACTTCGCCGACGATCTGCGGACCATCGCCGACGTCCTGGGCATCGGCAAGATGGTGATCATCGGGCTGTCCGGCGGCGGCCCCTACACGCTGGCCGCCGCGGCCGCGATGCCCGAACGCGTCGTCGCGGTCGGTGTGCTCGGCGGCGTCGCGCCCACGCAGGGCGCCGACGCGATCGGCGGCGGCATCATGGGCAAGGTCGGTGTGCCGGTGGCCCCGGTGCTCGAGCACGTCGGGAGCTCACTGAGCATGGTCGCCACCGGGCTGATCCGGTTGATCAAGCCGGTCGCCGAACCGGCGCTGTACCTGTACGCCGGGATCTCCCCCGCCGGTGACCGCCGGCTGCTGGTGCGTCCGGAGTTCAAGGCGATGTTCCTCGACGACCTGCTCAACGGCAGCCGCAAACAGCTCGCCGCCCCGTTCGCCGACGTCGTGGTGTTCGCCCGCGACTGGGGTTTCCGGCTGGACGAGGTCAAGGTTCCGGTGCGCTGGTGGCACGGCGACAAGGACCACATCGTGCCGTTCGCACACGGCCGACACGTGGTGTCGATGCTGCCCGACGCCGAGCTGTACACGCTGTCCGGCGAGAGCCATCTCGGCGGACTGGGTCAGGCCGAGACGATCATGGCGGCGATGACCGAGCTGTGGGACGCCGGCGCCGAACGCTGATCAGCGGCTGATCAGCGGCGCAGCCAGGCTTGCACCGTCGGCAGTTCCCGGCTGTAGGACTGCAGCAGGTCGTCGTGGAACAGGGTGCCGCCGCTGATCGCGCTGTCGCCCTGCCACACCACGTGCACCCGGACGGTGCCCTTCGCGAAGTAGTCGTTGCGCTCAGCGGTGCGGTGCGTCCAGCCGGTCTGCTCGGCGAGCGCCGAGAACGCCTGCCGCTCGTCGGTGTCAACCATGCCCCACACCCTAGCCGGGCCCGGTCAGCGCCCGGCGCAGCAGATGCATCGCGACCGTCGTGGAGCGCTCGCGCACATCGGAGCGGTTGCCGGGCAGCGTCGTCGTCCGGGTGACGAAGCCACCGTCGGCCAGCGCGACGGAGAAGCACACGGTGCCGACCGGTTTTCCCTCCGTGCCGCCGCCGGGTCCGGCGACGCCGGTGATCGCGATCGCGGTGTCCGCGCCGAAGCGGCTCAGGGCACCGCGGGCCATCGCCTCGGCGACCGGCTCGGACACCGCGCCGTGCGCGTCGATCAGCGTGGCGTCCACACCGAGCAGGTCGGTCTTGGCGGTGTTCGCATAGGCCACCACCCCGCCGGCCACGTAGGCCGAGGAGCCGGGCCGCTCGGTGAGCCGCGCCGCGAGCAGGCCCGCCGTGCACGACTCCGCGGTGGCGATCCGGCGGCCCCGCAGCAGCTCGGCGACCTGGTCGTCGATCAGCGCGCCGTCGGTGGAGAAGATCTCGCGGGCGTGCCGCTCGCGCAGCGCCGCGAGCAGCGCGGTGTACGCGGCCTCGTCCTGCGGTTCGAACCGGGTGACGATCTCGAGTTCGCCGCGGCGCAGGCAGGTGGTGATCTCCAGCCGGTCGAAGCCCGGCACGGTCCCCTCGGCGTCGCGCAGCGTCTCGGCCAGACCGGATTCGGGCAGCCCAAACATCCGCACGGTCTCCTGCCGGTACTGCGTGCGTCCGGCGATCGCGGCCTGCACGGCGTCGGTGGCCACGGCCGCCTGCCACATGGGTTGCAGTTCGCGCGGCGGGCCGGGCAGCACGACGACGGTCGGGTGCCCCTCGACGACGACGCCCGGCGCGGTGCCGACCGGGTCGAGGATGACCGCGCCGGCGGGGATCAGCGCCTGTTTGCGGTTGGCGGCGAGCACCGCCTCGGCGTCCACCCCGGGAAAGCGGGCCATCAACCCGGTGACGATGTCGCCGATGGTGGCTTCCAGCCCCGGGTCGAGCACCAGCTCCCGCCCGCAGAACCGGGCGACGACCTCGACGGTCATGTCGTCGGCGGTGGGGCCTAGGCCGCCGCTGGTGATGATGAGGTCGAGGTCCTGGTCGGCGAGGAACCGCAACTGGGCCTCGATGTCGGCGGGCCGGTCTCCGCACAGCGTGATGTGGGACAGCTCGACGCCCAGTTCCAGGAGCCGGTCGGCGAGATACGGGCCGTTGCGATCGGCGACCCGCCCGGTGAGGACCTCGGTCCCCGTCACCACGATTCCAGCCCGTGCGCTCACGGTTCCCGACCTTACGCACCGGCGCGGCGGCTACCGGACCGGGACGACGACGGCCGCGGTGTTGTACCCGCTGACCCGCACCCAGTTCGCGGTCGCGCCGGCGGCCAGCGGCGCACCGTGGATCTCCACGGTGTCGCCGCCGAAGACGGTGACGTAGTTGTCGCTGTAGGTGACCGGCAGCAGTTCGTCGGTGTCAGGGTCCGCCAGCAGTTCGGCCCGGGCGAAGAACGCCACCCCGCGCCCCGGGTTGCGCAGCCGGATCACCACGCCGTCGGCGGTGCGGTCGGCGGTGACCTCGAGCCGGCCGCGCGGCATCGTGTTGAGCGCGGTCATGTCGGCCCAGGAGGCCGGCCGCAGCTCGAAGGCCTGGTCATTGCCCGGGTCGCCGACGTCGTCGCGGCGCTGGGACTGCCAATAGGTGTTCTCCGCGACCAGCGCGCCCGCGGCGTCGCGCAGATCGAGGCGGACGAAGAACACCGACGAGTCCCGGGCGACGCGCGGAAGTGACAGCGCCGCGGTGTGGCCGCCCGCGGCGACGTCGACCGGGGCGCTGGTGCGGTCCTCGCGGACGCGGCCCTGCAGGTCGTAGACGCGCACCCGCACGGTGAGGCCGCGCTGCTCGGCCGGGGTCTGGTTGACGACGGTGATCGCGGCACGGCTGTGGTCGCCGGTGGCGTAGGCGTCGAACACCGCTGACAGTGGCCGCAGCCCCTTCTTGGCGCCGAAGTAGGCGCCGCCGGGACGCAGGTAGTAGTCGAAGAGGTGGCCGAAGAACGACGGCCAGTGGTTGTTGAGCATCCAGTAGACGGTCATCTTGTGGGTGTCCCACCCGCCGGCGGCGAACGCCTCGAACTGCGCCCGTGTCGATTCGTAGTGCGCCAGTTGGGCTTTGGTGGTGAACATGTCGGCGCTCGTGGAGGGACCGTAGCGCCGGTCGATGGCGCGCCGGATGGTCGTCAGCGCGGCGTTGCTGGTGTTGGCGCCGGCGTGAAAGTACCACGTGTCGTTGATGGGCCACAGCTTGTCGGGTGGGATGAACCGGCGCAGGCTGGCCATCGGAGGGATGTGTTCGTTGTCGCCCTGCTCGGCGTTCGCACCGCGCGCGGCGCCGTACCGGCCGGCGAACCAGTAACTCGGCGGACGCCAACTGTACGGGCCGGCCATGTGGATGCCGTCCCAGAGCACCTGACCGTCGGCGTCTCTGGCGAAGCTGGACACCGTGTCGACGACCGCACCCGACCAGTGCAGCGCCTCGAGGATGCGCCGGTAGTCGGCGAGCAGGTCGGGCGGCGGGGTGCCGTCGCTGCCGTTGGCCCACACGAAAGCCGAAGCGTGCGAACGCAACAGGGTGATCACCGACGTCAGGCTGTCCTGGGCCACCCGCTGGTCCTCGGTGTCCCACTGCGACCACTTCTCCCACTGGTTGCAGCACATCCAGCCCAGCATCAGCGGGATTCCCAGTTCGTCGGCCATGTCCACCAGTCGTTCGCCGGGGAACTTGCCCTCCAGCCGGAGCATGTTCAGGCCCAGATCCTTGACATAGCGCAGCGTGGCGGCGTCGCGCGCCGGATCGTCGGCATAGAGCAGGTCTGGTGCGTACGCCGCGCCGCGGATCGCGAGGTCGCGCCCGTTGACGGTGAGATAGAAGTTGCCGCCTGTGCCCAGTTCGGGATGGCTGGAGTCGTCGTCGCGGTGCTGGGACACCTCCCGGATCCCGAAGCGCTGCAGGCGTTCATCAGAGTCCCGGCCGAACCGGCGGAACTCGGTGCGCAGGTCGTAGAGCGCGGGGTCGCCCATCGTGTAGGGCCACCACAGGTCCGGGTGGTCGACGGACAGCTGCGGGTGATCGGCGGGCTCGAACGCGACCTCGCGCTCTTCTCCCGGCGCCAGACTCACCCGCCGCTCCACGACGATGTCGAGTTTCCCCGCCCGGCTGATCGTCACGCGCAGCACGCCGCGCACGGCCGTCGCGGCGTAGTTGCGGACACTCGTGTAGACGGTCAGTCGGGCCGAATCCGTCTGCGGCAGCGGCAGATCCGAGTGCACCGAGGAAGCGCCGAGTGCGACGTCCTGCGACATGCGCAGGTACACCGGTTTCCAGATGCCCGCGTTGCGGTCGGCGACGAAAGAGTTGTTCACCGGCCGGGCGCCGGGCGGGGCCCGGTAGCCGAGATAGCGCCAGTTGATCCAGTCGTACCAGCTGTCGGCGAGTTCGACGCCGTCGACGTCCTGCAGCGCCTGCTCGGGTGTCACCTTGACCGCGAGCACATTCGGCCCGCCGCGATGGATCCACGGTGTCGCGTCGATCTCGTGTCCGACATGCATCCCGACCACCTGGGACGCGTCGGCGATGCGGTGCCCGTTGAGCCAGACCTCGGCGCGGTAGTTGATGCCGGGGAACTCGAGCAGGTAGGTGGAGTGACCGCGCGGCGCGTCGAAAGTCGTGCGGTACCACCAGTCCTGCGTGTAGAGGTCCTGGGGCACCTCGTCGCGCAGGTTGGTGCCGACGTAGAGATCGGGATAGCTGCCGTCGGCCTGCAGCGCCTGCAACACGGTGGCGGGCATCCGCGCGATGGGATGCCAGCCGGCATCGGGTGTGCCCGGCGCCGACACGGCCGCGCCGTCCAGGCCGGCGACGCGCGCGGAGATCAGCCGCCAGCCCTCGGCCAGTTCGACACGCGCCGGCGCCGGCGTGGGGCGCGCGACGTCGGGGACATCGGCGACGCCGAGCACCGCGATCAGCGCGGCGATCACGACGAGGGCCAGCGCGGCGCGCACACCGCCGCGGCCCCGGCTGTCAACGGCGATGGCAGGTGCCCCGAGTCCCGTGGGCGGTGCGGCGGCAGGCCCTACTTGTGCGGGACGTCGTTGACCAGGCCGCCGTCCATGACGAACTCGGCGCCTGTCGCGTACCGGGATTCGTCACTGGCCAAGAACACCACGAAAGTCGCCACCTCGTCGGGTTGGCCGGGCCGGCCGAGGGGAATCCGCAGCATGTCGTCAGGGAAGAACTTGGTCATCGGGGTGCGGATGAAGCCGGGGTGCACCGAGTTGACCCGGATGTTGTGGGCGCCCAGTTCCAGGGCCGCCGACTTGGTCAGCCCGCGCACCGCCCACTTCGACGCCACGTACGGGTGCACCATCACCGCGCCGCGTAGTCCCTCGATGGACGAGATGTTGATGATCGACCCGCCTCCTGCGGCCTTCATCGCCTCGACGGAGGCCTGCATACCGAGGAACGTGCCGGTGAGATTGACGTCGATGACCTTCTGCCACTTGGCCATGTCGAATTCACCGATCTTGCCGAGCGCGACGGTGCCGGCGTTGTTCACCAGCACGTTCAGCGTGCCGAACGCGTCGAGGGCGGTGGCCACGGCGGCGTCCCACTCGTCGGCCTGGGTGACGTCCAGATGTACGTAGCGAATGGAGTCCGGTGTCTCGGCGTTGATCTCGTCGGCCAGCGCCTGGCCCTTCTCGTCGAGGATGTCGCCGATCACGACCTTGGCGCCCTCGGCGATCAGCGCCCGGGCGTCTTCGGCGCCCATCCCCTGCGCGCCGCCACTGATGAGTGCCACTTTTCCGTCCACGCGTCCCATGGGGCGACAGGCTACCGCACCCCCGTGGCGCAACTAGAACCTGTTCCAATTTGCCGGAGCAGCACGCATACTGGCCGCCATGGCTATTCGTGTGGCGCAGATCGGCACCGGCAACTGCGGCAGTCTGACGCTGCGTCAACTCATCGAGGATCCGCGCTTCGAGCTGACCGGTGTGTGGGTGTCCTCGCCGGCCAAGGTGGGCAGCGACGCCGGGGAGCTCGCGCGCCTCGACGTCACGACCGGCGTGACCGCCGTCGGCGACCTCGACGAGATCATCGCCGCCGCGCCGGACTGCGTCGTCTACTGCGCGATGGGCGACATCCGGCCCAAGGAGGCGCTGGCCGACGTGCGGGCGTTCCTGGAGGCCGGGATCAACGTGGTCGGGTCGTCACCGGGCTTTCTCGAGTATCCGTGGGGCGTCGTCGGCGAGCGCACGATCGACCGCGTCGAGACCGCCGCCCGGCAGGGTGACGCCAGCGTGTTCATCACCGGCGTGGACCCCGGGTTCGTCACTGATCTGCTCCCCCTGGCACTGGCGGGCACCTGCCAGAGCATCACCCAGATCCGCACCATGGAGATCGCCGACTACGCCACCTATGACGGCGCCACCGTCATGTTCGACGTGATGGGGTTCGGTAACGAGATCGGCGATCTGCCGTTCCTGTACCAACCCGGTGTGCTCAGCGCGGCGTGGGGCGTCGCCATCCGGCAGCTCGCCGCCGGGATGGGCGTGGAGCTCGACGAGATCAGGGACATGGTCGAGCAGGAACCCGCCCCGGAGGACTTCGACGTGGCCGTCGGGACGATCAAGAAGGGCACGGTCGCGGCGGTGCGCTTCCAGATCGAGGGCGTGGTCGGCGGGGAGCCGGCGATCGTCGTGGAGCACATCACGCGGCTGCGCGGTGATCTGCGGCCCGACTGGGCGCAACCGGCGCAGGGGGGCGGCTCCTACCGGGTGGAGATCACCGGCGAACCGTCCTACGTGATGGACATCTGCCCGACGAGCCGCAACGGCGACCACAACTATGCGGCGATCCTGGCTGCGGCGGGGCGCATCGTCAACGCCGTCCCCGACGTGGTCGCCGCGCAGGCGGGGATCCGGACGACGCTGGACCTGCCCCTGGTCACCGGCAGGGGCACCTACCGGGGCGTCAGCGCCGGGTGACGCCGTGCCACTCCAGGCGCACCCGGGTGCCGGCGGACGACGGCTCGATGATCGCCTGGTCCGACAGCGTCTCCATCAGCGGGATGCCGCGGCCACGGGTGCGCGGTGCCGGGTCGGTCTGCGGCGTCCGCCAGGTCCCACGGTCGGTGATGTCCACGGTGAGCGTCTTGGCCTGCGGGTCGTGGACCGCGCAGATGTCGATGGTGCCGGGCTGCTCGGCCGAGACGTAGGCGAACTCCGCGGCGTTGGCCAGCGCCTCGTTGATCGCCAGCACCAGGTCGCTGCAGCGCACCTCGTCGACATCGAAGAAACGCTTGAGCCAGTCGGCGAATTCACGGCGCGCCATCGCGACCGTTCCGGCGTCGGCGTCTAGTCCGAATCGCTCGAAACGTTCAGCGTTGGCTACCTCAGCCGGCGGCATGGAATCGATCATGGCAGTCGGTGGCTACCCGAAGACGCACGTTTCTACGCGACTTTCCTACGTGTCGCGTGCCGCAAGGGCTTCGTCCAGGCTGGGATAGAGGCTGACGATCTCGGTGATGCCGACCAACTTGAGCGGTCGGCTGGTGGCCGGACCGTCGGCGACCACACTGAATGCCACGTCAGAGCCCGCTTTGTCGTGGGCGGCCACCAGCACGCCCATCCCGGCGGAGGCGAGGAACTCGACGTCGGTGAAATCGATCACGATGCCGGAGGGCTTCTGCTCGAGTGCCGCGTCGATCGCGGTTTCCAGCTGGGGCGAGGTGAGCATGTCGACGACGCCGGACACCGCCACGATGGCCACGCCGTCGACCCAGGTTTCGGCGACGACACAGTTCGACGCCCCCGATGAGGCGGTTATGCCTTCGGCTGCTTGCTCGTCCAAGGTTCACCTTCCATGTCAGGCCGCTCCACGCATTGTGCAAGAGCACAGACTCATGCCTCTCGCGCAGGCTGCATCCTGAACCCGGCAAGACCAAACTACCGTGGCCGTCTGCGGCGACCGGCACAGATTAAACCAGGAGTGGCGCCGACGCCCGTAGCATGGCGAGTCGAGAGCCCCCTTGAACACAGCCGCAGCCCGGACATGAGGAGACCGTGACCGCAGCGCCCCCACACCTGGTGGACCTGCTCACCGCGATCGAGGCGAGCCCGCCCGGACCCGGCATCGGCGCGTTCTTCGATCTGGACGGCACGCTGGTCGACGGCTTCACCGCGACCGCTCACGCCGGGGACCGCATCCGGCGCCGGCAGGCCCGCATCGGCGAGGTGACCGGCGTCATCGAGGCGGCGATGCGGTACCGCTTCGGCCGGGTCAACTTCGCCAAGCTCCTCGAGCGCGCCGCCGGGTACCTGCGGGGAGAATTCCTGGCCGAACTCGACGACGTCGGCGAACGGCTGTTCCGGGAGCGGGTGCGGTCGCGGCTGTTTCCCGCCATGCACGAGGTCGTGCTGGCACACCAGCGCCGCGGCCACACCGTCGTGATGTGTTCGTCGGCGCTGACGATCCACGCCGAGCCGGTGGCGCGCTTCCTCGAGATCGGCCACGTGCTGTGCAACCACTTCGAGGTCGACGAGGCAGGACGGGTCACCGGCCGGATCGTCCGACCGGTCATCTGGGGGGCGCGCAAGGCCGACGCGGTACAGGCGTTCTGCGCGGGCCGCGCCATCGACCTGGCCGACAGCTACTTCTATGCCGACGGCAACGAGGACATCGCGCTGATGAGGCTGGTCGGGTATCCGCGTCCGGTCAACCCGCGCCGCGAGCTGGCCGCCATGGCCGCGCTGCAGAACTGGCCCGTGCTGCGGGTGACGACTCCGGGCAAGGGCAGCCACGACGGACTCCGTGGTGTACTAAAGTAGAACACGTTCCAATTTTCGACTTTTCCGGCCCATGAGCCCACCAGGAGCGAACTATGCATACTCCCCTGTGCGACCAACTCGGCATCGAGTTCCCCATCTTCGCGTTCACCCACTGCCGTGATGTGGTGGTCGCGGTGAGCAAGGCCGGCGGCTTCGGTGTGCTGGGCGCGGTCGGCTTCACCCCCGAGCAGCTCGAGATCGAACTGAACTGGATCGACGAGCACATCGGGGACCACCCCTACGGCGTCGACATCGTGATCCCGAACAAGTACGAGGGCATGGACGCGGCCGACATGGACCCCGAGGTGCTGAAGAAGACCCTCAACGACCTGGTGCCCCAGGAGCACATCGAGTTCGCCAAGAAGATCCTCTCCGAGCACGGCGTGCCCGTCGAGCACAGCGACGACGACGCCCTGCAGCTGCTCGGCTGGACCGAGGCCACCGCCACCCCGCAGGTCGAGGTGGCGCTGCAGCATCCGAAGGTGACGATGATCGCCAACGCGCTGGGCACGCCGCCGGCCGACATGATCGCCCACATCCACGAGCAGGGCCGGGTGGTCGCGGCGCTGTGCGGGTCGCCGTACCAGGCGCGCAAGCACGCCGACGCGGGCGTGGACATCATCATCGCCCAGGGCGGCGAGGCCGGCGGGCACTGCGGCGACATCGGCTCGATCGTGCTGTGGCCCCAGGTGGTCAAGGAGGTCGCGCCGATCCCCGTGCTGGCGGCCGGCGGCATCGGCAGCGGTCAGCAGATCGCGGCCGCACTCGCGCTGGGCGCCCAGGGGGCGTGGACCGGCTCGCAGTGGGTGATGGTCGAGGAATCCGAGCACACTGCGGTGCAGCACGCCGCCTACGCGAAGGCCACCAGCCGCGACACCGTGCGGAGCCGGTCGTTCACCGGCAAGCCGGCCCGCATGCTCAAGAACGACTGGACCGAGGCGTGGGAGAACCCGGAGAACCCGAAGCCGCTCGGGATGCCGTTGCAGTACATGGTGTCCGGCATGGCGGTGGCCGCGACGCACAAGTACCCCAACGAGTCCGTCGACGTCGCCTTCAACCCCGTCGGCCAGGTCGTCGGCCAGTTCACCAAGGTGGAGAAGACGGCCACGGTGATCGAGCGCTGGGTGCAGGAGTACCTCGAGGCGACGGGCCGCCTCGTCGAACTCAACGAGGCCGCCGCGGTCTAGTGATTTCGGCGTGGTTGTCGACGCCCAGCGACGACAACCACGCCGAAATCACCGGGTGTTGAGCGCGATCGCGGCGTCGATCAGCGCGGTGAACGCCCTCTCGTCGACGGTGTCGCCTTCACGGAAGTCGATGGCGCGCCGGGTGTTTCCGTCGAGGCTGGCGTTGAACAGTCCCGCCGGGTCGTCGAGAGAGGCGCCCTTGGCGAAGGTGACCTTGACGTAGTCCTTGTAGGACTCACCGGTGCAGATCATCCCGTCGTGGTACCAGACGGGCACTCCGCGCCACTTCCACTCCTCGACGACGTCCGGGTCGGCGCGGTGGATCAGCTCGCGGATGCGGGCCAGGGTGTCCCCGCGCCAGTCCCCGAGTTCCTCGATGCGCGCGTCGATCATCTCGGCGGGTGTGGGCTCGGCCATGCGGTGTCTCCTCAGCGTCGTTCCTGGATGCGGATCATCGTGCCCGCAGGATCGCGGACTGCGCAGTCGCGCACCCCGTAGGGCTGCTCGGTCGGTTCGGCGACCACCTCGGCGCGGTCCTGCAGCCGGGCGAACGTGGCGTCGAGGTCGGGGGTCGCCAGCACGATGATCGCGTAGGTGCCCTTGGCCATCATCTCCGCGATCATTGCGCGCTCCTCGTCGGTCACCCCGGGGTCGGCGGCCGGCGGATGCAGCACGATCGAGGTGCCGGGCTGTCCGGGCGGCCCGACGGTGATCCAGCGCATCGTGCCGCGCCCGACGTCGAGACGGACCTCGAAACCGAGCGTGTCGCGGTAGAACGCGAGCGACTCCTCGGGATCGACGTGCGGCAGGAAGGTCTGGGCGATGGTGAGGTCGGTTGTCGTCACGAGCCTCACGCTAGGTGGAGGCCGGTCGCGGGTGCTTCTCGATTCCTGATCGGTCTGGTCACCTTCTTCTCCACGCAGGACGGCAGGCCCGCCACCGCATGAGCCGCGCGGTCGCGGTAGACACTCGGCGGCATGCCCACCAGTTCGGTGAACCGGGTGCTGAAGGTGCCCAGCGACGAACAGCCCACGGCGAAGCACACTTCGGTCACCGTCAGATCACCCCGCCGCAGCAGGGCCATCGCCCGTTCGATCCGCCGCGTCATCAGGTACGAGTACGGCGACTCGCCGTAGGCGAGCTTGAACTGCCGGGACAGATGCCNCCCCGCCGCAGCAGGGCCATCGCCCGTTCGATCCGCCGCGTCATCAGGTACGAGTACGGCGACTCGCCGTAGGCGAGCTTGAACTGCCGGGACAGATGCCCCGCGGACATGTGCACCCCGCGGGCGAGCGCTTCGACGTCCAACGGCTGGGCGTAGTCCCGGTCGATCCGGTCGCGGACGCGGCGCAGCAGCGTCAGGTCACGAAGGCGGTTCGCCGAGGCGGGATCCGGGGACATCCCGGTGATGGTACGACGCCGGTCTTCCGTCCTCACGCTTCATTATGTAGGTTGACATACATAAGCACGAAGGGAGCCGTCTGGCGATGACCAGTCCTCGGGAACGCATGGTCGTCTCGGCAGCGCTGCTGATCCGGGAACGGGGTGCCCACTCCACCGCGATCGCCGACGTGCTCGCTCACAGCGGCGCCCCGCGCGGATCGGCCTACCATTACTTCCCCGGCGGTCGCACGCAGTTGCTCTGCGAAGCCGTCGACTACGCCGCCGAGTACATGACCACCAAGCTCGACGCGTCGGCCTCCTGCCTGGACGCACTCGACGAACTGTTCCGCGGCTATCGGCAACAGTTGCAGCACAGCGACTTTCGCGCCGGATGCCCCGTCGTCGCGGTCGCTGTCGAGGCCGGTGACCCGGACAAGCCCGAACAGTCGGAGCCGGTGATCGCCCGGGCCGCCGCGGCGTTCTCGCGGTGGCGCGAGGCGATCGCGGTGCGGATGCGCGCCGACGGCATCGACCCCCAACGCGCCGAGGACCTCGCGGTGTTCACCCTCTCGGCGTTCGAGGGTGCCCTCGTCCTCGCGCGCGCCGCGCGTGACCTCGACCCCCTGGACCGGGTGCACGCCCAACTCCGGTCCCTGATCGGCGACCAGCTTCCCCGAAGGAGAAGGACCTCACGATGACCGACACCGCCACCGACTGGCAACCCACCGCCTGCATCCTGTGCGAGTGCAACTGCGGCATCGTCGTGCAGGTCGAGAACCGCCGGCTGGCCCGCATCCGCGGCGACAAGAATCACCCCGCATCGCAGGGCTACACCTGCAACAAAGCGCTGCGGCTGGATCACTACCAGAACGACCGCAACCGGTTGACCTCCCCGCTGCGCCGCCGGTCCGACGGAACCTACGAGGAGATCGACTGGGACACCGCGATCTCCGAGATCGCGGCGGGCTTCCGGGCCATCGCCGACACCCATGGCGGCGACAAGATCCTCTACTACGGCGGCGGCGGGCAGGGCAACCACCTCGGCGGCGCGTACAGCGGCGCGTTCCTCAAGGCGCTGGGCTCGCACCACCGGTCGAACGCGCTCGCCCAGGAGAAGACCGGCGAGCACTGGGTCGACGCGCACTTCTACGGCAACCACACCCGCGGCGAGTTCGAGCACGCCGAGGTGTCGGTTTTCGTCGGCAAGAACCCGTGGATGTCGCAGAGCTTCCCCCGCGCCCGCGTGGTGCTCAACGAGATCGCCAAGGACCCGGCCCGATCGATGATCGTCATCGACCCGGTGATCACCGACACCGCGGCGATGGCCGACTTCCACCTGCGGGTGCGGCCCGGCACGGATGCGTGGTGCCTGGCGGCGCTGGCCGCCGTCCTGGTACAGGAAAACCTCTGCGACGAAGCCTTTCTCGCCGAGCACGTCACCGGCGCCGACGCGGTCCGCGCGGTGCTGGCCGAGGTGCCCGTCGCCGACTACGCGCAACGCTGCGGGGTCGCCGAGGATCTGCTGCGCGCCGCGGCACGCCGCATCGGCGGCGCCGCCAGCGTCGCGGTGTTCGAGGACCTCGGCGTTCAGCAGTCCGTCAACAGCACGCTGTGCTCGTATCTGAACAAGATGCTGTGGATCCTGACCGGCAACTTCGCCAAACCCGGCAGCCAGCACCTGCATTCGTCGTTCGCCCCGCTGTTCCGGTCCGGCGGCGTGGGCCGCAGCCCGGTCACGGGCGCACCGATCATCGGGGGCCTGATGCCGAGCAACGTCGTGCCCGAGGAGATCCTCACCGACCATCCGGACCGGTTCCGCGGGTTGATCGTGGAGAGCAGCAACCCGGCGCACTCGGTCGCCGACTCGGGTGCGGTGCGTGCGGCTTTCGAGAGCCTCGAGCTGCTGGTGGTGATCGACGTGGCGATGACCGAGACGGCGCGGCTCGCGCACTATGTGCTGCCCGCGGCCAGCCAGTTCGAGAAGGCCGAGGCTACGTTCTTCAACCTGGAGTTCCCGCGCAACACCTTTCACCTGCGGCACCCGGTCATGGAGCCCCTTCCCGGCAGCCTGCCCGAACCCGAGATCTGGGCCCGGCTGATGCGGGAACTCGACGTGGTCGACGAGGCCGAACTGGCTCCGCTGCGTCGCGCCGCCGAAGCCGGTCGCGACGAGTTCACCGCCGCGTTCCTCGCTGCCGTCGGCGCGAATCCCGGGCTGGGCAAGGTGCTTCCGTTCGTGCTGTACGAGACGCTGGGTCCGACGCTGCCCGACGGCCTGTCCGGGGCCGCCGCACTGTGGGGGCTCGCGCAGAAGACCGCGATGACCTACCCGGAGGCGGTGCGGCGGGCCGGTCACGCCGACGGCAACGCGCTGTTCGACGCGATCCTGGCCGGGCGCTCTGGCGTCACGTTCACCGTGCACGAGTACGAGGACGACTTCACGCTGATCACGCATCCGGATCGCAGGATCGCGATCGAGATGCCGGAGATGCTGGCCGACATCCGCGCGCTGGCCGACGCGCCCGCGGAGCTGACGACCCCGGAGTACCCCATCGTGCTGTCGGCCGGCGAGCGGCGCGCCTACACCGCCAACGACATCATCCGCGACCCGTCCTGGCGCAAGCGCGACACCGACGGCGCACTACGGGTCAGCGTGGAAGACGCCGAAGCGCTCGGCCTCACCGACGGTGGTCGCGCCCGCATCAGCACGGCCGCGGGCACTGCCGAGGCGACCGTGGAGATCAGCGAGGCGATGCTGCCCGGGCACGCGTCGTTGCCCAACGGTTTCGGGGTCGACTTCGTCGGTGACGACGGGCGCGCCCGCGTGCCCGGGGTGGCGCCGAATGCGTTGACGTCCACCGGTTGGCGCGACGCGTACGCGGGCACGCCGCTGCACAAGCACGTGCCCGCCCGTATCGAGGCCGTGGAGGCAGTGGAAGCGGTCGCGCTCGCGACCTAGGGGGTCACCGGGGCCGGGTCGGCCGGAGCGGGGGCCGGCGGGGGTGCGACCGGCGACATCGCCGGCGTGGGGCCGGCCGACATCGGGCGCTGGGTCAGCAGCAGCAGCGCGTCCGAGCCCGTCACCTCCTGGGTCTGCATCGCATGCCACAGATCCCGCAGGTACCCCAGCTTCGTCTGCGTCGTCGGGGTCTCGGTGGTGCCCGGCGGCAGGTTCTCCGGGCTGGACAGGTGCGGCACCCCATCCGGAGACGCAGCGTCGACCGGGGCGGCGGGACCGGCGGCCAGCGACTGCACCGGCGCCGCGTCGGCCGGCGCGGGACCGGGAGCCGGCGCGGGCAGCGGCACAGGTGCGGGCACGGGCTCCGGCGGCGCCGCGGGCTGGGCGGCCGCCAGCGGCGCACAGGCGATCAGCGCCGCGAACGCGGCGGCACCCGCGGCGACCGCAGTCTTGTCCCATCCGATCATCGCCGGTTCCCCCTTCGGGTCAGTGGCCGCAGTGATGAGCCATTGTCACCCTGTGCTTCTTCGCACGGGCCGCATTCGTTACAGCGCCGGTTCGCCGAAGTCGGCGCACGGAGCACCGCCGGTGGTGTAGGTATGCGATATAGCCCCGTGACGGCAAGGAGCAAGCATGCCGACTCCGGATCTCCCGCCCGGTTTCGACTTCACCGACCCCGACCTCAACTGCGCGCGACTGCCGGTGGAGGAATTGGCGGCGCTGCGGCGCAGCGCCCCGATCTGGTGGAACGAGCAGACCGGCGGCGGCGCCGGGCCGTTCGGCGACGGCGGCTACTGGGTGGTCACCAAACACCGCGACGTCAAGGAGATCTCCAAGCGCAGCGACGTGTTCTCCAGCCTGGAGAAGACGGCGCTCCCCCGCTACCCCGAGGGGTCCACGTTCGAGCAGATCGAGACCGGCAAGTTCGTGTTGCTCAACATGGACGCGCCGCACCACACGCACCTGCGCAAGATCGTCTCGCGTGGTTTCACGCCCCGCGCCGTCGAACGGTTGCGGGCCGATCTGGACGCCCGTGCGCAGAACATCGCCAAGAGCGCGGCCGCCGAAGGCGCCGGCGACTTCGTCGAGCAGGTGTCCTGCGAACTGCCGCTGCAGGCCATCGCCGGTCTGCTGGGCATCCCCGACGAGGACCGCAAGAAGCTGTTCGACTGGTCCAACCAGATGGTCAGCGACGACGACCCCGAGTTCGCGCACTACGACAACCGCAATGCGGCAACCGAACTCATCATGTACGCGATGCAGCTCGCCGCCGAGCGGGCCGAGCAGCCCGGTGAGGACATCGTCACCAAGCTGATCGAGGCCGACGTCGAAGGGCACAAGCTCTCCGACGACGAATTCGGGTTCTTCATGGTGCTGCTCGCCGTCGCGGGCAACGAGACGACCCGCAACTCGATCACCCACGGCATGATCGCGTTCACCGAGCACCCCGACCAGTGGGAGCTGTTCAAGCGTGAGCGCCCGGCCAGCGCCGTCGACGAGATCGTCCGGTGGGCGACGCCGGTGACGTCGTTCCAGCGCACCGCACTGTGCGACTACGAACTCTCCGGCGTGCAGATCAAGAAGGGTCAGCGGGTCGTGATGTCCTACCGGTCGGCGAATTTCGACGAGGAGGTGTTCGAGGACCCGCACGCGTTCAACATCCTGCGGGACCCGAACCCGCACGTCGGGTTCGGCGGCACCGGCGCGCACTACTGCATCGGTGCGAACCTGGCGCGGATGACGATCGAGTTGATGTTCAACGCCATCGCCGACCACATGCCCGACCTGCGTTCGGTCAGCACCCCGGAACGGCTGCGGTCGGGCTGGCTCAACGGGATCAAGCACTGGCAGGTCGACTACAGCGGCACGGGCTGCCCCGTCGCGCACTGAGCGCACAGCTCCCCGAGTTCGGCGCGCGTGGGCCCCGCGGCGAGCGGCGGACGCCATCCCGACGCGTACACCGCAAGGGCGCGCTGCTGCAGGCGGTCCAGGTCCGACGGGAGCGCCTGCATCCGCTCGTAGGCCGCCACCTCGGCGCGTAACGATGCATCGGCGCCCGCGGCGGCGACGACGAGATCCGACGGCAACCGTCGGCGCAGGTCGATGTCGCCGCCCGCCCACCGCCGGAGCCGCTCGCCATCGCAGTGCACATGGTCGAGGAACCACGGGCGTACGTGATCGCGGCACCACGCGTCGAATTGCACCGCCACGGTGACCGGGTCTCGGGGACGGCGGTGCAGCAGCTCGACCAGCGCCTGCGCCTGTCGGAACGCCAGCGTGACGCCGCGCCCTGCCAACGGCGTTGTGGTGCAGACGGAATCCCCGACTGCAATGAGTCCCGGCACCATCGGTCGTCCGTTGTCGTCGACCTGTTGGCGGTACGAGTTGTGCAGTCCTGCGCCGGGCAGCACGGGGGTGATCGGTTCCGCGCGATCGATCCACTCCGCCAGCATCGGGATGGCGCGCACAGCGGCCTCATGCACCGCCGCGTGCCGCAGCAGGCGCAGCCGCGGGTCGGTGCCGTCGTGGGTGATGGTGATCGAGAAGGTCCCGTTGTCATGCACGAACGCGACCGCGAAGTACCCGCTCAGGCTCAGGGACAGCCCGATCGGGCCGTTCACGGGGCCGCCCGCGGTGACGTCTCTGAGCCGGTACTGCCGGGTGACGTAGGCCGCACCGCAGGGAGCGCTCTCCCCGACATGACCCACGCCGCGCGACATCCGACCGGCCCGCCCGGAGGCGTCGATCACGAGATCGGCCGATACCCGCGTCCCGTGCACTCGCACCCCCACGGCGCGATGTCCGTCGAGCACCACGCGGTCGACATGCCCGGTGACCATCGTCAACCGGTGCTGGCGCGAGGCGACCGCCCGCAGCACGCGTTCGAACAATTCACGGCGACACCGCAGCGCCACTGCGGTGCCGTCGTCCGCGCGGACGACCGTGGCGCCAGCCCCGACGAGAAGATCGACGCCGCCAGGAATCTCGGCTTGCAGCGCGTCGACCACCGGTCCGCGGAAGGTATGCGCGTGCGCGAACTGCATCACCCCTCTGCGCCGCCAGGTCAGGTTGCCCGCCGGACCGGGATCGCGGTCGATGACAAGGACGTCATGGCCCCGGCGGGCCAACGCGATGGCGGTGAACAGACCCGTCGGACCGGCGCCGACGACAACGGTGGTCATCTCGTCTCATTTCAGGTAACTTATGGTGTAATGAACAGCTGAAGGGTCACCTGAATGTCGGATTCTGTCAAGCGCGAATACCAGTCACCTCTGCGCAGCGCCCAGGCGCAGGCCACCCGGCGGCGAATCGTCGCGGCCGCGGCGGATCTGTTCGTGTCGTCGGGCTTCGCCGGGACGTCGGTGGACGCGATCGCCGACGTTGCGGGGGTGAGCCGTAAGACCGTCTTCACCGCGGTCGGCGGCAAGACCGAACTCCTTGCGCTGGCACTGGACTGGGCGGTCGCCGGCGACGACGTACCTGTTCCGCTGGCGGCCCGACCGGACGTGATCGCGTTGCTGGGCCTGCCGCGCCCGGGCGCGGTGCTCGACGCCTGGGCCGCGGTGCTCACCGACATCGACGCGCGCGTCGACGGGCTGTTCGCCGCGCTCGAATGTGCCGCCGCATCGGACGAGGTGGCGCGCGCCCTGTTCGACCGTGTGAGTGCGCAACGACGGGAGGGCGCGGCAGCGGTCGTCGATGCGGTCGCCGCACTGGGTGGTCTGCGGGACGAGCTGTCTCGGTCCGAGGCGGTCGACCTGGCCGCGCTGTTCACCGAGCCGCTGCTGCACCGCCGCCTGGTGGGCGCCCGCGGCTGGTCCCGCCGACGCTTCGAGACATGGCTGGCCGACACGCTGCGACGGCAGTTGCTCAGCCGGCCGGATAGTCGATGATCGAGCGCCAGTAGTCCTCGCCGATCTCGCCGCCGGAGCGCAGCACCATCGTCAGCCCGGTCGCCATCGCGACGCCCAGCAGGCCGAGCCACAGCCCGAACAGGCCGATCACCACCCACAGCGCCGCGGTCAGCGTCGGCCACGGCGACACGACGGCGAGTACCGGCGCGAAGAAGAAGCCGGTGCCGACGTACCACGACGAGCCGGCGCGGTCACAGATCAGCACGATGCGCAACCATCTCGGGATCCCAGCCATGCCTCCACGCTGCCCGGCCGAGGTAGCCGCGGCAATTACCTGCCAGGTAGTGGCTTCTCCGATCGGCGGCGGGTGAGACTGGGGGCATGACCGTGCAGGAGGCGCCGACGACGACCGTCGGATCGATGGTGCGGCGCTGGCGGACCCGGCGCCGGCTCAGCCAGCTGGACCTCGCGTTGGAGGCCGGCGTCTCGGCACGCCACCTCAGCTTCGTCGAGACCGGCCGGGCCGCGCCGAGCCGGGCGATGGTGCTGCGGCTGGCCGGCGTCCTCGACGTCCCGCGCCGCGACCAGAACCGCATGCTCGTCGCCGCCGGGTTCGCCCCGGCCTACGCTGAGCGGCCTCTCGAGGCGCCCGACATGGCGGCCGTGCAGGCCGGCGTCGCGCGTGTGCTCGCCGCCTACGACCCCTACCCCTGCGTCGTGGTGAACCGGGCCTGGGACCTGGTGAGCGCCAACGTCGGTGCGGGCGTGCTGCTCGCCGGCGTCGCGCCGCACCTGCTCGAGAATCCCAACGCGCTGCGCATCGCACTGCACCCCGACGGCTTGGCGCCCCGCATCCGCAACCTCGGTCAGTGGCGGTCCCATCTGCTCGAACGGCTGCGGCGGGAGGCTGCCGCCGACGACTCGGGCGAACTCGCCGGACTGCTCGACGAGCTGGCCGGCTATCCCGGCGGGTATGCGCCCACCGATCTGGGTGGCGTCGCGGTCCCGCTGGAGCTGGTCACGCCGGACGGCGTCGAACTGCGGTTCCTGTCGATGGTGACCACGTTCGGCACCGCGCTCGATCTCACCGCCGCCGAACTCAGCATCGAGGCGTTCCTGCCCGCCGATGACGCGACGGCGGCCGCGCTGGGCTGACAGCAACGGCGCGGGCGGCGAATCGCGGGGAATTCGCCGCCATCGGCGCGCGACCGCATAGAGTCGGGCGCCATGGAACTCCGACACCTCATGGCGGCCGTGGCGGGCGGCGTCGTCGTCCTCGGCGCGGCCGGATGCTCGTCCCCCGAGCCCGCGTTGGGCGGCACCACCGCCACCGTCACGATCGACGGCAACGACGCCGGAGGTACGCTCCCCGTGACGTGCCGGCAGACCGGATTCACTTGGTACATCCAGACTCCCGAGAAGGAAAAGGGGTTCACGGCCGTGCTCGCCACGGACGGGCCGGCCAAGGCGAAGTCCGTCGAGTTCCGCGACCTGGGTGGGTTCTCCGGAAACTTCTGGGCCGGCAACTTCGGGGAGGCCGAGGTGACCGGGGGCCAGGGGCACTACACGATCACCGGCACGGCGGACGGGAACTTCACCGCCAAGCCGAGCGATGCGGTCACAGCGAAGTTCCGCATCCAGGCGAACTGCTAGTCGAGACCTTCTTCGTAGCGCGCGATCGCGACCAGCCGATCGTGGGCCTCGATGCTGACCAGTTCGCCGCTCATCGCCCGCAGCAGGGGTGAATCCCCGATCTGCGAGACGTCGGCCAGGGTGGCTTTCGGGTGTCCGTCGTGGTGCATCGCCGTGCCTCCGTTCGATACGGAAGGGCTACCCGGCGGGTGGCGGGCAAATCTGACGAACGTGTGACCGCGCGGAGCTAGGCCTGGATGATGATCGGGTCGCCGACGCTCACGGTGTCGTAATACCAGGCGGCGTTGTCCGGGCCGAGGTTGATGCAGCCGTGGCTGACGTTGGCGTACCCCTGCGATCCCACCGACCACGGCGCGGAGTGCACGTAGACGCCACCCCAGGTCACGCGGACGGCGTTGGCGACGGTGAGTTTGTAGCCCTCGGGATCCGACAACGGGATGCCGATGGTCCGGGAGTCCATCACCACGGACTTCTCCTTTGCCAGCGCGGTGAACTGGCCGACCGGGGTGGGATGCTTCGGCTTGCCCATCGAGGCGGGCATCTCGCGGGCGACGACTCCGTCGATGCTCACCGTGAACGTGTGCGCGTCGATGTCGGCCACCCCGACCACTGAGGACCCGGTCTCGAAGCTGGTGGCGAAGCCGCCGACCGAGACGTCGATGGGTGCGTGCGCCGGGAAGAACGTCGCGGGTGTCCACTGCACGGTCCGGTCGTCGAGCCAGGCGAAGCTGCCGTCGGCGGGCGCGCCGCTTCCAGCGGGGCGCACCGCGATCGATCCCTCGGCGGCGCGGCGGCTCGGCACCGGCGACGTGTAGGTCACCGTGACGGGATGGGCCACCCCGACGGTCTGGCCGGGGGCCGGCGAGATGTCGCTGATGGTCGGTGGCAGCGCGGTGTCGATCGCGCCGAGGGCCGACGGTCCGGCGGACAGGCCGGACATCCCGGCCAGTACGACCACCGATCCGAGTACGGCGGCCACCCGACGGGTGACCGAACTGCGGGGCCGATTCTGTTCACGTGAGGCGCTCGCCACGGTGCCATCCTAGATAATCGTGGGGTCTCCCCCTGTAGAACCGCTATCGCGGTCACACCTCGGAACGTTTCACCCCACCGACGGCCAGCAACGCATAGCCCAACGCCAGCACGCCCGCGGCCAGCGCCGCGACGTTCACCGCCACCGCGGCGGCGCCGACACTGGCGGGGTCGAGAAAGAAGTACGGCGCACGCCGGCCCGCGTTGTTGAGCACCAGCAGGGCCAGCGCCAGGTAGGCCGCCGGGAACACCAGCCAGGCGACGGGCTGCCACCACGACAACCGGGCTGCCATCGGGGCCTCGCCGTGGCCCACCAGCACCCAGTCGCACAGCGCCAGCGCCGGAACCACGACATGGAGCAACAGGTTGGCGACGGTGTAGCCCATGCTGTGACCGGTGAGGAACAGGTTCCACACCAGGCCCGCCATCACCACGTAGAGCACCACCGCCCCGCGCAGGCCCGCGCGGGCGTCGGCGCGCGGCCAGACCAGCGTGCACAGGTAGTAGCCGGCGGCCAGCAGGTTGGCCTGATAGGTGAAGGTGAGAAGCCGCCACCACAGGCCGCGTTCGGAGGTCACGCCGACGACGAGAAGTGCTGCGGCAACGGCCACGACGATGCCCAGGCGCAGGGCGACGCGGGGAGTCACACCGTCAGGGTAGGACGGGCGGCACCGGAGGAGGCGCCACCGCAGGCGGCGGCTCGTTCTGCCCGACGCCCGACAGGCGGTCGCGGATCCGCTGCAGAATGCCCGGCCGCTCCTCGGGCACAGGCGGAGGCACGACCTCCGGCGCGGGCAGCACCGGCGGTGCGGCGGCGTCGGCCGGAGGCAGCACGTCGGCGCCCTCCACCGGAGCGGGATCGGGGGCGGGAGCCTCCTGCACCGGCGCGGTGTCCGGCGCCGGCTCCTCGACGACAGGTGCCTCCTCGACCACCGGCGGCGGGGCCGGGATCTCGGCGACCGGCGGGGGTGGCGGCGGCGCCGGGGTCGCCCTCGGCGCCGGCACCACAGTCTCAGC
>NZ_JYNX01000025.1 GCF_001044255.1 Mycolicibacterium chubuense
CGGCGGTGCGATCCCCGGCGGACCCACGGGTAGCGGCGGGCCCGGCGGGGGCGGCGGCTCCATTCCCGGCGGACCCACCGGCAGTGGCGGACCCGGCGGCGGCGGAGGCTGCGTGCCCGGCGTCGGTTGCGTCTCGGTTCCCTGAGCCGGACGGTGACCTCAGCTCGCCCCGCAGTGCTGTTCGATGTGGACGGCACCCTGGTGGATTCCAATTATCTGCACGTGCACGCCTGGATCCAGGCCTTCCACGCTGAAGGTGTCGCGGTCGAGGCGTGGCGGATCCACCGCTGCATCGGGATGGACGGCAGCACTCTGTTGCAGACCCTGGCCGGTGACGCCGATGACGACGGGCGAGACCGGTTGAAGGATCGGCACAGCGCGTTCCACCAGGAGAGCGCCCATCTGCTCACTCCCCTGCCCGGCGCCCGCGAACTGTTGCGGCGCGTCGCAGAGCTCGGGCTGCAGGTGGTGCTGGCGACCTCGGCGCCCGAGGACGAGTTGGCGCTGCTGCGCAAGGTTCTCGACTGCGACGACGTGGTGTCCGAGGTCACCTCGTCCGAGGATGTCGAGACGGCCAAACCCCAGCCGGACATCGTGGACGTGGCGCTCGAGAAGGCCGGGGTGACCAACGACAACGCCGTCTTCGTTGGCGACGCGGTGTGGGACTGCGAAGCCGCGCGCCGGGCGGAGGTCACCTCGATCGGCGTGCTCAGTGGCGGGGTGTCGCGTGGCGAGCTGTCCGAGGCGGGCGCGGCGGCGGTGTTCGAGAACGCCGCCGAGCTGCTGGCCGAGCTCGACTCGACCCCGATCGGGATGCTCGCTAGCGGCTGAGTGCGGCGAGTCTGCGCCGCGAGGCCAGGCTCTGAACCTGCTGTGGCCACCAGAACCAGCGGCCCAGCATCGCTGCGATCGCCGGCGTCATGAACGAGCGCACGATCAGCGTGTCGAACAGCAGTCCGAGCGCGATGGTGGTGCCCACCTGGGCCATCACCGCGAGGTCGCTGAACGCGAACGACGCCATCGTGAACGCGAAGACCAGCCCGGCCGACGTGACCACCGAGCCGGTGCCCGCCATGGCGCGGATGATGCCGGTCTTCAGCCCGCCCGCTTTCTCCTCCTTGAAGCGGGACACCAGGAGCAGGTTGTAGTCCGAACCGACCGCCAACAGCAGGATCACCGACATCGGCAGCACCATCCAGTGCAGCTCCAGCCCGATCAGGTGCTGCCACAGCAGAATCGACAGGCCGAACGACGCACCGAGGGACAACAGCACCGTGCCGACGATCACCGCGGCGGCCACCGCGCTGCGGGTGATGATCAGCATGATGACGAAAATCAAGGTGACAGCGGCGATTCCGGCGATCAGCAGGTCGTAGTGTGAGCCGTCCTTCATGTCCTTGTACGTCGCCGCGGTGCCCGCGAGATAGACCTTGGCCCCTTCGAGCGGGGTGCCCTTGATCGCCTCCTTGGCCGCGGTCTTGATGGGGTCCACCCGGTTGAGGCCGTCGATCGTCGCCGGGTCGCCCTCGTGGCTGATGATGAAGCGCACCGACTTGCCGTCCGGCGAGATGAACTGGTCGATGCCGCGCTTGAAGTCCTTGTTGGTGAACACTTCCGGCGGCAGGTAGAACGAGTCGTCGTTGCGGGAGTCGTCGAACGCGTCGCCCATCGCCGACGAGTTCTCCTGCTGCGCCGCCATCTGGTCCTGCATGCTCTTCTGCGACTGGTACATCGTGAGCATCATCGACTTCATCGACCGCATGGTCTCGATCTGGCTGGGCAGCAATTCGACCAGCTGGGGCATCAGCGTGTCGAGGCGTTCCAGCTCGGGAATCAGGTTCGCGATGTCGTCGGACATCGTGTTGATGCCGTCGAGGGTGTCGAACACCGAGCGGATCGCCCAGCAGGCCGGGATGTCGTAGCAGTGCGGCTCCCAGTAGAAGTAGCTCCGCAGCGGCCGGATGAAATCGTCGAAGTCGGCGATGTTGTCGCGCAGTTGCGCGACGTCGACGGCGGTGTCCTTGGTCTTGATCACCATCTGATGCGTGGTGTCGCGCATCTGCTGGGTGATGCTGTACATCTTCTGCATCGTGTCGATGGTCTTCTGCATCTCGTCGGCCTGCACGAGCATGTCGGCCATCCGGTCCTGCTGATACTTCTGGTTCAGCTGCGTGAGCGTGCCCTGCATGCTCATCTGGAACGGAATGGTGCTGTGCTTGATCGGTTTGCCGTCCGGCCGGGTGATCGTCTGCACGCGCGCGACCCCGGGCACCCGGAAGATGGCCTTGGCGATCTTGTCGATGACGAGGAAGTCCGCCGGGTTCCGCAGGTCGTGGTCGCTCTGCACCATCAGCAGGTCGGGGTTCATCCGCGCGCTGCCGAAGTGGCGGTCGGCCGCGGCGTATCCGATGTTGGCGGGAATGTCCGAGGGCAGGTAGTTCTTCGCGTCGTAATTCGTCTTGTAGCCCGGCAGCGTCACCAGGCCGATCAGCGCCAGCGCCAGCGTCGCGGCGAGCACCGGCCCGGGCCAGCGCACCACCATCGTCCCGATCCGCCGCCAGCCGCGTGAACTGATCGCCCGCTTGGGCGTGAAGGCTCCGAAGCGGCCCGCCACCACGACCATCGCGGGCCCCAGCGTCATCGCGGCCAGCACCGCCACCAGCGTGCCCACCGCACACGGCACGCCGAGCGAATTGAAGTACGGCAGCCGGGTGAAGCTCAGGCACAGCATGGCGCCGGCGATCGTCAGCCCGGAGCCGAGGATCACGTGCGCGGTCCCGTGGAACATCGTGTAGTACGCCGACACCCGGTCTTCGCCGGCCCCGAGCGCTTCCTGATAGCGGCCGATCGCGAAGATCGCGTAGTCGGTGCCTGCGGCGATCACCATCAACACCAGCAGGTTCACCGCGAACGTGGACAACCCGATGATGTTGTTCGTCGCAAGGAACGCGACGATCCCGCGGGCAGCGCCGAGTTCGATGAACACCATGAACAGGATCAGCACCATGGTCACGATCGACCGGTAGACCAGCAGCAGCATGATCGCGATGACGCCGATGGTGATGAGCGTGACGCGGAAGATGCTCTTGTCGCCGGCGTGGTGCTGGTCGGCGATCAGGGGCGCCGGGCCGGTGACGTACGTCGTCATCCCGGGCGGCGGCGGTGTGGTGTCGATGATTTCGCGGACCGCCGCGACCGATTCGTTGGCCAGCGGCTCGCCCTGGTTGCCGTGCAGATAGATCTGGACGTAGGCGGCTTTGCCGTCGGCACTCTGGGCGCCCGACGCGGTGAGCGGGTCGCCCCAGAAATCCGCGACGTGCTGGATGTGGGCTTTGTCGGCTTCGAGCTTGTCGACCAGCGTGTCGTAGAAGCGGTGGGCCGCGTCGCCGAGTGGCTGATCCCCCTCGAGGACGATCATCGCGGTGCTGTCGGAGTCGAACTCCTCGAAGTTCGCGCCGATCTGCTTCATCGAGACGTACGCGGGACCGTCCTTGGCGGCGAGGCCGACGGTGCGATCCTCCCCGACCTTCTCCAGCGACGGGACGAACACGTTGGTGGCGATGGTCAGCAGCAACCAGCCGAGCAGGATGGGCACAGCGAGGACGCGGACGATCCGCGCCACTCCCCTGCGCTCATTTCCCGTCATAAGGTGCCCCCATCAGGCCGGACACGGCCCGTTCCAGGAGCCGCTCGCGTACTGCTCCGCGCGTCGAGTGATACACAACTAGCCAATCAAAGCATCTGCTGTCAATCGGGGTGGACGACGTTGCCGGATGTCAGGGTTTTCTCAGATGTCCGGTCTGGCGACGGGGTTGCCGGTGACCCGGTCCGTAGGCTGAACGGATGGCCGGGGAGGAGCGCGCCGGGGTCGAGCTGACCAACCTCGACCAACCGCTGGCGAGCGACGCCGATGCCACCAAGCGCGACCTCGTCGACTATCTGGACGCCGTCGCCGACCGGATCCTGCCGGTGCTCACCGGCCGGCCGCTGACGGTGCTGCGCGTGTTGCGCGGCCGGGCGCCCTTCATGCAGAAGAACGTGCCGAAGTACACGCCCGACTGGGTGCGCACCGTGACGATCTGGGCGGAGTCGTCGCATCGGGAGATCCGCTACGCCGTCTGCGACGACCGGCGCACGCTGCTGTGGCTGGCCAACCAACGTGCCGTCGAATATCACCCGGCCCTGGGTCTGGCCGAGGACATCTACCGGCCGACGCACCTGATCCTGGATCTCGATCCGCCCACCGGCGAGGACTTCGCGGCGGTGGTCGCCGTGGCCGGTCTGGTGCGGCAGGCGTTGCGCGACGTGGGCTTGGCGGGTGCGGTGAAAACCAGCGGGTCGCGCGGCCTGCACATCTTCGTGCCGATCGACGACAGCGCCCCGGTCGACGACGTCGCCGCGGCGACGCGCGCACTCGCCGCCCGTGCCGAAGCGCTCGACCCGTCGATCGCCACGACCGCGTTCATCGTGGCCGACCGCGCGGGCAAGGTCTTCGTCGACGCCACGCGCGCCGGCGGAGCCACCGTGGCGGCCGCGTACAGTCCGCGGCTGCGACCGGGCACGCCGGTGTCGTTCCCGGTCGCCTGGTCGGACCTGGACCGGGTGACGCCGGCCGACTTCACGGTCAGGACGGCGGTCGCCCTCCTCGAGGGGCGCGACCCGTGGGCCGAGGCGATGCCGGCTCCCCAGCGACTGCCCGAGGAGTTGATCGCCCACGGCCGGACCATCCCGGTCGCCCGGGTGGCAGCAATGCACGAGGGCAAGCGGCGGGCCCGGGCCCGTCGCGGCGACTAATCGGAGCCGGCGGGTTTCACCGTCACCACGTTGGTGAGGCCGCTGACCGTGAGCACCGGCATCAGGATCGGGTTGGCGACCACGTCGATCGTGTCGGCATGCTCGAACAACACGTTGATCGCTGCGCTGTCGAGGTAGTCGACGCTGCTGAAATCGAGCTGGAGCGTGGCGCCGTCGACACGGTCGCCGACGGCCTCGCCGATCGCCGCGGAGAATTCGGCGATGTTGCTCAGGTCGAGCTCGCCGACGGCCGTCAACACCACGGTGCCGTCCTCGCGACGATCGGTGCGCAGCCGCAGCGGAGTCGCCATCACCCAATCCTCGTCTGCATGTGCACCCTGGTGCCGGTCGCCTGGGAGTCGATGGTGACATCCTGCATCAACGCCCGCATCAACCCGAGACCGCGTCCACGGTGCAGGGCCGGCGCGTCGGCCGGCGCCTTCCATGTCCCGGTGTCGATGACGGTCACGTGCAGATCGTCGGCGAACGCGGTGGCCTTCAACTGCACCGTGCCGCCCGGGAGGTCGCGGTGACCGTGTTCGATCGCGTTGGCGAGTGCCTCGCCGGCCGCGATCAACACGTCCAGGGTCTGCTCGGCGTCGACGCCTGCGCTGCCGAGCCAGGTGCGCAGCGCGGTCCGACTGGGCGCCAATTCGGCCACGTCCGCGGGGAATTCGAGTTCGAGCGGCGCGGGCTGGCGGTAGAGCAGCAAGGCGACGTCGTCGTCGTAGCCGTTGACCGGTGTCAGCCGCGACATGATCACGTCGGCCAATTCGTCGAGCGCGGTCGCCCGGTTCTCGCCGACGACGCCGGTCGCCCGGGCGATGCCGTCGTCGATCGACTCGCGGCGCCGCTCCACCAGGCCGTCGGTGTAGAGCAGCAGGGTCGCGCGGGGCGGCATCGTGACGCTGGTTTCGGGCCGGCTGTCGGCGAACTTCACCGCCAGCGGCGTCGAGCGCGCGTCGTCGAGAAGGTGGGTGGTGTGGTCGGCGAGCACCAGAATGGGAGGTGGATGCCCCGCGCAGGAATAGACCAGCTCCCCGGTGCCCGGCGTGAGCATCGCGCAGAAGACCGTGGTGCAGCGGGCACCGGGCAGCCGCGCCGCGAATCGGTCGAGCGCAGACAGCGCCGCGGCCGGGCTGGGGTGCTCGAGCAGCAGCGCCCGGCACGCGCTGCGGAGCTGTCCCATCACCGTCGCGGCGGCGAGGCCGTGCCCGACGCAGTCCCCCACGATCAAGCCGATCCGGCCGTCGTCGAGGTCCACCACGTCGTACCAGTCGCCACCGACCTGCAGCGGCCGGGTGGCGGGTTGGTAGCGCACCGCGAATCCGGTCGACAGCGCCGGACCCAGAATCGCGTGTTGCAGCGCGAGCGCGGTCTCCCGCTGCTGGTCGATCTGGTGCACCCGCTGCAGACCCTGCCCGAGCCTGCCCGCGAGCACCGTGAGCAGTGTGTGGTCTTCGGAGGTGAAGCGGCGCTGCTCGAACAACTCGATGTACATCACCAGCACACCGCGGGGGTGCCGCAGGGCCACCCCGGCCGCCCCCGGTTCCGACGTCGCCGGGTCGAGCAGATCGTCGTCGCGCAGTGCGGTGATCGCCCGGCGGGAACGGGGTGACAGGTCGTCCCAACCCGCGACGGCCTCCCCCACGCACACGACGTCGGGGGACGCGGTCCGGCCTCCCGCGCCCGAATCGTCGGCCGGCATGGTGACGGCCAGTACCCGACGGGCGTGCCACACCGCCCGCAACTGCTCGGCGGCGGCCAGCACGGCGTCGTCGAGCGTATCTGCCTGTGCCAGTGCATCACTCAGCGACGACAGCGCCGTCTCGCGCTGCACCACATAGTGCTCGGCCGTGACGTCGCGCATCGTGCCGACCACGACCTCGCGGCCGGTGCCGGGATCTTCGGCGTGGGTGAACGTCGCCGTGACCCACAGCCGGTGCCCGTCGCGGTGCGTGACCGGAACCTCACTGATGGTGCCGTGCGGTTGATCCATCAGGCTGCCGAACGCCTCGGTCACCTCGCGGTGCGCGTCGGCATCCGTGTCGGCCGCCGGCCACCACGGGTACATCGGTTCGTAGGGCAGACCGGACGCGTCGAAACCGAGGATGTCGGTGAACGCCCCGTTGATCTCGACGACGGCGCCGCTGTCGTCGCACACGAAGAACGCTTCCTGCAGCGAATCCACCAGTGCCGTGCGCCAGCGGGCGTGATGGTCACGCAGCCGGGCCAATTCGACGTTCGCGCGGACCCGGGCGAGCAACTCGGCCGCGGCGAACGGTTTCACCAGGTAGTCGTCGGCGCCGGCCTGCAGGCCGCTGATCGACGCCTCCTGACCGGCGCGGGCCGACAGCAGCAGCACCGGAACAGCGGCGGTCCGGCGGTCGGCGCGCAGCGCCGACACCAGCGCCAGACCGTCGAGGCCGGGCATCATCACGTCGCTGACCACCATCTCCGGCGGGTCGGCGCGGATGGCGTCGAGGGCTTGCCGGCCGTCGGTGACCGCATCGACCTGATAGCCGTCAGAGCGCAGCAGCCTGGTCAGATAATCCCGCATGTCGGAATTGTCGTCGGCCACCAACACCCGGATCGGTGCCGCGGAACTCGTCGCCGGCACCGGAGAAGTCTCCGATGTCACTGCGGCATCCGGCTTTTCGCCGTCTTCGCCCGGAGTCCAGCGCAGCGCCTCCTCGATGTAGGCGTTCGCGCCGGCGCCGATGCGGCGGCTCACCGTCGAGGCGATCGCATCGGGAGGCAGATGGGCCGTGCCGAACGGCAGCCGGATCGTGAAGGTGGTGCCGGACCCGTGCACGCTGTCGACGTCGATCCGACCGCCGTGCAGGTCGATCAGTTCCTTCACCAGCGCCAGGCCGATGCCGCTGCCCTCGTGGGACCGTGCCTGCACGTTCTCGATGCGGTGGAAACGCTCGAACAGCCGCGGGATCTCGTCGGGAGCCACGCCGATCCCGGTGTCGGACACCACGATCACGGCCTCGTCGCCGTCGCGGCGGACACGCACGGAGATGGTGCCCTCGAACGTGAACTTCACCGCGTTGGACAGCAGGTTGAAGATCACCTTCTCCCACATGTCGGTGTCCACGTAGACGGGCTCGTCCTGTGGTCGGCAGTCCACCGCATAGGTCAGGCCCGCCCGCTCGACGGCGGACCGGAACACGCTGGCGAGTTCGGCGGTCAGCGAACCGATGTCGACCGGTGCGTAGGTGGCCTGGGTGCGACCGGCTTCGATGCGGGAGAAGTCGAGCAGCGTGTTGACCAGTTTCGTAAGCCGTAATCCGTTGCGCCACACCACGTCCAGCTCTGCCCGCGTCGCGGCGTCGACGTCATCGCGCCGGCGCATTTCGGCGACGGGGTCCAGGATCAGAGTCAGAGGGGTGCGGAACTCGTGGCTGATGTTGGAGAAGAACGTGGTCTTCGCGCGGTCGAGCTCGGCGAGTTCCTCAGCCCGTCGCTCCTGGGCCCGGTAGCTGCGGGCCAGGCTGACACCCGCGGCGATGTGGCCGGCCACCAGCGCGACGAAGCCGCGGTACCCGTCGTCGAGCGGACGGTAGCGATTCAGTCCGGCGACCAGGAATCCCAGGGGCGCACCCGCCTGTGGCAGCAGCGGTGTCACGAGCGCCTGCGCCGGCGGGTCCCGCCACTCACCCGTCGGCATCGGCGGGAACGAGCCGAGGTCGACGACCACCGTCTCCCCCGCGGCCGCTTCGGCGGCCGGCCAGACGCCGCCGCCCGCGGTGATCACCGCGGGCGCGGCCGGATGGTCCACGCCGACACCGCTCATGCCGACCAGCCGTGCGCTGCCGTCGCTGTCGAACAGGTACGTCAGCGTGAACGGCAGGTCGCGCAGGTTGTGGCCCAGTTGCCTGTCGGCGAAGGCCAGGATTTCGGTCTCGGTCCGGGCCACGGTCGGATCCGAGCCCAGGTCCCGGAGCGTGGCCATCCGGCGCTCGCCGATCACCTGCACGGTGTCTTCGCTGACCACGCAGAGCATCCCGACCACGTTCCCGTCGTCGTCGCGCAGCGGGCTGTAGGAGAAGGTGTGGTAGGACTCCTCCGGGTATCCCGACCGCTCGAGGAACAACAGGAGCGCGACATCCCAGGTCGCGTCACCTGTCGTCATCACGTGGTCGATCCGCGGATAGACGTCCGACCAGATCTCCGCCCAGACCTCGGGTGCCGGTCGACCCAACGCCCAGGGATATTTGCGCCCCAACGTATCTCGCCGGTAGGCCTCGTTGCAGAAGAAGGTCAGCTCCGGACCCCACGCCATCCACATCGAGAACCGGGACGACAGCAGGATGCTCACGGCGGTCTGCAGGCTCTGGGCCCACCCCTCGGGCGGACCGAGCGGGGTGGCCGACCAGTCGACCCGGGCGAGGTCACGGCCGACCTCACCCCCGGAGGCGAAGACCTCGACGCGCTCGGACTCCGTCACGGCGGGCCGGCATCCGCTGCGAGCGCGTCCGCGATCGACGGATAGGGCCGCAGGACCCTGTCCAGCTTGGTGACTTCGATGGGCCGGACCACCTCGGGATTGGTGGCCACCACCCGCACGGCGATGCCGTCGGCGAGTCCGCTTTCGTAGCAACCGAGTACGGCGTTGAGACCGGCGCTGCCGAAGTACGTCACGTTGGCCAGCTCGATGACCAGAGCCCGCGCCGGCGCGGACGCGCTCGCCTGCAGACCGTCGTCGAGCGCGCTGACGAGCCGGTCGACCGTGTTCGAGTCGACGTCGCCGCGGACGCACACCACCACCGCGCCACCGTCAACTTCCTGCACAACGTCCAGTTGCCCCACGCACCCTCGTATACGCCACCCGCCGGATCACTGCCAACACCGACCTCATGGGCGCTCGGTGCGGGGGCCGACGCGCTCGTGAACCGTGAGCATCACATGGTCGAACTGACGGCGCAAGGATTGGCCGCTGACCTCGATACTGCCCAGTTCGGCGACCAGTTGGGCGGCCAGCGCCCGAAGTTTGGTGTTGGTCTGCTGGGAGCGCCAGAGCAGCAATTTGAACGCCTGGTCGGCGTCGACGCCGTACACCAGCATCAGTGCGCCCTTGGCCTGTTCGATCGCGGCCCGGGCCTCGAACAGATCGGGAAGCGACTCGTCGAGTGCCGCGCGGCGGGCCTTGTCGAGGGTCTCGGTCAGGTCGACGTAAAAGCCTTCCGTGCCGATGACCGCACCGGACCGGTCGTACATCCGGTCGGCGAGGACGATGACGTTGTGCTCGCCGCCGTGGGTGTCGACGAATCGATGCCTGCTGGAGAACGAGCCGCCCGCGTGCAGCGCATGGTCGAGAAGTTCCTGGACGTGGCGCCGGTCCTCGGGATGCTTGTGGGACAGCAGCAGCTCGGTGGTCGGAACCACGGTGCCGGGCTCGTAGCCGTGCATGCGGGCGAGCTCGTCGGACCACTCCCAGCGCTGGCCGACGAACCAGAAGCGGAATCCGCCGGCACGCAGATCGCCGACGGCGTCCGGCGGAGCCTCCTCGGCGGCGGACGCAGGGGCGGGATCCGGCATTGGGGCATTATTCCACCCCGCGGCCGCGCGCAAACGTGATCAAAGTGTTACGGCCGGACGGCACACCGGATCCCGGCCCCGTCACGCGGTGGCGGCGCTGCCCGATCGACTCGCTGCGGTGTCGGCGCTGTGCGGTCCGAACTCGTTGGCGACCGGCACGACGAGATCGGCCGGGAAGCCGCCGCGCCGCGCGTGCTCGCGGATGGCCTCCTCGTCGTCGGCCTCGTGAATGCAGTAGATCTTGTCGCCGGCGACGTAGCTGGTGACCCAGCGGTACGGCACCCCCAGCGAATCCACCGCGGCGTTGGACGTGCAGGCGATCTCCGCCAACTGCGCCTCGGTCAGCTCCGACGCGCCGGGGATCTGTCGCTCGATGAGGAATCTCGGCATGGCTTCTCCTGGTGGTGAGCATTGATGCCCGGCAGCTCCGGACGTCATCGACCCTCGCCGATGCGCCGTCCACCGTCATCGGTAAGAACTCCCCATCTACGCGCGACGCGCGCTGTTTTCCCTGGTGACGCACCCGCGTAGTCGATACGATCGACCCGTGACGCTCACCGGACGCGAGCGCGAACTGGACCAGCTCGCGGCCATGGCGGCCGGGGCACGGGGCGGCCGCGGCGGCGCGGTCATGGTGTGTGGCGAATCCGGCGCCGGCAAGACCACCTTCGTCGAGGAGTTCGTGCGCGGGCTCGCCGACGACACCCGGGTGCTGTGGGGCGCATGCGACCCGCTGTCCACCCCGCGGCCGCTGGGACCGCTGCGCGATCTCGCCCACGGCTTCTCGGCGACCACCCGTGCGCAACTCGTCGAGAGCACCCAGCCCTACGACATCTTCGTGTCGGTGTTCGACGAACTGCGGAGCCCGCCGTCGGTGCTCGTGCTCGACGACCTGCAGTGGGCCGATCAGGGCACCCTCGACCTGTGCCGGTTCCTGCTGCGCCGCGCCGCCCAGTCCTCGCTGCTGACGATCGGGATCCTGCGCGACGACGAGCTCGGCGTCACCCACCCGCTGCGCGGCCTGCTCGGTGACGTCGCACGCTCCCCGCACGCGCACTCCCTCACCGTGCCGCCATTGACCGTCGACACCATCGCCACCCTGGTGGGCGACCGTGACGTCGACCCGGCCTGGCTGCACCGGATCACCGGCGGCAACGCGTTCTTCGTGTGCGAGATGCTCGACCACGACTGCTCGGACGGCGCCGACCTCCCGACCACGGTGCGCGACGCGATCCTGGCCCGCACCGCCGATCTGGACGCCACCGCCTGGGACCTGCTGCACCTTCTCACCTGCGCACCCGGTGCGATCGGCGACCGGCTGCTGGTCGGCCTGGGCGTCACGCTGCCGGCGCTGCGCGCGCTGGATCAGGCGAAGCTGATCCGCCGCGACGCCCGCGGTGTGGCGTTCCGTCACGACCTGTGCCGGCGCGCGATCGCCAGCGTGATCCCCCCGGGCGCCGAACCCGGCCTGCACCGCAAGTTCATCGACGTCCTCGACGATGCGGCCGGCCGAGATCCCGCGGTGCTGACCCATCACGCACTCGGCGCCGGTGACACGACGCTGGTCGCCGCGGCGGCCGCCGAGGCGGGCAGGGCCGCCGCCCGCGCCGGCGCCCACACCCAGGCATGCGAGTTCTTCCAGATCGCGCTGCGCCACGGCGGGTTGCACGACGACGCGACCGAAGCCGAGTTGCTCGAACTGCTCGCCGCGGAGTACTACCTGACCGACCGGCTGGCAGACGCCATCAACGCATGCCGGCGGGCGATGCTGCTGCGCCGCGCGATGGGATCGCCGGTCGGGGTGAGCGCGAACCACCACGCGCTGGCGGTCTACGAGTGGTACAGCGGCAATCGGGCGGCGGCCGACAGACATGCCGCCGACGCCGTCACCGCGCTGGAAGCCGTTGCCTCTGAGAGCGATTCGCCGGAGATGGTGCAACTCGGGCACGCGCTCGCGATGCAGGCCTTCCTGGCCGTACAGGCCAGCCACATCGACGATGCGCAGCGCACCCTCGCGCGCGCCCGCGCCATCGTGACCGCCACCGGCGACGCAGACCTGTCGGTGCGGGTCGAGCTGATCGGGCACTACTGCGCGATCCTCCACGGCGACAACGACGCCCGGCACCGGCTCCTGTCGATACTGGCATCGGGGCCTCGGCACATCGACGAGACGTTCTCGAGCGGCTACACCAATCTCACCTACTTCGACGTCGAGCAGCGCCGGCTCGGACCGGCCGGGGACCTGCTCGGCGAGAGCATCCCCCTGATGGTCGAACACGACCTGCCGATCTGTCGGATGGTGCAACTCGGCTCCCGCAGCAGGCGGGGTCTGCTGGTCGGCGACTGGGACGCCGCACTGGCCGACGCCGATGTGGTGCTGAACAGTCCCAGCGCCCCGCTGGCCCGAGTCTGGCCGCTGCTGATCCGCGGCATCGTCACGCTGCGCCGCACCGGCGCCGACACCGGCGACATCGACGAGGCCTGGGAGCTGGCATGCCGGTTCGGCGAGATGATCCGGATGCTGCCCGCCGCCTGCGCGCTCGCCGAGCGGACGTGGCTGACCGGTGTGCGCGACTCCCGTCTGGAACGCAGCCGCTCGCTGCTCGAGACCGCCCCGGTCACCGGCCTGGAGTGGGCGCGGGGCGAACTGGCGGCGTGGTCGCACCGCCTCGGCGCGCACCCTCCCGGCCCGAGCGTAGCCGGGGTGGCCGAACCCTACGCGCTGCTACTCGAAGGCCGGTTCGATGCGGCGGTCGCGGCCTTCGAATGCCTGTCGACGCCATACGACGCGGCGCTGGCCCTTGTGGACGAGGGTGTCGCCGCCTCCACGCGCCGGGCCCTCGACGTCTTCGACCGGCTCGGCGCGGACGCGGTGGCCGCGAAGGTGC
Source organism: Mycolicibacterium chubuense (assembly GCF_001044255.1). GTDB lineage: Bacteria > Actinomycetota > Actinomycetes > Mycobacteriales > Mycobacteriaceae > Mycobacterium > Mycobacterium chubuense. The sequence continues at coordinate 13,230 of NZ_JYNX01000025.1, forward strand.
GCTCGGATCTGCGTGCGGCCGGGGCCGCCGCGGTTCCCGGTCCGCGGCGGGCGACCACCCTGGGCAATCCGGCGGGCCTGACCAACCGCCAGGTCGACGTGCTGCGTCTGCTCGCCGACGGTCTGACCAACGCCGAACTGGCCGATCGACTGTTCCTGTCGGTCAAGACCGTCGACCATCACGTCTCGGCGATCCTGACCAAGCTGGACGTGACGAAGCGGCGCGACGCCGTGCGCCGTGCGCGCGAAACCGGGATCCTCGGGTAGCGGTTGCGTCCGACATAGGTAGTCACTACCGATGACGGCGGCGCGCCCACGGCCGACCATCGAAGCAGCCGGGCACCCGGGCCCGGCCGCTGAGGGAGGAATGGACCGATGGGTGATGCGACGGCGGTGTCGCCGGCCGACCAGGACGCGGCACGAGCGCTGAAGGCCAAGCACCGGGCGCTGTGGGCCTCGGGCGACTATCCCGCCGTCGCGGCGGAGCTGATTCCCGGCCTGGGCGCGCGGCTGGTGCAGGCGTGCGGTGTGCGTGCCGGGCAGCGTGTGCTCGATGTCGCGGCCGGCACCGGTAACGCCGCGATCCCGGCCGCGCTGACGGGCGCGACGGTGACCGCCAGCGATCTGACGCCGGAGTTGTTCGACGCCGGTCGTGCGCTCGCCGCGCAGCGTGGGGTCGGGCTCGACTGGGTGGAGGCCGACGTCGAGGCGTTGCCCTTCGCGGACGGCGAGTTCGACGTCGTGATGTCCTGCGTCGGTGCGATGTTCGCGCCACACCATCGCGTGACCGCCGAGGAGATCGTGCGGGTGGTCCGGCCCGGTGGCACGATCGGGATGATCAACTGGACGCCGGACGGGTTCATCGGCCGCTTGTTCGCGACCATGAAGCCCTACGCTCCCCCGCCGCCGCCCGGAGCGAGCCCGCCGCCGCTGTGGGGCGACGAAGACCATGTCCGTGACCTGCTCGGCGACGCCGTCACCGACCTGACGCTGCGCCGCGAGACGGTGGTGATGGATCGCTGCGCCACGCCGCTGGAGTTCCGCGAGTACTGGAAAGCCAACTACGGCCCCACCATCGCGACGTACCGCTTCAACGACGGCGATCCCGAGCGGTTGGCCGCCCTCGACGCGGACTTCCTCGCGCTGCTCGAACAGGCCGACACCGCAACGGAATCGGACCGCACGGCCTATCCCGCCGAGTATCTGCTGGTGACGGCGACCAAGCGGTGAGGGCATTCGGATAACAATCTGCGCGAGCGCAATCGAGGCACCTGAACGATCGCTGCGGTTGACTCGGCGCGTGACGACTGCGCGGAAGCCGGAATCCGACGACGTCGAGGTGCTCGTTGTCGAGACACCGTCGCTGGGCGACCGCAGCTACGTCGTGATCGGTGCGGCCGACGGCGACGTGATCGCCGCGGTCATCGACCCCCAGCGGGACGTCGACCGCATCCTCGAGCGCGCATCCGCGGCGGGCGCGCGGATCACCCATGTCCTGGAAACCCACGTGCACAACGACTACGTGTCCGGCGGGCTCGCGCTGGCCCGCGCGACCGGCGCCGAGTACGTCGTGCCGGCGGGAGACGAGCTGGGATTCGGGGCCACCCGGGTCGCCGACGGCGACGTCGTGAGCGCGGGCCCGTTCACGTTGCGCGCCGTGCACACGCCGGGACACACCGCTCACCACACCAGCTATGTGCTGACGGATGCGACCGGGGCGACCATCGCCGTGTTCTCGGGCGGGTCCCTGTTGTTCGACAGCACCGGACGCACCGACCTCCTCGATCCGGAGCACACCGAATCGCTGGCCGTCGCCCAGTACCGCTCGGTGCGCCGCTTGGCGCACGAATTGCCGAGTGCGACAAGGGTGTATCCCACCCACGGTTTCGGGAGCTTCTGCGCCGCGGGCGGTACCGACCGCGACGCCTCCACCATCGGCGAACAACGGGCCACGAATCCGGCGCTGACCCGCGACGAGCGGCATTTCGTCGACGGCCTGTTGGCAAATCTGTCCGATCACCCGGCGTACTACGCCCACATGGGCGCGCTCAACCGAGCGGGGGCGCCGGCCGCTGATCTGTCCGCCCCGCGCCCGGTGGATCTCGAGGACCTGCGCGCCCGCATCGACACGGGAGAATGGGTGGTCGACCTGAGACAGCGTGCCGCCTTCGCCGCCGGACACCTGAGAGGAAGCGTGGGCTTCGAATTGTCCGACTCGTTTCTCACCTACCTCGGCTGGCTGCACCGGTGGGGTGCGCCGCTCACCCTCGTCGGGGCCGACGCCGGGCAGATCCTCCAGGCCAGACGGGAACTCGTCCGTATCGGCATCGACCACCTCGCCGGCGCAGCGACGGCAGACGTCGAGCACTGGCGCACGTCAGACACGGTCACCTCCTACCCCGTCGCCGATTTCCCGGCACTGGCCGCGCTCACCGATCGTGGGGACGTCCGTGTCGTCGATGTGCGGCGTAGCGACGAGTTCCGCACAGCTCACGTCAACGGTGCGGTGAACGTTCCGCTGCACGATCTGCTCGACCGCCTCGACAGCCTGGGACCGCAACAGTTGTGGGTGCACTGCGCCAGCGGATATCGCGCATCGGTGGCGGCGTCGCTGCTCGACGCGGCGGGCCAGGACGTCGTGCTCGTCGACGACTCGTTCACCACCGCCGTCGATCTCGGACTGACGGGATGACCGGTCCTAGAGCATGTATTCCAGCCGGAGCTGACCCTCCTCCTCGACATCGACCGGCACCGCACCGAGCAGGGTCTCGGCCACCCGTCGCGCCTGCACCCGCAATTCCGGCACGGCGACGGTCTCCCAGTACGTGCCGCGCAGTGTCGGGCCGAGGGCCAGCAGCGACGCCGACCGGTCGCCCTGAGCGTCGACCACGGTGTGGTCGAGGTCGATGCGGATCCCCATGTCCGTGTCGTCCGGTGAGACCAACCCGCGCGCGAGCAGATTGCGGAGCAGAACGTTTCGCGTTGCCGAGAACCGCGTCGACGGTCCGGTGGCATTGATCACCAGGTCGGCCACCACGGGCTCACGTGCCTCGATGCCGATCCGGATCGTGCCGTCGACCGCCTGGAGCTCCTCGATGGAGCCGGCATGGATCTGCAGCGCACCGGTGCGGCGCGCGTGCATGACCTGGTCGTGGATCTCGGGAGCGATGCGGTGGCGCAGCACATTCCAGCGAGCGGCGTCGCGACGCGCGAACTCGAGGCGTTCCTCGCGGCTGAAGTTCCCCCAGATGCGTTGCGTGTACGGCCGGAGCTTGTCGACGATGATCGCCGGATCGGCGTCGCGGGCAACCAGCTCCGCGCAGTGCTGCGACACCAGACGCCGGAGGTCGTTGAGTCCGAGCGTGACGAGATCTACTCCCGCAGGCGGAAATTCGGGATACTCGATGCCGCGGAAATGAGCGTGCGGCAGCCAGCCGTGGCGCGAGATGGCGTGGATCGAACCCTGCCATCCCAGATCGCACAGCGTGATGATGGCGTCGACGGCCGACAACCCCGTCCCGAGGATGGCGATGCTGCCGGCCGCGGGCACCCGGTGCTCCCACTGCTGCCACGGGTTGGCGACCCAGGCCGGGTGGTCGTCGAGCGCACTCGCACCGGGAAGGCGTGCGGGCGGTTCGTTGCCCGTGGCGAGCACGATCTTCTCGGCGGCGATCGCCGACCCGTCGGCCATCCGCACCAGGCAGTGGCCATCCCCGGGTTCGATGTCGACAGCTTCGCCCGTGATGAGTTCGGTTGTGACACAGGGTCGGTGGCTGTCGCCGCAAAGATGGTTACCCACGATCGAACGTAGGTAGTCACCGTACACCTGGCGTGGCACGAACTGCTCGCGCAGCTCGGCCTCGGGCAGGGGTTCGAACTCGGCCCGGGTGCGCAGCCAGTGCAGGAAATGGTCGGGCTCGTCGGGGAAGGCGGACATGTTCCGTGCCGCGACGTTGAGCAGGTATTCGGGGCGGCGGACGCTGTAGGCCACGCCGCGGCCCACCGACCCGCGATCGTCGACGACCACGACATGCAGGGCGCGGTCGCTGATCCGGGCGACATTGACCGCGGTCATCGCGCCGCTGAAGCCGCCTCCGAGGACGGCGATACAGGCGGGGTTCGGCACAGTTGCCCGTCAGGCCCCGAGCTGGGTGACAAAACGGGACTCGTCGTAGCGGGGACCCGTGTTGTACGGCAGTTTCGACAGGGCGGTGGCCATCGCGCACGTGTTGCTGACCGCGGCGAACGTGAGCCCGCCACCGATGGCGGCCGCCGCCCACTTGAGTTTCGGCACCGCGACACTTCCGAGCACGGAGGTCAGGACGATCGAACCGGCAACCAGGCGGACCTGCCGTTCCAGCTCCCAGCGCTGCGTGCCGCGGTCGACGTCGAATCCGCTGCTCTCCCAATCCGAGAGTCCGCCGCGCAGCACCGCACCGTCGGTGACGCCGACGCCGGCCACCAACGTGTGCGCCTGGGCGGCGCGCTGGCCGGAGCGGCAGACGTACACCACCTCGCCGTCGAGCCGGGCGGCGACGTCGTCGAGACGAATGCGCAGCACGTCGAGGGGCACATTGCGCGCCCCGGCGATGTGCCCGGTCTCGAACTCGGCGGGAGTCCGCACGTCCAGCACCGTCGGTGGCGTTCGGGACTCCAGGCGCCGGCGCAGGGCGGTCGGGTCGAGGGTGGCGGCGCTCATCGGTCATCTCCCGTCGGGCTCGAGGGCATCTGCGCTACTTTCCCCGCCCGAGCGTGACTGTGACCTAGTTAAAATCGCCGCGCATCAAACGTGCGTGCGGTCGCCCCTGGTGCGTCGGGTCACGATGCGCGCGACCACGTACAGCACCACACCGACCACCAACAGCACACCGGCGAACAGCCACACCGTCGCGCTCTGCTGGGTCAGCAGCAGCACACACGACGCCACCCCGAGGACGGGGACGAACGTCCACACCCGGAAGTGGGGATGCTCCACGTGATCGCGGCGCAGCACCAGCACCGCGACGTTGGTCGACAGGAACACGAAGAGCAGCAGCAGCACCACGGTCTGAGCCAGCGTCGACAGATCTCCGACGAGGGTCAACAGCATCGCGACCACCGTGGTGGCGAGGATCGCCACCCACGGGGTGCGCCGGTTGGGCAGCACCCGGGTGAGCACCGCCGGCAGCAGGCCCTGCTCGGCCATCCCGTAGGTCAACCGGCTCGACATGATCATCGTCAGCAGGGCGCCGTTGGCGACGGCGATCAACGCGATCAGGCTGAAAACCCAGTCCGGGATGCCGACACCGGACGCGCCCACGACCGCCAGCAGCGGACCCGACGACTTCGACAGCTCCTCGGGGGGCAGCGCGATCGAGGACGCCAGACCGACCAGCGCGTACATCACACCGGCGGTGATCAGGGCACCGAACAGGGCGCGCGGGTACACCCGGCTCGGATCCTTGATCTCCTCCACCACGTTGGCCGACGTCTCGAACCCGACGAACGAGTAGTAGGCGATGATCGCGCCGCCCAGCATGGCCATGGCCGGGCTGGACCCGTCCGGGAACTCGACGACGCGGCCGATATCGCCGTCGCCCCGGCCGAGCATCACGGCCACCACCGCGATCACGATCAGCAGACCGGACAGTTCGATGACCGTCATCACCACGTTCGTCTTCAGCGACTCGCTGATCCCCCGGGCGTTCAGGCACGCCACCAGCACCAGGAACACCAGTGCAGCGGGAACGACGGGCACGTCGACGAACGTCGCAAGGTAGTCCCCGGAGAACGCCAGCGCCAGTCCGGCGGCACTGGTCACGCCGGCGGCGAGCATCGAGAAGCCCACCAGGAACGACAACAGCGGCTTGCCGAACGCCCGGTCGGCGAAGACCGCCGCCCCGCCCGCGCGCGGATACTTCGTCACCAGTTCGGCATACGATCCCGCAGTCAGCAGAGCCATCAGCAACGCGATCACCAGCGGCGCCCAGAGCACGCCGCCGACTTCGTCGGACAGCACTCCCATCAGCGCATAGATCCCCGCGCCCAGCACGTCGCCGAGAATGAACAGGAACAGCAGCGGCCCGGTGATCGACCGGGCGAGCTTGGTCGGCGCGGCGGTGTCGACGGCCCGCGCGGTGCCGGTCTCCGAAGACATGTGAGTCATGCGATGTCCCTCCCTCGGGCCGACGGCAGGCCGGCTCGCCGGGATCTGTACCCGTTGCGCGGAGTTGTAGGCCCCGAACCGCCGCGGAGGTCAGAATGAGCGCATGCGCTTCGGGAACTTCATGGCACCGTTTCACCCGACCGGACAGAATCCGACGCTGGCGATCGAACGCGATCTCGACCTCGTCGTGGCGATGGATCGCCTCGGATTCCACGAGGCATGGATCGGCGAGCACCACTCGGCCGGCTTCGAGATCATCGCCTCACCCGAGGTGTTCATCGGTGTCGCTGCGGAGCGGACCAAACACATCAGGTTGGGCACCGGGGTCAGTTCGCTGCCCTATCACCACCCGCTGATGCTCGCCGATCGGATGGTGCTGCTGGATCATCTGACCCGCGGCCGGGTGATGCTGGGGTGCGGGCCGGGCCAGCTCACCTCCGACGCGCACATGCTCGGCATCCCGGCCGACGAGCAGCGTCCCCGTATGGAGGAGTGCCTCGACGCCATCATGCGGCTGCTGCGCGGCGAGACCGTCACGATGCACACCGACGGATTCACCTTGCAGGACGCGCGTCTTCAGCTGAAGCCCTACAGCGACCCGTGCTTCGACGTCGCTGTTGCGGCGTCGTTCTCGCCGACCGGTCCGCGCGGCGCGGGCAGGCACGGCATCGGGATGCTGTCGATCGCCGCGACCGCCCGGCAGGGTATGGACCTGTTGGCCCAGCACTGGAGGACCTGGGAGGAGGTGGCCCTCGAGCACGGCCATGTCGCCGACCGGTCCAAGTGGCGGCTCGTCGGCCCGATGCACCTGGCCGACACCCGGGAGCAGGCCGAGCGTGACGTCGCCTACGGCATCGCCGAATTTTCCCGCTATTTCAGCCACATCCTGCCCGCCGGTCCGGTGCAGGGCGACACCGTCGAGGAGATCATCGCCAACAACCGGGAGTCGGGATTCGCGGTGATCGGCACCCCCGAGGACGCGGTCGCCAAGATCGAGGAGCTCGTCGAGGCGAGCGACGGCGGGTTCGGCGCTTTCCTGCTCTTCGATCACGATTGGGCGCCGCCTGCGGCCAAGCTGCGCAGCTACGAACTGTTCGCCCAGTACGTGATCCCACACTTCACCGGACAGCTTGCCGCACCGGCCGCCTCGCGCGACTGGGTCACCGACAGTGGACGCGAATTCGTCGACCGCGCCGCCCACGCGATCGGCAAGGCGATCGAGGACCATGCCGCCGAGCAGCAGGCCAAGCACACTCCGGCCACCCCCTAGCGCGTCTTGACCCCGGCCGAGCCCGATCCGACCGCACTGGCGCAGCACCGGCTCGAGCAGTGGCGGCTGCGTGCCGACGGACCTGCCGAGCGCAGCGGCGACGCACTGACCCTGCCGGTGCGAACGGCCGACGGGACGCCGGCACTGCTCAAGATCGGTGCCTCGGACTCCGAGCATCTGGTGCTGCGCCGCTGGGGCGGCGACGGTGCGGTGCGGCTTCTGCGGGCCGATCCCCACGAGCGGGTGCTCCTCACCGAACGAGTGGGGCCGACGACGCTCGACGCGCTGACCGACACCGAGGCGTGCGAGATCGTCGCGGGACTCTACAGCCGCCTGCACGTTCCCGCCCTGCCCCGATTGCCCTCGGCCACAAAGGCTTTGCGTCGCTGGGCGGACCGTCTCGATGACCTGGACCTCAGCGTCCCGGTGCCGCGCCGGTTGATTGAACAGGCCTTGGCGCTGACCCGCGACCTGAGCGCCGACGCATCGGAGGTGGTGCTGCACGGCGACCTCCAGTTCTCCTCGGTGCGCGCCGCCGACCGGGAACCGTGGCTGGCGGTCGATGCGCGCCCGGTCAACGGCGATCCGCACGACGAACTGGCCCCGATGCTGGTGCATCGCTGGGAGGACTACGCCGGGCACGTCCGCGATGGCGTGCGGCACCGCTTCTGGACGCTCGTCGACGCCGCCGGGCTCGACGACGACCGGGCGCGCGCGTGGATCGTGGTGCGGATGGTCCGTCTTGCCACCGGCGCCTCCGGCGCGAATGCCTCCGCCGCGGTAACCCGCTACCTGGCGATCGCGAAGGCGGTGCAGGACTGAGCCGCTTACGGTGTGACGATGACCGATCCGATGGTCCAGGAGATGCTCGACGAGTTCGCGCTCGGCAAGCTCGTGCACCGCTACTCCCGCGCGGTCGACCGTGGTGACGCGGCGGCTCTGCGCGGCCTGTACCACCCGGACGCCACCGATGCGCACGGCGGATTCTCGGCCGGCTCGGCCGCTGATCTCGTCACGCAGATCATGGCGGCGCGTCCGTACCTGCGGTCCATGCAGCACCACGTCACCACGATGAACTTCGCCGTCGAGGGGGACGTCGCCGAAGGTGAGATCTACATGCTGGCGACACACACCCTGGATGCCGGTGATCACGACGTCGACGTCGTGGTCGGCGGCCGCTACCTCGACAGGTACGAAAAGCGCGACGGCGAGTGGAGATTCACCGCCCGTAGCATCGTGACCGATTGGGCGCGGGTCAGCGACCCGTCGGCCACCGACCTGAGCCACCCCATCACCCGGGGCACCGCGACGGGAAGCCCGGGTCCGGACGATCCGTCCCATCGGTTCTTCTCACTGCTCTCCGGCGGCGCATGACGATTCGATGAACATGCGGCCTGTCGCGGAGGAATACGCGTCGGCGCGGGTACCGATGGAGGCATGGCTCTGGTTCCCAGCACGGGTTTCGCCCACGTCCGCATCACCGTCACCGACATCGCACGGTCCAAGAAGTTCTACGACACGGTGTTCGGATGGCCGCTGGTCGTCGACGCGTCGTCGATGGCCGATGATCCGGGGGTCGCGGAGTCGCAGGAGCGGTTCTTCGGCGGCGCGGTCTATCAGACGCCACAGGGCACGCTGTTTGGCCTGCGGCCCGGCGGCAGCGGCAGCTTCGATCCCACCCACATCGGGCTCGACCACGTCAGCTTCGCCGTCGCGAGCCGGTCGGATCTGAATTCCGCTCAGGCGGCGCTCGCGGACGCCGGCATCGAGCACGGCGCCATCACCGTGCTCGAAGACGCGGGGATCGCGATCCTGTCGTTCCAGGATCCTGACGACATCAACATCGAACTGACCGCACCGCTGAGCTGAGCCCGGCGCTCAGGTCACCGACGTGGGCGCGTCGGCCAGCGCCACCAGCGCGGTGTCCGGGCGCACCGGGACCTGGTCGGCGTGGAACCAGCGGAAGGCGAGGTTGCCCCGCGGATAGTCGACCGTGGACACCGAGTTCGGGTGTGTTGTCTGTCTTTTGGCGATCACGATGGTCACCGACCCGTCGCTGTTGGGCACCGCCGTGTGCCCGTTGACCGACACTCTCCCGTCGGTCACGATGTGACCGCCCATGAACTGGTTCCACACCACCATGTTCCAGAACCGGCACTGCGGAGGGCGGTGGGTGACGACGAGTGCCTCGTCGTCGCCGAGAACGAAGCTGCCGTAGGAGTAGCAGGCGTCGCGGGCTGACCAGCCGAAGTTGCTGTCGGGCACCCGGTACGGCTCACCGAACTCGTTGGCCACCTGGGTGACCTCGTGCCCGAGGGCGTGGGCGTCGTCGACGCGGGCGCCGACGGCGAGGGGCACGATCGCGAACATCGTCCGCAGCCAGGCCGCACACGCCCGCAGCGCCGCGGCCGTCTCCTGATCGCCGTGCCGGATGGGGTCCGGCTCGTCAAGTGCCTCGATCTGCCAGCGCACCGGCCGCCCGGACGTCGGATCGACCTGATAGTCGCGCGTCACCAGCACCGCCATGCCCGGCAGCGGTCCGATCTCGAAGGAGAAGTCGCCGGCGGCGTCGAGGTGGCCCGCGCTGTCCAGATCGCTGTCGTTGACGATGTGCACGACGCGATCCGACCAGCTGCCCGGGGCGGGCTCGTTGTAGGCCGTCACCGAGAAGTACACGCTGTCACCGCGATTCCCGCTGACACGGTAGCGGCGGCGCTCGTCGACCGGGCATAGGTGGTACCACGCGTCGGTGTTGTCCCCGCCCCAGCGCCGATCGCGGCGGAATGGGGTGTTGAGTTCGATGAACTGCGGCCGGCTCGGCTCGGCGAACAGGTAGGTGTCGAACGCGACGCCGAGCGTGGTCGCCAGCATCCGGTACCCGTCGGCGAGGTTCCGATCGTCGACGACGGCACGGTCACCGTCGGTGAAGCTACGGTCGAGCCCTCCGAGGGTCTCGACCAATTCCCGCCATGCCGAACCGGATTCGCTGCCGAGGTGGCCTTCCGTCACGTGCTGATTCCTCTCATGATCAGGGTCGCGGCGCGATCCAGCCAGTCATTGTCGGGGGCCGCGCCGCGAGTCAGCAGGGACACCAGCGTGATACCTGCGACCGCCTCGGCCAGTTCGTCGGCGGACACATCCGGCCGGACCTCGCCGCGCGCGGCCGCGTCGCTCAGGAAATCACCGAGCCCGCGCGTGATGACGTCGCCGAACCTCTCGAGCAACGCAGCGTGCAGCGTGGGATCGGCAGCCATCTCCCCGATCAGACCGGGCAGCGCGGCGCGGGCAGGTGCGAGGATCGCGGCCACGCGCCGCACCATCTCCCGGATGTCGCCGGCCAGGGATCCGGTCGACGGGATCCGGGTGGCCTCCCCGATCGGGAACACGGCCTCGTGCACCAGGTGCGCCTTGCTCGGCCAGCGCCGGTAGATCGCGGGCTTGCTGGTGCCGGCGCGCTGGGCGATGGCCCCCACCGACAGTTCGGCATAGGGCACCTCGCCGATCAACTCGGCCGTGGCCGCGAGGACGGCGTCGTCGATCTGCCGATTGCGCGGTCGGCCAAGGTCTGTCGTCATTACGTGACTCACAGTAACATAAGTGGCTGTGACGGACACCACATCCGATGTGATCATGCTCGACGACCTGGCAGCACCGCGATACAACCCTGCCGCACAACAGGTTCGGGACATGATGGCCGCGATGGCGGACGAGTGCCCGCTGAAGTCGGACGCCCTGCACGCCGCCGCCCGGCAGGCGACCGGGCTGGACGACTTCGGCGCCGACGACTACCGCGAACGGCTGGACATTTATCTCGGCTCGCTCGCCGATCTCGACGACATGCACGCTCCCGGCCGGGTGAACTTCTTCAGCCAGCTCACGCAGTGGTTGACGAACCGGCTGCTGCTCACCGACCTGCTGCGCCGCCATCCGCAGATCCACGACATCGAGTTGGCGCCCCCGGTGGTGATCGCCGGACTGCCGCGCACCGGGACCACGCATCTGCACAACATGCTCGCCGCCGGACCGACTTTCCGCACGATGCAGTACTGGGAGAGCGTGGAACCGTTCCCGCTGCCCGCCGAGGACGGAGTCGAGCCCGATCCGCGTCGGGCCAGGATGGAATTGGCGGTGTCGATGATGGACCTGCTGATCCCCCACTTCCGCAGCATGCACGAAATGACCACCGATCATGTGCACGAGGAGATCCAGCTGCTGGCCAACGATTTCTCCACGATGCTGATGGAGACGCTCGCGCATGTGCCCGCCTGGCGGGACCACTACCTGCGCTCGGATCAGACGCCGCACTATGAGTATCTGCGCACTCAGCTGCAGGCGATGCAGTTCCTGCGAGGCGGACGCCGCTGGCTCCTCAAGTCACCTCAGCATCTCGAGCAGTTGCCGGTGCTGGACCGCGTGTTTCCTGGCGTGGTGGTGGTGTGCACTCATCGCGACCCGGTGCCGGTGGTGCTGTCGATGCTGGCGATGGTCGTCTACGCGGCACGGATGTACAGCGCAGCGCCGCCGGTCGAGACGATCGCCGCCGCATGGGTCGACCGGCTCGAGCTCATGCTCGCAGCGCTGATCCGTGACCGTGACCTCATCGGGAGCGGCCGTTCGGTGGACATCCGGTTCGACGACTTCATGACCGACGAGGTGGGAACCGCCGAGCGGGTGTACCAGCTCGCCGGCGAACCGATGACCCACGAGGCACGTGCGGCCATCGACGCCTACCTGGTTGCCCATCAACGCAACCGGTTCGGCAGGGTGGTCACCTCGTGCGAGATGTTCGGCGTCGAGGAGCAGGACCTGCGTCGCCGGTTCACGCCGTACGCGGAGCGCTTTTCGAGGTGAGCCCGCTCAGATGATCGGATCGTCGTCGGGGCGGCGCAGCCGGAGCCACCGGTAACCGTAGGCGCCCAGTTGGAGGTCGACCCTTCCCTTGGCGTCGAGCGATTGCTCGGAGAGGCCATCGAGCAGATCGACGAGGACACAGCCAGGCCCCACGTCGTCGAGAACTATCGGCACGATGACAGCCTCGGCCCCGAAGTTGTGCAGGGCGAGCATCAACCAGCCCGACTCCTCCCGGCAGACGTGGGCGAGCACCGCACGGTGGGGTTGCTTGACCACTTCTGCTGTTGCCCAACCGATCTCGGGCTGCTGGCGGTAGGTGTAGATGAGGTCGCGAATGAACCACCAGAACGAGCCGTGATCATGACGCTGATCGGCGACGTTGACGCGCTCAGGGCCGTAGAGCCCGTCGGGCAGCGGGCGGGGAAGCCGTCGACGAGGGGCGCGGGAGAAGCCGCCGTTGTCGCCGTCCGTCCACTGCATCGGCGTTCGTACCGCGAAGCGGCCAGGGATCTCGAGGTTCTCAGCCATGCCGATCTCCTCGCCGTAGAACAACACCGGTGTCCCCGGCAGGGAGAACGCGAGCGAGTACGCCATGCGCATCCGCCGTTCGTCTCCACCGAGCATCGACGGAAGCCGGCGCCGCAGACCCCGGCCGAACAGTTGCATGTCCGGGTCGGGGCCGAACGCGTCGAAAACCTCCTGGCGCTCGCTGTCGGTGAGTTTGTCGAGGGTGAGTTCGTCGTGGTTGCGCACGAAATTGGCCCATTGGCTGGTGATGTCGAGGACCGGACGCTGGCGCAACGCCTTGGCGATCGGCCGGGCGTCGCCGCGGGCGAGGGAGAGGAAGATGTTCTGCATTCCGATGAAATCGAATTGCATGTTGAGACCGTCTCCGTCGGCCCCCCCGAAGAACTTCTTCTGTTCCCGGTAGGGGACGTTGACCTCACCGAGGAGCACGGCATCTCCGAGGCGCCGGGTGACGAAGTTCCGCACGTCGCCCAGGTAGCGAAAAGGATCGAAGACGCCCGGGTCTCCAGGCGCACCGTCGTCGGCGAACAGAAACGGCACCGCATCGACCCGGAACCCGGACACCCCGAGCGCGAGCCAGAACCCCAGGGTGCGCGAAATCTCCTCCTGAACACGAGGATTGGCGATGTTCAGGTCAGGCTGATGCTTATAGAAGTGGTGCAGGTACCACTCGCCGGTTCTGGGCTCCGGCTCCCAGATGCTGTCCTCCTGGTCCGGGAAGACGACATCCTTCGCACTCGACGCCGGCTCGGTGGAACTCCAGACGTAATAGTCGCGATACGGATCGTCCTTACTCCGTCGAGCGGATTTGAACCAGGGGTGCGCATCTGAGGTGTGGTTCATGACGAAATCGACCACGACACGGATTCCGGTGGAACGGGCGGTGCGGACGAGTTCGACGAAGTCACCCAGGTTGCCGAGGCGGGGGTCGACCCCGAAGAAGTCCGTGATGTCGTAGCCGTCGTCCTTGCGGGCGGTCGGATAGAAGGGCATCAGCCACAGGCACGTCACCCCGAGGTCGAAGAGGTACTCGATGCGCTCGGTCATCCCCCGGATGTCGCCACATCCGTCGCCGTTCCAGTCGTAGAAGGTCTCGACGTCGGCGCAGTAGAAAACGGCGTTCTTCCACCACAGGTCGCCCGTCTCGATGGTCCTCATGCCGACGCCGTCGCCGGTTGCGGCGCGGTGGGCGACAACTGCGACAACACGTGCTCACCGAACGCATCGATGAACGGGGCCTGGTGTCGACCCACGAAGTGCAGGTACAGCTCATCCCAGCCCTGCTCGATGTCCTGGTGAAGCCACGCGGCATGTTGGCGCAGATCGCTCGAGACGCGCACCGACTCCGCAACCCGCTCGCGGCTCACCGCCTCGCCGATGACGTCGAACGCCTCGACGCTCTCGGTGTCCCAGCAGACCGGCGGAGCGAAGACGTTGTTGCGCCACTGGTCATGCGCGACGGCCAGCGCCTCCTCATCGGTCGGCGCCCAGCTCAGGTGAATCTGAAGCCTGGCGGGACCCCGTCCCCCCGCCTCGCGGTAGGCGTCGAGGACCCGGCGGGGTTTGTCGCCGGGTTGATTGACCGTGATGAGACCGTCCGCCCATGCGGCGTGGCGGGTAGCGGTGTCCGGGGTCACCGCGGGGCCGACCAGGTCGGGCACCGCCTCGGGCAACGTCCACAGGCGCGCCCGGTTGACATGGACGAGACCTTCGTGGGTGACCTCTTCGCCGTGCAGCAGTCGCCGGATCACCCCGACACACTCGACGAGGCGCCGATCGCGAACCTCCTTGACGAATTCTTTGATGCCCAGTGGGCCGAGCTCGCGTCCGTAACCGGAGCGGTTGACACCTCCGAAGGGCAACTGCGGTTGTGAGCTGGTGGGGTAATTGATCCAAACCATGCCGGCCTCCAACCGGGCGGCCAGGTTCTGAGCCCGCTGCTCGTCCTTGCTCCACACCGAAGCACCGAGAGCGAACGGTGTAGCGTTGGCGAGTTCGATTGCCTCAGAATCGGTTTCGACCCGGTAAACCTGCGCCGCCGGTCCGAAGAACTCCGCACGGAAGGCCGGATTGTCCGGTGTGATATCGGTGAGGATGGTCGGCTCGACGTAGGCGCCTGGGCGCTCGATGCGGCTACCGCCGAGGACCAGCGTGGCGCCGCCGGCGACGGCCTGTTGTATCTGATCGATCAGGCGTTGCGCGGCCTGCTCAGAGCTGAGCGGGGCGAGGGTGGTGGCCTCGTCGGTCGCGTCACCCGGCCTGAGCGCGACCATGCGTTCTTGCAGAGCCTGCAGGAAGCGGTCGTAGAGGTCGCCCAGGACGATGAATCGTTTCGCGGCGACGCAACTCTGGCCGCAGTTCGTGACGCGGGCGGTCACCGCGAAGTCCAGCGTGCGCTCGAAGTCCTCATCGTCGAGCACGATGAACGGGTCGCTGCCGCCGAGTTCGAGCACGGTCTTCTTCACCTCGTGTCCCGCGCGCTCGGCGACCGACTGGCCGGCGACATCGCTCCCGGTCAGCGAGACTCCGCGCACCAAGGGATTCGAAATGATCCTTTCCACCGCGCGACCGGGCACGAGTAGGTTCACATAAACGCCGCGTGGCAGGCCCGCGTCGGTCAGCAGTTTCTCGATCGCGATCGAGCATTGCGGACACTGGCTCGCGTGCTTGAGCACGATGGTGTTGCCGGCAGCGATATTGGGCGCCGCGAAGCGTGCAGCCTGGTATATCGGGAAATTCCATGGCATGACGCGGAGCAGTACGCCCAATGGTTGGAAGCGCATCTCCGCGCTGCCCGCGTCCACTTCCAGCGGTTCGGGCGCGAGTAGCTTCGCAGCGTTCTCCGCGTAGTAGCGAAAGATCTCGGCGCTCAGATTCACCTCGCCGCGCGCTTCGTGACGAAGCTTGCCCATTTCCAAGGTCACCAGGCGGCTGAGCTCATCAACACGTTCCAGCATCAGGTCGGCGGCGCGGGCGAGCGCGGCCGACCGCTCACTGACGGGACGCTCGCGCCAGAACAGGAAGGCCTGGTGGGCGTCATTGACGGCGTGATCGACCTGTTCGTCGCTCATCGGGTTGAACTCGCGCACCAGCTCTCCGTTGGCCGGGTTCACCGTGGCAATGGGGGAACGGTGTTCGATGTTGACCGAATGTATAGCCATGGTCGCCTCCAGAATGCGCAGGTGGGTTTGTAGCTCGTGCAGCTCCTCCGGGTTCCCGACGCATGGACTTGATCGCGCCTTCAACATCGGATTCGTCGGGCCCGTCGGTTCGTGCGCGCACCGTCCCACGCCCTATGCCGGTCATTGCGCCGGGTTGGGATCCCAGCGCGCCCATGCCTTGCCGAGGAGGTTGATGGCTGTCGCGAGGCTGTAGCTCATCGCGTGCAGCGGATTCCGACGCGCGGCGTTGTGGATGGATCCCACGTTCGATGCTTTCTGCATGGCAGCCGACATCTTTCGAAGTGTGGCAATCCGGTCTGCGCGAATCTTGAACCCGGCTGTACAGATTTCGCGGTGCCAATCCGCCCCGTCAGTACCACGGCCGAGGGTCTAGCCACCCGCGCTGCTCAGCTGACCGTTTTCGGGCGCATAATCGATGTGTCCGTCTGGAGACTGGGGTGCGCGATGAGCGAGCAACTGTACGACTTTTTCGGCGAGATTCTTCACCGGCAGTTCCGACCAGCCATAGGCGCATATCCGCGGACCGGTCGTGCGCTCGTCGATAGGTTGCTCACACTCTCTGACCACGTCCCGGATCGATTGGCGCAGACCCGGCGCGCCGCCATGGCATGGGGCAGAACCGAGACGCCGAATGCCAGGATCACCTCCGAACTCTTCGTGATCACCCAACACGGACTGATGTATGCCGTCGGGTTGACCGAGTCGGGCCGGGCGCTGTACTACCTGGCCACGCCGCCCGGCCTGTTCGATCCGTTCGTTGATCAGGTCGACACCGCCGAACTGCGTGAAGGCGCGGTCGTTGTGGTGGACAGCCGGTTTGGCCGCGACCTCGCATCCGCTCATCCGATGGACGCTGCACTGCGCCGGATACTCGATGAGCACGTCGCGCTGCGAGTGGACCTGCCCGGCTAGCATCCACGCTTCATCGGAAACACGAAGACACGGCGCATGCCCTGATCGCTTGTCCCCCGACAGGCACCCCGTGGCCCGGCAGGGGTTCGTAGACGAACCAGTTGCGTCCGCCGAAGTCGAAAATGGCAGTCAACACGGCCTCCAGCACAGGGTTCCAGACCGGCCGTGCCGGATATCCCAGCGGCAGGACCACCGCATCGGCGGTGCCGGCAGGCGTGGGGATCGAGATCTGCTCGCCGGGCGAACCGTAGACGCCCTGCGACTGCGTCCCGGAGAACAGGTCGTTCACCCAACCGGCCATCAGGATCTCGGCAGCATCGATGTTCTGCGGCTTCGAGAAGCCCGCGGTGAGGTACTCGGCGAATTGGATGATCTTGTTGCCGCCCAGCATGTAATCGATGTGCCGACCGCCGACCAGGTTCACTCCGTTGAAGTCCTCGGGCCGTGCCAGCTGCAGCTTGTCTGCCATGTCCCCGTTCCGGCTCCAGAAGTAGCGGTCGGAGGAGATGAGGTAGATGGGCCGGTAGTCGGCACCGCGAAGCTTCGACAGCGCACTGCTCACGAAGGGAGATCCGGCGGGTTCGACGCCGTCGAGTATCACGATGCCCTGCAGGTCGGCGATCGCACCGTTGTCGGCGAGGAAGCCGGCGACGCTGGTGACCAGTGTGCCGCCCGCCGAGTGCCCGACGAGCACGAACTTCTCCGGCAGACTCACGTCGTACCCCGCTGCAGCAGAAGCGCTTTCCGTGAGTGCCGCACGGTCGCCGACGAACAGGTCGGCGACGGCGCGCTGAACGGTCGAGCCACCCACCCACTCGGCCGACGGCGAGAAGAAGTTCGATGACAACGACGGCGCGACAATGATGCTGTCGGTGCGCTCGGCCAGGTGCGCGATGGTGTAGCTGTAAATCGGCCCGCTGGCGAGAAAGCCGTGCTGGAAGTAGATCAGCCGCGTCGACTCGTCGGCATCCTCGGGGAAGTACCAGTCGGCCTGCACGGAGCGACCCGCGCCGATGGGTAGCGTGAGTGTCGACGTCCGCACCGTGACCGTGCTGCGGGGCGGAAGAACGGGTGGCCCATCGGCCAGATGTATCAGCCCGACAAGAGTGTTGAGGACCAGCGATCCCACGGCGTTGACCAGGCCCGCGCGCCGTGGCGGAGCCGGCACAGAAACGCCGTCATCGACCAGCACCCGGGTCGACGGCGCCACCTCCGGACCCGGCGGTGCCGTCGTCCGCGGCGCGGCTCGCTCGGCGACCCGTTCTCGGAGGCCCGCGTGCTCACCGAGCCTCTCTCGCAGGATAGAACGCTGGGCGTTCCCGGGTGTCGGGTCCGCTGCTGCCGAACGCGCGAGGTCGAGTTCGGTTGTCACGGAGGTGGTCCGGTCCGTTGTGGCGGTGGGGCGCGCGGGGCTCACGTTCGTCGGCGTCGTCTGCCGCACCACTCGAGGCGAGTGGCGCGGGGCGGCCTGTGTCGACTCCTCGGCCTCGGCCCTCGCGTGGCGGGGTGCGAGCCATCGCGGACGATGCTTTTCTGCGTCGGATCGTTCGCCCCGACGGGCCGGCGCACGTGATTCGGCCCGAGGGCCGGAGTCGGTCGGTGCACTGGCCGTCGCCTGTCCGCCCGTCGCATCCGGTTCCGCCGCTGCGGTGGCGATGCCGAGGAACAGCGCTGCCGACACCGGCGCCGTCAGAACGCTCAGAGTCACCACCGCCGCGGTGCGTCGCATCACCGTCACCTCCCAGAAAAAATAGACGTTAGCCGACAGATGTCTATTTATATGGTCAATGAACGGATAGGGCAAGGGTGTCGGGCATACTGGTCGTCCTGAGGACATCACGATGAGCGCATCTCCCGAGGCCGCCGGAGCGGCACCGCCGCCACGAACGCGCGGGCGCCCTCGCGGAGGAGGTAACTCCGCGGGTCAGGCGCGGTCTGTCCTGATGGATGCGGCGGAGCGCTCGATCCTGGCGCGCGGCTTCCAAGCCTCGACCATGGAGCTCATCGCGCGCGAGGCCGGCTATTCCCGCGCTGCGATGTACCGCCATTTCCCGAACCGCCGGCGTCTCCTCGAGGAGCTGGTGGCGCGCAAGACCCGTGGGCTTCAGCAGCACATTCTCGAGCGCCTCCCGGCGGGCTCCGGCCTGGCCGACATGCTGGTCGAGAGCCTCGTCATCGTGGCGACCGAGCTTGTCGACGACCCACTGCTGCAGACGCTGTCGGAGCACACCGAAGACGGGACGATCGCGCAGCTCATCGTCCAGGATCCATCGCTGTCCGAGCTCATCACTCTGCTCGTGGACACCCTCGACCTCGATCGCGACGGGCTGCGGGAGGGGCTGCACCCCAACGACGTCGCACAGTATCTCGTCACCACAGCCATCACCCTGTTGATCGGCGTCGTTCCGGACTCCTCGAATCCGGAAACGGCGCGTCGGTACCTCCGGACCTTTTTTCTGCCAGCGCTGCTGAGCGATCCCCCCGACCCGGTGCCGGTCTTCAAGCGCGGCAATCAATTACGCCGTCGCTAGCCATTCGCTGTGTGTCCGTCCCTCGCCTGCCACGTCCGAGGCTGCGATACCCGGGTCACTGGACAGGGAAGGCGGACAACCCGGCGGCGTGTTTCGCAGCCACCGGGTCGTCCGCTGAGTACAGCCTCAGATGCGGTCGCCCAGCGTGGAATTCAACTGTGCGTAGCGTTGCGGGGAGCGTGCCTTGATGAGGTAGGCACCGATGATGCCAATGGCCAGTGAGGCGAACAGCATGGTGGTGAAGATGGTTTGGAGCCAGCCTCCTCCGCCGAGTAGGACGTCCATGCCGGTGACTGCGTACCAGAGGAACGGCAGCAGGCCGGCGACGCCGAGAAGCGGGGCGATGAAGGTGTTCCAGGGCCGCTTGTCGACGTTCGAGCGCCGGAAGAACACGAAGATGGCGATACTGGCGATGGTCTGCAGCAAGATGATGCCGGCCGCACCGACGCCGGTCCACCAGGTGAACAACGTGGTGTAGGGGTCGAGACGCAGGATCGCGAAGATCGCTACCACGACCGCGACCATGGCGATCTGCACGTAGCAGGCCAGTGCCGGTGACTTGCGGGTCGGGTGGGTGGTGCCCAGCCGTGTCCAGATGACCCCTTGGCGGCCCAGCGAGTAGAGGTAGCGGGCGACGTTGTTGTGGAACGTCAGGATGGCGGCGAACAAGCTGGTGATGACCAGGAGTTGGAAGGCTTCGGTGCCGACGCGGCCGAGTACGGTGTCGCTCACGGCGAAGACGAGGTTGCCCCCTTCGGTTCCGGCGAGGTCGACGATGTTGTCGACGCCCACGGAGTTGACGATGAGGAACGCGGTGACTGCGTAGAACACGCCCATGAAGATCACCGAGGCGTAGGTGGCCCGAGGGACGGTGCGTTTGGGATCCTTGGCTTCTTCGCCGTAGATAGCGGTGCCCTCGAAGCCGATGAACGAGGCGTGGGCGAACATCAGCGCGACACCGATCGCACCGGCGAAGACCGCCGAGGGAGCGAAGGGTTCGAAGGAATAGTCACTGACGGGATTCGGTGAGTTGATCAGGATCCCGATGTTGAGTACAGGATGACGCCCGTCTCCAGGGTGAGCAGCACGGCCAAGACGCGGGCACCGGCGTGGATTTGGCGAACGCCGAGGAACAGTGACGCACCCATGGCCAGGCCCGAGAATACCCACCACGGGACGCCGAAGCCTGTGTGCCGAGAGGTGAACTCCGCCGCGTAGTAACCGAATCCCCCGATGACACCGAGCTGAATGGCGTTGTAGGCGAAGATCGCCAGCGACGCCGATCCGAGACCCATCGGTCGGCCGAGGCCCCGGGTGATGAAGGCGTAAAAGGCGCCGGCGTTGGTGATGTGCTTGCTCATGGCGACGTATCCGACCGCGAATATGGTCAAGACGATCGCCACGGCAACGAAGGCGCCCGCGATCCCGACGCCGTTGCCGGAGCCGATGATCACCGGGAACAACGCCACGACCACAGTCAGCGGAGCGGCAGCGGCCACGACGAAGAACACGATGCCGAGCACGCCGATCTGGTTGCGAGCCAGACCCTTTGACCCGTCTGGAGAGTCCTTCAGGGTGGCCAGCGATTGGGGATCATCCTGGTGCAGCATGGCGGTCCTTCGTGGTGAAGTGGTCGGTTAACGGGTGGTCTTGCTGCGGGCGGCGAACTTGACGACCTTGCGGAGTGCGGGACTGCTCGCGACGGTGTAGCCGAGCTTCTTGCCTGTCTTGGTGTCCATGACGGTCTCCATGGCGCGGTCGATGACACCGGATTTGGGCGCGGGGCCGACGCGCTGGGCGGTCGGTGCCGGTGTGCCGTTGAGGTCGGCGATGACGACCTGGGCGGCGTTGTGGCCGTTGGCACCCATCACCCCGCCGCCGGGGTGGGTGCCTGAGCCGCAGAGATAGTAGTTGTCGACCGGGGTACGGTAGTCGGCCAATTCGGGGGTCGGCCGGTTGTTGAACAGCTGGTCGAAGAACATCGAGCCGTGGAAGATGTTGCCGCCGGTCAGCCCGTAGTCGCGTTCGAGGTCCTTGGGTGTGATGATGACCCGTTCGAGGATGTGGCCTCGCAAGTTGGGGGCGTAGCGAAAAAGCACGTCGAGCACCTTGTCGGCCCACTCTTCGCGGATGGTGTCCCAGTCGGTGCCGGCCAGTTCGAACGGCAGTTGTTGCACGCCGAGGGTCATCGTGTGCTTGCCTTCGGGCGCCAGGGTCGAGTCATGGGTGGACTGGATGACGGCTTCGATCACGAAGTCGTCAGGGATCTCGCCGCGGCGTTCGGCCTCCCAGGCGCGCTCGAAGTTCTCGATCGACGCTCCCATGATCGCCTGGGCCTGGTGCTGGGGGCCCTGCACGCCGGCGGGGAAGCCGATGTAGTCAGGTAGTTCGTCGATCAGCAGGTGGATGCGTGCCATCGAGCCGCGGGCGTCGTAGCTCTCCAGTTTGCCGGTGAGTTTGGTGTCAAGCGTCCCGGCCGGTAGAAGCTTCAGCATCGAGCGTTGAGGATCGGCGTTGGAGATCACCGTACGTGCCGAAATGGTCTGTCCGTCAGCAAGTGTCACACCGGTGGCTCGACCTCGGGTGACGACGACCTCCTTGACCGGCGACCCGAGCCGGATCTCGGCGCCATGCGCTTCTGCGCTGCGGGCCATCGCCTGGGTGATGCCGCCCATGCCTCCCTTGACGAACCCCCACTGGCCCAGTGTTCCTTTGAACTCGCCGACGGAGTGGTGCCCGTAGACGTAGCCGGTGCCGGGAGTTGACGGGCCGCCCCAGACGGAGATCATGCCGAAGAAGGTGAACAGACCTTTGATGTGTTCGTTCTCGAAGTACCGGTCCAGAAGATCCTTCGTCGACAGCAAGACCATCTCGTTGAACAGATCCTCGGCGCCCGCGGCCTCGAAGGCGGCCAGCACCTGCGAGCGGCTAGGCGCGGGCGACAACAGGAACGGCGTGAGGATCGACGCGAATTTCTTGACCCGCAGGCCGAATTCGAGGAAGGCTGCGGCATCGCGCTTGGAGAACTTCTCGATCTCCTTGAGAGTTTTGTCCATGTCCTTCCACACGAACAGATGGCTGCCGTCGGGGAAGATGCTGACCTCATTGGCTTCGGTCTGGTACATCTGCAGCCCGTAGCGCTCCAGCTCCAGATCGGCGATGATCTCCGGGCGCAGCAGGCTGGCGATGAACGCGCACGACGACCAGGTGGCACCGGCGATGAGTTCCTCACTAGTGCATGCACCACCCACGACATCGCGGGCCTCCACCACGAGGACCCTCTTACCCGCACGGGCAAGGTATCCGGCGGTGATCAGACCGTTGTGACCCGCGCCGATGACGATGGCGTCGTAGTCAGGGGCGGTGGTGGATGTCATTGGTGTCCTCCCGGGATGGCGTGAGTGAAGTAGGTCCGGACGGTGGCCGGGTCGACGAGTCGTTCGAAACCCGCGATGACGGGCTTCATGCTCGGGTGGTGATCGCGGAATTCTTCCCAGTCCCCCCAGTCGGTCACCTCCATGACCTCCAGAATGTCGGCCGGGGCACCGTCAGGGGCATTGTTGACGCGGAACGCTTCGAAGCGTCGAACGAGGTCACGGCGGGCCAGGCAGGTCGGCCGGTCCAGCTCGGTGGAGAAACGCTCGAAGTCGGCCGGGTCGACGCCGGGCAACATGGAGAACAGGTTCACAGCGACTACCGTGCGGTTGGGGACTGTCATGGTGGGACCTCCGAAGGCGTTGTCACGCAGAAGATTCGGTCAGCTTGCGAGATTGATCATGATGTGCTTGATCTCGGTGTACTCCTCGACGGAGTAGATCGACATGTCGTTTCCATGCCCGGACTGCTTGAACCCGCCGTGCGGCATCTCCGAGACGATCGGCAGATGGTCGTTGACCCAAACGGTGCCGAACTGCAGCTTCCGGGCGGCGCGCATCGCTCGGCCGACATCTCGGGTGAAGACCGACGCCGCCAGGCCGTACTCGACGTCGTTGGCCCAGGCGAAGGCCTGCTCCTCGCCGCGGAAACGGGTGGTGGTGACGACAGGGCCGAACACTTCCTTCTGCACGATCTCGGAGTCCTGCTCGGCGTCGATGACCAGGGATGGCTTGTACCAGAACCCGGGTCCTGAGCCGAGGCCGCCGACGGCGAGCGAGGCCGGGCCGGAGGCGACGGCGCGGTCGACGAACCCGGCCACCCGGTCGCGCTGACGTTCGGAAATCACCGGGCCCATCTCGGTGGATTCGTCGGCGGGTTCCCCCATCGCCACCTTGCTCACCGCACGGGTCAGTTCGGTGACGAATTCGTCGTAGATGCCATCGGCGACGTACACGCGCGAGGCCGCCATGCAATCTTGGCCGGAGTTGCCATACCCGCCCTCGCAGATCTTGGTGATGGCGAGTTCGGCGTCACAATCATCGAACACGAGCACCGGCGCCTTGCCGCCCAGTTCCAGATGGAGGCGCTTGAGGTTGTCCGCGCCGGCGCGGGCCACGACCTTTCCGGTGGTGGTGTCTCCGGTCAGTGAACTCATCCGCACCCGCGGGTGACCGGTCAATGCCGCCCCGACGGTGTCGCCATGACCGGTGACGACGTTGAACACCCCGGTCGGGAACAGGTCGGCGGCCAGCTCGGCCAGGCGCAACGTGCTCAGGGGTGTCTGCTCACTGGGCTTGAGCACCAGGGTGTTTCCGGTCATGAGTGCCGGGCAGATCTTCCAGATCGCCATGACCAGTGGGAAGTTCCACGGCGCTACGCTGCCCACGACGCCGAGCGGATCACGACGGATGATGCTGGTGTGGGTGGGGGAGTATTCGCCGGCGGCGCGGCCCTCCAGCACACGGGCAGCCGCGAAGAATCGCATGTTATCGACACCGAAGGGGATCTCGTCGCGCGCCACAGCGATCGGCTTACCGACGTTCTGCGATTCCAGCTGCGCGAATTCCTCGGCGTGAGCCTCCAGCCGATCAGCCAGCTTCAGCAGGAGTTCGGCGCGCTTGCCCGGTGTGGTTGATGCCCAACCGTCGAAAGCCTTCTCGGCTGCGCTGACCGCGCGATCGACGTCGGCGGCATCGCCCAGTGGCACCGTCGCGATCTGTTCGCCGTTCGCCGGGTTGATGACTGCCTCGGTGGCGCCGCTGGCGGCGGGAACGTGCTCTCCCGCGACGTACATGAGGGGGCCATCTGCCATGGGTTTTCTCCAAGTCGCTGCGATTGCGCGGCCAGACCTCACCGGTGACCCGCTCGTTGGACGCCTCGCCCGAGCCCAGGGCCGCCCAGAACCGGCCGGGGAACATCTGAGCCAGCGTCGCGATCGCCTGGGCGATGATCGCGGGGTGATAGCGCTGCCCCGGCGCATTGACGACGCCGAACGGCAGCCGGGTCGTCGCCAGTGCGGCCCCGAGGAACGCCCACGCGAAGCCGGACTCGGCCTGTCGTTCGCTCCACGGACTGAAGTGGTCAGAGGACATGCCCGCGGTGAAGCCGGCATGCTCGGCCTGCTGGACATCGCGCAGAAGCTGCGCGGGATCGATCTGCTCGTGCGAGCAGTGGAATCCGATGACGGTCATGCGAGGGGCATACCCGTTATGCGACGCTCTTACGTGCGCGTCAACGACCGTCGCTCACTCCGCCGGCGCCGGAGCCTCCACTAGCAAGGACATCCCGTGCAGCGTCGGCATGTCGACCGCGAAGCTGTGCAGGTCGTCGACGGTCGCGATCTCGTTGCCGCTGAACATGTCCGACACCACCGCTCCGGGCGGCAAGTGCTCCGAGCGCACGCTGCCCGCGATGTGTTCCTGCGCGAAGTTCAGGACCGTCAACTGGAACCGACCCTCCCCGTCGAGTTCGTGCACCAGGACGAGCATGCCGCGGTGTGACACCTCGGGGATGTCGAGCTGGCGGCTGGTCGCGATCCCGTAGTGCGAACGCACCTTCAGGATCGCCTGCAGCTGCCGGATGAAGCTGGTCTCGTCGGCGAGCTGCTCGGGGATGGAGCCGTACAGGTTGCGCCCCACCGGCATGCCGGCAGTCGATTGCCGGGCATTGGGGTTGATGCCCATCAGGTCGTGGGCGCCCCGGTTGATCCACCGGGTGTCCCCCGCGGCGACGAGTTCCGAGACCGCCGAGACGGGCAGCGTGAGCATCCCGCTCAGATCCCAGCCCGACAGCGCGAAGACCCCCGGCTGCAGCGCGTTGAACATCGCGAGCAACAGGTGCGCGCGCCTGATCGGGTCGACGTCGTCGATGTCGTCCAGCTTCTTGACTCCGAGCGCCGCAGCTACCACAGACGCTGTGGTACAGGCGATTCCGTTGGTGGTGAACACGCGGTTGTACGGCGCGTCGGGCCCGGTCAGGTGTTCGACCAGATCGCTGCGCACACTGGCGGCGATCTGTTCACCGGTGACCTCGACGCCCTTGTAGCTGTAGACGTCGTCGCGGTGGCCGTTCTCCCAGTGCAGCAGCTCATAGGTGAGCTCGTCGTGGTTCTGCAGCGCGTGCACCAGCGAGGCCGGGTCGACCCCCAGTTCCAGTGTGGTGCGTAGCGTGAGCCGCAAGAACTCGGTGTCCCCGGTGGCCAGCGCATGATGGTAGGCGGGCCGGTTGACGAAGTCGTAGGACAGATCCGCGCCGGCTTCGCCGATCTGGCGGATGTCGTCGATCGTGAGGTTGAGCTCCTGGAAGGTGAACCCGCCGACCTTGCGGACCATGCTCGCGATCAGGTGGTTGGCCGCCTCGGAAAGCGGATGCCCCTCCGACCACGCCGAATTACCCTCCGAGGCAGCCTTTTCCACTCCCAGGAAGCCGTTGGCGTCCAGCCGCAGGGCGCCGGTGCCCAGGTCGGCCAGCGAGTGCAGGGCATCACCGATCACCAGCCGCATCCCGGCGAACGACGGGTCGAGCCAGTTGATCGAGGGCTGACCGTCCTTGAAGTAGTGCAGGTACACCCAGCGCCGTTCGACGCCGTCGACGCCGGTGACCGGACGGGTGACGCTCCAGTTGGTCTCCTTGACCCCCTCGGCGTAGAAGATCACGCGCTGCAGCCGGCCGATGATGTACCCGGCCTTGTCGAGCCATTCCTCGGTCGCGGCGTCGATGTTGATCGAATCCGTGCCAGAGGGCACGTCGGGCAGCTCGTGCCAGTCGCGGGGGTCGATCTCGACCATGTGGTAGATGCCCGGATAGTCGGCGTACTTCATCTCGGCGAGCCGGAAGTCGGCGCCCTTGCCGGTATGGCCGGGCACGATGTCGTCGATGATGGTGCCGCCGTACCAGGCCGCCGTCGCACACATCTGCCGGAACTCGTCCTCGGTGCCGAAGGCCGGATCGATCTGGGTGCCGATCCGGTCGAAGTGCCCGTCGACGCTGGGCGTGTACTGCCAGCCGGAGATGCCGCCGGCCCGTTTGACGGGGCCGGTGTGCACCGCTTCGATGCCGATTTCGGCGAACGCCTTCCACATGTCCTCGCTGGCCATCGCCTTGAGGAAGGATTCATCGGGACGCGTGATCAGCGACAGCGGGTAGGCCGTGAACCACACCGACGCGGTGTCGACCGCGCCGCGAGGGTTCGGCGTGGCGTACGGGTTCTGCCACATCGAGCCCTGCCCCGAGAACTGCGCGCTGATCTCGTTGGCGTCGGCCAGCATCGACTGGGCGCGCAGCCACTCCACGTATGCGGGATTGGTGCCGTTCGCCGGGCCGTCCTGAGCGACCGACCGCCGCACGAACGGCGTCTTGACCCGGGGACGGAACCGCAGCGTGCGGGGCCGCGCAGGATGAAGGTGCTCGGCGTAGGTTGGCTCGACCGACTCGTGTCCCTCGTCGTCGGTGATCTCCAACTCCGACATGCATCTCCTCCTCATCGGTGACTTTCCTGCCCCGTATTGCCACCGCGCCGTGGCCGGAAACCGACCGACGGTTACCGTCGCATGATCGCCAGTGACGACGATACTGCGACTGACGATCGAGTTGCCGCCGAGACGAGGAGTGCGCGCTGCCGATGAGCCGAGGAAGCCGGGCCCGGCCGGTCGTGTCTGCACTGGCCGTGGCCTGCGTACTGATACCGACCGGCTGCTCGGCCGCCGAGCCGCGGGCCACTCCGACCAGCGCCGGTGCGCCGACCGCGGCCGCACCCCCTGCGGCGGCGAGCGACACGGCCCGGCCACTGGCGGCCGATCCGGCACACCTTGCCGACGACCTCGCGGCCGACGAGCGCGCGCTGCGGGATCCGGGGACCCCCGACACGGTGCTGAGCGCCGCCGCTCGTCGTCAGCAGGCGGCCTACCGTGTGCTCGGCCGGCACCCCGAGTGGGACGCGATCGCCCGCCCGCGGATCCCGCCCGACCTGCTCGCCGGCTACGACCACAACATCGACGCCCGTCGGCAACTCGCCGCGATGGCGCGGCCGAGGGCGACGCTGCCCGCGTGGCGCATCGTCGCGCCGCGGCCCGCCGACGAGTTGATGGGCTACTACCGGGAGGCCGAAACGGCGTTCGGGGTGAACTGGAACGTGCTGGCCGCCATCAATTTCGTCGAGACCGCGTTCGGCCGGGTCGCCGGGGTCAGCACTGCCGGCGCCCAGGGCCCGATGCAGTTCATGCCGTCGACGTTCGCGGCCTACGGCGCGGGCGGCGACATCCTCGCCCCGCGCGACGCCATCATGGCCGCCGGGCGCTACCTCGCGGCCAACGGCTTCGCCCGGGACCGGGACCACGCGCTGTACCGGTACAACAATTCCCTGCAGTACGTGCGGGCGATCAACGACTACGCCGCGGTCCTGGCCGCCGATCCGGCCGGCTTGCGCGCCTACCACCGCTGGGGTGTGTACGTGAACACGACCGCAGGCGACGTCCTGCTCCCCGACGACTACGCTGCGGCCGCGCCGATCCCGGTCGAGGACTATCTGTCCCGCGTGACCAAAGCCTCGTCGGCAGTGCGACTTTCGCCGGGCAGCGCCGCCGTCCTGGACGCCGCGCTGGGCGTCGCGCGCGAGACCTCCGGCGCGAATCCCGCCGAGCGGGCCGAGCGGTTGTCCCGGCAGTTCCTCGGAACGCCCTACGGGGCCGACACTCTCGTCGGGTCAGAGACGGTGCCGGAACAACTCGCGGCTGAATTGGAGCGAGTCGACTGTTTCACTCTGGTCGACTACGTGGAGGCGCTCAAGCGGTCCACGTCTCGCGATCAGTTCGTCAACGCGCTGATCAGGGTGCGCTACAAGGACAATGCCGTCGGCTTCGCCACCCGCAAGCACTTCTTCACCGACTGGGCCGCCACAGGTCCGGCCGTCGCGACCGACATCACGGCCACGCTGAGCCGCAACACGGTCGAGGTGGCCAAGAACCTCAACCGGAAGGATTCGGGCGGGGTGTATCTCCCCGGGCTGCCGGTGGTGCCGCGGACCGTGACCTACCTTCCGAGCGCGGCGGTGGACGACGGCGTCGTCACGCAGTTGCGTACCGGGGACTACCTCGGGGCCTACGCCGAGGACGGTGGCCTGGACGTCACCCACGTCGGCATCTACGTCGCCGGCCCCGACGGCCCGCTCCTGCGCAACGCATCCTCGCTCAGCGCGAACCAGAAGGTGGTCGACAGTCCGCTGTTCGACTACCTGCGCACCGTGCCGGGGATCGTCGTGCTCCGGCCCGTGCAGTAGGAGCTAGACGCCGCGCTCGACGGGCATCCTGCCGTGGTCGACGGCGGCCACCAGCGCGGCATGGTCGGCCTCGGTCTGGTCGGCGTATCGCCTGGCGAAGGTGCACAACGCGTTGTCCACCTTCTCGGAGCGGCCGAGATACCCGGCGATCATCGAGGCGCCACTGGTGCGCGCATGCCCCTTGGCGAGCAGTTGGCCGACCACCCCGGTGTAGTCGATGAGCGCCTTGGAGTCCATCGCATCCAACGGGATGGTGCCCTTCATGTTGCGGAACTGGCGCACGTAGTACTGCAGGCCGTCCACCGTCGTCCATCCCAGCAGGGGGTCGCTCACCGTCTGCAGCGCCTGCTGATACTCGACCACGCGCTGACCCTGGTGCGCGTGCCAGGCCGACTCGCCGTGGACGTAGCGCGCGAGCACGGAGCGACGCGCCTGCTTCAGCTGGAGGAACACCACGTCCTCGGGTGAGGAGCCTTCCAGCAGAGCCACGTACGCGCGCAGCCCGACGCTGCCGACACCGACCACCTTGTGCGCGACATCGAGCAGCGTGTACCCCCCGAGCACCCGTCGCCAGTGCGTGGACAGCGTCGGCAGGTAGTCGTCGAGCGCCTCGGCCAGCGCCTCGGCTTCGCGATCGGGCAGTCGCGTGATCAGAGGCGGCTCCTCGACGATCTTGCGTGTGCCCGCGACCTCTTCGGTGAACCGGGGCAGGGCGCGGTCACTGGTGCGGTGACGCGCACGCTTGGCAGAGCGTCGGACCTCCGCGGCCAGCGGACCGTGGGCTTCGCCGGCCAGCCGGTCGACGTCGAGCCGGGTGAACGACCGCGAGAACAGCGGCTGATCAGCCAGTCGGCGCACTTCGAGGCGATAGGCCGCCACGCACGAGCGCACCGCCGAGCCGCAGTCGTCCTCGGACGAGCCGTTGTGCCGGCCCGCCACCCAGATGCTGGCCACCAGTCGGCGCAGGTCCCATTCCCACGCGCCGGGGTGGGCCTCGTCGAAGTCGTTGAGATCGATCACCAGATCGCGTTCGGGGGACGCGTAGAAGCCGAAGTTCCCGAGGTGGGAGTCGCCGCACACGACGGGCGTGATGCCGGTGGCGGGCAGATGCGCGACGTCCTCAGCCATGACGACGGCGGTTCCGCGGAGGAATCCGTAGGGGGACGCGACCATGCGTCCCACGCGGATCGGGACCAGGCGGTCCACCCTGCCGCGGTGATTGTCCTCGATGAGCTGGATCGGGTCCGGCCTGTCGGCCGGTGGGGTCCAGTCGGCAAGTGATCGCCGCGGTACACGCTTGCGCAGGCTCTTGCCGAGTGCGTACCGCTCGGCGCGGGTCACCGGCTGTTGCCGCAGGGAGTGGTAGGCGGCGCTGTCGGTCTCCGCCAGCACGGTGTGCCGAGTCGGCTCAGCGGAGGTCATCGGTTCCATGGTGCGCCGGTCGGGCGTCGACGCGGACTTCAATGGATCAGTTCGGTGCCGGGGTGAACACGTCGACCGGGCGGCCCGGCGTGAGCATGACCAGGGGGATGTGCCGACTCGTCGACCGCTGGTAGGCGATGTAGGGCGGGTAGAGATGGCTCATGTACTCCCAGACCTGATGCCGCTCAGTGCCTTCTGGCTCACGCCAGGTGGCCTCGAAGGCCTGGGTGGCGACCTGCACACCGATGGTCTCGTTGGCCAGGATGCTCAGGTACCACTCCGGATGGGTGTCGGCCCCGCCCTTCGACGCGACGACGACGATCTCGCCGCCGACGTTGCCGTAGATGAGCGGCTTGACGTAGATCCTGCCCGATTTGCGGCCGGTGTATCTGATCAGACAGTGCGTGGTCATCGCGCGGCCGCCGACCGAACTGAGGTCGACGATGTGGCCCCTCGCTCCGCCCGACTCGAGGTACATGGCGAGGTGCTCGCCCATCCAGTCATCGCGCTCGGCCCGGATCGCTGCGGCGTCGGCATCAGCCATGTGTCAGGTCCCCTCGAGATGGTCGGCTGAGCCGACCTTACGGCAGCGGCAGGTCACGTCGGTTTCGGGACAGCCAGCGCCACGGTGAGTTCCATGACCGTTCGCGGATCGTCGAGTCCGTCGCCGAACAGTTCGCGGATCTGTGTCATCCGGTACCGCACCGTCTGCGGGTGGACGAACAACTCCGTGGCGACGGCCTCCCGTTGGCCCTGATGCAGAAGCCACGATCTCAGCGTCTCGGCCAACCGCTCGGCGGTGCTGGGCCGTAGCCCGCTCAACGGCGCCAGCACCCGCGCCCGCAGATCCTCGGACGCCTCGAGGTCCGCGGTGAGAACGAGCTCGACCAGGTGATCGTCGGTGTCGACGATGTCGACGTCATCGGCGACGGGCAGGGTGCGCGCCCGCAGCGCCCGTCGGTACGACGACTGGACCAGCATCCACGGACGAGCGGGCCCGACGAGGGCCCGCCGGCCCTGCAACGCCGAATGGAGTTGGCGGCGATGCCGGACGTCCAGATCGGGGGCCAGCAACACCGCCAACGAGTCCGACGCACCGACGCCCGGCAGGTCTTCGCTGACGAGCAGCGTCGATTGGCCGAAACGTGCTGCCAAACCGCGGGTTTGAGCCTCCGCAAGAAGGATGGCGGTCAGCGTGGACGGAGGACTCCACCCCGCCCGCTCGGCACTGTCCTGCAGAACCTCCGCCGGCTCGCCGTCGAGCAACTGCCGCGCCAGCCGTTCGAGATAGCGTTCCCGGACCCGCCCCGTCGTCGCCAACTCGTCGGCGTGCCCAGAGACGCTGGACGCCGACAATTCGTCGATGAACGCGAACACCAGCTCGGCGAATCGGGCCACCGTGTCCGCGGTCAGCCCGGCCTCGACGGCGGTGCCCGACAGCTCCCGCCAGGCGACGCGCGCGCCGACCCGGTACGCCGACAGCAGTGCATCCATGGAGCGGCCCTGTCGCGCCTCGCCACGACCGAGTTCGTAGGCGCCGTCCAGCGCGGGGGTCAGCGTCGCTGTCGGGTCGGTGTCCTGCGCGCGCACCGCCAGCCGCAGGAAGCCACCGAGGGCCATCTGCACGGCGTTCTCGATGTTCTGGCCCATCCGGCCACTGAATGCGGCGGCGTAGCTGGGCACCTCGGCCGTCACCGCGGTCACGGTGCGTTCGGCCATCCGCGGCAGCACCGCCTGCAGGGCGGCGGCGACGTCGTCCGGCAGGTCGAGTCCGGTGAAGCGGAGCCCCTGCTCGGCCATTACTGTCCCCTGCGAACAAAATCGAGCATGGAATTCACGCTCTGTAGCCAAGAGTTTATACCCCTGACCCAGCCAGAGTGGTGTCATGACCACAACAGCACCCCGGCCGACGACTGTCGGCGCCCTGCGGGAGCGTGTCATCAAGCTCGCGGAATGGGTGACCACCCCGCTGGTCCCCGCCGACTACCTCGACGTCATCGACCCGCTGCGCTCCGGCGCCGACCTGCGCGGCCGCATCGTCGCGCTGCACCCGGAGACCCGTGACGCCGTCACCGTGGTGGTCAAGCCGGGTCGCGGCTGGCGCGGCCACACACCCGGCCAATATGTCCGCATCGGTGTCGACGTCGACGGCGTCCGCCAGTGGCGGGCCTACTCGCTCACCTCGGAGGTGTCCCGCGAGGACGGCTGCATCGCCATCACCGTGAAGGCGATCCCCGATGGCACGGTCAGCAACCACCTGGTGCGTCGGGCCACCGTCGGCACCGTCATCCAACTCGACCAGGCCGCAGGAGAATTCACTCTCGGCGCCCGGACGCCGAGCAAGATCCTGTTCCTCACCGCAGGCAGCGGCATCACCCCCGTGATGGGGATGCTGCGCAACATGACCGACGAGTGCGCCGACGTCGTGGTCGTGCACTCCGCCCCCTCCGCGGACGACGTCATCTTCGGCGGGGAACTCCGCTCGATGGCCCGCCGCGGCCGAATCCGGTTGGTGGAGAGGCACACCGACATCGACGGCATGCTCGACATGGACCGCCTCGGCGACCTGGTCGACGATGTCGCCGAGCGCGAGACCTGGGCCTGCGGACCCGCCGGAATGCTCGACGCCCTCGAGGCCCGCTGGGACACCGCCGGCATCGCCGATCGGCTGCACACCGAACGCTTCCGGCCGACCGTCATCACCGCCGGCGACGGCGGCGAGGTCACCTTTGTGACGACCGGAACGGTCGTCGAGGCCGAAGGATCCCAGACTCTGCTCGACGCCGGCGAGGCCGCGGGTGTCCTGATGCCGTCCGGCTGCCGGATGGGCATCTGCTTCGGCTGCGTCGCACCCCTGCGCCAGGGGGCCGTTCGCGACCTGCGCACCGGAGACGTCACCACGGCCTCACCCGGTGACAACGTCCAGATCCAGACCTGTGTCTCCGCCGCTGCGGGCACCTGCGAAATCGCACTTTGATCAAGGAGATTCGATATGACTTCTGCAACACTCACCCCGGCACGCACCACGGCCGGCCCCGCCGGCCATCTCACCGATGACGACATCGAGAATCTCGGCCGGGAGCTCGACGCCATCCGCGAACAGATCGTCTCCAGCCGCGGCGAGCGCGACGCGGCCTACATCCGCACGGTCATCGACGGTCAGCGCAAGCTCGAGCTGAGCAGCCGGGCGATCCTGCTGTTCTCGTTGTTCCCGCCCGCCTGGATCGTCGGAACGGCCGGTCTGTCCGTGTCGAAGATCGTCGAGAACATGGAGATCGGCCACAACGTCATGCACGGCCAGTGGGACTGGATGCGCGACTCCAAGATCCACTCGACCACCTGGGAGTGGGACAACGCCTCCCCCGCAGACATGTGGAAGCACTCGCACAACGAGGTCCACCACACCTACACCAACGTGCGCGGCAAGGACCACGACCTGGGCTACGGCATCATGCGCGTCGACGAGAACCAGAAGTGGACGCCGTTCTACCTGGGCCAGCCGCTGTACAACGCTGTCAACGCCTGCCTGTTCCAGTACGGCATCGCGGCCTACGACCTGGAGATCGGCAAGTACCTCAAGGGCAGGACGGACTCCGAGGAGTTCCGCCGCAACGGCAAGCGGGTGCTCGCCAAAATCGGCAAGCACGCGGTGCGCGACTATGTGCTGCATCCACTGCTGTCGGGCCCGTCCGCGCTGACCACCCTGACCGCGAACCTGACGGCGAACGTGGTCCGCAATCTGTGGACGCACTCGGTCATCATGTGCGGGCATTTCCCCGAAGGGGTCGAGACGTTCGAGAAGACGTCGATCGACGGCGAGACACGCGGCCAGTGGTATCTGCGTCAGATGCTCGGATCGGCCAACATCACCGGAAGTCCGTTGCTGCACTTCATGACTGGCAATCTGTCGTTCCAGATCGAGCATCACCTGTTCCCCGACCTGCCCAGCAACCGCTACCAGGAGATCGCACCGAAGGTGCAGGAGCTGTTCGAACGTTACGGGCTGACCTACACCAGCGGTTCGCTTCCGCAGCAGGTGGCCTCGGCGTGGAAGAAGGTCTTCCGGCTCTCGCTACCCAACAAGGTCGGGCGGTCGCGTCGCACGACCGAGGCCGCCTAGACCCCGGGTCGGCCGACGGATTCCGTCACGCGGTGATCGCGCGAGCGAACGCGTGCCGGATCCACCAGGTCGCGTAGATCGAGAACCGGTACCCCTTCGCGGGGTTGTAGGCACGGATCGCCTGCGCGAGGCCGACGTTGCCGATCTCGATGAGGTCGAGGAATGCGGTGCCGTGGCCGGTGTAGTGCTTGGCCAGTGTGACGACGAGACCGAGATGCGCGTCGCGCAGCGCTCGCCACAGCACCTCGGGATCGTCGGGTTCGCCGTCGGCTGCCACGTAGTCCCCTGCTGTCGGCCTACCCGTCCAGAGTGACATACAGCGGCGGCCGGGCACCGCGATCAGCATGGCTTTGTAGGCTCTGTGCATGCCGCTGAACAATGGCGAGGAATTCGCCGGGTACCTGATCGAGCGGCTGCTCGGCACCGGCGGCATGGGCGAGGTCTACCTCGCGCAGCATCCCCGACTGCCGCGCCGCGACGCGCTCAAGATCCTGGCGCCCACCTCGACGGCGGACACAGAGTTCCGGGCACGGTTCATCCGCGAGGCCGAGATGGCGGCGGCGCTGCAGCACCCCCACATCGTCGGCGTCCTCGACCGGGGCGAGTTCGACGGGCGGCTGTGGATCTCGATGGATTATGTGGACGGCACGGACGCCGGGCAGTTGATCAGGGACTCCTACCCGAGCGGTATGCCCGAGCACGAGGTCGTGGACATCGTGACAGCGGTGGCCGACGCACTCGACTTCGCCCATGAGCGCCGCCTGCTCCATCGCGACGTCAAGCCGGAGAACATCCTCGTGACGGCGTCCGACGGGCGTCGGCGCCGGGTGCTCCTGACCGATTTCGGCATCGCCCGACGGATCGACGACGTCAGCAACCTCACCGACGACAACGTCGCCATCGGCACCGTGAGCTACATGGCCCCCGAGCAATTGCGCGGCCAACCGCTCGACGGGCGGTCAGACCAATATGCGTTGGCCGCCACCACTTTTCATCTGCTGACCGGCGCTCCTCCCTTCGATGACGCCAACCGCGCCGTCGTCATCGGTCACCATCTGGGAAGCCCGCCCCCGCGGATATCCGCTCGCCGGCCCGACCTCGCGCACCTCGACGGCGTCCTGGCCAAAGCGCTGGCCAAGGATCCCGATCAGCGCTACCCCAGTTGCCTCGACTTCGCCGAAGCCCTCGCCCGGTCGCGTCCACCCCGAACTGCCCAGGACACACAACCGCACCCGGCTGCGCCGACCGGGAATGCCGACGGCCGTCCCGCCACCCAGCGCCTCGAGCGTCTGGTGCTACGCGGAACGGCACATGGCGTCGAACAGCGCACCGTCGGTGCCGGCGCCGAGTTGGAAGCCGTCTCGTTCCGTCTGACGCCGTCCGATCCCACCCACCTGCCCACCCCGGTCCCCGTCGCGATCAACACCCAGCTCGGACCCGGGCAGCTCGACGACGGCGGCACAGTCGAAGTGCACGGCGTCTGGGACGGCCACACCCTCGACGCCGACGAGATCAGTATCTTCCCCGCGCCCACTCCCCCGACGCCGCGCTCGTCCCGCACGACCGCGACGTTCGAGGCGCAACCGAAGCGCCGGAGCCGCCGGACGCCGATCCTCGCCGCACTCGCCTTCGTGATCGTGGTGGCGGTGGCCGCGGTGGCGTGGTTCACCGACGGATTCGGGCTGGTGACGCGGCAGGGACCGGTCGTCACGCCGGCGAGCGTGACCGTGTTCGCGCCGTCGGGCGGTGCGGACAACCCGGACAAGGCCGGACTGGCGATCGACGGGAACCCCGCGACGTCGTGGTCGACCGTCACGTACACCGACCCGGTTCCCTTCCCGAACTTCGTGGAGGGAGAGGGACTGATGCTGCATCTGTCCGAACCGACGGCGTTGAGCGCCGTCACGATCGACGTGTCGAGCACCGGAACCGAGGTGCAGATCCGCTCGTCTCCCACCGAGAACCCGGGCAAGCTGGCTGACACCACGGAGCTGACCCCGACGACGCCACTGCAACCGGGCCACAACCGCATCGACATCCGGGACCAGACGAAGACATCGAATGTGCTGGTGTGGATCAGCACGCTGGGCACCACCGACGGCAAGAGCCGCACCGCGATCTCCGAGATCACCCTGCAGGCGGCTGCGTAGGCGGAGAAAGCCGGCGGGAAGACCGGAACCGCCCGAACCGTAGGTTCACGGTTCGGGCGGTCGGGACGACCGGCGTCAGAAGTACGTCGTCGTCGTTGTGCTGGTTCCGTTGTCACACGCGATGGTGACGTTCCAGTTCTTGAATTGTGGAATTGCCGGGACGATCCGCAGGTCGTAACTGGAGTTCGCCGGCAGGGCGAACGCACGGTGGAAGTTGTCCGCCGTGTAGGTGCATTGCGCTGTCACCCCACTGCGGTCGGTGATGTGAGCGACCAGACCGCCCACAACCGTGCTGAACGACACCGTCGGACCCAGCTTCGGCGCCGGAGGGGGCGGCGGATCGTTCGGTGGCGGTGGCGGCGTGTTCCCATTCGAGCAACCCGACACAATCACCTTGGCACCGGCCTGATTCTGCAGTTTGGCCAAGGCGCTGCTCGAGGCTGCGGCAACCGTCGAGCCCGATGCCCCGACCTCTTCGCCGTAGTCGTTCGAGGCGGCCGCCGCGCACTCATTCGTGGCGATGACCACGGTCACGCAGTGATCGGCGCCATTGTTGGAACAGTTCGTCAGCGCGCCCTGCGCGGCCTGGTCTTGGCTTGCACTGATCGACGAACCGCCTGCCATCGTGACGGGCGGATTCTCGTTGACATACCCGAGCGCCAGCGCGATGTACTGGTCTGCAGCTTGCGCCGCGGGGGGCGTGAGCAAGCCGACGGCGGCTGCCCCCGCGGCGAGCATTACGGTGGCCGCGGTCCGGCCTCTCCAGCCCGTGCGGCTCCTGGAATTCGTTGTCATGATCGCTCCTGTGAGGTTGTCGCTGCCCCGAGCGGGCCGCGTAGTGGTCTCTTCGCCGTTCTCCGCGGGTCTGCATATATGTCTGCCGAATTGTTCGGCCGTTGTCCGGTTTTCCCGCTGCAGCAATCGTCGTCCGCGGCCAACGCCGGCGTAATCGCCGTGAAGCCAGAATCCGGCGGCCGACGGCAAGGGTTTCCTATCCGCCAGGTAAGGAAAATCGGTGTGCTCATCGCGCCGATGGCCGTCCCTGCTCGATCCGCTCTCCGAGATCAGGCGGCTGCGTAAGGGATCGGCCCGTCGTCAGGTGGACAGCCCCTCGACGACGGCCAGCGCGGTGAGGTAGCGGACTTCCTCGGTGGCGGCGCGGTCGCTGAGGAACTGACCGGAGGCACCCGCCTGGGCCGCCATCAGCGCGCGGGTGAATGTCTCCGGCGTCACCGTCATCGTCCGGCCGGTCTTGGCGATGAGCGCGACGAAGATCGCCTGCAGGCCCTCACGGAAGCGTTCGACCTGCGCATCCAGGGCGAGGGCGATCTCGGGCTGATGGGCCGCGCGAGCCACCAGGGCGGCATGCAGGGCGATGCGGGGTTGATCGGCGACGCCGGCCTTCAGCAGATGGCGCACCACGCGGTCGGTCCTCAGAACGTCTCTGGTCCGCAGCAGGGGTGCGGCGGTACCCCGCAACCGTTCGACGAGTGCGTCGTTCTGGTGCCCGTACACCTCGAAGAGCAGATCCTCCATGTCGTCGAAACTGGAGTAGAACGCGCCCCGGGTGTAGCCCGCCGCCCGGCACACCTCCTCGACGCTGAACCAGGTGCGGCCACTGTCCCGGATGAGCTCGTCGGTGGCCTCGATCAATCGCGCCCGGGTGTTGCTGCGTCGGCGGGTTTTCGGCGCCTCTGTGACCTTCACGACAAACGGCCTCTCGAACTCGATACATTCCGTATTGAATGCATATCGTATTGAATCATCCACTTGTTGATACGGCAACCCAGGAGGCGACCATGAGCCGACACGCTGCGGTCAACACTGCGCAGGCGCGTCCCGTCGCGGACGGCGACGCGATCATCGTGTCGCGGGGTCTGACGTTCGACGGTGAGCACGGCCCCCTCTTCCGCGACGTCGACCTGGACATCGATCGCGGCCTGCACGCGGTGCACATGCCCGGCGGCCACAGCCAGAAAGCCTTGCTGCTCACGCTGGCGGGCCGGCTCAAGCCGAGCGCCGGCACCGTGGCGGTGTTCGGCGAGACCGCACCGCGGGCCATCCGCCGGCACTGCGCCATCGCGGCGTTCGGCGACATCGATGATCTGGACGAGGCCGTGACCGTGAAGACTGTGGTGACCGAGCAGCGCCGCTGGCTCGCTCCCCTGTTCGGGCGGTCGCGTGAACCTTCGCACCGGGACGTGCTGGCCGAGGTGTTCGGGGACATCCCACGCCCGGCGCCGACCGACTACATCGGTGACATGGGCGATCTGGAGACGTTCCTGCTGCAGATCGCCCTGGCACTGTGCTCGGACCGACCGGTCCTGGTGGTCGGTGATCTCGAACAGGTCCGTGACAGCGGACGGCGGGCGCAGGCAGTACAACGCCTCGGCGTCATCGCCGCCGACCGCCTGGTCGTTGTGGGCGTGACGAATTCGCTCGGCGATCAAGCACCCGAGCACGAAGTGCACATCCCGAACATCGCGGGAAAGGACTGAGAAGATGGGCGGACTTGCCCTGGGGTCGGAGATCAAACGCTTCGCCCGAAATCGAATGACGCGGATCGCCATCGTCGTCTTGATGCTGATGCCGCTGTCCTACGGCGCGCTCTACCTGTGGGCGTACTGGGATCCGTTCGGGCATGTGAACAAATTGCCGGTGGCACTGGTCAATTCGGACCGGGGCACCGAGGTGTCCGGTGAGCCGATGAACGTCGGCGCCCAGATCGCCGACAGTCTCACCGATGATGCGAGCCTCGACTGGCATCTGGTCGATGACGCCCAGGCGCGCGACGGGGTCGCCCACGGCAAGTACTACTTCATGCTGGAACTGCCGCCGGACTTCAGCGAGGCCATCGCGTCGCCCACCACCGGCAATCCCCGCAGGGCACAGCTGATCGCCGAATACAACGACGCCAACAACTACATTTCCTCGAGCATCGGCCGCACCGCGATAGAGCAGGTGCTCAACGCCGTGTCGACCAGGATCTCCGGCCAGGCGGTCAACCAGGTGCTGTCGGTGATCACCACATCGGGGGCGGGCATCAAACAGGCCGCCGACGGGGCGAATCAACTCTCTGACGGTGCGGCCCAACTCGACTCGGGCGCAGGGCAATTGGTGGCCGGCCTGGATGCCGCCCACAACGGATCCGCGGAACTGGCGGCCGGCTCCCGCAAGCTGTCCGACGGCATCGACACCGCCACCGACCCCCTGCTGAAGATCACGAACCTGCTGGCCCAGATCGGCACTCAGAGTGATCAGGTCAACGGCCAGGTCCAGGACAGCTCGTCGGCGCTGTCGGAGGCGTCCACCGAACTCGAGACCATCACCGGGGCACAAGACACCGCCGCCCAGTCGTTGAGCTCGATCATCGACAACCTCTCCGCCAATCAGGACCCGGTGTCGATGATGGCCACCGGCAAACTGCGAGAGACCCGCGACCAGCTGCTGGCCCACCAGCGGACCGCGGACATCCAGGCCAAGCTCGACAAGGCCCGCGCGGCTGCGAACTCAGGCGGTCCCGTCGGTTCCACGCTGACCGATATCTCGGCCAAGGGCAGGGAACTGACCGACAAGCTCACCGAGTTGCGTGACGGCGCCCAGCAGGTGGCGTCCGGCAATGCCGAACTCAACGCCGGCATCGCCAAGCTCGACGATGGCGCCCGGCAGCTGAAATCCGGCACGGAGCAATTGAGTTCGGGTTCACGTGAGTTGGCGACCAAACTGGACGAGGGTGCGCAGAAGGTTCCCGACTGGAGCCCGCAGCAGAAGGACGCGATCGCGGGGACG
Source organism: Mycolicibacterium chubuense (assembly GCF_001044255.1). GTDB lineage: Bacteria > Actinomycetota > Actinomycetes > Mycobacteriales > Mycobacteriaceae > Mycobacterium > Mycobacterium chubuense. Next base: position 53,778 of record NZ_JYNX01000025.1, read on the forward strand.
ATCGGTGGCCCGGTTCAGCTGACGAGTTCCCATGAGAATTCGGCGCCGAACTTCGGCACGGGCATGGCGCCGTTCTTCCTCACGCTCGCGCTGTTCTTCGGCGCCATGCTGTTGTGGATGGCGTTCCGCCCGCTGCAGAACCGTGCCATCGCCGCAGAGATCAGTCCGCTCCGCGTGACGCTGGCCGGTTATCTTCCCGCGGTCCTGATCGGGATCCCCCAGGCGGTGATCCTGTACAGCGTTGTGCGTTTCGCTCTGCACGTGCACGCGGAGCATCCCGTGGCGATGCTGGGCTTCATGATCCTGGCGTCGTGCGCCTTCATCGCGGTGGCCCAGGCGATCAGCGCCTGGCTGGGCCCGGTGTTGGGCAAGGTGCTCCTGATGACGCTGCTGATGGTGCAACTGGTCAGCGCCGGTGGGCTCTACCCCGTCGAGACCACGACCAAGCCGTTCCAGGCGCTGCACCGACTCGACCCGATGGCGTACGGCGTCAACGGGCTGCGCCAGTTGATCCTCGGCGGTATCGACGGTCGACTGTGGCAGGCCCTGATCTTCCTGGGCGCCCTGTGGTTGGGGTCGATACTGCTGACCGCGCTGGCGGCGCGGCGCAACCAGCTGTGGAACCTCACCCGGCTGGTGCCGACCGTCAAGATGTAGCCGAACACGGAACTGGCCAGGCCTTTCGGCCTGGCCAGTTCTTCATCGGTGGAGCTGCCGGGAATCGAACCCGGGTCCTACGGCATTCCCTCGAGGCTTCTCCGTGCGCAGTCCGCTATGTCTCTACTCGGATCTCCTGATCACGCGAACAAGTCAGGATGACGATCCCAGTCGCTGTTTGATGTCCCCACGGGTTCCGCGACCGAACCCGTGGGTGGGTCCCTCTAGATGACGCCAGGGTCCGGGTCGAGGGCGTTCCCGGTCTGACGGACCAGCTGTCGCTTAGGCAGCGAGAGCGAAGTCGCGCTGATTGGAATCGGCGCTTAATTGGTTGCAACGACGCTTACGGTGGTCTCTTGCCTGCACCGGCACGCTTCCCTTGATTCGATGCGCGAAGTCGAAACCGTTCAGCCCCTCGCACCCCTGCCGACCATCAGCAGGAAGATTCATACTACCGGTCGGTTAAACACACGCGAGCACATATTTAGTCCATCGAGTGTGCGCCCTGGGCGAGCATTCACGCCTCGCGCCGCCCTGGACGCACACTGGACGTCAGGTCGCCGTATTCGGCGACGATGTCGGCGATCGGCGCGGGACGTCCGAACAGGTGTCCCTGCGCGAGTCGGCAGCCGGCCGCCACGATGGTGCCGGCCTGCTCGGGCGTCTCGATGCCCTCGGCGATCACGTCCAGGCCGAGGTCGGCACACAACCCGACCACCGACCGGTAGAGGGCGAGATCGCGGGCGGCATCCGACCCGGCCGCGAGGCTGCGATCGAGCTTGACGATGTCGACCGGCAGCGCATGGAGGTAGGTCAGCGAGTTGTAGCCCGCGCCGAAGTCATCCAGCGCGACCCGGACCCCCGTGTCGTTGAGCCGCCCGATCTGCGCTGCGGCATCGGCCAGGTCGACGATCGGCAGCGTCTCGGTGATCTCCAGGACGAGCCGGTCCGCGTCGATCCTGTAGGTCGACAGGGTGCGACGGACGTCGTCCTCGAAACCGGGGTTGCCCAGCCGGGTGGCACCGATGTTCACGTGGATGCCAACGTCCAGACCGGTAGCCGCGACCTCCTGGCAGGCCAGTCGCAGCACCATCCCGTCCAGCATCGCCCCCAGACCCGCGGCTTCGGCGGCCGCGACGAAGGTCTCGGGCGGGATCTGAATTCCGTTCGGCGCCGTCCAGCGCGCGAGCGCCTCGACCGCGACCAGCGTCTCGTCGGGCAGCCGCACCACGGGCTGGAAGCTCAGGCTGAAGCCCGCAGGCACCCCGCCGGCGGCGCTGCGCAGCGCGGTGGGGAAATCGGCCCGCACCCCCGCCGCGGGCTGGTACACCACCGCGGTGTTCTTGCCCAGCCGCTTGCCGGCGTACATCGAGATGTCGGCCTGGCGCAGCAGATCGTCCGACGTGAGCGCGCTCGGCCCGGCATCCGCGCGAACCAGTCCCATGCTCGCCCGCACCCGCAATGACGATCCGTGCAGCAGGAACGGATCCCGCAGCGCCACCCGCAGCCGGTCGGCGACCACCTCAGGGTCCGCCCTCTCTCCGTCGATCAGGATCGCGAACTCGTCACCACCGATCCGGGCGAGAGTGTCGGCGTCGGTGACGCACCGCCGGAGCCGCTCCCCCACAGCGCACAGCAGGTCGTCACCGGCGGCATGGCCGAACCGGTCGTTGACGTCCTTGAAATCGTCGAGGTCGACGAAGATCAGTACGAAATGACCGTCGTGCATCGCCTCCTCGAGCCGCTGGGCGAACAGCAGCCGGTTGGGCAGACCCGTCAGGGAGTCGTGCAGCACCTGATGGGCCAACCGGCGCTGCGCGTCGAGGAGCCGGCCTGTCAGCAGCCTCTGCTCAGCCATGGCGACCACCTGCCGGGCCGCCACGAAGACGACCATCGACACGATGACGGTGACCACCACGAGATCGAGCGCGTGGTCGTTGAGTACGTGAAAGGCCAGCAATAGCGTGATGCCGAGGAACCCCGAGTAGGGCAGGATCAACTGCGCCCAGTCGATCAGTCGCGACCGCCGGGAGGCCGCCGGTGCTGCATCGCGGTCGCGCAGCGACAATCCCACGAAGAGTGCGCCGAGCGCGATGCCGGCCCCGCCCCAGAGCACGCCGCGCGGTTGACCGACCGTGTCGAAGTACGCGGTGATGCGGTCGGCCGCCGCGATGAGGACGAGCCCGCTGCCCAACTGTAGGTAGGTGGCCCGGTACGGCCGCTCGGCGCGGTACACCATGCCGCTCACCGCGGCGACCACCACGAGCACGAGTTCCGCGAAGCCATATGCCGTGTGCATCGCGGGGGACTCCGAGCGCGGGAACGACGACGTCGTCTCCGCGCCGGACCCGAAGATCACCAGGATGGCGCACGAGGTCGCCGCCACCAACGCATCGAGCACGATCAGGGCCGACGCATGCGTTCGCGAGCCGTCTTGCCGAACGATCGGCTCACCGCCCGCCCACGCGAGAGCGACGATGGCGGCCAACCCGAACACAGGGAACAACCAGTACACCGGAACCCAGACCGGAGCCCCGTCCGGGCCGCTGAGCCACCATACGAGTTGGCCGGCCAGCACGGCGCCCACGGCGCCGACGGCGAGCAGGCGCCACCATCGCGCGACACCGTGGACGCGGCGCGACTCGAACAACCCGTAGGCGACGGCGCCGATCCCGGCACCGCACTGCGCGACGACGGCGATCCGCTGGGCAGTCTGCTCACCCCAGGGCGCGAACGAATTGACCGTCAGCAGCAGCGTGGCTGTGACGACCAACGCGACGCGCAACCGGAAGCCCGTGCCGCCATCCCCTTACACTCGCCGACGAACGTCTCCGGCCGTCGAGTTGCCCGTGACGACGGTAACTAACCGGCGGCGATCATCGCGACGGAAGTGAACGCAAAGATCATCCCGGCGATCTGCCCCCGGCTCACCCGCTCGCGCAGGACGACCACCGCGAGCAGCACGGTGGCCGCCGGATACAGCGCGACGAGCACACCGGTCAGCGACAGCAGCGAAGACTGCAGGGCGAGCAGGGTGGCCGTGTTGGCCACGGTGTCGAGCACCCCGGCGAGCAGCGCCAGCCGCAACGGCACGCCCCGCTCGACCACGAAGTTCGCGGTCAGCACCGCGGCGAGCGCGACGATCGCGGTCGCCGCCAGCCGGCCGAACACCAGGGGCCACAGTCCGGCCTGGACGGGGACTTGGTCGAGGATGACGAAGTTCAGACCGAACGCGATACCGGATCCGACCGTCAGCCAGGCGACCTTGACGGTGAAGCGGTGCGGCCGGACGTCCTCGTCGCCTGCTTGCCGGCTGACCATGACCACCGCGACCAGCGCCAGCAGCACCCCGCACAGCGCGAGCGCGCTGGGCCGCTCGCCCAACGCCATGCCGACACCGACAGGGACGCCGGCGACCAGCACCGACGTCAGCGGCGACACCACCGAGATGGGACCCGATCCGAGTGCGGCGTAGAACCACCACACGCCGAACGCCTGACCCACGCCCGCCAGCAGCCCCCACAGCACAGCGGACGCGCTGAGCTGACCGCCGAACGGCACCGCGATGACCGTGAGCAGGACCAGCGCCAGCGGATAGGACAGCAGCACCACCCGCAGCGCGGCGACACGGCGCGAGGCGTAGCCGCCGACGAAGTCGCTGACGCCGTATCCCAGCGCCGCGATCAGCGCGCTGAGGACGCCGGTCAGGAGGTCATGCCCTTGACGCGTCGTCCCAGCTCTCGGGTGACCTCCCGCTCGGCGTCGCGGCGGGCCAGGTCCTGGCGCTTGTCATGGGCCTGCTTACCGCGGGCGAGCGCCAGCTCGACCTTCACCTTGCCGCCGGTGAAGTACAGGGACAGGGGCACCAGCGTCAGGTTGCCGTCGCGGGTCTTGCCGACCAGCGTGTCGATCTCGCGACGGTGCAGCAGCAGTTTGCGGTTGCGCCGCGGGGCGTGGTTGGTCCAGCTGCCGTGGTGATACTCCGGGATGTGCAGGTTGCGCAGCCAGATCTCGCCGTCGTCGACGGTGGCGAATGCATCGGCCAGCGACGCCTGCCCCTCGCGCAGGCTCTTCACCTCGGTGCCCATCAGCGCGACGCCCGCCTCGAAGGTCTCGAGGATCGCGAAGTTGTGGCGCGCCTTGCGGTTGGTGGCCACCACCTGGTTGTTGCTGTCCTTGACGCCTTTCACCTTCTTCGCCACGGCTACCGCCGCACGTAGAGGCGCAGGGTGACGTAGGCGGTGATGCCCGACATCGCCAGGCCGAGGAACAGCATCCACGGCGCGCTGTAGTAGAGCACGTCGGCATAGTCCACTCTGGCGATGAGGTTCGCCTGATAGAACTGGTCGAGCGCGCTCTCCAGGAACAATGCCCGCACCGCGATCAGCCCCGCGATGGCGATCAGCACCCCGACGAACGCCGCGAGCATCGCCTCGAGCAGGAACGGCAGCTGGGTGTACCAGCGGGTGGCGCCCACCAGCCGCATGATGCCGATCTCGGTACGCCGGGTGTAGGCGGCGACTTGGACCATGTTCGCGATCAACAGGACCGCCCCGATGGCCTGCACCAGCGCCACCGCGAACGCCGCGTTGCTGATGCCGTTGAGCACCGCGAACAGCCGGTCGATCAGGTCCTTCTGGTTGAGGACGTTCAGGACGCCGGGTTGGCCGATCATCGCGTCGTCGAAGTCCTTGTGCTGCTCGGGATCGTCGAGCTTGACGACGAACGACGCCGGGAACGCGTCCTTGCCTGCGACGTCCTTGTACTGCGGGAACTTGCGGATGGCGTCGTCGTAGGCCTCGTCGCGGTTGAGGAAGCGCACGGACCGGACGTCCTGGCGGTCCTCGATCGTCTTGCGCAGCGCTTTGCACGGGTCCGCGTCGCAGGTCGGATCGTTCGCCGACACGTCGTTGGTGAGGAAGACCTGGCTCTCCACCCGGTCGAGATAGATCGCGCGGGACTGGTCGGCAAGCCGCACCACCAGCAGGCCGCCACCGAACAGCCCGATCGAAATCGCGGTGGTGAGGACCATCGCGACCGTCATGGTGACGTTGCGGCGAAGCCCGGTGAGGACTTCGTTGACGAGGAAGCCGAAGCGCACTAGCGATCCATTCCGTAGACGCCGCGCTGTTCGTCGCGAACCAGCCGGCCGAGTTCGAGTTCGACGACCCGCTGACGCATGGAGTCGACGATGTGGTGGTCGTGGGTGGCCATCAGCACCGTGGTGCCGGTGCGGTTGATCCGCTCGAGCAGATCCATGATGTCCTTGCTGGTCTCCGGGTCGAGGTTGCCCGTCGGTTCGTCGGCCAGCAGCACCAGCGGCCGGTTGACGAACGCCCGCGCGATCGCGACCCGCTGCTGCTCGCCGCCGGACAGCTCGGCGGGCAGGCGGTTGGCCTTGCCGGACAGCCCGACCATCTCGAGCACGTCGGGCACCACCCGGTTGATGGTGTCGGCCCGCTTGCCGATCACCTCGAGCGCGAAGGCGACGTTCTCGAAGACCGTCTTCTGCTGCAGCAGCCGGAAATCCTGGAAGACGCAGCCCATGACCTGACGCAGACCCGGGATGTGCCGGCCGGACAGCTTGTTCACATGGAACTTGGAGACCCGGATGTCGCCGGAGGACGGGTGCTCCTCGGCCAGCAGCAGGCGCATGAACGTGGACTTGCCCGACCCGGACGGGCCGATCAGGAAGACGAACTCACCCTTGTCGATCTTGACCGAGACGTTGTCGAGCGCCGGCCGCGCCGACGACTTGTACTGCTTGGAGACATGGTCGAGGGTGATCATCACGGCACGCCAGTGTAGCGGGGAGGCAGGCAGGTACCGCGGCGCCGCCGAATCACCGGGGAGGCGTCGCGGTCGTCGCCGGCGGCGCGCCGGGCGGGGCGACCGTGGTGGGCGCCAGCGTCGGCGGTGCCAGGGTGAACGTCTGCGGGTCCAGCGGTCCCGGGCCGTCCGGGTCGATCACGGTCGTGCCCGGGGCGCCCGGTTCGGTGCTGTCGGTGCTGGTGGGCGACGTGGTGTCCGAGGGTGACGACGTGGTCGTCGGAGCCGGGGTGGTCGTGGTCGTCGTTGTCGTCGTGGTGGGGGTGGTGGTCTCCGGCGCGCGAGTCTGCACATTGGTCCGCGGCACCCACGTGTAGTTCGGGTCGGGAACGAAGCCCGGCGGCACCACCTGCGTCTGGTCGGCGGGTTTCTCCGACGAGGCGGGCTGGAAGGTCTGGTTCACCCAGAACAGCGCGACGAACGCGAGAAGCAGCGCCGCCGTCGAGGTCCGCATGCGGCCACCGAAGATGTAATTGGGCCAGCCCCGGGTGCTGCCCGGGCGCTTCGGCGCCCAGATCCAGTCGGTCCACTTCATCGCTGCGACTCCGGTTCCGTCGGCGCATCCTTGGCCGCGTCGTCGGATCGGGCGGGGTGCGGGATCGCCGCGACGACGGGCGCCGCCATCTCACCGGGGGCGACGATGCCGGCCCGGCGCAGTGCGCGTACCACCAGCACGCGCAGCCGACGCCCGACCTCGAACTGCTTGCCCGGCAGTGTGCGCGCGACCATCCGCAGGTTCACCGTGTCCAGTTCGATGCTCTCCACGCCCATCAGCTGCGGCGCGTCGAGCAGCAGATCCTTGAGTTGGGCATCGTCTTTGGCCTTGTCGGCCACGCCGTGCAGCACCTCGTTCACCGCGTTGAGGTCGGCTGCCACCGGTACCGGGATGTCGATGACCGCCCTGGCCCAGTCCTTGGACAGGTTGACGGTCTTGACGATCTGGCCGTTGGGGATGGTGTACATCTCCCCTTCGGCCGAACGCAGCTTGGTTACGCGCAGCGTCACGTCCTCGACGGTGCCCTCGGCGGGCAGTGCGATGCCGGCGACGGTCAGCGCGACCAGGTCACCGAAGCCGTACTGCTTCTCGGTGATGATGAAGAATCCCGACAGCAGGTCCTGCACCAGCCGCTGGGCGCCGAAGCCGAGCGCGGCGCCGATCACGGCAGCGGGCGCCACCAGGGAGCTGATCGGGATCGCGAGGATGTCGGTGATCTGCACCAGCACCATCACCAACAGCAGGCCCACGGAGACGTAGGAGATCACCGACGCCACCGCCTGGCGGTGTTTGGCGCTCTCGGAGCGGACCAGCTGATCGCTTTCCTGGTACTCGGCGTCGATGCGCCGGGTGATGCGCTGCGCGGTCCAGTTGATGAATCTCGCCGCCAGCAGGGCACCAATCAGCAGCAGCGCGATGCGCACCCCGCGGTCGAGGATCCACACGCCGATGTCACCGCGCCAGAAGCCGTGCCACCGGGACGCGAGGTCGAATGCTAGAAGCGTGTTGGTCAAGGGCTAGTCGCTGTCATCTTTTCTGTTACGCCACCGGATCCCGGCCTCGAGGAAGCCGTCGATGTCCCCGTCCAGCACCGCGGCTGGATTCCCGACCTCGTACTCGGTGCGAAGATCTTTCACCATCTGATAGGGGTGCAGCACGTAGGACCGCATCTGATTGCCCCAGGAGCTGCCGCTGTCGCTCTTGAGAGCGTCCATTTCGGCCCGCTCCTCTAAGCGCTTGCGTTCCAACAATTTCGCCTGAAGCACGCGCATCGCCGACACCTTGTTCTGCAACTGCGACTTCTCGTTCTGGCAAGTCACGACGATACCGGTCGGGATGTGGGTCAGTCGAACAGCAGAGTCGGTGGTGTTCACGGACTGGCCGCCGGGTCCGCTGGAGCGGTACACGTCGACCCGCACGTCGCCTTCCGGGATGTCGATGTGGTCTGTGGTCTCGGTGACCGGCAACACCTCGACTTCGGCGAACGACGTCTGGCGGCGGCCCTGGTTGTCGAACGGGCTGATGCGCACCAGGCGGTGGGTGCCCTGCTCGACCGACAGGGTGCCGTAGGCGAACGGCGCGTGCACGGCGAACGTCGCGCTCTTGATGCCTGCCTCTTCGGCGTAGGAGGTGTCGTAGACCTCGACCGGGTACTTGTGCTGCTCGGCCCACCGGATGTACATCCGCATCAGCATCTCGGCCCAGTCCGCGGCGTCCACCCCGCCGGCGCCTGACCGGATGTTGACCAGCGCCTCCCGCTCGTCGTACTCCCCCGAGAGCAGGGTGCGGACCTCCAAGGCCTCGATGTCCTCGCGCAGCTGCCGCAGCTCGGCGTCGGCCTCGGCGCTTGCGGTGTCCCCGTCCGCGCCGGCTTCCTCGCTGGCCAGCTCGTAGAGCACCGGCAGATCCTCGACGCGCTGGCGTAACTCCTCGACCCGGCGCAGTTCGTTCTGGGCGTGCGACAGGTCGCTGGTCACCTTCTGCGCCCGCGTCTGGTCGTCCCACAGCTTCGGGTCCGACGCCTCCTGTTCGAGATTGGCGATGCGACCGCGAAGCCCCTCGACGTCGAGCACACGCTCCACCGTGGTGAGCGCGGAGTCGAGGGCAGCGATGTCGGCTTGACGGTCAGGATCCACGGGAGATCAGGTTACCGGTCCGCGCGTTCCCCCCGGTCCACGCCGAGCGCGTTCTAGCATCGGGAGGCAACCCTCGTCCGGCCGCGTCGCGACAGCCCCCTGCGCGTGGCCGGGCAGCGACAGAAGGCAGCCCACATGCCCCCTTTGCGTCCGTATCACGTCGCGATCGTCGGCTCGGGACCGTCCGGGTTCTTCGCTGCGGCCTCGCTGTTGAAGGCCGCCGGATCCGGCGACGACCCCGCGCAGCGCGACGTCCGTGTCGACATGCTCGAGATGCTGCCCACCCCGTGGGGTCTGGTGCGGTCGGGCGTCGCACCGGACCATCCGAAGATCAAGTCGATCTCGGCGCAGTTCGACAAGACCGCCGCCGATCCGCGGTTCCGGTTCTTCGGCAACGTCGTCGTCGGCGAGCACGTGCAGGCCGAAGAGCTCGCCCAGCGCTACGACGCCGTGATCTATGCCCACGGCACGCAGTCGGACCGGCCGCTGGGCATCCCCGGGGAAGACCTCCCGGGCAGTGTGGCCGCCGTCGACTTCGTCGGCTGGTACAACGCCCATCCTGATTTTGCCGATCTCGCGCCCGACTTGACGTGCCGTCGCGCTGTTGTCATTGGCAACGGCAACGTGGCGATCGACGTCGCGCGCATCCTGGTCAGCGATCCGGACGTGCTCGCAGCGACCGACATCGCCGACCACGCGCTGGAGTCGCTACGCGATCGCGGCGTTGAGGAGGTGTTGATCATCGGCAGGCGCGGCCCGCTGCAGGCGCCGTTCACCACGCTCGAGCTTCGTGAGCTCGGCGACCTCGAGGCCCTCGGTGACGTCGACGTGATCATCGACCCGGCCGACTTCGCCGACATCACCGACGAGGACCTCGAGGCCGCGGGCAAGACCGTGCGCAACAACATCAAGGTGCTGCGCGGCTACGTGGAATTGGAACCGCGCGGGGCCAAGCGGCGCATCGTGTTCCGGTTCCGCACGTCGCCGATCGAGATCAAGGGCGACGGCAAGGTGGAGTCGATCGTGTTGGGCCGCAACGTTCTCGTGCGCGGTGCCGACGGCCGGGTCTCGGCCCGCGACACCGGTGAGCGCGAGGAGGTGCCCGCGCAGCTCGTGGTCCGCGCGGTCGGATACCGCGGACTGCCGATGCCCGGTCTGCCGTTCGACGAGCGGTCCGGCACCATCCCCCACACGGACGGGAAGGTCGAGGGCAGCCGCAACGCCTACGTCGTGGGCTGGATCAAGCGTGGGCCGACCGGCGTGATCGGCAGCAACAAGAGCGATTCCCAGGAGACCGTCAACACCGTGCTCGCCGATCTGCGCGCGGCCGAACCCACCGACATCGGTCCCGACCACGCCGAACAGGTGGAGCGGTGGCTGCTCGAACGGCAGCCCAAGCTCGTCACCAACGACCACTGGAAACTCATCGACGCGCACGAGCGCACGGCGGGCGAGGGCTCCGGGCGCCCGCGGGTGAAGCTGACCAGTCTGGAGGAGCTGCTACGGATCGGGCACGGGTGAGGGAGCGAACGCCCACTTCTCGGGATTGCCCGGCGAGTACACCACGTCGATGAGCTGACCCATCGTGGGCCAGGCGTTCACATCGACGACCATGCGTGTGTAGACGGTGTACTCGTTGACCGTCGGCCCGTTGATAACGCCGGTGATGGTGACGTACTGCTCGCCGGTCATGTCGCTCGGGCGGGGGCTGACGCCGGTGACGAGGAGCGTTCCGGGCACCCAATCGCTGCCCGCACCACGCTTGCGCATGATTCGGGGCGCCACGACTAGCACGATGGCACCGATGATGAGCAGCATGATCGCGAGTTCGGCCACACCGCCATGGTAGGACGGCACCTATGAGCACCGATTTCCCCGATGTCGCCGACGACCTCGCCCTGGCCCTCACGCTGGCCGAGGAGGCCGATGCGCTGACGATGCAGCGCTTCGGCGCCGTGGACCTGCGCGTGGAGACCAAACCCGACATGACCCCCGCCACCGACGCCGACCTCGATGCCGAGACGCTGCTGCGGGACCGGCTCGCCGAGCATCGCCCCGCGGATTCGGTGTTCGGCGAAGAGTTCGGGGGGACAAAGGAATTCACCGGCCGTCAGTGGGTGGTCGATCCGATCGACGGCACCAAGAACTTCGTCCGCGGCGTGCCGGTGTGGGCGACGCTGATCGCCCTGCTCGTCGACGGCGTCCCCACGGTCGGCGTCGTCAGCGCGCCCGCCCTGGCGCGGCGGTGGTGGGCCGGCAGGGGTCAGGGCGCGTTCAGTTCGTTTGCCGGCACGACCCGCCGGATCTCGGTCTCGGCCGTCGCCGACCTCGGTTCGGCCAGTCTGTCGTACTCCGACCTGACCACCGGGTGGGACGCGGCGCGCCCCACGTTCCTCGAGCTCACGGACACGGTGTGGCGGGTGCGCGGGTACGGCGATTTCTGGTCCTACTGCCTGGTCGCCGAGGGCGCCGTCGACGTCGCCGTGGAGCCGGAGGTCAAGCTGTGGGACCTGGCACCGCTCGACATCCTGGTGCGCGAGGCCGGCGGCCGCTTCACCGATCTCGCCGCGCAGCCCGGCCCGCACGGCGGCAGCGCGGTGGCCACCAACGGTCTGCTCCACGACACGGTGCTCGCCGCACTTCGGTGACGCTTCCGGACTTTGCCGCACGCCCCGGCGACCGGTCGGCGATGATGTGAGGTGCGCAACAGATCGGCGGACCTTACTCAATAGTCAGTTCCGATACCTTACTCTGGAGTCAGTTGCGCATCTGCGTTTCTCCGACACCACCTGAGGGCAGCTGACCAATGACGAACACCCTGCCGTCCAAGCGATCCGGCCACGAGAGTGCGGTCGGTCTGCACAAGCACAAGCGGTCCGCGACCGACATCGGAATCGCGCTGCTCACGCCCCTCCTGGGGCAGGAGTTCCTGGACAAGTACAACCTGCGGGACCCGCTCAACCGGGGGCTGAAGTACGGCGTGAAGCAGGTCTTCTCCGCCGCGGGCGCCTCGACGCGTCAGTTCAAGCGTGTCCAGGCCCTCGGCAAGCCGGCGACCCGCCTGAAGGCCAGCGGCTCCGACTACTTCGATCTGACGCCCGACGACGATCAGAAGATGATCGTGCAGACCGTCGAGGAGTTCGCCGAGGAGATCCTGCGGCCGGCTGCCCACGACGCCGACGCCGCGGCGACGTATCCCCCTGACCTGATCACCAAGGCCGCCGAACTGGGCGTCACGGCGATCAACATCCCGGAGGACTTCGACGGCATCGCCGAACACCGGGGCACGGTCACCAACGCGCTCGTCGCGGAGGCCCTGGCCTACGGCGACATGGGTCTGGCTCTGCCGATCCTCGCGCCCGGCGGCGTCGCGTCGGCTCTGACCCACTGGGGCAGTGCTGATCAGCAGGCGACGTACCTGCCGGAGTTCGCCGGCGAGAACGTGCCGCAGGCGTGTGTCGCCATCGCCGAGCCGCACCCGCTGTTCGACCCGACGGCACTGAAGACCACCGCGGTGCGCACGCCGAGCGGATACCGGCTGGACGGGGTCAAGTCGCTGGTGCCCGCGGCGGCCGACGCCGAGGTGTTCATCATCGCCGCGCAGCTCAACGGGAAGCCGACGCTGTTCGTGGTCGAGTCGTCCGCGGCCGGGCTCACGGTCACCACCGATCCGAGCATGGGTATCCGCGCGGCCGCCCTGGGCCGCGTGGAACTCGACAAGGTCACCGTGCCGCTCGGCGCGCGGCTGGGCGGGGATGTCGCCGAGGCCGAACACGACTGCAACTACTCCGAGGCGATCGCGCTGTCCCGGCTGGGCTGGGCCGCCCTGGCGGTCGGCACCTCGCACGCGGTCCTCGACTACGTCGTTCCCTACGTCAAGGAGCGCGAGGCGTTCGGCGAGCCGATCGCACACCGGCAGTCGGTGGCGTTCATGTGCGCCAACATCGCGATCGAGCTCGACGGTCTGCGGCTGATCACGTGGCGCGGCGCCGCGCGCGCCGAGCAGGGACTGTCGTTCGCACGCGAGGCCGCGCTGGCCAAGAAGCTGGGCACCGACAAGGGCATGCAGATCGGCCTCGACGGCGTGCAACTGCTCGGCGGCCACGGCTACACCAAGGAACACCCGGTCGAACGCTGGTACCGCGACCTGCGGGCTCTCGGCGTCGCCGAGGGTGTCGTCGTTCTGTAGACAAGCAGCCTCTCTAGGAAAGCGGGACGATCATGGCGATCAATCTGGAAATGCCGAAGAAGCTGCAGGCGGTCATCGAGAAAGGCCACCAGGGTGCGGCCGAGATGCTGCGGCCGATCTCGCGCAAGTACGACCTGCGCGAGCACGACTACCCGGTCGAGCTCGACACGCTGGCCACCCTCTTCGAGGGCATCTCGGAGGCGAACACGATCTCGTTCGCAGGCGCCGAGGCCTTCCAGCGCGACGAGAACGGACCCAAGGGAAACATCAACGGCGCCAACATGTCTGCGCTCCTCAACGCCCTCGAGGTGAGCTGGGGTGACGTCGCACTGCTGCTCTCGGTGCCCTACCAGGGTCTCGGCAACGCCGCGATCTCGAGCGTGGCCTCGCCCGAGCAGCTCGAGCGACTCGGCAAGGTGTGGGCCGCGATGGCCATCACCGAGCCCGGCTTCGGCTCGGATTCCGCGGCGGTGTCGACCACCGCCGTGCTCGACGGCGACGAGTACGTCATCAACGGCGAGAAGATCTACGTGACCGCCGGGTCCCGCGCCACCCACATCGTCGTGTGGGCGACGCTGGACAAGACCAAGGGCCGCGCGGCGATCAAGTCGTTCATCGTGCCGCGCGATCATCCCGGCGTCACGGTGGAGCGGCTGGAGAACAAGCTCGGCATCAAGGCCTCCGACACCGCCGCGATCCGCTTCGACAACGCCCGCATCCCCAAGGAGAACCTGCTCGGAAGCCCCGAGATCCAGGTGGACAAGGGGTTCGCGGGGGTGATGGAGACCTTCGACAACACCCGGCCGATCGTGGCCGCGATGGCCGTCGGGGTCGCCCGCGCCGCGCTGGAGGAACTGCGCAAGATCCTCACCGAGGCCGGCATCGAGATCTCCTACGACAAGCCTGCGCATGCGCAGAGCGCAGCCGCCGCGGAGTTCCTGCGGATGGAGGCCGACTGGGAGGCCGGCTATCTGTTGACGGTGCGTTCGGCCTGGCAGGCCGACAACAAGATCCCGAACTCCAAAGAGGCGTCGATGGGCAAGGCCAAGGCCGCCCGGGTCGGTACCGACATCACCCTCAAGGCGGTCGAGATGGCCGGTACCACTGGCTATTCCGAGCAGACCCTGCTCGAGAAGTGGGCCCGGGACTCGAAGATCCTCGACATCTTCGAAGGCACCCAGCAGATCCAGCAGCTGGTGGTCGCCCGCCGCCTTCTCGGCCTGTCCTCGGCCGAATTGAAGTAGCTCAGCGCTCCATCAACTCCTCGAAGAGGTCCGCGCCGCGGGCAACGCCTCCGGTGGCGCGGAACCCCTGGGCGACCCTGGCGGCGCCGGGCCCCATCGTCATCGCCTCGTGAATCTTGCGGCGCAGCCGGGGTACGGACAACCGCCGGGCCGGAAGCCGCGTTCCGCAGCCGGCGACCTCTGCCCGCCGAGCGACCTCGAACTGGTCGCGTCCGTAGGGCACCACACAGACCGGGACGCCCCGGGCCAGCGCGCGCTGGGTCCCGCCCATCCCCCCGTGGGTGACGGCGCAGACCGCCCGGGCCAAGACCTGATCGTGGTCGACGAACCGGCGGACGGTCACGCGGGGGCGGTCGACCAGACCTTCGGTGACTCCGGCGGGCAGCGTGGCCACCACGTGGACCGGGTCGTCGGTCAGCGCGGCAGCGGCGGCGCTCACGAGGTCCGCGTCGTTCTGCCGCTCCGACGAGGTCGTCACCAGGACGATGGGCCGGTCGATGGACGAGAGCCACTCCGGTGGTTCGCCCGCCACCGGTTCGGGAACGCAGGGGCCGATCATGTGCACGTTCGATCCCCAGTCAGCCGTGTACTGGAACGGTGTACCGGTCGCGAGGAACAGCAGTGGCGGGCGACGGAGGAAGTCGTCGAGTGATGCGACGGGCCGGACGCCCAACGGCGCGCGAATCGCGTTGATAGCTGCCACCGCCGGCCGTTGCAGAGGCCGGTTGACCGCAGCGCGGACCACGGCGTCGCGCCACCGGCCGACGATGCCCCGCACGGGGCGAAGCCCCAGTCCGAACGGGGGAACGCCCTCGACGTCGAGCGCCGGCGTGTAGGGCGAGAAGCTTGCCCACGGTAAGTCCGCGGCATCGGCGGCTGTCTGCGCTCCCCAGCAGTTGACGTCGACCAGCAAGCCGTCGGGCGCGACCTCGGCGATCGCGGCGCGAAGATCGCCGACCTCGTAAGGCGCGCGGCGGCGGAAGGCCGACACCGACAGCCGCAGTGCTGATACGGGGTTGGCCGCCCTCCAGTCGTCCATCTCGATGGCCTCGATGCGGGGATCGATGGAAGCCGCTGAAAATCCCTGCGCGACAGCAGTTTCAACACCGTCCGCCAGGGTGCGAATGTGGATCTGGTGGCCGCGTGCCATGAGCTCGGCCAGCAGCGCGCTCAGAGGCAGCAGGTGCCCCAGTGCGGGTGAGGTGTAGGCAAGGATGGTGGCCATCGTCAGCCCTCGCTCCGCGTCAGGGCCGGGTGTGGGCCGCCCCAATGATGCCGGTAACCCGTTGTCTCGCAGGCCGTCGCGTACTCCCCCATCAGCTGCCGGCAGCGGTGCTGGTCACCCCGGGCCGACGCCAACAGCGCATTGATCCGGATGGTCCACAGGTCCATCGGTGGCATACCCGGGGTACGCGCATGCCAGAGCTCGAGCACGCTCTCCACCTCGAGCAGATCTTCGGGACGCCGACGGTCGAGCAACAGTTCGCAGAGGGTTTCGGAGGGACACCCCAGGTGAACCAGCGGCGCATCGTGGGTGTGCAGGGTCGTCAGACGGCGCATCAGCTCGATGGCTTCGTCCCGGTCCCCGTTGCGAGCAGCCTCCCTGGCCAGCTGCGTCCCCGTGATCGCCAGCGCGAAGGACTGCAGGTGGTGGGCCGTGATACCGGCTTCGGCTTTGCGGAGGAGGTCGAAAGCCTCTTCTCGGCAGGGACTCTCGGTTTGCAGCAGCATCGTTGCGTAGGTCCACTGGGCGGCGATGACGCCGAACCGGTCACCGAAAGATTCCGCCCGCACCAAGCCCTCTCTCATCTCCTCGACCAGTTCGTCGGCGACATAGAGACCCATCATCGCGAGGATGGCCCAATACAGAGAGACGGTCGAGTAGCTCACCGGCGGCAGGTCGCGTGCCAACTCGGTCGCCAGTCGGATGTGGGCGACCCCACCCGCGCGATCGCCGATACACACTTCGCACAGACCGGTGATCGCGTAGGCGACCGCGCGATCGATGGACGGCCGCTCGAGCTCGAGGGAAACACTGCGTCCGATCACTTCCAGGGCAGCGTCGAATTCGCAGTTCACCCAGTGTCCGAAAGCAATTGCCGAGTAGAGGATCTCGAGTTCCTCAGGCGGAGCCGGACCGAGATGGTCGAGTAGATCCGCCAGCTCGGCCGCCAGCGGAATCGCCTCGGGGACGCGGTTGCTGTTGACGATGAATGTCACGATGCGACCGGCCAGCGCCAGCGCCAGTGCGTGCAGGTCACCAGCCCGGGTGGTGAGCTCCCGCAGTTCCCGGAATCGCCGCTCGTTGGCCGGGTCCGCACCGACGAACAGTTCGGTCGACACCAGCATCGCGCGCGGTGCGATGCGCAGGGCGACGGTCTCGTCGCTGCCGGCGGGAAGCTGATCAGCAAGTCGCACAGCACTTTCCCACTGCTGACGCGCCGCGGACATGTCGCGCATCCGCAGCCACTCGGCGGCGCGCAGATGCCAGCGGCACGCAGCCTTCAGTTCACCTGCGGCTTCGAGATGCGTCGCGATCATGGCGGCGCTCTCATCCTGGGCGCCGCGAGCTTCGATGGCGCTGGCGAGCTGACGATGTGCCCGCGCGCGATGGGTGCTCATCTGGGATTCATAGGCCACTGTGCGAACAAGCGGATGCCGGAAGCAGTACCGCTGCCTCGGGGTGAATTCGGTCTGATCGATCAGTTCCGTGGCGACCAGCTCGGCGAGCTGCGCCGCGAGCCCGCCGGATGCCAGCACTTCGAGGGTGTCTCTGTCGAAGCGGGTGCCGATCACCGCTGCCGCATTGAGCACCTCTTTGGCGGCGGGCTCCAGACGGTCGATGCGCGCGGCGAGCACGGCCTGCACGGTCACCGGCACACCGATGTCGCCGACATCGCCGACATCGCCGACGAGCCGGTAGTCGCCCCGGCCGCCCGCCAGCACCCCTCGGCCGGCCAGATCGCGCACGATCTCCTCGACGAAGTACGGATTGCCCCCGGCTGCACCGGCGATGCGCGTCGCGAGCAACCGCACCGCGTCGTCGCGGCCGAGCAGGTTGAGCGCGAGGTCGACCGTCAGGGACCCGTCGAGTGGCTCCAGCGTCACGGTGAGCTGCCCCTGCCGCCGCAGCACGCCCCGGTACTCCGGTCGGTGAGTGACCACGAGGATCGCCGACGTCGGGTTCGGCCCGGCGACGAAGTCGGCGAGCACCGCCTCACTGGCGGCATCCACCCAGTGCACGTCTTCGATGACGATGACCACCGGGCCGGCATGGCGCCGGACGAACCGTCTCATCGTCTCCGCCAGACGGTGTCGCCGGCCGTCGGCGCCGACGTGCAGCGCCGGCCAGGTCCCATCGGTCAGACCCATGGCCTCGAAGAGGATCTGCGCATCAGTGGAGCGCATGGGCAGTTGCTCCAGCACCCGCTCCCGCGCATCGTCACTGCCGAGATCGTCGACGCCGAACATCGCCCGGAGCACCCGGGACAACGCGAGGAATGCGACGGGCATCGAATGCGCATCGCAGCCCGTCAGGACCACTGCCGCGCCGGCGTTCGTCGCTCGCCGAGCGAACTCCTCGATCAGACGGCTCTTGCCGACCCCGGGCGAGCCGGCCACGGCGACCAGATGCGCCTCACCGCCGTTCTCCACCACGGCGGCCAATCGGCGGAGCTCGGCTTCGCGGCCCACCATGGCGGCCTCGTTGCGGCCCATCACCATTCGCCCGGCTTCGACCCCGAGAAGCTCCCGGGCGCTCACCGGGTCCACAGCCCCCTTGACACGCACGTTGACCGCCGGACCCATGCGGGTGGCGCGTTGCACCAGATCCGCCGTGGCCATCGAGCAGAGAACCCCACCGGGCGCTGCCGCCGCTTCCATGCGCTGAGCCATGCCGACGGCATGGCCCGTCGCGGTGTACCGGCCCGGTCCCGAGCCGATCTCACCGACCACAACGGAACCGGAGTTCAGCCCCACCCGCAGCGTCAGAGCGACGCCGTCGCGGCGCGCGATCTCCGCAGAGAGCGCCTCGGCCACCGATTGGATCTCCAATGCGGCGATACAGGCCCGCAGCGCATGGTCCTCGAGCGCCAGTGGTGCGCCGAACAACGCCATCAGCCCGTCGCCGGTGAAGGCACAGGTGGTGCCCTGATAGCGCTGCACGACGGCCGCGCAGCGATTGAACAGCTCGTTCATGATCTCGCGAAGCCGTTCGGGGTCGAGATCGGCGGCGAGCCGCATGGACCCGACCACATCGGCGAACAGCACCGTCACGAGCTTGCGCTCACCCGACGCCGAGCCGACGCGCACCGGCGATCCACAGACGTCGCAGAACCGCGAACGGGCCCGCAGGTCGTTGCCGCACGACCCGCATGAAGCGACTGTCTCGACTTCCGGCCCGCTCATCCCCCCGTCTTCCCCGCTCCCCGGTACCGATCATGATCGCGCGCCGAGCGGGCGGACGTGTCGCAACGACGGAAATTGCCGTCCGGGTCAGAACCCGTCGTGCACGACCACCCGGGTCCTGCCGGTGACCCCGCCGCCGATGATCGTCTTCAGCACGTCGTCGACCCGGCGCACCGGAACATCGCGGGTGATGCGGGCCAGATGGCGCGGCGCAAGATCAGACTCGAGCTGCGCCCAGACCTCGCGGCGCCGGTCGATGGGCAGCAGCACCGAGTCGATCCCGGCCAGGGTCACGCCGCGCAGGATGAACGGCATGACCGTCGCCGGCAGGTCGGGAGATCCGGCCAGACCCGAAATGGCAGCAACGCCACCGTATTTCATGGTGCTCAGCGCATAGGCAAGGGTGGTGCCGCCGACGCAGTCCACGACTGCTGCCCAGTGCGCCTTGCCCAGCGGACGCACCTTCTCGTCCGGACCGGGCACCCGGTCGATCACCTCGGCGGCGCCGAGATCACGCAGCAGATCGCGCGAGTCCGCCTTGCCGGTGGACGCCACGACCTCATAACCCAGCCCGGCGAGCAGGTCGACGCTGACACTGCCCACTCCCCCCGTCGCGCCCGTCACCAGGACGGGACCGTCACCCGGTTCGACGCCGTGATCGCGGAGCGCGGCGACGCTCATGGCCGCGGTGAACCCGGCCGTCCCGATGGCCGCGGCGTCCGCGGTGCTCAGCGAGGTGAGCTTGACCAGATAGTCCGCGGGGTATCGGGCGGTCTGGGCGTAACCGCCGTGCCGGCCGGTGCCGATGTCCTGCCCGTGCGCGATGACCGCATCCCCCACCGAGAAGTCCGCAGACGCGCTCGAGCTCACCGTTCCGGCGACGTCGATGCCCGGGATCAACGGGTACGACCGGGCCACCCCGCCCTTCGGTGTGACGGCGAGGGCGTCCTTGTAGTTGACGCTGGAGTACTCGACGCGGATCTCCACGTCGCCCTCGGGGAGGAACGATTCGTCCACCACTTCGTGGCGCAGCACGATGCCGCCCTCGCCGTCCTCGTGAGCCACCATCGCGTTGATCTCGGTCATGATCGCCACAGTAACCAGCCGACCGGGACACGAAGAAGCCCCCGGCCGCAACAGGGCCGGGGGCTTCGTCGAATGCTGTGCCGGGTGGTTACCCGACGAGGTGGGTGATGAGATCCGGCTTCATCGCCTGGAGCTCACGTCCCCAGTACGCCCAGTTGTGCGTGCCGTTGTTCGGGAAGTTGAACACCCCGTTGTTGCCACCGGCGGCGATGTAGTTGTCCTGGAACGTCCTGTTGGTCTTGATGGTCAGACCCTCGAGGAACGTGGCAGGCAGGTCGCCACCGCCCAGCTCGTTGGGCTGACCGTTACCGCAGTACACCCAGATGCGGGTGCCATTGGCGACCAGGTTGGGGATCTGCACCATCGGGTCGTTGTACTTCCAGGCCGGATCGGTCTCGGCCGGGCCCCACATGTCGTTGGCCTTGTAGCCGCCGGCGTCACCCATCGAGATGTTGATGAGGAACGGCCACCAGCCCTCGGAGGGGTTCAGGAAGCCCGACATCGAACCGGCATACGGGAACTGGGCCGGGTGGTGGGCGGCCAGCACCAGCGAGGCGCTACCGGCCATCGACAGGCCGACCGCGGCGCTGCCCGTGGGCTTGACCTGGCGCTCGGAGGCGAGGAAGTTCGGGAGCTCCTGGGTCAGGAAGGTCTCCCAGTTGTAGGTCAGGCAGCCCGCCTTGCCGCAGGCCGGCTTGTACCAGTTGGAGTAGAAGCTCGACTGGCCGCCGACGGGCATCACGACGGAGATGCCGGAGTCCAGGTACCACTCGAACGCCTGGGTGTTGATGTCCCAGCCGTTGAAGTCGTCCTGGGCGCGCAGGCCGTCGAGCAGGTAGAGCGCCGGCGAGTTCGGGCCGCCGCTCTGGAACTGCACCTTGATGTCACGGCCCATCGACGGCGACGGCACCATCAGGTACTCGACCGGCAGGCCGGGACGGGAGAAGGCCCCGGCGGTCGCCGTGTTGCCGGTCAGGCCGATGACGCCAGGCAGCAAAATCGCGGCGAACGCGGCCATGCCGAGGCGGCGCGCCCAAGGCCCACGAATCCTGTCAAGAAGTCTCATACGGTCAATTCCATCCATCTTCGGTGTACCGCCCGAGGCGGTTCGTCCTGCGTTTCCCGAGCGGTCGCCGACACCACAGCGATGTCTTCACCGCACTGTGACGCCACCCCGAAAAAGACGGTCCGACGGTGGGGTGGGCCGAGAAAAGGTTCAGTTGTAGCGGTTGCAGTAAAACATGCGGCACCCACGGGACAAAGCCCGGCCACGGCAAACACCGCCAAATACGGCCGCTTCGCGATTCTGACGCCGGCGACAAACGCCGCCTCCGCGTGCGGCAAAGCACTGGCCCGTACGGTGAATGCTGCATTAGTACCGGAGTGGGCGCCTCTCCCGCAGTGACCGCCATCACAGTTGCCGAAATCAGTAGGCTCCGCTGATGACCAAGGGCGCGACCGGGTCTCGCAGACTGTCCGTCGACGACTGGATCGACGCCGGTTTCACCCTGCTCGCCGAGGCCGGCATCGAGGCGCTCAAGCTGGACCGGCTCTGCGGTCACCTCGGCGTCACCAAGGGCAGCTTCTACTGGCATTTCGCCGACATGACCGCGTATCGCACCGCCCTCGCCCGGGCCTGGGCCGAGTTGCGCGACCACGACCGCAGCGGCTTCGGCGAGCTGTCGGGTCTGCCGCCACGGGAGCGACTGGCCACGATGATGGCCACCCTGCGTGCGGAGCGCCAGCGCGCCCTGGAACGGGCCATGCGCGAGTGGGCACGCACCGACCCCGCCGTGGCGGACAGTGTGCGCGCCGCCGACCACACGGTGGTGGCAGCGGTGCGCACGGCCTTCCAGGACGCCGGCTTCGACCCTGACGAGGCGGACATGCGGGCTCATGCGACGTTCGCGGCGGGTATCGGTTTCCTGCATCTCTCCGATGCGCCGGCCGGCGCCCGGCTGGCCGCCCAGCAGGAACGCTTCCTCGACGTGATGCTGGCGCGCTGACCCGCTTCCATACCAAAAGGTATGGTAGCGTCGCGCCATGTCCTCGACCGTCGCTGCCGAAGCGCCTGTCAGCCCTGAATTCGTTGCGCGACTGTCCGAACGTGCCGGCGAGGCGGAACGGCTTCGCCGACTGCCCGCGGCGACACTGGCCGAGGCCACCGCGTCGCGCTTCTTCGACCTCCTGGTGCCGACACGGTTCGGGGGTGCGCAGGCGCCGTTCCCCGCGATCCTCGACCCCGTCCGGCGCATGGCGCACGGCTGCGCCTCGAGCGCCTGGACGCTGGGGTTCTACGCCCTGCACAACTGGATGCTCGCGCTCTTCGGCGAGCAGGCCCAACAGGAGGCGTTCCTCACGCGTCCGTTTCTCGCGCCGGCGCCGCTGGCCCCGACCGGGCGGGGCGTCGACTGCGACGGCGGGATGCGGCTCACCGGCCGGTGGTCCTGGGCCACCGGGGTGATGCACGGCAACTGGATCATGGTCGGAGCCCTCTGCGAGTCCGGCGCGGGCTCCCTGCGACCGATGCTCGCGCTGCTGCCCATCGACGCCGTGCGCATCGAGGATGTCTGGCACACCGACGGCATGCGCGCCACCGGCTCCAACGACGTGGTGATCGAGGATGTGTTCGTCCCGGCGCATCGACTGGTCGCCGTGTCGGACATCTACACCGGCGCATCGCCCGGCGCGGCCGTCCACGACGGGCACACCTACCGCTGGCCCATGGTGCCCGCGCTGGCGCTGCTCGCGGCCATGCCGGCGCTCGGCAGCGCAGAGCGCGCTGCCGAGATCTACGCCGACCGGCTCTCGCAGCGATACCTCGCCTACGAGGGTGTCCTGCAGAAGGACAAGCCGATGGCAGCGATCCGCCTCGGAGAGGCGTCGGTGCGGCTGCGCGCCCTGCGCGCCCTGCTGTCCGAGACGGTGGACGACATCGAGGAGATCGTGAGCGCCGGGGATCCCGTGAGCCGTGCGGTCCGCGGCCAGGCGCGTCTGGCCGCGGCGCACATCGTTGCCGAATCGCGCGCGGTGATCGGCGACCTGCTGGCGTCGTCGGGCGCCAGTGCCCACTTCGTGGACCATCCGCTGCAGCGCATCAAGCGCGATGTCGACGTCATCGCCGGTCACGTGGTGTTCGATTACGACACCAGCCGCGAGCTCGCCGGCGCGCTGAGCCTGGGCATCGCGATCCCTCGCACCGCGATGGTGTGAGGCCGGCAGGGAGGTTCCGATGGCAGAGACGCTGCGCGACACCGTCACCACGTTCTTTCAGCGCACCCTTGCCAACCCGGTGATGCGGCGCATGCCGTTCCAGACGCTTCTGGAGACGACGGGCCGCACGTCCGGCGTACCGCGACGGACCCCGGTGGGCGGCAGGCGGATCGGCGATCAGTTCTGGTTCGTCTCCGAGTTCGGCGACCGGTCGCAGTACGTCCGCAACATCACGGCGGATCCGCACGTACGCGTACGGCTGAACGGCCGGTGGCACCGCGGCACGGCACACCTGCTGCCCGACGACGGTCCGCACGCCCGCATGCGGACCCTCCCGCGCTTCAACAATGTCGGGGTCCGCGCGTTCGGAACGCATCTGCTCACGATCAGGGTCGACCTGACCGACTGAGCCTGCACTGCGGGCCCGGGGCCATTGACCGTCCGCCGACATAAAAGTAATGTCAGTTTCACTTTCTCGGGAGGAGCACGGCATGGAATCGTTCGTCCATCTTCGAAAAGGCAAGTACCCGAAGCGGATTCACGCCGACCTCGACGGACTCAAGGACGACGAACTCGGGCGCGGCGGATTCACCGGGCGCACCGCGAACCTCTACCGGCGCCACGATCCCACGGCGTACCGGTCGGTCGGGCCGCTGCGTCCGCTCGACGTCCTGGCCGGCGAGCTCAAACCCGGCGACGCCGGGGACGCCTTCGGCGCTCCCCTGCTGATGTTCTCGAACTCCGACTGCCAAGTGCTGCTGTCCCGGCGCGCCCAGGACATGCCGTTCTTCGTCCGGTACATCGACGGGGATCTGCTGTGCTTCGTGCACGAGGGGGCCGGACTGCTCGAGACCGAGTTCGGGCCGCTGCGTTACCGACAGGGCGACTGGGTGTACCTGCCGAAGGCGTGCACGTGGCGTCACGTCCCGGACGGCCCGTGCACGTGGTTGATGATCCAGGCCACAGACGAGTTCCGCGTGCCGCCGCCGGGGCAACTGGGCCGGCACTTTCCGTTCGACCCCTCGCAGGCGGTGATCCCCGACCCGGCGCCGTGTGACGACGACGGCCGCGACAGCTACGAGGTGCGCCTGATGCACTCCCCGATCGACGGGGTCGGGACGACGACGCTCTACTACGAGCACCACCCGCTCGACGTCGAGGGCTGGCGGGGCGACAATTTCCCCTTCACGTTCAACATCGCCGACTACAACGTGGTGACATCGAACAGCGTGCACCTGCCGCCGACGGTGCATCTGTTCATGCAGGCCACCGGCGTGTACGTGATGAACTTCCTGCCCAAGCCGGCCGAGGGCGTGCCCGGCACCGAGCGCACGCCGTGGTATCACCGCAACGTCGACTTCGACGAGATCGCGTTCTTCCACGGCGGTTCGCTCTACGGCATCCCGATGCCACCCGGCCTGATCTCCCACGCCCCGCAGGGGGTGCACCACGGTGCGCCGGAGAAGGCGCGCGAGCGGGCCCGCCGCAAGTTCGACGACTACCAGTCGGTCGACTGGCAGGTGATCGCGGTGGACACCCGTGAGCGGTTGGTGCCCTCGGCGGAGGTACTGGCCAACGACCTCGGGCAGCACTAGTGCAGGCACCCGTCAAGCACGAGTACGAGCGCATCCCGTATCTCGTTGCCTATCAGAACAACTCGGCGGTCCGTGACGTCTATGGCGGCGTCGCCGAGCTCGTGGTGCTGGAAAGCTACCTGCTCGAGCCCAGGGACAGGCCGTCGGACACCGTGCTGGTGTTCATGCATCCCATCGGCGGCGGGGCGTACCTGCCGATGATCAATGCGCTGGCGCGCGCGGGACACCACGTCATCTACTGCAACAGCCGGTTCCGCGGCACCGACTCGGCGCTGCTGATGGAGAAGGTCGTGGAGGACCTCGGCGAGTGCATCAAGGACGCGAAGAACCGGCTGGGCTACCAGAAGGTGGTTCTCGCGGGCTGGAGCGGCGGCGGGTCGCTGTCGGCGTTCTATCAGCAACAGGCCCAGCACCCGACCGTCACGTCCAGTCCGTCGGGCGACGGGCCCGATCTCACGACACTGGGCCTGATCCCCGCCGACGGCATCATGCTGCTGGCCGCGCACATCAGCAGGCACGGCACCATGACCGAATGGCTGGACGCGTCCATCCTGGACGAGACCGACCCCACCCGCCGCGACCCCGAACTGGATCTCTACGACCCCGACAATCCGAACCAGCCGCCCTACTCGCCGGAATTCCTCGAGCGCTACCGGCACGAACAGATCGCCCGCAATCGGCGAATCACGAAGTGGGTCAGGGAGAAGTTGGCCACCCTGAAGGCCGCCGGTCGGCCGGATGACGAGTTCGCTTTCGTCGTGCACGGCACCATGGCCGACCCCCGCTGGCTCGATCCGACGGTCGATCCGAACGAACGCACACCGGGAGCCTGTTATCTGGGCGATCCTGCAGTGGTGAACATGAGCCCGGTGGGTCTGGCGCGCTTCTGCACGCTGCGCAGCTGGCTTTCCCAGTGGAGTTACGACGACGCGCACGCCGACGCGGTGAAATGCGGCCCCGACCTCGCGGTGCCCGCGCTGGTGATCGGCAACCTGGCCGACGACGCGTGCACGCCCAGCCACACCCGCAGGATCTTCCAGGCGATCGGGCATGCGGACAAGGAGATGTACGAGATCCCGGGCGCGAACCACTACTACGCCGGGCCCGACCAACGCGACAAACTGCGCGAGGCGGTCGGCATCGTGACCGATTGGCTCCAGCGGCACGGGTTTTCGGTATGACGTTCGGCGGGCAGGAGCGAAGCGACCGGGGAATCGCCTGCGCCGGTCCGCTGGACGGTGTCCGGGTCATCGAAGTCGGCACGCTGATCTCCGGTCCGTTCGCCGGCAGGCTGCTCGGCGACATGGGAGCCGAGGTGATCAAGGTCGAGCCCCCCGGCGCGCCAGACCCGCTGCGCACCTGGGGCCAGGCAGAGCTCGACGGCCACCACTTCTTCTGGACCGTGCACGCCCGCAACAAGAAAGCCGTCACGCTGAACCTGCGGGTGCCTACCGGCCGTGCTCTGTTTCTCGAACTCGTCGAGCGCAGCGACATCATCGTGGAGAACTTCCGTCCGGGCACACTGGAGAAGTGGGGCCTGGGCTACGACGTGCTGCGCGAACACAATCGGGGCATCATCCTGGTACGGGTGTCGGGTTATGGCCAGACGGGTCCGGAGGCGCACAAGGCCGGTTACGCCTCGGTGGCCGAGGCGGCGAGCGGCCTGCGGCACATGAACGGTTTCCCGGGCGGCCCTCCCCCGCGTCTGGCGCTGTCCCTGGGCGACAGCCTGGCCGGGATGTTCGCCGCGCAGGGGGCGCTGGCCGCGCTGTACCGCCGCACGGTGACCGGTGAGGGTCAGGTCGTCGACGCCGCGCTCACCGAATCCTGCCTGGCCGTGCAGGAATCGACGATCCCGGACTACGACGTGGGCGGGATCGTGCGCGGCCCCTCGGGGACCCGGCTCGAGGGCATCGCCCCGTCGAACATCTATCCGACCGCCGACGGCAGCTGGGTGGTGATCGCCGCCAACCAGGACACCGTGTTCCGGCGGCTCTGCCAGGCGATGGGCCGACCGGAGCTGGCCACCGACGAGCGGTTCGCCGATCACGTTGCGCGGGGCCGTCATCAGGACGAACTCGACACGATCATCGGGGCGTGGGCGGCCGACCGGCAGCCGGCCGACATCATCGCGACACTGTCGGACGCCGGGGTGATCAGCGGTCCGATCAACACTGTCGCCGAGGTCGTCGACGATCCGCAACTGCAGGCACGCGGCATGATCGCCGACCACTGGGACGACCGGATCGGCCGCAACGTCAAGGGTCCGGGCGTGGTCCCGGTGCTGTCGCAGACCCCGGGGACGATCCGCAGCGCCGGACCGTCGCGACCCGGTCAGCACAACGACGAGATCTACCGGGACCTGCTCGGTCATTCCGACGCCGAGCTCGAGGCGTGGCAGGCGGAGGGGGTGCTGTGAGCGAGTCACCGGCCCACGTCGCAATCCGCGACGTGTCGCTGCGCGACGGGCTGCAGATCGAAGCGCCGATCCCGTTGTCGGCCAAGCTCGACCTGCTCGCCGCCGTCGCCGCCACCGGCGTGCGGGAGATGGAGGCGACGGCCTTCGTCTCGCCGTCGAAGGTGCCCGCTCTCGCGGACGCCGCCGAGTTGGCCGCCGAGCTGCACCGCTTCCCGGGCATCGAGTTCTCGGCGCTGGTGGCCAGCCCCAACGGCGCCCGCCGCGCGATCGCCGCGGGACTGCGCTCGATCGAATACGTGGTATCGGCCGCCGACGGGCACAGCCGGGCCAACGTCGGCCGCTCCTCCGCCGACGCGGCCGCGCTGATCCCCGAGATCGTCGCGATCGCCCACGACGGCGACGTCACCGTCGAGGTCATCGTCGCGACGGCCTGGGACTGTCCGTTCGACGGGCCGACGCCGCCGCACCGTGTGGTCGACATCGTCACCGCGGCCGTCGACGCCGGGGCCGACCGGCTCGCGATCGCAGACACCATCGGCACCACCACGCCGCGCCGGGTCACCGAACTCGTCGCCCTCGTGCGGCCGAGGATCGGCGACCTCCCGCTGGGCGCGCACTTCCACAACACCCGCGGGGCCGGGCTGGCCAGCGCCTACGCCGCTGTCCAGGCGGGGGTGACGCGCCTCGACGCGTCGATCGGCGGGCTGGGCGGATGTCCCTTCGCACCCGGCGCCAGCGGCAACATCGCCACCGAGGACCTGGTGTACCTGCTGCGCGACTGCGGTGTCGACGTCGACGTGGATCTCGACGCCGCCATCGCCGCCGCCCGCGTCGCACAGGACGCGGTCGGCCACGACCTGCCGAGCGCTCTGCTGCGCTCGGGTGACCGAAAACGGGACTAGCCGCGCCGTGCCGCCCGAATCGTCGGAACTCAGCGCAAAGGGACGTCAGACCCGACTCGCGATCGAGCAGGCTGCCCGGAAGTTGTTCGCCGAACGTGGCTTTCACGGCACCACCCTCGGTGACATCACCTCGGCCGCGGGGCGGTCCACGGCGGCGTTCTACCGGTACTTCGCCGACAAGGAGGATCTGCTCGCCGCCCTGGCGCAGTCCTTCCTGCACGACGTGGTGACCCCGTCGGGTCTGCAGCTGCAGCTGCCCGACTCTCCCGACGACGACGCGTTCTTCACCACGGTGGTCACCGGCTACTGGACGATGTTCAAGCAGAACATCGGGATCATGATCGCGGTCGCCCAGCTGGCCGCCACTCAACCGCGCTTCGCGGCCGTCCAGAACGAGTTCCGTCGCTTCGGCGTCGACATCGTCGCCGCCTCGGTGCGTCGCGCCCAGGAACAGGGGTTCGCCGCGGACCTCGACCCCGAGCCCACCGCGGCGGCCATCGCGTTGCTGTTCGAGAACTTCACCACCGTGTTCGTCGGCACCGCGGGCGCCGGGATGGGGATGAACATCGAGATCGACGACGGCGACGCGATCGTCACGCTGTCGCGGATCTGGAAGAAGACGCTGTACGGGTACTGACAGAGCACACCAAGGAGATCACCGTGGATTTCAGCCTCCCCGAACACCTTCCGGGGCTTCTCGCCGAGATGGACGCCTTCATCGAGGCCGAGATCAAACCCCTGGAGCGGGAGCACATCCAGTACTTCGATCAGCGCCGCGAGTACGCGCGCACCGATTGGGAGAACGGCGGGGTGCCGCGCCGGGAATGGGAGGATCTGCTCGGCGAGATGCGCCGCCGGGCAGACGCGGCGGCCTGGTTGCGCTACGGCCTCCCGTCGCAGTTCGGCGGGCGCGACGGCTCCAACATCGACATGGCCGTCATCCGGGAGCATCTGGCGCACAAGGGTCTCGGCCTGCACAACGATCTGCAGGACGAGTCCTCGATCGTCGGCAACTTCCCCCAGGTCATCATGATGGACAGGTTCGGCACCGACGAGCAGAAGAGGGACTGGACCGAGGCCCTGATCACCGGTGAGCGGTCGATGGCGTTCGGGTTGACCGAACCCAACCACGGGTCGGACGCCACCTGGCTGGAGACCACCGCGGTCCGCGACGGGGACGACTGGGTGATCAACGGCGCCAAACGCTGGAACACCGGCGTTCACCGCGCCACCCACGACCTGATCTTCGCGCGCACGTCGGGCGAGGCCGGCCAGGCCCGCGGGATCACCGCGTTCCTGGTGCCCACTGACGCGCCCGGCTTCTCGGTGCCGTACTACTGGTGGACGTTCAACATGCCGACCGATCACGGCGAGGTCGTCCTCGACAACGTGCGGGTGCCCGCCGACGCGGTGCTCGGGGAGGTCGGGCGCGGGCTGGAGGTCGGTCAGACGTTCCTGCACGAGAACAGGATTCGGCAGGCAGCGAGCAGCCTGGGCGCCGGCCAGTACTGCATCGACCGCGCCGTCGACTACGCCAACCGGCGGTCGGTGTTCGGTAAACCGCTGGCGGTCAACCAGGCGGTGCAGTGGCCGCTGGTGGAGCTTCAGACCGAGGCGCAGATGGTGCGGCTGCTGGTGTACTACGCGGCCAGCCAGCTCGACGCGAATCACCACATGGAGGTCTCCGACAAGGTGTCGATGGCCAACTACCGGGCCAACCGACTGGTGTGCGAAGCCGCCGACCGTGCGATGCAGGTGCACGGCGGCGTCGGCTACAGCAGACACGAGCCGTTCGAGCACATCTATCGGCACCACCGCCGGTACCGGATCACCGAGGGCGCCGAGGAGATCCAGATCCGCCGAGTCGCCCAGCGCCTGTTCGGATTCGGCCGCAAGTGAGCCTGGAGCATCGGCTCGAAGACGTGCTGCAGCCGGTCCTCGGCGCCGTGGAGGTCGAGAGCCTGCAGCGGTTGACCGGCGGCGCGAGCCGCACGACGTGGGCGTTCGAGGCGGTGGCCGGGGAGCGGCGCGCGCTGATCCTGCGTACCGGCGCACCGGACGACATCCATGCCGGCATGGAACTCGAGGCGCAGGTGCAGCGGCGTGCTGCCGCCGCCGGGGCGCCGGTCCCGCACATCGTGACCGCCAGCGATTCCCCTGCCGCGCTGGGCAATCCGTATCTGATCTGCGACGCGATCCCGGGCGACACCATCGTGCGACGCATCTTCCGGGGCCTCGACGACGCCGGCCGGGCGCGGCTGCTGCGCCAGTGCGCGGAGGCGCTGGCCGCGGTGCACCGGGCCGCTGTCGACGGTGTCGGGCTGACCACTCCCGACGACCTCGCCGGGTGGCGCGCCCGGCTCGACGAGATCGGTGACACCACAGCCACGTTCGAGTGGACGTTCCGCCGGCTGGCCGACGAGCGTCCGGACCCGTCCCCGATGGTGCTGGTGCACGGCGACTTCCGGATGGGCAACCTGATCGTCGACCAGTCCGGGCTGGCGGCCGTGCTGGACTGGGAGCTGACGCACATCGGTGAGCGTTACGAGGACCTGGCCTGGTTCTGCATCCGGGCGTGGCGGTTCAGCG
Source organism: Mycolicibacterium chubuense (assembly GCF_001044255.1). Classification (GTDB taxonomy): domain Bacteria; phylum Actinomycetota; class Actinomycetes; order Mycobacteriales; family Mycobacteriaceae; genus Mycobacterium; species Mycobacterium chubuense. The sequence continues at coordinate 84,539 of NZ_JYNX01000025.1, forward strand.
CGCCCGAGAAGCTCGGCGCCGGCGGACTCGGCAGTGTCGAGACGTTTCTGCGTACCTACGAGAAGGCGGCCGGCGTCGACGTCGACCGGTCGGCGTTCCGGTGGTGGTTGACGGTCGCCACGCTGCGGTGGGGGGTGATCTGCCGGCACCAGGCCGAGCGGCACCTGTCGGGCGAGACGCCGTCGGTCGAACTCGCCGCGATCGGGCGGCGGGTCAGCGAGACGGAGTGGGATCTGCTCGATCTGCTGTCAGGGAAGGGGCCGAGATGACGGGTACGCGACCGACGGCGGCTGAGCTCGTGGCCGCCGTCGCCGACTTTCTCGACAACGAGGTCCGCGCTGCGTGCGACGGGCAGGTCGGCTTTCACGCCCGCGTGGCGGCCAATGCGCTGCGCATCGTCGAACGCGAATTGCTCGACGAGAAAGCCGGTTCGGTACACGCGGCGCTGGAGCGTCTCGGGTTCGCCGACGAGACGGCGCTGGCGCGAGCCATCCGCGACGGCAAGCTGGAGGATCGTCGCGACGAGGTGATGGACTGCCTGCGGCTGCTGGTGCGGCACCGTTTGGAGATCGACCATCCCGGTTATGCCGACGGCTGATGGTGCATTCGATCGGGTCGATACGCGAGATCGTCCTCGACGGCGCCGCCGATCCCTACGGCATCGCGACATCCCCCGACGGCGCGGTGTGGGTGACCCATGGCGGGGGTGTGGTGCAGATCGTCGACGACGGAACCCAGCGGCACCATCGGGCTCCCGCCGGCGCGCGTCCCACCGCCGTCGCCGTCGCGCCGGATGGGGCCGCCTGGTTCGCCCGCACCGGGGACGATCGCCTCGGCACGGTGCGTCCGGACGGCACCACCGCCACCGTCGATCTCGCGGCCGGCAGCGCTCCGTTCGGTGTCTGCATCGGGCCGGACGAGGCGCTCTGGTTCACCGCCTCCGCCGCCGACCGGGTGGGCCGATGTGGAGCGGACGGCACGGTGACGGTCGTCAGCCTGCCCGCCGGGAGTTTCCCGGCCTATCTCACCGCCGGCCCTGACGGGGCAGTGTGGGCAGCGTTGAACGGTGCAAACGCGCTGGCTCGCGTCACCGTCGACGGCGAGGTGCGGATCGTGCCCCTTCCGAGCGCAGCGGCGCCCGTCGGCATCGCAAGCGGCGACGGCGCGCTGTGGGCGGCCTGCATCGGCAGCGGGCACCTCGTGCGTGTCGACCCTGCCGGGCAGGTGACGGAGTTCGCGCTGCCGGACCCGGACTGCCGACCGCACGCGCTGGCCGCCGGCGCCGAGGGCTGCTGGTTCACCGAGTGGGGGGCCAACCGGATCGGCCACATCGACTGGGACGGCCACGTCGAGGAGTTCGTCCTCCCCCCGGGGCCGGCCGAACCGCACGGCGTGGCCGTGGGATCCGACGACACGGTATGGGTGGCCTTCGAGTCGGGCCGCGCGGCCCCGCTGACGCCGCGGGGGGCCTCCGGCGGAGAGTCCGGCGCCGTGGTGAGGCTGACCCCGCGCTGAGCTCAGGTCCGACGGGCCCGCAGCAGCCAGGCCGGCTCGTCGACCCGTGTGCCGACGTCGAGGCCGAGCGCCTCGGCGTGCATGTCGGTGACCACGCCGCGGTACGTCGTCGGGCTGAGGTCCTCCACCGACCACCCGGCACCGAAGGCCCCGCGCAGGTCGTCGTCGCTGACCTGCGGCCCGAAGCCGCGGCCGGCATCGGAGAGTGCGAGCACGACCACCAGAGCACCGGGCCGGGTGACCCCGTGCAGGCTGCGGACGTACCGCGCCCGGTCGGCGTCGTCGAACACGTGGAACAGGGCGCTGTCGACGACGGTGTCGTAGGTCGGCGACGTTCCGAGATCGAGGGCGTCGCGGACGTCGAACCGGGCGTCCACGCCGTGGGCGGCGGCGTTGCGCCGGGCCTGCTCCACCGCGGTCGGTGCGCCGTCGACGCCGAGGACGTCGTAACCGAGGCGCGTCAGCAGGATGGTGTGCTCGCCGGTTCCGCACCCGACGTCGAGCACGCGGCCGCGGAGGTGACCGGCGCGCTCGAGGTCGACGATCGTGGGCTGGGGTTCGCCGATGACCCACGGCGGGGTCTGGTGCTTGTAGAAATCGTCGAAGCGGGAGAGTGTGGGGGTCTGGTCCATGTGTCCAGTGTTCAACCTGAACGGAAGTTGAGGTCAACGTTGAAGTCAGCACCGTGTCCGCGACCGAGGTGAAGACGGTTCTCGACGTCGCCGACCGCCTGTTCGGCGCGATCGAGGACAGCGACGTCGCCGGCGTGGAGCAGCTCTTCGGCCCGGGCATCGCGGTGCGCAAGACCGGGGACGAACGCGACAACGACCGGCGGCGGTCGGCCCGCATCATCGGCTGGTTCATCGACAGCACCAGCGACCGGCGCTACGAGGTGCTGGACCGTCAGGTGTTCGAGGGCGGCTTCGTCCAGCAGCACATCCTGCACGCCCACGGCCACCGCGGCGCGGTGGTGGCGATGCGGGTCTGCATCGTCATCAAGGTCGGCGCCGATGGGCTGATCACCCGGATCGACGAGTACTTCGATCCGGCCGACCTCGCAGAACTGCTCGCCGAATCGTGAGCGCGCCGACCCCAGAACGCGGTCCGGACGGACCCGCCGCGGCTACCATCGCGCTCAGTGTCAGGGTGAGGTCGCCGCTTCTCGCGGTGGTTGGGATCCTGATCATCTGGTGTCTGGCTCGTAGCATCGGTGCCGCCTTCGGGTTGNTCAGTGTCAGGGTGAGGTCGCCGCTTCTCGCGGTGGTTGGGATCCTGATCATCTGGTGTCTGGCTCGTAGCATCGGTGCCGCCTTCGGGTTGGCAGCCATGGGTTTTGTCGGCACCAGGTGTGAAGGACCGGCCGGCGTGACTTGATAGGAGCGTGGCGTCGCCCCCACTGAGATGTGTCCGCCGACCGGCCCAACTGTCACCTCACAGTGAAGGAGGCAACCACCATGGTTGTTGTTGGAGCCGACGTGCACAAGCACACCCATACCTTCGTCGCCGTCGACGACGTCGGACGCAAACTCGGGGAGAAAGTCGTCAAGGCCACCACCGCCGGGCATCATGACGCGGTGTTGTGGGCGCGCACCCAGTTCGGGGCCGAGCTGCGGTGGGGCATCGAGGACTGCCGGCACCTCTCAGCCCGATTGGAGCGCGATTTGTTGACCTGCGGGCAGCAGGTGGTCCGGGTCCCGCCCAAGCTCATGGCTTTGACCCGGGCATCAGCGCGCACCCGGGGCAAGTCTGATCCCATCGATGCGTTGGCTGTCGCGCGGGCGGTGCTGCGTGAACCCGACCTCCCGGTCGCCTCGCACGACGAGGTCTCCCGGGAATTGAAGCTGCTGGTGGATCGTCGTGAAGATCTTGTCGGGCAGCGCACTTCGACGATCAACCGGCTGTTGTGGCGGGTTCATGAGCTCGATCCCGCCCATGCCCCCAAAGCCGGCTCGCTCGATCGTGCCAAACATCGCCAGCTGCTCGGGGCATGGCTGGCCACCCAGCCCGGCCTGGTCGCCGAACTGGCCCGCGACGAACTGGCCGACATCACCCGCCTGACCGAACAGATCAACGCCCTGGCCACCCGGATCGGCGACCGGGTGCGTCTTGTCGCCCCGGCGCTGTTGGCGCTGCCCGGCTGCGGTGAGCTGACCGCGGCCAAGCTCGTCGGGGAAACCGCCGGAGTCACCCGGTTCAAAAACGAGGCCGCCTTCGCCCGCCACAGCGGCGTGGCACCGGTCCCGGTCTGGTCGGGCAACACCCGCGGACGGGTCCGCATGACCCGCTCAGGCAACCGCCAACTCAACGCCGCCCTGCACCGCATCGCCGTCACCCAGATCCGTCTCGACGGCCTCGGACGCACCTATTACCGCCACCGCCTCGACCAAGGAGATTCCACCACCGAAGCCCTGCGCTGCCTCAAACGACGTCTGGCCCGCGTCGTATTCGGACACCTACACACCGATCACAACAACCGTCACCCCGCTTGCCAAACAGCAGCGGCTTGACATAGGAGAAACCCATGGCCCTCCCCCCGCCCGGTGCCGAGCGCACCGTCGTGATCACCGGTGCGTCGTCGGGCATCGGCGCCCAGATCGCGCGCGGTCTGGCCCGGCGCGGTTATCCGCTGACGCTGGTCGCTCGCCGGCGCGACCGCCTCGACGTGCTGGCCGACGAACTGCGCGGTCCGGCACGCCCGGTCGACGTGCTGGCCGTCGACCTCGCCGACGCCGACGGCCGGGCCGCCGTCGCCGAGCGGCTGCGCGGCGGAGGGTTGGCCGGCCTGGTCAACAGCGCGGGGTTCGGGACCAACGGCCTGTTCCAGGATCTGCCCGCCGAACGGGAGAGCGGCCAGGTGGTGTTGAACGTTCTCGCGCTGACGGAACTCACCCACGCCGCGCTGCCGTCGATGATCGGGCAGGGGTCCGGCGCGATCCTCAACCTCGGCTCGATCGCGGGCTTCCAGCCGCTGCCGGGGGCCGCGGTGTATTCGGCGAGCAAGGCCTACGTGCAGACCTTCTCCGAGGCCGTCCACGAGGGACTGCGCGGCACCGGGGTGTCGTGCACCGCGCTGTGCCCGGGACCGGTGCCCACCGAGTGGTGGGAGGTGGCCGGCGAGGCCCCGCCCGGCGGGCCGGTGCAGGTGTCGGCCGAGGAGGTCGCCGAGGCCGGCATCGACGGCATGCTCGCCGGGAAACGCCTCGTCGTGCCGGGCCTGCTGCCTAAACTCACCGGGCTGGGCGGCCGATTCACCCCGCGGGCCCTGCTGCTGCCCGCGCTGCGCAGGGCCGCCGCGCGCCGCGGGTAGCGGCGCGCGGCGACTCGCTGGGCGTTACTCGGCGCCGCCGGAACCCTTGTCCGACGAACCCTTGTCGGACGAGGTGCTCTTGTCGGACGTGGTGCTCTTGTCGGATGAGGTGCTCTTGTCCGACGTCGTGCTCTTGTCCGAGCTGACCTTGTCCCGGATCGAGCTCACCGAGTTGGTGTCGTCGCCGTCGGACTTGCGGTGCTTGCCGAACAGTCCGGTCCGCGTCGGCTTCGCCGATTCCGCGGCGCCGTCCGTGCTGTCCTTGGCGGTGTCCGACGCGGTCTCGGCCGTGCTCCCGGTCCCGGCCTCGGTCTCCGTCGCGGCGGGTTCGGTGGCCTGGGCCGGCTTCTCAGCAACCTCGGCCGCGGGCTCCGCAGTGGCCGGGGCCGCGGCGTCATCGGTCTCACCGGCTAACTCGAACTTCTTCAGCAGACCCGTCACCGCGTCCTTCACCGGATGCGAACTCTCAGACTTCTCTTCACGGTTTGCGAGAGTTCCGGAGTTTGCCTCCGGGTCCTCGGGGGCTGTCGCGGCCGCGAGCGTGGCCGTCGGCGTCGCTTCCGTGGTGGCCTGCTGGTCCGGCGGGTAGTTCTCGTAGAGCCACGGGTTGTCGTAGACCGGCTTGCCGGGTGTGCACGACGGGCACAGCAGCGGGGCCAGCGCGCGGAACAACGGCGCGAAACTGGTCTGCTCGTCGTTGAACCACTCGCTGTTCTGCACAAACGGGTAGAACGAGTCGAACAGCGCCTTGCCGAGCTTGGCCGGCACCGAGAAGTAGTCGGTCAGCGGCACGGTCTCCGGGCCGGTCGGCGGCGCGGTCAGGTAGTCCCACATGGAGGTGAACGCGCCGAACGGCTCCAGCTTGACGGTCTGACCCGCCCAGGACACCGGCTCACCGGTGAACGGGTTGGTCGACCCCTCCTCGCCCGCGGCGGGGAACGTGTAGCCCTGGTACAGATCCAGCAGCGACACCTTGAACATGCTGCTGAGCAGCCCGCCGAGGTTCGGGCACGCGCCGGGCAGCGCCGCGCAACCGGAGTTCATCGGCAGGTTGGCCTGGGCCCACCAGCTCAGGTCCTGGCCGAGCACCGACGAGAACGGCTTGATCGGGATCAGCATGTCGACGAAGCCCTTCAGCTTCGGCGGGTCCCACTCGTCGAACCCGAACACGTTGGTCGGGCCCCACACCTGCCAGCTGCCGGTCCCGATCATCGCGTCGGCGAACCGGTCCATGGCCTGGATCTCCCACGCCGGGATGCTCAGGGCCATGTTGAGCAGGTTGATCGGGACGTAGAGCAGCGACGGGTCGGTGCCCAGCGCGGTGACCGGCAGGCCCGTGGGCAGTGCCGCGGCACCGGCGGCGTCGCCGCAGAGCGCCGAGACGGATCCCGGTGCGCAGGTGGGGCTCGACGCCGCGGTCAGGCTGTATTCCTGGGTGACCGCGCGGTCGGCGAGGGACACCGGTTGGATCGGAGTGACGGAGATGACGCTGGCCCCCACCAGTGCCACGCCGGCCGTGACATATGGCCGTACGGCAGCAGGCATGACGCCCCTTTCAGGTTCAACTGTGAATCGACTGTGCGTGAACAGATCCCCGACAGCAAGGAACGTATCCCACGGGGCCACGGGTGTCCAGCAAAGCGAGACCACCGCGCCGCGATGGTCCCGCGGTTGACGTGTGCGTCAGTTCCGCAGCGCCCGGTGCGGGCCGAACCAGGCCCGGTTGCCGTACCGGTCCAGATGCACGACTTCGTCGACGGGCCTGCGGGTTGTCGGTCCGTACCGGCCTTTCGGCCAGCCCAGCGGCACGACCGCGCACGGGGTGACGTCCAGTGGCAGCCCGAGCACCCGGCGGGCCGACGTCACGTTCCACAGTGGCAACGTGATCAGGGAGGCGCCCAACCCCATGGACCGCGCTGCCAGCAACAGGTTCTGCAGGCTGGGGTAGATCGAGCCGTAGAACGACGACGCGGCCGCATGCGGCATCGGCACGAACGGCACCTTGCCGTCCCGGGCGCCCAGGCGCAGGCAGGCGATCACCAGCACGGGGATCTCGGTGAAGTGTTCGAGCTGCCATTCGATGGCCTTCACGCTCTTGGCCATCTCGTCGTCGTAGGAGGCGATGTCGCGGATCGACGTGCGGTGGAACACCCGCCAGGCGATCCGGTAGCGCCGCTGCAGCTTCTTCTTGACCCGCGGGTCCTTGACGACGACGAACACCCAGTTCTGCCCGTTCGCACCGGTGGGTGCCCGCAGCGCGAGCTCGATGCACTTCAGCACGATCGCGTCGTCGACCGGATCCGGTCGCACCCGCCGGATCGCCCGCTGCGTCATCATCGCCTCGACCAACGGCATGTCCAGCCGGGCCAGCGCGTCGGCGGTGGCCGGGATCGGCTCGGGCATCGCTAGGCCTCCCCGGCGATCCACGACGCGGTGAACTGCTGCATCTGCGGCACCTCCCGGGCGATCAGATCGGCGACGTAGCGTTCGATGCGCCCGCCCATGATCGGGATCCGCACCTCCAGCGAGCCCCACACCCGCAGCCGCGAGCCCGCCGGAACCGGTTGCAGCACCATGGTTCCCGCGCCCGAACTGGGCACCCCGCGGGCGGCGATCGTGAACTCCCCGTGCACCTGCCCGTCGGTCGCGGGCCGCCACGACTCGGTCCGGGTGATCGCGGTGTCGCCGGGCAGCAGCCGACCGATCGCGCCGGGGAGCATCTCCTGACGCAGATCCTGGGTGGTGCGCACGACGATGCCGCCGTCGTCGTCGACGACCAGCGAGTCCAGCGTCATCGAGTCACCGCCGTAGGCGGCCAGCCGGGCCAACCAGTACTCCTGGGCACTGAACGCGGCGACGACGTCGGAGACGCCGGCCGACGTCTCGGTCGTCACGTCAAAGGGACGGGGCACGTCGGTTACGTCTCCTGCTTCTGCCGGCCGAACACCTTGTCCGCGACGCGCGCGGCGAACCGGCGCGCCTCCTCGAGGTGGTCGTCGTCGATGTTGGTCGGGGGCAGCTTCACCCCGAGGTAGCGGTCGCGGTACTCCCCCGTGCCCAGGTAGCTGGTCAGTGACAGCATCGACGGCAGCTCGCCGCCCGGATAGGTGAAGTGGATGCCGTCGACGTAGCGGCCGCCCTTCTTCTCGGCGAGCTTGCGCACCCCGGCGAGGTTCTTGCGCCACTTGCGCCGGCACACCACGAACACCGCAAACCGCCTGCCCTCCAACAGCGGTCGTGCCTCGTGGGACTTCAGGAAGGACCGCAGCGGCATCGACACGGTGTCCCACCACGTCGGCGAGCCGATGCAGATCAGGTCGTAGTCGCCGGTGCGCACCGCGTCCGGGGTGCGGATGTCCCCGGTGCGCTGCAGCGTCTGCGCGGGCAGCATCCCGATGAACTCGGGCCACACCCGGCGCATCGGGAACCGCGAGAACCGCTCGGCGTAGCGCGGATCGGTGAACTCGATGGGCGCCTCGGTGACCTCGCAACCGCGGGCGCGGAACACCGTCGCCGCCGCGTCCAGAACCTTTTTGGCCTGCCCGGTGTAGCTGTAGTAGAGCAGCAGCACCCGCGGCGACCGGGCCGCCGGCTGCGGAGATTCAGTCACCCTCGGCACATCCTTTCCTGATGTCATCCCTGGTGCGCACGCCCCGACGTGCCACGCCGGGCCTCAACCGCATAGCCTCACACACGTGAACGACAAAGTTGCGGTCAATCTGAGCGGTCCCGCGAAGACGATGCTGTCCACGCTGTACCTGAAGGCGCTCGACGCGGACTTCGAGCAGCCGATCCTCGGCGACCGGTTCGCCAAGGAGGCCATCGGCAAGCTCGACTTCGACTGGAGTGAACTCGAGATCACCCCGAAGTGGGCTCCGCTGTTCACCGTTCGCACCGCGCAGTACGACATCTGGGTGCGCCAGTTCATCGCCGCGAACCCCGAGTGCACCGTCGTCCACCTCGGCTGCGGGCTGGACTGCCGGGTGTTCCGCATCGACCCCGGACCCGACGTCCGTTGGTACGACGTCGATTTCCCGCAGGTGATCGCGCTGCGCGAGCAGATCTACCCGAGCCGGCCCCACTACGAGCTGATCCCCACCCCGGCGACCGAGCCCGGGTGGCTCGACGAGATCCCTTCGGACAGGCCGACATTGCTCATCGCCGAGGGCATCAGCATGTACCTGACCGAGGAGGAGGGCATCGCGCTGCTGCGCCGGTTCATCGACCGCTTCGGCACCGGGGAGCTGCAGATCGACTTCTTCAACTGGCTGGCCATCAAATCGCAGAAGACGCAGTCGCTGGTCCGCACGTCCGGGTCGGTGCTGTACTGGGCGGTCAACAGCCCGCAGCAGATCCTCGACAAGCTGCCCGACATCCGGTTGCTCTCGGCGGCAACGTTTTTCGACGCGAGCACCTACGCGCGCACCGGCCGCGGCATGCACGCGCTCAAGCGCGCCGTGACCGTGGTGCCGGCGCTGCGCACCTCGTTGCAATACCATCGCTACGCGTTCGGGCCGGGCGCCTAGGCGCCCGTGCTCGCGGCCTGCTTGGCCGCGATGCTGCGCAGCTGCGCCTCGATCGCGGCGATCGACTTGTCGCGACCGGGTCCGTGGGAGTGGTATTCGATCATCAGCGCACCGTTGAAGATCTTCGACGTGTAGATCTCGATGCCCGCCCCGACGGCGAAGTAGAACTCGCCGTGGCTCGCCGCGACCTGCATGTCCGGCGGCGTCCGCAGCGGCGGCACGATCCCGTTGTCGGTGAACATCACCACATCGGGCAGGCCCGGCGGGTTGCCGACGTACTGCGGGCTGAAGTGCAGGAAGCTCTGCTGGATCACGCCCTCGGCGATGTCCTTCTTGTAGGTGTCGTTGATGTCGCGGGCCAGCGCGGCCACATCGGTGCCCGGATGGATCTCGGCCAGGTAGGTCGCGATGCCGACCGGGTTCGTGCTCTCGGTCGCCGAGACCGGCGGAGTCAGCAGGTACCGCAGGTCCACCGGATAGACGTACGGCACCGGGATGTTCGGGGTGTTGCGCACCTGCCACTCGGCCATCAGCACCGCGGCCGACAGCAGACTGTTCAGGCCCAGCTTGTTCGCCCGGCAGAATGCGATGATCTTCTCGGTGTCCTGCTCCGAGAGTGTGCAGTACTCCATCGGAACCAGTTGTGGCAGCACAGGATTCACCTCCGACGGGGCGCGCCGTGACGGCGGCAGCTCGTAGGCGAACATCGCGGCCAGCAGCCGCTCCAGCCCCGAGCGCGGCCGCTTCTCCACGCCGCGGTTGGCCAGGATGACCTCGAGCGGCTCGGGCGCCGGATGCACCTTCACCGGCCGGGTGGTGCCCGTGGTGACCAGATCGGTGTAGGTGGAGAACAGCTCCTCGACCAGGCTGAACTGGTGGTGACCGTCGGCGAGGCTGTGGTGGATGTACAGCGTGGGCTGGGCCTGCCCGTCGCGGACGGTCAGCCGCAGGTGCACCAGCGACTGGGTCTGGTCGAAGATCAGCGGCGGCGCCGGCTCGTCGCCGGAGAGCTCCACCACCTCGATGCCCGGGTGCATCAGGTCGTCGAGCACGATCTCCCACTTGCCGTCCGGCAGCTGCTCGAGGTGCCCGCCCAGCACCGGATGCGCCTGCAGCAGCGCGTCGAAGGCGTCGGACAGCGCGTCGGCGTCCATCGGGCCCTTCACGTGCGCGGCGAGGCCGATGAAGTTGTGCGTCTCGGCGAACATCTCCTCGCTGCGCGCGAGCTTGCGGATGCCCGAGGAAGGAAACATCGCTCAGTTCTCCCTGTACGTCGGTGGCGTGGGTGGCTCACCCACGACGGCTGGCCTTGCGGTACCCGATCGCCAGCGGCACCGCGCAGACGGCGAAGATGCCGAACGACCACAGCGCCGTGAAGAGGAGGGGTTCGGCGATCGGCCCTTCCAGCGACAGGCCCCGCATCGCCTCGATGGTATAGCTCACCGGTTGGTGCTCGACGATCGGTTGCAGCCAGTCCGGGTACTGGTCGAGCGGGACGAACCCGATCGAGAAGAACATCAGGAGCGCGATCACGATCTCGGTGGCCTGCGGCACGATCGTGGACTGCGAGAACAGGGCCAGCGTCAGCACCGCGGCCGACAGCGCGACCACGAACAGCGACGGCACGAACACCCAGACCACCGCGGCGAGCAGGCCCTGCTCGAACCGCATGCCCAGCGCCAGGCCCACGCACATCACCGCCAGCGTGATCACCAGGATGCGGACGAAGTCCGCCAGCAACCGGGCCAGGAGCCCGGCCGCCCGGTGCACCGGCACCACCCAGAACCGGGACAGCAGGCCGACCTCACGCTCGCGCATCACGTTCACCGCGCCGATGATCGCGCCCGTCATGCCGCCGACGAGCGCCACCAGCGGCACCTGACCGTAGAGGCCGCTGTGTCCGGTCACTTTCTCGATGACGTCGCCGAGCACGATGTCCAGCGCCGCGAGGAACCCGGCCGGCATCACCAGGGACTGCACCAGCGTCGCCGGGTCACGGCTCCAGCGGCGCAGGATGCGGGCGGTCAGCACCAGCACCTGCGGGACGAGCCGGCGCGGCGAGTTCTCCCACACCCGGGCCACCCGGTGCCGCCCGCCGGGCCGGTAGGGCGCCTCGGCCCGGGACGCCTGCGTGGCCGTCATCGGCGTCTCCTGCTCACCACGCCGTGCAGCACGACTGCGAGCACCCCGCAGCCCACCGCCCACGCCAGGCCCGGGGCGAGCACCGCCCATGTCGCCTCCGGCGCGGCATCGGTGCTGTCGCCGGCCAGCGCCTGCAGGCCGTACACCCACTGCGACAGCGGCTGGTTGCGCACGAAGCCTTGGATCCACTCGGGGAAGCGCTCGACCGGCTGCAGGCCCACCGACGCCAGGCCGAGCGTCAGCTGGGGAACCAGCATCATCGGGGCCGTCGCCTCCGGGTTCTGGGTGGCGATCCCGATCAGATCGCCGATGACCGCCAGCGTCGCGCCGATCAGCAGCACCAGCCCGACGAATGCGGCGATGTGGGCGAGGCTGCCGTGGAACCGGAACCCGATCACGTGACCGCAGACCACCGACACCACCAGCGCGATGCAGCAGCGGTACATGCTCGCGGTCAGCCGCGAGGCCAGCGGCATGATCGCCGGAATCGGCATCGCGCGGAAGCGCCGGTTGATGCCCTGGATCGAATCGGTCGCCGAGCGGAACGCCGCCGACACCGCCGCGAACCAGATGGCCTGCAGGATGATCAACGGGGTCAGGTACTGGGCGTAGCTGGACAGCGGCTGGATAGCGCCCATCATCTGCTTGAGCGGCAGGTAGTAGCCGATGGTGAACACGATCGACCCGGCGATCTGGGTGGCCAACTCGCCGTTGCGCAGCGTCGGGATGATCATTCGGACCGTCAGCACCCACCACTGCTGGACGGGATTGACCCGCGGCCGCGTCGCGGTCGGAACCGTGGACCTCGCGGACCGCGCCGCGGTCGAGACGGTGCCGGTCACGCGTAGGCGTCCGCGGCCGCGCGCGTCTCGGCACGCTCCCCTTGGCGGGTGTCGTCACCGGTCAGGGCCAGGAACACCTCGTCGAGCGACGGGCGCCGCAGCGCGATGTCCATCAGCTCGATGTTCGCCTCGCTGAGCTTGGTCAGCGCCGCCATCAGCGTGGTCGGGCCGTCCGGGGCCGGCATCGAGATGCGGTCGGAGGTCTCGGTCAGTGCGGCCCGATTCGCCTGCGGCAGCAGCGGTCCCAGCACGCGGGCCACCTCGGGCAGGTCGCGCATGTGCCGCGGCACGATCTCGCAGTAGGTGCCGCCTGTGCGTTCCTTGAGCTGGTCGGCGGTGCCCTCGGCGATCACCGTGCCCTTGTCGATCACGATGATGCGGTCGCTGAGCAGGTCGGCCTCCTCCAGGTACTGCGTGGTCAGCAGCGTGGCGATGCCGGCCTCCTTGAAGTCGGTGACCAGCTCCCAGATCGCCTGGCGGCTGCGCGGATCCAGCCCGGTGGTCGGCTCGTCGAGGAACACCACCTCCGGGCGGACCACCAGCCCGCAGGCGATGTCGATGCGGCGCTTCATACCGCCGGAATACGTGCCGACGGGCCGGTCCCCGGCGGCCACCAGGTCGAACTGCTCGAGCAGTTCCAGCGCGCGTTCCCTGGCCACCCTCTTCTTCAGGCCCTGCAGCCGGCCGAACATCAGCAGGTTCTCCCGGCCGGTGAGCATGTCGTCGAGCGCCGCGTACTGCCCCGTCAGCATCAGCGACCGGCGTACGCCGGCCGGATCGCTGACCACGTCGTGGCCCGCGATCAGGGCGCGGCCGCTGTCGGGGGTGATCAGCGTGGACAGGATGTTGACCGTCGTGGTCTTGCCGGCGCCGTTGGGGCCCAGCAGACCGAGCACCTCGCCGCGCTCCACCTCGAAGCTGACGTCGCGCAGCGCGACGACGTCGCCGAACGACTTCCGGATGCCGGCGACCACCACCGCCTTCTCAGAGCGGGCCATGAGCTCCTCCTGCCCGGTTGCGCCGTGTCACGACAGGTCGACGAGCGCCAGCTCGTCGCCGGCCGCGTCGGAGTCCTCCTCGGCCAGCGCTTCCCTCGTGATCTCCAGCAGTGCCGTCGAGTACTGCCGGGCAAAGGATTCCACATCGGTGGGCCCGAGCCGGCGACTGTCGTACCACCAGTCGGTGTGCAGCACGCCGCCGGTCCGGTACACGCGCAACTCCAGCGCGTGCCCGAGGCCGGGCAGTGCGTCGCGGATGGGCATCGCGGTGTCGGCGTCGAAGCGCACCGGCGCGTCCTCGGGCTGCTCGGCGGGCACCTCGGGGATCGTGCCGACGTGAGTGAACAGGATGTCGGCCGAACGCGTCTCCCCCAGCGCCTTCGCCGTCGGCGCGTACAGGTACCGCAGCAGGCCGTACCCGATGCCGTAGTGCGGCACCGCCTTCAGCGTCTCGCGGACGTCCTCCAGCAGCGCCCCCGCACCCGTGTTCTGGGCCGACGCCGCGGTCAGCGCGACCGGATGCAGGGTGGAGAACCACCCCACCGTGCGCTGCAGGTCGACGTCGGGTTTGAGCACCGAGCGGGCACGCCCGCCGACGTCGACCGCCACCGCGCCCTCACCGACCGTCGCTGCAACGGCCCGGCCCAGGGCAGCGAGCAGGATCTCCTCGACCGGCAACCGCAGCCGCCGCCGCGTGTCGTCGATCTCGCCGGTCTCCGCGGCCGACAGCGCCGCCGAGAACCGCACCAGATCGTCGGCGCCCGGCCGCTCGGCCGGTTCCGGCCCGGCCACGCTCACTGTCGCGGCGCGCGCGGTCTGCAGCCAGTAGTCGCGACTGTCCAGCACCGCCGGGTGCGTGGCCAGCCCGGCGCAGCGCTGCGACCATTCCCGCCACGACGTGGGCACCGCGGCCAGCGCGATCTCCTCCCCCGCCATCCGCTGGGAGAACGCGGTGAAGATGTCGGTCAGCAGCACGTCGCGCGACACCCCGTCGTCGCCCGGTCCGCCGGCCACCCCGTGCAGGCTCAGCGCCAGGTAGGACGGGCCGCCCGCGCTCGCGCGCAGGAACGTCGCCGTCAGCGGCGCGGTCAGCAGCTGGTGTTCACGGACCTGCTCGTCGAGCGCGGCCTGCACGGCCTCCCGCTCCTGCGGGCTGCCCGCGGGCACCCCGTCGGGCAGGGCGCGGACGACCAACTCGGTGAACTCGCCGGGCTCGGCGATGTGCTGCTCCCAGACGCCGGCCCGTTCCACGAGGTGCACCCGCAGCGCGTCGTGCACGCCCGTGACCGCGGTGAGCACCGCGCGCACGTCGTCCTCGCCGATGTCGGCCCGCAGCCCCAGGATGACCGGGGTGCGCCAGCGGCCCACGTCGCGCAGGCCGTGCTCGAGGAAGTACGCCACGTTCGGCGGCACCGGCGGGGTGACCACGTCGTCGAGCGAATGCCGGGCCAGCCCGCCCTCGGCGTACCGGGCGGTCAGCACCTTGGCCAGCGACGACACCGTCTGGTTCTCGTAGAGATCCTGCGGGGTGAGGTCCAGGCCGCGGTGGCCCGCGGTCATCGCCACGCTGATCGCGATCAGGGAATCGCCGCCCAGCTCGAAGAAGTTGGCGTTGCGGTCGATGTCGGACAGGCCCAGGCACTGCGCCCAGACCTGCGCCAGTGCGGTCTCCACCGACGACGTGCCGCCCGCGGTGGCCGGCGCCCCCGCGATCCCGGCGGGCGCGGCCGCATCCACGGCGACGCCGTTGGCGCCCGCACCGGCCAGCCACGCCGCGTTGGCGTTGTGCTCGACCCAGTGCCGCTGCTTGGCGAACGGGTAGCCGGGCAGCGTCACCAACTGCGGCTCGCTGTCCGTGCCCTGGTTCCAATCGACGTCCACACCTGCGGCCCACAGCTGGCCGAGCCCGAGCAGGAACGTGTCGGAGTCGCTGCGGTTCTGGGCCTGATGGCGCATCAGCCGCACCGCGCGGTGCCGCTCCGACCAGCGCGGGTGCCGGCCGGCCGACGATGTCAGCGTGCCGCCGGGACCGACCTCGACGAGGACCCGGTCGGGAGCGCTCAGCAGCATGTCGAGCTCGTCGGCGAAGCGCACCGTGGCCCGGATCTGACGGGCCCAGGTGGTCGGGTTGGTGGCCTCGGCCGCCGACATCGTGGTGCCGGTGATGTTGGACAGCAACGGAATTCGCGGCTCGTGCAGCGTCATGCCGGACAGGAACGCGCTGAACTCGGCGACCACGGGATCCATCAGGCGGGAGTGGAACGCGTGCGAGGTGCGCACCCGCCGCGCGGCGATGCCCTTCTCGGCCAGACCGGCCTGGAAGGTGCGGATCGCCTCCTCGCTGCCGGCGACGACGCAGCTGCCCGGATCGTTGATCGTCGCGACGTCCACGTCGCCGGTGAGGTGCTCGGCGATGGCTTCGGGGCTCAGCGGAACCGCGACCATCACGCCGCGCGGCGCGGCGTGCATCAGCTGCGCCCGCTTGGAGACGACCTTGACCGCGGTGTCGAGGTCGAACACGCCCGCGATCGTGGCGGCCGGGTACTCCCCGATGCTGTGGCCCGCCATCACGGCGGGCTCCACACCGTAGGACTGGATCAGCCGGGCCAGCGCGTACTCGACGGTGAACAGCGCCGGCTGGGCGCGATCGGTCTGCTCGAGGTTGCGGCCCACGCCGTCGAAGATCTCGGCGCGCAGGTCATAGCCCATCTCGTCGCTGAAGGCGGTGGCGCACTCGTCGAAGTGACGGGCGAACACCGGCTCGCCGTCGTACAGCCCGCGGGCCATCCCGATGTGCTGGGCGCCCTGGCCCGGAAACAGGAACGCCACCCGGTCGGCCGAGGACTCGGCGTCCGGTACTGCGAGGCCTTCGAAGACGTTGTCGGTCTCGGTCGCCGACAGCACGGTTGCGGCGTTGGCCTGATCGTGCACGACGGCGGCCAGCCGGAACGGGTCCTTGCGGCGCCGCGTCAGCGTGTAGGCGGCGTCGGGCAGGCTGATCTCGTCGCTGACGGCCAGCTCGGCGGCCAGCGCGGCCCGCGACTGCGCGAGCGCCTCCTGGGTGCGGGCCGAGAGCACCAGCACCTGCGGCCGCGCGCTCGGTGTCGGGGCCGGCGCGTTCGGCGCCTCCTCGAGCACGATGTGGGCGTTGGTGCCGCCCACCCCGAACGAGCTGACCCCGGCGCGCCGGATGCCGTCGGACTCCCACGGGCCGTCGGCATTGCGGATCCGGAATGGCCCGCGGTCGATGTGCAGTTCCGGGTTCGGGCTGGTGTAGTGCAGCGTCGCCGGGATCGCCTTGTGCTCCAGGCACAGGATGGCCTTGATCAGCCCGGCGATGCCGGCCGCGGTCTCGAGGTGGCCGATGTTCGACTTCACCGAGCCCAGGTAGCAGGGCGCGCTGCGGGTGTCCTCGGCGAGCTCGAACGCCTGACGCAGGCCCTCGATCTCGATCGGATCGCCCAGCGGGGTGCCGGTGCCGTGCGTCTCGACGTACGTGATCGTGGAGGCGTCGACGCCGGCGATCGCGTGCGCCTCGGCGATGACCTCGGCCTGCCCGAGCGCGTTCGGTGCGGCGTAGGTCATCTTGGTCGCGCCGTCGTTGTTCAGCGCCGAGCCGCGGATCACCGCGTGGATGCGGTCACCGTCGTCGATCGCGTCGGCCAGCGCCTTGAGGACCACCACGCCGACGCCGCTGGCGAAGATCGTGCCGTCCGAGCGGACGTCGAACGGGCGGCACTGCCCGGTCGGCGACACCATCGCGCCCTGCTCGTACCAGTAGCCGACGTGGTGCGGGATGCGCAGCGACGATCCGCCGGCCAGCGCGATGTCGCATTCGCCGTTGAGGATCGACTGGCACGCCAGGTGCACCGCTACCAGCGACGACGAACACGCGGTGGCCACCGACAGGGCCGGGCCGCGGAAGTCGAACTGGTGGGCCACCCGGGTGGCGAGGTGGTCCTTGTCGTTCTGCAGGGACAGGTTGACCATCTCGAAGCTGGCGCCCTGCCCGATCACCATCATCGGGTCGAAGTTCGACATCAGGTTGTGCAGCAGATAGCCACTCGAGCTGCTGGTGCCGAACACACCGACGGTGGACTCCAGGCCCTTGGGGTCGTAGCCGGCGTCTTCGAGGGCGTGGAACACCGCCTGCAGGAACAGCCGGTGCTGCGGGTCGAGCATGCGCGCCGCGTACGGGGTGAACCCGAAGAAGTCCGCGTCGAATTCCTCGATGCCCGGCATCAGCCCCGCGCGCCGGACGTAGCCGCGGTTGGCCAGCGCGCGCTCGGTGACGCCGTTGGCCAGCAGCTCGTCCTCGGACAGGTCGACGATGGACTCCACGCCGGCCCGCAGATTGCGCCAGAACGCCGACACCGACTCGGCCCCCGGGAACTTCCCGGCCATGCCGATGACGGCGATGGCGTTGTCGGGGAGCTCCGCTTGGTTGCTCGTCACGATCGTGGTCCTACTTTCCGCCGCGATGCGGCACGTTGACGCGCGGCGGCACGCTGTTGGGCGCGCTCGCGCAGCGCGTTGGGACGCTCCGCGTCCTCCTGCTCCTCGAGCCCCAGCTGGCGGATCAGATCCACCGCGAGGTCGGTGAGCGTGGCGCCCTGCAACAACAGTGCCACCGGCGGCTCGACGCCGAAATCGCCGCGGATGGTGTTGCGCATGCGCACCGCCATCAGCGAATCGAGACCGAGCTCGGTCAGCGGCTGCGCGACGTCGACCGCGCTGTCGTCGGAGTAGCCCATGATCGCCGAGATGCGGCGGCGCAGCCGGGCCACGACGACGCGGTTGACCTCGCCGGCGTCCATCGTCTTGAGCGCGTCCGCGCCGCCCCAGTCGTCGTCGATGTCGTCGGTCTGCAGCTCGCCGATCAGGTCGGTGAAGAACCCGATCTGATGGATCTCGGGGAACGCCGCGGCGGCACGGTCCAGCCGCAGCCGCGCGATGCCCACCCGGGACAGTCCGGCGGCCAGCACGCCGCCGAGCGCGTCCACACCTTCGGCCGGGCTGATCGGGTCGAGCACCGAGAACCGCAGCGTGCTGGCCAGACCCACGTCGGCCCACTGGCCCCAGTTGATGGCGATCGCGGGCAGTCCCGCCGCCTGCCGCGCGGCCACCAGCCCGTCCACCCAGGCGTTGGCGGCGGCGTAGGCCGCCTGACCGGGTGAACCCAGCAGCGACACGATCGAGCTGAAGCCGACCCACCAGTCCAGGTCCTTGCCGACGGTGGCCTCGTGCAGGCGCAGCGCACCCGTCGCCTTCGGCGCCCAGATCGTGTCCAGGCTCTCGCGGGTGAGGCCGACGAAGATCTCGTCCTCGAGCACCGCGGCCGAGTGGATGACACCGCGCAGCGGCTTACCGGTCTCCTCGGCGGCGGCGACCAGCCGGTCGGCCACCCCCGGGTCGGCGATGTCGCCGGTGACGACCGCGATCTCGGCGCGCTGCGACAGCTCGTCGAGAACGGCCTGCACCTCGTCGGAGGGTCCGCGGCGGCCGTTGAGCACGAGACGTCCCGCGCCGTGGTCGACCAGCCAGGTCACCACGGACATGCCGACGCCGCCCAACGCGCCGGTCACGACATAGGAGCCGTCCCTGCGGACCGTCAGCTGTCCCGGGGTGGCCGGCAGCGCCGCGCGGGAGAGCCGCTCGACGAACCGGGCGCCGCCGCGCCACGCGATCACGTCATCGGCACCGTCGGCTTCGATCTCGGCCGCCAGCGCCCCGGCCGGATCGTCGGCGCCGGTGTCGAGCAGCGTGGTCTTCAGGTCGGGATGCTCGTAGGCCAGCACCCGCACCAGGCCCTTGAGGCTGTTGGCGGCCGGGTTGCCCGGCCCGTCTTCGGCGGCGACGACCAGGCCGCCGCGGGTGACCAGCCACAGCCGCGGCGCCTTGCCGTGCCAGCTGCCCACGATCGCGCGCACCGTACCGGCCACACCCCAGATCACGTCGCGGGCGTGGGCCAGCCCGGCCGCGGCGTCGGCGGCATCGCCGGAGCCGAAGTCGCCGAACACGATGACGCCGGCGGGCGGCAGGTCGGGGTCGGCCGTCGCGGTGGCGAACGCCTCCCGCACGGCCGCCTCGTCGCCGAGGTCGGCGGTGACGACCCGCCGGGTGGCACCGCCGAACCGGGCGGCGAAGTCCTGCGCCGCGGCCAGGCCCGCCGGCCCGTCGGCCAGTGCCAGCCAACTGCCGGTCGGCGACCCCGCAGCCGTCGCCGCCGACTCGACCCACCGGGAGTCGAAGATCTTCTGCGACAACGGAAGTGGGACGGTGCGCCGCTGGACTCGCTTCAGGGTGACGTTGTCGACGCGGGCCAGCACGGTGCCGGTGTCGTCGGTCAGCGTGACCCGGCCGACGGCGTCGCCGGTCTCGGCGACCACGCTGACCAGTTCGGCGCGGCACCGGGCGCGCCGCCCGACCGTCCCGAACACCCGGATCGAGCCGAACGCGACCGGCAGATAGGTGTCCTCGCCGGAGTCGGCGAGCGTGGAGTCGCTCATCGCGGCGGCCAGGCCCTGCAGCGCGGCGTCGAGCATCACCGGATGCAGCGCGATACCCCGGTGCGGCGTCGCCTCGTCGGGCAGCTCGATCTCGGTGTCGGCCGCATCGGTCGACCGCGCGATGCGGGTCAGCGCCGCGAACGCGTGGCCGTGATGGGCGCCGGTGCGGCGCAGCGCGGTGTAGAAGTCGGCCGGGGACACCGGGGTGCCGCCCGCCGTCGGCGTCACCTTCGCCGGCGCCGCCTCGGTGTCTGACCCTGGGCCCGCGTCGACGGCCCGGACGGTGCCGATCGCGTGCCGGGTCCAGCCGCCCGCGTCGGAGCGCGAGTGGATCTCCACCCGCAGCGTGCCGTCGTCGGCGGTGTGCAGCTGCGTGGTGAGCTTCGTGTGCGGGTCGAGCGGCAGCATCTGCTCGACCTCGACCGAGACCTCGACCCCGGTCGCGGGCAGGCCCAGTGCCTCCTGGGCCGCGGCCAGCGCGATCTCGGCGAACCCGGCGCCGGGCATCACCGGCAGGCCGTGCACGATGTGGTCGGCCAGCCACGGGTGCGGCTCGGTGCCGACGTCGGACTGCCAGACGTGGCCGCTGCCCGAGGGCAGTTCCACGTGCAGGCCCAGCAGCGGGTGCGCACCGGTGAACTGCTGACCCGACCCGCGGTCGGACTGCCAGAACGGCACGTGCTGCCAGGCACTCGTCGGCGCGTCCACCACGCGCCCGAACTCGCCGTCGGCGGCCTTGACCGCCGGCGGGCGCACCGCCGCGAGCTGCGCGTGGAAGGCCAGCGTCTCCGGGTGGTCCCGGTTCACGGTCGAGCCGACGTGGAACCGCCGGCTGGTCGACTGCGCGGCGAGGGTGTCGGAGATCGCGTGGCTCAGCAGCGGATGCGGGCTGATCTCGATGAAGTTGCTGTTCTCGGCGGATGCCTCGTGCACGGCCTGGCTGAACCGCACCGGGTTGCGCAGGTTGGCGGCCCAGTAGTCGGCGCTGTACATCGGCTGGGAGCCGGTGTAGGCGACGGTCGAGACCAGCGGGATCTTCGGGGCGGCCGGGCTCAGCGTGGTCAGCGCCTCGCGCAGCTCGGGCAACACCGGGTCGATGGTCGGGTGGTGCGAGGCCACATCCACCTCGACGCGGCGGGCCAGCTTGCCCTGCGCATCGACCTGCGCGACGAGCTCGTCGACCTGATCGGGCGGTCCGGCGATCACCACCTGTTTCGGTGACGCGTACACCGCGATCGTGACGTCGGGACGGTCGGCGATCAGCTTCTCCGCCGCCGCGGGATCGAGTTCGAGCAGCGCCATCGCGCCCTGACCGGACAGCCGCTTCATCAGCCGGGTCCGGGTGGCGATCACGTCGAGGCCCTCGGCGGGCGTGAGCACCCCGGCCACCACCGCAGCCGTCGTCTCCCCCATCGAGTGGCCGATCACCGCGTCGGGTTCCACGCC
The DNA here is from genome assembly GCF_001044255.1 of Mycolicibacterium chubuense. Classification (GTDB taxonomy): domain Bacteria; phylum Actinomycetota; class Actinomycetes; order Mycobacteriales; family Mycobacteriaceae; genus Mycobacterium; species Mycobacterium chubuense. Next base: position 105,824 of record NZ_JYNX01000025.1, read on the forward strand.
GTAGGAGCGCCACAGCTCGGTCAGCGCCAGTTGCATGCCGACCAGGACGGGCTGGATGCGGTCGATGCCGACGACCGGCTCACCGGCCTCCAGCGTCTGGCGCAGCGAGAAGCCGACCTTGTCGAGGAACGCCGGCTCGAGCTCGTCGACGGCCTTGGCGAACGCGGGTTCCTCGGCCAGCAGCGCCTTGCCCATGCCGGCCCACTGCGCACCCTGCCCGGAGTACAGGAACACCGTTCCCTTGCCGACCTTGGCGTCGTGCGCGCCGATCACGCCGGGCGCGCTCTGGCCGGCGGCCAGCGCGCGCAGGCCCGTCACGGCCTCGGCGTGGGTGCGGGCGCACACCGTGGCGATGGTCTGGTAGCGGCTGCGGTGGTGGTTGACGGTGAACGCGACATCGGTGAGCGGCACCGCCGCGCCGTCGCCCTCCAGCCAGTCGGCCAGCGCCTTCGCCGACGCGGCGAGGCGGGCCGGGGTCTTGCCGGAGACCACCAGGGTGGTCACGCCGGTTTCCGGCGCGGGCGTGGCCGCCGGGCTCTCCGGTCCCTGCTCCAGCACGATGTGGGCGTTGGTGCCGCTGAAGCCGAACGACGACACCGCCGCGCGGCGCGGGTGGTCGCTGGTGGGCCACTGCTTGGCCTCGGTCGGCACGAACAGCCGCGTCGGCTTCGGGTCGATCTGCGGGTTCCACTTGTCGAAGTGCAGGTTCGGCGCGATCGTGCCGTGCTGCAGCGTCAGCACGGTCTTGATGAACCCGGCCACGCCGGCGGCCGCCTCGAGGTGGCCCATGTTGGTCTTGACGGTGCCCAGCGCGCAGGGCACCTCGCCCTTGCCGTAGATCGCGGCCAGCGCGTCGAACTCGATCGGATCGCCGAGAGCCGTTCCGGTGCCGTGGCATTCGATGTAGTCCACCGTCGACGCCGCGACATCGGCCGACTTCAGCGCCCGGGTGAGGACGTCGCGCTGCGACGGCGCGTTGGGGGCGGTGAGGCCGTTGGAGCGGCCGTCCTGGTTGACGGCCGAGCCGCGCACCACCGCGAGCACACGGTCCCCGTCGCGCACCGCGTCGGTGAGCCGCTTGAGCACCACGACGCCGGCGCCTTCGCCGCGGACGAACCCGTCGGCACGCGAGTCGAACGCATAGCAGTGCCCGTGCGGCGAGAGCATGCCCCACTTGGCCAGCGCCAGTTGGGTTTCCGGGCGCAGGTTGAGGTTCACCCCGCCGGCCAGCGCGAGGTCGCTCTCCCGCATGCGCAGGCTCTGGCAGGCCAGGTGGATCGACACCAGCGACGACGAGCACGCGGTGTCCACGGCCACCGCCGGGCCCTTGAGGCCCAGCAGGTAGGCGATGCGGCCGACGGTCACGCTGTGCGCGTTGCCGGTCGCCGAATACGCGTCGATCGCGTCGGCATTGTCGGGTGAGGCGTTCTGGTACTCACTGTAGTAGACGCCCAGCATCACCGCGGTGCGGGATTCGCCCAGCTGATCGGGGGCGTACCCGGCGTTCTCCAGCGCCTCCCAGGCGACCTCGAGGGCTACCCGCTGCTGCGGATCCATCGACGTCGCCTCACGCGGGGTGATCCCGAAGAAGTCGGCGTCGAAACCCGTCACATCGTCGAGGTAGGCGCCCCACTTGGTGGGCATCCGGCCCGGCGCGCTCAGGTCGGGGTCGTAGAACGCCTCGGCGTCCCACCGGTCGGCGGGCACCTCGGTGACCGCGTCGGTGCCGCTCTCCAGCAGCTTCCAGAAACTGTCGGGTCCGGTGATCCCGCCGGGCAGCCGGCAGCCGATGCCGACGACGGCGATCGGTTCGGCACCGGCGACGCGCGACGCCTTCTCGAACTGTTCGGCCAGCTTGTCGCGCTGCTCGACGGTCATCGCCGAGATCCGGTCGAAGGTGGTCTTCATCAGATGGCGCCCTCACTGCCGGCGTTGGCCGACTCGACGGAAGATTCGATGCTGTCGAACAGGTCGTCGAGGCTGAACTCGTCGTCCTCGGGTTCGGGCTCAGGCTCGGACTCCGGTGCGGCCTGCTGCGTCGGTGCCAGCAGTTCGGCGATGAACTGCGACAGCAGCGAGATCGACGGGTGGTTCCACAGCATCGTCGCGGACAGGTCGATGCGCACGAGCGCCTTGGCGTCGCGCAACAGGTTCATGGCCATCATCGAGTCCAGGCCCAGCTCCGGGAACGGCGAATCGACATCGACCGCGTCCTCGGGCATGCCGAGTTCGCGGGCGAGGATCGCGCGCAGCCGCACCCGCAGCTGCGTGACCGTCTCCGTGCCCGACATCGTCGACCAGTCGACGAATTCGGTTGCCGCCGTTGCTGTCTGGCCTGCACTCGGGGCCGGGGCCGACTCCACCGGGGCGAAGTGCAACCCGCGGATGTCCACCCACACCGCACCGTCGGGCCCGGTGACCAGCGCGTCGACGACCAGTCCGTCGCCGGCGCCCGCCCGCCGGTACACCTCGATCACCGCCGACCCGTCCGCCGCGGCGTCGGCCGCGGCGATGCTCTCGGCGCCCGCGGGCAGCAGCAGTGCCGGGTTGTCAGCGTCGGCGAGCCGGGCCACGTGCACAGCGGCGTCCAGCAGTGCCGCGGCAGGCGTGTCCGTCTCCGTGGGCACGTCGACCGTGCCCCGGGCGCCGGCGGCGGTGGCCGTGGCGTCGGCGACGGTCCAGGAGAACGGCCGGCCCTCCACCCCCCACGCGCGCTGCATCTCCTCGATCGCCGCGGCGTCGAACACCGTCCCGACCGGGCTCTGATCGCCCTGCGGCGCCGCCCCGGGGGCAGCGACCAGCGTGGCCCCGGCGTGCCGGGTCCACTTCTGCTCGGGGGTGTCGGGTCCCGCGCTCGACCACACGCTGAGCGCGTCGCCCGTGGCGACGACGTGGACGACCTTCGGCTGGTCGGCGACGATCGGGTACTCGAAGCGGATGTCCCCGGCGACCTTTCCGTCACCGATGCGGGCGGCCACGGCCGAGAGCGTGTGCAGCACCACCGACACCGGTACCACCTCGACGCCGCGCACGCGGTGCGCGACGGGGTAGGACCGTTCGCCGGGCTGCAGCCGCGCCCGCCACACGTGATCGTGACCGGCCGCCTCGACCGGGTCGCCGAGCACCGTGCCCCACGCGGGTGCCGGCAATGCCGACAGGTCCGCTCCGTCGACCGGACCGCTGACCAGGTGGTCGAGCACCTTGACCGCGGCGCGCATCCGGTACGCATCGGCCAGCCGGGGCCAGTCGGCGCCCGCGAGCACGATCTGCGTGCCGGCGTCGGGGCTGAGCACCGTCGGCAGCATCCGGATCGCGACGTCGTTGGGCATGGGCTCCAACCCGGCCGCCTTCATCTGCGGCTGGGCGTCCGACCATGACTTCCACAGGCCCCAGTCGACGACCGTCGCCGGCAGGCCCAGCGCGCGGCGGGCGTAGGCGAACGCGTCGGCGAAGGCGTTGGCCGCCGTGTAGTGGGCGACCGCGCGGGAACCGAGCAGCCCGGTGATCGACGAGAACAGCACGAACCGGCGTACGGCAGTGGTCAGCGACAGCTTGTGCAGCACCGCCGCGGCGTCGACCTTGGCCCGGAACATCGGCCGCAGGTCGTCGTCGGTCATGTCGGTCAGCAGCGCTTCGCCGCCCGCCAGCGACGCGAGGTACACGCCGTCGAGCGGCGGCAGGTCCGCCCCGAACCGGTCGAACACCGCCGCCATCGACGCCTCGTCGGCGGCGTCCGCGGCGACCTCGACCAGCGTGGTGCCGTGCGGGGCCAGCTCGGCGGCCAGCTCGGCGAGCCCCGTGCCGCGCCGCGACACCGCGACGACCGTCGAGGCGCCCATCTCGGCGAGCTGGCGGATCAGATACGGGCCGACGTTGCCGGTGGCGCCGACCACGAGGTGACTGGTGCCGCCCTCGAGGCGGCTGACCGCCACCGCCGGCAGCGCCGCCGACTCCAGCCTCGGAACGCGCCGTTCGCCGACCCGGTAGACCACCTGGTCGTCGCGGTCGGTGTCCCCCAGCGTCGACGCCTCGGTGCGTAGGTAGGCGCCCAGCAGTTCCGGCGGCAACGTCTCGTCGACGTCGACCAGGCCGCCCCAGAACTCGGGATGTTCCAGCGCCAGCGTGCGGCCCTGGCCCCACAGCACTGCGTGCGCGGGGTTCGCGCGGTCCCCGTCGACGACCGGCTGCGCGTTGCGCGTCACGATGAAAAGCCTTGGTGCCGAACCGGTTCCGGCCAGCGTGACCACGAGGCGGCGCAGCTCGTCGAACACCTGGTAGGCCGCGGCGGCGTCGAAGCGCTGCGCGGGCACCGACGGTGCGTACACGACGACATCCGCTGCGCCGACAGCACTCCGGAGCGCGGCGGGATCGTCCAGCGCGGACAGCGGCAACCCCTGCGCGCCCAGCGCCCTCGCCAGGCCCTCGTCGTCGGAGAGCGCCAGCCAGGAGCCGTCGGCGCGGGCACCGCCGAGCTCGCGCACCGGCCAGCTCAGCCGGTGCATCCACTCGTGGTAGCCGCCCTCGCCGCTCGCCGGCGACACCGCAGAACCGTTGTCCGCAGCCGCCTTTCGCATCGCGGCCGTGTGAATCCAGTGGTGCGAATGGTGCCACGGCGTGGTCGGGATCTGCACCCGCGGGCCTGGCCGCTCGGGCGTCTTCGGGGGACGCGTCGTGTGGGTGGCGTTGAGGTTCGTGCGGAAGGTCAGCGTGTCGTTGGCGTCGCGCTGCAGCGTGGCGATGCTGTGGTGGTGCTGCTCGGCCAGCGTGTCCTTGATCGCGTAGCCCAGCAGCGGGTGCGGGCTGACCTCGACGAACACGGCGTGGTCGGCCCCGGCGGTGGCGACCGCGCGGGCGAACCGCACCGGGTTGCGCAGGTTGGCCACCCAGTGATCGGCGTCGAACACGTTCGACCCGTCGGTGGGGCGCTGATCGGTGGTGACGATCACCGGGATGGCCGGGGCCTTCGGCTGCAGCGTCGCCAGTTCGGTGCGCAGCTCGTCGAGGATCGGATCGATGATCGGGTGGTGCGAGGCCACGTCGACGTCGACGCGGCGGGCCAGCCGGTCCTGCGCGTCGACCACCGCGACCGCGGCGTCGACCTGGTCCGGCGGGCCGGCGATCACGGTCTGGTGCGGGGACGCGTAGACGGCCACCGTCAACCCGTCGTAGCCGGCGATCAGCTCCTCGGCGGCCGCGGCGTCGAGTTCCAGCAGCGCCATCGCGCCCTGCCCGGACAGGCGCTTCATCAGTCGCGACCGGGTGGAGATCACCTTCAGGCCGTCGGCCGGGCTGAGCGCCCCGGCCACCACGGCGGCCGTCACCTCACCCATCGAATGCCCGATCACGGCGTCGGGGACGACGCCGTAGGACCGCCACAGCGCGGTCAGCGCCAGCTGCACGCCGACCAGCACCGGCTGGATGCGGTCGATGCCGACCACGGTCTCCCCCGAGGCCAGCACGTCACGCAGCGAGAACCCGGCCTGCGCCACGAAGTCGGGCTCCAGCTCGTCGACCGCCGCGGCGAACGCGGGCTCGTCGGCCAGCAGCCGGCGGCCCATGCCCGCCCACTGCGAGCCCTGCCCCGAGTACAGGAACACCGTGCCGGAACCGCAGGCGCCGTCGTGCACGGGCACCACGCCCGGCGCCGGGTAACCCCCGGCGACCGCCCGCAGCCCGGCGACCGCCTGGTCGCGGTCGGTGGCGGCGACGGTGGCGAACCGCGGGTGCTGGGCGCGGCGGTGATTGAGCGTCTCGGCGACGTCGGCCAGGCTGACCGACGCGGCGTCCGGGCTCTGCAGCCAGTCGGCCAGCGCACCGGCCAGCGACGCGACGCGGGCCGGGGTCTTGCCGGTGACCACCAGTGTGCTCACCGCCGGTTCCGGTTGCGCCGCGGGGGTTTTCGCAGGATCGGGCTCGGGGGCCTGCTCGAGGACGATGTGGGCGTTGGTGCCGCTGACCCCGAACGACGACACCGCGGCGCGGCGCGGACGGTCGTGGGCCGGCCAGTCCATCGGCTCGGCGACGATGTGGAACTTCGACGCGCCCTCGGAGGCCTGCGGGGTCAGCGTCGTGAAGTGCAGCTGCCGGGGGATGTGGCCGTGCTGAAGGCTCAGCGCGGTCTTGATGAAACCGGTGACGCCCGCCGCGGACTCCAGGTGCCCGAGGTTCGTCTTGACCGACCCGAGCACCAGCGGCGCGGAATCCTTGCGGTCGCCGTACACGGCGGCCAGCGCGTCGAGCTCGATGGGATCGCCCAGCCCGGTGCCGGTGCCGTGCGCCTCGATGTAGTCGATGTCCGACGGGGCCAGCCGCGCGTTGGCCAGCGCGGTGCGCATCAGCTCCTGCTGGGCGGGGCCGTTGGGGACGGTCTGGCCGCTGCTGGCGCCGTCCTGGTTGACCGCCGAGCCGCGCACGACCGCGAGCACGCGGTCCCCGTCGCGCAGCGCGTCGGTGAGGCGCTTGAGCACCACGACGCCGCAGCCCTCGCTGCGGACGTAGCCGTCGGCGTCGGCGTCGAACGTCGCGCACCGGCCGGTCGGCGACAGCATGCCCCACCGCGAGCAGGCGATGTTGTTCTCCGGGCTCAGGATCAGGTTCACCCCGGCGGCCAGCGCGTGGTCGCTCTCGCCGCGGCGCAGGCTCTGGCAGGCCAGGTGGATCGACACCAGCGACGACGAGCACGCGGTGTCGCTGACCACCGCGGGACCCCGCACGCCGAGGAAGTAGGACAGCCGACCGGCCGCGAAGTTCGGCGCGTTGCCGAACGGGATGTAGGGGTCGATCTCCTCGGGCTCGAGCTTGCCGATCACCGAGCGGAAGTAGTCATTGGCGGTCAGACCGACGAACACGCCGGTCGACGAGCCGCGCAGCGACCGCGGGCTGATGTTGGCGTCCTCGAGCGCCTCCACCGCCACCTCCATCAGCAGCCGCTGCTGGGGGTCCATGCCGGCGGCCTCGCGCGGGGAGATCGAGAAGAACTCCGCGTCGAACTCGTCGGGCTGCCAGGTGGTCAGGAACCCGCCCTCGCGGTTGACGATGGTGCCGGGCACGCTGTGGTCGGGCGAGTAGAACTCGTCGGCGTCCCAGCGGTCGGCAGGCACCCTGATGACGCCGTTGCCGCCGTCGAGCAGCAACTGCCAGAACTGCGACGCGTTGTCGACGCCGCCAGGCAGCCGCGCGCCGATGCCGACGACGGCGATCGGCTCGGTCTCGGCCTTCTCGGCGGCCGCCAGCTTCGCGCTCAGATCGTCGATCTTGCGCAGGGCCTCGGTGATGATCGCCCGGCGATCCGGCGAAGCAGGCGACGCTTGGGTCATCTCAGTCAACTCAATCTTTCTGAAAGTCTGGCAAGCAGTTCGTCCTCGGCCAGGTCGTCGTAGGCGTCCGCGGCCTCGTCCGAGCCGTCACCGCCCTCGCCCGCCACGACCTCGTCGTCGTGACCGGCGGTCTCGATTATCTCAGGCAGGACCGACGCCAGATAATCGGTGAGCGCCTCGATGGTCGGGTAGTCGAACACCACCGAGGCGGGCAGGACCTCCCCAAGGCTTTCGCTCAGAGAACGCTGCAACGTTACGCTCATCAGCGAATCCATGCCGAACTGGAAGAACCCGACGCTCGGATCCAGCGTGTGCGCCGAGGCCAGCCCCATCGCCGCGGCGACCTGGGCAGCGACATGGTCGGCCAGCAAATCTCTGCGGCGCGCCGGGTCGGCGGCACGCAGCTCACCACGGAACGGGGTGTCCCCCGTCAACGCGGCCTGCGGGCCCGCGTCCTCGGCGAGCAGGTCGTCGAGGATGTGCAGCTGGGCGCGGGTGTGGTACGCGGCGGCCAGCCGGGGCCAGTCCGCGGCCACCACAGTGGCGCGCGCCGGCGCCCCCGGCCCGACGAACAGGCGCATCGCCTCGATCGCGGTGTCGTCGTCCATCGGCTCCAGGCCCGACTCGGCCGTCGCCTGCTTCTCGAAGCCCTCCTGCACGTCGGCGAGCGACTTCCACAGACCCCAGTTGATCGCGGTGGCCGGCAGGCCGGCCGCGCGCCGGGCGAACGCGAACGTGTCCAGGAACGTCGTCGTCGCCGCGTAATGGGCCAGCCAGCGGGAGCCGAGCACACCGGAGATCGACGAGAACAGCACGAACTGCTCGACCGGGTGCCCCAGCGACAGCGTGTGCAGCAGCGCGGCGGCGTCCATCTTGGAGCGGAACATCGCGACGACGTCGTCGTGCGTCGTCTCCGCCAGCGTCACCGGTCCCCCGCTCATCGCGGCGAGGTAGATCCCGCCCAGCGGCGGCAGGTCGGTGCCGAACCGGTCGAACAGCGCGCGCAGGGCCGCCTCGTCGGAGGCGTCGGCGGCCGCGGTGACAACCGTCGTGCCGGTCGCCGCGAGCCGTGCGGTCAGCTCGTCGAGCCGGCCGCCGGGGTTCCGGGACACGGCCACCACGGTTTTCGCTCCCATCGCGGCGAGCTGCTCGATCAGCCGGGGCCCGATGTTGCCGGTGGCGCCGATCACCAGGTGCGCCCGATTCGGATCCAGTACGGCGGTGCCGGCGGCCGTGGGCGGCTGGTGCACCAGCCGGGCCACCCGGCGCTCGCCCGCCCGGTACACGACCTGGTCCTCGCCGTCCCCGGCGTGCGCCTCGGCCAGCACCCAGCGGGCCGTCACCGGCGCCGGAACCGACGCGTCGACGTCCACGAGGCCGCCCCAGATCTCGGGATGCTCCAGGGCCAGCGTGCGGCCCAGTCCCCACAGCACCGCCTGGGCCGGGTTGGCCCGGTCCCCCTCGCTGACGGGCTGGGCGTTGCGGGTCAGCAGGTACAGCGCGGGCGGCGCCGGGCTCGCCGCGGCTGCCGAGGCGATCGCGCGGCCGGCCTCGAACAGTTCGTAGCCCAGCTCGTCGCCGTCGCGCTCGTCCGGGGCGTAGAGCACATGGGTTGCCGCGGCCACCGCGTCGGAGAGTCCGTCGTCGCCGGCGGCCAGCGTGCTCACCGGGCCGCCCAGCAGGCGGGCCATCGCCTCGCCGATCCGGGCGTCGCCGACGACCAGCCATGTGCCGTGCGATGGGGCCGAATCCTGCTGTCCAGCAAGGGTTTTCACCGGCCAGGTCAGTGCGCAGAACCACTCGGCCGGCACCGTGGTGTCGGCGGGAACCGTGGCGGGGCGGCCCTCGGCGACCCGGCGCGTCGGCCGGACGTCGACCCAGTGCCGGGTGCGGTGCCACGGCGTGGCGGGCAGCACCACGTGCGGCTCGCCGTGGTGCGGGGTCTGCGGCGGGCGGGTGGTGTGCGTGGCGTTGAGGTGGGTGTGGAACGTGACGGTGTCGTCGGCGTCGCGGGCCAGTGTGCCGAGCGAGTGGACGTCGGCCTGCTCGGCCAGCGTGGCGGCGATCGGCTGCCCCAGCGTGGCGTGCGGGCTGACCTCGATGAAGGTGCCGTGATCGGCGGCCGCGGCGGCGACGGCCCGGCTGAACTGCACCGGCCGCCGCACGTTGGCCACCCAGTAGTCGGCGTCCAGCGTCGGCGTCTCGGCGGGGTCGGTGACCGTGGACAGGAACCGCACGGTCGGAGCGCCCGCGTCGATGTCGGCCAGCGCCGCGCGGATGTCGGGCAGCACCGGGTCCATCAGTGCGGTGTGGGAGGCGACCTCCATGTTGACCCGGCGGGCGAACGCGTTCTGCGCGGTGACGGCGGCGATGACGGCGTCCACCTCGTCGGGCAGGCCGGCGACCACTGTCTGGCGCGGCGACAGGTACCCGGCGATCTCGACGCTCGGGTGGCCGGCGATCTGGGCGGCGGCGGCGTGCTCGTCGAGCGCCAGCAGGGCGACGGCGCCCTGCCCGGCCAGCCGGGACATGATGCGTGAGCGGTGGGCGATGACCTTCAGGCCGTCGGCCAGGCTCAGCGCGCCGGCCACCACGGCCGCGGTGACCTCGCCCATCGAGTGGCCGATCACCGCGTCGGGGTGCACGCCGTAGGAACGCCACAGCTCGGTCAGGGCCAGCTGCAGGCCCATCAGCACGGGCTGCACCTCGGCGTCGCCGCTGACCGGCCGGCCCTCGGCAAGGATGTCGTGCAGCGAGAAGCCGACCTGTTCGACGAACACCGGCTCGATCTCGGCCACCGCCGCGGCGAACGCGGGCTCGTCGGCCAACAGCTGCCGGCCCATGCCCGCCCACTGCGAACCCTGCCCCGAGAACACGAAGACGGTTCCCGNGCCGACCTGGTCGACGAACACCGGCTCGATCTCGGCCACCGCCGCGGCGAACGCGGGCTCGTCGGCCAACAGCTGCCGGCCCATGCCCGCCCACTGCGAACCCTGCCCCGAGAACACGAAGACGGTTCCCGGCTTCGGCGCGACCGCGCCCGCGGGCACGACCCCGGGCGCCGACCGGCCGGCGGCCAGCGCCTGCAGACCCTCGACGGCGTGAGCCCGGTCGCGGGCGACGACCGTGCCGAACGTGGCGTGCTGAGAGCGGTGGTGGTTGAGCGTGTGCGCGACGTCGCTGAGCGTGGCCTCGGCGCCGGGGCCGGTCATCCACTCGGCGAGCATCGCGGCCTGCGACGCGATGCGCTCCGGCGTGCGGCCCGACACCACCAGCGTCGTCACGGCGGGCTCGGCCGGCGTGTCGGCCGGGACGGCCACCGGCGGCTGCTCGATGACGACGTGGGCGTTGGTGCCGCCGAAGCCGAACGACGAGATGCCGGCGCGGCGCGGCCGCCCGGCCGGCGCCCACTCGGTGTGCTCGTCGACCACGCGCAACCGCAGCTTGTCGAACGGGATGTGCGGGTTGGGGTTCTCGTACCCGCGGTTGGCGGGAATCGTGTTGTGCTGCAACGCCAGCACGGCCTTGGCGAACCCGGCGATACCGGCGGCCGCCTCGAGGTGCCCGAGGTTCGATTTCACCGCACCCAGCAGCAGCGGGCGCTCCGCGGGCCGGCCCTTGCCCAGTACGGTGCCCAGAGCGCGGGCCTCGATCGGATCGCCCAGCAGCGTGCCGGTGCCGTGCGCCTCGACGTAGTCCACCTCGCGGGGGTCCACTCCGGCCGCCGCGTAGGCGGCCCGCAGCACCGCCATCTGCGCTGACGGGTTGGGCGCCATCAGGCCGTTGGAGCGGCCGTCCTGGTTGACCGCCGAACCGCGGATCACCGCGAGGATGCGGTCGCCGTCGCGTTGGGCGTCGGACAGCCGCTTGAGCACCGCCACGCCGCAGCCCTCGCCGCGGACGAACCCGTCGGCGGCGGCGTCGAAGGCATGGCACTGGCCGGTCTTCGACATCGCGTCGGCTTGGTCCAGGCTGCGCGTGCCGGCCGGGGACAGCAGCAGGTTCACCCCCGCGGCCAGCGCCACATCGGAGTCGCCGGTGCGCAGGCTCTGGCAGGCCAGATGGATCGCCACCAGAGACGACGAGCACGCGGTGTCGATGGTCACCGACGGCCCGCGGAAGTCGAAGAAGTAGGACACCCGGTTGGCGATGATGCTGATCGAGCCGCCGGTGCCGTACCAGGCGTCCACCTGGCTGAGATCCGACGCGCCGAGCTGGGCGTAATCCCCCGCGCTGGCGCCGGCGAACACGCCGGTGCGTGTCTCGGCGAGCGCGTCGGCGGGGATGCCGGCGTTCTCCAGCGCCTCGTGCACCACCTCGAGCAGCAGCCGCTGCTGCGGATCCATCCGCATCGCCTCGCGCGGGATCACCTCGAAGTACTCGGCGTCGAACGCGTCGACGTCGCGCAGGTAGGAGCCCCAGCGGGTGGTGCCCGCCAGCGCCGCCGCACCCTCGGCGGTGCCGTCGTCGAACGGGGCCCACCGGTCGGCGGGCACCTCGACCACCGACGAGCGGCCCTCGGTCAGGAAGTCCCAGAACGCGTCCGGGCCCTCGATGTTGCCGTCGAGATCCGCGCCGCCGGGCAGCCGCAACCCCAGCCCGACGACCGCGACCGGCTCGTCGGCCGACCCCGACCGGCCCGCGGCCGCCCCGACCGGAGTGTCGACAGGCTCGACCTCACCGCCGGTCAGGAACCGGGCCAGCGCGTCGACCGTCGGGTACTGCCAGAAGTCGACCGGCGACACCGGGCGGCCCAGGTACTCCGACAGCACCCCGGTCAGCACCACGGCGTCGCGCGAGCCCACGCCGAGGTCGTGCATCGACGCCCCTCGAGCGATCTGCTCAGGACTGCAACCGTTGTTCGTGACCAGATAGTCGGTGAGCCAGCGACGAACAGCAGCCTCGTCGAAAGCTGAGGTCATCTAGTGGCGTCCAACCGGGTGAAGGCACCCTCGAGGTACAGGTCCTTGCTCATCGCGCGGCGCACCTTGCCGCTCGTGGTCAGCGGCAGCGAGCCCGGCGGTACCAGCGCGAAGTCCGACAGCCGCACGCTGTGCGTCATCGACACCGCTGAGGTGACCTGCTGGGTGACCGCCTCCAGCTCCGCCGGATCGACCTGCTTCTTCAGCTCGGCGATCACCACCAGCCGCTCGCTGGCGTCGTCGTCGACCGAGATCGCGGCCACCCGGCCGCCGGTGAACTCGGCCACGGTGCCCTCGATGTCGTCCGGGTAGTGGTTGCGCCCGTCGACGATCAGCAGGTCCTTGATCCGGCCGACGAGGTAGAGCTCGTCGTCGAACAGCACCCCGAGGTCACCGGTGCGCAGCCATGGGCCCTTGGGCGTGCCGGCGGTCGGCTCGGCCAGCTGGCCGGCGAAGTGCTTCTGCGTCAGCTCGGGGTTCTGGTAGTAGCCGCCGGCGACGTGCTCGCCGTGCAGCCACACCTCGCCGATCTTGCCGGCCGGGTTCTCGGTGAGGGTCTCCGGATCCACCACCCGCACGGTCGTGGTGCGCGGCCGGCCCAGCCCGATCTGCTCGGTGCCGCTGTTGTCGTCGTCGCAGCGCTCCGCGTGCCCGGCCGCCAGCTTCTCGTAGTCGAAGCGCACCGACGTCGGCGGCCGCCCGCCCGCGGAGGCGACCACGTACACCGTCGCCTCGGCCAGCCCGTAGGAGGGACGCATCGCCGAATCGGGCAGCCCGAACGCGGCGAAGCGCTCGTTGAAGCGGCGCACCGTCGTGCCGTGCACGCGCTCGGCGCCGTTGATCATCACGGCCACACCGCTCAGATCCTTGCCGGCCATGTCCTCGTCGCTGGTGCGCTTGACGGCCAGCTCGAACGCGAAGTTCGGCGCCGCGGTGAACGCGCCCGGATGCGAGCCCAGCAGCTGCATCCAGCGGGCGGGCTTCTGCATGAACGCGATCGGGCTCATCAGCGCGCCCGGCCGGCCCAGCATGATCGGGATGAACACCCCGACGATCAGGCCCATGTCGTGGTAGAAGGGCAGCCACGACACCACGGTGGTGTCCTCGGGCGCGGCGCCGTCGGGGAACGTCTCGTAGTAGTCGGTGAGCAGCTCCACGACGTTGAGTAGCACGTTGCGGTGGCTGACCACGACCCCGGCGGGCAGCCGGGTCGAACCCGACGTGTACTGCAGGTAGGCGGTCTTCGGCAGGGACACCGGCGCGGCGGGCCGCAGCGGCGAGTCGAAGTCCAGGGTGTCGACCTCGATGAACTTCGGCGGGCGCTGGCGGGAGTCGAGCTGGCCGTAGCGGCGGATGTCGTCGACGACCGCCGAGGTGGTCAGCACCGCGACCGGCTGGGAGTCCTTCATCGCCCCGGTGACGCGCTCGTCGTGCTGACGCAGCTGCGGCATGGTCAACGGCACGGCGATGAAGCCGGCCTCGATCGCGCCGAGGAACCCGATGATGTACTCGAGGCTCTGCGGGGCCAGGATCACCGCGCGGTCGCCGGGCGATCCCAGCGTGGCGAGCTTCGCGGCGACGACGCGGACCCGGTGGTGCAGCTCGGACCACGTCAGGCTGTCGGTGATGCCGGCCGGATCCGACTCGTAGTCGACGAACGTGTACGCGGTGTCCTCGGGCTGCTGCCGGGCACGGTCAGCCAGGAGCGCGGGAATGGTCGTCACGGTGGGCGCCGTCAGTGCTGGCATCAGTGTTCCTTTCTAGAACTCCCGACATAACTCCTGACATCGTCTAACGCGTCAGGTCGATCCGAGAAATCCTGGGTGGTTCGTCGCATCGATCCCCCGGCCGGTTCAGTTCGATTCGACGCTGTCGAACAGCGAGTCGAGCAGGCTGTCCCCCTCGTCGTCGGCCCCCTCGTCGTCGCCGCCGACGTCCATGTCGGGCACCAGCTGCTGAGCGAGGTAGGTCGCGAACGAGTCGACCGTCGGGTGGTTGAACAGCATCGTCGCCGACAACTCCAGCCCGACCAGGCGTTCGATCTCGCGCCGGATCGACATCGCCATCACCGAGTTCAGACCCATCTCGGCGAACGGCCGATCGGTGGCCACGTCGTCCTCGGGCAGCCGCAACTCGGTCGCGAGGATGCCGCGCAGCCCGGTGCGCAGTTCGGCGAGCAGCTCCTCGGCGCTCATCGCCGACCAGTTGCGCGTCGGCGCCGCGGGCCGGTGCGCGTCGGAGGCGACGGCCGCGGCGTCCTCGGCGGACTGCATCGGCGCCATCACGACCTGGTCGACGTCGAATCGGGTGACGTGGTCCCACGCGGCGAACGCCTCGCTCGCCCCGACCGGCCGTGACCCGACCCGCTCGAGTTCGGCCTCGACGACCTGGGCTTCGCCGCCGAAGCCCAGACCGCGCCAGGCCACCCAGTCCAGGCTGACGGTGTTGTCGCCGCGGGCGTGCCGGGACCGCGCGAGCGCGTCGAGGTAGGCGTTGCCCGCCGCGTAGGCGCCCTGACCGGGGATGCCGAACACGGCGCCGGCCGACGCGGCGAGATACAGGAAGTCCAGGCTGCCGGGCGGGAACAGCGCGTCGAGCACCCGCGCGCCGGCGATCTTCGGCCACACCGTGCGATGCACGCGGTCGGCCTCGATCTCGGTGAGCAGCTGCGCCTCGGTCATGCCCGCGGCGTGGATGACGCCGCGGATCGGGGGTGCGCCGTCGGCGTCGCGCCGCTCCAGGACGGCGGCGACCGCGTCGCGGTCGGCGATGTCCACCGCCACCGTGTCGACGCTGACGCCGCGCAGTTCCAGCGCGCGGATCGCGGCGACCCGGGCCCGGACGTCCGGGTNATGTCCACCGCCACCGTGTCGACGCTGACGCCGCGCAGTTCCAGCGCGCGGATCGCGGCGACCCGGGCCCGGACGTCCGGGTCCGAGGCGGCGTCCCAGTCGCGCCGCGGCGGCAGCGCGGTGCGGCCGGCCAGCACGAGGCGCCGCGCGCCCCGGTCGGCGAGCCAGTCGGCCATCAGCAGGCCGAGCACGCCCAGCCCGCCGGTGATCAGGTAGGCCGCGTCGGGCCGGCAGCGCAGCGTCTCGCGCACCGGCTCCTCGCTGATCTCGGCCAGCGTCGAGGTGCGCAGCTGTCCGTCGCGCCAGACGGCCACCGACTTGACCGGCGTCGCCAGCACGTCGACCAGTGCGGACAGCTCCAGGTCGGCGTTCTCGGGCAGGTCCACCAGACCGCCCCACAGCTGCGGCTGCTCGGCACCGACCACACCGGCCACGCCCCACAGGCAGCTCTGACTCAGCGCCGCATCCGACGCCGCCTCGTACACCCCGCGGGTGAGGATCCACAGCGTCGCCGGTTCGCGCGGCCCGCGGTCTGAGAGCGTGCCGACGAGCTCGGACACCTCGGTGGTGAGGCGGACCGCGGTCTCCTGGTCGGACTGCGCCGAGGCGTCCGGCTCGGCCACGTAGATCACGTGCCGGGCGTCGGCCACCTCGGCGGCGTCGACCAGCGCGCGCAGCCCGGTGGCGACCTCACCGGTGCCGACGACAGCGACCGTGCCGAGCGCGGAGTGCGCGGCCTCGGCGGTCCGGGGCTGCCAGTCCAGCCGGTGCGCGATGCGCCGGGGTGGGGCATCGGGCTCGGCAGCGTCGGCCGCCTCGACCGGCGTGTACCGCAGTCCGCGCAGCTCGGCGATCGGGCTGCCGTCCTCGGCGGTGACCGAGATATCGACGACGAGCGCGTCGTCGTCGCGGCCCCGGCTGCGGGTCACGATCGTGCCGCGCGCCCTGGGCTGCGTCGCTGCGAACACCACGACGTCGGCCGAGGAGGGCACCATCAGCCCGGGGCTCGACGCGTCGACCAGACGGCCCAGGTTGACCGCCGCGTCGAGCGCCGCGGCCAGCGGTGCGTCGGGAGCGTCGGCGAACGTCACGTCGGTGCGCGACTCCCCGCGACCGCCGGTGTGCGCCTCCACGGTCCAGGGATAGGCCAGCCCGTCGATGCCCCACGCGGTGTGCAGTTCTGCCAGCGCGGCGGGGTCGTACCCCGATGCGTCGGTCGCCGCCGGTGCGGCGGGGCCGACCGCGTCGCGGCTGATGCGCGCGGTGACGTGCCGCACCCAGTGCCGGTCCTCGGTCTCCTCGCCGGTGGCCGACGAGATGGTCACGGTGTCGGCGTCGGCGTACACCTGCACGACGCGGGGGGCGTCGACGGCGATCGGGAACGCGAAGCGCACGTCGGCGACCGCCGTGGCCCCGGCGTGCGCCGCGGCCAGAGCGAGCGTCTGCAGCAGCACCGACAGCGGAACGATCTCCACCCCGGCGAAGCGGTGGGCGTGCGGGTACGGCTTGGCCTGCGGGCTGAGCCGGGCCTGCCACAGATGGCCGGGCTGCGGACCCGCCACCGGGGTGTGCGCGCCCAGCACGGTGCCCGGCCGCGGGGCGGACGCGCCGGAGGACACCGGTTTGCGGATCGCCCAGTGGTGGGTGCGGTGCCACGGCGTGGCGGGCAGGTCGAGCAGCGGCCCGCCCTGATGCTCCGGGTGGACGGTCTCCGGGGCGTGGGTGGTGTGCGTCGCGTTGAGCGTGGTGTGGAACGACAGCGTGTCGTCGCCGTCCTTGACCAGCGTGCCGAGGCTGTGGTGGTGGCCGGTGCCCAGCGTGTCCGCGACCGCGTAGGTCAGGATCGGGTTGGCGCTGACCTCGATGAACGTGCCGATCTCCTGCGCCGCCGCGGCGACGGCCTGGCTGAACCTGACCGGCTGCCGCACGTTGGCCACCCAGTAGTCGGCGTCGAGCACCGGCTCCTCGGCGTCGACGACCGTGGACAGGAACGGGATCGTCGGCGTGCGCGGGGTGATCCCGGCGAACGCCGCGCGCAGGTCGTCGAGCACCGGGTCCATCAGCGCGGTGTGGGAGGCGACCTCCATGTTGACCCGGCGCGCGAAGCGGTCCTGGGCGCCGACCGCGGCGATGACGGCGTCCACCTCGTCGGGCAGGCCGGCGACCACGGTCTGGCGCGGCGACACGTAGCCCGCGACTTCGACGCTGGGATAGTCGGCGACGAACGCCTCGGCCGCGTCGGGCGCCAGCTCCACGAGCCCGACGGCGCCCTGCCCGGCCAGCCGGGACATGATGCGCGAGCGGTGGGCGATGACCTTCAGGCCGTCGGCCAGGCTCAGCGCACCGGCCACCACGGCGGCGGTGACCTCGCCCATCGAGTGGCCGATCACCGCGTCGGGGTGCACGCCGTAGGAGCGCCACAGCTCGGTCAGGGCCAGCTGCAGGCCCATCAGCACGGGCTGCACCTCGGCGTCGCCGCTGACCGGGCGGCCCTCGGCGAGGATGTCGTGCAGCGAGAAGCCGACCTGGTCGACGAACACCGGCTCGATCTCGGCCACCGCCGCGGCGAACGCGGGCTCGTCGGCCAACAGCTGCCGGCCCATGCCCGCCCACTGCGAANTCGACGAACACCGGCTCGATCTCGGCCACCGCCGCGGCGAACGCGGGCTCGTCGGCCAACAGCTGCCGGCCCATGCCCGCCCACTGCGAACCCTGCCCCGAGAACACGAACACCGTGCCGCGCTTGCAGGCGCCGACGTGTGGGCCGACCACCCCGGGTGCGGTCTGCTGGGCCGCGAGTGCCCGCAGCCCGGCGATGGCCTGCTCGCGGTCGCGAGCCGCCACCGTGGCGAACTTGGCGTGCTGGGAGCGGTGGTGGTTGAGCGTGTGCGCGATCTCGCTGAGCGTGGCCTCGGCGCCGGGGCCGGCCATCCACTCGGCGAGCATCGCGGCCTGCGACGCGATGCGCTCGGGCGCGCGGCCCGACACCACCAGCGTCGTCACGGCGGGCTCGACGGCCTCGGCGGGCTGCGGCGCGGCGACGGGCGCTTCCTCGATGACGACGTGGGCGTTGGTGCCGCCGAAGCCGAACGACGAGATGCCGGCGCGGCGCGGCCGCCCGGCCTGCGCCCACTCGGTCGGTGCGTCCACGACTTTGAGGCGCAGGTTGTCGAACGGGATGTGCGGGTTCGGCTTCTTGTAGCCGAGGTTGGCCGGGATCGTGTGGTGCTGCAGGGCGAGCACGGCCTTGGCGAACCCGGCGATACCGGCGGCCGCCTCGAGGTGCCCGAGGTTCGACTTCACCGCACCCAGCAGCAGCGGGCGCTCCGCGGGCCGGCCCTTGCCCAGTACGGTGCCCAGGGCGCGGGCCTCGATCGGATCGCCCAGCAGCGTGCCGGTGCCGTGCGCCTCGACGTAGTCCACCTCGCGGGGCTCGACGCCCGCGGCGGTGTACGCCGAGCGCAGCACCGCCATCTGGGCGGCCGGGTTCGGGGCCATCAGTCCGTTGGAGCGGCCGTCCTGGTTGACCGCCGAACCGCGGATCACCGCGAGGATCCGGTCACCGTCGCGTTGGGCGTCGGAGAGCCGCTTGAGGACTGCGACGCCGCAGCCCTCGCCGCGGACGAACCCGTCGGCGGCGGCGTCGAACGAGTGGCACTGCCCCGTCTTGGACATCGCCTCGAGCTGGTCGAAGCTGCGGGTCACCGCCGGCGACAGCAGCAGGTTCACCCCGGCGGCCAGCGCGAGGTTCGAATCGCCCGCGCGCAGGCTCTGGCAGGCCAGGTGGATCGTCACCAGCGAGGACGAACACGCGGTGTCGATGGTCATCGAGGGCCCGCGCAGGTCGAAGTAGTACGACACCCGGTTGGCGATGATCGACAGCGCACCGCCGGTGCCCGACCAGGAGTCCACATCGCCGAGGTCGACGGTCGACAGGTAGCCGTACTCCCCCAGGCACGCTGCGGCGAACACCCCGGTCTGGGAGTGCCGCAGGCTGTGCGCCTGGATGCCGGCGTGCTCGAGCGCCTCCTGGGTGACCTCCAGCAGCAGTCGCTGCTGCGGGTCCATCTTGTCGGCCTCGCTGGGCGAGATCTCGAAGAACTCCGCGTCGAAGGAGTCGACGTCGCGCAGGAACGACCCCCACCGGGTGGTTCCGGCGAGCGCCGCGGCGGCCTCGGGCGAGTCCACCGCGAAGGTCTCCCACCGGTCGGCCGGAACCTCGCGGACCGCGGAACGGCCCTCGGTGAGGAACTGCCAGTAGGCGTCCGGCCCCTCGATGTTGCCGTCGAGGTCGGTGCCACCGGGGAAGCGGCAGCCCAGGCCGATCACCGCGATCGGCTCGTTGCCGGCCACGTACTCGGCGCCAACGGTCGCGGCGGCGGCCTCGACGACCGGTTCGACCTCCCCGCCGGTCAGGAACTTGGCGAGCGCGTTGATCGTGGGGTACTGCCAGAACTCCACCGGCGAGACGGTGCGGCCGAGCAGCTCGGAGAGCTCACCGGTGAGCACGACGGCATCGCTCGAACCGACGGCGAGGTCGTTGAGCGGTGCGTCGAAATCGATCTCGTCGGGGCTGCACCCGATGTTGGTGACCAGATAGTCGACCAACCAGTTCCGCAGGGCGTCCTCGTCGAAAGCAGAGGTCATGTAGTGATGTCCAACCGGCTGAACTCGTCCTGGCGATAACGATCCACGCAGGCCGAGCGCCGAATCTTGCCGCTGGTGGTGATCGGGATCGACCCGGGCGCGACCAGCACCAGATCGGCGACCCGCACGCTGTGGGTCTTCTTGATGGCCGAGGCCACCTCACGTTTGACCGCGCGCAGCTTGTCCATGGCCTCGGCCTCGGAGCTGCCCTTCTTCTTCATCTCGACGACCGCGACCAGCTGCTCGCTGGTGTCGTCGAGCACCGAGATCGCGGCCACACGGCCGCCGGTGATCTCCTGGATGGTGGCCTCGATGTCGTCCGGGTAGTGGTTGCGCCCGTCCACGATCAGCATGTCCTTGATGCGGCCGATGATGAACATCTCGCCCTCGCTCATCACGCCGAGGTCGCCGGTGCGCAGCCACGGACCGACCGGGGTGCCCTCCGAGGGATTGACCATCTCGCCGCCGAACGTGCGCTCGGTCTGCTGCGGGTTGCGCCAGTAGCCCATCGCGACCTGGTCGCCGTGCACCCAGATCTCGCCGACCTTGCCGTCGGGGTTCTCGGTGCGGGTCTCCGGATCGACGATGCGCACGGTCGACGACCGCGGGGCGCCGTAGGTGACCAGCTCGGTACCCGCCTCGGTGCCGCAGCGCTCGGCGTGACCGGCCGCGAGCTTCTCGTAGTCGAACCGGACGGTGGACGGCGTGTGGCCCATCGGGGCGGAGATCACGTACAGCGTGGCCTCGGCCAGCCCGTAGGACGGACGCACCGTGGTGGCGGGCATGTTGAACTTCGCGAACCGCTCGTTGAAGCGCCGGATCGTGGCCGAGTGGATGCGCTCGCTGCCACTGATGATGCCCAGGACGTCGCCGAGGTCCATGCCTTCCAGATCGGCGTCGCTGGTGCGGCGGACCGACAACTCGAACGCGAAGTTCGGCGCGGCCGACCAGGCGTGCGTGTGGGTCGCGAGCTGCTGGATCCAGCGGGCCGGCTTCTGCAGGAACGCGACGGGGCTCATCAGCATCGCCGGGCGGCCGTGCAGACCGCCGTTCTCCGACGGCGTGAGCAGCGACGCGAAGACACCCTGGATCAGACCCATGTCGTGGTAGAAGGGCAGCCACGACACCAACGTGATGTCCTGCGGCGGGATGCCGTTGCGGTGCTCCATGTAGTCGTCGAAGACCTGCTTGACGTTGGCGATCACGTTGCGGTGCGTCATGATCACGCCGGCCGGCGCGCGCGTGGATCCCGAGGTGTACTGCAGGTACGCGGTCTTGGGCAGCGGACCGACGTTCAGCTCCATGGTGCGCGGGGAGTCGAAGTCCAGCGCGTCGACTTCGATCACGGCGGGCGGATTGCCGCCGGGCAGGGTGCCGACGTAGGTCATGATGTCGTGCACGACGGCCGAGGTGGTGAGCACCGCCACGGGCTGGCAATCGCGCAGCGCGCCGTTGACCCGCTCGTCGAGCTGGCCCATGGCGGGCACGGGCAGCGGCACGGCGATGAAGCCCGCCGCCATGGCGCCGTAGAACGCGATGATGTATTCGAGACCCTGCGGCGCCAGGATCGCGGCGCGATCGCCCTTGGAGCCGTGCCGCAGCAGTTCCTCGGCGACCACCTGGACGCGGTGGTGGACCTGGGACCAGGTCAGCGACTCGGCGTATCCGGCCGGGTCGATGTCGAAGTCGATGAAGGTGTACGCCACATCATCGGGCTGCTGACGAGCCCGCTCGGCGAGGATGCCGGGAATGGTCGACTCAAGCAAAGGCATGGCGACGTCCTTTCATCAATAGTTCTGCGTCCCGGCCCCATTGCCGCGTGGCAAACCGAATCGCAGCTCGTGGCCGCGCATCCCCCGCTCGCCCGAAGGCTAACACCGACCCGTACCCAATGTCGTGCAATCCGACCAAGGATTAGACCACGAATTGCTTGCCAGAGGAAAGCGGCGCCACCAGCTAAAATTTCGCCCGCAGAGAGCAAACGCGGGTGTGCAATTTATTCCCACCGGCGGGCCTGGAGTTTTGCCAGGACCGCAAACGCCCCACCTCACTCGGGGGATCCTGGTTGCTCGGGTGGGAAACTGCCCGGTACGCGGGCACCTGAGCAGGGCAGCTGAACGCAATGCTCCTTTCGTCTTGACGCGCGCGTAAGCAATTTGCGAAATCTGCACGGCCGCGTCGTGTTTGTTCCTGACTCACCGGTAAGAAGCAGGTCCGGGGAGGTTCGGACCGGCCTGTCGACGGCGCCCCTCCCGACCGCGCGGGTGTGCTCTGTCGGAGATGACGGTTCCCGAAAGGTCCGCCAATGGTGTGGCGAAGACCACAGCGGTGTCGTAGGCTATCGGGCCGCGCGCGCCGCGATCTTGCCCTCGATGTCGGGCACCACCTCGCCGAGGTGCTCATTGAGGTAAAAGTGGTGCCCCGGCAGTTCGGTGGCGGTGAACTCGGCGGTGGTGCGGTCGGCCCAGGGCTTGACCTTCTCGGCCGTCGCGATTTCGTCGTCGTCGCCGTAGTAGGCGTGGATCGGGCAGGACAGCGTCACCTCGGGCGGGCAGGAGTAGTTCGCGATCGCCTTGAGCCCGCGCAGCGTCGGCAGGATCGCCGCGGCAAACTCCGGGTTCTTCATGAACTCGGGATTGGCGCCCGTCATCGTGCTGACCGCCGCCAGCAGGCCGTCGTCGTCGTCCGGGATGTCCTCGTACCCGACGTGGCCCGGTGCGGCGACCGCCGAGACGAACAACGCGCCGATCGGCCGGCCCGCCGCCTCGAACCGGCGCGCCACCTCGAAGGCCAGCAGGCCACCCATGCTGTGCCCGAAGAAGAAGACGGGCCCGCCATGGTCTTTGTCCGGCGACACCATCGTCACCACCTCGTCGGCCAGCGCGGGCAGGCTGGTGAACGACGCGAAGTCCTGCTTACCGCGCTGCCCGGGGTACTGCACCGCCGTCCGCTTGACGTCGATCGTGAACGTCTTGGCGAACGGCACGTAGTACTGCGCCGACCCGCCGGCGTGCGGGAAGATGAACAACCTGGGCTGTGTCACCCGGACACCCTATCGTCCGTCCCTTTCAGGCGAACGCCTCCACGGGCGGGCACGAGCACACCAGGTTGCGGTCGCCGTAGGCGCCGTCGATGCGACGCACCGGCGGCCACACCTTCGGCCGGAACCCGTGGCCCAGCGGGTACGCCGCCTCCTGCCGGGTGTAGGGATGCTGCCAGTCGTCGGCCGTCAGGCATTCCGCGGTGTGCGGGGCGCCGCGCAGCGGATTGTCGTCGGCGGGCCACACCCCGGAGCCGACCTTGTCGATCTCGGCGCGGATCGCGATCATCGCCTCGCAGAACGCATCGACCTCGGCCAGCGACTCGCTCTCGGTGGGCTCCACCATCAGCGTGCCGGCCACCGGGAAACTCATCGTCGGGGCGTGGAAGCCGTAGTCGGCAAGGCGCTTGGCCACGTCGTCGACCGTCACACCGGTGGCCTTGGTGATCCCGCGCAGATCGAGGATGCATTCGTGGGCGACCATGCCGTTCTCGCCGGTGTAGAGCACCGGGTAGTACTCGTCGAGGCGGCGGGCGATGTAGTTGGCCGACGCGATCGCGACCAGCGTCGCCGACCGCAACCCGGCCGCGCCCATCATCCGGATGTAGGCCCACGTGATCGGCAGGATCGACGCCGACCCGTACGGCGCCGCCGACACGGTCAGGTCGTCCGACAGTTCCTCGGCCAGCGGGTGCCCGGGCAGGTACGGCGCCAGGTGCGCACGCACCGCCACCGGACCCACACCGGGCCCGCCGCCGCCGTGCGGGATGCAGAACGTCTTGTGCAGGTTGAGGTGGCTGACGTCGCCGCCGAACCGGCCCGGCCGGGCCAGCCCGACCAGCGCGTTGAGGTTGGCGCCGTCGACGTAGACCTGACCCCCGGCGTCGTGCACGGCCGCGCAGATGTCGGCGACGTCGTGCTCGTAGACGCCGTGGGTGGACGGGTAGGTGATCATCAGCGCCGAGAGCCGCTCGGCGTGCTCGGCCACCTTGGCGCGCAGGTCGTCGAGGTCGACGTCCCCGTTCTCCCGGCAGGCCACCACGACCACCTTCATGCCGGCCAGCGCGGCCGATGCGGCGTTGGTGCCGTGCGCGCTGGACGGGATCAGGCACACGTTGCGCTCGGCCTGGCCGTTCGCGATGTGGTAGGCCTGGATCGCCAGCAGGCCCGCGTACTCGCCCTGCGATCCGGCGTTGGGCTGCAGCGAGATCTCGTCGTATCCGGTGATCCCGGTCAGCCACGCCTGCAGGTCGGCGATCAGCCGGCGCAGGCCCGGGGTGTCCGAGGCCGGCGCGAACGGGTGCTGGCGGCCGAACTCGGGCCAGGTGATCGGCTCCATCTCGGCGGCCGCGTTGAGTTTCATCGTGCAGGAGCCCAGCGGGATCATGCTGCGGTCGAGCGCGATGTCCTTGTCGGCCAGCGAGCGCAGGTACCGCATCATCGAGGTCTCGGTGCGGTACGACGTGAACGCCGGGTGGGTCAGGAACTCGGTGGTCCTCGTCGCGATGTCCGCGCCGGCGCGCGCGGTCGGCACTGCGGTGGCCCCGCCGCTGAACGCGCTGAGCACGTCGGCGACGTGCGCCTCGGTGGTGGCCTCGTCGCAGGCCACCGACACGTGGTCGGTATCGACCAGCCACAGGTTGATGCCGCGGCGCTTGGCGGCGTCGACGACCTCGCGGGCCCGGCCCGGCACGTGCGCCAGCACGGTGTCGAAGAACGCGGAGTGCACCACCTCGATGCCGGCCTCGGTCAGCCCGCCCGCCAGGGCCCGGGCGCGATCGTGCACGCGGCCGGCGATCGCGCGCAGGCCGTCGGCCCCGTGGTAGCTCGCGTACATCGCGGCCATCACGGCGAGCAGCACCTGCGCGGTGCAGATGTTGCTGGTCGCCTTGTCGCGGCGAATGTGCTGTTCACGGGTCTGCAGCGCCAGTCGGTAGGCCGGCGCCCCGTCCGCGTCCACCGACACCCCGACCAGCCGGCCCGGCAGCTGCCGCGCGTGCTTGGCGTGCACCGCCAGGTAACCGGCGTGCGGACCGCCGAAGCCCATCGGCACCCCGAACCGCTGGGTGGTGCCGAACGCGACGTCCGCGCCGATCTCGCCCGGCGGCGCGATCAGCGTCAGCGCGAGCAGGTCGGCGCCGATCGCCACCAAGGCGCCGCGCTCATGAGCCTGGGCGACGAGGTCGCTCCAGTCGTGGACAGCGCCGCCGGCACCGGGCAGCTGGGCGATCACGCCGAAGAAGTCGCCCTCGGGCAGACCCTGACGAAGGTCGGCGGTGACGATCTCGATGCCGAGCGGCTCGGCGCGGGTGGCGAGCACAGCCGCGGTCTGCGGATAGACGTCGGTGTCGACCGCCAGCCGGCGACCCGAGCCGCGCACCGCGCGCTGCATCAGCGTCATCGCCTCGGCAGCGGCGGTGGCCTCGTCCAGCATCGAGGCGTTGGCCACCTCCAGCCCGGTCAGATCGGTCACCATGGTCTGGAAGTTCAGCAGGGCCTCCAGCCGGCCCTGGCTGATCTCGGGCTGGTAGGGCGTGTAGGCGGTGTACCACGCCGGGTTCTCGAGGATGTTGCGCTTGAGCACCGGCGGGGTCAGGGTGTCGAAGTAGCCCTGCCCGATCATCGACACCGCGACGGTGTTCGACTGGGCGAGCGCCCGCAACTCGGCGAGCGCTTCCGCCTCCGACGCCGCCGGCGGCAGGTGGTCGAGACCGGGCGCCACACCCTCGTCGGTCAGTGCGTCGAGGATGCCGGCGGGCAGCGCCTTGGCGGCGAGTTCGTCGAGGGAGTCGACGCCGATGGTGGTGAGCAGCGTGGCGACGGCGTCGGCGTCCGGGCCGATGTGGCGGTCGACGAAGGTGAGCTCGGTGGGGGTGGGCTGATCAGACACGAGGGACGTCTCCCGACGTTCGGGCGCGAGGAGCGCACGCGGAGCGGCTCCTCCCCCTCTGTCGTCGGCCCGGTCCCGGGCGGCCTGAGAGATTCGGCACTCTCGACGCGGGTCGAGTTGGCCTTTCCCCATGGGCGGGTGCGAGGCACCGCTTTCCAGAGGCATCGGGGCCGGTCGCGGTCCGGGGTGCCTGAGAGGTTGACGGAGAGGTGTTGCTCCTTCGGCGTCCGTGACTGGCGGCCACGGAACTCTCCCGCGAGAGGGCGATGCGGACCCGAGTCTACCGGCCCGGATTCGCGATCGCCCGATCAGCCGATCTTGCGGTCGCGGTGCTTGCGCCGGGAGGCGAGTTCGTCCTCGGGCGCGGAGATCGACTCGCCGCCGTCGGCACGCTCACCCGGGAAGTCGGCGATGGCGCCCGTGAGTTCCCGCATCGCGCCCGAGACCGCGATGCCGAACACGCCCTGACCGCCCTGCAGCAGATCCACCACTTCCTCGGCCGAGGTGCACTCGTAGACCGTGGTGCCGTCGGAGAACAGCGTGATGTTGGCCAGATCGGAGACGCCGCGCTGGCGCAGATGGTCGACCGCGACACGGATGTTGTGCAGCGAGATGCCGGTGTCGAGGAGGCGTTTGACGATCTTGAGGACGAGGATGTCCTTGAAGGAGTACAGCCGCTGGCTGCCCGATCCCGCGGCGCCGCGGATCGAGGGCACCACCAGTGAGGTCCTGGCCCAGTAGTCGAGCTGCCGGTAGGTGATGCCGGCGATCTGGCAGGCGCTGGGCCCGCGGTAGCCGACGAGTTCGTCGGGCACCGAGTCATCGGGGAACAGACCGGCCTGCACCGGCTCGGCCGCCCGGGGAAGAGGGTCCGCCGAAGGAGAGCCGGTGTTGAGATCCAGTTGCTCCTGGCGGGGCGTGTCTCCCACTTGTCGAATCCTCTCGCCGATCGAACTCGCGTCGCCTGACCTGCGTGGGCGCACGTTATCCCAGCCCGAACCTCGTTCGAGCATACGCTCGGACGACTGTCTTGACTGCCCGTCGGGACCAAGTATGGCTGCCCGTCGGGGAGGTGCCGGAAACTCGCCCCGCGTGTCGAGCGCGACGAGACGCATCCGTGACCAAGAGGCGCTAGGCGGCAGTCCTAGGTCGCTTTGAAGTCGTCCGGGGACACCGAATCCAGGAACTCCTTGAACTTCTCCACCTCATCCTCGCGGACGGCGCCGGTCGCCTCGTCGTCGTTCTCGTCGGGGATCAGCAGCCCGGCTTCGGCGAGCACCGCCTCCTCGACGTAGATCGGCACCCCGACCCGCAGCGCGATGGCCACCGAATCCGACGGCCGCGCCGAGACCTTGATGTCGCGGTCGAAGATCAGGTCGGCGTAGAACGTGCCTTCCTGCAGATCGACGATGCGCACTTCTTTGAGTGAATGACCAAGGGCGGCAATGACATCGCGGAACAGGTCGTGGGTGAGCGGCCGGGCGGGCTCCACCCCCTGCTGCTCCAGGGCGATGGCCGCGGCCTCGGACTGCCCGATCCAGATCGGCAGATAGCGGTCGCCGTTGGACTCCCGCAGCAACAGAACGGGCTGGTTCTGCGGCTGTTCCACGCGGATTCCGACGACGCGAACCTCACCCATGTGTGCCTGCCCTCCGCACCGGTGTTGCCCTGTTCCGTCCGGCCCTGTCGACGGCCCGGACGCGACGGTGAAGCCGTCGAATCGAGTCTAGTCCTCAGCGATCGAGAACGTCGCGTACGGCCGACTTGATCAACGACGTGTGCAACGTGATCGCCAGGGCCGCCACCTCGCGTGCCAGGTCGTCGGCGCGGTCGCGCGCGCCGGCCTTGCCCGCCTTGACGACCGGGCCCGCGATCTGGGCGATCAGGTCCGACTGCCGGTCGGCCGCGGACCGGAACGCCCGCAGGTGCCGCGGTTCGACGCCGTAGTCCGCCAGCGCCCGGGCGCACTGGGCGATGACCACTGCGTGCTCGTCGAAGAACACGGTGCCGGCGCCCTTGAAGATCGGCGTGATGATGCCGGCTTTGACCAGAGAGTTCAGCAACTCCTCGTCGACGCCCGAGCGTTCCAGCAGCGCCTCGCGGCTGAGGCGGCTCTGGGCCGGCGCACTTGGGAGCACCGCCTCCGCGCCGTCTGAGCCGCCCACCGGCACCAGGCGGGGAGCGGCGTAGGCCGAACCGCTCTGCGGCAGTTCACCGTCGGGCAGCGCGTCGAGCTGGGCCTTGATCACCTTCAGCGGCAGATAGTGATCACGCTGCGCGGTGAGGATGAAGCGCAGTCGGGCACAGTCGTAGGCGGTGAAGCGCCGGTAGCCCGACGCGGTGCGCTGCGGTGTGACGAGCCCTTCGGCCTCGAGGAACCGGATCTTGGAGATCGTGACGTCGGGGAACTCGGAGCGCAGCGTGTCCAGCACGACCCCGATGGACATCCCGGCGAGCGCCGGGGTCTCGGGTTGGGTCATCGCAGGTCGCCGCCGCGGTCGGTAGGTCGGTTACTCGGCTGCGTCAGGCTGGGTTGCCGTCGTCGCCCTTGGGTCCGGTCAGGAACACCAGGCGGAACTTGCCGATCTGCACCTCGTCGCCGTTGGCCAGTACCGCGGAGTCGACGGGCTCCCGGTTGACGTAGGTGCCGTTGAGGCTGCCGACGTCGACGACCTGGAACTCGCCGCCCTCGAGGCGGAACTCCGCATGCCGGCGGCTCACGGTGACGTCGTCGAGGAAGATGTCGCTGTCGGGATGCCGGCCCGCCGACGTGGTGGGCTGGTCCAACAGGAACCGCGAGCCCGCGTTGGGCCCCCGCTTCACCACCAGCAGCGCCGACCCCACCGGCAGCCCTTCGACGCCGGACACCGCGCTCTCGCCGCCCGCCGCGGGCGGTGCGTCGAGCTCGTTGAGGAAGTCGGCGCGGAAGACCGATGTCGTTTCCACGGTGACTTCGTCAGAGTCGGCCCCCGAGTTGAAGTCTTTTTCCGTCACCCGCTGCTCCTCACTGGCTGCTGTGGCGGTATCCGGCCGGGACATCCAGCCATCGCGCCGCTGGTGTCGACCGTACCGTGCAGTGGACCGCGTTGTGTCCACCACGGCCGGATCCGCATCCTGGTCGCACCGACCCTAACAACACCTACTCGGTCACGTGGGCGCGGTAGCCCTCCGCGTCGAGCAGCGCGTCCAGCGCGGCGCGCAGCGACTCGCCGTCGGCCTGCAGTTCGACCAGCCAGCCCTCGCCGTACGGGTCGGAGTTGACCAGCTGCGGATTCGACTCCAGATCACCATTGACCGCAACGACTTTCGCGGTGACGGGGGCGTAGAGATCCGACACCGACTTCGTCGACTCCACCTCGCCGAAGGACTCCCCCGCGCTGATCTCCGCCCCGACGTCGGGCAGCTGGACGAACACCACGTCGCCCAGCGCGGACTGCGCGAAGTCGGTGATGCCGACGCGGACCGTGTCGTCGCCGCTGCGCGCCACCCACTCGTGTTCGGCGGTGTAGGACAGGTCGGCGGGAATCTCGGTCACGGCGCTCCTTGGTTCTCGTGCGACCTGACGGTCACGTCACTTGACGGGCTGAGCGTATTGGCGCGGTTTCGGTTGCCGCAAGGCGGTCACGTCGACCCGGTCGGACTGTTGTACCACCATCGTCCCGCCGACGCGTTCGATGCTGTCCATCGCTCCGCCGGGGATGTTCATCGCGGCCGCCAGTGTCGGCGGATCCCCAATGGCCACAACGGAATACGCGGGATTGAGCGTGGCCGAATCGACGATCAGCGCACCCGGGGGCCCGACCACCCAGGTGTCCACGCCGATGCGCACGGAGTTCTGCCCGCCGCGGATCTCCATCGCCTCGGCGCCCGCGGCGCGCAGCTCGTTGATCACGTCGAGCATCGTCTCGGCCGCCACGCCCGGCGCAGGGTCGGTGATCGTCAGCGTCACCCCCGGCCCGGTCGCGGCCACGGTGCCGATCAGAATCGAAAGCGCCGCCAGCCGGGCCCTGGCGTTCTCGATCGCGGCCTGGTCGCTGCTGCCCGAGGCCTGCAGTTCGGCCAGTGTCCGCTGCAGGTCCGCGACCTCGGAGTTGAGGGCCGCCTCGCGCTGCTGCAGCGAGTCGAGCAGCACCAGCAGGTCGGCGGGGCGGGCGGTTTCCAGGGAGTCGCCCGAATCGGTCTGCCGCACCTGCGTGGCGATCGCGATGCCGAGCACCAGGCACAGCAGCACCGCCAGCACCCCGAACACCCGGCGCCCGCCGCGCGGGGCGGTCCCGGCCTCGGGGGGCAGCTCGTGGCGGCCGTGCTGCTCGTTGCTCATCTCACGCCCCGAACAGCCTCCGCCGCAGCGCCGCGGCGTTGCCGAAGATCCGGATGCCGAGGACGACGATGATCGCGGTGGACAGTTGCGTGCCCACTCCGAGCTGGTCGCCGACGTAGACGATCAGGGCCGCCACCAGGACGTTGAAGACGAACGACACCACGAACACCTTGGCGTCGAAGATCTTCTCCAGGTAGGCGCGCAGGCCGCCGAACACCGCGTCCAGCGCGGCGACGACGGCGATGGGCAGATACGGCTGGATCACCTCGGGAACGCTGGGGTGGAACACCACCCCGATGACGATGCCGACGACGAGCGCGATGATGCCGATCACGCGGATGTGCCTCTCACTTCGGCCCCGACTCGGTGGCGAAGTTCAGATCGCGGATCGAGCCGGCGGGCAGGGTCAGCCCGTCCCCGTTCGCCACACTCACCCCGACTCCGTAGGACGACTCGAGCAGCCGCAGCCGCTGCAGGCCCGAGCTGCGGTTGAAGGTGTCGGCCATCGCGTGCGGCGGGCCCACCGCGAGGATGGCGTAGGGACTGGCGATCGGTTGATTGTCGACCAGGATGCCGCCGCCCGCCTGCCGGATGGTCACGTTGGGGCCGATGCGCACTCCCCCGACCGAGATCGCCTCGGCGCCACTGAGCCACAGCGAGTTGACCACCAGCTGCAGGTCCCGGTCGAGGATCACCTGCCGGCTGCCCTCGACCCGCTGCTTGGACACGTCGGTGAGGTCGCGCGTGACACCGGGATCGGTGACGGTGACGGTCAGTCCGGGCCCGATCACCGGGGTGGCGGCCGCCGCGAAGTTCGCCTGGTCGAGGTCGCCGAGCAGTTGCCGGCCGGTCGCGTCGCCGGCCAGCCGGCTGCGGCGCTCGGAGTCCACATCGGCGGCCAGCCCGTTGCGCCGGACGGTCAGCTCGTCGGTGGACGCCTCGGCCGAGCGCACGCTGGCGGCGAGCACCTGCTGGGACTCCCGGACCCCCGGCGCGGTGGCCTTGGCCTGCGACCAGGCCAGCGCGAACACCGCGGCCACCAGCGCCGCGGCGGCCACCTGCCACACCCGGTCGACGGCACGGCGCGGATGCGGTGAGCGTGCGGCGGCGGCATAGCCGGGGTCGAGGTGGTCGGACAGCAGGGACCGCAGCAGGGACGGCACCGGGATCAGCGTCGGGGCGCCCGCCCGGTGCGCGCTGCGCCCGGACGTGGGATCCCAGCCCCCCAGCTCGGTCACGGGACCGACGTTCGGGACGACACCCGGGGCATGCGTCGCGCGACCATGCCCACCTGCAGCAGGTACAGCACCCCGGACCACAGGTACATCGCCATGCCCCAGATCAGGAAGCCCCAGCCGATGGCCAGCACCACCCGGGTCCACTGCGCAGTGTCCTGCCCGGAACCTTGCCCGAGCAGGACCAGCGGGAGGCCGGACATCAGCGCGAACGTGGCGGCCTTGCCGATGTAGGTGACCGGCAGCGCCGTCAGGCCGCGGCTGCGCAGCAGCGGCAGCGTGGTCGCCAGCACCAGGTCGCGGCCCAGCAGCGTCGCGACGATCCACCACGGCACCGCGCCGGCGAGCGCCATGGCGACCGGGGTCACGATCATGTAGATGCGGTCGACCGCCGGATCGAGCAGCGCGCCCAGCCGGGAGGACTGGTTGGCGAACAGCCGCGCGATCTTGCCGTCGGCCCAGTCGGACACTCCGCTGAACATCAGCACGGCGACGGCCCAGGCGTTGGCGTGCAGAACGAGCAGCAGCACCAGGAACACCGGGACCAGCACGAGCCGGATCACCGACAGCGCGTTGGGCACCGTCCAGATCCGGTCGCGCGGCGCCGGGGTTTCCCCGTGTTCCAACCCGCGGGCCATGGGTAGAACCTAGCGGAACACCCCGGGCAGGCTCAGCGCCGAGAGGGTGTCGTCGTTGAGCGGGTTGTCGTGGACCATGTACGTCCACGTCGAGGTCGGCCGCGCCAGCTTCGACAGGTCGACCCCCGGCTCGTCCTCGATCGACGGCGCGGTGTCGAAGGTCTGCTGGGCGGCCTCGATCGCGTCGGCGGCCAGGGATCCGAACGCGTCGACGGCGAGGCGGTGGAACTCGTCGAGCGGGTTCTGCCTGCCCAGCGCGCGCAGGTGGATGCTCTCCCGGATGTCGGCCAGGTAGGCGAGGTGATCGGCCCAGCCGCGGTCCAGGTGGTACAGCATGATCAGCCGGCAGATCTTCTCCAGCTTCTCCTCACCCACCTGCTCACTGAGGTCGGCGTACCGCTCCGGGGACAGGTTGGCCAGTTCGTCCCTGGCGGTCGCGGTGCGCAGCAGGGTGTCGCGGCGTTCCACCAGGATGGCGCGCTGCTGGGCGATCAGCTGGTTGTAGCGCCAGGTGTTGGCGTGCACGTCGAGCAGCCGACCCTCGGCGATGCGCTGGGCGTGCTCGAGCAGGCTGGCCGCCTTGGGGCTGAGCACCTTGCCGTCCTCGTCGCAGTCCAGCGGCAGCTTGCCGGCGTCCAGGTGCGACACCACGACGTCGTCCTCCCAGCTGGAGAAGAACACCGTGGAGCCGGGGTCGCCCTGCCGGCCGGCGCGGCCGCGCAGCTGGTTGTCGAGCCGTTCGGTGTGGTGCCTACCGGTTCCGATCACGTGCAGACCGCCCAGGTCGGCGACGGCGTCGTGGTCGGCTTCGTCGGAGCCGCCCAGCCGGATGTCGGTGCCGCGGCCGGCCATCTGGGTCGACACGGTGACCGCGCCGAGCTTGCCGGCTTCGGCGATGACCGCTGCCTCCTCGGCGTCGTTCTTGGCGTTCAGCACCACCGCGGGCACACCGGCCTTGACCAGCCGGCGGTGCAGGTCCTCGGACTCGGCGACGTCGCGGGTGCCGACGAGGATCGGTTGACGCGTCTTGTGCACCTCGGCGATGTGGTCGACGACAGCGTCGTTGCGGGCGGCCGCGGTGACGTAGACGCGGTCGGGTTCGTCCTCGCGGATGTTGGGCGCGTTGGGCGGGATCGGCGAGACCCCCAGCTTGTAGAACTGGCGCAGCTGCTCACCGGCGGCCAGCGCGGTACCGGTCATCCCGCACACCGTCGGGTAGCGGTTGATCAGCGCCTGCACCGTGATGGTGTCGAGCACCTCGCCCGTCTCGGTGGTCTCGATGCCCTCCTTGGCCTCCACCGCGGCCTGAAGCCCGTCCGGCCAGCGCTGCAGCGTGGCGATCCGGCCGCGGGAGGCGTTGATCAGGTGCACCGCGTCGTCGCGGACGATGTAGTGCACGTCGCGCTGCAGCAGTACGTGCGCGTGCAGCGCGACGTTGACCTCGGTCAGCGTGGTCGCGACGTGCTCCTCGGAGTACAGGTCGATACCGCCGAGCCGGGCCTCGATCTTCTGGGCGCCGGATTCGGTGAGGTGGACGTTGCGGCCCTCGGCGTCGGTGGCGTAATCGGTGCCCTCGACGAGCTCGCCGACGAACCGGATCAGGTCCACCCGCGGCGACTCGCGGTGGCTGGTGCCCGCCAGCACCAGCGGCACCAGCGCCTCGTCGACGAGCACCGAGTCGGCCTCGTCGATGAGTGCGACGTCGGGGTTCGGCGACACCAGGTCGGCGACATCGGTGACCAGCTGGTCGCGCAGCACGTCGAAGCCGATCTCGTTGACCGAGGCGTAGGTGATGTCGCACTCGTAGGCGGCGCGGCGCTCGGCGGGGGTGGAGTCGGCGGTGATCCAGCCGACCGTCAACCCCATGGCCTCGATCAGCGGACCCATCCACTCGGCGTCGCGGCGGGCCAGGTAGTCGTTGATCGTGATGACGTGCACGTTGCGCCCCGCCAGCGCGTAACCGGCGGCCGCGATCGCGCCGGAGAGGGTCTTGCCCTCGCCGGTGGCCATCTCGACGACATCGCCGGCGAGCATCCGCTGCGCACCGAGCAGCTGCACATCGAACGCGCGCAGGCCGGTGGCGCGGTCGGAGGCCTCCCGCGCGATCGCCAGGAACTGCGGGATGTCGGCCGAGTCCGCCAGGTCGCCGAGCTCGAGCAGAGTGGCGGCCTTGCGCAGCTGCTCGTCGTCGAGGTCGGCGGCCTTGGCGTCGAAATCGGTTGCCGCGCGGACCTGCTCCATCGAGCGGCTCTGGTCCTTGTCCGTGCTGGCGCCGAGGAGTTTCCAGAACCGGCCGGACAGGCGCCCGGTCGAGGATTTCGTCGTCTTCGATGAGGTGCGTGCCACATGATCACGGTACGCGGGCGCGTTCCCCGGGTGCGTGCCTCCCACGGCCTGGGCAATCGCGGCGCGTTCCCCGTCGGCGCGGCGGTCCTGCGGTAACTTCGCCGCAGGCCGGACCGCGGAAGGGGGGGTGCGCGTCGTGGACACCGAGTCGTTCCAGCCGACCCTCGACTGGGGCCGTGAGTGGGTCAGCTCGACGATCTGGGTGCTCACCGCGTTCGCGGTGAGTGCGCTCTGTCTGGGCGTCGTGTTGGTGCTGATCGGGCGGTTCACCGAATGGGGCCGCCAGTTCTGGCGGGTCACCGGCGGCTACTTCACCGGCCGGGCCAGCCTGAAGGTCTGGGCGCTGGTCGGGCTGTTGCTGCTGTCGGTGATCGTCTCGGTGCGCATCAACGTGCTGCTGACCTACTACGTCAACGACCTGTTCACCGCGCTGCAGATCGCGTTCTCGCAGGGGGCGGGCCGGTCGAGCGGCATCGCGGGGTTCTGGGCCACGATGGTGGTGTTCGCGGTGCTCGCCGGCTGCTACATCGTGCGCCTGCTGCTCGACATGTACCTCACGCAGCGGTTCATCATGCGGTGGCGGATCTGGCTGAGCCGGCGCTTCATCGACGGCTGGCTCGGCGACCTGGCCTACTACCGGGCGCAATTCGCGGGCCGGCCGATCGACAACCCCGATCAGCGCATCCAGCAGGACGTCGACGTGTTCACCACCGGTGTGGGCGGCGACACCAACAACCCGATCTACAACTCCGGCAACACGCTGCTGTTCGGCGCGGTCGAGGCCGTGCTGTCGGTGCTGTCGTTCGGCGCCATCCTGTGGCGGCTCTCCGAACCGGTCACGCTCGGCGGGGTGACGCTGCAGCGCGCCCTGTTCTGGATCGTGCTGGTGTACGTGGCGGTGGCGACCATCGTGGCGTTCGCGATCGGCCGTCCGCTGATCCGGCTCAGTTACCTCAACGAGTTGCGTAACGCGGGTTTCCGGTACGCGCTGGTGCGGGTGCGCGACGGCAGCGCGGCGATCGGCCTCTACCGCGGTGAACCGGCCGAACGCTCGCTGCTGCGTGGGCGCCTCGACGCGGTGATGGACAACTACCGGCACTGGCTGCACCGGATGATGCTGTTCTTCGGGTGGAACGTGTCGATGAGCCAGGCCATCAACCCGCTGCCGTGGCTGGTGCAGGCCCAGGGCCTGTTCGCGCAGCGGATCTCCTTCGGCGGGGTGTGGCAGTCCTCCAACGCCTTCGGCGCCATCCACGACTCGCTGTCGTTCTTCCGCAACGCCTACGACCAGTTCGCCAGCTACCGGGCGGCGATCATCCGGCTCGACGGGTTGGCCGAGCAGAACGACCGGGCGGGCACGTTCACCGCCGTCGAGGTCGTCGACTCCCCCGGCGGCGACCTGGAGGTGGCCGGGGTGGAGGTGCGCAAGCCCGACGGGACGACGCTGCTGCATCCGCTGGATCTGGACATCGGCAGCGGTGAATCGCTGGTCGTCGCGGGCCCGTCGGGGATCGGGAAGTCGGTGCTGCTGGCCAGCCTGGCCGGGCTGTGGCCGTACGCGACGGGCCGGGTGCGACTGCCGCGCGGGCGCGACGCGGTGATGTTCGTGCCCCAGCTGCCCTACCTGCCGCTGGGCGATCTGCGCGCCGCGGTCACCTATCCGCACCCGCCCGGCGACGTCGACGACACCGCCATCCAGCGGGCGCTACTCGATGTGGCGTTGCCGCACTTGATGATCCGGCTCGCCGACAGCCAGGACTGGGCGAAGGCGCTCTCGGTCGGTGAGCAGCAGCGCATCGCGTTCGCCCGGGTGCTACTCGGGGCGCCCAGCGCGGTGTTCCTCGACGAGTCGACCTCGGCGATGGACGAGGGTCTCGAGCAGATGCTCTACGGCCTGCTGCGTGAGCGGCTGCCCGACATGATCATCGTCAGCGTGAGCCACCGCGCCAGCGTGCACCTGCTGCACGACCGCCGGCTCTCCCTGATCGGCGACGGACGGTGGCGGCTGGAGAGACTCGCGCGGGCGGGTTGACGCCTCCGCCACGCCGCGACCAGGTTGTCGCGGTACCTTGCCCGCATGCAAGAAATGTTCGCCCCGACGCTGGACTGGGGCAGCGAGCTGTGGATCTCACTTTGGTGGATCGCCAAGGGCTGGCTCTACACGGCGGTGGCGACGCTGATCGTGCTGGCGCTGATCGGCCGGTTCACCACGTGGGGCAAGCAGTTCTGGCGCATCTCCGGCGCGTACTTCACCGGGCGCGAGAGCGTCAAGGTGTGGCTGTTCCTGGCGATCTTGCTGTTGTCGGTGATGATCAACGTCCGGCTCGACGTGCTGTTCACCTATCAGAGCAACGATCTGCTGACCAGCTTCCAGGTGGTGGTGTCGGGCCTGACCTCGGACAACGACGCCGTCCGGCAGTCCGGTATCGACGGCTTCTGGTCGACGATCGGGATCTTCTCGATCCTGGCCGTGCTCTCCATCACCCAGCTGCTGCTGGACATGTACCTGTTCCAGCGGTTCTGCCTACGGTGGCGCGCCTGGCTGACCGACCGGATGACCGGGGACTGGCTCGACGGGCGGGCCTACTACCGCGCCCGGTTCATCGACGAGACCATCGACAATCCGGACCAGCGCATCCAGTCCGACATCGACATCTTCACGGCGACCAACGGCCCGCTGCCCAACGTGCCGTACTACGGTT
The DNA here is from genome assembly GCF_001044255.1 of Mycolicibacterium chubuense. Classification (GTDB taxonomy): domain Bacteria; phylum Actinomycetota; class Actinomycetes; order Mycobacteriales; family Mycobacteriaceae; genus Mycobacterium; species Mycobacterium chubuense. The sequence goes on from NZ_JYNX01000025.1 coordinate 142,733, forward strand.
CGTCGAGTTCGCTTCTGTTCGGCGCGATCTCGGCGGTGGTGTCGGTGGCCTCGTTCGGCAAGATCCTGTGGGATCTCTCCGGCCCGCTCACCATGTTCGGCGTGACACTCCCGCACGCGATCTTCTTCATCGGCATCGTCTACGTGATCTTCGCGTCGATCGTCGCGTTCTGGATCGGCCGCCCGATCATCAACCTGTCGTTCCTCAACGAGAAGTACAACGCCGCGTTCCGCTACGCGCTGGTGCGGCTGCGCGATGCCTCGGAGGCGGTGGCCTTCTACCGCGGCGAGATCGCCGAGCGCACCGGGCTGCGGCGGCTGTTCGCGCCGGTCGTCACCAACTACCGCCGCTACGTGAAACGGTCACTTCTGTTCAACGGCTGGAACTGGTCGATGGGCCAGGTCATCGTGCCGCTGCCCTATCTGGTGCAGTTCCCGCGGTTCGCCGCCGGGGAGATCCCGCTCGGCGCGCTCAACCAGTCGGCGTCGGCGTTCGGCGCGATCCAGTCCGGGTTGTCGTTCTTCCGTAACGCCTACGACCTGTTCGCCGGCTACCGCGCGGCGATCATCCGTCTCGACGGGCTGGTCACCGCCGACGAGCAGGGCCGCGCGCTGCCCGCGCTCGACGTGGCGGGCTGCACCGGCCAGAACGTCACGCTCGAGAACGTCGAGGTCCGCACCCCGGACGGCACGGTGCTGCTCGACCCGGTGAACCTGCGCCTGGAGCCGGGCGAATGCCTGATGATCACCGGCAAGTCCGGCACCGGCAAGACCACGCTGCTGCGCAGCCTCGCGCAGCTGTGGCCGTTCACGTCGGGACGGCTGACCTATCCGATCGACGAGAACGAGACGCTGTTCCTGTCGCAGATGCCCTACGTTCCGCTCGGCGATCTGCGGGCCGTGGTGTCCTACCCGAGCAAGACCGGCGACATCGAGGACGACCGGCTGCGGACGGCGCTGCAGAAGGTCGCGCTACCGCATCTCGTCGACCGCCTCGACGAGATCCAGGACTGGGCCAAGGTGCTCTCCCCCGGCGAGCAGCAGCGCATCGCGTTCGCGCGGATCCTGCTGACCCGGCCGAAGGCCGTGTTCCTCGACGAGTCCACCTCAGCGCTCGACGAGGGCCTCGAGCTGACGATGTACGACCTGGTGCGCACCGAACTGCCCGACACCATCCTGGTCAGCGTCAGCCACCGCAGCTCGCTGCAGCGGCACCACACCCGCGAGCTGAAGTTGCTCGGCGAGGGCGCGTGGGAACTCGGCGTGATCGGCGGGGAGCCCGCCCGGGTCTAGGCCTGGCGCACCTGCGCGGGACCGCCGGCCTCAGCAGCAACAGAGATTCACGTTGTGCACACGATGTTCGAGTGACTTCGTGCAGAACGTTCAGGGGTGGGGCGCCTGTGTCTAAGCCCGCCGCCCGGGTCTAGGCCTGCTGCGTGGCGGGCGCCGCCGCCCGCCGCGCAGCGTGCTCGCCCGCCCGCCGGCCGAAGAACGAGCCTTCGCCCAACTGGGTGCCGCTGGCGTAGCCCTTGCCGTCCTGGGCGATGTTCGACGCGCACGCACCCGCCGCGTACAGCCCGGTGATCGGGCTGCCGTCCTCGCGCAGCACCTCGCCGTCGATGGACACCTTCAGCCCGCCCATTGTGAATCCCGAGTACATGGCCCGGCCCAGTGACAGGTCGAACGCCGCCCACGGGCCCTTGTCCTGTGCGGCAACGTATTCGGGCTGCTTGTGGAAGTCGGGGTCGGAGCCCTGGGCGGCGTTGGCGTTGTAGCGCTCCAGCGTGGCCGCCAGATTCCCGGCCGGGATGCCCAGCGCCTGCTCCATCTCCGCGACCGTCTCCCAGCCGTCGATGAACTTGATCAGCGGCATCGCGGGCATCTGCATGTGCGCCTCGTCGACGATCAGGTAGGCGACCTGATCGGGTTGTTCGAGCACGAACGCCGATGTCCGCGCGTGGTAGGAGTCCTCGGCGACGAACCGCTTGCCTTCCGCGTTCACGATCACCCCGGTGAGCAGGATCTCGGGCGGATAGGCCGCGGCGGTGATGAACAGTTCGTCCATGTTCGTCGCGACGCCGCCGGCCGAGACGCCCAGCCCGATGCCGAGTCCGTCGTCGTTCGGGTTGCCGAGGATGTAGGGCGCCACGGTGCCGTGGTGCTTGGTCTTGCGTTCGGCCCCGAGTGCCGGGGTGTACTCGGCGACCATCGCGGCGTTCATCGCGAACCCGCCGGCGGCGATCACCACCGCGCCGGCCGACACGTCGCCGGTCTCGCCGAAGTGCTTCCAGCGCACCCCCACCACGGCACCGTCGTCGTCGACCACCAGCGCCGTCGCTCCGGTCTCGTAGCGGAACTGCACGCCCAGGTCGGCGGCCCGCTTCACCAGCAGCTCGATCACCATCGAGGCGCCGCCCAGTTCCCCGGGCACCGGCACGGAATGGCCGCGCGGGGCGGGCACGGCCTGCTCGCAGAACGGCCAGACCTTCTCGTTGCCGGTGTAGGACAGGCCCTCGGTGCCGGGCGGCACGACCACCTTGCCCGGGTAGTAGCTGCGCTCGAACTGGAATCCGAGGTCCTCGAGCCAGTCGAAGTGTTCGACGCTGCCCTCGCAGTAGGCGCGGATCTTGTCGTGTTCAGGGTCGCGTGATTGCGACACAAGGTACTTGTACATCTCCTCGGGCGAATCGTCGTGCCCGGTGGCCTGTTGGACGGCGGTGCCCCCGCCCAGGTAGAAGTGCCCGCCGGCCATCGACGTGGTGCCGCCCGCGGCGGCCGCCTTCTCGAGCACCAGCACACGCGCGCCGGCGGCGGCCGCACTGACCGCCGCGCACCCGCCGGCGATGCCGAATCCGAGGACGACGACGTCCACCTCGTCGGACCACGACGTGACGTCGGCCGAGCGGACGGTGTCGGGGATGTGCATGCTCACTTCTGCTCCTGTTTGATGTGGTCGAAGAATGCAGCGAATTCAGCTGGGATGTAGGCGATTTCGAGGTAGGGCACACCGGCGTCGGCGGCCGAGAGGTAGGCGAAGCGCATGCCGCCGGGCATCGTTCCCGCCATGGTGACCTCGGCGCCGTCGCGCTGTGCGTCGCGCACCGCGGTGTCGAACGCGTCGGCATCGGGGGCGGCCCGGCACACGTGGTGCAGTCCGGGTCCGCTGCGGTCCAGGAACTCGGTGTAGACGCTGTCCCCGCGCACCGGGGCGATCACCTCGAGCTGGGTGTCCCCGGCGTAACTCAGCGCGATGTCGGCGACGTGGTCGGCGGGCCGGCCGCGGTAGGTGCACGTCTGCGGGCCGAAGTGCACGCCGGGCATGCGCACCCAGGTCTTGGCGCCGAGCAGTGCGCTCAGCGCCGCCTCGGTGGCCGCCAGATCGCGGGTCACCCACGCGATCTGGACAGGTGTCTGGTCAAGCATCGGTTCGAGAATATCGCCAGCTGCTCGCCCAGGCTAGAACGTGTTCTACTTTTGGTCGCTAACGCGGGGTCGGCGGGACCCGATAGTCCGGTCATGCGTGCACTCGTCATCGTGGTGACCGGGCTACTGGCCGGCGCCGCACCGGCGGCGGCGACCCCGCCCGGTTTCCCCGACCTCGACGCGTATCCCGCGGTCGATCCGGCGGGTTACCAGATCTTCGGGGCGCACCCGAGCACGTCGGGCTGGGTGTTCAGCACCCCCGCGGGCCTGCGCTGCCAGGACAGCCTGATCCCGGATCTCGGGATCTACTGTCGGGGTCCGCTGCCCGGCTCCTCGTCCGGGGTCTCGATGGCGTCGGTGTCGCTGACGCACGCCGGCGAGATCGGGCACGACGACGTGGGAACCGACGAGGGGTCCTATCCCCTGCTGCCGACGGGTTCACGGTTCGCGGCGGGCAACGGCGTGGTCTGCGCCGTGCCGACCGCGGACACGCTGGCCTGCCGCGCCGCCAAACCCGACTCCTGGCCGGCCGATACCCCGGACCCGCCCGACCGGCATTACGGCGAGCACGGATTCGTCCTCGCCCCCGCCGGCAGCTGGACCTACTGAGCGAGCATCCCGGTCAGCAGCGCGACCTGCGTGTCGAACGCGAGCGCGGGGTCGGTGAGGGTGTCGGATCCGTACTGCCCGAACACCTCCAGGCTGATCGCGCCGACCAGCGCCGCCCACAGCACCAGGCATTTGGTGAGCGTCGCATCGTCGACGGCGACCGCGAACTCGGCCCGTAGGCTCTCGTAGTCCGAGGAGAGTGGTTGCGGCGCCGGGCTTTTCGCCGCCGGAATCTCGCCGGCGGCTGCCCCGGCGGCGACGACCGCGAACAGGGCGCCGACGACGCGGGTGCCGGGGCCGACGGTCCGGTCGCGAGGGGCGTGGTAGCCGGGCACCGGGCTGCCGTAGAGCAGCGCCCAGCTCGCCGGCTGGTCGACGGCCCACCGCCGGGCGGCACGGGCGACGGCCGCCAGCTGGGCGCGCCAATCGTCGCCGGCGGCCCCCCGCGCGTCGTCGACGGCGTCGGCCAGCTCGGTGTAGGCGTCGACGAGCAGCAGGGTCAGCAGGTCGTCGCGGCTGGCCACGTACCGGTAGACCGCCGAGGACACCATGCCGAGGTCGCGGGCGATCGCCCGCAGGGACAGTCCGGCCGCACCGTCGGTGATCAGGTGGCGCCGGCCCAGCTCGACGATGCGGCGCTCGATCCGGTCACGGCTGTCCTGTCGGGTGCCCACGCCGCCAGTGTGACATGTCCGAGAGCAGTGCTCTTGAATTCCTGGTGAAGTCGTGTCACGCTGGAAATGAGAGCAGTGCTCTCGGAATTCAGACCGGAAGGAAACCACCATGTCCGAGCGCTACGACGTTCCGGGGCGGGCCACCCGCCTTTTCAACGGCCTGATCCGGCGACTGGCCGAGCGGGGAGTCAGTGTCCAGGGCAGCACCGCGGTGCGCGTGCGGGGTCGCACCAGTGGGGAGGTCCGCTCAGTGGTGGTCAACCTGCTCACCGTCGACGGCCGCGACTACCTCGTGTCGCCGCGCGGCAATACCCAGTGGGCCCGCAACGTGCGGGCCGCCGGCGAAGTCGAGACCGGGCCGCGTGACCGCCTCCGGCGCCGCGGTGTCGTCGAGGTGCCCGACGACGCGAAACCGGCGCTGCTGCGGCGGTACCTGGACCGGTGGTACTGGCAGGTCAAGGGCCACACCGGCGGGCTGACACCGGCGTCGAGCGACGGGCAGATCCGGGGGGTCGCCGCCTCGATCCCGGTGTTCGAGCTGACGGGTTAGGGCTGCGCTGCGACCGGCGTGATCGTCGCGGACGCGGCGGAGATGGTGTCCGCGTGAGCCTCCTGGCTGGCCGTCTGCCACGACACCGCCGCCGGGAACGTGCCCCAGGTGCTGTTGAAGACGCCGATGAGCACGGTGCGGCCGTCGGGTGTGGTGGTGTAGACCGGTCCGCCGGAGTCGCCCTTGCGGCTCACCACCCCGTTGGCCATCGTGAACCAGCCGTTGTTGACCGCGTCGACGGTGCCGCAGCTCTCCCCGGTCACCACGCCGAAGTGGCACACCGGCATGCCCGCCACGGGGAGCACGGCCGGATCGGTGACCAGCACCTTGCCGCTGGGCAGCACGTTGTTGACCGCGGTGGTCGGCAGAAGCTGGATCACCTGCCAGTCGGCGATCTGATGGTTGGTGTCGATCGTGGTGCCGTCGGGGGTGTTGTCCCGGAACGAGACCTGGGTGCCGATCACGGTGCCGCCCTTGTCGGTGACGGTGCCCGAAGCCCGGCAGTGACCCGCCGTGAACGCGATGCGGGTCTGCGGGTCGACGTAGCCCAGCGTGCACAGCACCGAGTCCTGGTGGATCTCCATGCCCGGGTGGACGAGCACGTCGGGTTGGGCGTTGGCCGGGGCCGACGGCACCAGCAGTGCGGCCAGGCAGGCCAGCAGCGCGGGCAGCATCTTCGGTCCTCGCGACGGCGGTCGATTCGACACAGCCCCTCCACTCTCCCCGGATGAGTTCTCGGCGACCGCCGGGACATCGGGGTGATACCCGCGTGCTCCGACGGTGTAACCGGCTCATCGCGGGCCGATAACGGGGCGTTACACCGGCTCAGGGCACGGGCGGGTCAAGAATCGAAGCCCAGCCCCGCGGCGTCGAGGGCGCGCAGCAGCAGGTTGCGGCGCCCCGCGTTGTGGTCGGCCCGGTCCAGCGACCACCGGGTGGCCTGGATCCCGGCGCTGGCCAGCGGCTCGGGCGGGAACGGCAGCGGCTTGCGGCGCACCATCTCCAGCCGGGTGCGCGGGGTGGAGACGCCGTCCAGCAGATCCAGGCAGACGTCGGCGGCGAACCGGGTGGCGCCGACGCCCAGGCCGGTGAACCCGTTGACGTAGGCGACGCGGCCTTCCCGCGCCAGCCCCCAGTGCGCGCAGAACCGGGTGTTGGTGTCGATCGGGCCGGCCCAGCGGTGGGTGAAGCGCACGTCGTCGAGGGCGGGGAAGGTCAGGAAGAAGTGGGCGGCCAGCCGCCGGTAGCTCGCGGCGCGGTCCTCGTAGGAGGACTTGACCCGTCGGCCGAAGTGGTACACCGCGTCGTACCCGCCCCACACGATCCGGTTGTCCATCGACAGCCGGTAGTAGTGGAACTGGTTGGCGGAGTCGCCGACGCCCTGCCGGTTGCGCCACCCGATGCGGTCGAGCTGGGCGTCGGTCAGCGGTTCGGTGGCCAGGACGTAGTCGTAGACCGGCACCGTGTAGAGCCGATTGCGGCGCAGCAGGCTGGGAAACACGTTGGTGGCCAACACGATCTGCCGGCAGGTCAGCGTCGGGCCGTCGGTGTGCACCCGGATCGACGCGCCGCCCGAGTCGATCCCGCGCGCCGTCGTGTGCTCGAAGATCTCCACGCCCGCCTCCCGGCAGGCCCGGGCGAGCTCGAGCGCCAGCTTCGCCGGGTTGACGATCGCGCAGTCATCGGCGCTGAACAGCCCGGCCAGATAGGTCGGCGAGTGCACCTCCTCGCGCACCCGCGCGGTGTCGAAGAACTCGCCGTGCTTGTCGGCGGCGGCCTCGGCCAGCCAGGTCACCTGATGCTGCTCGGTGGCCACGGTCAGCATGCCGGTGCGCTGCCATTCGACGTCGAGGCCGAGCTCGGCGATCTCGGCGGCCATGCCGTCGAGGTTCTCCATGCCCAGCGCTTCGAGGGTGTCCATCTCGTCGGGCCAGCGGGATTTCCCGTTGTCGTAGCCGTGGGTCAGGCTGGCGTCGACGAATCCGCCGTTGCGCCCGGACGCGGCCCAGCCGATGCGGTCGGCCTCGATCAGGATCACCCGCCGGTCGGGGTGGCGGCGTGCGGCGTGCAGCGCACTCCACAGCCCGGTGTAGCCGCCGCCGATGACCAGCAGGTCGGCGGTGACGGGACCCGACGGCGGCGGGTAGTCCGGCCGGGGCGTGTCCAGCCAGACCGAGCCCAGCGTGCTGCCGGACAGTGACCGGTCGATCAGCGCGGGGTCGACGGGGGCATCGAAGACGGTCTCCACACCGCGCAGACTACGGCGTGACATGCGCTGTGGTCTCGCTCCCGGCCACACTCGCGGGTTCCCAGCCGGGCGGGCCGAAGATGTAGCCGAGTTTGTCCCGGAACCGCCGCGCGGCGCGCACGTCGCGGCCGATCGCGACGTACTCGCGCGTCTGCAGGCGCCAGATGTTGAACGTGTTCACCGGTTTGGTCAGCCCGTAGTGCGGCCGGAACACCTCGGGCTGGAAGGTGCCGAACATCCGGTCCCAGATGATCAGGATGCCGCCGTAGTTCTTGTCGAGGTAGATCTGGTCCATGCCGTGGTGCACCCGGTGATGCGAGGGGGTGTTGAACACGAACTCGACGGGCCGCGGCAGCGTGCCGATGCGCTCGGTGTGGATCCAGAACTGGTAGACGAGGCTGACCGAGAAGCTGAAGAACACCATCCACGGCGGAACGCCCAACAGCGGCAACGGGATCCACATCAGGATCTCGCCGCTGTTGTTCCATTTCTGGCGCAGCGCGGTCGCGAAGTTGAAGTACTGGCTGGAATGGTGGGCCTGGTGGGTGGCCCAGATCAGCCGGACGCGGTGGGCGATGCGGTGGTAGCAGTAGAACAGCAGGTCCACCCCGACGAGCGCGATCACCCACGTGTACCACTGGGTGGCCGACAGGTGCCACGGCGCCAGATAGGTGTAGATCGCCGCGTAGCCCAGCAGCGCCAGCAACTTCCACGCGCCCATCGTCGCGACCGACACCAGCCCCATCGAGATGCTGGCCCAGGAGTCACGCGTCAGATACGCGCCGGCGGCGGGCCGCCCCGGTTCCGGTGACTGTCCTTGCGCCACAACGTGTTCGAGCTTGCGGGCCGCGGTCCACTCGAGGATGAGCAGCAGCAGGAAGAACGGGATCGCGAACAGCACCGGGTCGCGCATCTGCGGGGGCAGCACGTCCAAGAAGTCCACGTCGCTCCCCCGTTCCTACCGGAAGCTCAGGATGTCGTCGCCCCAGGCGCGCCGCACCGGCCCGTCGAGGTCGTCGACCACGGAGTCCTGCCGGTCGATGACCAGCGTGGCGCGGTCGTCGGCGCCGTAGGGGCGCCACTGGGGCTCGCCGGCAGGCCCCGTCGGCACGCCGTCGCGCGCGAAGTTCGTCCAGCGTGCGCGCACCCGGCGCGACACCTGCTCGCCGGCCGCGCGGCCGCCGAGGGCGAACATCGGGTCCCGGCGCACCGCGCCCAGATTGCCCCAGACGAACGGCAACTCGGTGGCGTGCGCGGCGTGCAGGCGCAGCAGCCGCAGCATCGGGGTGGCGAAGTCGAAGCGGTAGAGATAGACCGGCGCGGAGGTGCGGTGACCGTCGGCGAACCAGATGGACGGCATCCGGAAGCCCAGGTCGCCTGCCAGGCCCAGTCCCTTGCCCTTGCGTCGGCCGCGGTAGATCCCCTCGAGCTCGCGCTGGGCGGGCAGCGAGAGCTCCGGCTGTTCGGCCGCGATCTCGGCGAACATCGCCCGGATGGACTCCGGTTTGATCGGCATCAGCGGCGACTTCATGTAGCGGAACAGGGCCGCCTCGTTGCGGTTGGTGCCGATGATCAGCGGCACCGGATGCGTCTGGCCGGCGCGCGCCAACCGCACCGGGTAGTCGGGGATGATGTCGCGGTCGACGATCGGCGCGAAGGCCAGCCGGCCCGGGGTCTGCACCGGCACCTCGTCGAACACGGTGCGGGACGCGGTCACGATCGCCTCGATGGGCAGGTCCGCCAGCCGGGACAGCTCGTCGCGGCCCACCCCGACGGCGTCGAGGAAGCGCGCGGCGATCCGGCTGGCCGGCTCCGCGTCGTAGGACGAGGTGACCGGGGAGCTCTGCGCGATCGCGGCGTGGAAAAGGCCCTTCGCCGCGGGACTGCCGAGCAACGTGGTCACCACGCCGGCGCCGGCCGATTCACCGAAGAGCGTGACCTGCCCGGGGTCACCGCCGAAGGCGGCGATGTTGTCGCGCACCCACTCCAGCGCGGCGAGCACGTCACGCAGGCCGACGTTGGTCGCGAACCGTTCGGAGTCCGCGCCCAGGGTGGCCAGCTCGAGGAAGCCCAGCGCGCCGAGCCGGTAGTTGACCGTCACCACGATGACGTCGCCGTCGGCGGCCAGCCGGCGGCCGTGGTAGAGCGGCTGGCTGGCCGAACCGAGGATGTAGGCGCCGCCGTGCACCCACACCATCACCGGCTTGCCGGCACCGGCTTCGGTGCCCGACGGCGCCCAGACGTTGAGACGCAGGAAGTCCTCGCCCTGCGGGGCGCCCAGGTCGATCGGGATACGGGGATCGGTGGGCTGGGGGCAGACCGGGCCGACGCGGGTGGCGTCGAACGGTTCGGTCCACGGCAACGGCGGCTGCGGCGCCCGCCAGCGCAGGTCACCGACAGGTGCGGCGGCGTAGCGGATCGCCTTCCACGAGGCGACCACCCCGTCGTCCACGCCGCGGACGGGTCCGTAGGTGGTGTCCACAATCGGCCGTCCACCCGCATTGCTGCGGGTCGTCGCCTCAGCGGTCATCGCTGGTCTCCTTCGATCGACAGCCGGTACGTAACTGTACCAGCGGCGTGCTCCGCCGAGATCGCCCCGACGGCGCGGCACGACAAAGATTCTCGCTGCTCACAACTCTCCCGCGCCGCGCCGCCCCCTCCCTACGGTGCCGCCATGACCGCCGACATCCTCGCCGCGACCCCCGGCGGGTCGACCGACACCACACCGCCGGTGCTGTCCACGCCGCGCGACGCCCTGGCCGCCGCCGACCGGGTCGCCGCCGCGATCGCACCGGGCAGCGCCGACCGTGAGCGCGCCGACGCCGTGCTGATCCCGCAGCTGCGCCTGGTGGCCGACGCCGGGCTGCTCGGCATCTCCGTTCCGGCGGAGCACGGCGGTCCCGGGCTGCCGGCGTCCACGGTCGTCGAGGTGCTGCGCCGGCTCTCGCGCGCCGACGGAGCCGTCGGGCAGCTGCTGCTGGCGCACTATGTCATCGCCCACAACATCGCCGGGCTGGGCGACCGGCAGCCGGCGCCGCGGATCTTCGCCGATCTGCTCGCCGGCGCCCAGCTCGGCAACGCGACCGCCGAGCGGGGCACCGCCCACGCGCTGGACCGCCGCACCACGGTGACGCGCCGCGACGGCGGCTGGGTGGCCAACGGCACCAAGTACTACGCGACGGGCGCGCTCGGCGCGGCGTGGATCGCGGTGTCGGCGCGGATCGCCGACCGGGATTCGGGAGACAGCGCCACGCTGTTCGTGCGGCCCGACCAGACCGGCGTCACGCTGAATCTGGACGAGTGGTCGGCGTTCGGGCAGCGCGGCACCCGCAGCGGCCGGGTGACGCTGCGCGACGTGACCGTCCCCGCCGACCTGGTGATCGACGAGGGGCCGCCGCCGCACCCGGTCGACGCGCCGCCCAGCGTGGCGGGCGCCTTCGATCAGGCGCTGCACGCCGCGATCGACATCGGCATCGCGCGGGCCGCCCTCGAGGACGGCGCGGAGTTCGTCCGCACCCGCTCACGGCCGTGGAAGGAGGCGCTCGACGCCGGCATCGACCGCGCCGACGAGGAGCCGCACATCGTGCGGCGGTTCGGCGAGTTCACCGCGCGGCTCTACGCGCTGGAGGCGCTGCTGGCGCGGGGCACCGCCCTGATCGACGAGGCGCTCGCCGCGCCGGAGGTCACCCGCGACGCCGCCGCCGAGGCGTCTCTGACCGTCGCGGCGGCCAAGGCGCTGGCCCAGCAGGACGGCGTCGAGATCGCCGGGGGCATCTTCGAGTTGGCGGGCACCTCGGCCACCGACGGCGCGGTCAACCTGGACCGGCACTGGCGCAACGTGCGGGTGCACTCGCTGCACGACCCGGCCCGGTGGAAATACGTGCACCTGGGCAACCACACGCTGCACGGCACCCGGCCCCCGCGGCTCGGGCTGGTGTACTGACCCCTACCGGCGCCGGCCGGCCAGCACCCCGCCCAACGCGATCAGGCTCACCCCGGCGATCACCACGCTGAGCAGCCCCACCCGCAGACTCGCCGCGTCGGCCACCACCCCCACGATCAGCGGCGCCCCGAGGAAGCCGACCCGCATCAGCCAGGTCAGGATCGTCAGCCCGGTACCGGCACGCAGGCCCGGCAGTTCGTCGGCGGCACGCATCGCGGCGGGCACCGCGGTGGCCACCCCCAGACCGGCCGCGGCGAAGCCCGCGATGCTGCCGGGCACCGACGGAAACGCCAGCGCCGCACCCATTCCGGCCGCGGTGACGACGCCGCCGGCACGCGCCACGGCCCGCTCACCGAACCGGTCGACGAGCCGGTCCCCGATGAGCCGCCCCACGCACATGCACCCCACCAGCGCGACGTAGCCCAGCGCGGCGACCGGCCCGGGCGCGCCGAGGCTGTCCCGCAGATACAGCCCCAGGTCGAGGACCCGCACCGAGTGGGTGAGCGCCCCGACGGCGAGGTAGTCCACGCCNCATCTCGCGGTCACCGATCCCGACGACCCGGCGAACTGGCCCCGGGTGCTCGACGTGTGGCGGGCCCGTGCAGCAGGAACGGGTAGGCCGCGGCGGCGACGCCACAGAACAGCACCGCGGAGCCGCCGAGGTGAATCGCTCGCGGCACGTGCGCGGCGATGGCGGCGGCCGCCATCAGACCGCCCGTCACGGCGCCCACCGCCCACACCGCGTGCAGCGAGTTGATGATCGACCGGCCGTACTGTCGTTGCAGCCGTAGGGCGTTGACGTTCTGGGCGACGTCGGTGATGGCGTCCGCGGCGCCGGCGAGGAACAGCGCGGCACCGAGGATCAGCGGCGCCGGAGCCGACGCGGCGATCACGATGAACAGGGCGAGCACCACGGTGGTGGCCAGCGACACCCGCGCGGAGTCGAACCGCCGGATCAGCGCCGCGGCCGCCGGCCCGGCGATCAGCGCGCCCGCGGAGAACGACGCGACCGCACCGCCGAGCATCGCGTTGGACAGACCCAGGTCGGTCTTGATCTCCGGCAGCCGGGGCAGCAGGTTGGCGAACAGCGCACCGTTGGTGAGGAAGACGGCGCCGATCGCGACGCGGGCCCGCCGGTCGCGCGCCTCGCCGCCGTCGAGCGGGTGTGGCGGCATGGTGCACCGACCCTACCGGGCCGCCGGCACCGTCGACGCGACGCGGCACCGGCGGTGAGGGCAAGATTGCGCCATGTCCGAGCAGGAGCGCACCGCGTCGCTGATCGATCTCGCCGCGCGGTACGGCGTGGCCACCGAGTACGACGACTGGACCGGCCGGCGGGTCACGGTGCCTGCCGCCACGCTGATTGCGGTCCTGGCCGCGCTCGGCGTGCCCGCGGCGACGGAGGAGCAGCGTGCCGACGCGCTCACCGCGCACGAACGCGCCCACTGGGAGCGCTCCCTGCCGGCGTCGATCGTCGCCCGCACCGGGGCCGCCACCCCGTTCTGGGTCCACGTGACGCACGGTGACCCGGTGGGCCTGTGGCTGCGACTGGAGGACGGCAGCGTGCGCACCGGGCTGCGTCAGCTCGAGAACAACCGTCCCCCTTACGATCTGGACGGCCGGCTGATCGGCGAGGCGACCTTCGAGCTGCCCGCCGATCTGCCGGTCGGCTATCACCGGCTGCACCTGCAGGTCGGCTCGTTCGACGCGGCGACGACGGTGATCGTGTCCCCGGCGCGGATCGCGCCGCCCGCGCGGCTGGGCCAGAGCCGGGCATGGGGACTGTCCACGCAGCTCTACAGCGTGCGATCGCAGAAGTCCTGGGGCGTGGGCGATCTGGCGGATCTGACCGATCTGGCGGTGTGGTCTGCGGCCCGGCACGGCGCCGGGTTCGTGCTGGTCAACCCGCTGCACGCGGCGGCTCCCACCGCCCCGATGGAGCCCTCGCCCTACCTGCCGACCTCGCGGCGCTTCGTCAACCCGCTCTATCTGCGGGTCGAGGCGGTGCCCGAGTACGCCTACCTGCGCCACCGCGGGCGGATCCGCAAGGCCCGCGCTCAGGTGCAGGCGAAGGCCGCGCGCTCGAAGCGCATCGACCGCGACGGGGTGTGGAAGGCCAAACGCGCAGCGCTGGAGAGCCTTTACCTGGTCGAGTTCTCGGCCGGCCGTGAGATCGCCTACCAGGCGTACTGCCGCCGCGAGGGCCGCAGCCTCGACGACTTCGCGACGTGGTGTGCACTCGCCGAGCAGCACGGCGCCGACTGGCACGGGTGGCCGGCCGAGCTGGCGCACCCGCGCAGTCCGGCGGTCGCCGAGTTCGCCGCCGCCCACGCCGCCGAGGTGGATTTCCACCGCTGGCTGCAGTGGCTGCTCGACGAGCAGCTGACCGCGGCGCAGGCCACCGCCCTGTCGGCGGGCATGGAGCTCGGCATCATGGCCGATCTCGCGGTCGGGGTGGATCCGGACGGCGCGGACGCCTGGGCGCTGCAGGACACGTTGGCGCTCGGGGTCACCGCCGGCGCCCCGCCCGACGAGTTCAACCAGCTCGGTCAGGACTGGTCGCAGCCGCCGTGGCGGCCCGACCGCCTCGCCGAGACCGCCTACGAACCCTTCCGGGCGCTCGTGCAGGCGGCGGTGCGGCACGCGGGCGGTGTGCGCATCGACCACATCATCGGGTTGTTCCGGCTGTGGTGGATCCCGAGGGGCGCATCGCCGACCGAGGGCACCTACGTCCGCTACGACCACGAGGCGATGATCGGCATCGTCGCGCTGGAGGCACACCGGGCCGGGGCGCTGGTCGTCGGCGAGGATCTCGGGACCGTCGAGCGCTGGGTACGTGACTATCTGCACGAGCGCGGTCTGTTCGGCACGTCGATCCTGTGGTTCGAAGCTGACCACGACGGTGCGCCGCTGCCCGCCGAGCGGTGGCGGGAGACCGCCCTGTCAGCGGTCACCACCCACGATCTGCCGCCGACCGCGGGCTATCTGGCCGGGGAACACGTCCGGCTGCGCGAGGAGCTGGGTCTGCTGGCCCGGCCCGCCGCCGAGGAACTGGCCACCGACCGTGCCCATCAGCGGGCCTGGATGTCCGAGTTGCGCCGCGCCGGGCTGCTGCCCGACAGCGACTCCGACCCCGACCCCGAAGACGTCGTGGTGGCCCTGCACCGGTATCTGGGCCGCACGCCGTCGCGCCTGCTGGCGATGTCGCTGGCCGACGCCGTCGGGGAGACGCGCACCCAGAACCAGCCGGGAACCACCGACGAGTACCCCAACTGGCGGGTTCCGCTGGCCGGTCCCGACGGGCGGCCGGTGCTGCTCGACGACGTGTTCGACGACCCCCGGGCGGCCGCGCTGTGCGAGGTGATGCGCGCGGCGGTCAGGCCCGCGGCGGGCTGAGTCGCAACCGTCCCTGTAACGCCGCGGGGCTGCGCAGCGGTTTCACATTCGTCACCGCTGCGATATGTTCGCACCGCGTCGCCGACCCGAGGAGAGAGTTGTCGTGAGAAAGCTCGTCGTGTTCAGCGGTGGCCTGGTGGCCGCCGGGACAATCGCCCTGGTCGGGGCCGGTGCTGCGCTGTCCCAGCCGGCCGGGGCGCCCAGCCCGTACAACGTGACCGGCGAGCAGTACGGCCGCGCGCTCGCGATCCTGAAGAGCCAGGGCATCAAGGCGTACTTCGGCGGCTCCCGCGGCAGCGTGCTGTCGCAGTCGTCCTGCCTGGTCGACCAGCAGAAGATGACCAGCGGCGGACGCATGCTGCTCTCGCTGGACTGCACGCAGGCCGCCGCCGACCAGATCAAGGCCCAGGGCCCCACCGGTGGACCCACCGTCGGCGCCAACGGGATCACCACGGTCACCCCCACGCCGGTCGTGCCGATCGCCGGCGCCCCGGGCGCGGGCGCGCCGATCGCCGGCGCGCCGCCGCAGATCGCCGGCGGACCGGCGATCCCCGGGCAGCCGCTCCCCGCCGGCTGACACCCTCAGCTATCCGGGACCAGCGTTCCCACTAACCGGGTCGGGCGTCGTAGACTCCCGTCATGCTGCGACCGCGCCGTTTCGCCGACGAGATCGATCCGGGCCCCGTGCAGATCCAGGCCCGCAAGGTGGCCTTCGACGTCACCGATGTGCCGTTGCACTGGATTCCCGACCACCCGGTCGCCTCGCACGTCGTCAGTGTGCTGAACCTCGTGCTGCCCGCCGGCGAACGCTGGTTCGTGCAGACATTCAACGAGGCGCTGCCGATGGTGCAGGATCCGAAGCTGGCCGACGACATCCGCGGGTTCATCGGCCAGGAGGCCACCCACGCCGATGTGCACGACGCGATCCTGCACGACTTCATGGTTGAGCGCGGCGTCGATCCGGCCCCGATACTCGCCCAGGTGGAGCACGTCTTCTCCCGGGTGCTGGCGCCGCTGGACTCCTCCGACCCCACCCGGCGGATGAACCACCTGTGCGACCGGCTGTGGCTGATCGCCGCGATCGAGCACTACACCGCGGTGATGGGCGACTTCGCGCTGAACTGCTCGTGGGACGAGCACGGCGCCGACCCCACGCTGACCGACCTGTTCCGCTGGCACGGCAGCGAGGAGGTCGAGCACCGCAGCGTCGCCCACGACGTCGCCGCGTACTTCCACGACAGCTACCTCGCGAGGATCCGCGCGATGACGTTGTCGGCCACGATGCTGTTCGTGTTCTTCCAGCGCACCGCCTGGTACCTGGTCAAGAACGATCCGGCAGTCGACGTCGGCTGGTGGGAGTTCAACCGGATGCGGATGCGCGACTCGAAGCTGGGCCTGCTGCCGCGCTACCGCCAGCTGTTCGGGTCGGGCACGCTGACCTACTTCCGACCGCGGTACTCCCCCGAGCAGTTCGGCTCCACCGCCCAGGCGGTGGCCTATCTGGCCACCTCGCCCGCGGCGCGCGCCGCGCACCTGTGATGCGGCTGCTGCCGTACTACCGGCAGACCCCGCCGAGCGCGTCGGGACGTACCCGGCACGACCCGGTGCTGGCGCTGGCCGGCGCCGGCATCTCCGGGCTGTTCGCCGCCTCGGCGCGCCGCCGGATCTCCCCGCCCGCGCGCCGCGACGACACCATCGCGCTGAGCGTGCTGCGGCGCCGCGTCGTGGCCCGCGACCAGGACGTCGTGGAGCTGACGCTGACCGCGGCCGGCGGCGGATCGCTGCCCCGCTGGTATCCGGGTGCTCACCTGGACCTGCACCTGCCCAGCGGTCTGGTCCGGCAGTACTCGCTGTGCGGTGATCCCTCGGACGCCGACGTCTACCGGATCGCGGTGCGGCGCATCCCCGCCGGCGGCGGCGGATCGGTCGAGGTGCACGACGCGCTCACCGAGGGCGCCGTCGTGCACACCCACGGCCCACGCAACGCGTTCCCGCTGACCGTGCCCGGTCACGGATCCCCGACGCGGCGGTTCCGCTTCATCGCCGGCGGCATCGGGATCACCCCGGTCCTGCCGATGCTGCGGGCCGCCCGCCGCCTCGGTGTGGACTGGTCGATGATCTACTCCGGCCGCAGCCGCGACAGCCTGCCGTACCTCGACGAGGTGGCCGCGCACGGCTCCGCCGTCCAGATCCGCACCGATGACGAGTTCGGGTTACCCAGTGCGGCAACTCTTCTCGGCGACTGCCCGTCGGACACCGCGGTGTATGCGTGCGGTCCGGCGCCGATGCTGAGCGCGGTGCGGGCGGCGCTGGTCGAGCGCGACGACGTCGAACTGCACTTCGAGCGCTTCGCCGCGCCGCCGGTGGTCGACGGCCGGGCGTTCGAAGTGACCGTGGCCTCGACCGGCGCGCCGGTCGCCGTGGCCGCCGACGAGACGCTGCTGGCCGCGCTGCGGCGGGCCGGGGTGCCGGCGCCGTACTCGTGCCGGCAGGGGTTCTGCGGGACGTGCCGTATCCGGGTGCTCGACGGTGCGGTCGAGCACCGCGACACGCTGCTCACCGATCCCGAACGCGCCGCCGGCCAGATGCTGACCTGCGTCTCCCGGGCCGCCGGCACCTCACGTCTGACTCTGGATCTGTAGCCACGTCGGTAGGATCCGCCCATGCCGTTGGCTCCGGGTGCGACATCACTGCCATGACCCTCGCAGTGGCCGACCGGCTCGCGCTCACCGACCTCGTGCATCTCTACGCATCGGCGGTGGATGACCGCCGGTTCGATGGCGTGCCCGAATTGTTCACCGCGACAGCCGAATTCCACCTGCCGGCACCGCCGGACATCCTCGAGCCGGTGCATGTGCACCACGGTCACGACGGTGTGCGCACCGCGTTGGCGGCGCTGGCCGCGGTCACCCGGACCGAGCATGCGATCGTCGGCGAGGTGTACGCCCCCGGGCGGCATCCCGACCACGCGCTCGGCCGGATCACGTGCATCGCCCACCACTGGACGGGTGACACCGACGTGGTGTGGCATCTGCGCTACGACGACGAGTATCTGAGGACCCGGTCCGGGTGGCGCATCAACGGCCGCGCGCTGACCGTCAACGCGATCGAGACCCGTCCGATCCGCCGACTGCGAGCTCCAGGCGGTCCAGCAGCGGGCGCTGGCCCTTCAGCAGCTTGGCGCGAGCCGCCTCCAGGTCGAACCACGCCACCCGGTCGATCTCCGGAAACTCCCTGAGCCGGCCCGACCGCGGCGGCCACTCCATCGTGAACGTGTTGCTGACGGCGCCGGAGACGTCGAGGTCACCGCGCACGGCGAACGCGGTGATGATCTTGCCACTTGGTTGGCGCAGCGGCGCGAGGTCGATGCGCGGACCCTCGGGCGGCGGGGTGCCGATCTCCTCGGTGAACTCCCGCCGCGCCGCCTCCCACGGGTCCTCCCCCTCGGCGTACTCGCCTTTCGGAATCGACCAGGCGCCTTCGTCTTTGCGCGCCCAGAACGGACCGCCGGGATGTCCGATCAGGACTTCCAGACCGGGGCCGTCGCCGCGGTAGAGCAGCAGGCCGGCGCTGAGCGTGGGCATGCGCGACGATAACCCGTGCGAGGATGGACGGCGATGACCCGTCCCGCGCGGTCCGTGCGCCGGTTCGACCCGTTCCGGCCGCTCGACATGCTCACCTCGCTGTGGTCGGCCACCGCGATGGTGCCGGTCAACAGCAGTGCCGCGGCTGCCTACCGGGCGCTGTTCGTGACCGTGCGCCGCCTGGTGATCGGCAGGCGCCTGACCGTGCGCCTGGACGACGGCGATCTGACGTTGACGGTGGCCCGGTTCGATTCCCGTCTCGACGTGCGGGGCCTGTCGGTCGGCCAGCTCAACGACGTCCGCCTGGTGGCCGGTGACATTCGTTGGCGAACAAGTGTTTTCGATACCGCCACGGTGGTGCTGCACAACGTCCACGTCCGGCCCGGAGCGCCCCCGGTGCTGGTGGCCGCTCCGGTGGAGCTCACGCTGGAGGTGCCGACGCCGGTGCTCGACGAGCTGTTCGGCCGCGCCGCGCCGCGGCTGGCCGGCGACGTCGGGGCCGACGGGGTGGCGCGCATCCGGTTCGCCCGGCGCCCGCGGCTGGGGCACCTCGAGATCGACGCCCGCGTCGACGGGTCGACGCTGTGGCTGCAGGCCCACACGGTGGCCGTCGGGACCACCCGCTGGCGGCTGCCGACCCGCACCCCGGCCTACCCGGTGCGGCTGCCCGAGTTGGCGCACGGCCTGACCCTGACCCGGGTGGAGTTCGCGCCGGGGGTGGTGCGGGTGTCCGGCACGCTGCCGCAGTGGCGCACCGAGCTGGACCGGAAACGCTTGGAGGACATCATCACCCAGCTCAGCGTCGGCGTGGCGCTCAACCTGACCAGGCTGGGCCGTTCGCGTTAGAGTCCCCTGCGTGGCTTCCTACGCCCGCTACGTCGCGCTCGGCGACAGCCAGACCGAGGGCCTGTGGGACGGCGACGACACCTCCGGTCTGCGGGGTTTCGCCGACCGTCTCGCCGAGAGGCTGGACGCGCTGTCCCCCGGGCTGCAGTACGCCAACCTGGCCGTGCGCGGGAACCAGATCCGCGATGTCCTCGACGCGCAGCTGCCTCACGCGCTCGCGATGGGTGCGGACCTGATCACCGTGTGCATCGGCATGAACGACATGACCCGGCCCGGCCGCGGTTTCGAGCAGGCGCTCGGCCAGCTCGACGAGCTGCATTCCCGGCTGGCGGATTCCGGGGCCACGGTGGTGACCACGACGTTCCCCGACCTGGCCCGGATCCTGCCGATCGGGCGGGTGCTGGGCCGGCGGGTGCTCGCGATCAACGAGGAGATCCGGTCCGCCGCCCGGCGGAACGGCTTTGCGCTGGTGGACCTCTACACGGCGCCGTCGATGACGCAGCCGGACACCTGGAGCCCGGACCGGGTGCACGGTTCGCCGCGGGGGCACGCGTTGTTCGCCGAGGCCGCGGCCGAAGCGCTCGGCCTGCCGGGCAGCAGCCACGCCTGGGCCACTGCGGACCCGCAGGCGCGGCCGCCGTCGCTGCGCTCGCGGACCTACTCGCAGCTGCTGTGGACGCAGAACATGCTGATGCCGTGGCTGTGGGATCACCTGCGCGGGCGGTCGGTGGGTGACGCGCGGGCGCCGCGCCGGCCGGTGCTCACCGACCTGGCGGGCTGATCCGCTCAGATGCCCGTCCACGTCGCGTCGAGTTCCGTCGCGACGTCGATGACCTTGGCCTTCTGCGACGCCGGGCTGTCGATCTCCCCGGCGACATGCGCGGCGATGAACCGCTTGATCTCGGCGTCCACGCCGCCGATGATGCGCACGACCTCGGCGCGAAGCGACTTCGACGTCACGTGGATCGCGATGTCGGCGGCCCGCGGCTTCTCGACGTCGATGATCAGTAGCAGCGGTTCGGCGGCCCGGGCCACCGCGCGCAACGAGATCTCGCCGAACACCATGAACTTCGGTTTGTCGATCCTCAGGTCGACGACCATGTCGATCTCCAGCGGGATCCGGATCCCGAACGTGATCTCGTCGGCCACCCGCCGGTTCACCCGCGGCGGCATGATCTGGACCTTGGCCGTCACCTTGGCCAGCTTGCCTGGCCCCTGGGCGATCGGACCGATCTCGAACGCATCGCCGGCGATCTGACCGATCGCATCGCCCACCCGCTCCTCGGTCACCGCGACCTCGAAGAACCGCCGGCCGAACTCTTCGTAGCTCATGTATGCGTCCGGAGCGCGGCCAGTGGTGTTCATGGTCCTGCTACGTTCTCACGTTCCCGGTGCCGGGCGCGACAACCCGGCCGTCCCGGCAGCTAAGCGATCTCCCCGAAGACCCGCAGCCGCGTCAGCGCGGCGCGGGTCTCACCACGCCGGCCGACCTCGCCGATCACGACACAGCGCCCCTCGTCGCGCTGGACCCTCGCGGCGACCGACCGTCCGGAGCGGATCAGCTTGTCCCACTGCCCACCCCCGAGCAGCCGCAGCAGATCCGAGGCGCTGCGGGGCTCGTCGTCGCCGGCGGTGATCGGCACGTCGCCGGTGAGCCGCCGGACACCGACCTCGTCGCCCCCGCACACGTCGTCGAGAAGCCGGGCGAACACCCCGGCGGCGCCGGTGCCGGTGCCGGCGAACCCGCGCAGGAAGCCCAGGCTGCCGGCGACGCCCTGATGGGTGACCATCGCGCGGCCCAGCGCCAGCCCGGCGGGCGCCGCGGCGACGCCGCCGCGCAGGAAGCGACGGATCATCGCCGGCAGTTCCCAGTACGCCGACAGCGCCGCGATCCGGAGGCCCTCCGCAGTGTCCTTCACGTCGTAGCGGATGAAGGTGGGCACCTCCATCGTCAGCGCCGCGGCCATCCGGATCTCAAGGGTGAGGTCCCGAATCACGGTGGCGCCGACGACGATGTCCGCCTCGGAACGGTGGCCGATCTCCCGGGGCCCGATGAAGGTGTCGAAGAAATGACCGATGGCCACGTGCCCCCGGTGGGGTGCGGAACCGACCGGATCCTCCACCCGCCCGTCGACGGTGAACAGCCCGACCCACCCGTCGCGGTCGTGTGCGGATGCCGCGGCGAGGGAGCGCCGGGCGGCCGAGAGCACGTCGGCGCGCGTGAAGGGCATACGGTTGCCTACCACCTCGGGCGGCGGGGAGTCGACTGCACCCGCCGCCGCGGGCACACTGGTGTCATCCGCTGTGCTGCGGGCACGGCTTCGCAAGGAGGAACGCCATGAGCGGTAACGGGCCTTTTGGCTTCGATCCCGAGGATTTCGACCGTGTGGTGCGTGAAGCCGGGGAGGGATTGCGCGACGCCCTCGGCAAGTTCATGACGACCTCGGGCGAGCGCGCCGGGTGGTCGGTGCTCTTCGACGACCTGGCCCGCGGTGGCCGGCCGCGCCGCCCGGAGACCACCGGGGAGACCGGCGACGGGGTGTGGACGATCTACACCGTCGACGAGTCCGGCGGCGCGCACATCGAGCAGGTGTTCCCCACCGAGCTGGACGCGCTGCGCGCGAACAAGAACAACACGGACCCCACACGCCGCGTCCGGTTCCTGCCCTACGGCATCGCGGTCAGCGTGCTCGACGCCGGCCAAACCAGCACCGAATCGGGCCAGGGCACGACCAACGAGTAGACGCTCCGGCGCCCATCGTCACCCCGGCCATTGACGTGACGTGGCCCGCACCGCCGGGAAAGCGGTGAGCAGCACCACATTCACTTGAGCTAATCTGTCGCCGAGTGAGAACTTATACGGGCTAAGTTAAGATCACCCAAACAACGGACACGAGGCCAGGGGTCAGATTGCGCGGCAAACGTCGAGGGCACGTGGGGAGACACGCGTCGTGATCAAAGTCGCCAGGAAGGTGTGGCTGCCGCTGCTCATCGTGTTCGTCGTGGTGGTCGCCGGGCTGACCGTTTCGCGGATCCGGACCTTCTTCGGTTCCGAGGGCATCATCGAGACGCCGCGCAACTTCGCCGATCTGCCCGAGCCGTTCGATCCGAAGGTGGTCCGCTACGAGATCACCGGCACCGGCAGCTACGCCAACATCAACTATCTCGACCTGGACGCCAAGCCGCAGCGCGTCGACAACGCCGCGCTTCCGTGGTCCCTGACGCTGAGCACCACCGAGCCGTCCGCGGCCCCGAACATCGTCGCCCAGGGTGACGGCAGCTCGATCACCTGCCGGATCCTCGTCGACGACGAGCTCAAGGACGAGCGCACGACCGACGGGCTCAATGCCCAGACCTTCTGCTTCGTGAAGTCGGCATGAGCACGCCGGTCCGAGACGCTGCCCCTGACGCTTCCCCGCCCCCTCGCCCGCCCCGGCCGATGATCCCCCGGCTGATCCGCACGCTGGCGCTGCCGATCGTGCTGGGCTGGATCGCGGTGATCGTCATCCTCAACACGGTGGTCCCGCAGTTGGAGACCGTGGGCCAGATGCGCGCGGTGTCGATGAGCCCGGATGACGCGCCGTCGCTGATCTCGATGAAGAAGGTCGGTGAGGCCTTCCGGGAGGGTGACTCCGACAGCTCGGTGATGATCGTCTTCGAGGGTGACAAACCCCTCGGCGACGACGCGCACGCCTGGTACGACCAGCTGGTCACAAAGCTCGAGACCGATGACAAGCACGTGCAGTCGGTGCAGGACTTCTGGAGCGACCCGCTCACCGCGGCCGGCTCCACCAGCAACGACGGCAAGGCCGCCTACGTCCAGGTGAAGCTCGCCGGAAACCAGGGCGAAACCCTGGCCAACGAGTCGGTGGAGGCCGTCCAGAAGCTCGTCGCCGAGGTGCCGCCGCCGCCGGGCGTGAAGGCCTACGTCACCGGTCCGGCCGCGCTGGCCGCCGACCAGCACATCGCCAGCGACCGCAGCATGACGCTCATCGAGGCGGCGACGTTCACGGTCATCATCATCATGCTGCTGCTGGTCTACCGCTCGATCGTCACGGTGTTGATCACGCTCGTCATGGTGGTGCTGTCGCTGGCCACCGCGCGCGGGCTCGTCGCGTTCCTGGGCTACCACGAGATCATCGGGCTCTCGACGTTCGCCACGAACCTGCTGGTGACGTTGGCCATCGCCGCGGCGACCGACTACGCGATCTTCCTGATCGGCCGCTATCAAGAGGCGCGCAGTCTCGGCGAGGACAAAGAGGCCGCGTTCTACACGATGTTCCACGGCACCGCGCACGTCGTGCTGGGTTCGGGTCTGACGATCGCGGGTGCGACGTTCTGCCTGAGCTTCACCCGGCTGCCGTACTTCCAGACCCTCGGTGTGCCGCTGGCCATCGGCATGGTCGTGGTGGTGCTGGCCGGCGTCGTGCTGATGGTGGCGATCATCTCGCTGGCCACCCGCTTCGGACTGTTGGAACCCAAGCGCGCGATGCGGATTCGCGGGTGGCGCAAGATCGGCGCCGCGATCGTCCGCTGGCCCGGGCCGATCCTGGTGGGCACCATCGCGCTGTCGCTGGTCGGCCTGCTGACGCTGCCCGGTTACCAGACCAACTACAACGACCGGAACTACCTGCCGGCCGACCTGCCGGCCAACGAGGGTTACGCCGTCGCCGACCGGCACTTCTCGCAGGCCCGGATGAACCCGGAACTGCTGATGGTCGAGAGCGACCATGACATGCGCAACTCGGCGGACTTCCTGGTGATCGACAAGATCGCCAAGGCCTTGTTCCGGGTCGAGGGCATCGCGCGCGTACAGGCCATCACCCGTCCGGACGGCAAGCCGATCAAGCACACGTCGATCCCGTTCCAGATGAGCATGCAGGGCACCACCCAGCGGCTCAACGAGAAGTACATGCAGGACCGGATGGCCGACATGCTGGTGCAGGCCGGTGAGATGGACAAGACCATCGCCACGATGGAGAAGATGGCCGGCCTGACCAAGCAGATGTCGGAGATCACCCACGCGATGGTCACGAAGATGGACGCCATGGTCGTCGACATCGAGGCGCTGCGCGACAGCATCGCCAACTTCGACGACTTCTTCCGGCCCATCCGCAACTACTTCTACTGGGAACCGCACTGCTACGACATCCCGGTCTGCTGGGCGATCCGGTCGGTGTTCGACACCCTCGACGGCATCAACGTGATGACCGACGACTTCAAAGAGATCATCCCGGAGATGAAGCGGCTGGACAGCCTGATGCCGCAGATGGTGGCACTCATGCCCGAGATGATCTCCACGATGAAGGTCATGAAGACCATGATGCTGACGATGTATCAGACCCAGAAGGGTCAGCAGGATCAGATGGCGGCCATGCAAGAGGACTCGGACGCCATGGGGGACGCGTTCGACAACTCGATGAACGACGACTCGTTCTATCTGCCGCCGGAGATCTTCGACAACAAGGACTTTCAGCGCGGGCTCGAGCAGTTCCTCTCCCCCGACGGCAAGTCCGTGCGGTTCATCATCGCCCACGAGGGCGACCCGCTGACCGCCGACGGCATCGCCCGGATCGACAAGATCAAGAACGCGGCCAAGGAGGCGATCAAGGGCACCCCCTTGGAGGGCTCGAAGGTCTACCTCGGCGGCACCGCGGCGACGTTCAAGGACATGAAGGACGGCAACAACTACGACCTGCTGATCGCCGGCATCGCCGCGCTCGCGCTGATCTTCATCATCATGCTGATCCTCACCCGGGCCGTGGTGGCGTCGGCCGTCATCGTCGGCACGGTGGTGATGTCGCTGGGCGCCTCGTTCGGACTGTCGGTGCTGTTCTGGCAGCACATCCTGGGCCAGCCGCTGCACTGGATGGTGCTCGCGATGGCGGTGATCATCCTGCTGGCGGTCGGCGCGGACTACAACCTGCTGCTGGTGTCGCGCCTCAAGGAGGAGATCCACGCCGGCATCGGCACCGGCATCATCCGGGCCATGGGCGGCAGCGGTTCGGTCGTCACGGCCGCAGGTCTGGTGTTCGCGCTTACGATGATGTCGATGGCGGTCAGCGAGCTGACCGTGATCGGGCAGGTCGGTACGACGATCGGTCTGGGTCTGCTGTTCGACACGCTCGTGATCCGTGCGTTCATGACACCGTCGATCGCCGCGCTGATGGGTCCGTGGTTCTGGTGGCCGCAACGGGTGCGCAGGCGGCCCATTCCGGAGCCGTGGCCGCGGCCCGGTGGTCTACAGTCCGATCCGGCAGAGGGAGTGAGAGCATGAAGCGGATTCTGATGGGGATCGCCGCGGCGGCCTTGACGGTGGGGGCGCTGGGCACCGCCGCGCCCGCGGTGGCCGACCCGGACACCGACTTCGCCAACGAGCTGCACACCTACGGGATCTACGGGCAGAAGGACTACAACGCCTGGATCGGCAAGATCATGTGCAAGCGCGTGTACACCGGGGTGGACCCAGACGTGTTCGCGACCGCGCGGTTCGTGCACAACCAGCTGGAGAAGGACACCACGACCGACCAGGCGTACCAGTTCGTCGCCGCCGGTCTGCGCACCTACTGCCCCGAGAAGCTGCCGATCCTCGACGCGGCGGCCGACCGCCCGGCCGGCTGACCGTGCCGTCCGCCACCCGAAGGCGGTTCAACGAGGCGGTCACCGGATTCTGGAGCCTCGCGGCTCCGGTCTACGACACCGCTGTCGTCCAGCGCTGGGTGTACCGCCCGGCCCAGGACGAGGTGATCGCCGCACTCACCGCGCACGGATCTCGGCGCGTCGCCGACATCGGTTGCGGCACAGGCATTCTCGCTGACCGGATCGCCCGCGAGGTGCACCCCGACGCGGTGTACGGGGTCGACCTGTCCGAGGGGATGCTGGCGCAGGCCGCGCAGCGGTCGGCGACGGTGACGTGGTTGACCGCGCCAGCCGAGGCGCTGCCGTTCGACGACGGCAGCCTCGACGCGGTGGTCAGCACGTCGGCGTTCCACTGGTTCAACCAGCCCGCGGCGCTGCGCGAGTTCCACCGCGTGCTGGCGCCCGGGGGCATCGCCGCGGTGGCGACGCTGAGCCCGCGCCGGTACGTGCCCGAGCAGATGCTGGCGGCAGTGCGGTTGCCGGCCTACGACGCCCCGTCCCCGGCAACGATGCGCGCGATGTTCACCGACGCCGGCTTCACCGTCGAAGATCAGCACCGGGTGCGGCGTCCGCTGTGGACGCAGGTGCTGTCCGACCTCATCACGATCGGCGTGAAACCCACCCCCACAGCCTGATTCATCCCCAAAGCCGGATCCATCCCCAGGCGCGCGCGACGTGTGCCTGTTCTGTCGGACCGCTCGGTGAAGGTGGAGTCATGGCTCCGACGAGTTCTCTGGCGCAGGATGAGCGGCTGTCGGTGTTGTTCGCGCAGTTGGCGGAACTGACCGGGCAGCGCAACGCCATCGACGGGCAGATCGTGGCGATCGTCGCCGAGATCGACCGCGACGAACTGTGGCCCGCCACCGGCGCGAGGTCTCTGGCGCATCTGGTGGCATGGAAGACCGGGGTATCCCCGTCTCGCGCGGAAACCATTGCCGCGGTAGCGAATCGGCTCGAGCAGTTCCCGCAGTGTGTGGCCGGGTTGCGGGAGGGACGGCTGTCGCTGGATCAGGTCGGTGTCATCGCCGAGCGGGCGGCCGACGGCTCGGACGAGCATTACGCCCAGATGGCGGCCAGTGCGACGGTCGCCCAGCTGCGCACCGCGCTCAAGCTGGCACCGAAACCAAAACCCGAACCCGAACCCGAAACCGAGTCCGAGGCTGAGGTGGTGCCCGAGCCGGAGCCGGTGTGCACGATCAGCCACACCTGCGACGAGCAGTACACCTTCTGGCATATCCGGCTCCCCCACGTCGAGGCCGCGGCGTTCGAGGCGGCGCTGCAGTCGCACAAAGACGCCTTGATCTCCGAGTGGAAAACGCTCGACCCTACGACGGCCCGCCCACCGATGCCGACCACCGGAGACGCGTTCCTGCGGCTGATCAACGCCGGATGGGACGCCGACGCCGCGGCGCGCCCGCACGGGCAACGCACCACCGTGGTCGTGCACGTCGACGTCAAGGATCGGATCACTTCGCTGCACCTGGGCCCGCTGCTCACCGACGCGGACCGGCGCTACCTGACCTGTGACGCGACGTGCGAGGTGTGGTTCGAGCGCGAGGGCCGCACCATCGGAGCGGGCCGGTCCACCCGCACGGTCAATCGGCGGCTGCGCCGGGCGCTGGAGCATCGAGACCGGACCTGCGTGGTGCCCGGCTGTGGGGCGACCCGCGGGCTGCACGCCCATCATCTGCAGCACTGGGAGGACGGCGGGCTGACCGAACTCGCCAACCTCGCGCTGGTCTGCCCGTATCACCATCGGGCGCACCACCGCGGGCTCATCACGATCAGTGGGCCCGCCGACCACCTCGTCGTCACCGACCTCGCCGGCCGACCCATGACGTCGGCATCCCTGGCCCGCCCACCCACGCAACCCCCACCCGATGTCCCTCCGTGCTCCGGCCCGACCGGGGAACGCGCTCAGTGGTGGTGGTATCAGCCGTTCGAGCCACCGCCCACCCGGTGAGGGTGAAAGGCGAAGGCTAGAGCCCGAATTGGTCGTCGACGATGCCCAGCCAGACCTGGGCAGCGTCGATCGCCACCTTCTCGCTGATGAAGGCGTGCTGGGTGCCGGTGTAGATGTCGCGGAAAGCGCGCTCGAGCCGGCTGCCCTCGCGGATCGACGTGGTGCCCGCCGCCAGATGCGCCCATTCGGCGCACGTGCGGGCGGTATCGGTGGCGAAGACCGCCGCGACCCGCATGTCGGCCCGCATCGTCGGGGTCAGGTCATCGCCGGCGGCGACGGCGGCCTCCGCCGAGCCGAAGGCGTCGAGCACCAGCAGCCGTGCCGCCCGCCATGCCGCGACATGGTGAGCGAGGCCCTTCTGGAAGGTGGGCCGGGAGGCCAGCGCGGCCATGTCGCTCATCCGGAACTTGGTCGCGGCGAGCTCGGCGACGTCGTCGAGCATGCTCTTGGCCACCCCGAGCGCCCACGCGGCATGACCCGCCGCGGTCACCGGCATCATGCCCATCCGGGTCGCGGGCGAGCTCCCCCGCCGCGGCTCGCGGGTGAACAGCGCGAACGTGCGCCGGTGCGGGACGAACACGTCATGGATCGCATAGTCGTAGGAGCCGGTGCCCCTGAGGCCCTGCACGTGCCAGCCGTCGAGGAACTCGACGTCGGCGCGGGGCACGATCGCGACCTGCATGTCGGGCACGCCCTCGCTGACCCACTGCATCTCCCCGTCGACCATCGGCAGGAATCCCGCCGCGACGTACTCGGCGTGCCCCGTGCCCGACCCGAAGCTCCACGATCCGGTGAGCCGGTAGCCGCCTTCGACGGCGACACCCTGCCCGTTGGGGAAGAACTGTCCGCCCATCGTGACGTGGTTGTCGTGCGCGGTGAAGACCTCGTCGAAGCCGTCGTCTGGCAGGTAGGTGGCGGCCGCGAACGAGGACGGCATATTGGCGATCCCGATCCAGCCGAAAGAGCCGTCCTGCCAAGCCATTTCGATCCAGGTGTCGATCATCTCGGCGAAGGACGGTTCCGCGCCGCCCGCAGGAGCGGGGTTGAAGGACGACATCAGGCCTGTCGACCACATCGCGTCGACGATGCCGGGGGCCAGGGTGCGAAGAGCCTCGGACTCGGCGGCGCTCGCGCGCACCACATCGCGCATGTCGCGGGCCAGTCCGACCACCTGATCACGAGCCAACTGCGGGACCGCTGTCACGGCCTCGACGGTAGCGGGTCAGGACAGCGCAGTGAACAGATTCACCGGAACTGTCATCTGGGTGTCAGGCAGCAGTGGGGGCGTCTCGGCGTCCGGGCCGGGCAGCGGCGCGACCACCGGCTCCGCGCCCGGGAGGTGCTGCTGGTCGGTGGCCGGCAGATGCGCCTCGGCGGCGGCTTCGGGAACGGGAACGGGAACAGTCTCAGGAACGGGAACAGTCTCAGGAACGGGAACGGCCTCGGGAACGGGAACGGGCACGGCCTCGGGTGCCGGCACCGCCACCGGCGCCGGGGCGGCCGCCGGGATCGCCTCGGGAATCGGGGCGGAGACCGGGGCGGCCTTGACCGGCGCGGCGTACTGCACGTATCCGGTCGCAGGCTCGCTGGATTCGGTGACGACCTTGCGCTGCTGCTTCGTCGTGCCGTCCGCCGGCGCGGTGACACTCACCCAGCCGGGGTCGGCGCCGGCGGGCGGGACGACCGCACTCGCAGCCGGCTCGACCTGCGGTACCGAACCCGCGGTCAGGAACACCGCACCCACCGCGGCGGCCGCGGCCACCCCGAGTGCGGCCGCCAGCACGCGGGCGGGTCGGCGCGGGCGCCGGGCAGGGGTCTGCCGCGGCAGCGCGACGGTGATCGCCTCGGCCGGATCCACCTCGGCCAGCGCGGCGCCGTAGGCGAGGGCCACCAGCGGGGGCATGTCGCACTGCCCGGGGTCGACGAGCACGCGGGTCGCACACGTCAGCGGGACCGCCTCGGCGTCGATGCCGAGCGAGCCCAGATGTGAAAGCAGTTGCCGGCCGTGTGCCTGGGCGTCGGGGGTCCAGACCAGACGCACCCGCTCGACGTCGAGACCGCAGGCCCGGGCCAGGGCATGCGCGCCACGTGCGGCGGCCGCGGCGGTGGCGGGGTCGGTGTCCCACTCGACCGCGTCGTGATCGGCGACGGTGCGCGCTGCCTCGTCCACCAGCGCCCAGACGATCTCGGTCCCGGTCAACGACAACCCCAGCACTGCGCCCACGGCATCTCCTTCGGTCGAAGCCGGTGTCTGTGATTCATCGGGCGAGCTGTGACCACTGTTACAGCGGTTGCAGCTGCTCACCGCCGGGGAGCCTAGTGCCGCCGGCCGATTCCTGCTCGGCGAACGCGTCCGTGACTCCCCCGGCTGACCTGCCCAAACAGCGCCGACGGGACCGCCGCCCGTCGCCACGATTGCTGGGTTCGACAGAACTGCAGGTAAAGTGCCCGCCCGTGGGCAGACACCGCTTAGCCACGCCACGGCGCCGCAGATGGTCGGCGCCCGCGGCCGCGGTCGCGCTGCCGGCGCTCGCCCTGGTGTCCATCGGCGCGGATTCGCTGTCGGCGACCACCCATGACGCGCCGTCCGGGTGCTGCGCCGAGCTGATCGCCGAACCTCCGGCCGCCACGCAGTACCGCACCACCCCGGCCGACGACGGGTTGCTGCTGGCAGCCTCGCGGTCGATGCACCGTGACCTCGAGACCGCCTTACCCCCGACGGTCGGCTCCGAGGCGGGGCTCCAGGTGAAGACGATCCTGGTGGCTCGCGCCGTCAGCGCGATCTTCCCGGAGGTCCAGAGCATCGGCGGCGTCCGCCCCGACTATCTGCGATGGCATCCCGACGGTCTGGCGATCGACGTGATGATCCCTGACCACCGCAGCCCGGACGGCATCACGCTCGGTGACGCGGTACTGGCGTTCGTGCTGCGCAACGCGGACCGGTTGGGCGTCGCGCACGTGATCTGGCGCCAGACGATGTATCCCGCGCACGGCGCCCCGCACCGGATGAGCGACCTCGGCTCGGACACCGCGAACCACTACGACCACGTGCACATCGCGACCGTGGGCGGCGGCTATCCGGACGGCCACGGCCTGTACCTGGGCTGATCAGGCGGTCGTGTTGGCCAGCGCCTCGATGCGCCGGCGCGCCTGCTCGGCGAGCGCCGCGATGTCGGGTCCGCCGCCTGCGCCGCACGCGGTGATCTCCACAGCGGCGTTGAAGGCGGCGACGAAGGTGTTGTCGCAGTTCCAGTCGGCGGCGTGCAGGCTCCACAGCAGGCTGTCGCGCGGCGCCTGCGCCGCCGAGGGCGCCACGTCGAACACGTAGGAGTGCCCGCTCATCGTCGTGACGGTCACCCGCGTGCCGCGGCAGGACTCGACCGTCTCGCCGACGGTCTTCAACGCGGCGGCCGGGTCGAAGTCGGACCGGTACACCGCGACCATCTCCTCGACGAACACGGCGCCGTCGTCGCTGGTCCAGTGGCCGCCGGCGGTGGCCAACGGCCGGCCGGCGGTGATGAAGGGCGGATCGACCTCACGCGCCGGCCCGGCGCACTCCTCGGGTGTGGCGGTGGTGAACAGGTTGCCCTCCTCGCGCTTCACGGCGGGGCTCAGCAGATCCCCGACCTGCAGCACCGTGATCGGCGCGGCCAGCGACG
Organism: Mycolicibacterium chubuense; assembly: GCF_001044255.1. Lineage (GTDB taxonomy): Bacteria > Actinomycetota > Actinomycetes > Mycobacteriales > Mycobacteriaceae > Mycobacterium > Mycobacterium chubuense. The sequence goes on from NZ_JYNX01000025.1 coordinate 174,266, forward strand.
CCGGCTGCGGCCGCGCGTCGTCGATATGGCGCGTGCACCCGGCGGCGAGGGCGATGGCGACCGTCGCGGCCGCCACCGGTGCCAGCCGGGCCAGCGGGATCACCGCCCGAAGCCGGCGTCCCGGAGCGCCTGCGCCATGGACCCGCCGGCGCGGGGGTTCTCCTTCTCCCGCCGCGGCGACCCCGAGCTGCGCGGGGTCTTGTCGGGCCGGCGCTTGGCGCCGGCCGCCGGGCGTGCGGGACGGGTCTGCTCGGTCAGCCGCAGACTCAGCCCGATCCGCTGCCGGTCGACGTCCACGTCGACCACCTTGACCCGCACCACCTGCCCGGACCGCACCACTTCGTGCGGATCGGACACGTAGCGGTCGGCCATCGCGGAGACGTGCACGAGACCATCCTGGTGCACGCCGACGTCGACGAACGCGCCGAACGCGGCGACGTTGGTGACGACACCCTCCAGGATCATGCCCACCTTCAGGTCGGACACCTTCTCCACACCCGCGGCAAAACTCGCCGTGGTGAACGCCGGCCGCGGGTCGCGGCCCGGCTTCTCCAGCTCGGCGAGGATGTCGGTGACCGTGGGGACACCGAACCGGTCGTCGGAGATCTCGGCGGGCCGCACCCCACGCAGCGCCCGCTCGTTGCCGATGATCTCCGTCAGACTCATCCCGGCCCGGTCCAGGATGCGGCGCACCACCGGGTAGGACTCCGGATGCACCCCGGAGCTGTCGAGGGGGTCGTCGCCGTCGCGGATCCGCAGGAAGCCGGCGCACTGCTCGAACGCCTTGGGGCCCAGCCGCGGCACGTCGAGCAGGCTGCGGCGGCTGCGGAACGGCCCGGTCCGGTCGCGGTGGGCGACGATCGACTCGGCCAGGGTCTCGGTGATGCCCGAGACCCGCGACAGCAGCGGCACCGACGCGGTGTTCAGGTCGACGCCGACGGCGTTCACGGCGTCCTCGACCACGGCGCCCAGACTGCGGGCGAGAATGCCGGGCGTCACGTCGTGCTGATACTGGCCCACGCCGATCGACTTCGGCTCGATCTTGACGAGCTCGGCCAGCGGATCCTGCAGCCGGCGCGCGATCGACACCGCCCCGCGCAGCGTCACGTCGAGGTCGGGCAGCTCGTGCGCGGCGTAGGCCGACGCCGAGTACACCGAGGCGCCCGCCTCGCTGACCATGGCCTTGGTCGGGGCGCCCGCGCCGGTGGCGCGGATGTCGGCGATGAGTTCGGTTGCCAGCGCATCGGTTTCCCGCGATGCGGTGCCGTTGCCGATCGCGATCAGCTCGACGCCGTGCCGGGCGATCAGGGCGGCCAGCGCCGCCTTGGCGGCGTCCCACTGCTTCTGCGGCTGGTGCGGGAAGACCGCACAGGTGTCGAGCACCTTGCCGGTGCCGTCGACGACCGCGACCTTGACCCCGGTGCGGAAGCCGGGGTCCAGACCCAGCGTCGTGCGGTTACCGGCGGGCGCGGCGAGGAGCAGGTCTTTGAGGTTGCGCGCGAACACCGTGACGGCGTCCTGCTCGGCGCGCAGCCGCAGCCGCACCCGCGCGTCCACCGACGCCGACACCGACAGCCGGGTCCGCCACGCGAACCCCACCGCGCCGGCCAGCCACGGGGTGGCCGGCGCGCCGGCGGTCAGGTCGATGCCGAGCGCTTCGGCGATCATCGCCTGATAGGCGACGTCGTCGCCGCCGTCCAGGGACAGCGCGAGCACCTGCTCCTTCTCGCCGCGCAGCACCGCGAGCACGCGGTGCGACGGCATGGTGTCCAGCGGCTCGGTGAAGTCGAAGTAGTCGCGGTATTTCTGTGCCGCGGCCGAGGTCGCGACGGCGTCGGAGGCGGGTTTGGTCCGCGCGGAGCCGTTCTGCCAGAACCTCTCCCGCACGGCGCCCACCAGTTCGGCGTCCTCGGCGGCCCGTTCCACCAGGATGTGGCGTGCCCCGTCGAGCGCGGCGGCCACATCGGTGACCTCGTCGGACACGAACTCGGCCGCGGCCTGCTCGGGTGCGACGCCTGGGTCGGTGAGCAGCCGGTCGGTCAGCGGTTCGAGCCCGGCCTCGCGGGCGATCTGCGCCTTGGTGCGGCGCTTGGGCTTGTAGGGCAGGTAGATGTCCTCGACACGCGCTTTGGTGTCGGCGGCCATCAGCGCGGCCTTGAGCTCGTCGGTCAGCGCGCCCTGCTCGGCGATCGAGGACAGTACGGCGTTGCGGCGCTCATCGAGCTCGCGCAGATAGGCGAGCCGTTCGGCGAGTGACCGAAGTTGGCCGTCGTCGAGGCTGCCGGTGGCCTCCTTGCGGTAGCGGGCGATGAACGGCACGGTCGCGCCCTCGTCGAGCAGCCGCACAGCGGCCGCGACCTGTGCTTCTCCGACGGCCAGTTCCGCAGCGAGGCGGGCGTTTACGCTTGTCGGGCCGGAGATTGCGGCGGTGCTCGTCGTCACGCGCAGGACCCTACCGAAGATCGCCGACAGGGCGGCGACGGACGCACCGGGTCGGTGCCTCTCCGGCGCTACGCCACGTGCGCCCGCGGTGCGTCCAGCATCCCGTCCCGCATCCGGCGCAGGGACTGGGCCAGCAGCCGCGACACGTGCATCTGTGAGATGCCCATCCGTTGGGCGATCTCGGACTGGGTCAGCGACTCGAAGAACCGCATCACGATGATCCGGTTCTCCCGTTCGGGCAGTGTCTCGAGTTGGGCGCGCAGCGCGTCCCGGTCCTCCACGAACCCGATGCCCGGATCGGGCTGGCCCAGCCGGTCGACGAGAGTGGGGCCCTCGTCCTCGTCGCGCGCCGTGCTGTAGTCCAGCGAGCGGGGCTTGAAGCCCGCAGCGGCCGTGAGGGTTTCCACGACTTCCGCACGGTCGACGCCGAGTGCCTCGGCCAGTTCGCCCGCGGTCGGCGCGCGGCCCAGCCGCTGGGTGAGCTCGGCGGTGAGCGGGCCCAGTGCCGGATAGAGGTCCTTGAGCCGGCGCGGGACGTTCACCGACCAGCTGCAGTCCCGGAAGTAGCGTTTGACCTCGCCGAGCATGGTCGGGATGGCGTAGGCCAGGAACTCGTTGCCCGTGGCCGGGTCGAACCGGTTCACGGCATTCAGAAGACCCACCCGGGCCACCTGGACCAGGTCGTCGTGGGTCTCGCCGCGCCGGTCGTAGCGGCGCGCGATGCGCTCGGCGATCGGCAGGCACCGCTCGATGATGTGGGTGCGCAGTCGTTCCCACTCCGCCGATCCCTCGGGAAGCTCGCGCAGCCGTACGAACGCCTCGTGGAAGTCCGCACCGTCCGGATCGTGTGTCGTCATCGGTCGCCTCCTGTTCAACGTCGTCCGCCTCTGGCCGAAGCCAGATGGCTGCTCCGAGGCGGGAAGCATCGGTGTTGAACCATCCGCGCCGAGGGCTCGGGAACGTTCTCGGGAGTGCCCGGGAAACGCCGAGACCCTTCTCCTCAAGTATGGGCGGTCCGCCGGTCGCTGCCCGCCGAAAACGCAACACTTCGTAAACTGACCCGCCCGACGCCGTGCAGGTTCGTTCGACGGCCCGAACCGGGGGTATCCGTCGGGACATGCCGTCCGTCACCGCCGCCGACTACGTGCCGCCGAGCAGAGATCTCGCAGACCTCAGCGCTGCCGCCCGGGCCTGCCGGGGCTGCGACCTGTTCGCCGACGCCACCCAGACCGTTTTCGGGCAGGGGCCGGCCGACGCCCGGCTGATGCTCGTCGGCGAACAGCCCGGTGACCGCGAGGACGTCGCGGGCGAACCGTTCGTCGGTCCGGCCGGGAAGTTGCTCGACAAGGCGTTGCGGGAGGCCGAGGTGCCGCGCGAACCGGTGTACGTCACCAACGCCGTCAAGCACTTCAAGTTCGTCCCGGCTGAGCGCGGGGTGCGGCGGATCCACAAGACGCCGAGCCGCACCGAGGTGGTGTCCTGCCGGCCGTGGCTGTTCGCCGAACTGCAGGCGGTGACGCCGGAGGTGGTGGTCCTGCTCGGGGCGACTGCCGCGAAGGCATTGCTGGGCAACGACTTCCGGCTGACAGCCCACCGCGGCGAGGTCTTGCGCCTGCCCGCCGGCGACGCGCCGCAGGGTGTCGATCCCGCGGTCGTCGTCACGCTGCACCCCTCGGCGGTGTTGCGCGGCCCGGCCGACGCACGCGAGGAGTCCTTTGCCTCGCTCGTCGCCGATCTGCGCTTCGCGAGGACACTGCTGACCGGCTGAGCGACGTTTGTCCGGCACCTCGACGGGCACCCGGTCCCCATGCAGCCCACCCGATTCCGCGCCCTGGTCGACGCCGAGGGCCCCTTCGCGTCCGTGTACGTCGACGACAGCCACGACACCGCCGACGCCGGCAAGCAGGCGGAGCTGCGGTGGCGCGCCATCACCGAGGAACTCTCCGCCCAGGGCGCCGACGAGCAGCTGGTCGACACCGTCCGGGCCGCGCTGGAGGGAGCGCCCCCCGTCGTCGGGCGGGGCGGACGCGCGGTGGTCGCCACCCGCGACGGTGTCCAGCTCGACCAGCGGCTGATCCGGCCGCTGGAGACGGTCACCGCACGGTTGTCCCGCCTGCCGTACCTGATCCCCGCCGTGGTGCACGGCGTCGACGACCCGCCCTACCTCACGGTGATCGTCGACCACGCCGGTGCCGATGTCGCGGTGCACCACGGATCCGCGCTGCGCACGCTGACCTTCGAGGGTGACCGCTACCCGGTGCACAAGGCGTCGGGCGCGGAATCGGCGGGATACGGCGACCCGCAGCGCACCGCCGAAGGCGCCCGGCTGAAGAACGTGCAGGAGGTCGCCGACGAGGTGACGGCCGTGTACGAGGACACCGATCCGGAGTTCGTCTTCGTCGCCGGGGAGGTCCGCTCGCGCGCCGATCTGCTGGCCAATCTGCCCAAGCGGGTCGCCGAGCGGGTGATCGAGGTCAACGCGGGCGCGCGGGGCAGCATCGACGACGAGGCCCTGGCCCACGACATCGACACCCACCTGCGGCTGCGCCGCGTCGACGTCATCGACGACGCCGCGCAGCGGTTCACCGCCGAGTTGCAGCGCGGCTCGGGCCTGGCGACCGAGGGTCTGGCCGGCGTCTGCGCGGCGCTGCGCGAAGGTGCGGTGGAGACGCTGCTGATGGGTGAGCTCGGGGACGCCACCGTGGTGGTGGGCGACTCCGCGACGATGGTCGCCCCGAACCCGGACGTGCTGTCGGAGCTGGGCGCGGGCCAGGCGGTGACCGTCCGCGCCGACGAGGCGCTCCCCTTCGCCGCGGTGAGCACCGACGCCGACCTCATCGGTGTCGACGAGCGGCTGACCCCTCGCGACGGCGTCGCCGCCATCCTGCGGTATGCGCCGCGCTCCTCGGCGTCCTGAGGCGGCTGCAGGGTTTGGCTTCGGCGCGTCCGGGTACCGCAATCGCACCGGTCTACTCGCGGGGTACCCCATGCGCACTGAATTCCACGACACACTCGAGAGCCTGGTCACCGATCTCGCCGAGATGTGTGGCCGTGCCTCGACGATGATGCGTTCCGCGACGACGGCGCTGCTCGACGCCGATCTGTCCGAGGCCGAACATCTGCGCGTCGATCTGACGGAGCTCAGCGCACTGGGCACGTCGGTGCACGACCGCGCGTATCACCTGCTCGCCCTGCAGGCGCCGGTCGCGCGTGATCTGCGCACCGTGGTGTCGGCGCTGCACATCGGCGCGGACGCCGACCGGATGGGGGCGCTGGCCTCGCACGTGGCCCGCACCGCCGTCCGCCGGTATCCGGAACGGGCCGTCCCCGACGAGGTGGCCGACCTGTTCACCGAGATGGGTTCGACGGCGGTGCAGTTGGCCGCCGATGCGCGTGACGCGGTACGCGCCCGTGACGCCGCGTTGGCCGAGCGGATCTGCGCCGGTGACGAGCGGATGGACGACCTGCACCGGCAACTGTTCGTCCGCGTGGTGGGACCGCACTGGCGTCACGGGTCGATGGGCGCCGCCGATGTGGTGCTGCTCGGCCGCTTCCACGAGCGTTTCGCCGACCACGCCGTCGAGATCGCCCGCCGCGTCTACTTCCAGGCCACCGGCGCGCAGCTGGGTGCGCAGCCCGTCGGCCTCTAATAGCCGTCCGCGCGCCCGTTGCCCAGATAGCGAAGACCTGCCGCCTCAACCGTCGTGGGATCCAGCAGATTGCGGGTGTCGGCGACGACGGCGCCCGGGGCGTGTTCGGCGATCGCCGCCCAGTCCAGGTCCCGGAACTGTGGCCACTCGGTCAGCACCACCACGGCGTCAGCGGACTTCGCGGCCCGGTACGGGTCGTCCACCGCGGTCACCCCGGCCGAGGACAGCACCGTGGCGTCGATGGCCGGTAGCCGGGGGTCGTAGCCGTACAGCGCGGCACCCTCGGCCGCCAGGTGTGCGCACACCGCCAGCGCCGGTGAATCCCGGGTGTCGCTGGTGGCGGCCTTGAACGTCAGGCCCAGCACCGTGATCCGCGCATCGCGCAACGGGCAGGTCATGGACTGCCGCAGCGCGGCCTCGATGCGGGCGGGCTGCGCGACGTTGGTGGTGCGTGCGGCTTCCACCTCGGCCATCGCCACCCCCTGGGCTTGCGCCGAAAACACCAGTGCCGCCGTGTCTTTGGGCAGACATGAGCCACCCCATCCGGGTCCGGGCTGCAGGAAGCTGGGCCCGATACGGGCGTCGGCGCCCATGCACGCGGTCACGTCGCCGATGTCGCCGCCGTACCGGCGGCAGAGCTGGGCAAGGGAATTGGTGTAGGAGAGCTTGACCGCGAGGAACGCGTTGCTCGCGTACTTGGCCAGCTCGGCACTCTCCGGACTCATGTGCAACACCGTGGCCGGGTCGGCGCCGTAGGCGGCGCACACCAGTGCCGCGTCGGTGTCCGAGTCGGCACCGACGACGACGCGGTCCGGGTGGGTGAAGTCGGCGATGGCGCGGCCTTCGCGCAGGAACTCAGGGCTGGACACCGCGCCGATCCCGTATGCGCGCAACCTCTTCGCGACCCGGCGGGTGGTGCCCACCGGCACCGTCGATTTGATGGTGACGACCGCGCCCGCGCGCAGCACCTGGGTAAGCCGGGTGACGGCGGCGTCGAGGGCGCGCAGGTCGGCGGCGCCGTCCGGGCCGCTCGGGGTGGAGACGCACACGAACACCACGTCCCGGTCGGCGAGCGCCTCGTAGTCAGTGCGGAACGTCAGCCGGCCCGCGGCGATCGTGCGCGTCAGCAGATCGGGCAGATCCGCCTCGTCGATGATCGGGACACCGGCGCTCAACCGCGCGATCTTGGCCTCGTCGATGTCGACCGCGACGACGTCGTGGTCGCGTCCGGCCAGGCAGACCGCCGTGGTGAGGCCGACGTAGCCGACGCCGACCACCCCGATGCGCAGGCCGCCGCTCATGGGCACCCCGCGAGGGTGGAGCGGGCGGCGTCCAGCACCCGCGGCACCGACAGCAGCAATAACCCGGGGTCAGGGGTCTCGGCATGCGGGTCGCCGCAATCGCCGGCCCACAGCGCCACATGCCGCCCGTCCCCGCGCGGACCCCACAGTTTCGGCGGGGTCGGGCCGAACAGCAGCACCGAGGACGTCCCCGTGGCGGTGGCCAGGTGCCCGACCCCGGTGTCCCCGCAGATCAGCAGGCGGGCGTCGCTGATCAGCGCGACCAGCGCCGGCAACCCGGCCGACGGCGGCCAGACCGCCGACGGGGGCAGTCCCGCCCGGGACACCACCTCGTCGACCAGGTCGGCCTCGGCCGCCGATCCGGTGACCACGACGCGGCACCCCTCCTCGGTCAGCGCCGCGGCCACCTCGGCGTACCGCGGGGCGGGCCACTGGCGGGCCGGGGCGCCGGCGCCGGGGTGGATGACGACGACGTCGGAGTGATCCGCGAAGCCCTCCGGTCGATCGAGTGCGAGATCGTCGGCGCGGCAATCGATCCCGGTCCAGTGCAGCAGCGCGCACCAGCGATCCACCTCGTGCAGGTCGGGCCGCCACGGCGGCCCGGCGAGGTCGGGATGGTCGTCGTGGTGGTGGGTCAGCAGCATCGCCGGCCGCAGGGCGGCCAGCGCCGCGATGCTCTGCGGGCCCCGGCCGTGCAGGTTCACGGCGAGGTCGGGTTCCTGCGGTGCATCGGCGATGGGGCCCAGGCCCGGCGTGTCGATGACGTCGTCCACCGCGCCGGACAGCAGCGCCAGTTCGCGGTACTGCCGGGGCGCGGCCAGCAGCAGCCGCGCGGCCGGGTAACGCCGACGCAGGCCACGCAGCGCCGGTATCCCGGTCAGCAGGTCGCCGAGTCCGAGCGCCCGCAGCACCACGATGGTGCGGGGATCGTGGGCCGGAGATCTGGTCAGGGCCATGAGGATTCCGTGGACGCGCACACCACGAGTTCGCGGATCTCGCATCCGGGCGGCTGGGTCAGCGCGAACAGCACCGTGGCGGCGACGTCGGCGGGCTGGTTGAGCTTGGCGTCGGCGGGCGGCTTGTACTGCTCGGTGCGACCGTCGAAGAACGGTGTGTGCATGCCGCCCGGAATCAGGAGCGTCACGCCGATGTCGCCGGCCAGTTCGGCGGCCAGTGCCCGGGTGAAGCCGACGACGCCGAACTTCGAGGCGCAGTAGGCGGTGGCGTCGCTGACCGCCTTGATGCCGAGCGTGGAGGCGACCGTGACGATGCGGCTGCTGCCGGTCTTCAGGAACGGCAGCGCCGAGCGGATCACGGCGGCGGTGCCGAGCAGGTTCACGACGACGACCTGCTCCCACTCCTTGGCGGGGACGTCGCGCAGCGTGCCGCAGGAATCGATGCCTGCAGCGGTGAACACGCCGTCGATCTGCCCGCCGGCCTGTTCGGCAAGGCTGGCGACCGCGGCGTCGACGGCGTCGGTGTCGGCGAGGTCGGCGCAGACGTGGCTCACGTCGGCGGCCGGGCGGGCGCGGTCCAGCACCAGGGGCGTACCGCCCTGAGCGGCAACGGCGTCCACGACGGCGGCGCCCAAGCCGGACGCGCCGCCGGTGATCAGGACGGCGCCCGGCGAGCGGGTGGTAGCGGTGGGTGCGGTCATGTCTTACCTTTCCGTGGGTTGGCCCGACCGCGCGGCGGCGATCAGGGCGGACGAGGAGTAGCCGGCGACCGTGGGCACGATCACGACGTCGCCGCCGTGGCGGGTCACCACGTCGGCCTCGGGCAGTTGCTCGGCGGTGTAGTCGCCGCCCTTGACCCAGACGTCGGGCCGGATGGCGTCGAGGATGTCGGCGGGCGTCGCCTCGTCGAACACGGCGACGGCGTCGACGCAGGCGAGCGCGGCGAGCACCCTGGCGCGGTCCTCGGCCGGCATCACCGGGCGGCTGGGTCCCTTGAGGGCGCGCACGGAGTCGTCGGAGTTGATCAGCACGATCAGGGCGTCACCCAATTCCCTTGCCGTGCGCAGCAATCGGATGTGTCCGGTGTGCAGCAGGTCGAAACAGCCTCCGGTGGCGACGACGGTGCGCCCTTCGGCGCGCAGTCGCCCGGCCAGCGTGACCGCGTCGGTGGCGCCGTGGTCGGCCCCGGCGAGGGGGC
>NZ_JYNX01000026.1 GCF_001044255.1 Mycolicibacterium chubuense
CCACCGTCGCCACCGTCGCCGCCGCGGGCGCCGACCCCGCCGACCCCACCGTTGCCGCCCCGGCCACCGAAGACCGCAGCACCGGGCACGAGTTGTTGCGCCACGCCTGCGCTGCCGCCGTCACCGCCCATGCCGCCACCGGCGCCGTCGCCGCCGTCACCGCCGTCGCCGCTGACGACGAACTGGTGTGGCGCCGCCAGGAAGGCGCTGGCCCCCTGCCCGGTGCCGCCCTGGCCTCCCGACTGGTTGCTGCCGGGCGTTCCGTCGGCGCCCGCGCCGCCGGCCTTGCCGGTGATCGCGCCGTCGACGACGGTGTTCGTGGTCGGGAGTCCGGTGGAGCCCCGGTAGCTCGGGGTGCCCGCGGCGGCCCGCCCCACNGCGCCCGCGCCGCCGGCCTTGCCGGTGATCGCGCCGTCGACGACGGTGTTCGTGGTCGGGAGTCCGGTGGAGCCCCGGTAGCTCGGGGTGCCCGCGGCGGCCCGCCCCACGGGTGCCGGGTTGGCGCCGTCGAGGCCCGTTCCGCCCGCGCCGCCGTTCCCGCCCTTGCCGCCGTCGCCGTGCAGCGATCCGGCGGCGCCCCCGGCCCCGCCGTTCCCGCCGCGGACACCGGGCCCGCCGTCGGCGCCGTCACCCCCGTCGCCGCCGTTACCGGTCTGCGCGAACCTCCCGGCGTTGCCACCGGCGCCGCCGTCCTGACCGGGCGAGGTGCCGTCGCCCCCGCGGCCGCCGTCTCCGCCAAAGAGTCCGCCGTTGCCACCTTTGCCGCCGTTTGCGCCGTTTCCGCCGTCGCCCCACAGCAGGCCGCCGTTGCGGCCGTTGCACGCGGCGCCCGTGCAGTCGGCCGCGGCGTCGGCGCCGTCTCCGATCAGCCAGCCGCCGGTCCCGATCATCGGCGCCCGCGTTCCCGCCACTGCGGGACCCACCGGCGCCGGCCGCGATCCTCGATGTCCCGATCCCGCGGAGCCGAGCCACCAAACCTGTTCGGCGTCAGCATCTTCGGCGGACAACAGGGAATCGAAGGAGGCCAGCGCCACCTCACGGTGCGTCGTCGACGGCTCGCCCGGATGCAGGCTCAGCGCGATCCCGGCGCCGATCATCGCCGCGCCGCCGGTGCCCACCGCCAGCCACTGCCGGACGGTTCCCCGCTGCCGAATCGTGTCCGTCCCGCGCCCGCCATCGGACATGCGCAATCCCCCCGCCGCTGGTGTCATGGATTGCTGGAATCTAACCGGCAAATCCACGAACCAGTCAATAGGCGCGCCGGGTCAACTCCGGCGATCACGCACCTTGTAGGACGACGGCCACGACTGCCGGGTGTCGTCGCCGACCAGCGGCACACCCTTGCTGCCGATCCGGACGTCGTAGGCCTCCTTGCCCGCACCCACCTCGCGGTTGGCGTGCTCGGTGGCGAGATAGATCAGCTGATCGATCTCGGCCTCGGCGAAGGCCACGAACGTCGTCTTGCGCACGATCTCCTCTGCCGGCGGCACCATCCGCTCGGGCAGCAGCCGCGTCAGCAGTGCGGCGACGCCCAGCAGGGAGAAGGGCAACACCCAGTAGCAGACGAACGACAGCGGCGTGCGGGTGTCGAGGATCGTGGCGTCACCCTGGACGAGCGGCGGGATCAGCGACGACACCGTCATCCCGGCGAACGCCGCGATCCACACCCAGGTCAGTATCGAAGTGATGCGGGCGAAGACGTCGCTGTCGATCACCTCTTCGGGCTGGCCCACTTCGGCGAACTCGCGAACGAACGGCTTACCGATCAGCGCGCTGATCAAGGTGACCGCGAAGATACCGGCGTTGCTCAAGGGCTGGATCCACGTCTCCATGAAGGACTGACTCACGGTGAACGTCAGCACCGCCAGGACCACAAACGTTGCGACAGCACCGATTTCGAGCGTGCGGCCGGGCGAGCGCCTCACCCTGGCGACGACGAATGCGGCGACGGCCACGGCCAACGCGACCAGGACCGCGGCGGTGAACGGCACGTTGCCGACCAGGACCCAGTAGACGATCCACGGTGCGAAGCCGAAGAGTATTCCCACGAGCGCTCAGTGTATGGAGCCACGCCCGCGCGCGGACGTCTCCGGCGTTAGGTTGGTGCTCGTGGCGCGACGGGTCAACGTCTCCTCGGGCTCGGCGTTCGAGTCCGAGGTCGGGTACTCGCGCGCGGTGCGCACCGGCGCGCACATCGCCGTGGCCGGCACCACCGCCCCGGGAGACAGCCCGGCGGCGCAGACCCGGGAGGCGTTGCGCCGCATCGAGGTGGCACTCGGCGAGGTCGGCGCGTCCCTGTCCGATGTCGTGCGCACCCGGATCTTCGTCACCGACATCAGCTGCTGGCGCGAGGTCGGCGCGGTACACGCCGAGGTGTTCTCCGACATCCGGCCCGCAGCCACGATGGTCGAGGTGTCGGCGCTCATCGCGCCCGACCTCGTCGTCGAGATCGAGGTCGACGCCTACGTCGAGAGCTAAACCAGCGGCGCGAAGGCGCCGTCGGCCTCCGGCACGTAGGGAGTGACGCGGATCACAGCGTCAACCGGCAGTTCACCGAACAAATGTGGGAACACCATGCCATCGGGATCCCCCGGGACCCCGGGCTCCCAGCGAACAGGAGAGGTCAGCCGTGCCCCGTCGATGTGCAGCAGCACCAGGTCCGTGCGACCGGCGTACAGCCGGTTCGCGGGCAGGTGGACCTGCTGCGGGGTGGACAGGTGCACGAAGCCGACCTCGGTCAGCGACGGCGGTGAGTGCACACCGCGCCGCTGCGCCGTCGCCCACTCCTCGGCCCCGCACAGATGCACGAGTTCTTCCCCGGCTGGCATACCGGCAGCCCCTTCCGCTCGCAACGCGGGGGGTCGTGAGACACGACACACCCGTAAACCCCCGGGGAACAAGGCCGGAACCCCAAGCGTCTGACACAGTAGAAGTACGTCGCTACACCCTATGGAGGTGCCATGACCGCAACGCTCACCAGTCCCGAATTGACCAAGGCTGACCGCTGCGACCGTTGTGGTGCGGCAGCCCGGGTGCGTGCGAAGCTCCCTTCGGGAGCCGAGCTGCTGTTCTGCCAGCACCACGCCAACGAGCACGAGGCCAAGCTGGTGGAACTCGCCGCGGTCATCGAAGTGAGTCCGCTGGAGCCGTAGCGCTGAATCGGCCATGCTGGTCTGGTCATGACTGACCAGTCACAGGGGCCGGAATCGCGGCCATCGCCGCAGAGGCCGAGACCATCACGCCACCACATCCGCCGTGTCGCATTACGGACACTGTCGAAAAGCTGGGATGATTCCATCTTTTCGGAATCGGCTCAGGCTGCGTTCTGGTGCGCACTGTCGCTGCCGCCCCTGCTACTCGGAATGCTCGGGAGCCTGGCCTACATCGCTCCGCTGTTCGGACCGGACACGCTTCCGGTCATCGAGAGCCAGCTGATCAGTACGGCGGCGAGGTTCTTCTCACCGAATGTGGTCAGCGAGATCATCGAGCCGACGGTGCGCGACATCGTGCGCGGCGCGCGCGGCGAGGTGGTCTCGATCGGCTTCGTGATCTCACTGTGGGCCGGCTCGTCGGCGATCTCGGCGTTCGTCGATTCCATCACCGAGGCGCATGACCAAACCCCGCTGCGACACCCTGTGCGGCAACGGTTCTACGCGCTGGGGCTGTATGTGGTGATGCTGGTCGGGGCGATCGCCACCGCGCCGTTCCTCGCCCTGGGCCCGCGCAAGGTCGCCGAGTTCATCCCGGACAGCTGGGACAACGTGCTGCGCTACGGCTATTACCCGGTGCTGTTCGTGGCGATCACGGTCGCCGTGAACGTGCTGTACCGGGTCTCGCTGCCCAAGCCGCTGCCGACACACCGGCTGCTACTGGGGTCGGTGCTGGCGACGACGGTGTTCCTGGTCGCCACGTGGGGGCTCCGGTTGTACCTGACCTGGATCACCAGCACGGGCTACACCTACGGGGCCTTGGCGACACCGATCGCGTTCCTGCTGTTCGCGTTCTTCCTCGGGTTCGCGATCATGATCGGCGCGGAACTCAACGCCGCGGTCGAGGAGGAATGGCCGGCCCCGAGCACGCATGCCACCCGGGTGCGCGGCTGGCTGGAGGCCCGGGCGGAAGCCTTCGGCGCGAACGGCTCGGCGCCTTCGGGCGACGCGGAGACGAGACCGGTGGTGCCCGCGGCCCCCGACTCCCCTACTTCTTGAGCTGGTCGTAGATCCGCTTGCAGTCCGGGCAGACCGGCGAGCCGTGCTTGGCCGAACGGGTGACCGGGAACACCTCGCCGCACAGCGCCACCACGTGGGTCCCCATGACCGCGCTCTCGGCGATCTTGTCCTTCTTCACGTAGTGGAAGTACTTCGGGGTGTCGCTGTCGGTGCCGTCGTCGACGCGTTCGTCGGTGTCGGTGCGCTCGATGGTGTCGGTCTGCATGAGGCCATTCTGCCTGGGAATGAATCGGTAATAAATGCGACGGGCATTGCCCGTCCCGGATGTGGAACAGTGGAGAGATGAAACAAAGCCCTGAGCTGAGTTTCGACGACGAGGGTCGGCCGGTTCTGATCACCCGGGCCGCTCCCGCCTACGAGGAACAGCACCGTCAGCGGGTGCGGAAGTATCTGACCCTGATGTCCTTCCGCATCCCTTCCCTCATCCTGGCCGCGGTCGCCTACGGCATCTGGCACAACGGCCTCGTCTCTCTGGCCATCGTCGTGGTGGCGATCCCGCTGCCGTGGATGGCGGTGTTGATCGCCAACGACCGTCCGCCGCGACGGGCGGAAGAACCCCGCCGGTACCAGAACCAGAAACGCATTCCGCTGTTCCCGACCGCCGAGCGGCCGGCTCTGGACATCGCCCCTCCCCGGGCGCCGCAACCTGACGCCGACGGTTTCGGCGGCGGGGATCGCAGCTGAGCTCGTTCTGGCTCATTTCTCAGCACATTCTCAGGTCGACCTCCGATAACCGCAGTTCAGGACGTGTGAACCCGGCGGAACGTGGGAACTCTCAGCGCGTCTAGGGCGTTGTAGCTCTTGAAAGTTCCACCCGATCAGGAGGCCGTCATGGCAAATGCCACCACCAGCCGCATGGACCAAGACCTCGACGCTCAGAGCCCTGCCGCCGACCTTGTGCGCGTGTATCTGAACGGCATCGGCAAGACGGCGCTGCTCAACGCTGCCGACGAGGTCGAGTTGGCCAAGCGGATCGAGGCGGGGCTGTACGCGCGGCACCTCCTGGAGACGCGGAAACGGTTGGGCGAGAACCGCAAACGCGATCTGGCCGCGGTGGTCCGGGACGGCGAGGCCGCGCGGCGGCATCTGCTCGAGGCGAACCTGCGACTGGTCGTCTCGCTGGCGAAGCGCTACACCGGCCGCGGGATGCCGCTGCTGGACCTGATCCAGGAGGGCAACCTCGGCCTGATCCGGGCGATGGAGAAGTTCGACTACAGCAAGGGCTTCAAGTTCTCGACGTACGCGACCTGGTGGATCCGGCAGGCCATCACGCGCGGCATGGCCGACCAGAGCCGCACCATCCGGCTGCCCGTGCACCTCGTCGAGCAGGTCAACAAGCTCGCCCGCATCAAGCGCGAGATGCACCAGAACCTCGGCCGCGAGGCCACCGACGAGGAGCTCGCCGCCGAGTCGGGTATCCCGGTGGAGAAGATCACCGATCTGCTCGAGCACAGCCGCGACCCGGTGAGCCTGGACATGCCGGTCGGCAGCGACGAGGAGGCGCCGCTGGGCGACTTCATCGAGGACGCCGAGGCGATGTCGGCGGAGAACGCGGTCATCTCCGAGCTGCTGCACACCGACATCCGCTATGTGCTGGCCACGCTCGACGAGCGCGAGCAGCAGGTGATCCGGCTGCGCTTCGGCCTCGATGACGGCCAGCCCCGCACGCTCGACCAGATCGGCAAGCTGTTCGGGCTGTCCCGTGAGCGGGTGCGCCAGATCGAGCGCGAGGTGATGGCCAAGCTCCGCAACGGCGAGCGCGCCGACCGCCTGCGCTCGTACGCCAGCTGATCTCAGACATCCTGCACAGAGACGATGCCCGCCGTGTTGACGGCGGGCATCGTCGCTTTCCAGACGTGTTCAGGAATTTACGAATAGATCTCTTGTGATCTGTTCTGTAATCCATTTAACATGACGTATGCGTTCCTCGCGCCTCGCCCGCACGGTGACCCTGGTCGCCGTCGCGCTGGGCATCGCGTGCACCGCATGTAGCAACCCGGCCAACTCGGCCGGTCCTCCCCCGATCGACGGGCTCGCCGGGATCGACGTCCCGGTCGACGAGAACGCGCGTGCCGCGCTGCCCGCCGACATCCGTACCGCCGGCGTGGTGCGCGTCGCCACGGACGTCCCCTACGCGCCGTTCGAGATGTTCGAGTCCAATGGCGGCTCGATGATCGTCGGGCTCGACTACGACCTCGGCCAGGCGCTCGCCAAGACGCTGGGCGTCCGGTTCGAGTTCGCCCAGCAGGCGTTCGACGGCATCATCCCCGCCATCCAGGCCCGCAAGTTCGACATCGTGATGTCGGCGATGACCGACACCAAGGAACGCCAGGGCGTGCTGGATTTCGTCGACTACTCCGTGTCCGGCAGCGGAATCCTGGTGGCCAAGGGCAACCCCCACGGCATCACGACCTTGACCGATCTGTGCGGGCGCGACGTGGCGGTGCAGAGCGGCAGCAAGCAAGCCAAGATGCTGACCGGCGAGGACAATCCGTGCCGCGCGGCGGGCAAGCCCGATCCCGTCGTCGCGCAGAAGCCCAAGGACACCGACGCGCAACTGGCGCTGCTGAGCGGTCAGGTGGTCGCCGACTTCATGGACAAGCCGGCCGCCGGTTACGCCGCCAAGACCGCCGGGGACGGCAAGTACTTCGAGGTGGTGCACGACCCCGCCGCACCGGGCGGGATCGACGCCACCCCGAACGGCATCGGCGTCGGCAAGGACCGGCCCGAGCTGACCGAGGCGATCCGCCGGGCGCTGCAGCGCCTGATCGACGACGGCACGTACAACAAGATCCTCGCCGCATGGGGCGAGACCGGGATCGCGATCCCCAAGGCAACCATCAACGCAGGCGAGAGCTGACTCATGGACATCGCGGCACGCAACACCACCGACCGGCCGATCCCGACCACCCCGGACGCCGAGACCATGGAGACCATCCCCGCGCGCCACCCGATGCGCTGGGTGAGTGCCGCGGTGGTGGTCGTCATCGCCGTGAGCGTGGTCGTCTCGCTGGCCACCAATGACAACCTCAAATGGTCGGTCGTCGGGGACTACCTGTTCAGCCGCCTGGTTTTCGAGGGGCTGTGGACGACCCTGTGGCTCACCGTCGCCGCGATGATCATCGGCATCGTCGGCGGGGTCATGCTGGCGGTGATGCGGCTGTCGGCCAACCCGATACTGTCCGGACTCGCCGGACTGTTCGTCTGGGTGTTCCGCGGCACGCCGCTGCTGGTGCAGATCATCTTCTGGGGGTACCTAGGCGCGCTGTACCCGCAGCTGATCTTCGGTATCCCGTTCACCGACATCGTCTTCTTCGACAAGTCGACGAGCACGATCGTCACCGGCTCGATGGCCGCGCTCCTCGCCCTGGGGCTCAACGAGATGGCGTACGCCTCGGAGATCGTGCGGGCCGGTCTGCTCGCCGTCGACGACGGCCAGACCGAGGCCGCGTTCTCGCTGGGCATGACGCCGGCGGCGACCACCCGGCGGATCGTGCTGCCGCAGGCGATGCGGGTCATCGTTCCGCCGATGGGCAACGAGACCATCACGATGCTCAAGTCGACCGCGCTGGTGTCGGTGATCTCCGGACACGACCTGCTGACGAACCTGCAGAACGTCTACTCGAAGAACTTCGAGGTGATCCCGCTGCTGATCGTGGCCAGCATCTGGTACCTGGTGCTGACCAGCCTGCTGTCGATCCCGCAGGCGTGGCTGGAACGGCGTTACTCCCGCGGCACGCTGCCGCTCGGCAACGACGGTCCGCTGACCCGCCTGACCGGGCTGCGCCTGCGGCGCCCGGCGAAGAAGTCAGGAGAACAATCGTGACGACGACACGCGCGCAGCCGATGGTCGAGGCCGAGAAGGTGCACAAGCGCTTCGGCCACCTGGAGGTGCTGCGGGGAATCGACCTGACGGTGCAGACCGGTCAGGTGATGTGCCTGCTGGGGCCGAGCGGCTCCGGGAAAAGCACTTTCCTGCGGTGCATCAACCACCTCGAGAAGATCGACTCCGGCCGGCTGTCGGTGGACGGGCAGCTGGTGGGCTACCGCGTCGACGGCAACAAGCTGCGGGAGCTGACGATCAAGGAGGTCAGCAAGCGCCGCGCGGGCATCGGTATGGTCTTCCAGCGCTTCAACCTCTTCGGGCACATGACGGCGCTGAAGAACATCATCGAGGCCCCGATGCAGGTCAAGGGCGTCAGCCGCGATGTCGCGGTGGCCGAGGCGCGCGAGCTGCTCGATCGGGTCGGGCTCGCCGACAAGGCCGACGCGTACCCCTCGGCGCTGTCCGGCGGTCAGCAGCAGCGGGTGGCGATCGCCCGGGCGCTGGCGATGAAACCGCAGCTGATGTTGTTCGACGAGCCCACCTCGGCGCTCGACCCGGAACTGGTGGGCGACGTGCTGGCCGTGATCCGCGATCTGGCCGCCGACGGTATGACGATGGTGGTGGTCACCCACGAGATCGGGTTCGCGCGCGAGGTCGCCGACGTCGTGGTGTTCATGGACGGCGGCGTGATCGTGGAGTCCGGGGACCCGCAGCAGGTGCTGGTCGATCCGCGGGAGAGCCGCACCCGCGCGTTCCTGTCGAAGGTGCTGTGACCCTGTCCCCCGGCGCCGCGTATGCGCTTGCCGCCGAACGGTATCCGGCGTTCGTCGCCGACCTGGCCACGCTGGTCGGCATCGACTCCGAGTCCTCCGACGCGGGCGGGGTCAACCGGATCGCCGACGTCGTGTGCGACCGCGCGCTGCGGTCGGGTTGCCGTGTCGAGCGGGCCGCCGGTGGGACGCACGAGGGCATCCGCCTGGGAGATCGGGTGGTCGTGCGCCGATCGGGGTCCGGCACGGCACGCGTGCTGCTGCTGGCGCACATGGACACCGTGTTCGCACGCGGTACGGCCGCGGCGCGGCCGTTCCGGGTGGCCGACGGGCGGGCGTACGGGCCCGGAGTGTGTGACGACAAGGCGGGCCTGCTGGCCGGGCTGACGGTGCTGGACATCCTGGCGGGCGCGCAGCCGCACAGCGTCGCCGAGGTGGTGCTGCTGTGCGTTCCCGACGAGGAGATCGGGTCGCCGACGAGCCGGGACGAGATCGCCCGGCTGGCCGCCGAGTCCGACGTCGTGCTCAGCCTCGAAGGCGCGCGCGAGGACGGGTCGCTGGTCTCCAGCCGCAAGGGCATCGCCGACATCACCGTCACGCTGACCGGCCGCGCCGCGCACCCCGGCGTCGACTTCGAGCGCGGCGCGAACGCGGTGGTCGCCGCGGCGCTGCTGGTCGCCGACGCGCACCGCATCAATGCCGAGGTGCCCGGGGTCCGGGTCAACGTCGGCAGGATCTCCGGCGGCGAGCGGGTCAATGTCGTGGCGGCGTCGGCCACGGTCGAACTCGAGGTCCGGGTCGATCCGCGACCCGGGCTCGACGAGGCCATCGCCCGGGTCCGGCGACTCGTCGACACCCCATACGTGCCGGGTGTCACCGCGTCGATGACGGTCTCGAACGCCTGCCCGCCGATGCGGCGGGACCCGCGGCAGGACGTGGTGCTCGACGAGGTGCGCTCGGTGGCACACGAGCTGGGATTCGCGATCGACGACGTGTCGACCGGCGGTGCGGCCGACGCCAACTACGCCGCCGCGGCGGGTGTACCGACACTCGACGGGCTGGGGCCGGTCGGCGGCGACGACCATTCGGTGGACGAGTGGCTGGACCTGGACAGCGTGGTGCCGCGGATCGCGATGCTCGCGTGCCTGATCACACGGCTGCCGGCCGCGATAGGTTGCGTCGGAGCCGCGACGAGAGCCGACTGAAGGACAACCGATGTGAGTGGGATCGCCGATCAGCTGCGCGACCGCCTGGGTGATGCGAGTCCCGCCGAACGCAAGGTCGGCCGTGTGCTGCTGTCCGGCTACCCGCTGCTGGCCCTCGAGACGGCGACCACGGTGGCGCACCGCGCGGAGGTCAGCACGCCGACGGTCATCCGGCTGGTGACCCGGTTGGGCTACCGCGGCTATCCCGACTTCCAGCAGGCGGTGCGGGCCGAGATGGCCGACGCGGGCGCGTCTCCGGCCGCCCTCTACGACGCGCAGGAGTTCGCGTCGACGGCCACCACCGACCCCGCGGAGTTGACGCGCCGCACCGCCCCCACCGTGGCAGCCGCCGTGCAAGACACGATGACCGCGCTGCCGGAGGCCGAATTGTCCGGCGCCGTCGCATTTCTCGCCGATCCGAAGCGCCGCGTCCATCTGGTGGGCGGACGGTTCAGTGGGCTGATCGCGCACTACCTGTGCCTGCACCTGACCCAGATGCGCGCCGGTGTGCAGATGCTGCCCTCGACCGCGGTGGAGCGATCGGCCGTCGTCGCCGACATGGGTCGGCGCGATGTGCTGGTCGCGTTCGACTACCGGCGCTACGAGCCGTCGACGGCCGGGGTCGCCCGCTGGGTCCGCGAACGCGGCGGAGCGGTGATCTTGTTCACCGATCCGTGGTTGTCGCCCACGGCATCCCAGGCGTCCATCGTGCTGCCGTGCCGCGTCGATGCACCGTCGCCCTACGACAGCATGGTCCCGACCATGGCCGTCGCGGAGCTGCTCGTCACCGGGGTGCTCGCAGCGCTGGGAGACGGCGCGCTGGCCAGAATGCGGGAGATCGACGACGCCGCGACGGCGCTGGACGTGTACTGACCCGCCCGGGCCCGGGTCGGGCCATATCAGCCGCCGTTTCCCGTAGAATCGTCCCCGAAGAAGGGTGACCTAATGAACGACTTGGTCGATACCACCGAGATGTATCTGCGGACGATCTACGACCTCGAGGAAGAGGGCGTGATCCCGCTGCGCGCGCGTATCGCAGAACGCCTCGAGCAGAGCGGCCCCACCGTGAGCCAGACCGTCTCGCGGATGGAGCGCGACGGCCTGCTGCACGTCGCCGGAGACCGGCACCTCGAACTGACCGACAAGGGCCGCGCCCTGGCCGTGGCGGTGATGCGCAAGCACCGTCTCGCCGAACGGCTGCTGGTCGATGTGATCGGCCTGCCTTGGGAGGAAGTGCACGCGGAGGCGTGCCGCTGGGAGCACGTGATGAGCGAGGACGTCGAGCGCCGGCTCGTCCAGGTGCTCGACAACCCGACGACATCACCGTTCGGCAACCCGATCCCCGGCCTGTCCGAACTGGGGGTGGACGACCTGATCAACGACGCCCAGAACCTCGTGCGGCTGACCGAACTGCCCGCCGGCATGCCCGTCGCGGTCGTGGTGCGGCAGCTGACCGAGCACGTGCAGGGCGACGTCGAGCTGATCGCCCGGCTCAAGGACGCCGGCGTGGTGCCGAACGCCCGCGTCACCGTCGAGGTCAACGACCACGGCGGCGTGATGATCGTCATTCCGGGCCACGAGCAGGTCGAACTTCCCCACGAGATGGCGCACGCCGTCAAGGTCGAGAAGGTCTGAGGCACTAGCCCGCCCGCCTACCGAACGCCTGCCGCGGCGGCAGCCGCACCCCGAGTTGCGACGCCAGCCGGTAGCCGGTGCGGGCGAGCTCCCGGATCTGCTCCGGCCGCATGCCCGACTGCAGAGCCTGATCGAGCATGCCCGCCATCCGATGCAGTGGCGCGCACGTCAGCGCCGCGTCCAGCGAGATCCCCGCGAGAGGGCCGTCACCGCGTGCGTACGCCGAAAAAGCAAGCAGCACAAGCGCTTCCACTCGCCACGGCGACGGTAACCGGCGCGACAGGTCGGCCCACAGCGATTCGGCGACCCCGGCCCGGTCCCCGACGGCCAGCGCGTAGAGGGTGTCCCGCACGCGCGGGTCGGTGAATGAGCGCGCCAGCCGAACGGTCTGCTCGTCACACAGCGCCGTGCCGGCGGCGAGCTGCTCGGCGCACGCCAGCGCGTGCTCGATGTCGCTGCGTGCCTGTGCGCCCGCGCGGTCGTCGTCGAGTGGACCCATCTGCTCGATGACCTCGGCCAGGGCCGCGCTGCGCTGCGGGTCGGCCACCGCGACCACCTCGACGAGCTCGTCGCGCCGCGCGTAGAGGCGCCGCCCGTCGAGCACCGCGGCCGCCGCGATCGGCGAGGCGCTCGGATCCTCCACCCGCCCCGAGGCCCCGCAGCCGTCCGCGCACACCCAGGTGCCCCCGGCGGCGACGACGTCGACCACGTGGGCGGCCAGCAGCTCGACGCCCCACCGGGCCAGCTCGACCGTCAACTCGTGCGCCAGTTCGCGGTGCTCGTCGGCGCACATCGGACAGCCCGCGCCCTCGTCGTCGACGATCACCGCGATCACCGCCTCCGCACCGGCGGTCGCCGCCATCTCGGCCAGGTGCGGCACCCGGGGGTCCGCGAGGTCGGCGCGCAGGATCGCCCCCATCTCGTCGTCGGCCGCCGTGACGATCACGAGCGATTTCTCCGGCACGAAACCGAGGACGGCGGGCAGCGCCGCGATCAGGTCGCCGGGCCGGTCGAGGGGGGATTCAGGATGGGATGTCGAGGCCATGGGGCCAACCTCGCAACAACCACCGACGCTGGGCGGCCGACGGTGTCGCGGACCGGCCGATCTGTGGATGAAATCGCCTCTGGGGAGCGATCGGGGCCTGTGCGTCAGGTGTTCACATGAAGTTGACGTCGGTCGGCATGCGCACCGTCGGCATCCGGCGTACATCTAGTGACCATGGCTTCGATGCTGGAGTACGACCTGGTCGTCATCGGTTCGGGTCCCGGCGGGCAGAAAGCCGCCATCGCCGCCGCCAAGCTCGGCAAGTCCGTGGCCGTGGTGGAACGCGGACGGATGCTCGGCGGGGTGTGCGTGAACACCGGGACCATCCCGTCCAAGACGCTGCGCGAAGCGGTCGTGTACCTGACGGGGATGAGTCAGCGCGAACTGTACGGCGCCAGCTACCGGGTCAAGGAGAAGATCACCCCGGCCGACCTGCTGGCCCGCACCACCCACGTCATCGGCAAGGAACAGGACGTCGTCCGCTCGCAGCTGATGCGCAACCGCATCGACCTGATCTCGGGCCACGGCCGGTTCGTCGATCCGCACACCGTGCTGGTGGAAGAACCCCACCGCGGCGAGCGCACCACGGTCACCGGCGAGTACATCGTCATCGCGACAGGCACCAAACCGGCGCGGCCGGACGGTGTCGAGTTCGACGAGGAGCGGGTGCTCGACTCCGACGGCATCCTCGACCTCAAGACGCTGCCGACATCGATGGTCGTGGTGGGAGCCGGGGTGATCGGCATCGAGTACGCGTCGATGTTCGCCGCGCTCGGCACCAAGGTGACCGTCGTCGAGAAGCGCGAGAACATGCTCGACTTCTGCGACCCGGAGATCATCGAATCGCTGAAGTTCCATCTGCGGGACCTGGCGGTGACGTTCCGGTTCGGGGAGGAGGTGACCGCGGTCGACATCGGGGCGACCGGCACAGTCACGACGCTGGCCAGCGGGAAGAAGATCCCGGCCGAGACCGTGATGTACTCCGCGGGCCGCCAGGGGCAGACCGATCAGCTCGATCTGGCCAGCGCGGGGCTCGAGGCCGACCACCGCGGCCGCATCTTCGTCGACGACAACTTCTGCACCAAGGTCGACCACATCTACGCGGTGGGTGACGTCATCGGCTTCCCCGCCCTGGCCGCCACCTCGATGGATCAGGGCCGGCTCGCCGCGTACCACGCCTTCGGAGAGCCCTGCAAGGGCATGACCGAGTTGCAGCCGATCGGCATCTACTCCATTCCCGAGGTGTCCTATGTCGGCGCCACCGAGGTGCAACTCACCAAGGATGCCGTCCCGTACGAGGTGGGGGTGTCGCGCTACCGCGAGCTGGCCCGCGGCCAGATCGCCGGCGACTCCTACGGCATGCTCAAGCTGCTGGTGTCCACCGAGGACCTGCGGCTGCTCGGCGTGCACATCTTCGGCACGAGCGCGACCGAGATGGTGCACATCGGGCAGGCGGTGATGGGGTGCGGCGGCACCGTGGAGTACCTCGTCGACGCGGTGTTCAACTACCCGACGTTCTCAGAGGCCTACAAGGTCGCGGCGCTGGACGTGATGAACAAGCTGCGCGCCCTCAACCAGTTCCGCACCTAGTCGCAGCCGTCGTCGAACGCAGCGGGCGGGGTGTCGGCCGGTCCGCCGGCCTCGGCCCGCGCCATCAGCGCGGGCAATGCCCCGTCGAAGCGCGGTGAGTACGACACCTCGTCGAGGCAGCCCCCGCCGTCGAGGCCGCCGATCACGCCCACCACGGTCGAACCCGCGATCCACGGCGCACCGGAGAACCCGGCGACGATCCCGTCGCAGTGCACCACCGGAAAGTCGTCGCGCGGGGCGACGGTGGCTGCCGTGCACGCCGTCGGCCCGCCGCCGACTCCGTAGCCGTAGCCGACCACGGTCACGTCGGTTCCCGGCGCGGGCGCCGGACCGAGGTGCAGACCGCCGGCGGCGAGCGTCTGCAGCGCCGGCCCGTCGTCGCGGCTCACCCGCGCGATCGCGTAGTCGGCCGCGGGATCCTGATCACGCACCCAGCGTGGGTCGAGGTAGACCGCCTCGAGGTGGCGGGGTTCGGCGGGGCGGGTGTCGGAGAAGCCGGGGATGAAGGTGGCGTCGAGGCCGTCGGCCATGCAGTGCGCGGCGGTCAGGATCAGGTCGGCGACGGCGGAGCTCAGCACCGAGGCACTGCAGACGTGCAGCCCGTCCGCACCCAGGAACACGGCGCCGACGCGCGGATCGGGTGGCACCGGGTGCGCCGACGGCGGCGTCGAGCTCACCGGCTCGGCCGCCTGCGGCGGAGCCGGATAGGCGGCTCCGCACGAGGTCAGCAGCGCCGCGGCCAGGGCGGCCGCGGCGAGCCGGAGGAGTGCGGGCGGGCACATACCCACCGATCCTCCCCCATCTGCCGCTGCCGTGACGGCCGGCGCGGTACGTGGGCACGGAATGTCACGCCGGTGTGTGGGTGTTCGAACAAGAGGGTGACGCCCGCGATACCGCTGTGGCGGCGATCCATCGGTGAGGGACACTGGACATTCACCCGACAGACAGTGAGGAGGCCATCGAGATGGCTGACGACGAGGAACCGGGTCAGCGCTACCAACCCGAGCAGACCGGCATGTACGAGCTCGAATTCCCCGCGCCCTCGCTCTCGTCCCCCGATGGTCGCGGCCCGGTGCTGATCCATGCGCTGGAGGGCTTCTCCGACGCGGGCAGGGCCATCAAACTGGCCGCCGAGCACCTGAAGAACACGCTGGACACCGAGTTGGTGGCGTCGTTCGCGATCGACGAGCTGCTGGACTACCGGTCCCGGCGGCCGCTGATGACGTTCAAGACCGACCACTTCACCAGCTACGACGAGCCCGAGCTCAACCTCTACGCGTTGCGCGACACCGTCGGTACGCCGTTTCTGCTGCTCGCCGGCCTGGAGCCGGATCTGCGCTGGGAGCGGTTCATCACCGCGGTCCGGTTGCTGTCCGAGCGGCTGGCGGTGCGCCGGGTCATCGGGCTGGGCGCGATCCCGATGGCGGTACCGCACACCCGGCCGATGACGCTGACGGCGCATTCCAACGACAAGGAACTGATCGCCGAGCACCAGCCGTGGGTCGGCGAGGTGGCGGTGCCTGGCAGCGTGTCGAACCTGCTGGAGTTCCGGATGGCCCAGCACGGCTACGAGGTGGTGGGGTTCACCGTGCACGTGCCGCACTACCTGGCCCAGACCGACTACCCCGCGGCCGCGGAGACGTTGCTCTCCGAGGTGGCCCGCAGCGGTTCCCTGCAGATCCCGACCGCGGAGCTGAGTCGCGCCGCCGCGGAGGTGGCCGAGAAGATCAACGAGCAGGTGGCGGCCAGTGCCGAGGTCGCTCAGGTGGTGGAGGCCCTGGAGAGGCAATACGATGCCTTCGTTGCCGCACAGGAGAACCGGTCCCTTCTGGCGCGGGACGAGGATCTGCCCAGCGGTGAGGAATTGGGTGCCGAGTTCGAACGGTTCCTCGCCCAACAGGCCGGTGAGTACACCAAGGACAAGGACAAAGAGGACCCCAGGGACAACACCTAGCCGTCCCCGCCGGTCCCCAGCTTTCCGTCCCGACGACGAAGTGGGCGACATGACCTTGACGAGAGACTGTCCGCGATGACCGAACGCAAGCCGAACCTGCGCTCCGTCCGGGAACTCACACCCACGCTGCACTACCGCACCATCCACGGCTACCGCAGGGCGTACCGCATCGCGGGGTCGGGTCCGGCGATCCTGCTCATCCACGGCATCGGGGACAACTCGACGACGTGGAGCACAGTGCAGACCACGCTTGCGCAGCGGTTCACCGTCATCGCCCCCGACCTGCTGGGCCACGGCAAGTCCGACAAGCCCCGCGCCGACTACTCGGTGGCCGCGTATGCCAACGGCATGCGCGATCTGCTCAGCGTGCTCGACATCGACAGCGTCACCGTGGTCGGGCACTCCCTCGGTGGCGGCGTGGCGATGCAGTTCGCCTACCAATTCCCCCAGCTGGTGCAGCGACTGATCCTCGTCGGCGCCGGCGGGGTCACCAAGGACGTCAACATCGCGTTGCGCTTCGCCTCACTGCCGATGGGCAGCGAAGCGCTCGCCCTGCTGCGCCTGCCGCTGGTGTTGCCGGCGCTGCAGGTGCTCGGACGCCTCGGCGGGGCACTGTTCGGCTCCACCGGCGCCGGCCGCGACATCCCGGACATGCTGCGGATCCTCGCCGATCTGCCGGAACCGACGGCCTCGTCGGCGTTCGCGCGGACGCTGCGCGCCGTGGTGGACTGGCGCGGCCAGGTGGTGACGATGCTCGACCGGTGCTATCTGACGCAATCGGTCCCGGTGCAACTGATCTGGGGCAGCGGGGATTCGGTCATCCCCGTCAGCCATGCCGAGATGGCGCACGCCGCGATGCCGGGATCGCGGCTCGAGATCTTCCCGGGCTCCGGTCATTTCCCGTTCCACGACGACCCCGACCGGTTCGTCGAGGTGGTCGAGAAATTCATCGACGGGACCGAACCCGCTGTGTACGACCAGGACTACCTGCGCACCCTGCTGCGCACCGGCATCAGCGAGAGCACGCTGTCGGGGTCGGTGGACACCCGGGTGGCCGTGCTCGATGCGATGGGGGCCGACGAGCGCAGCGCCACCTGACCCGGCCGGCACGTAGCATCGGCCTCATGGCCATCGATGTGACAGTGCTGCGGGTGTTCACCGATGAGAACGGCGGCTTCGGCAATCCGCTCGGCGTCGTCGACTCGGCCACCGTGGCGCCTTCTGACCGGCAGCGGATTGCGACCGAATTGGGTTACAGCGAAACGATTTTCGTGACACTGCCCGATCCGGGCACCCGTACGGCGCATGCCCACATCCACACACCGACGGTGGAGCTGCCCTTTGCCGGCCACCCCACGGTCGGCGCGGCATGGTGGCTGAAGGAACGCGGCACACCGGTCAGGACCCTGCAGGTTCCGGCGGGCATCGTGCAGGTGAGCCACTCCGGCGACATGACCTCGGTGAGCGCACGCGCGGAGTGGGCGCCGGACTTCTCGTTCTACGAGATACCCACTGCCGAGGCGCTCGCCGCCGCCGATCCGGACGACTACGGCGACGCCGTCGAGCACTATCTGTGGACGTGGCTGGACCGCGAGGCAGGGACGATCAGGGCGCGGATGTTCGCCCCGCACCTCGGCATTCGCGAGGACGAAGCGACCGGTGCAGGCGCGGTGCGGATCACCGAACATCTCAGTCGCGACCTCACGATCATCCAGGGCCAGGGATCGATGATCCGGACCGTCTGGAGCCCAGAAGGGTGGGTGCAGGTGGCAGGACGCGTGGTCGAGGATGGGCACCGCGTCCTCGAGTGAGTGCGTCAGCTCCCCGCCGGCACCTCGCGGTGTGCGCGCAGGGCCTGGATCTCCCGCTCGAAGTCCTCGGCTGACGAGAACGACCGGTACACCGATGCGAACCTCAGGTAGGCCACCTCGTCCAGCTCGCTCAACGGTCCGAGAATGGCGAGACCGACCTCATGGCTGGGCACTTCGGGAGATCCGGTGGCACGCACCGCATCTTCGACCTTCTGCGCCAGCAGGTTGAGTGCGTCGTCGTCGACCTGGCGGCCCTGGCAGGCCCGGCGCACACCCTTGATGACCTTCTCGCGGCTGAAGGGTTCGGTGACGCCGCTGCGCTTGACCACGGCCAGCACCGCGCTCTCCACTGTCGTGAAGCGACGTCCGCACTCGGGGCAGGATCTGCGCCGCCGGATCGCCTGACCTTCGTCGGTCTCGCGGGAATCGACCACCCGCGAATCGGGGTGACGGCAGAACGGACAGTGCATCACCGCTCCTTCACCGCACCGGCAGACCGCTTCGAACGTCTTCGAGCGTACCTGCGCTGGGCGGACACAGCGCAGCAGCGGAGCCGACGGCGCGTTCCCCGCGGGGACAGTCCGCCCGGAGCGGGCACAGGAATGGTCGTGCATGGCGATCGCGCGGGTCAGGCGACCGGAGCGATGAGGGTCTGACCAGCGTCCAGCGCGACCGTCTGGAGCTTGTTCAGCTCGCGGATCTTGTCGACGACGTCGGCGACCGGCGCGTCGGGCGCCACCCGCTGGGCGACCTGCTGCAGGGACTCGCCGGTTTGCACCTGAACCACCGCGAGCCTGCCGGGCACCTCGGTCTGGCCGCCCAGCAGACCGCCGGCCTGGGCGACCAGGCCCAGCCACACGGTGATGGCGGCGGCGACCAGCGCGAGCAGCACGGTGGTGGCGGGCGTGATCGGACGGCGGCGGTGCGAGGCCCGGGACACGAGGACACCGCTGCCGCGGTAGGCCATCGGCGCTCCCGCCGGGCGCTGCGAGCGGGGCCGGCGAGCCGCCGGCGTGCGGTGTGGCTGGCCGACCCGCACCGGACGCGCACTGCGGGCCGGCACGTCCCAGACGTCGGAAGTGTGGAGAACGGTCATCTGTCTGCCTCTCGGTCGGTGAGCCATATTCGCTCCTGTGTTCGAACAGTAGTCGATCATGTGTTCGATGAATAGAACATGTGATCGAACTGTTGCGAACGCTAACGCAGGCCACCGACAAGTCAGCTCGACCGCATGTTCGACCGGGCGGATTCCGACACGCCTCGAACACATGTTTGATTCCGACGGCGTGCCGCGTTACATTCGGGGCCATGAGCGATGACAGCGACAGCACAGCAGGCCAGGACTCCGCCGCCCGCCGCGACCGCGGAACGGGACTGACCGAACGTCAGCGCACCATCCTCGAGGTGATCCGCAGCTCGGTCACCACCCGGGGCTACCCGCCGAGCATCCGGGAGATCGGCGACGCCGTCGGCCTCACGTCCACGTCCTCGGTCGCGCACCAGTTGCGCACACTGGAGCGCAAAGGCTACCTACGCCGCGATCCGAACCGTCCTCGCGCGGTCGACGTGCGCGGCATCGACGACGTCGCCGCTCCGACCGTGTCCACCGACGTCGCCGGCTCCGACGCGTTGCCTGAGCCCACATTCGTGCCCGTACTGGGCCGCATCGCCGCCGGCGGCCCGATCCTGGCCGAAGAGGCCGTCGAGGACGTCTTCCCCCTGCCGCGTGAACTCGTCGGCGAGGGCTCGCTGTTCCTGCTCAAAGTGGTCGGCGAATCGATGATCGACGCGGCCATCTGCGACGGCGACTGGGTGGTCGTCCGCCAGCAGAACGTCGCCGACAACGGTGACATCGTGGCCGCGATGATCGATGGTGAGGCCACGGTGAAGACGTTCAAGCGGACCCGCGGGCAGGTCTGGCTGATGCCGCACAACCCCGCGTTCGATCCGATCCCGGGCAACGACGCCGCCGTGCTCGGCAAGGTCGTGACCGTCATCCGCAAGATCTGACGGCCCCCGGCGCGTATCGGTCAGCCGCCGCGGACGAAGCCGTTCGTGCGCGCGATCTCCTCGGTGGCGAACCAGATCTGGGCCGGCGCCTCCTCGTAGTCGGCGCTCCCCGGAGTCCAGTACAGGCCTGACCTGGTGTCGGCTTTGATGGGATAGCCGTCCGGAACCTCGTCGGGATCGTCGAGGGGAAGGTGCAGCGCGGTGCCCATCGGGGCCGGTTCGTCGATGTCGACGCGGGCGTGGCGGCCGGTGTCGGTGACGGCATCGAAAGCCGGCAGCGGTGGCAGCGGTACCGGCTCAGGCTCGGGTTCGGGAGAAGGCTCCGGTTCCGGCTCATCTGCCACCAGCGGCTCGCGGTCGGCATCGACAGGCGCAGCGCTGTCCTCGGAGGCCACCTCGGTCGGCGTCGGAACGCGCGTCGGTGCCGTGTCCACGGCGTCGGGGTCCTCCTGCTCGGCGTAGGACGGAACCTCCCCCGCGTCCGCCGATGGCTCCTGCGCTCCCCAGAAACCCGCCCGGACCGGTTCGTAACCCTCCGGCGGACTCGAGGGCGTCGGAGGAACCGTTGATCCCAGCGAGCCGAGACCTTCGCGGGCGTACCGGTCGCCGAACAGGGTGTCCTCGCGGCCGTCGTCGCCCCCCGCCGAGCCGGTGCCGTAGGCCCGGTCGTCGGCGTCGACGTCGACCGCCGGCGGCCCGAACAGATCGTCGTCGTCACCGCCGCGGCGCCGGTTGCGCGCCACCGCGAGTCCGACCACACCGAGAACGAGGAGCACGGGCACGATCGCCAGCAGCCACCACCACGTCCAGCGGAAGCCCGAGCCCTTGGCGCTGTCGGCGGCCTGCGACGACGGCGTGGCCTGCGGCGCCTGCTGACCGGGCACCTCCAGCCCGGCGAGCTGCGACGCGAGGTTGCCCGGTTCGGTGGTGAATTTCTTGGTCGCGGTGTTGTAGGTGAGCGCCCCGCCGCTGAACTTCTGGGTGATGTCGTCGCCGCTCTGGCTCTGATCGGACACGGGTGCGCCGAGCGCGCCGGTGGCTCCACCGAGTTTCTGCCAGGCCGCGTTCATCGCGCCGCGCACGATCACCGCGCCGTAGTCGGGGGTCCAGAAGATCACGGGCTTGTCCGCGGCGGCGAAGCTGCTCATCCGGCTCGCCGGCGCGACACCGCCGTCCACCTCACCGGTGATCGGGAACCCGAGGTCGCCTTCGGGACCACCGACGCTCTCGTATTTGGCCAGTACCTGGCCGGTGACCACATTGGCGCCGGTGTCCGGGCTGTAGAAGATCTTGCCGTTGACGAAGTCCTGGCCCATCCCGTCGGAGCCGATCTTGTAGGGCTCCCCGTCGCTCGCGCCGAGCGGGCCGAGCGGACCGCCCGCGGCGCGGCGCGCGGCGTTGATCGCGACGACCGGATCCTCGGGGATCGACAGATCGCCCAACTGGTCGGCCAGTTCGGGTGGGTCGGTGGTGAATTTCTTGGTCCGCGAGTCATAGGACACCTGGCCGCCGGTGAACTTCTGACTCACCACCGAGCCGTCGTAGGTCTCGTCCTCGCTGGGTACGCCGAGCACTCCGGAAGAACCGCCGAGCTTGTCCCACGCCGCGTTGAGGGGACCGCGGACCACGTGGGCGCCGGTGTCGGGGGTCCAGAAGATCACCGGGTTGTCCGGCGCGCTGAACGTGCTGTTGCGGCTGCCCGGCGCGCGGCCGTCGCCCTCGTCGATGGTCGGGAACCCCAGGTCGCTGTCGGCGGGTCCACCGAGTGACTCGTACTTCTCCAGGATGGCGCCCTGCATCGCGTGGGCGCCGGTCGCAGGGGTGAAGAACACCTTGCCGGACGCGAAGTTCTGCGCGAAACCCGCTCCGACGGGATAGACGTCGCCGGACTTGGGCCCCAGTGGGCCGGCGTCGCCGCCGCTGGCCTGCCAGGCCGAGGTGATGGCGTTGTTGGCATCGACGTCGGGCTGCGCCGCGGCGACCGGAGAGAGCAGGAGCGCGGTGGCGACCCCCAACAGTCCGATGGCCCATCGACCGGCTGAACGTCGGCGCAGCATCGGCTGCCGGATCATGCATCCTCCCCGCGGTCGGCGACTCGGTCGCTGAAAAGGTTCAGCGAAAATTACCGCGTGCGTTCACTCTGCGTCAGCGGACGACGATTACCAAGGCACCTCGCCGAGCAACGCAAGAATATGCACCGCCGCCCGAATCACCGCCGCGGCCCCGCAAACTAGACACCGAGACTGCGCCCGATGATCTCCTTCATGATCTCGGTGGTGCCGCCGTAGATCGTCTGGACCCGGGCGTCGAGGTAGGCCCGGGCCACGTCGTACTCCCGCATGTAGCCGTAGCCGCCGTGCAGCTGCAGGCAGCGGTCGATCAGGTGCACCTGCTTCTCGGTGGAGTACCACTTGGCCATCGCCGCCTGCTCCACGGTCAGCTTCTCGTCCAGGTGCAGCCGGATGAACTCGTCGACCATCATCCGCACCACGGTCGCCTCGGTGGAGAGCTCGGCGAGCAGGAAGCGGCTGTTCTGCTGGCTGCCGATCGGCCTGCCGAAGGCTTTGCGCTCCTTGGTGTACTGCAGGGTCCCGTCCAGCACGGCCTCCATCGCCGCCGCTGCCATGATCGCGATGCTGATGCGTTCCTGCGGCAGGCTCTGCATGAGGTAGATGAAGCCCTGCCCCTCCTCGCCGAGGAGGTTCTCGACCGGCACCTTGACATCGGTGAACGACAGCTCGGCGGTGTCCTGCGCGTCGAGGCCGACCTTGTCGAGCTTGCGGCCGCGCTCGAAGCCCTCCATGCCACGCTCGACCACGAGCAGCGAGAAGCCCAGAGCACCCTTGTCCGGATCGGTCTGCGCCACGACGATCACCAGGTCGGAGAGGATCCCGTTGGTGATGAACGTCTTCGACCCGTTGAGCACGTAGTGGTCGCCGTCGCGGACGGCGCGAGTCTTGATGCCCTGCAGGTCGCTGCCCGTGCCCGGCTCGGTCATCGCGATGGCGCTGATGTACTCGCCGNCAGCGCCAGGTACGAGTTCGGCTGCTTCTGCGGGTTCAGCTTCTGGAAGGCGACGACCTCAACCAGCTGTGGATGTGCGGGCTGCCCGGCTACGGCCCCGGTGATCTCCTCGGTGATGACGGTGTTGTAGCGAAAGTCGTCGACCCCGCCGCCGCCGTACTCCTCGGGCACGGCCATGCCGAGGAAGCCCTGCTTGCCGGCCTCCAGCCACACCTGCCGATCGACGAGTTTGTCGGTCTCCCACTGGTCGTGGAACGGCGCGACGTGGCGGGCGAGGAATTCGCGGAACGATTCGCGGAACATCTCGTGCTCGGGTTCGAACAGCGTGCGCTCGTAGGCGATGACGGACTTGGCAGCAGCGGCAGAAGAGCCCATGGAGATCCTCGCGTCGGTGGTCGGCAGGTGTTGCCGCCAAAGTACCCCATCCAACCGGATGGTTGGTCGGGCTCACGCGTCAGAACGCCCTAGACTCACCGCCATGGGCACCAGCCTCACCCACTGGGGTGCCTTCACCGCCACCGTCGAGTCCGGCGACATCGCCTCGGTCGCCCCGTTCGCCGGGGACGCCGATCCGTCGCCCGCTCTGGGCAATCTGCCCGGTTCGGTCCGCCACGTCTCGCGGATCACCGGACCCGCGGTGCGCCGCGGCTGGCTCGACGACGGGCCGGGACCCAGCGCGCGCCGCGGCGCCGACGACTTCGTCGCCGTCAGCTGGGAGCGGCTCACCGAACTGCTGGCCGGTGAACTGCGCCGGGTCGTCGACCGCCACGGCAACGAGGCGATCTACGGCGGGTCGTACGGCTGGTCGAGTGCGGGCCGCTTCCACCACGCCCAGAGCCAGGTGCACCGATTCCTGAATTGCTTTGGTGGATATACGTTCTCGCGGCACTCCTACAGCCTGGGCGCGACCGGCGTGATCATGCCGCGGGTCGTCGGAACCCACGACGACCTGTTCAAGCGGTCCACCCAGTGGGACGTCATCGTCGAGCACACCGACCTGCTGGTGTGCTTCGGCGGCCTGGCGCTGAAGAACACCGGCGTCAATCACGGCGGCACCACCGCGCACCCGGCGCGCGATGCGCTGGACCGCTTCCGCGCCCGCGGCGGGCAGATCGTGTCGTTGTCGCCGTTGCGTGACGACGTCGACGGCCCCTGCGACTGGCACGCCCCCGTGCCCGGCACCGACGTGGCGGTCATGCTCGGCCTGGCGCACGTGCTGGCCACCGAGTCACTGGCCGATCGGGACTTCCTCGCGCGGTACTGCACCGGATACGACCGTTTCGAGCGCTACCTGCTGGGCACCAACGACGGGGTGCCGAAGTCCCCGCAGTGGGCGGCCGAGCGCAGCGGTCTGGACGCCGACGAGCTGACCGCGCTGGCCCGCCGGATGGCCGCGAACCGGACGATCGTGACGGTCAGCTGGTCGTTGCAGCGCACCAGGTTCGGTGAGCAGGCGCCGTGGATGGGGCTGACACTCGCCGCGATGCTCGGCCAGATCGGGCTCCCCGGCGGCGGCTTCGGCCACGGCTACGGCTCGATGAACGAGCCGGGCCTGCCGCCGCTGCGCTGCTCGCTGCCCCGCCTGCCCCAGGGTCTCAACCCGGTCAGGTCGTTCATTCCGGTGGCGGCGGTCAGCGACATGCTGCTGCATCCGGGAGAAGCGTTCGACTACAACGGGTTACGGCTCACCTATCCGGACATCAGGCTGGTCTACTGGGCGGGCGGCAATCCGTTCCACCACCACCAGAACATCCCGCGGTTGCGGCGGGCGCTGGGGCGGCCGGACACCGTCGTGGTGCACGACCCGTACTGGACCCCGATGGCCCGGCACGCCGACATCGTGGTGCCGTCGACCACCTTCGCCGAACGCGACGACTTCTCGGGCTCCCGCAACGATCCGCTGCTGATGGCGATGCCGAGGCTGACCGAGCCCTACGCGCAATCCCGCGACGACTACGACACGTTCGCCGCGCTGGCGCGCCGGCTCGGCATCGAGGAGGCCTTCACCGAAGGTCGCAACTCACAGGAATGGCTGCGCCATCTCTATGAAACCTGGTCGCAGACGCTGGACTTCGATGTCCCGACGTTCGAGGAGTTCTGGCGGACCGGCTCCCTGCGGCTGCCGGTCGAGGACGGCCTGACCCTGCTCGCCGACTTCCGGGAGGATCCGCAGACCCACCGGCTCGGCACCCGCAGCGGTCTGATCGAGATCTTCAATGACGACATCGACGGGTTCGGCTACGCCGACTGCGCGGGCCACCCGCGCTGGTTCGAACCGACCGACTGGCTGGGCGGCGAGCGGGCACAGCGGTATCCGCTGCACCTGGTGGCGAATCAACCGGCCGCCCGGCTGCACAGTCAGCTCGACGGCGGAGCGGCCAGCCAGAAGTCGAAAGTGGCCGGGCGGGAACCGATCCGGATACATCCGGACGACGCGCGGGCGCGGGGCCTGAGCGCCGGCGACGTGGTGCGGGTGTTCAACGACCGCGGCGCCTGCCTGGCCGGGGTGATCGTCGACGCCGGTGTGCGACCCCGGGTCGTACAGCTGTCGACCGGGGCCTGGTACGACCCGGACGATCCGGCCGACCTCGATGCGCTGTGCGTGCACGGCAACCCGAACGTGCTCACCGACGACGTCGGCACGTCGTCACTGGCGCGCGGCTGCAGCGGGGCTCACGCCCTCGTCGAGGTCGAGAAGTACACCGCGACACCGCCTCCGGTGCGTGCGCACCAGCCGCCGCGGATCGTCAGTAGGTAGCGAACTCGGCCAGGCCGGCCGCCAGGGCGACCGGCACCCGCGCCGTGATCCGGGTGCCGCGCTCGGTGTGTTCGGTGGCGTCCACCCGGCCTTCGGAGTGCACCCGCGCGACCAGATCACCACGCTCGTAGGGAATCGTCACGTCGACGGAGGTGTCGGTGGGCACGACGAGCTCGGCCATCCGGCTGCGCAGCCGTTCCAGCCCGTCGCCGGTGTGCGCGGACACGAACACCGCACCGGGCAGCGCCCGTCGCAGCGTGGCCAGCGTCAGCCCGCTCGCCGCGTCGGTCTTGTTCACCACCAGCAGTTCGGTGGGCGGGGTGATGCCGTACTCGGCGACCACGTCGTTGATCACCTGTCGGACCGCGTTGATCTGCGCCAGCGGGTTCACGTCGGATCCGTCGACCACGTGCACCAGCAGGTCGGCGTCGACGACCTCTTCCAGCGTCGACCGGAACGCCTCCACCAGCTGGGTGGGCAGGTGCCGCACGAACCCGACGGTGTCGGTCAGCACGAACGGCCGGCCGTCGTCGAATTCGCCGCGGCGCGTGGTGGGTTCGAGTGTGGCGAACAGCGCGTTCTCGACCAGCACACCCGCGCCGGTGAGCGCGTTGAGCAGGCTGGATTTGCCGGCATTGGTGTAGCCGACGATCGCGACCGAGGCCACATCGGCGCGCCTGCGCCCGCTGCGCTGGGTGTCGCGGATCTTCTTCATGTCCTTGATGTCTCGGCGCAGCTTGGACATCCGTTCCCGGATCCGGCGCCGGTCGGTCTCGATCTTGGTCTCGCCGGGTCCGCGGGTACCCACGCCGCCGCCGGCGCCGCCCGCGCGGCCACCGGCCTGCCGGGACATCGACTCACCCCAGCCGCGCAGCCGGGGCAGCATGTACTCCATCTGGGCCAGCGACACCTGCGCCTTGCCCTCGCGGCTGGTGGCGTGCTGGGCGAAGATGTCGAGGATCAGCGCGGTCCGGTCGATCACCTTGACCTTGACGACCTTCTCCAGCGCGTTGAGCTGGGCAGGACTGAGCTCACCGTCGCAGATCACGGTGTCGGCGCCGGTGGCCAGCACCACCTCGCGCAGTTCGGCGGCTTTGCCGGAGCCGATGTAGGTGGCCGGGTCGGGCTTGTCGCGGCGCTGGATCACGCCCTCGAGCACCTCGGAGCCGGCGGTCTCGGCGAGCGCGGCCAGTTCGGCCAGGCTCGCGTCGGCGTCGGCCGCGGAGCCCTCGGTCCAGACCCCCACCAGCACGACGCGCTCGAGGCGCAGCTGGCGGTACTCGACCTCGGAGACGTCGGCCAGTTCGGTGGACAGCCCCGCAACGCGGCGCAGCGCCGTGCGGTCTTCGAGCGCGAGTTCGCCCGCGCTGGGGGTGTCGTTGAGGAATTCGGGATACGTCATAGGCGAACCAAGGTTCGCACGGAGATCACTGTTCATGCACCTCGTTTAACGTGCGCACGCTGTCCACCATTCCTCGGAGAGTTCGCCCGCGGCCACCAGAACCGACGGTCCGCGCAGGTAGCTGGTGGCGTCGGTGATCGTCACGACGACCTCGCCGCCGGGGATGCGCACGGTCAGCGCACCGGTGGCCGCACCCTGGTGGGCCAGCGCAGCGACGGCCGCCGCGACGGTTCCGGTGCCGCAGGAGCGGGTCTCCCCCACACCGCGCTCGTGCACCCGCATCGACACCGCGCCGTCGGCGGGGGCGGTGAGGACCTCGACGTTCACCCCGTCGGGGAACTGCGCGGCGTCGAACGCGACCGGCGCCGCGACGTCGAGGGCCGCCAGCGCCCCGGTGCTCAGCGCCGGGTCGACGCAGGCCAGGTGCGGGTTGCCGACGTCGACGGCCAGGCCGGTGAACGGGTGCCCGCCGACGGTCGCCGCGCCGGATCCGGTGACGTTGGCCTTGCCCATCTCGACGGTCACGTCGGCGCGCACCGCGTCGGCAGCGTGCAGCACCACCGGCCGCGGCCCGGCCAGCGAGCCGACCACGAACTCGGTGCGGGTCTCCAGCCCGCTGGCGCGCAGGTAGTGCGCGAACACCCGCACCCCGTTGCCGCACATCTGCGCGAGGGAACCGTCGGCGTTGCGGTAGTCCATGTACCAGTCGTCGTCGGCCAGGCCCTCGGGCAGCCGATCGAACACGCCGGCGGCCCGGGCCGCGCCGGCAGTGGTGACCCGCAGCACCCCATCAGCGCCCAGGCCCCGCCTGCGGTCGCACAGCGCGGCCACCGCGGCGGGCGCCAGGGTCAGCCCGGCGTCCAGGTCGGGCAGCACGACGAAGTCGTTCTGGGTCCCGTGCCCTTTGACGAACCTCACGAGGTCAGGATACGTCGCGCCAGATCCGCACGGCCGTGTCGGCGTTTCCGGCCGCGGCACCGTCGAGCCAGGTGATGCGGTGGTCGCGGCGGAACCAGGACCGCTGCCGACGTACGTAGCGGCGGGTGCCCAGGAAGGTGGGCTCGCGCGCCGCGCTGCCGTCCCCGCCGGCGTCCAGGTCGGCCAGCACCTGCGCGTAGCCCAGCGCGCGCGCCGCGGTGACCCCGTCGCGCAGGCCGCGCGCCTGCAGGGCGATGACCTCGTCGACCAGTCCCGCGTCGAACATGGTGTCCGTCCGGCGGGCCAGCCGCTGGTCGAGAACCTCTGTGGGCCAGTCCAATCCGATGATCGCGGTGTTCCAGCGGGGCGCTCCGATGGTCGGCGCGGACGCCGCGAACGGCCGGCCGGTCAGTTCGACGACCTCCAGTGCCCGCACGATCCGCCGCCCGTCGGTGGGCAGGATCGACGCCGCCGCGGCCGGGTCCACCCCCGCGAGTTCCCGGTGCAGTGCGGCGACCCCGACCTCTTCCAGCCGCGCTTCCCAGCGCGCCCGGACCGCGGGATCGGTGGCGGGAAACGACCAAGCGTCGAGCAGCGACTGGATGTAGAGCATCGACCCGCCGACGATGACGGGCACCGCCCCGCGCGCAGCGATCGCCTCGACATCGGCGGTCGCGGCCTGTTGGTAGCGGGCGACCGTCGCGGTCTCGGTGACGTCGAGGACGTCGAGTTGGTGGTGCGGGATTCCGCGCCGCTCGGCGACGGTGAGTTTCGCGGTGCCGATGTCCATGCCGCGGTAGAGCTGCATCGCATCGGCGTTCACCACCTCGGCGGGCCGATCCAGCAGGTCCGCGACGGCCAGCGCGAGCTCCGACTTGCCCGTTCCGGTCGGCCCGATGATGGCCAGCGGCCGCACCGCTGTCACGGCGTCCAGAGGCCGACGAAGTAGCCGACGCCGTAGGGCGCGCCGCGGTGGCGTTCCTCGGCCGTGCGCGGTGCCGGCTCGGCCAACCCGGCGAGCACCTGGTAGGCGACCCGGCCGACGATCCCGTCGGGCAGGCCGGCTAGGTCGGCGACGCGTCCGGCGGCAAGCGCGTCGTCGAGCGCGGCCTGTACGGGCACCGAATCCGGGTCTTGACCGCCCGGGGCCGCCGCGGTCAGCGTGTTGGCGCCGTCTGCGACGACGAGCACCCCGACGGCCTCGTCGGTGCCGTCGAGTTCGGCGCGCAGGGCCCGCCCGGCGGTCAGCGCGGCCTGCGCCGGAGTGCCTGCGCCGAAGGCACGCACCTCGGCGACAGCCTCGGGGCGCGCGAGTCCGCGCAGCCATCCGGTGATCAGCGCACACAGCGGAAGGGCAGTCGGCGCGCCCTCGGCGGTCCCGGACAGCCGGACCGGGACGTCGACGCCGTAGCCGGCGAAGGTGCCGACGGCGCCCGGCCCATTGACGCCGTCGGTCGCCGCGACGCCGACGGCCACCCAGCGCGGCGGGAGCGCGCCGGCGACCGCGATCGCGGCGGCCCGCAGATCGGCTGTCTCGGCGGCCGCGGCGCCGGCCAGCTCGGGAACCATCACGGGTGCCGACGGGACGATCGCGATGGCGCTCAGCACGCCACCAACCTAGTCGCAGCGACTCAGGCCGGTTCGCGGGTGGCGGCTTCGCCGCGGGCCAGTGCCGCGGTGGCGACCACCATCACGGCCACGGCGGCGACCAGCGCGAACACCCCCGTCTCCCCGGGCCGCAGCGTCTCCCCGAGCACAGCCACGCCCAAGGCGCTGGCGACCACCGGTTCGACGACCGTCATCGTCGGCAGCGAGGCCGTCAGCGCACCCGACCGGAACGACGCCTGTTGCATCGCGGTGCCCGCGATCGCCACCGCCGCCCAGACGTACAACTCGGGGGTGCTCAGCAGCGTGACGATGCCCGCCCAGCTCGTCACGTCGAGCCGGTCCACCACCGCCTTGGTCAGCACCGCGAACAGCCCCCACAGCCCGCCGGAGACCACGGCCCGCAGCACCGCGCTGGCCGGCGGCGAGGCCATCTGGGCCCCGAGCAGACACAGCGCCAGCACCGGGCCGAGCACCGCGGCCACCCACAGCCAGGTGTGCAGCGATGCCCGCGACGCGCCGGCGGTCGGATCGCCGACCGTCACGATGACGGCGACGGCCGCGGCCAGCAGCGCGGCCCACAGCCACTGCCAGCGGGTCACCCGCCGACCCGCCAGTCGAGCGCTGATCGGCAGCGCGAACAGCAGCGATGTCACCAGCAGCGCCTGCACCAGCAGCACCGACCCCAGTCCCAGCGCCGCGGCCTGCAGCGCGAACCCGATCGCGGCGACGCCGCTGCCCAGCCACCACCGGCCGTCGCGCAACAACCGGCCGAACAGCTCGAGATGGCCGACGGGTTCATCGGTCACCTCGTGCGCGGACCGCTGATGGATGACGTCGCCGACGGCGATGAAGAACGCCGCAGCCAGCGCCAGCACCGCGGCGATGTCGGCCTTCGCCATCGGCCACCTCCTCCCCCGTCCGGACGGTTTTCGCACCGAGCCTAGAGATCACCGGCGCCAAGGCGTGGGCGCAGCGCCGGGCAACCTGTTTGAATAGCGGTCGGAGCTTGTGAGGCGCCGCGCTGCGCGGCACGGTGCGCGGAGACCGCGCGGAGGACATGAGGTAACTGACATGACGATCACCGAACCCGGCGGATCCTCCGAGGCTGGGCAGCAGGAACCGGATCCCACGCCGTCGCCGGCGCCGACTCCCGGTCCGTCCTCCTCCCGCCCGAAACCGGGGCCGGCGCGTCCCGGCCCGCGCCCGGCGCCGCCGGTGGCCGCGGCGGTGGTCGCAGCGGTGCCGTCCAGCGATCCGCACCGGTTCGGTCGCGTCGACCCCGACGGCACGGTGTGGCTGATCACCGCGGCGGGCGAACGCACGATCGGCTCGTGGCAGGCCGGCGACGCCGAGGCCGCCTACGTGCATTTCGGGCGCCGCTTCGATGACCTGCAGACCGAGGTGGTGCTGCTCGAACGCCGGTTGGCGTCGGGATCGGGCGACGCCCGCAAGATCCGGTCGGCCGCCTCGGCGCTGGCCGAGAGCCTGCCCGAGGCGCACGTGCTGGGCGACGTGGACGCGCTGGCGGCCCGGTTGGCGGCGATCGTCGAGCAGGCCGAGGGCGCCTCGCAGGAAGAGAAGGCCAAACGCGAAGAGCTCCGGGCGCAGCAGACGGCCCGCAAGGAGGCGCTGGCCGCGGAGGCGGAGGAACTGGCTGCCACCGCGTCGCAGTGGAAGGCCGCGGGCGACCGGCTGCGGGCGATCCTCGACGAGTGGAAGACGATCAGCGGTGTCGACCGCAAGACCGACGACGCACTGTGGAAGCGGTACTCGGCGGCGCGCGAGACGTTCAATCGGCGCCGCGGCTCGCATTTCGCCGAGCTCGACCGCGAACGCGCCGGCGCCCGGCAGGCCAAGGAGGCGCTGTGCGTGCGCGCCGAGGAGCTGTGCGATTCCACCGACTGGGGGCCGACCTCGGCCGTCTTCCGCGACCTGCTCGGTGAGTGGAAGGCCGCGGGCCGGGCCGCCAAGGACGTCGACGACGCGCTGTGGCAGCGGTTCAAGAGCGCCCAGGACCGGTTCTTCTCCGCCCGCAACGCCGCCACCGCCGAGCGGGACGCCGAGTTCCGCGCGAACGCCGACGCGAAAGAGGCCCTGCTCGTCGAGGCGGAACGGCTCGATCCCGCCGACCGTGAGGCGTCGCGGGCGGCGTTGCGCGCGATCGGCGACAAGTGGGACGCGATCGGCAAGGTGCCGCGGGAGCGCGCCGCCGAGCTGGAGCGGCGGATGCGCGCGGTGGAGAAGAAGATCCGCGACGCGCCGACGGGCGGGGTGGACCCCGAGGCGCAGGCCCGCGCCGACCAGTTCCGGGAACGCGCCGAACAGTTCGAACGCCAAGCGGATAAGGCCGAGGCGGCGGGCCGTACGAAGGACGCTGAGCAGGCACGCGCCAATGCGGAACAGTGGCGTCAGTGGGCCGAGGCCGCCGCGGATGCGCTGGGCAGGAAGCGCTAGCGGCTAGGACGCGGGCGGCTCGTCGTCGCCGAAGCGGTCGAGCAGTCCCTTGCGGTCACGCTCGGCGGTCAGCCGCCGGCGGTGCTCCTCGGTGGCCAGTTGCAGCGCGCTGCGGGCGGCGACCACCCTGGCCCAGTGATAGGCCAGCAGGATCATTGCGAACCACGCGATGAGCAGCCCGATCCCGGGGCCGGGGTACTGCGACGCGGCAGTCTGGCGCGACCACACCGCGAGCAACCCCAGGAACGATGCGACGGTCGATCCGGCCAGCGCGATCCAGGCCAGCGCCCACCGCCGGGTCAGCAGCGCCAGGATGGAGAAGCCGCCGCCGAAGACCAGGGCCAGCCAGGCGAACACTCGGTGCGGGAGCGCGATGCCGCTGGCGTGCGCGGCGTCGGAGCCGACCAGCACGTCGAGCCCGCGGGCGTCGCCGGCGTGCGGCAGTACCAGCGTGGTCAGCAGCGCGAACACGAAGATCGCGATGGCCAGCGCACGGGGGCCGGGATCGATCTCGCGGGCGATGCGGCGTTCGGCGGCTTCGATGTCCTCCCTGAGGTGGTCGAAGTCGTCGTCGCGGCGGGGTTCCTCGCTCATCGGGCACACCCGCCGGTCGGCTGCACCGGGGCGGGGACGCCGATCGACGGCATGCCGAGGCCGACGCCGGTGCGGGGCCGCTGTCCGGCCGCGTGCGCGTCCCCGGCGCGGGTGGTGCGGTGCGAGATCGGCCCGGTGTCGGCGATCAGGTGGTGCGGCGCCGCCCCGGTCACGGTGGTCACGACGACGTCGCCGGGCCGGATCCGGTCCGCGTTCGGGCCGGGGGCGAAGTGCACCAGCCTGCCGTCGCGGGCGCGGCCGGACATCCGGGCCGTGGCGGCGTCCTTGCGCCCCTCGCCGGTGGCGACCAGCACCTCGACCGTCCGACCGACCTGCGCGGCGTTCTCCTCCAGCGAGATCTTCTCCTGCAGCTCGATCAGACGCTGATAGCGTTGCGACACAACTTCTTTCGAGATCTGACCGGGCAGTTCCGCGGCGGGTGTGCCGGGGCGCTTGCTGTACTGGAAGGTGAACGCGCTGGCGAAGCGCGCGGCCGCGACGACGTCGAGGGTGGCCTGGAAGTCCTCCTCGGTCTCCCCAGGGAACCCGACGATCAGATCGGTGGTGATCGCGGCATGCGGAATGGCGGCACGCACGCGGTCGATGATGCCGAGGTACCTGTCCGCCCGGTAGGAGCGCCGCATCGCGCGCAGGATGCGGTCCGAACCCGACTGCAGCGGCATGTGCAGGGTCGGGCACACGTTGGCCGTCTGAGCCATCGCGTCGATGACGTCGTCGGTGAACTCCGCCGGGTGCGGCGAGGTGAAGCGCACCCGCTCGAGTCCGTCGATCCGACCGCACGCGCGCAGCAGCTTCGCGAACGCGCCGCGGTCACGGGGCTGGTCGGACCACATCGTCGGGTCCTCGCGCAAGCGCTCGTCCGCAGCGAAGGACACCCCGTAGGCGTTGACGTTCTGACCCAGCAGCGTGATCTCGAGCACGCCCTGGTCGACCAGGGACTGCACCTCGGCCAGCACGTCACCGGGCCTGCGGTCCACCTCCTTGCCGCGCAGCGACGGCACGATGCAGAACGTGCAGGTGTTGTTGCAACCCACCGATACGGAAACCCAAGCTGCATAAGCAGATTCGCGACTCGCAGGCAGCGCGGAGGGGAATTCCTGCAGCGCTTCGGCGATCTCGACCTGGGCGACGCGGTTGTGCCGGGCCCGGTCCAGTAGGGCGGGCAGCGCGCCGATGTTGTGCGTGCCGAACACGACGTCGACCCACGGCGCCTTGGTCAACACGGTGTCGCGGTCCTTCTGCGCCAGGCATCCGCCGACGGCGATCTGCATGGACGGGTCGGCCTGTTTGCGCGGCGCGAGATGGCTGAGGTTGCCGTAGAGCTTGTTGTCGGCGTTCTCGCGCACCGCGCAGGTGTTGAACACCACGATGTCGGCGTCGGTTCCCTCGTCGGCCCGCCGGTAACCGGCCTCCTCGAGCAGGCCGGAGAGCCGCTCGGAGTCGTGCACGTTCATCTGACAGCCGTACGTGCGGACCTGGAAGGTGCGCGCAGCCGACCCGGTCACCGCCGAGCCGTCGGGCCTGCTCACCACCGAAGTCACGGCCACCATCCTACGGCGGGGCGCGACGGCCCCCGCACCGGCGAGTACCCGGCGGATTGCCGAGTTCGGAGCATGCTGGGCGTTCCCTGGGTAAGGTCAGCACCCATGGAGAGCCCCAGGGAGTCCCCTGACGTGCCGATGGTCTCGATGAAGGCGGTCAACAAGCACTTCGGCTCCCTGCACGTGCTACAGGACATCAACCTCGAGGTCGGCAAGGGACAGGTCATCGTCGTCATC
Source organism: Mycolicibacterium chubuense (assembly GCF_001044255.1). GTDB lineage: Bacteria > Actinomycetota > Actinomycetes > Mycobacteriales > Mycobacteriaceae > Mycobacterium > Mycobacterium chubuense. Next base: position 34,633 of record NZ_JYNX01000026.1, read on the forward strand.
GGGCCGTCCGGCTCGGGCAAATCGACGTTGTGCCGCACCATCAATCGGCTCGAGACCATCGATTCGGGAACGATCGCGATCGACGGGCAGACGCTGCCCGCGGAGGGCCGCAAACTCGCGCAACTGCGCAGCGACGTCGGCATGGTGTTCCAGTCGTTCAATCTGTTCGCGCACAAGACGATCGTCGAGAACGTGATGCTGGCCCCGATGAAGGTGCGCAAGAAGAACAAGGGCGAGGCGCACGCGGCGGCGATGAAACTGCTCGAGCGGGTGGGGGTGGCCAACCAGGCCGACAAGTACCCTGCCCAGTTGTCGGGTGGTCAGCAGCAGCGCGTGGCGATCGCCCGCTCCCTGGCGATGAGCCCGAAGGTGATGCTGTTCGACGAGCCCACCAGCGCGCTGGACCCCGAGATGATCAACGAGGTCCTCTCGGTGATGACCGACCTGGCCGCCGAGGGCATGACGATGCTGGTAGTCACCCACGAGATGGGCTTCGCGCGCCGGGCCGCCAACCGCGTGGTGTTCATGGCCGACGGTGCCATCGTCGAGGACGCCGAACCCGCGCAGTTCTTCGACCACCCGACCTCGGACCGCGCCAAAGACTTCCTCGGCAAGATCCTTCATCACTGACCCTCGAAAGGACCCTCACATCATGCGTCTTTCCTCGCGCGCCGCTGCCGCGCTCGCCCTGGCTGTCGCCCTCCCCTTCGCTGCGACCGCCTGCGGCGGTGGCGACAGCGGGGGCAGTGGCGGTGGCGGCGGTGGCGACACGATCACCATCGGCACCAAGTTCGATCAGCCCGGCCTCGGGATGAAGAATCCCGACGGCACGATGAGCGGCTTCGACGTCGACGTGGCCACCTATGTCGCCGGGGAGCTGGGCTACGCGCCCGACAAGATCGAATGGAAGGAGTCCCCCTCGGCGCAGCGCGAGAACCTGATCCAGAACGGTCAGGTCACGTTCATCGCGGCGACCTATTCGATCACCGACGCGCGCAAGGAGAAGGTCTCCTTCGCCGGCCCGTACCTGATCACCGGCCAGAGCCTGCTGGTCCGGTCGGACAACAACGACATCACCGGCAAGGCCTCGCTGGAGAACAACAAGATCCTGTGCTCGGTGTCGGGCTCGACGCCGGCGCAGAAGATCAAGGACGAGTACCCGAAGGTTCAGCTGCAGCAGTACGACACCTACTCGGCGTGCGTCGAGGCGCTCAAGAACGGTGCGGTGGACGCCGTCACCACCGACGAGGTCATCCTCGCCGGCTATGCGGCACAGAGCCCGGGCGCGTTCAAGATCGTCGGCGAGCCGTTCTCCGAGGAGCGCTACGGCATCGGCCTGAAGAAGGACGACACCGAGCTGCAGACCAAGATCAACGACGCGCTGAAGAAGATGGAGGACAGCGGCGCCTGGAAGGCCGCGTTCGACAAGAACCTCGGCCCGGCGGGCATCACCGCGCCCGCGCCGCCGCCGCTCGACAAGTAGTCGGCCCGCGCCGCAGTGGAGATTTTCACCGAGTACCGCGCCGAGATCTTCGCCGCGTTCTGGACGACGATCCAGCTGACGGTGTATTCGGCGATCGGCGCGCTGGTGGTGGGCACGGGGCTGGCCGCGATGCGGCTGGCCCCGGTACCGATGCTGAACTGGCTCGGCACCGCCTACGTCAACATCGTGCGCAACACACCGCTGACCCTGATCGTGCTGTTCTGCTCGTTCGGGCTGGCGCAGACGCTGGGCATCACGATGGCCAGCCGGACCTCACCGACGTTCATCGCCGACAGCGGGTTCCGGCTGGCGGTGCTCGGATTCACCGTCTACACGGCGTCGTTCGTCTGTGAGACGGTGCGGTCCGGGGTCAACACGGTGCCGCTCGGGCAGGCCGAGGCAGCCCGGTCGCTGGGGCTGACGTTCTCGCAGAACCTGCGGATCGTGTTGCTGCCGCAGGCTTTTCGTGCCGTCGTCATCCCGCTGGGGTCGGTGCTGATCGCGCTGACGAAGAACACCACGATCGCCTCGGCGATCGGCGTGGCCGAGGCGGCGCTGCTGATGAAGGAGATGATCGAGAACACCGCGGCGGTGCTGGTGGTGGGCTCGATCTTCGCGTTCGGATTCGTGATCCTCACGTTGCCGCTGGGACTGCTGTTCGGATGGCTGGGCCGGCGATTGGCGGTGGCCAGATGAGGGGCGAGGTGATGGCGCCGTGACGGGGTCGTCGGTTCTCTTCGACGCGCCGGGCCCGCGGGCGCGGGTCCGCAACCGGGTGATCTCGGCGGTCACCGTGATCGTGGTGGTCGCGGTGGCGTGGCTGGTCTACACCCGCTTGGAAGCCAAGGGACAGCTGACCGCCGCGAAGTGGGAGCCGTTCCTGACCGGCGACCTGTGGCGGACCTACATCCTGCCGGGCATCGAGGGCACGCTGACCGCGGCTGCGGTGTCGATCGCGCTGGCGCTGGTGCTGGGCTTCGTACTGGGCGTGGGCCGGCTCTCGAGGAACATCGTCATCCGCTGGGTGTCGTCGGTGATCGTGGAGTTCTTCCGCGCGGTTCCGGTGCTGATCATGATGATCTTCGCCTACTTCCTCTACGCCAACTACGACGTGTTTCCGTCGAAGCATCTTGCGCTGGCCGGCGTCATCACCGGGCTGACGCTGTACAACGGTGCGGTGATCGCCGAGATCGTGCGCGCGGGCGTGCACGCGCTGCCGAAAGGCCAGGCCGAGGCCGCGTCCGCGCTGGGGCTCACCTCCGGCCAGACGATGCGGTCGATCCTGCTCCCCCAGGCGGTCACGTCGATGCTGCCGGTGCTGATCTCCCAGGTCGTCGTCGTCCTCAAGGACACCGCGCTGGGTTACCAGATCACGTTCGTCGAGCTGGTGCGCCAAGGCACCAATGTCGGCTCGTCGTACGGCAATTACATCCCGGCGCTGATCGTGATCGCGCTGCTGATGATCAGTCTGAACTTCGCGCTGTCGTGGTTGGCGACCAAGCTGGAGGCCCGGATGAGGCGCTCCCGCAAGGGGCCTGCGCCGATGGAGGCCGAACCGCTGGAGTTCCAGGGCGACCGCAGCCGCGGCGTGTGACCGAACCGCCGATGACGAGCTCCCTGGTCGCGATCGACATCCTGCCGGAGTCGGCGCTGCGGTCGATGGTCGACGTCATGGTGCGCTTGATCGAGGCGTGCGGCGCGGTCGTGATCATGATCGGCGCCGTCGTGGCGATCGTGAAGTTCGCCGCCGCGCTGACCCGCCGCGACATCAACCAGTTCTCCGCGGTACGCCTGTCCCTCGCCCGTTTCCTGGTGCTGGGGCTGGAATTCCAGCTCGCCGCCGACGTGTTGCGGACCGCGATCTCACCGTCGTTCGCCGAGATCGGCAAGCTGGCGGCGATCGCGGCCATCCGTACGGTGCTGAACTACTTCCTCAACCGCGAGATCGCCCAGGAGCAGCGTGAGGTCGAGTCGCTCCGGCAACCGCCCCGCCCCGCGTCCGGCGGCTCGTCGGTCCCGTGAGCGTCGTCGCCAACGCGTCCTGGTGCCTGGCGATCGCGGGCATCGTTCTCGGGTTCGCCGCGCTGCTCGTCTTCCACCAGCCGTTGCCCGCGCTGCGGGTGATGATCGAACTGTTCACCGCGGCCGGACTGCTGCGGTTGAGCGTCGACCTGTCCTGGGCGGCGATCCTGGGGGTCGTCGCGCTGATCGCCGTCCGGCGCTTCGTCACCCGCAGTCTGACCGTCGATCTGCGCCCGGCACGCTAGACGCGGCGCCGCTCCCGTTCGTTGGCGAGTTCGGCGGTCACCACGTCCAGCGCCATCGTCTGGCTGTAGCCGCGCCGTGCGAGCATTCCGACCAGCCGCCGCGCCACCTTGTTCTCGGCGTCCCGGTCCCCCGGGTCGCCGAGCTTCTCCCGGCGCAGCTTGTCGCGGACCAGTTGCTCGGCGCGGGTGCGTTCGGCGCCCGCGTCGATCCCGGCCAGCGCCGCGGTGATGACCTCGTTGTCGACGCCCTTGTGGCGCAGCTCGGCGGCCAACGCGCGCTTGCCTTTTCCGGCGTGCAGCCGCCGCGACCGCACCCACTGCTCGGCGAAGTCCTCGTCGTCGATCAGCCCGACCTGCGCGAGCCGGTCGAGCACCTGGGCGCTGACCTCGTCGGGGTAGCCGCGTTTGGCCAGCCGGTCTTCCAGCTCCGAGCGCGTTCGGGCCCGCGCAGTGAGCAGGCGCAGGCACAGGGCCCGCGCCTGCTCGGCACGATCAGAAGTCGACGGGAGCGGGGAGGACATCGTCATCCGTCACGACGGCGCCGATACCGAGCTTCTCCTTGATCTTCTTCTCGATCTCGTTGGCGGCGTCGACGTTCTCGAGCAGGAAGTTGCGGGCGTTCTCTTTGCCCTGCCCCAGCTGCTCCCCCTCGTAGGTGAACCAGGAGCCGGACTTGCGGATGAAGCCGTGCTCGACGCCCATGTCGATGAGCGACCCTTCCTTGCTGATGCCCTTGCCGTAGAGGATGTCGAACTCTGCCTGCTTGAACGGCGGGGACACCTTGTTCTTGACGACCTTGACGCGCGTGCGGTTGCCCACGGCGTCGGTGCCGTCCTTGAGCGTCTCGATCCGCCGCACATCCAGACGCACCGAGGCGTAGAACTTCAACGCCTTACCGCCCGTGGTGGTCTCGGGCGAACCGAACATCACGCCGATCTTCTCGCGCAGCTGATTGATGAAGATCGCGGTGGTGCCCGAGTTGTTCAGCGCACCGGTCATCTTCCGCAGCGCCTGGCTCATCAGGCGGGCCTGCAGACCGACGTGACTGTCCCCCATCTCGCCCTCGATCTCGGCACGGGGCACCAGCGCGGCGACCGAGTCGATGACGATGAGGTCGATGGCGCCGGACCGCACCAGCATGTCGGCGATCTCAAGTGCCTGCTCACCGGTGTCGGGCTGGCTGACCAGCAGCGCATCGGTGTCGACGCCGAGCTTCTTGGCGTAATCCGGGTCCAGCGCGTGCTCGGCGTCGATGAACGCCGCGATACCGCCGGCGGCCTGGGCATTGGCCACCGCGTGCAGGGCGACGGTGGTCTTACCCGAGGATTCCGGGCCGTAGATCTCGACGACGCGGCCGCGCGGCAACCCACCGATGCCGAGCGCGACGTCGAGAGCGATCGAGCCGGTCGGGATGACCGAGATGGGCTGGCGCACCTCGTCGCCGAGTCGCATCACCGAGCCCTTGCCGAAGTTCTTGTCGATCTGGGCGAGTGCCAGTTCCAGGGCCTTCTCGCGATCAGGGGCTTGCTGCGCCATGATGTACCTCTCCGGGTAGTCGTTGTCGACCGGTTCTCGGTCGGTTGGCCGTGACGCTAGGCCAGGGCACCGACAAGTCGCGGGGGCGAACTCCACCCACAGTAGACGAACAGGTGTTCGATTCAAGTGGACACGCCGACGGGCTAGCGTTTCGGCCATGACCACGCCACGAGACGTCCGCATCCCGGCCGGCCCCGACCAGATCGCCGCGTACCTCTACGTACCCGACGGGCCCGGTCCGACCGGCACCGGCAGGCCGTGCATCGTGATGGCCCATGGGTTCACCGCCACCCGCGACGACGGGCTGCCCGCCTACGCCGAGGCCTTCTGCGAGGCCGGATATGTCGTGGTCGTGTTCGACTACCGCGGTTTCGGCGCCTCGACCGGGACACCGCGGCAGCTGCTCGACATCGCCATGCAGCACGCCGACTACCACACCGTCGTGGAGTGGGCCCGCCACCTCGACGGCGTCGATCCCGATCGCATCGTGGTCTGGGGCTCGTCGTTCAGCGGCGGGCACGTGTTGGCCGTGGCGGCCGAGGATCCGCGGATCGCGGCGGTGATCTCCCAGGCGCCGTTCACCGACGGGATCGCGACGTTGCGCGCCCAACCGCTGTCGTTCGTCCCGAAGGGGCTGGCCGCGGGACTGCGGGACCAGATCGGCGCCTGGCGCGGGCGGCCGCCCCACCTGATGGCCGCCGTCGGCGACCCGGGCACTGTCGCCGCGATGACCTCCCCCGACGCCAAACCCGGATTCGAGGCGATCGTCGGCCCGAAATCGTTGTGGCGCAATGAATTCAGCGCTCGCGTCGCACTGCGCCTGGGCTTCTACCGGCCCGGCATCGTCACCGGGCGGCTGGCCATGCCACTGCTGGTCTGCGTGTGCGAGAACGACGCCGTCACACCCCCGGGACCGACGATCGCGGCGGCGCAGCGCGCACCGCGCGGGGAGTTGCGCCGCTACCCCTACGGCCATTTCGACATCTACCGCGACCCGCAGGTCAAGGCCGACCAGCTGGCGTTCCTGCGCCGGGTGTTCGCCGACGTCGCCGCCTAGCCGGTCCTGGACGCGCCGCGCGCGAGAGTCCTATCGTGGGGTGATCCGCCACGGAACGGACTCTCATGCACGAGATGGCGATCACCCAGAGTGTCGTCGATGCCGTGTGTGAGCACGCCGCCGGTCGGCGCGTGCACAGCGTCACGCTGGAGGTCGGGGCGTTGTGCGCAGTGGTCCCCGACTCCATGGAGTTCTGCTTCGAGCTCGCCACCGAAGGCACCGTGGCCGAAGGTGCGTCCCTCGACATCGACATGCGACCAGGAGCCGGCCGCTGCCGCGCCTGCGGCGACAGCGTCGTCCTGCAGGACTTCATCCTGCTCTGCCCGTGTGGCAGCGCCGACGTCGAGGTGACGGCCGGCCACGACATCCGCATTCGATCGATGGAAGTGAGCTGACCATGTGCGCAACCTGCGGGTGCGGCGCCGACGGACCGACCATCACCGTCCCCGGCGCCGCACCACCCCACCACGACCACGACCACGACCAAACCCACGACCACGCGCACGCCCACACCGTCGAGCTCGAACACCGCGTGCTGGCCAAGAATGACGCGCTTGCCGAGCAGAACCGTCGCTGGCTGGCGCAACGCCGGATCGTCGCGCTGAACCTCACCAGCTCTCCCGGCGCCGGAAAGACCACGCTGCTGGAGCGGACCGTCCGTGAGCTGAGAACCAGTCCGGTGACCGTCATCGAGGGCGATCAGGAGACGCTGCTCGACGCCGAACGCATCCGGGCCACCGGGGTGCCCGCCGTGCAGATCAACACCGGGGCCGGCTGCCACCTCGACGCGCAGATGGTCGGTGAGGCGATCAAGGCACTGAATCCGCCGGAGAATTCGCTGCTGTTCATCGAGAACGTGGGTAACCTCGTCTGCCCCGCCATGTTCGACCTCGGGGAGCTGACGAAGGTCGTGATCATCTCGGTGACCGAGGGCGCCGACAAACCGCTGAAGTATCCGCACATGTTCGCCGCCGCGGGCCTGGTAGTCATCAACAAGTCCGACCTGCTCCCCTATGTCGACTTCGACGTCGACCGATGCGCAGGCTACGCACGCTCGGTCAACCCCGGCGTCACCATCGTGACGGTGTCAGCGACGACCGGCCAGGGGGTCGCGGAATGGTATCGCTGGATCGAGATCCAGCAACGACTATCCGTTGACAACGGATATCCACGGGAGTAAACCGAGATTCAGCGGCGTGCAAGTGGGCCGAAGGTCGACTCCGACGCTGCAGGGGTCCCAGCCCGGCCCCGGAAAGCTGTGACACATGCCCCTCGAGGCAGCAGTCAAAGCGGAAGAGGCACTGATCCACGTTCTATGGATCAACGCCGGTTTGAGTTGTGACGGCGATTCAGTGGCGTTGACTGCCGCCACTCAACCCAGCATCGAGGAGATCGCTCTCGGCGCGCTTCCCGGCCTGCCCAAGATCGCCGTCCACTGGCCACTGATCGACTTCGAGTGCGGACCGAACGGGGGCGCCGACGACTTCCTCGAATGGTTCTTCAAAGCGGACAGAGGCGAATTGGAACCGTTCGTGTTGGTCGTCGAGGGGTCGATCCCGAACGAGAAGATCAAGAACGAGGGGTACTGGTGCGGGTTCGGCAACGACCCGGCAACCGGCCAGCCGATGACCACCAGCGAATGGCTGGATCGCCTCGCGCCCAAGGCAACCGCGGTGGTGGCGGTGGGGACGTGTGCCACCTACGGCGGCATCCACGCGATGGCGGGCAACCCGACGGGCGCCATGGGGGTGCCCGACTATCTCGGATGGGACTGGAAGACCAAGGCGGGCATCCCGATCGTGTGCGTGCCCGGCTGCCCGATCCATCCGGACAACCTGTCGGAGACGTTGACGTACCTGTTGTACATGGCCACCGACCAGGCCCCGATGATCCCGCTGGACGATGCCCTGCGGCCCACATGGCTGTTCGGCGCGACCGTGCACGAGGGGTGCGACCGGGCCGGCTACTACGAGCAGGGCGATTTCGCCACCGAGTACGGGTCCCCGAAATGCATTGTCAAGCTTGGCTGCTGGGGTCCTGTCGTCAAGTGCAACGTGCCCAAACGCGGCTGGATCAACGGCGTCGGCGGTTGCCCGAACGTCGGCGGCATCTGCATCGGATGCACCATGCCGGGCTTCCCCGACAAGTTCATGCCGTTCATGGACGAACCGCCAGGCGGCAAGCTCTCGAGCGGCGCGTCCGGACTGTACGGCTCGGTGATCCGCAGTCTGCGCCACGTCACGGGTCGCACGCTCGACAAAGAACCCAGGTGGCGCCATCCCGGCACGCGGCTCGAGACGGGAGCGACGCGCACCTGGTAGGTGCCCGTCGCTGTTCGCGTCTTCCGGGCCGCGTGTGCAGCATCGTTGAAAAGCGCTGCACCGCTGCGTATCACACAGGAAGAAGAAGTCCGATGACAACGATCATCCCCGAGCCGTCCCACGTCAAGCGCGACCCCGGCCAACTGGTGGAGATGGCCTGGGACCCGATCACCCGAATCGTCGGCAGCCTCGGCATATACACCAAGATCGATTTCGAGAATCGGGAAGTCGTCGAGTGCCACAGCACCTCGTCGATCTTCCGCGGCTACTCGATCTTCATGAAGGGCAAGGACCCCAGAGACGCGCACTTCATCACCAGCCGCATCTGCGGTATCTGCGGGGACAATCACGCCACCTGCTCGTGCTACTGCCAGAACATGGCGTACGGCGTGCAGCCGCCGCATCTGGGTGAGTGGCTGATCAACCTCGGCGAGGCCGCCGAATACATGTTCGACCACAACATCTTTCAGGAGAACCTGGTGGGGGTCGACTACTGCGAGAAGATGGTGGCCGAAACCAACCCCAGCGTGCTCGCCAAGGCCGAGAACACCCAGTCTCCGCAGGCCGACGCCCACGGCTACCGCACGATCGCCGACATCATGAGGGCACTCAACCCGTTCACCGGCGACTTCTACCGCGAGGCGCTCCAGGTGAGCAGGTGGACCCGGGAGATGTTCTGCCTGATGGAAGGCCGGCACGTGCATCCCTCGACGCTGTATCCCGGCGGTATCGGCACCACCGCCACCATCCAGCTGATGACCGACTACATGACGCGGCTGATGCGCTACGTGGAGTTCATGAAGAAAGTCGTACCGATGCACGATGACCTCTTCGACTTCTTCTACGAGGCGCTGCCCGGCTACGACCAGGTGGGCCTGCGGCGAACCCTGCTCGGCTGCTGGGGCTCGTTCCAGGACCCCGAAGTGTGCAACTTCGCATACAAGGACATGGAGCGCTGGGGCAACGCCATGTTCGTCACCCCCGGCGTGGTCATCGACGGCAGACTGCACACCCATTCACTGGTAGACATCAACCTCGGTATCCGAATCCTGTTGGGCCACAGCTATTACGACGACTGGTCCGACCAGGAGATGTTCGTCAAGACCGATCCGCTGGGGAATCCGATCGATCGGCGTCATCCGTGGAACCAGCACACCAACCCCAAGCCGCAGAAGCGGGATTTCGACGGCAACTACAGCTGGGTGATGTCACCGCGATGGTTCGACGGCAAAGACCACCTGGCACTGGACACCGGGGGCGGCCCGCTGGCCCGGCTGTGGTCGACGGCGCTGGCCGGCCTGGTGGACATCGGCTACGTCAAGGCCACCGGTTCCAGCGTGCGCATCAACCTGCCGAAGACGGCGCTGAAAGGACCCGTCGAACTGGAGTGGAGGATCCCGGGGTACGGCAGCAACACCCTCGAACGCAACCGCGCCCGGACGTACTTCCAGGCCTACGCCGCCGCATGCGCTCTGCACTTCGCCGAAAAGGCACTCGTGGAGATCCGTGCCGGACGCACCAAGACCTGGGAGAAGTTCGAGGTGCCCGACGAGGGCATCGGCTGCGGGTTCACCGAGGCGGTGCGCGGCGTGCTGTCCCACCACATGGTGATCCGCGACGGCAAGATCGCGAACTATCACCCGTATCCGCCGACACCGTGGAACGCCAACCCACGTGACAGCTATGGGACGCCAGGGCCTTACGAGGATGCGGTGCAGGGCCAGCCGATCTTCGAGGAGAACGACAGGGAGCATTTCAAGGGTATCGATGTCATGAGGACGGTGCGCAGCTTCGATCCGTGCCTGCCGTGTGGGGTGCACATGTACCTGGGCGAGGGGAAGCACCTGAACCTGCTGCACTCCCCCACCCAGTCCGTGACCGGGGAATAGGGCATGGCCCCGCCGAAGCCGCCGAGCCGAGACGACGCGAAGTGGCGCGCGGCGGGCGATCGGATACAGACGCTGCTCGATGCGGTCGCAATCGGCGGTATGGCCGCGCGGGAGCGTGCCGAGCAACTGGTTGGCGAGGTGACGGATCTCTACGGAGCGGCGCTGGAGCGGATGATCGAGGCGGCCTTGACCGCGAAACCGGAACTCGCGCAGGTCTTCGCGGCCGACGATCTCGTCGCCAGCCTGCTGCTGGTGCACGGGCTGCATCCGCATGACGCCGAGCGGCGGGTGGCCGATGCGCTGGAGGCCGTGCGGCCCTATCTCGGCTCGCACGGCGGCGACGTTTCACTGCTGGGCGTGACCGACGGTGTCGTGCGCCTCCAGTTCCAGGGCAGCTGTAAGAGCTGTCCGTCCTCGTCGGTGACGCTCGAACTCGCGGTCCAGGATGCGGTGCGGGCGGCCGCCCCGGAGATCGAGACGATCGAAGTGGTTGCCGCCGAACCTGATTCAACGACCGGCGTGATTCCCGCGGACGCGCTGCTGAATCGGGTGCGCGCCGACGGAATGCGCTCGACCTGGCAGCCGGTGCCTGCACTGGCCGAATTGCGCGACGCCGAGGTCGGCGGCTTCCGCGTGGCGGGCATGACCGCTCTGGCCTGCCGCATCGGCGATGCCGTGTTCGCCTACCGCGACCGGTGTGGCGCGTGCACCGGATCGATGGCCGGTGCCCGTTTGACCGGTGCCGTGCTGCGGTGCCCCGGCTGCGGTGCCGGGTTCGACGTGGTCCACGCCGGCTGCGGGATCGGCGAAGACGGCCATCTGGAGCCGATACCGGTGCTCGAGCGCGACGGCGTGCTGTCGATGGCCGTGCCCGCATCCGCGGAGGTGGCGTGATGCCGGGGGCCGGCAACGTCCCGACCGTGTTGACGCGCATCCGCGCCGGCCGCAATGCACCCGCGCCCGCGGGCGAGCGCTGCGAGATGTGCTCGGAGCCGGTCGCCGACGAGCACCAGCACGTGGTCGATGTCGAGGTCCGGCAGCTGATGTGCGTCTGTCGTGGCTGCTACCTGCTGTTCACCGACACCACTGCGCAGTTGCGGTACCGGGCGGTGCCGGACCGCTACCTCGCGTTCCCGGATTTCGCGATGGACCGTCGCGCGTGGGAGGCCTTGCAGATCCCCGTCGGGCTGGCGTTCTTCTTCTGCAACTCCTCGCTCGGGCGCACCGTGGCCTTCTACCCGGGTCCCGCGGGCGCCACCGAGTCGGAACTGGACCTGCAGGCGTGGAACGACATCCGTGCCGCCGATCACCGGGTCGACAGCCTCGCCGCCGACACCGAAGCCCTCCTGGTGCGCGCGCCCGACACCGAGGACGCCGCGCCGCGGGGCTACCTCGTGCCGATCGACGCCTGCTATGAGTTCGTCGGCCGGCTGCGCATCCTGTGGCGCGGATTCGACGGTGGCCAGGAGGCACACGACTACGTCCACCAGTTCTTCGAGCTTCTCGACGCACGCGCCCGGACGGTGCAGCGGACATGACCGAACTCGACTTCACCGTCGTCGACATCGCACCCGAGCCCTACGCCGTGACCCCGATGTTGACAGCCCGAATCGCCACCGCGGCGACCGGTGACGAGCCGATCCACGCGATCGCCTTGCGGTGCCAGGTCAGGATCGAACCGTTGCGGCGCAGCTATTCCGACGACGAAGCGACCGGACTTCTCGACCTGTTCGGACCTCGCGACCGGTGGTCGGCAACGCAGCACACATTCCTGTGGCAGCACACCTCGGTCACGGTGCCGGGGTTCACCGGGACGACGGAGGTCCAGCTGCCGCTCGAGTGCACCTACGACTTCGAGGTCAAGGCTGCCAAGTATCTGCTGGCGCTCGACACGGGCGCCATTCCTCTGCAATTCCTCTTCAGTGGAACCGTTTTCGTCCACGGCAGTCGCGGTTTCGGAGTCCAGCAGGTGCCGTGGGACCGAGAGGAACGCTACGACATGCCGGTGTCGGTGTGGCGCGATCTCATCCGGCTGCACTATCCCAACACCGGTTGGCTGCGCCTGCCCCGTGACACCATCGACGCGCTGGCCGCCTACCGATCGGCCCGTGGACTGCTCGACTTCGACGAGGCGATCTCCGAACTGCTGGCCGCGGCCAGGGAACTGCGATGAGCAGCGGATGGGACCGGGCCCGCGCGGTCGCCGACGCGGTGCTCTACGAGGGTTACCTGCTCTACCCGTACCGTGCCACGTCCGGGAAGAACCAGTCGCGCTGGCAGTTCGGCGTCCTCGGCCCGCCCGGTGCCGAGGAATCCGGTATCGGCGAGAACGCGTCACTGTGCACGCAGGTTCTCGTCCGGCCGCTCGGCGCGCCGTCGGTGTCCGGCGTCGTTCGGTTCCTGCAACTGCAGCACCGCGGGGTCGAACGCGACCTCGGTGGCGGTCGCTACGAGAAGGTCGACGAGCTACGGGCAGGTCCGGACAGGTGGTTGAGCTGGGACGAGGCGATCGAGTGCGAGATCGCCGTGGATGCCGCCCCTGTCTCGGCGCTGCCGCTCGCGGTGGACATCGCAGTCCCCGCCGGCACCGACCTCGAGACCGTCGATGGCGGCAGGCTGGTGCGCGGCCGTCGTGACCTGCGTGGCCGCCTCTCGATCGCGGCCGAGCCGGACGACGGGCTGCTGCGGCTGACGCTGGAGGTGCGCAACACCTCGTCGCCCGCAGCCGACAAGAACGAGGCGATCGCGACCTCCCTGATCGGCACCCACCTACTGCTGGAGGTCAGCGGCGGCGAATTCGTCTCGCTGCTCGAGCCACCCGGCGCCGCCGTCGGCGCAGCGGGACGATGTCGTCAGCATCGCTGTTTCCCCGTGTTGGCCGGGCCGCCCGGCGATCACGACCTGGTTCTGGTCTCGCCGATCATCCTGTACGACCATCCCGAGATCGCCGAACAGAGCAAGGGCGCACTGTACGACTCGACCGAGATCGACGAGATCCTGACGTTGCGCATCATGACCATGACCGAGGAGGAGAAGGCCCAGGCCCGCGCCACCGACCCGTTGGCCGCCCAGATCATCGACCGCTGCGATTCGATGTCCCCGGAAGCGATGCTCGATCTGCACGGCGTACTGCGCAATCCGCACGCCGCCGCACCCGGCCCGGCGCTGCTCCCCGAGATCCCGCCGGACGTCGACTGGTGGGATCCCGAGGCCGACAACGCCGTTCGCCCCGAGCTCGACGCGGTCCTGGTGAACGGCACCAGGGTGGCGCGGGGCAGCCGGGTGCGGCTGCACCCCTGCCGCCGGGCCGACGCCCAGGACCTGTTCTACGCCGACAGGATCGCGCGCGTGGCGTCTGTGCACGGCGATGTGGACGGCGGTCAGCACATCGGCGTCGTCCTCGAGGACGATCCGGCGGCCGAGCTGCACGACTGGTACGGCCGCTGCCTGTACTTCGCCCCCGACGAGGTCGAACCGCTCATCGAAAGGAGTCCGAAATGGAAGTAGTCGGCTGGATTGCCGTCGGCGTGGTGGCCGCCGTGATCCTCGCAGGAGTGGTGATCGGGGTGCGATCGGTTCCCGACGTGCAGCGCTACCTGAAGATGCGCCGCATGTGACCCCGAGGATCCTGGTGGCCGGGATCGGCAACATCTTCCTCGGGGACGACGGCTTCGGCCCCGAGGTCATGCGGCACATCCCGGCGCGGCTCGCCGGACCGTGTGTTCGGCTCACGGACTACGGCATCAGGGGCATGCATCTGGCCTACGACCTGCTCGACGGCTGGTCGGCACTGGTGCTCGTCGACGCCGTGCCCAGCCGCGGCGCGCCCGGGACGGTGCACGTGTTCGAGGCCGACCACGAAAGTCTCGCCGTGAGCGCCGGTCTCGATGCGCATGCCATGGACCCGGGCGCGGTGTTCGCCAGCCTCGCGGCACTCGGCGGCACGCCGCCCCGCACGATCGTGATCGGCTGTGAGGCCGAGGCAGTCGAGGAGGGCATCGGTCTCTCCGACGCCGTCGCGGCTGCGGTGCCGACCGCGGCACAAGCCGTCGAGGACCTTCTGACCGATCTGCTCACGCGTTCCGCGGCGGGAAGGGGCTGAGACCATGTGCCTGGGAATTCCCGGACAGGTCGTCGGGATGCTGGACGGCTACGGTGACCAGCTGGCGCTCGTCGATGTGGCCGGGGAGCGCCGCAAGGTGAATGTCGGCATGTTGCCCGACGAGCACTTCGCGCCCGGCGACTGGGTGATCATCCACATGGGTTTCGTGGTCGAGAAGACCGACAAGGCCGGCGCGGACGCGGCCATGGCCGGGCTGGAGCTGATGGGCCGGGGTCACGGCAGCGGGGATCCACCATGACCGGCCGCCGCCGCGTTCGCGTCTGTGTGCGCGGCGTGGTGCAGGGCGTCGGGTTCCGGCCTTTCGTTTACACGCAGGCCGTTCTGCTGGGGCTGTCCGGCTCGGTGCGCAATGACAGCACCGGCGCCATCGTCGAGCTCGAGGGCGCGGCCGCAGACATCGACCGCTTCCTCGCGCGGCTGCGCGACCATCCACCACCTTTGGCTGTCCTCGAATCCGTGGTTGTACAGCCCGTTCCGCTTGTCGGTGGCACCGGCTTCACGATCGCCGACACCTCGCACACCGAGGGCGGCCGCACGCTCGCGTCCCCGGATGTCGCGATGTGCGCCGACTGCGCAGCCGAGCTGCGCGACCCGCGCAACCGGCGGTTCCGGCACCCCTTCATCAACTGCACCAACTGCGGTCCGCGATTCACGATCATCGCGTCCCTGCCGTACGACCGATCGTCGACGTCGATGGCCGACTTCCCGATGTGCGCCGAGTGCGCACGGGAGTACGCCGACCCCACCGACCGCCGATTCCACGCTCAGCCCGTCTGCTGCCCGGGGTGCGGACCGACACTGCGCTTCCGGGACCGCGGCGGTCGGGCCACCGCCGGCGAAGCAGGGTTACGCGCCGCCCGACGGCTCCTGCGCGACGGCGGTGTACTGGCGGTCAAAGGGGTCGGCGGCTTCCACCTCGCCTGCGACGCCGCCGACGGCGCAGCGGTGGCCGGGCTGCGGTCCCGAAAACGCCGCGGCGACAAACCGTTCGCAGTGATGGTCCCCGACCTGTCGACCGCGCACGCCATCGCCCACGTCGACCCCGCGTCAGCCGTGCTGTTGACCGGTCCCGCCCGGCCGATCGTGCTGATGCCCAGGCGTACCGGTGCCGCGGTCGCCGATGCCGTGGCGCCGCACAACCCCGACCTCGGCGTCCTGCTGGCCTACTCGCCGGTGCATGCGCTGTTGTTCGGGCTCGACGAGGACGAACCCGGGCCACAGGTCCTGGTGATGACGTCGGGGAATCTCGGCGGCGAACCCATCTGCTACACCGACGACGACGCCTTCGACCGGCTGTCGCCGCTGGCCGACGGGTGGCTGACGCACGACCGGGCCATCCTGGTGCCGTGCGACGACTCGGTGATGCGCGCCGACACGCCGGTCCGGCGCTCGCGCGGATACGCGCCACTGCCGATCGCGTTGCCGGTTGCGGTGCCCCCGACACTCGCGGTGGGCGCTGATCTGAAGAACACCATGGCCGTCGCCGATGGGCGGTACGCGTGGCTGAGCCAGCACATCGGCGACATGGACGACCTGGCCACGCTGTCCGCCTTCGACTCCGCCCAGCAGCACCTGAGGCGGCTCACTGCGGTCGAACCAGAAGTGCTCGTCGCCGACGCGCACCCGCTGTACCGCTCGAGGGCTTGGGCGCACCGCAACGCGATGGGCCGGCCGGTGCGCAGCGTGCAGCACCACCACGCGCACATCGCCGCGGTGATGGCCGAACACGGCCTGGACGGCTCTCTGCCCGTGCTCGGATTCGCCTTCGACGGAACGGGTTACGGCCCCGACGGCGCGGTCTGGGGCGGTGAGGTGCTACTGGCCGACTACAAGGGCTACCGGCGGCTGGCCGCGCTGCGTTACGTGCCGCTGGCGGGCGGCGACATCAGCGTGATGCGCCCGTACCGGATGGCGCTCGCACATCTGTGGGCCGCCGGGCTGGCCTGGGCGGCCGACCTGGCCCCGGTGCGCGCATGCCCGGCCGACGAACAGCGGGTGCTGCGGCACCAACTCCGCACCGGCCTCGGGTGCGCCCCGACGTCGAGCATGGGCAGGCTGTTCGACGCCGTCGCGGCGCTGACCGGGGTCCGTCAGGTCGTCGACTACGAGGCGCAGGCGGCAATCGAGCTCGAGGGGCTTTCCCGCGAACACGACTGCGGCGCCACCGGCTACAGGTTCACCGTCGAGCACCGGGATCCCACCGCGGAGATCGACCCCACCCCCGTCCTGGCCGGGGTCATCGCCGACCTCCGCGCCGGCGTCGCGCCCGGCCTGGTCGGCTCCCGTTTCCACCGCGCCGTCGCGACGCTGATCCTCGACCTCGCGGTCGAGAATCGCGGGCCCGCGGTGGCCCTCTCCGGGGGCGTGTTCCAGAACGCCCTCCTGCTTCGAATGGCCCGAATATCGTTGGAAGAACAGGGATTCGATGTCCTGACCCACCGCCACGTGCCGCCCAACGACGGAGGCATCGCACTGGGACAGCTGATCGTGGGGAATGCCGTCTAGAAGGGAGGGCGAAGATGTGTCTCGCGGTACCGGGGAAGATCATGAGCATCGAGGAGCGTGACGGCACACTGATGTCGGTCGTCGACTTCGGCGGTGTCAAGAAGGACGTGTGTCTGCAATACATCCCGGACGCCGGCGTCGGCCAGTACGTCGTCGTCCATGTCGGCTTCGCCATCCAGCGACTCGACGAGGAATCCGCACTTCGCACACTGGCCGAGTTCGAGCATCTCGGTGTGCTCGAGGAGGAATTCGCCGACGGCTTCGAGCAGGCCGCGCGACAGGCCGGCGCGACCAACCCGAACTCGCGGCCGAACACCAACGGGACATCCGAGGCGACATCATGAAATACCTGGACGAATTCAGCAATCCGGAGTTGGCGCTGCGGCTCATCGACCAGATCAGGTCCACCGCGACCCGCCGCTGGTCGATCATGGAAGTCTGCGGCGGCCAGACGCATTCGATCATCCGGCACGGTATCGACCAGTTGCTTCCGGACACCGTCGAGATGATCCACGGTCCGGGCTGCCCGGTCTGTGTCACGCCGCTCGAGGTCATCGACAAGGCGCTCGAGATCGCTTCCCGCCCGGATGTGATCTTCTGTTCGTTCGGGGACATGCTCCGCGTGCCGGGCAGCGAGAAGGACCTGTTCCGCGTCAAGAGCGAAGGCGGCGACGTCCGGGTCGTCTACTCCCCCTTGGACGCGCTGACGATCGCACGGGACAACCCGGACAGGCAGGTGGTGTTCTTCGGCATCGGTTTCGAGACCACCGCCCCTGCCAACGCGATGACCGTGTATCAGGCGAAGCGTCTCGGTATCGAGAATTTCTCGCTGCTGGTCTCCCATGTGCTGGTCCCCCCGGCGATCTCCGCGATCATGGAGTCCCCGACGTGCCGCGTCCAGGCGTTCCTGGCGGCGGGCCACGTGTGCACGGTGATGGGAACCGACGAATACCCGCCTCTGTGTGACAAGTACGGAATCCCGATCGTGGTCACGGGTTTCGAGCCGCTGGACATCCTCGAGGGGATTCGGCGGACGGTCGTGCAGCTCGAGTCCGGCCGCCACGAGTTGGAGAACGCCTACCCTCGGGCGGTTCAGGACGTCGGCAACCCCGCCGCCAGGGCGATGCTGCTCGACGTGTTCGACGTGACCGACCGGGCATGGCGCGGGATCGGCGTGATTCCCAGCAGCGGCTGGCGGTTGTCACACGCCTACCGCGATTACGACGCCGAACAACGGTTCGCCGTCACCGACATCCACACCGAGGAGTCCGCGGTGTGCCGCTCGGGCGAGGTACTGCAGGGCCTCATCAAACCGCACGAGTGCTCCGCGTTCGGGACCGTGTGCACGCCGCGCAATCCGCTCGGCGCCACCATGGTCTCGTCGGAGGGCGCCTGTGCGGCCTACTACCTGTACCGGCGTCTCGAGGTGACCAATGCCTGAGCATGCTTCCGGCACCCGGACGGCCATCGACATGGAATCGTGGGTCTGCCCCGCGCCGCTGCGCGACTCCCCCAACATCGTCATGGGTCACGGCGGGGGCGGAGCGATGTCCGGCGAACTCATCGAGCATCTCTTCCTGCCGGCGTTCGGGCCCGCCGCCGATGCCGGGATGGGTGACTCGGCGATCGTCGAGATCGGCGGTGCGCGACTGGCGTTCTCCACCGACTCGTTCGTCGTGAAGCCGATGGTGTTCCCGGGCGGCACGATCGGTGATCTGGCGGTGAACGGGACGGTGAACGATTTGGCGATGGCGGGCGCCGTACCCGCGGTGCTGTCCACCGCGTTCATCCTCGAAGAGGGCACGCCGCTGGACGAACTGGCCCGGGTCGCCCAGGCTGTCGGCACTGCAGCCATGGCGGCCGGTGTCAGGCTCGTCACCGGCGACACCAAGGTCGTCGACTCCGGGCATGGTGACGGGGTCTACATCAACACCGCAGGCATCGGTCTGGTCGACGGACGTACCGACATCCAGCCACGGCGCGCGGCGCCGGGAGACGTCGTGATCGTCAGCGGCGACATCGGCGTGCACGGGGTGGCCGTGCTGAGTTGCCGGGAAGGTCTCGAATTCGGCACCACCGTGGCCAGTGACACCGCGCCCCTGCACGGTCTGGTGGCGGCGATGATCGCGACCGGCGCCGACCTGCACGCGCTGCGCGACCCGACGCGGGGCGGCATGGCGGCCACGCTCAACGAGATCGCGAAAGCAGCCGGGGTCGGCGTGTCGATCGACGAACGAACACTGCCGATTC
This sequence comes from Mycolicibacterium chubuense, assembly GCF_001044255.1. Classification (GTDB taxonomy): domain Bacteria; phylum Actinomycetota; class Actinomycetes; order Mycobacteriales; family Mycobacteriaceae; genus Mycobacterium; species Mycobacterium chubuense. The sequence goes on from NZ_JYNX01000026.1 coordinate 54,064, forward strand.
CGTCAGAGGTGCGCGACGCGTGCAGCATGCTCGGCCTGGATCCGCTCTATGTCGCTAACGAAGGCAAGCTGGTCGCGTTCGTGGCTGTCGCGGACGCCGACCGGGTGCTCGCCGCGATGCGCGCGCACCCGCTGGGCGCCCGCGCGGCGATCATCGGCACCTGCGTCGCCGAGCATCCGGGCATGGTGGTGGCGAGGACGGCGTTGGGTGGTACCCGGGTGGTGGACCTGCCGATCGGCGAGCAGTTGCCACGGATCTGCTGAATGACCGCGCCAACCGGGCAGGTCCACGCCGGCCATGCGCTGTTCGCGCAGTACGCGTACCCGCCGAACGAACTCGGATACTGCGGGCCCGAGGACACCGCGGCGCTTCTGCGTGCCGGCGACGAGATGACCTCGGTCATCCGCGAATTCGACGGCGCCTGGCCGTACCTGCGGGCCATCGCGGACGCGGCGGGCGTCGCCGACCCGCTCGATGTCGAGGTGGTGCGCACCTACTGGGTCGGCGGTCCTCAGCTGAACGCGGTGGACGCGCGGACATTGCTCGACCGGCTCCGCGCGGCGTTCGCCGGCCAGGTGACCGGGCTGCTCGGCGACCTGGGCGTCGACGCGCACGCGTTGGCCCACCACAGCTTTCACGTCTTCGTCGTGTATCCGTGGGTGCGCTTCCTGGATCGGGATCCGCCGACCACCGCGCTGCACGTCCTGCAGCGGTGCCGGATTCGTTGGGGCACCGTGGTCGGCCTCGACGACGAGCACGTGATGCTCGAGTCGCGGCCCCTCGTCGTCGACGACGGCCGGTTGTCGCTCGGGGACCCTGCCGCCGAGCGGGTGAGGTGGAGCCGGGACGGCAGGTCGCTGACCACGGCACCCGCCGTCGGTGACGTCGTCGCCGCGCACTGGGACTGGGTGTGCGGTTCCCTCACCGACGCCGACCGCACCGCACTGACGATGGCGACGCAATCGACCCTCGAGCTCGTGAACACGGCGATGAGTCGAACTTGACCCTTCACCACTGGTCGCGGGGCACGTCGAAGTCGGCGCACAGCGCCCGCCAGACGTCGCGCGGTTCGGCGCCGTCCTCGATGGCCTGGGCCGCGGTGCGTCCTCCCATGCTGGTCAGCACGTGGTCGACCAGCATGGAGGTGGCCCGGACCTCACCGAACCGCCCCCGCACCAGCTCGTGGAATTCCGTCAGCCGCACACGCCCAACCTACTTGCCGGCGTCCAGAGCGCCATGGCACACCCGTACCGGATCGGCGACCGCCGCGACGGTCGCGCCGGCCCGTCGCGCGGCGTCCCGGTACCGCGGCGCGCCCAGCACCTCTCGGACCGCGGCGCCCAACGTCTCGCGGGTCAGGGGCCGGACCAGCTGCGCGCTGCCTTGCCGCACAAGGCGATTGGCGATCTCCCACTGGTCGCCGCCGCCGGGCACCACGACCATCGGTACGCCGGCGAGCAGTGCCTTGGACACGATGCCGTGCCCGGCGCCGCAGACCAGCAGGTCGGTGCGGCCGAGCAGTTCGTCCTGGCGGCCGAGCCCCACGACCGCCCACGGCGGCACCTCGCCGGTGGGCGCGTGCAGCTGCGAGACGGCGACCCGCGCCCCCGCGGGCAGCACGTCCCCGGGCACCAGGGTCTGCAGCGCGAGGTCTGCGAGCGCAACGGCACCGGTACTCGCGGTCGACGGCGCGACCATCACGACCGGTCCGTCACCGTCGGGCAGGGTCAGCACGGACGTCGTCGGCTCGTAATGCAGGGGGCCGACGACGACGGCTTCGGCGGGCCAGTCCGGACGCGGTACCTCCATCGCCGGCAGGGTCGCGATCAGCCGGCGCAGCGGCCCGGGGTCATCGGCCGGCAGTCCGATCTCGACGCGGACGGCGGCCCGCTGGCGCAGGCCCGCCCGCCATGACCGGGCGCTGAGCGCCCGCAGTACCGCGTCGCGCGCGCGGCCCCGGATCCCGGTGCCCGGAGCCAGCCCGCTGCCCAGCGGCGGCAGCCCCTTCGAGGGACGGTAGAGCGGGTGGGTGTTCAGTTCGATCCACGGCACGCCGAGCAGATCGGCGGCCAGCCCACCGCAGGTGGTGATCGAATCCGACACCACCAGGTCCGGCTCCAGCGCGGCGATGCGGTCGGTGTTGAGCACCGCCATCCGGCCGGCCCGCTGGTGGATCTTGGCGCCCGCATCGGCGTCGTCGTCGCCCGTCATGACCCGCAGCCCGTCGAGTTCGACGGCGTCGATCCCCTGCGCGCGGGCCTCGTCGAGCCACCGCGTGCCCGTCAGCAGCGTCGGACTGTCGCCGGCGGCGGCGAACCTCAGGCACAGCGCCAGTGCGGGGAACGCGTGGCCGGGGTCGGGTCCGGCGACTACGGCGACGCGCATGCGCCACACCATGCCACAGCGTCGGTGGTTAAGCTCGGGCGATATGACCGATGAAGCCCCCACGACGCTGGTGCCGACCACCGACAACGCGTCCCTGGTCGAGAAGTTCCTGTTCGCGCTGGCCGACGAGGACTTCGACACCGTCGAGTCGTTGGCCGCCCCGGAGTTGGTGTGGCAGAACGTCGGCCTGCCCTCGATCCGCGGCCGAGCCCGGATCATGGCGCTGCTGCGCCGCGGCGAAGGCAGGGTCGGGTTCGCGGTGAAGTTCCACCGCATCGCCGGCGACGGGGACACCGTGCTGACCGAGCGCACCGACGCGATCATCATCGGTCCGTTGCGCCTGCAGTTCTGGGTGTGCGGGGCGTTCGAGCTGCGCGACGGTCAGATCACACTGTGGCGGGACTACTTCGATCTGCTCGACTTCCTGGTGAAGGCGCCGCTGCGGGCCATCGCCGGGACAGTGATCCCGTCGCTGCGCCCGAGATTCTGAGCCCCGCCCCGGCCCTCAGGCGCGCAGCCGGCCCAGCTCGTCGAAGGCCTGCGCCCAGCCGGTGAGCCGGTCGGTCGCCGAGGTCAGCTCGTCACGGTAGCGCCGCTGCGTCATCGGTGAGCTCGACATCGACCCGGAGTTCGCGGCCGACACCAGTTGCGCTGCCGCGGAGACCATCTCGTTGTACTGGCGCGCCCCGCGGTCGAGTTGCGCGCTGAACGCCGCGATGGTGGGCGCCAGGTGCGGACGCGACTGCGGCGCCGAGCCGATGGTCCGCTCCATCGACACCACCTCGGTCGCGGTGGCGGCCATGGTGGCCGCGGTGCGCTCGGCGGCGGCCCGCAGGTCGTGCAGGTCGTCGGCCGGCAGCAGCCGGCCGCGCTCCATGACGCCCAGCAGCGAGACCAGCCCCCGCTCCGAATCGGCCAGCGCCGCCATCGGCGCGCGGGCGGCCGAACCCCAGGGCGGCAGCCGTCGCGCGACGCGGCCGCGCGACGGCGGAAGCGGCTCGGCGCGCAGCCACCGGTACCTCAGGAACGCCAGCGTGGCCAGGAATGCCGCGCCGACGGCGATCGGGGACGGGATGAACAGCGCCCACACCGGGGTGCTCCACGACGCCAGCAGCGCGGTGACACCCACCCAGAACACCGAGGACAGGGCGAAGAACACCCCGAGGCGCAGCGCCCAGCGCCGCTTGCGCAGCAGCTTGGCGCGCGGATCGGCCGCGGCGTTGAGCTTGTCGGCCACCATCCCCGACCACTCCGCGGCGGTGTCGATGCCGCGCTGGGCCAGCGAATGCCATGCCTCGGGTCTGCCGCTGCGTGTCCTCACGTCATCCTCGTCGAAAGTCGGGCTCTACTGCGACAGCGGGTTTTCCGGTGTCGGGTTGGTCGCCGGGGTGGCCGGCGACTGAGCGGGCGTGGCCTGGGTGTCCCCGCCCGCGGGGAGCTGTTCCCCGCGCATGGAGGCGCGAATCTGCTCGAGACGGGAATGCCCGGCCATCTGGACGCTGGCCTGCTGGACCTCGAGCATGCGGCCCTGCACCGAGTTCTGGGCGAGTTCCGCCGAGCCCATCGCGTTGGCGTAGCGACGTTCGATCTTGTCGCGGACCTCGTCGAGGCTCGGCGTGCTGCCTGGCGCGGCGATCTCACTCATGGACCGCAAGGAGGCGCTGACCTGCTCTTGCATCTTGGCCTGCTCGAGCTGCGAGAGGAGCTTGGTGCGCTCGGCGATCTTCTGCTGCAGCACCATCGCGTTCTGCTCGACGGCCTTCTTGGCCTGTCCGGCGGCCTGCAGCGCCTGGTCGTGCAGACCCTTGAGGTCCTCGACGCTCTGCTCGGCGGTCACCAACTGGGCCGCGAACGCCTCGGCGGCGTTGTTGTACTCGGTGGCCTTGGCGGCGTCACCGGCGGCCACCGCCTGATCGGCCAGCGTGAGGGCCTGGCGGACGTTGACCTGGAGCTTTTCGATGTCGGCGAGCTGGCGGTTGAGCCGCATCTCCAGCTGGCGCTGGTTGCCGATCACCTGGGCCGCCTGCTGGGTCAGCGCCTGGTGCTGCCGCTGCGCCTCCTCGATGGCCTGCTGGATCTGCACCTTGGGATCGGCGTATTCGTCGACCTTGGAGCTGAACAGCGCCATGAGGTACTTCCACGCCTTGGAGAACGGGTTGGCCATGGATTCATTCCGCCTTCGTCGTCTGTCAAAAGGGTCAGTCGAGCAGTGTCACCTGTGGGAACCAACTTATCGGTTCGGCACAGCTCGCCACACCCCTGCCGGGGGATGCGATCAGGCGACGGCCATCGACACGACCTGCGGAATGACGACCTTGGTGCTGACGTCGATGTGCGCGGTGCTCGCGGCGTCGCGTGACTCCTCGACGGCGAGGTCGTCCCCGGCCTCGGACAGCACCCGCGACAGCGGGATGTCGAGCGCGCCGCAGATCGCGCTCAGCAGTTCGCTGGAGGCCTCCTTGCGGCCCCGCTCGACCTCGGAGAGGTAGCCCAGGCTCACCCGCGCCGAATCCGAGACTTCACGCAGGGTGCGCCCCTGCTCCACCCGCGCGCGCCGCAGCACGTCGCCGATCACCTCGCGCAACAGTGTCGTCATCGCGATCTCCTTAGTCAGATTCGGCAGCCAGGTCTACCTTCGTCGCCTGCTATCCGACCCAACGCTCGGTGGACACCGGATGGTTCCCGAACGGGCGCCGCAAATCCGCGGCGCGGTCGGGGTCACTGATGCTCGACGAGGGCACGCAGCCGGCGCAGTGCGGCGTGGGCGGCGGCGAGCCGGATCTGCCAGCGGGTGCCGTCGAGGCGCAGCATCACCACCTCGGTGTCGACGGGGCCGGCCAGGCCGACGTACACGGTGCCGACGGGATTCCCGCCGTGCGGTTCGGGCCCGGCCACCCCGGTGAGTCCGATCCCCCAGGTCGCCCCGCAGCGCTGCTGGGCGCCGACGGCCAGCGCCCGTGCCGTGGGTTCGGCCACGGGACCGACGTCGGCGAGCAGTTCGGGCGCCACGCCGGCCAGGTCGACCTTGGTGTCGACGGTGTAGGTGACGAGGCCGCCGCGCAGTACCGCACTGGCGCCCGGCACCCCGGCCAACGTCGCCGCCACCAGGCCCGCGGTCAGCGATTCGGCGGTCGCGACGGTCTGCCTGCGCACGGTCAGGTCGGCCACCAGCGCGCGGGCGTCGTCAGTGACCAGCGGGTCGTCCACGCGAATCCCTCACCGCCGAGACGAAGTAGTCGACGCCGGTCAGGACGGTCAGCACCACCGCGGCCAGCATGATCACCCAGGCGCCGGTCAGCCAGGCGCCCGTCAGCGGCAGCACGAACAGCCCGATCGCGACCGCCTGGACCAGTGTCTTGAGTTTGCCTCCGCGGCTGGCCGGGATCACACCGTGGCGCAGCACCACCAACCGGAGCACGGTGACGCCGAGTTCGCGGACCAGGATCACCACGGTCACCCACCACGGCAGGTCGCCGAGCATCGACAGGCCGATCAATGCGGCGCCGATCAGGGCCTTGTCGGCCAGCGGGTCGGCCAGGGTGCCGAATTCGGTGACCATCCCGTAGCTGCGGGCCAGCGCGCCGTCCAGCCGATCGGTGATGACGGCCACCGCGAAAACGATGAACGCCGCTGTGCGCCAGTATGTTTCGTGCCCATCGCCGACGAAAAGGAGGACGAGGAACACCGGTACCAGCACCAGCCGGACACCGGTGAGCGCATTGGCGAGATTCGCCACCCGAGCGCGCGGAACCACCGGATCGGTATGTGGTTGGCCCGGCACCGCCACAGAATACTGGTTGCCGAAACCGATACCCTTCCCCGTGTGAGCTCCGTTCCGAGCGAGTCCGCGGGTGAGCCGGTCGTGCGCCGGGCCAGGACCTCCGATGTGCCGGCCATCAAGACGCTCGTCGACGTCTACGCCGGCCGGATCCTGCTCGAGAAGAATCTGGTGACCCTCTACGAGTCGGTGCAGGAGTTCTGGGTCGCCGAACTCGACGGTGAGGTCATCGGCTGCGGCGCGCTGCACGTGCTGTGGTCGGACCTCGGCGAGGTGCGCACCGTGGCGGTGCACCCGAAGGTGCGCGGGCGCGGGGTGGGGCACGCCATCGTCGACCAGCTGCTCGCCGTGGCCAAGGAGTTACGGCTGCAGCGCATCTTCGTGCTGACCTTCGAGGTGGAGTTCTTCGGCAGGCACGGCTTCGCCGAGATCGAGGGCACCCCGGTGACGGCCGAGGTGTACGAGGAGATGTGCCGCTCCTACGACACCGGCGTCGCCGAGTTCCTCGACCTCAGTTACGTCAAACCCAACATCCTCGGCAACACTCGAATGCTGTTGACGCTGTAGCGCTTTCTTCGCGGCGATCCGAGTCAGAACCCCGGGTCGTCGTCCGCGTCGCCGCCGACGGCGTCGCTGCCGCCGCGGATCAGCGCCAGCGTGCCGGCCAGTTCGTCGGGCTTGACCAGCACCTCGCGCGCCTTCGATCCCTCCGAGGGGCCGACGATGCCGCGCGTCTCCATGAGGTCCATCAGCCGGCCCGCCTTGGCGAACCCGACCCGCAGCTTGCGCTGCAGCATCGACGTGCTGCCGAACTGCGAGGACACCACCAGCTCGACCGCCTGCAGGAACACGTCCATGTCGTCGCCGATGTCGGGGTCGACGTCCTTGCGCTCGCCGGCCTTGACCGCGGTGACGCCCTCGACGAACTCCGGTTCGGCCTGATCCTTGGTGGCCGTGACGACCGCGTGGATCTCCTCGTCGGTGATGAACGCACCCTGCAGCCGGATCGGCTTGTTCGACCCCATCGGCAGGAACAGCCCGTCGCCCATGCCGATCAGCTTCTCGGCGCCCTGCTGGTCGAGGATGACGCGGCTGTCGGTGAGCGACGACGTCGCGAACGCCAGCCGCGACGGCACGTTGGTCTTGATCAGACCGGTGACGACGTCGACCGACGGCCGCTGGGTGGCCAGCACCAGGTGGATGCCGGCGGCGCGGGCCTTCTGCGTGATGCGCACGATCGCGTCCTCGACGTCGCGCGGCGCGGTCATCATCAGGTCCGCGAGCTCGTCGACGATCGCGAGGATGTACGGGTAGGGCTTGTATTCGCGGTTGCTGCCCAGCGGCGCCGTGATCTCCCCGGTGCGGACCTTCTCGTTGAACACGTCGATGTGACGCACCCGGGAGGCCTGCATGTCCTGGTAGCGCTGCTCCATCTCCTCGACCAGCCAGGCCAGCGCCGCGGCCGCCTTCTTGGGTTCGGTGATGATCGGCGTGATCAGGTGCGGGATGCCCTCGTAGGGCGTCAGTTCGACCATCTTCGGGTCGATCAGGATCATCCTGACCTCCTCCGGGGTGGCGCGCGCGAGCAGCGACACGAGCATCGAGTTCACGAAGCTGGACTTGCCCGAGCCGGTGGAGCCGGCGACGAGCAGGTGCGGCATCTTCGCGAGGTTGGCCGAGATCATCTCGCCCTCGATGTCCTTGCCCAGGCCGATCACCAGCGGGTGGTGATCCGACCGCACGACCGGGTCGGTGAGCACGTCGGCCAGCCGGACCATCTCGCGGTCGGTGTTGGGCACCTCGATGCCGACGGCCGACTTGCCGGGGATCGGTGCGAGCATCCGGACGCTCTCGGTGGCCACGGCGTAGGCGATGTTGCGGTGCAGCGCGGTGATCTTCTCGACCTTGACGCCCGGGCCGAGCTCGACCTCGTAGCGGGTGACGGTCGGCCCCCGGGTGCAGCCGGTGACCGCGGCGTCGACCTTGAACTGATCGAGCACGGAGGTGATGGCGTCGGTCATCTGCTGGTTGGCCGCCGTCAGCCGCTTCGGCGGATCGCCGGCGATGAGCAGGTCGAGCGACGGCAGCGCGTACGGTCCCTCGACGACGCGGTCCAGGCTGAGCCCGGCCTCCTTGCGGGGCTTCTTGCGGGTCTTCACCGGCGCCGGCGCCGGCGCGACCTCGTCGTCGACGGGGTAGTTCTCCATCGGGGTGCCCGCCGGCCCCGAAGACTTGGTCAGCGGCACCGTGGGCTGGGTCGCCGACGGCCACGCGGCGTCCTCGTCCCCGGCGGAGAGCTCGTCGTCGTAGTAGCCGTCGGAGAAGTCATCGGTGGGGTCACCGGCATCGTCGTACTCGTCGTCGGCCCAATCCTCGTCGTCGTACTCGCCGCGCCACCGCGTCGAGAACATGTCGCGCAGCGTCGCGGGCAGCTCGCGGATCGTGGTGCCGGTGATCAGCAGCAGCCCGAACAGCACACCGAGGACCAGCAACGGAGCCGCGATCCATGCGGTCAGCCCGTCGGAGAGCGGGCCGCCGATCGCGAATCCGACGAAGCCCGCGCCGTGTTGACGCGCCGCGGGATCCTGCGGGGCGCCGGACCAGAGGTGCAGGAGCCCGAGCGCGGGTAGCGCGATCATCGCTGCGCCGAGGATGAACCGCGGGCGGGCCTCGGGATCGGGCTCCGAGCGCATCAGCACGACGCCGACGGCGGCCAGCGCGAGCGGGAGGAGCACCACGGCGCCGCCGATGAGGATCCGGACGAAGGTGTCGATCCACTGCCCGACCGGTCGGGCGGCGTCGAACCACGAGCTGGCGGCCACCACCACAGCCAGGGCGAGCAGTGCCCAGTGCCGCGATCCGAAGGCTCATGGCGGCATCGTAAGCGCTGACCTTCCACTATTTGACTATCCCCA
>NZ_JYNX01000027.1 GCF_001044255.1 Mycolicibacterium chubuense
GCGCTTTCGACACCAGCTGAAACTGGCCGAATCACCTATGCCGATGTCTTGAGACACCCTATTCCGATGTCTTGAAACACCACACTGTCCCCGCTACTAAGTGGAACGGCCCCCGGAGGACACTCCGGGGGCCGTTTTCATGCTGTTCGCCAGCATGCCGCACGGGATCCGGTGGATCGTTGCATGGCCAGCCTCGCTCGGCACGCTGGTCGGACGGCAGGGGGCGGCGGGCGTCGTAAACTGCGGGCGATGATCGTCTCGAGACGCAGATCGTCGTGCGTTGGTGGACGCCCGCAACCTCACAACCGACTGCACGGCGACGACCGATCGAAGCGCTGATATGACCCTCTCTCCACCACCACGCACCGAGGTCTACCTGGTGCAGAATCGCTTCACCCCGTTCTCGACCCGAGCCGCGCTCGAACTCACCGAGGACAATCTGCGCTGCACACTCAAGGAGTACTCGAAATGGGTCGAGAAGGCCCTGGGGATTTCCGATCTTGAACCTCGACTTCGAGCAGGCGAAGCGGTTGTGGTGTTCGATTTCGGCGTGATCAGCTGAAGATCAAGTGGCTCAAGCGATTTCTGAGGGCGGGGTTCTCCGTCAGTGATGGCAGCTCGAGCCGGTGGCTGGTGTCCCTCGTATATCCGACTGGACTCCTGGCCTTGGTGGAAGTGGTCGATGGCTGGGACGTCCACAACGAATGGCGACGGGCTCTGCTGTCGGCATGACCCGCGGGTCCTTACCCGGAAGCCAAGAGATTCGGCTCTCGCTGAACGCCACGCAGTGCCCCCGACGCGCCTACGCTCAGAGCCATGACCGACCATGACAAAGTTGCGGCACGACGCGAGATCGCCGACGCGCTTCTGACCGCGCTCGACCGCCGTCACGAACTCCTGGACGCCATCGTCGAAGCCGAAGATCGTCCGGCCGCGGTAGCCGCGATATCGCAGCTTCTCGGGGCATCGCAACGCGCGGGCGAAGCGGTCATCGGCATGTCCTTCGAGCAGCTCACTCGAGAATCACGACGCAAGATCAAGGCCGAACTCGACGATCTGAACAGTCAGCTGACGTTCACCCTCAACGAGCGCCCGGCCTCGTCGGGCGACACGCTGCAGTTGAGGCTCTTCTCGTCGCATGTCGACCGCGACATCTTCGCCGCTCGTACCGCAGACGTCGGCGCCGCCGGCGACGGTTCCGGTGCGCCGGCCGGAGACCTCGACAACGAGATCGGCTCGGCACAGGGTCGGGTCAGCGCCGAGGAGGCGGCCTGGTTCGTGGTCCTCGAGGGCGACGACAAGGTCGGAATGATTTTCGGCGAACTGTCCGGCGGCGAAGTCAACGTTCGTGTCTGGATCCATCCGGAGAAACGGGGGCGTGGGTACGGCACCGCGGCGTTGCGTAAGTCACGCTCCGAGATGGCGTCGTACTTCCCCGCCGTGCCGATGGTGGTGCGCGCACCGGGTGCCGGCGCCTGACCGGGGTGTGCGCGCAGTCGTGAATCAGCCGCGCGGGCCCCGTTCTCCGTACTCACGAGCCGGCCGGGACCGCCGGGTGCAGGCGACGTAGGACGGTCGCCAAGCCGACGAGCGATACCGCGTTGGCCGCCACGATCACCGCGATGGCCAGGTGGGGGGAGACGTCGTAGGCGGCGCCGAGAAGCGCGCCCGCGATCAGTAGCGCCAGCCCTCGCAGCAGCGCCAGCCAGCCGAACGCGATCGCCCGGGTGTCGGCCGGGACCAGTTCGGTGACAACGGCTTTCACCGTTGAATCGAGCACCCCGTTGACGATTCCCCAGACTGCGACACCGATCCACACCAGTGCGGGGTTGTCGGTGAAGGCCACCGCGGAGCATGCGGCCGCCACGGGCACCGCCAGCAGGGTGAGGGGTCCGCGCCTATCGTAGATGCGGCCCATCACCAATCCGGCTGCGCCGTCGACCGCCATTGCGACCGCGAACAGGATGGGAACCTGTGCGTCCGTCAGAAGACCGGTGCGTTGGGCGTGATAGGCCAGCAGGGGAAATGCGGCGACGCCACAGGACAGCACGCCGATGGTGATCACGTAGTGCCAGAAGCGCGCGGGGAGACGTCGCGCGATCCCGCCGCGTCGCGCCGTGGCGGCCGCGGCAGGCGGAGACGAAGCCGGGGAATCCGACTCGTAGCTGCGCGGGTCCGGGACGCGGAATCGAAGCCAGGCGAGCAGGATCAGCATCAGCACACCGGGGATGATGAGCACGCCGAACGCGAGCCGGTAGTCGCCGGCGTGCGCGCTGAGAACCGCTGCCAGCAGCAGGGGGCCGGCGATGGCGCCGGTCTGGTCGAGTGCCTGGTGGACGCCGAAAGCGCTGCCGCGCCCGGTGTTCGTGGACGCGTGCGAGAGCAGCGTGTCTTTGGCGGGTGAGCGCACCGCCTTGCCGAGTCGCTCGGTGCCGTAGAGCAGCAGGGCAGGTACCAGGGCGCCGCTGACACCGATCAACGGCACGCTCAGCACGGTCAGGGCGTAACCGGTGATGGTCCACGCCCAGTAGTGCTGGGTGCGGGCAATGGCATAGCCGGAGACGACGCGCAGCGCGTACCCGATGAATTCGCCTGCGCCGGCGACCAATCCGACAAGTGCGGCGGACGCTCCGAGCGTCGCGAGGTAGGGCCCGATGATGCTGCGCGCGCCTTCGTACACCATGTCGGCGAGCAGACTCACCATGCCGAAGAGCAGAACGAAATGCCACGGTGTGAGTCCTCGGGCGGACGTCGGCCCCGCCGCAGCCGCCGCCGGGCCTTCCGGTGCGGAGTTCATCGAGGTTCCTTCACGTCCGAGACTCCCCGACAGTCGACGGTGCGCCCGGCCTGAGGGTAGTGCGCGCCGACGTAGACGCGCGCCGCTGCCATTGCCACTGCGGCGATGGCGCTGAGCACGCCCAACTGCCGGTTGACCAGCCAGAGCCCGGCGGTGATCGCACCCGCCATGACAGCGTGATCGCTGGGGAATCCCGCATCGCTGCTGCAGTGCAGCACCACGATGTCGTTAAGTGCTTGGCACGGTCGTGTTTCGTCGACGGCAGACGCGATGGGCTGGTTGATGGCGAGCGCGCAGAGCATGCCCAGCGGTGCCCAGGCCGCGGCGACCATGCGACCGCGGTCGTCGTCCTGACGCGCTGTCCACCATCCCCACAGCAGGAGACCCGCGAAGAGGACGACGCCGTAGCCGGCAAATCCGGAAACCACGGGATGCAACCACGGTGTGTCCCGTGCGAAGTCGTTGACGGCGTAGAAGATTCGAGTGTCGAAGTTCATTGCACCACTTCACATCTGGTGCAGGGCCGCGAAGACCCGTTCGGTGTAATCTGCGAGGCGATCGGCGCACGCCTTGAGCCGTTGCTCGGCCTCGGCGGAGGACGCGGCGACGAACACGTCGCGAACCATGATGTCGCGGTGCCATCGCCGCAACCGATCCAGGCTCTGCTCTTCTTCCTCGAGTTCGGCGACGGTGAACTTGGCCGAGGCGATCTCCTTGTCGATCTCGGCGTCGAACTTCGCGCAGTCAGCGAGGAACTCCTTCCACTCCTCGCTGCGTTCGGCGGTGAACAGGGCCTCCAGGCGCGCGCCGTCCGACTCGTGACGTCCCGCGGCGTCGAGGACCATCACCTCGCCCTCCCCACGCTCAGCCAACTGGATGACCCGCGCCACCCCGTCGGCGAACACCGGAACATTCGGCACTGTCCACACTCCCTGGCCGACCTGGAGTGCGCCGACCCGGCGCAGTTCCCGCCACACGGCGACCCGGTGCCGAGACGGCTCGGCCGGCACTTTCACGATGAGCACCAACCAGCGCGTCGTCGATTCGTCGGTCGCCATCGCTTGAATGTAACACCGGTTACATACTCATGCGTAGCGAGCGAAAGTCGAAAGGTGCGAAGTCGTGCTTGACCGATACCCCCTGGGGGTATATGGTCAGCTCCGACAAGGAGAGCGCGTCATGACACACCCACACGATCACCAGGGCCCCGCCGTAGCGACACCTCCCGCCGATGAACACGCCGGCCACGACGCACACGCCGGCCACGGCGATCATGTCGCTCAATTCCGAAAACTGTTCTGGATCAACGTGGTCATCGCTATCCCTGTGGTCGCCTTCTCAACCATGTTCGCGATGCTGCTGGGTTATCAGGTCCCCGAATTCCCCGGTGCCCGCTGGGTGGCGCCGCTGTTGGGCACCGTCATGTACGTCGTCGGCGGGCGCCCCTTCCTCACCGGGGCGGTCAGCGAGATACGTTCTCGCAAGCCGGGAATGATGCTCCTGATCGGGCTGGCGATCACCGTCGCGTTCCTCGCGTCCTGGGGTGCCAGCCTCGGGCTGCTCCATCACGAGCTGGAGTTCTGGTGGGAGCTCGCGCTGCTGATCGTCATCATGTTGCTCGGCCACTGGGTCGAGATGCGCTCGCTGGCGCAGACAACCTCTGCGCTGGACTCGCTGGCCGCGCTGCTTCCCGATGAAGCCGAGAAGATCGACGGCGACCACACGGTCACTGTGTCGCCCGCCGACCTGCGCGTCGGCGACGTCGTGATCGTCCGCCCCGGGGGCAGCGTCCCCGCCGACGGCAGGATCGTCGACGGCCGCGCCGCCATGGACGAATCGATGGTGACCGGCGAATCCCGGCCCGTCGCCCGCGCCGTCGGGGACGCCGTCACGGCGGGAACCGTGGCCACCGATTCGGGGTTGCGGGTCGAGGTGACGGCCATCGGTGACGACACCACCCTGGCCGGCATCCAACGCTTGGTCGCCGAAGCGCAGAACTCCTCGTCACGCGCCCAACGCCTCGCGGACCGGGCTGCCGGCTGGCTGTTCTGGTTCGCGCTGATCACCGCGGCCGTCACCGCGGTGGTGTGGACGACGGTCGGGGATCCGGACAACGCCGTCGTGCGCGCGATCACCGTGCTCGTCATCGCCTGCCCCCACGCGCTCGGTCTGGCGATCCCGCTGGTGGTCTCCATCGCCACCGAACGCGCGGCCCGCGGCGGCGTTCTGATCAAAGACCGGCTCGCCCTCGAGAGCATGCGCACCGTGAATGCGGTGCTGTTCGACAAGACCGGCACGCTCACCAAGGGTGAGCCGACCGTCACCGCGATCGACACCGTCGGCGACCTGACCGAGGACGCCGTCCTCGCACTGGCCGCCGCAGCAGAAGCCGACAGCGAGCACCCGCTGGCGCGGGCCATCGTGCACGCCGCACGGGAACGCGGAATCCCCGTGGCGCGCGCGAGCGGGTTCACATCGTCTCCAGCGGTCGGTGTCCGCGCCGTCGTCGACGGCCGTGAGATCCGGGTGGGCGGTCCGCGCCTGCTCGAGGAGGTCGGTGCGCGGGAAGTCGACGCCGCCAGCGGGTGGCGCGACGAGGGCGCGATCATCCTCCACGTCGTCCGCGACGGCGCCGTGGTGGGCGGTCTGCGCCTGGCCGACGAGATCCGCCACGAATCCCGCGAAGCCGTCGATGGCTTGCACGAACTCGGCATCGAGGTGGTCATGATCACCGGTGACGCCGAAGCCGTCGCCGGCGCGGTGGCCCGCGAACTCGGCATCGACCGTGTCTTCGCCGGGGTGCGCCCGGACGACAAGGCGGCGAAAGTGGCTGCGCTTCAACAGGAAGGCAAGAAGGTCGCGATGGTCGGTGACGGCGTCAACGACGCGCCGGCACTGGCTCAGGCTGACGTCGGCATCGCGATCGGCGCCGGAACCGACGTCGCGATCGCCTCGGCCGGAGTCATCCTGGCCAGTTCCGATCCGCGCTCGGTGCTGTCGGTGATCGAACTGTCGCGCGCCACCTATCGCAAGATGAAGCAGAACCTCTGGTGGGGAGCGGGATACAACCTGATCTCGGTGCCGCTGGCCGCCGGTGTGCTGGCCCCGATCGGCTTCGTCCTGCCGATGTCGGTCGGTGCGATTCTGATGTCACTCTCGACGGTGGTCGTCGCGCTCAACGCGCAGCTGCTGCGTCGGCTGGATCTGACTCCGGAGGCCAGCACGCGGGCCATCCTGCGTCGCTGACGTCAGCCGTGGTCGTGATCATCGTGGCCGTCGTGCGACGGCTGCGGCGGAGCGGCGGGGACAGCGACAGGTTCGGGTGAATCAACGACGCCCGCGGATTCCGCACTCGGCGGCTCGGGAGGGTGAGCGTGGTGCGCGTCTGCGTGCCCGCCACTCGGCCCGTGATGACCCGGCTCTGCCATCGAGGGCGCATGGTGGCCGTGCCGCAACCCCGAAACGACGCCGACCGTGGAAGCAAGCGTGACGACCGCGAAAGCGCCGAGAAGGATCAGCGCGTTCGCGTACCCGGGGATCAGATCTCCTCGGCGACGGCGATACCAGGCCCAGCCGGCGCCCATCACGACGTAGATCTCCAACACCACCGCGCACAGGTCCGCAGCCTGGACCGCTTCGGCCGTTCCGGCATGCGGACCGAACGGCATACCCGCTGTCCTGGTCAGCGCCCACAGCGCGACCGCTCCGATGTTCAGCACGGTCCCGGCGACCAGAACCGTTGTCGTCGCGCGGGTGGTCACCGCGTGTGCCCAGAACAGTTGGAAGAGTGCGACCGTGACGAAGAACAACCCAGCCGGAATCCATTCCTGCCAGTGAGTCGGGACGACGGCACAGTGAATGACCGCTGCACCCAGTGAAGCAAGCGCGGCGAGCCGGACGGCGAGCCCGCTGTCGGTCTTCGTCGCTGCCGTGGTTCTCACGGGTCCGATGGTGTCAGTTGTCTCCCGAACAACGGACTGTCCGACACCAGATCTCGTCCTGACCGAGATCGCTTCGTCATGCGCCGGCGCGAGCTGTTGAAGGGACCATCGCCTCTACCCGGGTGTGTCCGTCGGGCGCACGCTGGCAGACAGGCCAGGACGTTGCCGGACTCAGCGCCCGGAAAGGACCATCGCGATGATGTACGGAGACGGATGGATGTGGGGAAACAGCATGGGTTGGGGCGGCTGGGTCCTGATGTCGATCATGATGGCGCTTGTTTGGGCGCTGGTGATTGCCGGCACCGTGCTCGCGATCCGATTCCTCACCGGGCCTCGCCAGAGCGCCGGACATTCCCACGGCACCCGTGAGGGGTCCGCCGAGGATGTCCTCGCAGAGCGGTTCGCCCGGGGCGAGATCGATGAGGACGAGTACCGTCGCCGCGCGACATTGCTGCGCGAGCGGCGATGAGTGCATCACCCGGCCGGCGCCTCTGGCCCGTGCTGGCGGTCGCTGCGGCATCACTCGTGCTCGGAGTCGCGACGACGGCGGGCTTGTATGCCGCGCAGACATCGTCGGGGCCCGTGGCGGGCCACTACCCGGCGACCGTGACATCGTGTGACGCGCCATCCCTACCCGGCGCCGTCGTGGACGTCACCCTGACCGACATGGGCCCCATGATGGGCCCGGGAATGATGCACCCTGACGCCACCGATCAATCTCGTTGGCCGCGCAGGGGAATGATGGGCATGATGCGCGTTCTGGTCGCGCAGAGAAGCGTGCCCGCCGGTGAGGTGTCGTTCCGGGTACTCAATGCCGGGTGGATGCCCCACGAGTTGGTGGTGCTGCCACTGCCGCAGGGCCAGGGTCCCGGACACCGGACCATCGGGAGCGACGGCACAGTCGACGAGGCGGGGAACGTCGGTGAAGCGTCTCGGACGTGCGGGGCCGGCGCCGGGGATGAGGCGTCCACCGAGGCCGGCATCGCGCCGGGTGAAAGCGGATGGACCGCGATCACCCTGCCGCCAGGCCGCTACGAACTGCTCTGCAATTTCGCCGGCCACTACGGAGCCGGCATGTTCAGCATGCTCGACGTCACCCGCCGGTAGCCGGATCCGATCCGGCTCGCTCGCGTCACCTAGTGCATCGAGATCGTCGCGGCCAGCACGCCGGCGAAGCCGAGGTCGGTGGCGAACTGCTGATGCTCGATGAACTCGTCGGGGTGCGCGGTGACGCCGCCCCGCCGGCGGTCGTCGCGGCCGTCGCTCANACCGCGCTCATCGCGATCGGGGCTGCGCTCGGTTCGAACCTGCTCGTCAAGGCGATCCCGGCGATGAACCGAAGTCCGAAAGTGCGCCCGCCGGCCACGAACGCCAGGATCGCCTTGACGAGCAGGTTCGAACCGAGCGCAGCCCCGATCGCGATGAGCGCGGTGTCGGCGGTGACGTCGCCGCGGGCGGCGAGGCTCGCCGCGGCGACCGCTCCGGCGTGGGCATCGGCGAGGCCCGCGGCGAACGCGGCGAGGATCGTGCCCTGGGGCCCGAGAACATCACCTCCCCAACGGCCCAGTAGCAGTGCGAACGTCAGCACCGCGGCCAGGATGAGAGCAGGCCGCAGAGCGAACGGGCGGCCGGCGGGCACGCTGATCTCACCACCGCCGTCCGCGGTCCCGTCCTCCTGAGCACGACCGGCCCCCCAGTAGAAGAACGCGGCGACACCGATCAGCACTACCGCTGCGGCCACCACTGGCAGCCACAGTCGGCGCAGGACGTCGATGTCGATGAGGCCGATCACGATGATCAGCTGAACGAAAGTGGCCAGGCTGGCCAAGAGCGCACTGGCCAACGGGGCCCGCATGCTGCCGGTGGTCCGGCCGAGCCGGCCCATCGACGCGGTGGTCGCGGTGGCTGAGATGAACCCGCCGGCGAGGCCGGTGATCAGCAGGCCGCGCTCGGGACCGAGCGCGCGGACACCGATGTAGCCGAGCCAGCCGATACCAGTGAGCAGGACGACGAGAAGCCATAGCTTCGCCGGGTTCAGCACACCGTAGGGTCCGAGTGCCCGATCCGGAAGCAACGGCAGGATCACGAATGCCACCGCCAGGAACTTGATCGCGTCCTCTAATTCGACCTCACTGACGATGTCACGTGCGAACCGATGTATTCGCGTCTTCGACACGAGCAGACCCGCCACGATCACCGCGAGCGCCACAGACAGAGCGGGGCGGCTGTAGGCGAGTGCGCCGAGCACGTAGGCCGTCAGGGCCGCGAGCGCCGTGGTCGTTCCCGGGTCGTCGCCGCTGGCGCGGAGATATGCGACGGTCATCAACGCGCTGACGCCGGCCAGCCCGAACGTCACGGCCCAGGGATCGATGCCGGCCGCCACCGCACCGACCAACGCGAGCAGGGCGAACGAACGCGACCCGGCGGGAAGCTTGCGACTGTGGCTGCGTTCGCGTTCCAGGCCGAGGAGCAACCCGACAGCCAGCGCCACCAGGAACGGCTGAATCTCCTGCCAGGCCATCAACGCTCCCTGTCAACGAAGGGCACGTGCGATCCGACCGGTGGCCCAGAGCGCGTACAGGGCCGCGCGCGGGGAGACGAGCCCCGAGACCGGCGCGAGGACCACATGGCGGAGGCCGGCCTCGCCGAAAGCTCGGAGTCTGGCGACGATCTGTTCCCGGCTGCCCCACAGCAGGGGGCCCTCGGTGACCACCGCCGCAGGCACAGCGGCGATGGCCTCGTCCATGGTCGCGCGGTCGTAGTCACCCGGGATGAAATCGACCAGGGGATTGAAGTCGGCGCCGAACGGATGCACAGCGCCGGCGTGCTCCCACACCGCAGCCGGCGCCATGAGTGCCAGCGCCCGAACGGCTTTCGTCTCGAGCATGGCCCGCGCTTCGCGCTCGGTGGCGGCGACCACCATGAACCGGTGCAGCGCCGGGGTGATCGAAGCCGGGTCGCGCCCGGCATCGACGGCAGCAGCCCACACCGCCGCCAGCTTGTCGGCGTACTCCGTCGGCGACACCACTGTGGTCGGATACCATCCGTCTCCGTAGCGTCCGGTCAACGTGAGCATCCGGGGTCCGTGGCCGGCGACCCATATCTCGGGGGTTCGGCCGGGCGCGGCTGCGAGATCCATCGGAGCGTTGGCGAGTCGAAAATGGTGACCATTGAACGTGATCGGTCCCCGGGTCGACAGGCACAGCCGGATGATCTGAAGCGCCTCATCCAGTCGGGCGACCGGCTGGGCGGGGTCGAGTCCGTAGGGGTCGAGGTTCATTCGTTCGCCCGCGCCGATCCCGAGTATCGGTGCCCGCCTCGTCAGATGCGACAGGGTCATCATGGCTTGGGCGATCAGAACGGGGTGGCGCCTGATCGCCTCGGTCACTCCTACCCCGAGACGCAGGTGTCCGACCCGGGAGGCGAGGTAGCCGGACAGCACCTGAAAGTCGAAGAACTCGTGCGGAGTGGGCCGTCGCGCCGCCAACCAGGTCAACTCGGGGGTCCACACGCTGCTGGGAAAGACGTTCTGGAAGTGATCGATGACCATCACCGAATCCAGATTCATCGCCCGCGCCGCGCCGAGGAAGGCCCGCAGTGCACTCAGCGGAGGTTGCGTCCCGATCTGGAGCCCCACCGCCATTCCGGAGCTTGACCTCATCCGCGTCACCGGGTTCCCTCCGCGGCGACGGACGGCGCGGAGTGTGGGGCCGCCATGATCTTGTAGATCTCGAACCAGGCGACCCCGACGCTGCCGGCACCGACCGCGATGCACCATTCGCTCGCCGTGAGCGCGCCGAAGTTGAACAGGGACCGCAGCGCCGGGATCGTCAGCGTCGCCACCAGCAGCAGCGTGGCTCCGCCGAGGATCCACTTCAGCGTCGGGTTGCGGCGTTGGCGAAGCGTCTGCCACACCGGCAACCGCCATGATCGATTCACCAGGATCAGTGCAAGATTTCCCACGACGAGCGTGGCGAAGGTCGCCGAGCGCGTCACGGAGTCGGGTCTGTCGGTGAGCACGGCCCACACGTACACGGCCGCGGTGCTGAGAAGTAGGGAAAGTCCCTGCAGCGCAGCAATTCCCAGAACTCTGACACCGAACATCGGGACCCTCGGGTCACGGGGCGGCTCGTCCATGATCTTCGGATCGATCTGTTCGGCCTCGAAGACCACCGAACAGGCGGGGTCGATGATCAGTTCGAGAAAGGCGATCTGGACCGGCAGCAGGACCAGCGGCCAATCCGTGACGAACAACGGGATCAGCGACATACCGACGATGGGAAGGTGCACGGCGATCACGTACGCCATCGCTTTGCGAAGGTTGTCGAAGATCCCGCGCCCTTGGCGCACTCCGCTCACGATCGAGCTGAAGTCGTCATCGGTGATCACCAACGCCGCAGATTCGCGCGCCACATCGGTGCCGTGCGCCCCCATCGCGATGCCGATGTCGGCCGCCCGCAGCGCAGGAGCGTCGTTGACCCCGTCACCGGTCATCCCGACCACCTCGCTGTTGGACTGCAGCGCCCGCACCAGCCGAAGTTTTCTGCTCGGGCACCATCCGCGCGAACACATTGACCGAACGAACGCGCTCGGCCAATTCCTGCTCGGAGAGCTTTTCCAGGTCACGTCCGGTGATACAGCCGGCGGTGTGGTCGAGACCGATGTCGCGCGCGATCGCCAGCGCCGTGCCCGGATAGTCCCCGGTGATCATGATCGTCCGGATCCTCGCCCGACGGCACTGCGCAACGGCGTCGGCGACACCCGGTCTGATCGGGTCCTGCAATCCGACAAGGCCCAGCAGCTCGAAGTCGAAGTCGTGGGGTCCGGCGGGTAGCGTTCTCGCGCTGTCGAACTGCGCGCACGCCACCGCCAGTACCCGGTATCCGTCGGCGGTTGCCGCCTCGACCTGGTCGGTCAACGCGGTGAGCCGTTGAGGATCGAGATGGCACAAGTCTGCGATGGCTTCGGGGGCGCCCTTGGCGGCGATGACGTAGTGGCCGCCGTCGGGGGAGCGCCACACGTGCGACAGGCCAACAACCTGTCCGACAGGGGGTATTCACGGACGAGTTGCCAGTTCTCGTGCAGATGTGATGTGCCCGAGAGATAGGTGTCGCCCAGCGCCCTGAACGCCTTGTCCATCGGGTCGAACGGATCGACCGGTGAAGCGAGCACCGACATTTCCGCAATGGTGTGGAACTTCTCGGGCAACGGTGCCGAGTCACACGTATGGGTCTGACCGTCGACGATCAGGGTGCGTACCGTCATCCTGTTCACGGTCAGCGTTCCGGTCTTGTCCACGCACAGCACCGTGGCTGATCCCAGTGTCTCGATGACCGGAGGGCGTCGGGTGAGCACATTCATCTTCGACATGCGCCAGGCACCGACAGCCATGAAGACCGTCAGCACCACCGGAAACTCTTCGGGCAGCAGTGCCATCGCGGTCGCAATACCGGCGAGCGTCCCGGCGAGCCAATTGCCGCGAGTGAGCCCGTAGATGATGACGACGGCTACCGCCGCGGCGACCCCGAGTGCGGCGAGAATGCCGACCAGCCGGTCGACTTCGCGCTGCAGTGCGGTCCGCTCGGGTTCGATGGTCCTGAGCGCCGCGCCGATCCTTCCCAGTTCGGTGCCGGCACCGGTGCCCTTGGCGACCGCCACGCCGTGTCCCTTGACGACGAGCGTGCCCGAGAACACCCAGGGCGTCGCATCGCCGCCCGGTCGCCCCATCGCCGCACCCCGTTCGGAACGCTCGACCGCGACCTTCCGCACCGGCACGGACTCCCCGGTGAGCGCCGACTCGTCGACGGAGAAGCTCGCGCAGTCCACCAGGACGGCGTCGGCCGGTACCCGGTCGCCTTCGGCCAACATGAGCAGATCGCCACGTACCACGTCCTTGCCGGCGACGCGCTTCTGCATTCCGTCGCGCACGACCAGCGCCCGTGGTGACGACAGATCACGCAGCGCCGCGAGCGCCTTTCCCGTCTTGTGCTCCTGGTAGATCGAGATGGCGACGACCACGACGACGAATGCCATCAACAACGCGCCGTCCAGTGGCTCGGCCAGCAGGAAGTTGACCCCGCCGGCGGCGAGGAGCAGCAACAGCATCGGCTGGCGCACCACATCCCAGGCTTCGCGAAGGAGGTTCCGACGCATCGCGGTCGGCAGCTCATTCGGTCCGTCCACAGCCAGCTGACGAGCTGCCTGCTCCTCTGTCAGCCCGAGATCGGCGACCTCGACCTCTACCGACATCGGAGGTGACCCCGCGAACCGATCGTGATGACCATCGACTACCTCCCCAGTGACCGACCACCCCCAGTCGATCCCGGCACCGCCGACCCAGGTAGAGCCGAAAGTCATGGTCGCAGGGGACCGCCGGACCGGATTACGTCCGCCGAAAGCCAGACGCTCCAACCCGCAGTGCACTATCGGTGCGCTATTCTGCACTGCGTGGACGAGGTGGCGGCGAAACTCGCGACGGCGATCGGGGCGCGGGTCCGGCAGGAGCGGCAGCGGCGCGGGTGGACGCTGGATCAGCTCGCCGTCGCCGCATCGGTGAGCCGGCGCATGGTGGTCAGCGTGGAGCACGGCGCAGTGAATCCCAGTGTGGGAACACTGCTTCGGCTCAGTGACGCACTCGGCGTGGGCCTGCCGGCTCTCGTGGAACCGCCGGAGCCGAAGGCGGTGAAGGTGACCCGCCGCGGCGACGGAGCGGAACTGTGGACCGGAACCCACGGCGGACGCGGCGTGCTCGTCGCCGGAACGTCGCCACCGCACGTGGTTGAGATGTGGGACTGGACGCTCGGACCCGGCGACCGCCACACCAGCGAGGCGCACGTCGCCGGGACCCAGGAACTGCTCACCGTGGTGGACGGACCACTCAGCGTCGAGGTGGAGGGTCAGGCGACGATGCTGGACACCGGCGACGCGATCGCGTTTCCCGGCGATGTCGACCATGGCTACGTCAACACCGGAACGCAGATCGCGAGATTCGTCCTCACCGTCTTCGAACCCGGAGTCGGAAGCGCTGCCGGGGACGCGCATCGTGGCTGAAGATTCGATGCTCAGCGAGGCCGTCGAACTCGCGCACGTCGACGACGCGGTGTTCGATCTACGGCCCGACTACCGGGCGGTGCTGATCGCCGCCGGGGGCGTGGCGCCGGGTCCCAGCGATCCGATCAGCGAGGCGCTCCTCGAAGAGGCGGAACCCGTTGCGCGCGAACGGCTCGGTGACCAACCCGTGGAGGGGATTGCGCACATCGCGGCGTGGCGGGAGGCCTTCCGCGCGTTCGGCGCCAAACCGCAGCGCACACGCACCAGCGTGGAGGCGCTGACCCGACGCGTGGCCACCGGACTTCCCCGGGTGAACCGCCTGACCGACATCTACAACGCCGTGTCGGTCAAGCACCAGCTACCCGTTGGGGGAGAGGACCTTTCGCGGTACGTCGGACCGCCGCGGCTGATCCGGGCCACCGGCGCGGAGCCGTTCGACACCGTCGCCGGCGGCGTCGACGTCGTCGAGCATCCCGATGTCGGTGAGGTGGTGTGGTGCGATGACCGCGGCGTTACGTGTCGGCGCTGGAATTGGCGGCAGGCCCGCCGCACGCAGTTGAGCGAAGACACCACCACCGCGCTGTTCATCTTCGACGCCCTGAACCCGATGACGGACACCGAACTGAAGGCCGCCGTCGACGAACTCGACGAGCACCTGCATCGACTCGGTCCCGCCGTCACCACCGTGCGCCGTCTCCTCTCCCGACCCTCCGACCCGCAGAAAGGCCGACCATGCTGATACACCCATGGGACGCGTCGTTGGACGCCGTCGAATGGCAGGAGTGGCTCGCCACCACGGACGGCTTCGGCGTCCTCGCCGTCAACAACATCGACCCGTCGGAGGCGCCGGTGCTGATCCCGACGCACTTCACCCTCGCCGGTGACGAAGTGCTGGTCCACCTCGCGCGGCCCAACCCGGTGTGGCGGCACCTCGACGCCGCCGCCGAGGTCCGCCTCGCGGTGATCGGTGACTACGCCTACATCCCGACCTACTGGCGGGCCAAGGCGGGCGGCCCCGATGAGGACGGCGTTCCGACGAGCTACTACGCGAGTGTCCAGTTCGTCTGCCGGCCAACGATTGTCGACGACGCCGACGGCAAGGCCGAGATCTTGAACACCCAACTGGCCGACTTCCAGCCCGAGGGGCGACACGCTGAGGTGGCCGTCGATGAACCGCCGTACGGCCGCATGCTGAGCGGGATCCGTGGTGTCCGGCTGGCGATCGTGAGCGTCGACGCGAAGTTCAAGTACGACGACCGCAATCCCGTCGACCATCGCGAACGCGTCAGCGACCAGCTCGAGCGACGGGGCCGCGGGCTCGACGCCGCCGTCGCCGAGCAGCAGCGGCGACGGTTGGCCGCGATCGGTGAATGGGACGACTTCCGCCGGCGTCCGTGACACTCCGAGGGTCAGGCGACGGTGCTCTGCCGGACGACGAGTTCGGGCACGAAGACGGGATGGGCCGGCGCCCGATCCTCGGCGCCCGCCGCGGCCATCAGCAGGTCGACGGCCGTCGCACCGATGAGCGCGGTGGGCTGGTGGATCGAGGACAGCGGCACCACCGCCGACTGGGCGAAGTCGATGTCGTCGTATCCGATGAGGGCGACGTCCTCGGGCACGCGCAACGCCCCGAGCATCGTGAACGCCTGCAGCACGCCGATGGCCACCAGATCATTGGCGCAGAACACCCCGTCGGGGCGGTCGGCGGCGGGGCGCCGACGAAGCTCTTCCCCGACGGTGCGTCCGGCCAGCACGCTCAACGTCGTCGTCTCGATCACCTCGAGGCGTGCGCCGGGTACCTGGTCGACGGCCTGCGCAGCGCCGCGTCGACGATCCCGTACCTGTCGCAACGACGTCGGCCCTCCGACGAACGCGATACGCCGACGCCCGATGTCGAGCAGGTGCGCGGTGGCCAGGCAGCCTCCCGCCACGTCGTCGACGGCGACGGAGTCGAACTGCGTTCCGGTGCCGTCCCGGTCGACGAGGACGACCGGGGTGCCTCGACGGCGCAGCGCTTCGAGGCGGTCGAGATCTTCACCGACCGGGGATACCATCAATCCGAACACCCGCTGCTCGGTGAAGACGTCGATGTAGGCC
This sequence comes from Mycolicibacterium chubuense, assembly GCF_001044255.1. Classification (GTDB taxonomy): domain Bacteria; phylum Actinomycetota; class Actinomycetes; order Mycobacteriales; family Mycobacteriaceae; genus Mycobacterium; species Mycobacterium chubuense. The sequence goes on from NZ_JYNX01000027.1 coordinate 15,886, forward strand.
CGCTCCTTCGTGCCGTCGCCGTCGGACGTGCCCAGCAGCACCGTCAACTGGTGCGCCGCCGCCTGCTGCTCGGCGGCGCGGGCGACGTCGGTGAAGAACGGGTTACCGATGTCGAGGACCACCAGCCCTGCGCACCGTGACCGACCCGCCTTGAGTTGGCGCGCAGCGTCGTTGCGCACGAAGCCGAGCCGGTCGATCGCCTCCTGCACCCGGGCCACCGTGGCGGGTGACACCTTCTCCGGTGCGTTGAGCACGTTGGACACGGTGCCGAGCGATACCGACGCCGCGTTGGCGACATCCCGCATGCTCACGGCCATGGGTACATCACACCAGATCGCCTCTGCCCTCAAGGGCGGGCACGCGGCACCCATCGCTGGAACTGGGTCACATGACCGGGTTCCAGTTCGTCCACGGAGGACACCCCGAGCAGGCGCATGGTGCGGGCGATCTGTTCGGCCAGGATCGCCACGGCCCGGTCGACACCGGCTTCCCCACCGGCCATGAGCCCGTAGAGGTATGCCCGGCCGACAAGGGTGAAGCGCGCCCCGAGTGCCAGGGAGGCGACGATGTCGGCACCGGACATGATGCCCGTGTCGAGGATGATCTCCGTCCGGTCGCCCACCGCCGCAGCCACCGTCGGCAGCAGATGGAAAGGAACCGGGGCCCTGTCCAATTGGCGGCCGCCATGGTTGGACAGCACGATGCCGTCGACACCGAGGTCGGCCACCGCGACGGCGTCGTCGAGAGTCTGGATGCCCTTGACCACCAGCTTTCCCGGCCACTGGGATTTGATCCACGCCAGGTCGTCGAAGGTGACGCTCGGGTCGAACATGGTGTCGAGGAGTTCGGCGACGGTTCCCGACCACCGGTCCAGGGAGGCGAAGGCCAGTGGTTCGGTGGTCAGGAAGTCGAACCACCAGTGGGGGCGGGGAATCGCGTCGAGCACCGTTCTGGCGGTGAGCGCGGGCGGAATCGACATGCCGTTGCGCTTGTCCCGCAGGCGTGCTCCGGCGACCGGCACGTCGACGGTCACTAGCATCGTGTCGAACCCCGCAGCGGCGGCGCGCTCCACGAGGGCCATCGACCTGTCGCGGTCCTTCCACATGTACAGCTGAAACCAGTTGCGGCCGTGCGGGTTCACTGCCTTGACGTCTTCGATGGACGCCGTGCCCATGGTGGACAGCGAGAAGGGGATGCCGGCGCGGGCGGCCGCGCGAGCGCCGGCGTACTCGCCTTCGGTCTGCATCATCCGGGTGAACCCCGTGGGTGCGATGCCGAACGGGAGCTCCGACCGGCCGCCGAGAATGGCGCAACTGGTGTCGACCTTCGACACGTCACGCAGGATCGCCGGGTGGAACTCGATGTCCTGGAACGCCTGTCTCGCGCGCGCGATCGACAGTTCGGCTTCGGCGGACCCGTCGGTGTAGTCGAACGCGGCTCGGGGGGTGCGCCGCTTGGCGATCGCGCGCAGGTCCTCGATGGTCAGGGCTTTGGCGAGCCGCCGTCGGCGTGCGTCGAACTCTGGCTTCTTGAACTGCATCAGCGGAGCGAGGTCCCTGACGCGGGGGACGCGACGTTTCACTGCGGTGCCTTTCCAGCGCCGATGGCCGATCGGGGCTTGTCTCGGGATGCGCGGGGGAGGTAGCGCTGGGCGGGGAAGCTCGCGCCCACGCGGTGCCGCAGGCTCTCCAGGTCTCCGGCGACCAGCCCGTGGGCCCTGGCGGTGATCAGGATGTTGCCCAACGCGGTGGCCTCCACGGGGCCGGCGAGCACCGGCGTGCCCAGCCGGTCGGCGGTGAGCTGGCACAGCACGCGGTTCTGCGAGCCGCCGCCGACGATGTGGGCTGTGCGCACCGGGACACCGGACAGCTCGGACGCGCGGTGCACACCCTCGGCGAACGCCGCGGCCAGGCTCTCGATGATGACCCGCACCAACTCCGGCTTCGTCATCGGGACGACCAGCCCCCGCTCGTCGTACCAGTCACGGATCCGGGCGGGCATGTCGCCGGGCGGCGCGAACCGGGGGTCGGCGGTGTCGAAGACGTCGAACCCACCGGGCACGTCGGCGGCCTGAGCGAGTAGTTCCGACAGGTCGGCGCGGTGGCCGTCGCGCTCGAACTGGCGCAGCGTCTCGCTGAGCAGCCACAGCCCCATGACGTTGTGCAGGTAGCGGATGCGGCCGTCGGCACCCACCTCATTGGTGAAGTTCGCCTGCCGGCTCGCCTCGCTGAGCACCGGGCCCGTCAGCTCGACTCCCACCAGAGCCCATGTCCCGCAGGAGATGTACGCCGCTGACGAAGCGTCCATGGGGATCGCCGCGACCGCCGACGCGGTGTCGTGGGACGCGGTCGTGGTCACCGAGGTCGCCGTGTCCAAACCGTAGGCGTCCGCGATCTCGGTCAGCACCGGGCCCAGCGGCGTGCCCGGATCGACGACGCCGGGAAACAGGTCCGAGGGCAACCCGAGCCGCTCGCACAGCTCGCTGTCCCACCGCCCGTCGGTGTCGAGCAGCCCGGTGGTCGACGCGTTGGTGCGCTCGGTGACCTGACGGCCGGTCAGCCAGTAGCCGATGAGGTCGGGAATGAGCAGCGCACGGTCGGCGAGATCCAGCGCGCCGCTGAGCCGCTCGGCGGCGAGCTGGTAGAGCGTCGTGAACGGTAGGAACTGTATACCGTTGCGCCGGTACAGCTCTGACGGATCGATCTGTGCGTGCACGGCGGTGACGCCATCAGCGCAGCGGTCGTCGCGGTAGTGATGGGGCAGGCCCACCAGCGCACCGTCGCGCAACAGCCCGTAGTCGACAGCCCAGGAGTCCACGGCGACGGCCACCAGGTGGTCCGAGTGCCGGGCGGCCTCGCCGAGACCGGCGCATGCCTGCCCGAACAGTCCGGGAATGTCCCAGTGCATGGCGGTGCGGTGACCGTTCCACAGGTGTACCGGGTCGTTGGGGAAGCGGACCACCTGCTCGAGTTCGATGCGCTGGTCGCCGATGTCGGCCAGCATCACCCGGCCGCTGGTGGCGCCCAGGTCGATCGCGGCGACCTGGCTCATCTGAGGAAAGCCGCGGCGACGCCCGCGTCGACGGGCACGTGCAGACCCGTGGTGTGCGAGAAATCCGAGGTGCACAGGGCGAAGGCGGCGTTGGCGATGTTCTCCGGGAGGACCTCGCGTTTCAACAGAGTCCGCTGCGCGTAGAACTCGCCCAGGTCCTCCTCGGCGACGCCGTAGACCGCGGCGCGCTTGGCGCCCCAGCCGCCGGCGAAGATGCCCGAGCCGCGGACCACACCGTCGGGGTTGATGCCGTTGACCTTGACGCCGTACTCGCCGAGCTCGGCGGCGAGCAACCGGACCTGATGGGCCTGATCGGCTTTCGTCGCGGAATAGGCGATGTTGTTGGGGCCGGCGAACACCGAGTTCTTCGACGAGATGTAGATGATGTCGCCGCCGAGCTTCTGGTCGATCAGCGCGCGGGCCGCGGCTTTGGACACCAGGAACGAGCCGCGCGCCATCACGTTGTGCTGGAGGTCCCAGTCGGCGGCGGTGGTGTCCAACAGCGACTTCGACAGCGACAGACCGGCGTTGTTGACGACGATGTCGACACCGCCGAACGCGAGCACCGTCGCATCGACGGCGGCCTGAACCGCGGCCTCGTCGGTGACATCGGCGGCGATGCCGATCGCGACGTCGCTGCCGCCGATCTCCTGTGCGGCGGCCTGGGCCTTCCCGGCGTCCAGGTCGGCGATCACCACGCAGGCGCCCTCGGCGGCCAGCCGGGTCGCGATCGCCTTCCCGATGCCCGATGCGGCACCGGTGACCAGCGCGATGCGGGTCGCGAGCGGCTTGGGCTTCGGCATCCGCTGCAGCTTGGCTTCCTCGAGCGCCCAGTACTCGATGCGGAACTTCTCGGACTCGTCGATCGGTGCGTAGGTCGACACCGCCTCGGCGCCGCGCATCACGTTGATCGCGTTGAGGTAGAACTCTCCGGCGACCCGCGCGGTCTGCTTGTCCTTGCCGTAACTGAACATGCCGACCCCGGGAATCAGGATGATCGCCGGGTCGGCGCCGCGCATCGCCGGGCTGTCCGCGCTCGCGTAGCGCTCGTAATAGGCCCGGTAGTCCTCCCGGTACGCCTCGTGCAGTTCGGTGAGACGGTCTTTGCACTCCTCGACGGACGTGTCGGCGGGCAGGTCGAGCACGAGCGGTTTGACCTTGGTCCGCAGGAAGTGATCGGGGCAGCTGGTGCCCAGCGCGGCCAGGCGCGGGTGCTCGGCGGCGGCGAGGAACTCCAACACCGCTGGGGTGTCGGTGAAGTGGCCGACCTGAGCCTTGTCCGTCGACGCCAGACCGCGCAGGAACGGTGCCAGCGCCGCGGCCTTCGCCCGGCGATCCGATTCGGGCAGTGCGCGGTAGCCGGGCAGTTCGGCGCCGAAGGGCTGGTCTCTACCGTTGGCGGCGATGAACTCCTCGGCGGTACGGATGATCTGCAGCGAATTCGCCTCGGCCTGTTCTGAGGTGTCGCCCCACGCGGTGATGCCGTGACCCCCGAGGATGCACCCGATGGCCTGCGGATTGCTGCGCTTGATCTCGGCGATGTCCAACCCGAGTTGGAAGCCCGGCCGGCGCCACGGCACCCACACCACGCGGTCACCGAAGATCTTCTGCGTGAGGGATTCTCCGTCGGCGGCGGTCGCGAGCGCGATGCCGGAGTCGGGATGCAGGTGATCGACGTGGGCGGCATCGACCAGGCCGTGCATCGCGGTGTCGATCGACGGAGCCGCCCCGCCCTTGCCGTGCAGGCAGTAGTCGAACGCGGCGACCATCTCGTCCTCGCGCTCCACGCCGGGATACACATCGACCAGCGCGCGCATCCGGTCCAGGCGCAGCACGGCCAGGCCCTGCTCGGTGAGCGTGCCCAAGTCACCGCCCGAACCCTTCACCCAGAGCAGGTCGACGTCCTGACCCGTCACCGGGTCGGTACCGGTGCCCTTGGCAGAGGTGTTGCCGCCGGCGAAGTTGGTGTTCCGCGGATCCGATCCGAGCCGGTTCGACCGCGCGATGAGTTCTGCGACGGTATCGGGTGTCGTCATGGTCATGCTCCCCACGAGGATTGAGTTCCGCCGACACGCTCGGCGGCGATGCGGGCCTGGTAGCCGCTGGCGCGGAACGCGGCCAACGGGTCTTCGGGCAGTCCGCGTTCGGCGCGGCGCCGCGCGAGCGCGGGCCGCACGTCGGTGTAGAACGCGTCCATCAGTATCGCGTTGGCGCCCAACACGTCTCCATCGTCCTGGGCGGCGCGCAGTGCCTCGGTGTCGATGAGCAGAGCCCGCGCCGCCATCTCCTCCACATTCATGACGGAGCGGATCTGGCCGGGGATCTTCTCCTCGACGTTGTGGCACTGGTCGAGCATGAAGGCGACCGGCGAGTCGCTGTCCAGGGCGCCGCCGCGCACGACCTCGAACATGATGCGGAACAGCTGGAACGGGTCGGCCGCACCCACGATCAGGTCGTCGTCCGCGTAGAACCGGGAGTTGAAATCGAACGACCCGAGCTTGGCGAGCCGCAGCAGCTGGGCGACGATGAACTCGATGTTGGTGCCGGGAGCGTGGTGGCCGGTGTCGAGGCACACCATCGCGCGCTCCCCGAGTGCGGACACGTGGGCGTAGGACGTCCCCCAGTCCGGCACATCGGTCATGTACATCGCGGGTTCGAAGAACTTGTACTCCAGCACGAGGCGCTGATCCGGCCCGATGTGCTGGTAGATCGTGGCCAGTGACTCGGCGAGCCGGTCCTGCCGGGCGCGGATGTCGCCCTGGCCGGGGTAGTTGGTGCCGTCGGCGAGCCAGACCTTCAGGTCCCGCGAGCCGGTCTGGTTCATCACCTCGATGCAGTCCAGGTGATGATCGATGGCCTTCTGCCGGATCGTCTTGTCCGAGTGCGTCAGGCTGCCGAACTTGAAGTCGTCGTCCTGGAAGGTGTTCGAGTTGATCGTTCCCAGGCGGACACCGAGATCTTGCGCGTAGTCCGAGAGCGCGGTGTAGTCGTCGACGCGGTCCCACGGGATGTGCAGGGCGACGGTCGGTGCCAGGCCGGTGAGACGGTGCACCTGCGCCGCGTCGGCGATCTTCTCCCGGACATCGCGGGGGGTTCCGGGCGTTCCGAACACCTTGAATCGGGTGCCGGAGTTACCGAACGCCCAGGAGGGAAGTTCGATGTGGAGGTTGTCGAGCAGTGTCATCGTTGTCCTCAGGCGGTCGCGGTGGACGAGGTGGTCGCGGTGGGGCTGATCGGGGAGCCGTAGCGCTCGGTCTCGATCTGCTGCAGCGTCTTGCCCTGTGTCTTCGGTGCCCAGATGGCGCCGATGATCAGTGCGATGGTGAGCAGTCCGACCAGCAGCACACCGACCCAGGTCAGCCCGATCACGGCGAGCATCGTCGGGAAGAAGTAGCTCAGCAGCCCCGTGGCGGTGCGTACGACGAAGAACATGGTGCCCTGGGCACTGGCGCGGTAGGGCGTGGCGAAAAGCTCACTGGCCCAGAGGCTGTAGAACGCCTGCGCGCCGATGCCCGAGGACACGCCCCACAGGACGGCGAAGATGAGCATGGTGGCGATGCCGCTGTCGGTGAAGGCCACCAGCACGATCCAGCCGGCGATGCCGAGTGCGGCGCCGAAGCTGTAGAGCGCCCGCTGGGACACCCGGTCGGCATACCGCATGAAGCCGAAATACGTTGCGGCGACGGTGCACCCCCACACCAGGACCTGCAGGAGGTTCTGCTGCACCGGGCTGTGCAGTCCGGCGGTGTCGTAGACGCGGGGCATGAAGATGCCGGCCTGTCCGGCGACGGTGTTCCAGAAGAGGTAGATGCCGCCGAGGAAGAGCAGGGCGGTGATGTTGACCTTGCGGGAGAACAGTCCTCGCAGTCCGCGGACGCCGACCGACGACGTGAGCTCACGGCTTTCGTTGACGGCCTCATCAGCCCAGATCTGCGACTCCGCCAGCCCCTGCCGGACCCACCAGACGATCGCCGCGACCACGAACAGGTGCAGGAAGATCAACCGCGAACCGAGCAGTTCCAGGGGTGCCAGCGCAGCGGCCAGCGCGAATCCGATGAACGGCCCGACCGACCACGCCAGTTGCGCGGTGCCGACGTGTTTGGCGCGCTCAACCGATGGAGCCTGCTCGGCGATGTAGGTCCACGACGCGGGAACCCCGGCACCGACGGCGATGCCGGTGATCACGAAGGCGGCCAGCAGCATCGTGAAATTGGCGGCGAAGGCCGCCAACAGCACGCCGACCATGTAGACCAGCAGGTCGTAGGTGTAGATCGCCTTGCGGCCGAACCGGTCGCACAGGGGTCCGCCGAGGATCGCGCCGATGGCGGCACCGAAGGCGTTGGCGCTCAACGCCGCCAGTAGGCCGACGGCGAAGTTGCTGATGCCGAAGGCGGCCTGCCAGAAGCCCAGGCTGGTGGCGATCGCGATGATCGAGCCGGCCTCGATGTAGTTCGACATGGCGACGGCGATGGTGGCCCGCCAGCCGGTCGTGGAGTGCGCTCCGATTTTCATGGTGTGTCCTCGGGGTGGTTGATGGGCGGCGGTCAGGCCAGGTGGAAGTACTCGGTCAGGCGGTGACGGATGACGTCGGGATTCGAGTCGCCGTCGTCGGATGCCGACTGGAAGTACTCCGACATCCGGGCCTGCCACCGGTCGTTGACCGCGGTGCTCTCGATCTGCGCGCTGGCGAGCGCGAAGTCCGAGGTCTCGAGGTAGCCCACGACCATGCCGTCGTCCGGGCGCAGAAACAGTGAATAGTTCTGCCACCCGGCGGCGCGGAGCGCATCGAGCATCTCCGGCCACACGACGTCGTGGGCCGCCAGGTAGTCGTCCACCCGCTCCGGCTTGAGGTGCATGACGAAGCACACCCGCTGCACAGAGTCGGTCATGGAGATCCCCTCACGGACGACGTAATGAAACGTTTCAATTTGTGATAGGGGTTACATTACGACGGTCGAGTGGGGGAGTCAACCCCCCGAGGTTCGCGGCTGATGCCGCCGAAATCAGATTGCGGTGCCGGTTCTTTCGGCGTGCGATCTCACTGCCGGCCGTCGGGCTGGTCGTTGTTCTTCTGAGATCCCCAGCCGTGGACGCGGTCGACCGCGATCACGGCGCTGACGCGCGGCCTGTCCCGCTGCGGGTACTCCTGGCCGGTGTAGTGGCGGGACAGCGCGTCGATGTCGGCCAGACCCTCGTCGTCATACATCCGAACCACGTGGCCGATCACCGTGACGTGCGTGTACCAGTCGCCGTCGTCGATGACCGTCAGCGAGACCCGGGGTTCTTTCTGCATGTGCTTGAGGCGCACCCGCGCGCGATCCATGTTGACCAGGATCTGGTCGTCCCGCAGCAGGTACCACGTCGCCGCCGACACCGGTTGGCCGTCGGAGCGCACCGTGGCGATCACCGCGGGGTTGGCCTTGGCGAGCATCTCCTTGGCGGAATCTGACAGCGGCGACATGGCGACGTCCTCTCGATCGATATGGCGATGGCATCGCTATACCCGCAGTGCTCAGCTCAGACACTCCAGCGCGGCCACGGCGCACGCCTCGTCGTCGGCGGCGCTCGCCCCGCTGACCCCGACTCCGCCGACGACGGTTCCCTCGACCGTGACGGGCACACCGCCGCCGAAGATGACGAACCGGCCGCCACCGTTGGCGTGCAGGCCGAAGAGTTCCCCGCCCGGCGCGGCCAGCATGGCCAGTTCGGAGGTGGCGATGCGGTTGGCGACCGCGGTGTACGCCTTGTCCACCGCCAGAACGGGTCCGGCGATCTCCGCGCCGTCCATCCGGCCGAACGCCACCAGGTTGCCGCCGGCGTCCACCACTGCAGCCGAGACCACGATCGATCGGCGTTCGGCTTCGGCGTGCGCGGCGGCGATCATGCGCAGTGCCGCGGCGAGGTCGACGGTCATCGGGACACCATAACGCCGCCGATCACCGGAGGTTCTGGTCGAAGAACCTCGTCAGCGTGTCGAACGGGATCAACTCCGCGCGGTCGTAGAGGTCGACGTGACCGGCGCCGGGCACGATGACGAGTTCCTTGGGCTCCGCAGCCCGGGCGAAGGCGTCTTCGCTGAAATACCGCGAGTGCGCGTTCTCACCGGCGATGAAAAGCAGAGGTCGAGGGGAGATCGCCTCGATCTGCGCGAACGGGTAGTAGCTGTTCATCGCCGCCATGCTGGTGAACGTGAACGCCGTTGTCGAGCGCGGATGTTCGCCTCGTGGAGTGCGGTAGTAGTCGTAGAACTCCCGGTCGATCGCGGAGGACTGGTCGGTGAGTTCGACCGGGGTGCCGGGCACCATCCGCCGCTCCGCACCGTCGAGTTCTGCCCAGCGCTGCTCGGCGGCGGCGGCGAGAGTCTGCCGGCGCTGATCCTCCGGCACGCTGTCGGCAGGACCCTGCCGCATGGCCCGGCCCATGTCATACATGCTGACGGTGGCCAATGCGCGGATACGGGGGTCAACCGCGGCGGCGCTCAGCGCGAAGCTCCCGCTACCGCAGACTCCGATGACGCCGATTCTCGTCCGGTCGACCAACGCGTGCGTTCCGAGGTAGTCGACCGCGGCGCTGAAATCCTCGGTGAACGCTTCGGGGGAGGCGATGTTGCGCGGGGACCCGCCGCTCTCTCCGCCGTAGGACGCGTCGAACGCCAATGTGACGAAGCCGCGTTCGGCCATCTGCTGGGCGTACAGTCCCGACGACTGTTCCTTGACGCCCCCGTAGGGGTGGCCGACGATGATCGCCGGGTGGGTCACCGAGCGGTCGATGCTCTTCGGAACGTACAGGTCGCCGACCAGCGTGATGCCGAGCCGGTTGTCGAACCGCACCTTCTCACTGTCGACCGCGTCACTCTTGGGGAACGTCTTGTCCCACAAATCGACTGCGGCGGAGTCGCTTCGTGGCGCCTCGCCGGCCGACGTGGTGCAACTCGTGAGCGAGCACACGCTCAGCGCCACCGCGGTGGCCCCGATCATGCGACGAAACAGGCTGGTCATTCGGTCCTCCAGGGAAAGTGTTTGTCCACGAACAGAAGTCAACGCGCGGTGTAGCCGCCGTCGACGGGCAGCGCGACCCCGACGACGAAGCTCGCGGCGGGGCTGCACAGCCACAGCACCGCCGCGGCGATCTCCTCGGGTTCACCGAGTCGGTTGATGGGTTGGCCGGCAATCGCCTCGGACAGGTCGAGTTCGCCGTTGTCGATCATGTCGGTGACCATCGGTGTGGCGATGGTGCCTGGGCACACCGCGTTGATCCGGATACCCCGGGGCGCGTACTCGAGGGCGGCGCTGCTGGTCAACCCGAGCACGCCGTGTTTGGACGCGTGATAGGCCGCGCGTCCCGGGATGCCGACCAGTCCGCCGAGCGACGAGCAGTTCACGATCGCTCCGCTGCCCTGGCTGCGCATCTGTGCCAGTTCGTGTTTCATGCTCGCCCAGACCCCGCGCAGATTGATCGCGTTGACCCGATCGAACACGTCGGCAGGTTCGGAGGCCGCGTCGCACGGCGGCACCTGGATGCCGGCATTGTTGAACGCCATGTCCAGCCGCCCATATGTGCCGACGGCGTGGTGCACCGCCGCGGCGACACTGTCCTCGTCGGCCACGTCGCAGCCGAAACCGGCTGCCTGGTGCCCCTCGCCGATCAGCGCGTCGGCGGCTTCCTCGACCGCCGCGCCGTTGATGTCGGCCAGAACCACTGCGGCGCCGGACTGAGCGAACGCGCGCGCGGTCGCCAGGCCCATACCGGACCCGGCGCCGGTGACCAGCGCGACCCGGCCGGTGAAGTCGTAGGTCGGGTTCATGGCCGCAGCAGCACCTTCGTCGCTTCGCGGGTGTCCATGGCTCGGTACCCGGCGGCGGCGTCACCGAGGGGGAGCTCGAGATCGAATACTCTGCCGGGGTTGATCTTCCGTTGCCGGATCCGCTCGATCAGGTCGGGCAGGAAGCGGCGCACCGGCGCCGGTCCGCCGTGCAGGTGGACGTGGGACATGAACAGCTCCTCGCCGGGCAACGTGACATCGTGGCTGACCCCGACGTAGCCGACGTGTCCGCCGGGCCGCGTGGAGCGGATCGCCTGCATCATCGCCTCCTGGGTTCCGACCGCCTCGATGACACTGTGGGCGCCGAGGCCGTGGGTGAGCTCCTTGATCCGTTCGACGCCCGCCTCGCCCCGTTCGGTCACGATGTCGGTGGCGCCGAACTCGAGGGCCAACTGCTGTCGGGAGTCATGGCGGCTCATCGCGATGATGCGTTCGGCGCCGAGTTCTCTGGCGGCCAGCACGGCACACAGCCCGACGGCGCCGTCACCGACCACGGCCACGGTCTTGCCGGGGCCGGCCTCGGCGGCGACCGCGCCGAACCAACCGGTGCCCAGCACATCGGAGGCGGCGAGGAAGTCGGGGACGAGGTCGTCGTCTGGCACGTCGGGTGTGGCCACCAGCGTGCCGTCGGCCCACGGCACGCGCATCCGCTGTGCCTGCGCGCCGCCGCCGGTGCCGAGGATCTCGCGGTTGACACAGGACGTCTGATAGCCGGCCCGGCAGATCTCACAGGTGTTGTCCGATGCGAAGAAGGATCCGACGACGAACTGGCCGGGCGCGATGCTGGTGACGTCGGAGCCCACCTCTTCGACGATGCCGACGTACTCGTGGCCCATCGGGAGCGGCTCGCCGACGGAGTCGGCGCCGCGATACGGCCACAGATCGGACCCGCAGATGCAGGTCGCCGACAGCCGTATCACCGCGTCAGTGGGTTTGTGAATGGTGGGGTCGGGCCGGTCTTCGACCCGCACGTCGCCGGGGGCGTACATGACGGTGGCTAGCATCGGGACTCCTTTCGCTGGTCGACACCAGGTAACGCCCATTCGGTCCGGCGGGGGAGTCACTGTCGAGAGGTGTACTCAGAGGGCATCCCTGGCCCGTCGTTGCCGACGTACCGTCGACGGCATGGACAACCGAGCCGAGGTGCGTGAGTTCCTGACCTCGCGCAGGGCGAAGATCACGCCGCAACAGGCCGGCCTCCCCGTGGTCGGCCAGCGCCGGGTCCCCGGGTTGCGGCGCGGCGAAGTCGCGTCGCTGGCGGGCGTCAGCATCGAGTACTACGCGAAGCTGGAACGCGGCGCGCTGGGCGGAGTCTCGCCGTCGGTGCTGGACGCGCTCGCCCGAGCGCTGCAGCTCGACGACGCCGAACGCGCACACCTGTTTCATCTCGCCCACGCCGCGGATGGCACGAGCGCCGGCATGCGACCGCGGCGCCGGCCTGGGACGCAGTGGACCCCGCGCCCCGCCCTGCAATGGGTGCTCGACGGGATCCGGCCGCCGGCGATCATCCGCAACGGCCGGATGGACCTGCTCGCCACCAATCACCTCGGCCGCGCCATGCACTCGTCGCTGTACGAGCGCGAGCCGGGCAAGGTGCCCAACTTCGCCCGCTACATGTTCTTCGACGACGATGCCCGGCGCTTCTACTCCGATTGGGATACCGCTGCCGACACCTGCGTGGCGATCCTGCGCACCGAGGCGGGACGGGATCCGTACGACAAGGACATGCACGACCTGGTCGGCGAACTATCAACGCGCAGTGCGGACTTCCGCCGACGCTGGAGTTCTCACGACGTCCGCCTACACGGTTCGGGCGTGAAACACTTCCATCACACCGTCGTCGGGAATCTGGAGCTGGCCTACGAGGGGGTCGAGATGGTCGCCGACCCCGGGCTCACCATGACGATCTACACCGCCGAGCCGGCCTCACCGACCGCCCACGCACTGGATCTGTTGGCGTCGTGGGCGAGTACGGCGATCACTCACGAATCGACCATGACCCTATGACCCTTCGAAGTCTGAGTGCCGTGAGCGCCCTCTGCGTCGCGGTCGCCGCCTGCTCGAATCCCGACGCGGGCCCCGCCGCCCCGGTCGTCGACGGGGTGGACGTGGCCTCGCAGTCGGCACCAAATCCACCGGGCATCCAGATGATGGTCGGCGGCAGGCAGATCACCGCAGAGCTCGCCGACAATCCGACCGCCCGCGATCTCGCCACGCAGCTTCCGATCACCCTGGACTTCCACGATCTCAACGGCGTGGAGAAGATCGCTCGACTGCCGCGAGCCCTCACGACGGACGGAGTTCCCGCCGGCGCCGACCCCGAGGTCACCGATATCGGCTACTACGCGCCGTCACAGGACCTCGTTCTGTACTACGGCGACGTCGGCTACTGGAACGGCATCGTGCGCATCGGCCGATTCGACCGCGACGAGTTGCCGTTTGTGCAAAGCCAACCCGACGGATTCACCGTCACCCTCGACAGACAGGACACCCCGTGAAGAAGATGATGTCTCTGGCAGCGGTCGTGGCAGCCGCTGTGCCCCTCGGCCTTTGGAAGGCGAGCCCGTCGAGTGCCGAAGGTGCCGGAGTGGAGGTCTCACGTAGCGACGAACGCTCCGCCGTGCCGGGCCCGGAGACCACGTTCACCGGTGACGTGTCGGTCAAGCCCCTCTTCGAACCGAATGCCAGCCGGAACTTCAGCTCCGCCGAGGTCTCGTTCACCCCGTGCGCACGCACCGCCTGGCACACCCATCCGGCCGGTCAGACTCTGATCGTCACGTCCGGCTCGGGCTGGGTTCAGGAATGGGGTGGGCCGCGCCAGAACATCTCCGCCGGCGACGTCATCTGGACCGACCCCGACGTCAAGCACTGGCACGGCGCCACGGCGGAGACGGCGATGACGCATATCGCGATCCAGGGGTTCGTCGACGGTCGGCCGGTCGACTGGATGGAGCACGTCAGCGACGCGCAGTACCGCCCCGGTCAGTAGTCCCACATCGAGGGGACGCACCGGAAGACGTCGCCGGCCGCAGCCACTCGGCAGATCGACGGGAACGGCAGGTGGGTGGCGATCAACGACTCCCCGGTCGCCGCGAGCTCCCGCAGCAGGCGCACCCGCACCCGCGCCGCCTCGTCCGGATCGTGCTCGAATCCGTTGTGCCACTGCGGGTTGTCGAAGCCCGGGGCGAACACCGCGTCGCCGGCGAATGTCAGCCGCTCCCCACGGGACTCCAGGCGCACGATGCTGTGCCCCGGGGTGTGCCCGCCCGTGCGAGAGATGAGGACACCCGGTGCCACCTCGTACTCGTTCTCGAAAGTGCGTAGCCTGCTCCGATATTCGTCGAGGAACCGCGCGGCCACAGAGCGCAGCACCTCGGGTACCGGCTCCGGCATCACCGTGCGGGTGAAGTCGGGCGCCTCCCAGAACTCGGCTTCGGCCGCCGCCGCATGGATGCGCACGTCAGGCCGCAGGCTGGCCTTGAGTCCGTCGGCGAGCAGACCTCCGACGTGATCCATGTGCATGTGGGTGAGCACGACGTCGGTCACTGCCGACGGATCGATGCCGGCGGCGTGCAGGCGCGTCGCCATCTGGCCGGCCCGCGGGAAACCCGGGAACTCCAGCCCCAATCCGGCGTCGACGAGGATGGTGCGGCCGCCGCTGCGTACCACCACCACGTTGAGGGCCCAGTCGAGCACGTCGGGCGGCAGGAACATGTCGGCCAGCCAACCGGCCAACTCGGTCGGTGGGGCGTTGGTCGCCAGTGTCGACGCGGTGATCGGGAGCACCCCGTCGCTGATGACGAGCACGTCGATGTCACCGACCTGCAGTGCGTAGCGGGACGGTACCAACTCGTCGACTGCCGACTCACCACGGTGAGAGATGTTGTCCACGATCTTCCTTCCAGACGATTGACGGCGCATTCTTTGCGTCCGTGCCCGGAAACGCGAGCAGATGCGCCGAGTCATCCCCGGACGTCGACGCGCACCCCGCACCAGGCATGCACCGGCTATCGCGTCAGGTCCCACTGCCCGAAATCGGCGGCGAGGACATCGTCGGTGTCCACATGGATGTCCCCGATCAGCGGACCCGGCGTCGACGCGGTGTTGACCGCGCTCTGGTAGAGCACCGCCGCGGGTTCGCGGGCCCCCTGCGACCACGCCTTGGTCTGCCATGCCCAGCGGTGACCCGGGCTCGTGGAAGACCCGATCACCCCGTCGCCGATCGCCCATCCGCACGCCAACGCGTGACCGTAGATACCGGTGCGTTCGACACCCAGCACCGAGCCGATACCCCGAAACCACTCCACTGCAACGGTTTTCCAGGTCTGTGAGTCGACGTCCTCGTCGACACTGAAGAAGATCGGCGCCGTGTCGGGTCCGCCCGCGGCGCCGTGCAGACGTAGGGCGGTCTGCGCATCGGCCACTCCGCCCGCGTACCCGCGGGTGAAGTCCGACGGCGTGGGCCACCCGGGCTTGCCGTACTGGTAGCAGCTGACCACCTGCAGGCCGGCCGCGCGCATCGCGTCGGCGTACTCCCGGGTGACCGGTTTGAAGTCGAAGTCGGCACCTGGCCGTACCTCTGAGACGTACACCAGCGCCCCCGCGTAGCCGGCCGCCTTGATCTGCTCCGGCGCGACCAACCGCTCCGTGAAGTCGATCAGCTGGGACGACGCGGCCGATGCGCTCGGGGCGACCGAGAGGGGCACGGTCAACAGCAGAGGGGTCGCCGCAGCGAATCGCAGAGCCTGCCGCCGCGAGATCGTCATCCCGGCGATGGTAGGCGTTGTTGCCCGTTCGCGTCGGCGTTGGCACTCTCGATGAGGTGCCTTCCGGTTCCTCCGCCCTCCGCGCCACCCTCTGGCTGCGGGTGGCGGCCGTGCTGGTGGCCGCGGTGGTGACCCTCGCGGCGCCGTCCCCGCCGGGGGTGGAGGCCCGTGCGGCGGCCATCCGTACCCCGCACACCGCGCCCGCACGCCCGGAACCCGGCAGCCCCACTGCCGACATGCCTGCCGTCTCCGCTCTCGTCGACGGCGCGATCGCCGCACGCCGGCTTCCCGGCGCCGTGGTGCTCGTCGGCCACGACGGCCGGGTGGTGTTCCGGAAGGCGTACGGCGTGCGCACGCTCCCCGGCGAACCGGGGGTTGACGGAAAACCGGCGGCCGCCGATCCGATGACCGAGGACACCGTCTTCGACCTGGCGTCGCTGACGAAGGTCCTCGCGACCGCGACGGCGGTCATGCAGCTCTGCGACCGCGACGCCGTGCGCCTCGACGCCCCGGTCGAGACCTATCTGCCCGCCTTCAACCTCACGCATGATCCGCAACGCGCGCGGGTCACCCTGCGCATGCTTCTCACCCACACCTCGGGTGAACCGGGCGACGTCAACCTCGACGACTCCTGGGGACTGTCGCGGGCAGACAAGGCAGAGGGGATCCGGCGCGCCCTGTCGGCGCCGCTGGAATCGGCTCCCGGCACCGGATTCCGGTACTCCGACATCAACTTCCTCGTGCTCGGCGCGCTGATCGAGACCGTCACCGGCGAGTCGGAGGACGTCTACGTGCAGCGGCATGTGTTCGCGCCGCTGAGCATGACCGACAGCCGCTATCTGCCCACCCAGGGTCCGTCGGCGCGCAACACGAGCCTGCTGGCGCGCATCGCACCCACCCGCCACGACGATGAGAGCGCGCGGGATCCCGCGGCGAACCCGCACTTCGGGCAGCTCTTGCGTGGGGTCGTCGACGACCCCACGGCCCGCCGCATGGGCGGTGTGGCCGGCCACGCGGGCGTGTTCTCCACCGCGCGCGACGTCGGCCTGTTCGCGCAGGCCCTTCTGGACAGGCTCGCCGGCCGGGAGAGCGCCTTCCCGCTCTCGCAGGCGGCACTGCAAGCGATGACGGCGCCCGCGCAGCCCGGCCACTCGCGACAGCAACTCGAGGATGCCACCCGCGCAGATCGCCAAAGACCCTCCGCAGCAACGCCTTCCGTCGATCGATTGCTGGCTCCGCGCTATCCGGCCGTTCGAGGGCAGAACCTGCGCGGCCTCGGCTGGGACATCGACACCGGCTACTCGGTGCCGCGCGGCGCCGTCTTCGGTGTCGGCAGTTTCGGCCACACTGGTTTCACCGGCACGTCGCTGTGGATCGACCCCGCGTCGGACACCTATGTGGTGGTTCTCTCGAATGCGGTCCACGCCCCGGGTAGTCCGCCGATCTCCAGGGCTCGCCGGCCAGATCGCCACGCAGGTGGCTCGGGCGCTGGGCGTCGACGGGGCCGGTCCGCGACGACCGTGAGCTCGCGGCCGGCGCGTCACGTCGAGCCGACAAGCCGGTAGAGCTTCACAGAGACCCGTGCTGCGAGCGTGATCGATCTGCACGGTGGACAGGTCGATGCCGATCACCTCCGCGTCGGGATGGCATGCCCGCAGGCGTGGGTATGCACCGCCGGATGCGATGGTTTAGTTTGCTGGACATACTCCCATCCTTCGGATGCGTCAATTGGGCAAGGGTGTGTGTTCGGTGACGGTCCATGTCACCGTATCGATCAGGACGGACCGCGCCACTTTCAATGATCTTGTGCCACGGGATGAACAAAGCCGTGGGATTATTTAGCCAAAATGGTGATGAAATTGACGTTAGTCACTAATTCTGAGCTCGTATCACCTTATTGGAGTGCTTGATTCCCGGGATGGCCATTGATGTCGCCAGCGCCACTGCGATTGGGTGGATTTGCCGAACAGACAGCAATCTTGAAACAGGCATTTGCTGAGCGGGAACTGAAGCCAGCTTCTATGCTGCTGTTGCCGGATCTTCGGCGAACCCATTCACTGCGTCGGCCGGGAGATTTCATGCGAACGAGAATGCGCAGAGTCGGCGTTGCTTTCGGGGCGTTCCTGGCAACGGTCAGCGTGGCGTTCTCAGTGGCAACCTCCGCGGGAGCGAGCAGCGCAGCGCTGGTGATCGGCGGCATCGCGACGCCCTCGCTCAGCGACATCGTGATGGCGGAACTGCTCGGCGGAACACTCAAGGGTCAGCCTCGGGTGAGCGTGAACTGGCCCGCACAAGCCGCGCCCTACACCGGAAGCAACGACCTCACCCTCGGTGCGTCCATCAACGTCGGCATCACCAACCTCAACGCCCAGATCGACGCGGCGCTGGGCCGGCTCGGCACCGACGCCAACGGCCGACCGATCAACGGGGAGAGGGTCACCGTGGTCGGGTTGTCCGCCGGCTCCCTCGTCGTCAACGAGGTCCTGCGCCAGATGGACGCCGATCCCGACGCGCCCGACAAGAACGAGATCACCTTCATCGTGGTCGCCGACTCCAGCCGGCAATCGCTGATCGACAAGGCCCGATACGATCCGCGCTTCGACTACACCTATCAGCCCGCACCGGAGACCAAGTACGACATCATCGTCGTCACCGGTGAGTACGACGGCATGGCGGACTTCCCCGACCGGTGGTGGAACCTCCTCGCCGTCGCCAACGCCGTGGCAGGCTCGATCTTCGTCCACGTGCCCGTGATGTTCGCCGACCTGTCCAAGGTGCCGGCGGAGAACATCGACGTAGACGTGAACTCCAAGGGCGGCACCACAACTCACTACCTCGTGCCCACCGAGAAACTGCCGCTGGTGCGACTGTTCCCCTCCCTGGCGTCCCGCGAGGCGGAACTCAAAGCCACGATCGACGCCGGATACAGCCGCAACGATCCCGCGCCCGCCGGCAAGCTGAGCTCGCTGGTGGCCGGCTCTCCCGCGGCTGCCGATGAACCGGCAGCGCAGGCCGACGCGCCGACGCCGCCCGGCGAGACGGAGCAGCCGGTCGAGCCGATTGCCGACGAAACCGAGGAGTCTCCCGGGACGGCGGCCGACGAATCCGCGCCCGACGAAGCGACCACATCCGACGAAGCGACCACATCCGACGACGAGACCACCCCCGCCGAAGACACCACGTCCGACGACCAGGCTGCGATCGACACCGACGGTGACTCCGCCGCGGACGGAGCCGACTCCGGCGCCCACGCCGACGAGGANCCCCCGCCGAAGACACCACGTCCGACGACCAGGCTGCGATCGACACCGACGGTGACTCCGCCGCGGACGGAGCCGACTCCGGCGCCCACGCCGACGAGGACCCGGCCGACACCGCGGGCACCCCGCCGGAGACGCCGCGGCAACGGCGCCCACCGATCTGACCGGTTCGGCGACGTCTCACGCCACCGGCTCCGCGAAGGGCACAGACCTTGCCGAGGCGTCCATGACCCCGTCCTGACCGGCGCCGTGCATGGTCTGATTGCCAACGCACGCTGTGACTTTTGGCCCTAACTGCACTGCGCCGGGCGACGTAGCAAGGACGTATGAGCAACGGAGTTCACGTCCCCGAGATCATCGACGTCGATGTCACCACCCGCGGTGATCTGCCCGGCGCGGCCGACTACGCGCGGAAGAAGATCGGGGAGCTGGGGCGGCTCTCGCACCGTCCGGTGCTCTACGCCCGCGTGAAACTGAGCAGGCACCACGATCCCGCGGTCGAGTCGCCGGTTGTCGCGCAGGCCAATCTCGATGTCAACGGCCGGCCGGTCCGCGCGCAAGTGCATGCCGCCACCGCACACGAGGCGATCGATCTGCTCGAGGCGCGCCTGAAGCGCCGGCTCGAACATGTCGCAGAACACTTCGAGGTGCGTCGGGGAGACCGGCTGGACGCCAGGCGGTCCTGGCGGCACGAGTCGCGGCCGGCCCAGCGGCTCAACTACTTTCCGCGTGCCACCGAGCGGCGCGTCATCCGGCGTAAATCGTTCACCATGACGCCCTGCACCATCGACGATGCGATCGCCGAGATGGAGCTGCTGGACTACGACTTCCACCTGTTCACCGAGAAGGGCTCCGGTGTCGTCGGGGTGCTCTACCGCAGCGAACCCACCGGATATCGGCTGGCGCTGGTGGCCCCGTCGGTGGCCGACGAACTCGCCCCGTTCTCCCACGCCGTCACCGTCAGCCCCCACCCGCCGCCGTGCCTTCGCGAGCAGGACGCCCCCGAGCGGCTGCGCCTGCTGGGATTGCCGTTCCTGTTCTTCATCGACGCCGCCGCCGGCCGCGCCGGTGTCCTGTACCACCGATACGACGGTCACTTCGGACTCGTGACCCCGGCGGGATGACCGCACCGAATCGCAGCGGGGGTGAGGGACTTTCGGCCCTCCGCAGGTGACCAACGCCCCGCGAACCCTCCAGCCGGAATCCCTAGCGTGGAGACATCGGGTCCGGATCTCACCGGCGCCGCGGGCAAGGAGGAAGAGATGACATCGACACCGTCGGTTCACCACAGTTCTCAGTCAGGGTCCGGTCACTACGGCATCGTCGTCGCCGTGGATGGGTCACCCGCCTCGCGCGCGGCCGCGGAATGGGCCGCCCGCGACGCGGCGTTGCGCCACCTGCCGCTGGCGATCGTGCACGTTCAGCCGTCGGAGGACATCGGGCCCTGGCTGGACCTGCCGATCACCGACGACTACCTCGCCGATCTGGACCGCCAGGCGGCCAAGGTCGTCGCCGACACCCGCGAGGTCGTCACCGCAGCGCTGGCTGAACACCGGCCGGTCCGCGTGGAGCAGCGGGTGCTGTCCGGGCCGAAGATGCCCGCGCTGATCGACATGAGCAAGGACGCCGAGATGATGGTCGTCGGGTGCCGTGGCCTGGGCGGGCTACAGGGAATGCTGCTCGGTTCGACCAGTTCGGCACTGGTCCACCACGCGCACTGCCCGGTGGCGATCGTGCACGAGGAGGAACCGGTCCTCTACCGCAACGACGCGCCGGTGGCGGTCGGCATCGACGGCTCCCCCGCGAGCGAACTCGCGACCGCGATCGCGTTCGACGAGGCATCGCGGCGCGGTGTGGGCCTGTTGGCCATCCACACCTGGATGAACAGCGGTGACTTCTACGTCGACGTGCCCCGCGAGGATCTGGCTGCGCAGGCCGACGAGGAACTGGCCCAACGTCTCGCCGGCTGGTGCGAGCGCTATCCCGACGTCAAGGTCCGGCGCATCGTCGGTCAGGACAACCCCGCCCACCACCTCGTCGAGGAATCGCGCCACGCCCAACTGCTGATCGTCGGCAGTCACGGCCGGGGCGGCTTCGCCGGCCTGCTCCTCGGCTCGGTCAGCTCGACGGTCGCCCAGGCAGCGCGTATCCCGGTCATCGTGGCCCGACGGTCCTGAGAACGGTTGAGCCCGCAAGTCACCAGCGTTCCGGGTCTTTAGACCCTCTTCACGGCGACGGCGAAACGACATCCTGAAACAGACCGGATCCATGTTCAGCCAGGGGGCTTCGACACCGATGAGCTCGCACTTCCCGGACGCCGAAACGCTGCGGTCAGCCCTGATGCTGGCCGTGCGGGCTCCCTCGGTGCACAACTCCCAGCCCTGGGACTGGCGGGTCGGTGAGCGCAGCCTCCATCTGTACGCCAATCCCGATCTGGCGCTTCCACACACCGACCCCGATGCCCGCGACCTGATGCTCAGTTGCGGTGCGTCCCTGAACCACGCGCAGATCGCGTTGGCCGCGCTGGGCTGGCAGGTCAAGGTGCACCGCTTCCCCAACCCCGCCGAGCCGCACCACCTCGCCATCCTCGAACTGCGCCCTTACCCGCCGGCCGAGATGGACATCGCACTGGCCGCGGCGATTCCGCGGCGGCGCACCGACCGCCGCAACTACAGCTCCTGGCCGGTGCCGAAGGGTGACATCGCGATGATGGGGGCGCGGTCGGCCCGTGCGGGAGTGATGTTGCGCCAGTTCGATGAACTGACCACGCTCAAGCGCCGCGTGATGGATGCCGAGTGGCGACACAACAACGATCCCGGCTATCTCGCCGAACTGGCCACCTGGAGCGGACGGTACGGGTCCACCGCCGGCGTGCCCGCCCGCAGTGCGCCCCGCCCGGATCCGGCTGCGGTGATCCCCGCCCGATCCTTCGCGGGGGCGGCACTGAAGCAGCCCGATGACACCGAACCGGCGCAGGACAACGCGGCGGTCGTCGCACTCGGCACCATTGCCGACGACCGGGTATCGCAGCTGCGTGCAGGCGAGGCAACCAGTCTCGTGCTGCTGACCGCCACCGCGGCGGGTCTGGCCAGCTGCCCGATCACCGGACCGCTGGAGATCCCCGACATCCGTGCGGCGGTGGGGGAGGACGTGTTCGGTTCGGAGGGTCACGCGCAGATGTTGCTGCGGATCGGGTGGGCGCCCGTCAACGCCGATCCGCTACCCAGTACGCCACGCCGCCCGCTGGGTGAGGTGGTCACCCGGCTCGACGGCCACCCTTTGGACTAGCCGGGATCGCGATACGGAGACACCATGCACACCAACACCTTCGGCCTCAGCGTCTGGACGAAAAGGCTGCTGGCCCACCACCCGCTGGTGCGTCTCAGCGACCGCGTCGAGGCGGCGTGCCTCCTGTTCATCGTGGTGATCGCCCTGCTGGCCGTGCCCGTTGCCGGCGCGGCGGGGACCGCCGTGCACGACGACCTCTCCCACACCTTCGCTACGCAGCGTGCCGAGCGGCAGCAGATCGAGGCGATCGTGACCCGTGATAGCAGGGCGACCGCGCAGGCCTACGACAACCCGTACCTGTCGCCCGTCCAGTGGCAGTTCAACGGCGTCACCCGCACCGATGAGATGCGCACCGCCAAGCTGAAATCCGGCGACCACGTGACGATCTGGATCGACAAGGCCGGCAACCGCCGGGCCGCACCCCCCACCGACCGTGATGCCGCCGTCCAAGCCGTGATCGCCGCGGTGTCGGTGTGGTCGCTGGCGGTGGGGCTGGCCGTCGCCGGATGGGCGGTGCTGCGGATGCGGCTCGACCGAAGTCGCTACGCCGACTGGGACACCGAGCTCGGCGGGCTCGCCGACAACGGCGGCCGCACCAACAACAACGCCTGAACCGTGTCCGACTCCCTGCCGTCCAGCGAGGGACTCGCCGTCGTCGTCGGTGTCGACGGCTCGCGCGCAGCGCTGAACGCCGTCCGATGGGCGGCCGCCGAGGCGGTGGACCGCGACCTGCCTCTGCGCATCGTGCATGTGGTGGCCTCGGGCGGCGCGACAGACGACGGTGCCGCCGACGCGGCACTCCTGGCGGCGCAGAACGCTGCCTTGATCAGCACGGAAAGTGTTCGCGCTCAGCGCGTCCAGATCATCGGGCGGCCAGAGGACATCCTGCTCCAGGAGTCTCGGCATGCGGCGATGGTGTGTATCGGCGCGAGGCCGCGCCGGGCCGCAGACGAACCGGTCGTCGGGCGCGTGGCGGCCGCGTTGGCGCGGGCCTCGGCGTGCCCGGTGGCCGTCATCCGCAGCCGGACCGACGGGACCGCGCACACCGACGGGGTGATCTCGGTGGTGCTGTCCGACGACGTCGGTAACGACGACGTCGTTCACCTGGCGATGCACGAGGGCCGGCTCCGGGGGTGCGTGGTACGGCAGATCGACCGGCGCGCCGACAGCTGGGTGCGACGCTATCCCGACGTCCACGTCGAGACGGTCGCGGCCGGTTCAGGTCACCAGTTCGGCTGGGAGACAGATGGTCACGGCGACGTCGGCCTGGCCGTGGTGGGGGCGGCCGACGCGGACGCGCTGCCGACCCTGACGATGCCGAACTGCCACCCGATTCTGGGCTACCCCAACTGCTCGCTGCTGCTGGTGCGGCAGTGAGGTTCGCACAACAGCACATCGAAGCCGAGGTCGCCGGGCATGCCCTGCTGGGGCGGGCCGATCAGCTCGGCGATGGCGTCGGCGCGCTCATGGGGAACCACCACGAGCCGGATCGAGCGGACATGGCGGGCGAGATAGTTGACGAAGCTGCCGGGCGACGCGACGGCCTGGATGTCCAAGTCCGGGAACCGCACGCGCCATGTGGTCAGTCGGCGATCGAGTCGACGTCGCGCGAGCCGGTTCCCGTCGGCGACCGCACCGGCATCGTGGATGTCGGTGTAGCGCGAGGGCCATGTGGTGACCACCCGCAGCGCGCAGCGCCTCAGCAGAGCCTCCTCCACGCCGCGCCGTAGCGCCACGTCCGTGGCCGGGTCTTCGCCGACTTCGACCACCACCCAGCCCGGTTCGCGTCCGGCGGGGTGGATGATCGCCAACGGGCAGTGTGCCGAGGTCGCCAGCGCCGCCGCGGTCGATCCCATCCGGGTCAGACCACCGTGCGTGAGGCCGACCGAGCCGACGCACAGCATCTGCGCCTGCCGGGACGCGTCCTCGAGCGCGCGGACCGCCGGGTCGCGAACGATCTCGGCTTCCAGCTTGACGGGCCGGTCGGTGGCGTCGACGCGTGCGCAGGCCGCCTGTACCGCGTTCTCCGCAGCGGCCAGTTGGTGCGCCGACTCGTTCGGAGACAGGGCGAACACCAGCCGTAACGGGATGTCGCGGCTCACGGCCTCGTCGACCGCCCACACGGCGGCGTCGATGGCCGAGTCCGAGCCGTCGATACCGACGACGACGGCCGCAGATGTCGCCATGCGTCACACCCTGAATTCGAGGACGTCGGCGAGCGGCCGACGCGGCGTCGGCGGCTCGATGTCGTCGGCACCCGGCGCGACCCCCACGCGGACGAGGACTTGCGGATGCCCACGGTGTCCGATCAACTCCGCCAGGATCTCCCGGCTGGCGGGCACCTCGGTGATGTGGGTCAGCGGGCAGGTCGCCAGCCCCGCCATCGTCGCGTCCAGCAGCACCGCGGAGAGCACCTCGCCGCAGCGCAGCACGCTGTGGCGGGTGTCGTCATAGGTGGACAGCAACACGACTTCCGCGCGGTCTTCGGCGATCTCGCCCCGCCGGTCTTCGTGCCGGACGGTGGGGAAGCGCCGCCCGATGTCCACGCGTTCGCTTTCCGCGGCTGTGAGCAACGAGCTGGCCGGAATCCCCTCGGCGACCGCGACATCGGTGGTCCACCCGAGAAGCTCGGCGTGATACGACGAGTCGTAGAGGCGGGCGGACACCGTCATGGCCGAGGCGTCGGCCAGCTGACGGTGGGCCTGGCGTGGGATCGCGTCGATGCGCACGTCGCGGGTCTGGTCCTCGGCGAACCGCTCGACAACGGCATCCCACTGCGGCGGCGCGGCGAACGGCAACCGATCGGCACGCCTGCGCAGGATGGCGTCGGCGCGCTGACGGTGCCCGTCGGTGACGAAGTCCATCGGATCGCATCCGATCGTCGCCACATGATCGAGATTGTTGGGATTGGGAAAGGTCTCGACGTACGTCATCCACCCCGCGACGGCCATGGCGACCCGGAAGTGGTCGAGGACAGCGCCGCAGGCGATCAGCACCTCCCGCCCGCTGGTGTCGGTACGTGCCGGTGCGCGATCGGGCTCGGCGAAGAGCTCGATCCCCGCAGCGTCGACGACCCAGTGCCACGGCTGGCTGTTGTACAACGACGGTGCACGACAGGCCAGCCATATCGCATCGCTGATCACCTCGGGGTCCACGCCGATGTCGCGCATGTCGCGCCCTCCGTTTCGGTTGGCTCAACTCTCGCCCAGCCCCGGCGGGGCGACCAGGGTCAATGGTCCTCAACGGCGGGCCCTCCGGCTCTGCCCGCGCCGGGGCGGCCTCCGGCACAGTGGACGCCATGGCCGACGTCACCGCCGGGCACCGGGTGCCCGAACCCTGGTCCGCTCCAGGCAA
This sequence comes from Mycolicibacterium chubuense, assembly GCF_001044255.1. Lineage (GTDB taxonomy): Bacteria > Actinomycetota > Actinomycetes > Mycobacteriales > Mycobacteriaceae > Mycobacterium > Mycobacterium chubuense. The sequence continues at coordinate 41,427 of NZ_JYNX01000027.1, forward strand.
CCTGTGTGCGGAGGTACACGAGACCCATACCGGGGTCGTGACGCTGCTGGGAGCCAGGGCGTACAAGGCCAAGAAGGCGGTGCGCACCGACTTCTGCGACTTCACCACGGTCGCGAGTCGCGACGCCGTATGCCGCCGCGAGCTCGAGCTCAACCGCAGGCTCGCCCCCGACAGTTACGAGGGCATCGGTTACTTCGAGACCCCGACCGGGATGCGCGAACCCGTCGTGGTGATGCGGCGGTACCCCGACGCGGCGCGGCTGGCCACGCTGGTCCGCAGCGGAGCGCCCGTCGAGGCGGATCTCGCAGGGATCGCGGCCCGGCTGGCGCACTTCCACCGCGGCGCCGCGCGAGGGCCCGCCATCGACGCGCAGGCGAGCCCCGCCGCCACGGCCGCGCGGTGGGAGGAGAACCTGGGCGAGTTGCGCAAGCACGCCGGCTTCGTCGTCGCGTCCGATTTCGTCGACGAGATCGCCACGCGCGCAGCCCGATTCCTCGAGGGACGGACAGCTCTGTTCGCCCAGCGAATCGCACTGCGACGCATCGTCGACGGCCACGGCGATCTGCTGGCCGATGACATCTTCTGTCTGCCCGACGGCCCTGTCCTGCTGGACTGCCTGGAATTCGACGATCGGTTGCGGTACGTCGACGGGGTCGACGACGCTGCGTTCCTGGCGATGGATCTGGAGTTCTGCGGTCGGGCCGACCTGGCCGTATGGTTCCTCGACGCCTATCGCACCGAGGCCGACGACCCGGCTCCGCGCTCGCTGGCCGACTTCTGTGTCGCCTACCGGGCCGTGGTGCGGGCCAAGGTGGATTGCGTGCGGGTCACCCAGGGCCACGCCGACGCGGCGGTGGACGCGCAGCGGCACCTCGGGATCGCCGTGCGCCATCTACGCTCGGGCGCGGTGCGCCTCGTCATGATCGGCGGCGGACCCGGGACCGGGAAGTCGACCGTCGCGCGGGGGCTCGCGAGCCGTACCGGAGCGCGCGTCGTGTCCACCGATGAGGTACGCAGGCACCTGCAGGACGCCGGGCGGCTCAGCGGTGCGACCGGCACGCTGAACGCCGGACTGTACGCCCCCGACCAGGTCGCCGTCGTGTACGACGAGGTGCTGCGCCGCGCCCGCGACCTGCTGGCGCAGGGCTGGCCGGTGATCCTGGACGGCACCTGGCGGGATGCGGCGCACCGGCAGCAAGCGCGCGATGTCGCTCACGAAACCGCCTCGGAGATGGTCGAATTCATCTGTGGCGCCCCGGTCGAGGCGGCGGCGCGCCGGGTCGCCGAGCGGGGGCCGTCGGTGTCGGATGCCACGCCGGAGATCGCGGCTGCCCTCAGCGATGCCCACGGGGACTGGCCGCAGGCCCAACGGCTCGACACCACCTGCCCGCTCGAGGAGTCCATCGCGCAAGCGCAGCAAAGGTACTGCGCGCCGGCGTGAGATCCGCAGGCTCCGTCGGAGCGCGGGGCAGTAGGGCGGTTGGTCCCGGCGGCAAGGGACATCGGCCCCTTCCGCCCCCGCCGACCCCGCCGGACAGTGAGGGGGTGGAGCATCTGACGAACCTGGACGCCGGTTTTCTGGAAGCCGAGGACTCGGACCGCCATGTCAGCCTGGCCGTCGGTGGCCTGTCGATCCTCGAGGGGCCGATGCCCGACATCGACACGCTCGTGGCCGGAGTCGCCGACCGGGTTGTCGACATCCCGCGCTTCCGGCAGGTGCTGCGCACCCATCTGCTCGACCTCGGCCCACCGGAGTGGGAGGACGACCCCGAGTTCGACCTGTCCCACCACGTGCACCGCGCGGCACTGCCCAGTCCGGGCGACGATGCGGCCCTGCACGGCTTCGTGGGCGAGGTGATGGGGCGCCGCCTCGACCGTGACCGCCCGCTGTGGGAATGCTGGGTCATCGAGGGCCTCGACGAGGACCGGTGGGCGGTGCTGATCAAGATCCACCACTGCATCGCCGACGGCATCGCGACGATGCACCTGTTCTCCCGGCTCGGTGACAGCAGCGAGGCGCCGAGTTACGACACGGAGATCCGTGCCGCCCGGCAATCCGCGGACACCGCGTTCTCCGTGCCGGGGTTGGGGCTCAATCCGCTGCGCTGGGCCGGCGGCATGTGGCGGGCGGCGACCGCGGCCACACGCGTGTCGGCGCTCGCGGTCGGCGGGGCCCTGCAGGTCACCAGCGGTATCCTGCGTCCGGCGCAGACGTCGTCGCTCAACGGTCCCGTCTCGGCCATGCGCCGCTTCAGTGCCGCGGTGGTGAAGCTGGAAGACGTTGCCCGGATCTGTGATTCGTTCGACGTGACGATCAACGACGTCGCACTCGCCGCGATCACCAGCAGCTACCGCGCGGCGCTGGAGCGCAGGGGCGAGACACCCAAGCGCACGTCGCTGCGCACCCTGGTCCCGGTGTCGATCCGGTCGAACGACGCGGCGGACCGCACCGACAATCGGGTGTCTCTGATGTTGCCCACTCTGCCCGCCGACAAGGAGGACCCGGTCGAGCAGTTGCAGGCCGTGCATCGCCGGCTGGCCCGGGCCAAGAGCAGCGGGCAGCGCGAGGCGGGCGGCATCTTCGTCGCGATGTCCAATCTGGTGCCGTTCCCGGTGACGGCTTGGGCCGTGCGGGCGCTGACCCGGCTGCCTCAACGCGGCATCGTCACCGTAGCGACGAACGTGCCCGGCCCCCGCGAGAGGATGACCATCATGGGGCGTCGTGTGATCCGTGTACTGCCGGTCCCCCCGATCGCGATGCGGTTGCGCACCGGTGTGGCGATCCTCAGTTACGCCGACGAACTGGTCTTCGGGATCCTCGGGGATTTCGACGCCGCCTCGGACGTCGATCAGCTCGCGCGCGGTATCGAATCAGCGGTGGACGTCCTCGCCGCGGCCGCCGGCTGAGGTCAGCTCGGCACCACAACCGCCGGTGCAGAGGCGGATTCGGCCACCGCGGTGCTCACCGAGCCCAGCAGCATAGCCGGGACGCCACCGCGGCCACGGCTGCCGACGACCACCAGCTGAGCCTTCCGCGACTCGTCGACGAGCCAGCGCGCAGGGCGGTCGCACACGATGCGGCGTTGCACGTGGACGTCGGGATAGCGCTCCTGCCAGCCCGCCAGCCGCTCGCCGAGGATCTCTTGGCCCTCCTGCTCGTATGTGTGCCAGTCCATCCCCAGGATCGGGAACACGCCGACGTCGCTCCAGGCGTGCAGCGCCACCAGGTCGACGCCACGGCGGGAGGCCTCGTCGAACGCGAACGCGGTGGCGGCCTCGGAGGCGGGCGTGCCGTCGACACCCAGCAGGACGGGGGCAGTACGTTCCGGTGACTTCATCGCGTCGGCTTTGGTGACGACCACCGGACACTTCGCGTGATGCAACAGGTTCCGGCTCGCCGAGCCCAGCAGGACCCCGCCGATGGGGCCGAGTCCGCGGCTGCCGACGACCACCAGGGTCGCCCTCGCCGAGGCGGCCGCCAGTTCGGTGACGATGCCGCCACGGCGCAGAACCGCACGCACCGGCGGCGCGGCGGCGTCCCCGACGGAGGCCTGTAACGTCTTCTGCGCCTGTTCGATCTGGTACCGGGCGTTGTCCTCCTGCCACTGCGCATAGCTGAATTCGACGCTCTCGATCGGCCACGTGACCACGATCGGTGCCACCACGTGCAGCAGCGTGACGGACTCGCGGCGCAGCAGGGCTTCGTCGGCGGCCCACCGGACGGCGGCCTGCGACTCGGGAGAGCCATCGATGCCGACGACGATCCCGTACTCGGTGTTGGACTCGGTCATGAGAACTCCTGACTGCTCAGTGCCGCACCACCAGAGCTGACGCGTTCGCGTGCCGGTACATCGGATGTTCGCGGTGGCCGATGATCTCCGCCAGATCACTCGACTCGGTGCTGCCGATCACCGCGAGCTGCACCCGCTCCCGGTGCTTCTTCAAGAAGTGCCGCACGTCGGCGCGTTCGGCGATCGGGTACACGTGCACACCGGGATACCGGCGGCGCAACTCTTTGACGTCGTCGTCGAGACCGTGCGGCGCCGTCGCAGACGCCCGGTCACCCAGCGCCAACACCGGCGCATCCCGCAGCGCCGCTTCGTGCATCGCGCAGTCGACCACCGCGGTGTGGTCGGGATCGTCGTTGACAGCCACCACGATCCAGTTGACGCCGTGGCCCGCCGTGTCGTCCGCGGGGCGGATCACCGCCACCGGGCACGAGGATTTCTCCGCGAGTTCGGACGCGGTCGACCCGAGGATCGATCGGGCGTAACGGCCGATGCCGACGGATCCGACGCACACCATCTCGGCCTGGGCGGACAGCGCGAGCAGGGCTGCGCCCGCCGGGCCGCCGACGATCGACGTGCTGACAGAGAGCTTGGGACTCCGCGACTCGACCGTCACGGCGGCCTGCTGCAGCGCGGTCCGGCCGTGGTGGACGTCCTCGTTGTAATCATCGGTGCTGGTGTGCCGGGCCTTGGTCACGTAGACCAGACGCAGCGGCACGCCCCGGGCGAGTGCTTCGTCAGCGGCCCATTCGGCCGCGTGCAGCGCAGCCGCCGAACCGTCGATGCCGGCGATCACCGGCCGGTCGTCGGGGGGCGTGGTGTCCGACATCGCGTTTTCTCCGATTCCGTGGGGTCTCCGTGTGTCCTGTCGGCCCCGACGCTATGTCCGTGCTGGGCAGCGCAGAAGAGTCCTTGGTCACGTCACTGGTCACCGGTGAGCGTGAAATAGTTCTCCTCCTCCTGCAGGAAATGCAGCTGCAGCAGGGCGTAGAGACCGTACAGGCACGCCAGCAGGTCCTCGGTCTGGTCGGGCGCGACGCCGCCGGAAGCCCGCGCGAGCGCGACGTGGGTGCCGATCCGGTCGGACAACCGCTGGATCTCGGCGTGGGTCCGGCTCATCGTGGCGGTGGCCTCGCCGCCGCCGAGCGGGCGCGCCAGCGCCGGATACAGCTCGGTCTCCTCGGCGACTTCGTGGGGCAGCAGCCGCTCGGTGAGGAACGCATGGGCGCGGGTCAGGGTGGCCAGGGCCGCGGCGTCGCCGCCGACCAGCTGATCGGCTGCCTCGCGCAGCAGCCCCACGGCCTCGCGCAGTTCGTCGTGTTCGGAGGCGAAGCGCCGCAACAGTTCTCCGGTGTCCGGTGGCAGGTCGACGTGCGTGGCGGGATCGGCGCCCAGCGCCCGCAGCGCATTGAGGATCACCGCGACGTCGATGCCCTCCTGCAGCAATGCTCCCCACGCGGGCGGCAGCCAGCCGACGGCAGCCGCGGCCATCGCCAGTCCTGACAACGCCATGCCGACGGTGGCACTCTGCACCGCGATGCGCCGGGACCAGCGGGCGATGTCCATCGCATCGGCCAGTCGGTCCAGCCGGTTGGTGGTCAGCACGATGTCGGCGGCCTCCGACGACGCCGTGGCCCCGCGAGCTCCCATCGCGACGCCGACCGTCGCCGCCGCCAACGCGGGTGCGTCGTTGACCCCGTCGCCGACCATGATCGTGGTGGCGGATTCGCGTTCGGTGCGGACGGCGGAGACCTTGTCGGCCGGGCTCTGCTGGGCGTACACAGCGTCGAGACCCAGCACGGCGCCGACTTCACGGGCGGGGTCGGGGCGGTCGCCGGTGAGCATGACCAGACGGTTCAGTCCCGCCGCGCGCAGCCGTCGGACCGTGCGGGGAGCGTCACGGCGGAGAGGATCGCGCAGCAGCACGGCCCCGACGGGCTCACCGTCGACGCAGACCCAGGCGATCGCCGCGGAGTCCAGCCGGGCACGGTTGGACGCCGACCTGGCCCACGGCGCGGACAGCCCATCGGCGTCCAGCTTTCCCACGTACACGCGGCGGTGGTCGACGGTCGCGGTGGCGCCCCGGCCGGGTTCCTCGGTGACGTTCGTCGGCAGCGCCGGTTCCAGCCCTTGAGCCAATGCCTCGGCCACGATGGCCTCGGCCAGGACGTGGGCCGACATCTGGTCGACCGAAGCGGCGAGTGCCAGCACGTCGGCCGCCCGATGTCCGGGTGCGGTGAGGGTCTCCAGGACCGTCGGGCGGCCCTGAGTGAGCGTGCCGGTCTTGTCGAGTACGAGAGTGGTTGCGTGCCCCAGGCTTTCGAGCGCGCCGCCGCTGCGGATCACCACTCCTCGGCGGGAGGCGCGGGACAGGCCCGAGACGATCGCGACCGGAGCGGCGAGGAGCAGCGGGCAGGGGGTCGCGACCACCAGTACTGAGACAGCCCGTGCCGCCGAACCGCTGAACCACCATGCTGCCCCGGCGGTCAGCAGCGTGACGGGCAGGAACCATGCGGCGATGCTGTCGGCGAGCCGGATGATGGGTGCGCTCTCGGCGCCGGCTTCCCGGGCGAGCCGGACGATGCCGGCGTAAGTGCTGTCCGCGGCGGTAGCCGTCGCGCGCAGGTCGAACGCCCCTCCGGCGTTGACGGCGCCGCTGCGGATCATGTCGCCGGCCGGGTGCTCGACGTGCAGGGGCTCGCCGGTGAGCACCGACTCGTCGAGGACGGCCACCGTGCCGGTGACCCGTCCGTCGACCGGGACGACCTCGCCGGGTCTGACGACCAGCAGGTCGTTGACCGCCACGTCGTCGAGGGAGACCGTGGCCACCGTCTCGCCGGTGCGGCGGCGCGCAGAGCGCGGCGCATGCGCCAACAGCGCCTGCAGATCATGGGAAGCGCGGCGCTGTGCGGCCGCTTCGAGCGCGCGGCCGCCGGCCAGCATCACCGCGATCAGCCCACCGGCCAGGTACTCACCGACCACCAGCGTGCCGACCAGGGACAGCACCGCGATGACGTCGACTCCCGCCCGGCCGTGCCGCAGCGTGGCGATCACCCACCACAGGGCCGGCGCCAGCGCGATCAGGGTGCCGGCGATCCAGCAGCCGTCGGCGAACCGCTGGTGGCCTGCGGCCCAAGCGATTCCGCCCGCGGCGAGAGCGCCCACGGTGATCACTGTCAGGGTCGGCTCGAGGTACCTGCGCCACCGCGCGAGCACGGCGGTCATCGCGATGCCGCCGCCGGTAGCCGGCAGCGTCGCGGTCACCGCGCCGCTTCGAGCAGGACCCGTCGCTCGGCGGCGGCGATCACCCAACGGGCCGACGCGGCGGCGTCGGGATTGACCGACACCGACGTGATGCCCATCCGGACCAGGTGCTCCGCGAACGCCGGATTGGTCGACGGCGCTTGGCCGCACAGCGACGACGTGACACCCATTCTCCTTGCGGTGCCGACGATCTGGCGAATGGCGTCGAGGACGGCCGGATCAGATTCGTCGAACAGCTCGGCGCAGACGTCGGAGTCGCGGTCGACGCCGAGCACCAGCTGGGTCAGATCGTTGCTGCCGATGGACACTCCTTCGATGCCCATTCCGATGTACTCGGGCAGCCAGTGCACCACCGACGGCACCTCGGCCATCACCCACCGGTGCAGCCCCCGCTGCCGCCCCAGGGGGCTGGCATCGACCAGTTCCAGGCAGGCCTCGAGCTCCCATCGGGTGCGCACGAACGGGATCATCAGCGTGACGTTGGGCGACTGCTCCCGCACGCGGGCCAGCGCTTCGAGCTCGAGGGCGAACAGGTCGGGTTCGCAGATGTACCGGTAGCAGCCGCGGTAACCGATCATCGGGTTGTGCTCGACGGGTTCGTAGGCTTCGCCGCCCACCAGTCCGCGGAACTCGTTGCTGCGGAAGTCGGTGGCCCGGTACACCACCGGGCGCGTGCCGAAGGCCGCGGCGATCCGCCCCACCGAGGCCGCCAACTTGTCGACCAGCGTGCGCTGTTCTCCGTGCGCGATCAGGTCGCGCGGATGGCGGCCGCCGAGCGCCTCGGTCAGCATGAACTCCGCACGCAGCAGACCGACCCCGTCGACGGGCTGTGCCGCAACGGATTCGGCGGACTCGGGCATCGCGAGGTTGACGTAGACGCGGGTGCCGGTGACCTCGCTGACCACCTGGGGTCCCGCGCTGCGCTCGGTGACCGTGACCGTCGGCTTCGGCTCGACGCGCCCCGACACCACCTCCCCGCGCGCTCCGTCGACCGTGGCCACGGTCCCGTCGTGCAGATCGCGAGTGGCGGTGCGCGTGCCGACGACGCAGGGCACCCCGAGTTCGCGGGCCACGATCGCGGCGTGGCACGTCATGCCTCCGGTGTCGGTGACCAGCGCGGCGGCACGACGGATCGTCGGCAGCCAGTCGGGGTTGGTCATCTGCGCGACGAGGATCTCGCCCTTCTGAAGCCGTTCGCCCTGATCGGGCGTCTCGAGCACGCGGACCCTGCCCGACGCGATCCCGGGCGCCGCAGCCAGCCCGCGCGCCAGCACCACGTGCTTCTCGGCCGCGGCCGGGGTGGTGTGGCCCAGTGTGGTGATCGGGCGGGCCTGCACCAGATAGGTCTTGCCGCCGGAGATCGCCCACTCCGTGTCCTGGGGGCAGCCGTTGTGCCGCTCGGTGGCGATCGCGAGTCCGGCGATCGTGCGGAGTTCGTCGTCGGAGAGCACCCGCGAATCCGCCTCTGCCTCGCTGAGATCGACCGTGGTGTCGTGGCCGTCGGCGCCGCGGATGATCTTGAACGCCTTGTGGCCGAGCCGGATGTCGAGTGGTGCCAGCGTGTCCTTGGCGACGAGATAGGTGTCGGGCTCGACCTCGCCGGACACCACGACCTCGCCCAGACCGAAGGCGCCCTCGATGACGACCCGGTCCTGGGCGCCGTTGCTGGGGTCGGCAGTGAACGCGACCCCGGCCTTCTCCGAGTCGACCATCAGCTGGACGACGACCGCCATCGCCGGGTCGGCGGTGAAGCCGCGGCTGGCGCGGTAGGTGATGACGCGCGGGCTGAACAGCGACATCCAACACCGCACCACGGCGTCGATCAGCCCGTCCTCGCCGGTGATGTTGGTCAGGGTCGCGTTCATCCCCGCGAACGACGCGTCCGCACCGTCCTCGCCGGTCGCCGAGGACCGCACCGCCACGACCGACGCCGGGCCCAGCGCGGTGTAGGCGTCCAAGATCCGTCGGCGCACCGAGTCGCTGACGCCGGCTTTGTGCACCAGGCCCTGCATCCGCTCACAGCGCTCGGTGAGCGCGACGGTGTCGGAGGCAGCCTGCAGCGCCTCGCGATGCAGCGCGTTGAGCTCCGCGTCGACCCCGCCGGAGCGCATGGATTCGCGGTAGCAGTCGCGCAGCAGCACGAAGCCCGGCGGGACCGGCAGTTCGGCGGCGACCATTTCGCCCATGTTCGCGCCCTTGCCACCCGCTTCTTCGGCGTCGGCGATCGTCAGCGTGGAGATGTCGCGCACGTACGTGTCTTGCCGTGTTGCAGCCATGTGTCCACCCTCTGCGTTCCTGCCCCGCGCGCGTACCGTCCGAGGGCCACAGCGCCGCGCCGAAGGTCCCGAATGCCGAGGGCAGAAGGTCCCCGATCGGACAACGAGTGACTTCCTGCCCTTCCGGGTGCGACCGCCGAGACGATCACATGGGGCTCAGGGCCTTTGGGGTGTGAGGAGGATGCGCATGTCGCTGCCGGTGTTCGTGGACCCGCGTTACCACGACGCAGTGATCGTCGACCTCGACGGCGCGGGAGTGGTCGAGTCGACCGTCGAGTTCGTCCGCAGGCTCGCCGCCGACGACATCAAGGCGGCGGTGTACTCGGACGAGCCGCACAGCGCGGACGTGCTCGACGCCGCAGGGCTGTCGAATGTTCTCGCCGCGAGCGTGGACGACGTCGACCCGGACGACGTGCTACTCGAGGCGGCCCGCCGGCTGGGGGTGCACCCGGGTCGCTGCGTCGTCGTGGACACCACCGAGGCCGGCGTCGCGGCCGGCCGCAACGGCGGCTTCGGACTGGTGATCGGACTCGACCGCACCGGGGACGCGGAGTCGCTGCGCCGCTGCGGAGCCGACGTCGTGATCACCGACCTCGTCGCGGTGTCGGTGCGCGACAGCTTCCGCCGGACCTCGGAGATGGCCGATGCGCTGCAGTCCTACAGCGAATTCGCCGGGCTGCTCGAAACCCGGCAGCCGGTCGTCATGCTGGATTACGACGGGACCCTGTCCGAGATCGTCGGAGAACCCGACGCGGCCACGCTGGTCCCCGGCGCCGACAAGGTGCTCGCCGCACTCGCCGCGCGCTGCCCGGTCGCGATCATCAGCGGCCGCGCCCTGGCCGACATCCGTGACCGTGTCGGGGTGCCCGGCCTGTGGTACGCGGGAAGCCACGGCTTCGAGCTCGCCGCGCCCGACGGTTCGTGCCACGAGAACGAGGCCGGTGTCGCGGCCGTGCGCGTCCTGCAGGAGGCCCGCGATGAGTTGCGCCGGCAGCTCGCGTCGGTCGAAGGACTGCTCATCGAGGACAAGAGATTCTCGGTCGCGGTGCACTACCGGGCGGTGGCCCCCGAACGTGTCGACGAGGTGATGGCGACCGTCCGCATCCTCGGTCAGCGCCACCAGCTCCGGGTGACCGGCGGGCGCAAGGTCATCGAGCTGCGCCCCGACGTCGAGTGGGGCAAGGGCAGAACGATCGACTGGATCCTCGAGCGCATCGACGGCACGGATCTGTTGCTCCCCATCTACATCGGCGACGACCTGACCGACGAAGACGGTTTCGACGCCGTCCGGAACAAAGGCATCGGCATCGCCGTGCGCAGCGTCGAGACGGGCGATCGTCGATCGGCCGCACGGTTCGCACTCCTGGACCCCGAGGCGGTCTGCGAGTTCCTCGAGAAGATCGTCGAGCAGCTCACCGCCGAGCACGACACCCTCAACGATCCGTGGATGATGACCTACGGCGGGTACCGGCCCGAGGACGAGAAGCTGCGGGAAGCGCTGTGCACCATGGGCAACGGATACCTGGCCGTGCGCGGCGCAGCGCCGGAATGCGAGGCGGGGCAGTTCCACTACCCGGGCACCTACGTGGCGGGGATCTACAACCGTCTCACCGACAATGTGGCGGGCGTGACGATCGACAACGAGTCTCTGGTGAACCTGCCGAACTGGTTGCCGGTCACCTTCCGCATCGACGGGGGAGCGTGGTTCGGCATCGACGACGTCGACGTCTCCTCCTACCTGGTCACCCTCGATCTGCGCCGCGCCACGCTGTCACGGGAGTTCCTGTTCGCCGACGCCGACGGCCGCGACGTCCGGGTGCGCCAGAAGCGGTTCGTCTCCATGCATCAACCGCACGTCGCGGCGCTGACGACGACGGTGGAGGCGCTGAACTGGTCGGGCCGAATCGAATTCAGGTCGTCCGTCGACGGCGCGGTGGCCAACCGCGGCGTGGACCGGTACCGCGACCTCGCGTCACGTCACCTCGACGTGGTGGCCATGCACGAACTCGCCGCGGACTCGGTGCTGCTCGCCGCACAGACCGTCGAGTCGGGTATCGACATCGCGATCGCGGTGCGCAACACGCTGCGCGTCGGCGACGTCCACGCTCCCGCCGAGTGCCTGACGCTCACCGAGCACGCCCGCATCGGTCACCGGCTCACCGCGGACCTGCGCACCGGTCAGTCGGCCACACTGGAGAAGGTGGTCTGCGTGTTCACCAGCCGCGACCACGGCATCTCGGGCCCGGTCGTCGCGGCGGAACGGGAACTGCAGCGGGCCGGCGATTTCGCGACGCTGGAGCACGCGCACCGGTTGGCGTGGGCGCACCTGTGGGAACGCTTCAACGTCGAGATGGGCCGCGACGCGGACCTGCTGCGCATCGTGCGGTTGCACCAGCTGCATCTGCTGCAGACGCTGTCGCCGCATACGGCCGACCTCGACGTCGGGGTGCCGGCTCGGGGCCTGCACGGCGAGGCCTACCGCGGCCACGTGTTCTGGGACGAGCTGTTCGTGTTCCCGGTGACGAATCTGAGGCTGCCGAAAGTCACCCGCTCTCTGCTGATGTACCGCTACCGCAGGCTGCCCGAGGCCCGCCGCGCCGCGCTGGCGGCCGGTCACGTCGGCGCGATGTTCCCATGGCAGTCCGGCAGCGACGGACGTGAGGAAAGTCAACGGCTGCACCTGAATCCGAAGTCCGGCCACTGGAACCCCGACGCCAGCGCCCGCGCCCACCACATCGGGCTGGCGATCGCCTACAACGTCTGGCAGCACTACCAGGTCACCGGCGACATCGGTTTCCTGATCGACTACGGGGCCGAGATGCTCGCAGAGATCAGCCGGTTCTGGGTCAGCCTCGCCGAGTTCGACGACGAGCGGCAACGCTATGTGATCCGCGGGGTGATCGGCCCCGACGAATTCCATTCCGGTTATCCCGGAAAGGAATACGACGGGATCGACAACAACGCCTACAGCAATGTGCTGGCGGTCTGGGTCATCGCGCGCACCCTCGAGGCCCTCGAACGCATCCCGATGTACTACCGGCTCGCCCTGATGGAGAGCCTCGGCATCGACGACGACGAACTCGTGCGCTGGGACGACGTCAGCAGGCGGATGTTCGTGCCGTTCCACGACGGGGTGATCAGTCAGTTCGAGGGGTACGAGAAGCTCGCGGAACTGGATTGGGCGGGTTACCGGGCCCGGTACGCGAACATGCAGCGCCTCGACCGCATCCTCGAAGCCGAGAACGACAGCCCCAACAATTACAAGGCCTCCAAGCAGGCCGACGCGCTGATGCTGTTCTACCTGCTCTCCGCCGACGAACTCTACGAACTCTTCGACCGGCTCGGATACCGCTTCACACCCGAGCAGATCCCGGCGACCATCGACTACTACCAGGACCGTACCTCGCACGGGTCGACGCTGAGCGCCGTCGTGCATGCCTGGGTGGTCGCCCGCGGCAACCGCGCGCAAGCCATGGAGTACTTCGCGCAGGCCCTCGCCTCCGACATCGTCGACATTCAGCAGGGCACCACGTCCGAGGGTATCCACCTGGCGGCCATGACCGGCAGCATCGACCTGCTGCAGCGGTGCTTCACCGGCCTGGAGATCCGCCGGGACCGGATCGTGCTGGGCCCGCTGTGGCCGAAAGCCCTGGGCAGACTGGAGTTCACGTTCCGCTACCGCGGCCATCGGCTGCGGCTGAGCGTCAGCGGGCGCAGTGCCACGCTGTCGGCGGAACCCGGCGACGCCTCACCGGTGCTGGTGGAGTGCCGCGGGGTGCAGCAGACGCTGCTGGCCGGCGGCACGGTCGACTTCGACCAGTGACGGTGCGGTGCGGCCGCCGAGTGTGCGGAGTCGTCCGCGACTCGGCGCTTGAGTTCAAGGGGTCGATGCAACAGTTGGCGGTTTTGACAGTAGTTCGTTGAGGGCTTCGGCTGGGGTTTTCCAGTCGAGGGTTTTGC
>NZ_JYNX01000028.1 GCF_001044255.1 Mycolicibacterium chubuense
CGCAGCGGCGGCGCGTCGGCTGATTGCCGCGTCGGTGGCCGCGACCGACGGTGCCGAGCAGCTGGCCGCCGCGCGCACCGGCGTACTGGACGTCCTCGCACGGGCCCATCGCGACGGCCTCGCCGTCGCCGAGGACGGTTCGGTCACCCGCGCGGCCACCCTGGATCCGGTGCTGGTTCTCCTGGCCGGCGGCGACGCGACCGCGGCTGGACAGATGCTCGATGTCGCTGCAGCGCAGACACATTCGCAGCTCTTGGCGGCCCTCGACCGGCTGGGCGCGGCCGCCGGCGACGCGGCGTCCGACCTCGCCGCGGCGCTGAGCGGGGACACCCGCCGCACGCCGGCGCCCACCGTGCCCGCCGGCGCCGCGCCCGCTCCCCCGGTCGACGGCGTAAACGGCTGGCCGACGACGAGCCAGGACGGCATCGCCGGCCAGATCGCCGCGATGACACCCGAGCAGCGCGACCGGCTGGTCGCGCAGTACCCGAGGCAGGTCGGCAACACCGATGGTGTTCCGTGGCCGATGCGGGTCGCCGCGAACCGGATCAACATCGCCGCGGCCATCCTGGCCGAGTCCGGGCGCGACGCCGAGTCCCGCCGGCGGATTGCGCTGTATCGCGGGCTGCTCGCCGAGGTCGACGACCCGACCCGCGCCGGCGGCCGCATCCAGCGCCAGATCCTGGCGTTCGACCCCGCCCGCTCGTCGCTGGTCGAACTGCACGGCGACCTCGCGACCACCCGAAGCGTCGCGGTGCTGGTGCCCGGCGTCAACACCACGATCGAGGGCTCAGCGGCCACCGCCGCCACCGCACGCCGGTTCGTGTCCGGCAGCCACGGCGACACGGCGGTGATCACCTACCTCGGCGGACCGTTCCCCCAGGTGCACGATCCCGCCGCCGTGCTGCTCGAGGCCGCCGACCCGCGCAGCGCGCTGGACATGGCACCGCGCCTGGTGGCGTTCAGCGAGGACGTCGACCGCACCGTGGCACCCGGCGTCCCCGTGACGGTGATCGGGCACTCCTACGGCGGCTCGATCGTCGGCACCGCCGAGGCGCTGGGACTGACGTCGGACCGGACGCTGTTCCTGGCCGCCGCCGGCTCCGGTGTCGGCGTCGACGACCCGTCGGACTGGCACAACCGCAACCCCGACGTGCTGCGCTTCTCGATGACCGCGCCCGGCGACTTCATCGAGGCCGTGCAGGGCATCCCGGGCGGGCCGCACGGCGCCGACCCCGACGAGATGCCCGGCGTGATCCGTTTGCGCGCAGGGTTTTACGACGATGGCCGTCCGGTGGCCGGATGGGAGGCCCACAGCGGCATGCTGAACCGGCCGTCGGATTCGTGGCGGACGGTGCTCGCGGTCATCACAGGGGATTCCGAAACGCTGCATCGCGCCGTCGCCGACGCGCCACAATGAACCCATGGGGTCACGGGCATCGCGCAGCGCGCCCGTCGACGGTTTCCGGCTGACCTTCGACCGCTTCGGCACTCCCGGCGCCCCGTCGGTGCTGCTGCTGCACGGCTGGCCCGGCAACCGGCACGACTACCGGCGGCTGGTTCCGCTGCTGCTCGCCTCCGGCCGGACCCTCGACGTGGTGGTGCCCGATCTGCGTGGCTTCGGCGGTTCCGACAAGCACGACGTGGCCGTCAGCCACTTCTACAGCGCATCGGCGCAGGCGGCCAGCGTCGTCGGGCTGATCGCCGAACTCGATCTGGCGCCGGTGGTGATCGGCGGGTACGACGTCGGCAGCCGCGTCGCCCAGAGTGTGGCGCGCATGCATCCGGACCTGGTGCACGCGCTGGTGCTGTCCCCGCCGCTGCCCGGTGCAGGCGAACGGGTGCTCACCGCACCCGCGCAAGCAGAGTTCTGGTACCAGGCGTTTCACCAGCTGCCGCTGTCGGCGCGGCTGGTCGACGGCGACGGCGACGCCGTGCGCGACTATCTGTCGCACTTCTGGAGTCACTGGTCCGGACCGGGATTCACCCTCAGCGAGGACGACCTCGACGCGCTGGTGGCCGACTATGCACTGCCGGGCGCCTTCACCGCCTCGATCGCGTGGTACCGGGCCGGGGCGGGCACCATCGCGCAGTCACTGACCGAGCTCCCACCCGAGCAGGCGATCAGGATCCACGCCCCCACCGATGTGCTGTGGCCGGGCCGTGATCCGTTGTTCCCCCCTGCATGGTCGGATCGGCTCGAGCACTACTTCACCGACGTGACGCTGCACACCGCCCCCGACGCCGGCCACTTCACCCCGCTGGAGTGCCCCGACGCGTTCGCCGGTCTGCTGCTGGACCGAAGACAGGAATGACCACAAGATCAATTCCGTTGCTTCCCAAGCGATGACGACATCTTCCCCGGGGCCTGTGCGGTGGCTCCCCCGGCGTGTGCTGGTGACGCGCTCGGCGGCCGAACTCCCGCACGGCGCGCAGATCATCTCCCGCTGCGAGGCCGCCGGCGTTCCCGACATCGACGTCCTGCGCGGTGACCGCTTACCCTCGCTGCGCGGCGAGGACGATCGGTCCACCTACGCGCTGGCCAAACGCGCGCTGGCGGTGGTGGTGGCGCCTCCGTCGAAGCGGCGGATGCAGCCGATTCCACCGAGTGCGGACTGGCGGATGGACCTCGCCGAGGGATGCCCCGGGCACTGCCAGTACTGCTATCTCGCGGGCTCGCTCTCCGGGCCGCCGGTCACGCGGGTGTACGCGAACCTTCCCGAGATCCTCGCCGGCATGGACGACCACGTGGGCCGGGGCACCGTCACGTCGGCCTCGGTGCGCGCCGGCGAGGGCACCACGTTCGAGGCGTCCTGCTACACCGATCCGCTGGCGCTCGAGCATCTGACCGGATCGCTGTCGGCGGCCATCGCCCACGTCGGCACCCACGACTGGACGGCCCGGGTCGGGCTGCGGTTCACCACCAAGTACGACGACGTCGCGCCGCTGCTCAGCCTGCCGCAC
The DNA here is from genome assembly GCF_001044255.1 of Mycolicibacterium chubuense. Taxonomy (GTDB): domain Bacteria; phylum Actinomycetota; class Actinomycetes; order Mycobacteriales; family Mycobacteriaceae; genus Mycobacterium; species Mycobacterium chubuense. Next base: position 2,962 of record NZ_JYNX01000028.1, read on the forward strand.
CACGGCAGGACCCGGGTGCGGGTGTCGGTCAACACCGAGGAGATCGCCGGGCGCTTCGAGGGCGGCACCGCACGGCTGCCCCGACGGGTGGCGGCGCTGGCCGCACTGGCCGCCGCGGGGTACCCGGTGGGCCTCACGATCGCGCCCATCATGCCGATCCCGGACTGGCGCACCGGTTACGGCGATCTACTGCGCACCGTGGCCGACGCCACCGCGGACATCCCGGACCTCGATCTGACCGTCGAGTGCATCACCCATCGCTTCACCGCGGCCAGTAAAGACGTGCTGACGTCGTGGTACCCGCGGACGAAACTGGAGATGGACGAGGCGGCCCGGACACGCAAGTTCGGCAAGTACGGCGCGGCGAAGTACGTCTATCCCAAAGACACGATGGCGCAACTGCGATCCTGGTTCGACGCGGAAATCGCCGCGACGCTGCCGGCCGCCCGGACGCTCTACTGGACCTGACCGGTCCGCGCACTCCAGCCGAGGCGGCGGCTGACGGCGTCGGCGGCGGCCACCGTGCGTTTCGCCACCTCGTCGAACCGCTCCACCGAGAGCCGGTAGGCCGGCCCCGAAACACTCAGTGCCGCAACCACTTGCGAGTGTACATCGAAGATCGGCGCGGCCACCGCGTTCAGACCGACCTCGAGTTCCTCGGTGACACTGGCCCATCCGCGCTCCCGCACCGCGGCCAGCTGCTCGGCGAGTTCGTCGACGGTGGTGACGGTGGCGTCGGTGAAGGGCACCCAGGGCGGGCGCAGCCGGCCCCGCACGTCCGCGGGCTCCAGTCCCGCGAGCAGCACCTTGCCGCTGGAAGTGGCGTACGCCGGGCAGCTTTGGCCGACCCAGGTGCGCAGGGTGATCTCCGCCGGGCCGATCGACTCGACGATGTTGACGATGCGGTCGCCGTCGAGCACCGCCACGTTGGTGGTCTCCCCCACGTCGATGCTGAGCGTGTCGCAGATGTCCTGGCTCATCTTCACCAGGTCGGCGTGCCCCCCGGCCGCATAGGACAGCCGGGAGATCGCCAGCCCGAGGCGGTACTTGCCGCGTTCGGAGATCTGTTCGACGTAGCCGCGGGCCTCCAGCGCGGCGACCAGACGCGACGCAGTGGACTTGTGCACGCCGAGTTCGGCGGCGATCTCGGTGACCCCGGCCTGCCCGAGATCGGCGATGATCTCCAGCACCTGCAACGCCCGGTCGACGGATTGCACGGCGGCGGCCGGCTCCCGGGGTGCGCGCTCGGAGGGGGTGGGCTCGGGGGAAGGCATTGCTGACCGACCCTATACGCCCGTGAGCCCGAGGTTGCCGACACGTCGCCGCACTGCGGCGATCTCACGCAGCCCGTCACCGAGCAGACTGCGGTTGAGCGGGGACAACTCGGAGGACGCGACGATGTCGCCGGGCGTGCGGCCCGCGGTGATCTGATCCACCTGATGGGCCATCCGCAGCCGCTGCAACATCGCGAACACGTCGCCCAGCGTGCGGGCATCGCGCTCGCTGAGCGCGCCCGCCTGCGCCGCCGCCTCCAGCCGCGTCGGCGTGGACGCCGACGTGACGCCGGCGGCCAGCCCACCCCACCGGGCCAGGTTGACGATCGGCGTGACGGCGTGGTTCTTCAGGTCGAAGGTGCCGCCGCGCCGCGACAGCACATCGCGCAGCGAGCGGGTCTTCATCCGGCCCGACAGCGCGTCGAGCAGTTGCAGGCGCAGCGCGTTCGGATGTTCCTCGCGCATTCGCTGATAGGCCGCCGGCACCGTGTGCAGGCCCGGGTCGCCCCACACCACGCGCCCGTCGATCAGCAGCGAGGAGAACATCAGCCCGCGGTCGCGCAGCGGGTCGTCGAGCCATCCGCGCGCGGCGGTACGCCAATCCGACTGTGAGCGCGAGAATTTCGGCTTCGCGGCGATCGCGCCGTTGCGGTCCGAGGGCAGCCCGGCGTCATCGAGCAGGTCGTGCACCGCACCGGCGAGGGTCCGCAGCCGCGGCGCCTGATCTGCCAGGTCGTCACGCCACGACAGCGCACTGTCGACGTCGGAGGACGGCATCGCCTCGCGGCGTGCGACGCTGCCCAGCGTGAGCCAGGCGAATCCGCCGGCGGGCACGCCGTCACCCTGCGCGACGACCAGTTCGAGCGCGCGGCGCACCAGGCTGTCGATCACCACCGACAGGATCGCGCTGGTGGCCACCGCTTTGGTGCCGCTGCGGAACAGATCCACGGCGGTCCCGGTGACCTGGTGGCCGACGGCGCGCAACTGTGCCGCATCGGTGGCGAGCGCGATCGAGCGGCGCAGCAGGAAGCTCTGGCGCGCCGACGCGGCCAGCAGGTCGGCGTCCTCGAGCACGCCCACCACCTCGCCGCGCGGGGTGAGCACCGGCATGTGCCGCAATCCGCACTCCAGCATCTCCATCAGCACGCTGTCGGCGGTCAGGTCGGCGGTCACAGTGCGGGCCGGGGCACTCATCACCGAGGCGATGGAGACGTCGACGGACAACCCCGCGGCCACCACCCGGGTCCGCAGATCGCGGTCGGTGAAGATGCCCAGGCCGCCGTCCGGTAACCGGATCAACGCGTAGGACACGTGGTGTTCGGTCATCTTCGTCACGACGTCGCGCACGGTCTCCCCCGGCCCGACGATCAGTACGTCGCCGTGGACGAGCTCGGCGACCGGCCTGCTGTCGGTGGCCGGGGCGATGGTCGGCCGCTCGGCCGCCGCGCGGTTCCAGCCCGACGACGCCAGGAACGCCAGTCCGGCCGGCTTGGCGAACTGCGCCCGGACCAGGCTGCCCGGCAGCCGGATCAGCGTGCTCGGCGCCGCGGTGCGCGCCTCGAAATCCATTCCGGCGCCGGTCAACAGCGGCATGTAGCCGAAGATGCCCCCGGGGCCGACGACATCGATCAGCGAGCCGTCGCCGCTGGCCCGCAACGCCACCATGCCGTCGCGCACCATCCAGACCTCGTCGGGGACGCGGGCGGCGTAGTCGGCGACCACGACGCCGGCGGGAAACCGTTCGATCGCGGCCCCGTCGGCCAGTGCCGCGAGTTCCTCGGCGGTCGAGGCCTGGAACGGGGTGTGCTCGGCCAGGAAGTCCGGCAGCCGGGCGCGCTCAGCCTGTTCGGATGAGGTCGGCACACTTCTCCGCCATGGTCATCACGGTGATGTTCGGGTTCACCGCCGGCAATTTCGGCATCGCGGAGGCGTCCACCACCCGCAGTCCGGCGACCCCCTTGACCCGCAGCTGCGGGTCGAGCACGGCCATCGGGTCGGACACCGCGCCCATCCGGGCCGTCGCCGCCGGGTGGTAGACGGTGTTGTGGCACTGGTGGATGTAGTCGAGCAGCTCGTCGTCGGTGGTGGCGTCCGGTCCCGGCGCGAGTTCGCGCGCCACCCACGGTGTCAGCGGCGACTGTTCGGCGATACGGCGGGCGAGTTTCACCCCCGCCAGCATGATCCGGTCGTCGTAGCCGTCCGGATCGGTGAAGTACCGCGGGTCGACGCGGGGGCGGTCACGGAAGTCGCGGGTGCGCAGCCGGACGGTTCCGCGGGAGTGACCCTGGGTCACGTTGGGCGTCAAGCAGAATCCGTTGTCGGTGGTCGGGTAGCCGCGGCGCAGCGTGTTCATGTCGAACGGGACGCTGCCGTAGTGCATCATCAGGTCCGGCTGGCTCACGCCCTCGTCGATCGTGGTGAACAGCCCGATCTCCCACCACTGGGTCGACGCGGTCACCATCGGCCGGGCCGCCTCCCAGAACACCAGTCCCTCGACGTGGTCGTCGAGGTTGGCGCCCACGCCGGGAGAGTCGACGCGCACGTCCACGCCGATCTCGCGCAGGTGTGCGGTGGGCCCTATCCCGGAGAGCATCAACAGCTTCGGGGTGTCGATGGCGCCGGCGGTCAGGATCACCTCCCGGCGCGCGGCGACGGTGTCGTAACCGGTCAGGTCCGGTCGCTGGTAGCGCACCCCGGTGGCACGCAGGGCGTCGTCGAACAGCACCTCCGACACCCAGGTGTCGGTGCGCACCTCGAGATTCTTGCGGGTGCCCAGGATCGGGTGCAGAAACGCGTGCGAGGTCGACATACGGATGTCCCGACCGTGTTCGTCGATAGTGGCGTTGATCTGGAACCAACCCGCACCGTTGCGCACCGTCTCGCCGCGGTTGAACGCCACCGTCGGCATCCCGACCAACGCCGCTGCCTCGAGAACGGCTGCACCGCAGGGATCCTCGGGCGGGATGTCGCGGAGCGTGACCGTCTCGGTGAGGCGCTTCACCAGGGGCAGCACCTCGGCCGCACCCCACCCGGTGGCGCCCATCGCCGCCCACTCGTCGAGGGCTTCGGCCGGCGGGTGGAACGCGATGCACGAGTTGTGCGACGAGCAGCCGCCGAGCACCTTGCCGCGCGCGTGCCGCATGTACGAGTTGCCACGCTCCTGCGGCTCGACCGGATAGTCCCAGTCGTAGCCGGAGTCGAGCAGATGCATCCACTCCGAGAGCACCAGGATCTTGTCGTCGCCGACATCGGACGGTCCGGCCTCGATCAGGCACACCGTCACGTCCGGGTTCTCGGAGAGCCGCGCGGCGAGCACGCAGCCGGCGGTGCCGCCCCCGGCGATGACGTAGTCGAAGGTTCCCGCGTCAGCCATCAGGCCTGCCCCGCAAGCTCATCCGGATCGGCCTCTCGTACCGTCTCGACCGCGTGGGACTTCAGCGTGCCGATGTGATGGCGCCCCTTGAGCGCGTACCACAACAGGCCCGAGCCGACGATGACGCCGATGTAGACGAACGCGCCCCAGGTGTTGTACCAGGGGTCGCCGTACACGGCGACGCGTGGCCACGCCAGATTCAGCGCCATGGAGGCCCCCCACAGCACGGCGAAGATGTTCACCGGCAGTCCCCACTTGCCCATGGTGAAATAGCCGCCCTCTTTGAGATCCGCGGGCGGCCACTGCCCCTGGAACCGCTTCTTGAGCATCGGTGCGGTGACCATCAGGTACGCGAGGTAGATCATGATGATCGCGATCGACGTCAGCACGGTGAAGATCTTGGGCTGACCGATGTTGATCGCCAGGATGATCGCCGCGATGACGCCGATCGTAACGGCCGGCACGATCGGGGTCTGCGTCTTCGGGTTCACCGTCGCGAGCTTCTCCCCGAACGGCAGGGCGTTGTCACGCGCCATCGCGAACGACAGCCGGATCGCCGCGGTGTGGACGGCCAAGGTGCACACCGTCACCGCCACGACGATGCACGCGAGGAAGACCTTGCCCAGCGGGCCCCACATCACCTGCTCGACGATGTACTGCAGGCCGCCGCTGCTCTCCCCGATCTGCGGGTCCTCGAGATTCGGAGCGGACATCACGGCGAACACCAGGATGCCGCCACCGATCACGAACGATGCCAGGATCGCGCGGAAGATGGCCTTGGGCGCGGTCTTTCGCGGCTCCACCGTCTCCTCACCGAGCGAGCTCGCGGTGTCGAAGCCGTACATCACGTAGAGCGAGGCCAGCGACGCGATGAGGAACACGCCGAGGTAGCCGAGGCTTTCCCCCTCGCCGTAGCCCTCGGTGGAGAAGAAGACGTCCGGCCCGCGTTTGACGTTGACCGCGAGGATGATCACGATCAGCACCGCGGCGATCAGCTCGATGAACACCCCGGCGCTGTTGATGATCGACATCAGCTTGACGCCGAGGGCGTTGATGACCGTCGTGAAGACGATCAGCGCGGTGCCGAGAATGACTGCGTTGGTGGCGAAGTCGTACGTGCCGGTGCCGTCGCCGACGATCTGGAATCCGCTCCACAGTCGCGGCAGGTTGAGCTGATAGGCCAGCACCACCGCGGAGATCGTCACGATCGACGCGGTCAGCATGAGCCATCCCGATGTCCAGCCCACCAGCCGGCTGCCCAGTTTCTTGCTCCAGTTGTAGACCGAGCCCGCCACCGGATACTTCGCCGCGAGCTCCATGAAGCACAGCGCGACGGCCATCTGGCCGACGAACACCATCGGCCACGACCACAGGTAGGCGGGCCCGCCTGTCCCGAACCCGAAGTAGAACAGCTGGAACGTACCGGTCAGGATCGAGATGTAGCTGACGCCCGCGGCGAAGCTGGCGAACTTGCCGATGCTGCGGTCCAGCGATTCCTTGTAGCCGAAGTCCTCCATGCCACTGTCGGCATGCGGCTGTTTGATCACCATGGTGTTGCCCTTCTTTCAGGCCGATCTCAGTTCTTGAACCAGCCCGCGGCGGTGGGAGCGGTGTTGTGCCAGATGTGCTTGAGCTCCTGGTATTCGGCCAACCCGGTCGGACCCAGTTCGCGCCCGTTGCCCGATTTCCCGAACCCGCCCCATTCGGCGGACGCGGTGTAATAGCCGAAGTCGTTGAGCCAGACCGTGCCGTGCCGCAGTGCCCGCACCACACGTTCGCCCCGGGCGGCGTCCGATGTCCGAACCCCGGCCGCGAGACCGTATTCCGTGTCGTTGCCGAGGGCGATGGCCTCGTCCTCGGTGGTGAATCGCTCGACCGTCAGAATCGGCCCGAAGGTCTCCTCTGCGACGATGCGCATCGACCGGTCGCACCGGTCGAAGATCGTGGGAAGGTAGAAGTAACCGTCCGCCAGGGCCGCATCGGTGGGCCGGGCACCCCCGCAGACCAGCTTTGCGCCTTCGGAGATCCCCAGGGCAACATAGTCTTCCACCTTCGCCCGATGCTGTTCGGAGACCAGCGGCCCCGTCTCGCTGGCCGGGTCCATGCCGTTGCCGACCCGAATGGCGGCCGCGCGTTCGGCCAGCGCGGCGACGAAGTCATCGGCGATGGACTGCTCGACGATCAGCCGGGTACCCGCCGAGCACACCTGCCCGGAGTGCAGGAACACGCCGGTGAGCACATGGTCGACCGCGGCGTCCCAGTCTCCGCTGTCGCGGACGTCGGCGAACACGATGTGCGGGTTCTTGCCGCCGAGTTCGAGGGCCACCTTGGTGACGTGCGCGGCGGCGGTCGCCGCGATGTTGCGCCCGGTGGCCAGACCGCCGGTGAACGAGATGAAGTCGACCTCCGGGTTGTCGGTCAGCGCGGACCCGAGGGTGGCCCCGCTGCCCTGCAGCAGGTTCACCACCCCGGGCGGTATGCCGGCCTCGTCGAGCAGACGGACGAACGCGATGGTGCTCAGCGGGGTGACCTCACTGGGTTTGGCCACCATGGTGCAGCCCGCCGCCAGTGCGGGCGCCACCTTCCAGGACATCTGCAGCAGCGGGTAGTTCCACGGTGCGATCAGCACACACACGCCGATCGGTTCGCGCACCACCCGGCTGATGACCGCGGGATCGCCCACGTCGACCAGGGTGTCGGCCTCGACGCCGATCAGGCGGGAGTAGTACCGGAACACCGAGGTGACGTCGTCGATGTCGATGCGGCTCTCCGCGAGCGTCTTTCCGGTGTCGCGGGTCTCCAGATGCGCGAGATCCTCCTTGTCGCGCTGCAGCAGGTCGGCGATCCTGCTCAACAGCTCGGAGCGCTCGGCCGCGGTGGTGGCGCGCCAGGCGCCGTCGTCGAACGCCGCGCGGGCGGCCGCCACGGCGTCGCGCGCGTCGTCGGGGGTGGCCTCGTCCACCACGGCGACGACGCTGCCGTCGGCCGGGTTGACGATGTCGCGGGTGCCGCCGTCGGAGGCGTGCCGCCACGTACCACCGATACAGAGGTCGGGTTCACCGTCCATGCTGCCGCGGCCTCCTCGTTGTCGTCTACACCGACGTCGCCAGCCGGGACACTACCCAGTGATGGAACTCCGCGAGGTGATGTTCCGCGGGAACGAGGACCCCGCCGTCGCGGTAGGCCCGCGACGACATCGCCGGCTGGGTGCGTTCGCAGGCCTCGAAGTCCTGCACGTTGACCCGGTGGAACAGTTCGACCGACGCGGACACGTCGCGCTCGGAGGCCACCACGTCACCGGTGTAGAGCCAGTCGCACTCGACGATCGTGCGGTCCACCGACATCGGGAACATCCGGTGGAAGATCACGTGGTCGGGCACCAGGTTGATGAACACGGTCGGTTTCACGGTGATCGCGTAGTAGCGGCGGTCCTGGTCGTCGGTGATGCCGGGCAGCCGGTCGAAGCCTGCGGCGCCGTCGACGGTGAAACCCGCCACCTCGGTGCCGAACTCCGCGCCGAGGCCGACATTCGCCTGGGCGGCCACTCCCCGGGCGAACTCGGGCAGCACGCCGACCAGTTCGGGGTGGATGGAGCTGCAGTGGTAGCACTCCATGAAGTTCTCGACGATGAGCTTCCAGTTGGCGGCGACGTCGTAGACCACGCGGTGCCCCACGTCGAGGCCCCCGATGCCGTACCGGTTGATCGCGTCGGCGTCGCCGAGGGTCCGGGTCGCCTCGGCGATCACGTCTTCGAACGGCGGCGGCGTGTCGGACAGGCACACCCAGGCGTAGCCGAGCCATTCGGTCAGCGCGACCGGCACCAGACCGTAGGCGTACCGGTCGATCGGCGCGCCGGCGCCGTCGGTCAGCGTGCCGATGTTCGGCGCGGCGACGAGCTTGCCGTCCAGGGCGTAGGTCCAGGAGTGGTACGGGCAGCGCAGCGTGCGTTTCACCTCGCCCTCGGACTCGGTGCACAGCTGAGCGCCACGGTGCCGGCAGACGTTGAGGAAGGCGCGCAGCAGACCGTCGCGTCCGCGCACCAGCAGCACGCTCTCGCGACCGACCTGGACCTTCTTGAACTTTCCCGGTAGCGCCAGGTCCGAGGAGCGCACCGCGCAGAACCACATCGTCTCGAAGATGTGTTCCTGCTCGGCGGCGAAGACGTCGGCGCCTGTGTAGTAGCGGCCGCCGAGCGTGGCGAGAAGGGCGGTCATGTCGTCACCAACCTCCGGGGGTCGAACAGCGAGATCGGGTGCGCCGTCGCACCGGCCAGCGCCAGGTCGGCGAGGATCTCCCCCACCACGGGCACGAATTTGAAGCCGTGCCCGGAGAATCCGCACGCCACGGTCACGTGGTCACTGTCGGGATGGCGCGCGATCACGAAGTGCTGATCCGGGGTGTTGGAGTACATGCACGTCGCCGAGTGCAGGCACGGCCCGTCGAGCGCGGGCAGCAGGCGGGCGACCCGGTCCCGCATCTCGCGGATCTCGCCGGCGTGCACGGTCCGGTCGATGGTCTCGGGCGTGCATTCCACCCCTTTGCGGAAGAACGCGACCTTGACACCTCCGCGCGGTCCGTCGATGGCGGGGAATCCGTAGCTCTGCATCCCGGAGGCGTCTTCTTCGATGAAGATCGGGTGGTCGACGAACGGGCCGGTGCCGCCGACGGGGTCGAGCCAGTACAGCACCTGACGTTCGACGGTGATCGGGATGCCGAACTCGGCGAGCAGCTGCGGCGCCCACGCGCCGGGGCAGATGACGAGCTGGCCCGCCGTGTACGTCGCGGTGGCGGTGCGCACCGTCACGCCGTCGGCGGTCTCCGACCACTCGAGCACCTCTTCACCGAACTGCAGTGTGGCGCCGGCCTTCTCGGCCAGGTCGAGGTGCGCCTGCACGGTCAGCTCGGGCCGGGCGAACCCGGCCTTGGCCTCGTACAGCGCGACGTCGCCGGGCTGAGGGGTGAAGTTCGGGTACCGTGCGCGGATCTCGTTCGCGTCGAGCACCTCGTGCGGAAGGTCCCATTCGCGGCTGGCCCGCAGGCTGCCGGCCACGGTGAGACTGTCGGGCGCGCCCAGGAACAGCCCCCCGGTCATCCGGTACACCTCGCGGCCGCTGTCGGCCGCCAGCTGCTCCCACAGTTCGTAGGCGCGCAGCAGCAGCGGTACGTAAGCCGGGTCCTCGAAGTAGGACTGCCGGATGATGCGCGACCCGCCGTGGCTGGACCCGCGGTCGTGGGCGGGGGTGAACTTCTCCAGACCGAGCACGCGCTGCCCGCGCGCGGCCAGGTGGTAGGCCGCGGCGCTGCCCATGCCGCCGAGCCCGATGACGATGACATCAAAGGTCTGCGAGGTCATTTCGTCACCTCCGAATCCGGGTCATCTCGGGGTCCACCACCGGTTCGGCGTGCACGACCGCGGTGAGCGTGGCGCCGCGGTAGTCGACACGCACCGCGTCGCCGACGTTCACGTGCGCGGGCAGCCACGCGTAGGCGATCGTCGCACCGATGGTCGCCGAGTAGCCGGCGCTGGTCACGTATCCGGCGCATTCACCGTCGAGGAACACCGGTTCCTTGCCCAGCACGGCCGCGTCGGGATCGTCGAACACGATGCTGCGCAACACCGTCTGCGGTTCCGGCGCTGTTTCCAGCGCGCTCTTGCCGACGAAGTCCTTGTCGAGGCGGACCGCGAAGTCCAGCCCGGCCGCGGCGGGCCGGTGCTCGGCGGTCATATCGGTTCCCCAGCTGCGGTAACCCTTTTCGATGCGCAGGCTGTTGAACGCGATCCGGCCCGCCGGGATGATCCCGTGCGCCGCCCCGGCGTCGGCGATCAGATTCCACAGCGCCGACCCGTACTCGGCGCTGGTGTAGATCTCCCAGCCCAGCTCACCGACGTAGGACACCCGCATCATCGTGACGGGGATCGCGTCGAGGTAGGTGTGCAGCGCCCGGAAGTACGGAAACCCCTTGTGCGACAGGTCGTCGGGGCACACCGGCGCGACGACGTCGCGGGCCGAGGGCCCCCACACCCCGAGGCAGCAGGTGCCGCCGGTGATGTCGCGCAGCGTGACGTCGGCGGGCTTGTGCCGGGACAGCCAGTCGAAGTCCATCGGCGAGTTCGCCCCCACCTGGAAGGTGTCGGGGGCGAGCCGCGCGACGGTCAGGTCGCTGCGGATGCCGCTGCTTGGTGATCGCCGCGTAGTGCGCCCACACCCCGGCGTAGCAGTCGGCCTGCAGTTCGGTGCGCACCCNAAGTGGACGCATTCGAAGAACCTGATGCACGTGATCTTCACCGAGCCCGACGCCCAGACGTTGTTGGTGGTCATCCGCTGCAGGAACGCCGATGCGCCGGGTCCGGACACCTCGTAGCGGGTCAGCGGGGTCATGTCGTACATCGCGACGTGCTCGCGGGTCCAGCGCGCTTCGGCGACCGAGATGGGCGACCAGAACCGCGATGCCCAGTCGTCACGGGCGGGTACGGCCAGCCCTTCGTCGACGAGGCGGTCCGCCAGGGCGGCGTTCGACTCGAACCAGGCGGGACGCTCCCAGCCGCCACCTTCGAAGAAGAACGCGCCGAGCTCGGTGTGGCGGGCGTGGAACGGGCTGGTGCGCAACCCGCGCAGCGCGGTGCGGTACTGGTGCGGGTGGATGACGTCGTAGACCTCGACGAAGGCCTGGGAACTGGTCTGCAGGACGAACTTCGGGCTGCGGGCCACGTCTTCGAAGCGGTACAGGTCGCACTCGTGGGTGTCGACGGACGGGGTGCCGTCGATGATCCACTCCGCCGTCGCCCTGGCCACCCCGGCGGAGTGGGTGACCCACACCGCCTCGGCGACCCAGAAGCCGCGCAGTTCGCGGTGTTCACCCATGATGGAGAAGCCGTCGGGGGTGAACGAGAAGATACCGTTGAACGCCTCTTCGACCTTCGAGTCGTCCAGGGCGGGAATGAGTTTCGCTGCTGCCTCCCAGGCGGGCGCGAAGTCCTCCTCGGTGAACGGCAGCATCGACGGCATGGCCTCGGCGGCGGTGTCGGCGAGCAGCGTGCTCATGTCGACGGGCATCGGCTTGTGCGCGTAGGACCCGATACCCAGCCGGTCCACGTGCTCGCGGAAGTACAGATCCTGGTCCTGGTGGCGCAGGATGGGCAGACCGGCTTCGGCGAGTTCGGTGTTGCGCCCGACCAACTCGGCGATCTGGCCGGTGCGGGCGTACTGGTGAGCCATCGGAACGAGCGGCAACACGAGGCCGACCTGCTTGGCGAACTGCGCACCCCAGAAGCCCGCGGCGCACACCACGACGTCGGCGTCGAGGACGCCGTCGGCGGTGCGCACGCCGGTGACCCGCTCGCCGTTGTCGAGGATGCCGAGCACCTCGGTGTGCGGGAGCAGCGTGGCGCCGCGCGCTTCGGCGCGGCGGGCCTGGGCTTCCGCGGCACGCAGCGCCTTGGCGAGCCCGTCGGCCGGCGTGTGGAAGCCGCCGAGGATCTGCTCGCGGTCGATCAGCGGGTGCAGGGCCGCGCATTCGGCGGGGGTGAGCAATCGGCCCTCGATGCCCCACGACTGCGCCCAGCCGGCCTTGCGATGCAGGTCGGCCCAGCGTTCGGCGGTGGTGGCGACCTCGAGACCGCCGACCGGGTTGAAGGCCCAGCCGCCCGGATGGGCCAGGCTGTTGAACTTCTCGACGGTGTAGCGGGCGAAGGCGGTCATCGTCTTCGACGGATTGGTCTGGAAGACCAGGCCAGGCGCGTGGGAGGTGGAGCCGCCGGTGGCGAACAGCGGACCGCGGTCGACGACCGTGACGTCGGTCCAGCCGCGCGCGGTCAGTTCGTCGGCCAGGGACGTCCCGACGATGCCGGCGCCGATCACGACGACTTTGGGCATGGTTCCATCGCTCTCAGGTCATCCGGGGTGTGTAGTTGCGCATTGCGCAACGTGATGCGCGATATGCAACAGAATCATCCACCCTGGATGCACGGCGCGCAAGACGGACACGCTGGGAGAAACCTGGAGGGTCGACGACGCGAACGTGCATTCCCTGTCGTCGCGCGGCGACGACGGCTACTGGGAATGCACGTTCGCGAAGGAGGTGGTCAGTTCTCCGGCTCGGCGGGCTCGGCCGGCGCTTCGGCGGCGGGAAGCATCGCCTCGAGGGCCGCGCCGGTGATGCGCCGGAATGCGCGGCGCGGACGGTTGGCGTCGAGCACCGCGACCTCGAGCGTCGACGGGGCCAGCGTGCGCGGCTCGGTGCCGTTGCCGCCCGCACCCAGGGCCTTCACCGCGATCGCGACGGCGTCGGCCAGGCTGAGGTTCTCGGTGTAGGACTCCGTCAACGCCGACGAGATCGGCTCGGTGGTGCCGCCCATCACCACGAAGTGCGGCTCGTCGGCGATCGACCCGTCGTAGGTGATGCGATACAGCTCGGGGGCCTTGGTCTCGCCGTAGTGGGCCACCTCGGCCACGCAGAGCTCCACCTCGTAGGGCTTGGCCTGCTCGGTGAAGATGGTGCCCAGGGTCTGGGCGTACACGTTGGCCAGCTGCCGGCCGGTGACATCGCGACGGGAGTAGGCGTAACCCTGCGTGTCGGCGAACCGGATGCCGCCGCTGCGCAGGTTGTTGAACTCGTTGAAGCGGCCAACTGCGGCGAACCCGACCCGGTCGTAGAGCTCGCTGACCTTCTGCAGCGACCGCGACGGGTTCTCCGCGACGAACAGCACGCCGTCGGCGTAGGCCAGCGCGATCACGCTGCGGCCGCGGGCGATGCCCTTGCGGGCGAGCTCGGAACGCTCACGCATCGCCTGTTCGGGCGAGATGAAATACGGGAAACTCACAGCTCGTCACCTCGAAGCGGTTCCGCATTGGGGCCGAATGTGTCTGCCCGCGAACGGTTCTCGATGATCTCGCGACACAGCGCGGCGATCTGCTGCTCGGTCACCTCGACGGCGCCGTCGGCGTCGATGGACACCGCCGTCGGGAAGATGCCCCGCACCAGGTCCGGACCGCCCGTCGCGGAGTCGTCGTCGGCGGCGTCGTAGAGCGCCTCGATGGCCACCCTCAGCGCCGACTCGGCGTCGGTGACCTGTGCGTACAGCTTCTTCATCGACGACTTCGCGAAGATCGACCCCGAGCCGACGGACTGGTAGCCCTCCTCCTCGAGGTTGTGCCCGCCGGCAGCGTCGAACGACACGATGCGGCCGGCCCGTTCCGGGTTCGGATCATCGAGGTCGTAACCCGCCAGCAGCGGCAGCGCGATGAAGCCCTGCAGCGCCGCACCGAGGTTGCCGCGCACCATGGTGGCCAGCCGGTTCACCTTGCCCGGGAACGTCAGCGCCACCCCCTCGAGCTTTTCGTAGTGCTCGAGTTCGACGGCGTAGAGGCGCGCGAACTCCACCGCGATCGCGGCCGTACCGGCGATGCCGGTGACCGTGTAGTCGTCGGTGATGTACACCTTCTGCACGTCGCGGCTGGCGATCATGTTGCCCTGCGTGGCCCGCCGGTCACCGGCCATCAACACCCCGCCGGGGAACTTCAGCGCCACGATCGTGGTGCCGTGCGGAACCGCATCGGTCGGCATGCCCGTCGGCACGGGCCCACCGGAGCCCGGAAGCAGGTGCGGTGCCTGCTGGCGCAGGAAGTCCGAGAACGACGACAGATTCACTCCGCCGTGTGACAGACCCCGCGGCAAGGCGTCAAAAGCTCCCGATGATGGGTGGGGAAAGGACTGATCGCGATGCGGCCAGGTCACTGTCCACCCTTCTGCACGTACGCACGCACGAAGTCTTCTGCGTTCTCTTCGAGGACGTCATCGATCTCGTCGAGCAGATCGTCGGTCTCCTCGGTCAGCTTCTCGCGGCGCTCCTGGCCGGCGGCCGTGCTGGCGGTGGGGTCGTCATCGTCGCCGCCTCCGCCGCCGCGCTTGGTCTGCTCCTGAGCCATCGCTGCCTCCTGCGTAGTGATCGGCGGGCCTAGAGCTGCCCGCCGGTCCCTCCACCCTACCGGTCAGGCGTGGGATTGCCGGGGATAGCTCGATCAGTTCGTCAGTTGCTCGACGAGCTCCGCGGCGCTGTCCACCGAGTCCAGTAGGGCGCCGACGTGGGACTTGCTGCCCCGCAGCGGTTCGAGTGTCGGGATCCGCACCAGCGAATCGCCGCCCAGATCGAAGATCACCGAATCCCAGCTGGCGGCGGCGATGTCGGCGCCGAACCGCCGCAGGCATTCCCCGCGGAAGTACGCCCGCGTGTCGGTGGGCGGGCTGTCCACGGCGTCGAGCACCTGCTGCTCGGTGACCAGCCGCTGCATCGAGCCGCGCGCCACCAGCCGGTTGTAGAGGCCCTTGTCCAGCCGCACATCGGAGTACTGCAGATCCACCAGGTGCAGCCGCGGCGCGTTCCAGCTCAGGTTCTCCCGGTGGCGGAAACCCTCCAGCAGACGCAGCTTGGCCGGCCAGTCGAGCAGATCCGCACACTCCATCGGATCGCGCTCGAGCAGATCCAGCACGTGTGCCCAGGTTTCGAGGACGTGGGAGGCGCGCGGATCCGGGTCCCGGCTGTCGACCAGCTTCGCGACGCGGTCGAGGTAGATCCGCTGCAGCGCCAGTCCGGTCAGCTCGCGGCCGTCGGCCAGCGCGACGGTGGCGCGCAGCGACGGATCGCGAGAGAGCACGTGCACCGCGTGCACCGGCCGGGCCAGCGCCAGATCGCTCAGGTCGGCGCCGATCTGCGGCCCCTCCTCGATCAGGTCCAGCACCAGGGAGGTGGTGCCCAGCTTGAGATAGGTGGACGTCTCGGCGAGGTTGGCGTCGCCGATGATCACGTGCAGCCGGCGGTACTTGTCGGCGTCGGCGTGCGGCTCGTCGCGGGTGTTGATGATGCCGCGCTTGAGCGTGGTCTCCAGCCCGACCTCGACCTCGATGTAGTCCGAGCGCTGGGAGAGCTGGAAGCCCGGCTCGTCCCCGGAGGGGCCGATGCCGACCCGGCCTGACCCCGTGACGACCTGGCGGGACACCAGGAACGGGGTGAGACCGGCGATGACGGCCGAGAACGGCGTCTGCCGCGACATCAGGTAGTTCTCGTGCGACCCGTAGGACGCACCCTTGCCGTCGACGTTGTTCTTGTACAGCTGCAGCTTCGCGGCGCCGGGCACGCTGGCCACATGCCGGGCCGCCGCCTCCATCACCCGTTCGCCGGCCTTGTCCCAGATCACCGCATCCATCGGATCGGTGCACTCAGGCGCGGAGTACTCGGGATGGGCGTGGTCGACGTAGAGGCGGGCGCCGTTGGTGAGGATCATGTTCGCCGCGCCGACCTCGTCGGCGTCGACGACCGGTGGCGGACCCGACGAGCGGCTCAGGTCGAAGCCGCGGGCGTCGCGCAACGGGGATTCCACCTCGTAGTCCCACCGGGTCCGCTTGGCCCGCTGCAGGCCCGCCGCGGCGGCGTAGGCCAGCACGGCCTGTGTCGAGGTCAAGATCGGATTCGCCGTCGGATCAGACGGCGAGGAGATCCCGTACTCGACCTCCGTTCCGATGATCCGTTGCATAGCGACCAGCCTAGAGGTGCGCCCGGACGGTACGACAGGAGGCCGGGCCACGCCGGTGCGGAATCGCGGCGATGACCTGCGGCAGCGTGGTGAGATTGGGCGATCATGAGCACGCAGCATCCGGATCGCGAGCAACGCCTGGCGGCCGAGCACTGGTTCCTGTGCCGCGGCCTGCCCGCGGTGCTGCGGCCGGGCAGGCTGGTGCGCCGGGTCTTCGCCCGCTCGGCGCCCGCGCTCGCCGCATTCGCGGTGATGATGGGGTTCTCGATCGTGGTGGTCACGGTGACGGGCAAGCACACCATCGACATCGACGGAACCCCCACCCGCACCGAGTGGTTCGTGCTCGCGATCGTCGTTCTGGTGCTGCCGCTAGCGTCGGTGGTCGGCTGGCTGGTGTCCCGCACGGCCAATCTGCGCCTGCGCGAGGCGGTGGCCGCGGCATCGGTGGCGATGGCCGCACTGGCGACCGTGTTCGGCGGCCCCAGCGCGCGGGTCTTCGTCGACGTGGTGGTCGAGGGCGTGGTCATCGTGGCGATACTGCTCTGCACCGCGACAGGAGTGGGCTCGGTGCTCGGGTGGGCGGCGCAGATGACGCTGACGAACCTGGCGTCGGTCGGCAGCCTCCTGCTGCGCGCGCTGCCGGTGATGCTGCTGACAGTCCTGGTGTTCTTCAACGGACCGGTGTGGACGATGGCGTCGACCGTGAGCCGCGGCCGGTTGTGGCTCGCGCTGCTGTTCCTGTTCGCCATCGCCGCGGCGTTCCTGGTCTCCAGCACCCTTGGCCTGGTGCGGCCCATCCTGCGCCCGGAGGCCAAACGGCCCGAGCACGCGCAGATGCTCGTCGGCACCCCGTTCGAGTCGATGCCCGACCGGCCCCGCCGAGTCCCGCTGTCACGCTCGGAACGGGTCAATGTCATTGGCGTGCTGGCGCTCTCGCAGATCACCCAGGTGATGACGGTGGCGGTGGTGACCGGGTTGCTGTTCGGGGTGTTCGGGCTGATCCTGATCAGCCCCGAGTTGCTGTCCGCGCTGACGCGGGGCGGGTCCGGTGACGGCCAGCTCCTGGGCATGACGCTGCCGATCCCGCAGGCGCTCATCCAGATCACGATGTTCCTGACCGCGCTGACGTTCATGTACCTGGCATCGCGTGCCGTCACCGACAAGGAGTACCGCGCCCAGTTCGTCGACCCGTCGATCGAGGATCTGCTGCTGACCCTGGTGGCGCGGGACCGCTACCGGACCGCGACGGCGGCGACGTGAGCGGGCCGGCGGTGGCGTCCCGGGCGATCCACGAGTGGTTCCTGCACCGCGGGCTGCCCCTGGTGCTGACCCGGCGGGTGCGCTCCCGGGCGCTGGTCGCGCGCTCGGCCCCGGCGGTGGCCGGGGTCGGGGCGCTGACCGCGGCCACGCTGCTGCTGGCCGAATGGACCGGCGACGACCCGGATTACGGGGCCGTCCTGCGGCTGGCGGTCATCGCGGCGGTTCTGGCCGCAGCGCCGTTCGCGCTCGAGGTGCTGCATCAGCGGTCCACCGCCGCCTCCCGGGTGGGCCGGCGCACGACGGCGCTGGCCGTGATGGCGATCTTCGTACTCGTGATGCCCGTGGTGGTGTCGGGCTGGTCGGCGGCGGCCCTGGCCGAGGCTCCGGCGTTCCTGCTGGTGTCGCTGCTGACGATCTGGCTGACCTACCTGGGGCTGGGATCGATCGCGCTTTGGGCGTTCCGCTTCGCGTGGGTGCAACTCGGAGCGCTGGGGACGTTGATGAGCCGGGCGCTGCCGCTGCTGATGCTCACCGTGGTCGTGTACTTCACCGGCGAGCTCTGGCAGCTGTCGGCCCGCATGACCCGCCAAAGACTGTGGCAGACCGTCGGATTCCTCGCCCTGGTGGCGCTGGTGTTCATGGTGGCGACGATCCGCGACGAGGTCCGCGCACTGCGCCAGGACAGATCCCGGCAGTCCGATCCGGCGGCACTGCTGGCCGGCACTCCGCTGGCGGGCGCCCGCCCGGGGGCGACGACACCGCTGTCGCTGCCCGAACAGGTCAACGTGGTCGCCGTGATGGTGGTCGCCCAGGCGATCCAGGTGGTGTTGTTCACCACCGGCCTGTTCGCGTTCTTCCTGGCGCTGGGCATCATCGCGGTGCCCGACGAGGTGACGGTGGTGTGGTCCGGCGAAACCACCTGCGCCGTCGGCGAACCACCTTGTGCGGGAACGTGGTTCGGCGTGCACGTGCCGGTCCCTCAGACCGTGGTGCACACCTCGCTGTTCGTCGCGGTGCTCTCCGGGCTGTACTTCACGGTCAGCACCAGCGTCGACCCCCTCTATCGCCAGCGGTTCTTCGAGCCACTGATCGCCGATGTCGCGGTGAGCCTCGCCGGCCGCGACGCCTACCTGGCCATCGAGCGCAGCTGAGGCGGATCATCGTTCACTCGAGGATCTTCCAGGTGTCTTTCTCGCCGGCCTCACCGGCGGTCACCTGCACCGCACGCGTCGCGCCCCCGGGATCGGTCGCCGAACATTCGAAAGTCCGGCCCGACTCGACGATCTTGAGGCCGTCGCCGCACTCGACCGTCACGTCGAACCCGTACCGGGCCGAGATCTGCTCGGCCAGTCCGGCTTCGGTGTCGGTGAGATCGTAGACAGTGTCGATGGTCCGGTAGTCGACGTTGTTGTCGTCGTCGGTGAAGGTCGCCACCACCCGGACGTCTCCGCCGTCGAGGTCGGCAACGCACGTCAGAGTGTCACCGGCCTTCGGGGGCTTGTCCGGCCGTGGGCATTCGACGGAGGACACCTGCCGCGCCAGGGGTTGGTACTGGGTGTTGAGCTCGTCGGCGATCGCCGACTCCAGCTTCTGATAGTCGGGTCCCCCTGCTGACACCGAGAAGTTGCAGGCCGCGAGCATCGGGATCGTTGCCGCCAGCACCGCGAGATCGCGTCGTCGACTTACCACGTGTAGGACCGTACGTCGCGAGGTCGGCGCGCAGAATGGGTCGAAAGTCCCTTCTTGGCGGCGGCTGAACAGCTATGTTGACCGCGTGCCGACGCTACGGGGCAAGCGATACGGCGAGGTGCTGCTGGTCAGCGCCGGGCCGGACGGGCCGCTGGCGACCGTCTACAACACCTATCCGCTCAACGACTGTCCGCCCGAACTGTGGAGCCGGCTCGACGCCGAGGCCCTGGCCAAGGAGCACGGCGCGGTGGCCGCCCTGCTCAACGGGCCGCGCTACTGGTTGATGGACGCCATCGAGAAGGACATGGGCGACGATCGGGAGATCGTCACCTTCGGCGGTCTGGACATGTACCGCCAGGCCGTCGTCACCCTGTCTTCGATGAATCCCGCCCCGTACGTGCCGAACACGGTGGCACGCAACGCGGTCTTCGTGTTCGACGCGGGCCAACCGATTTTCGAGCTTGTCGACCCCGACGGCGGGCACTGGGTGATGCAGACGTGGAGCCAGATCGTCGACCCTGCCCTGGAATACGACGACCTGCCGCACCTAGCCGGCCGGCTGACGCTCCCCGAGGGCTGGTCCTACCGCACGCGCACCCTCGCCGAGCCGCTGCGCATCGACACCAGCAGTCAGGCCGCCCAGGTTCTCCAGGACGGCCTGACCAACAGCTACTCGCTGGCGCGCTGACCCGCTACAGGTACTGCCCCAGGTTCGACTCGGTGTCGATCGCCCGGCTTGCCGACGAACTCTTCCCGGTGACCAGCGTGCGGATGTAGACGATCCGCTCGCCCTTCTTGCCCGAGATGCGGGCCCAGTCATCGGGATTGGTGGTGTTGGGCAGATCCTCGTTCTCGGCGAACTCGTCGACGATCGAGTCCAGCAGGTGCTGGATGCGCAGACCGGGCTGGCCGGTCTCCAGCACGGACTTGATCGCGTTCTTCTTCGCCCGGTCGACGACGTTCTGGATCATCGCCCCGGAGTTGAAGTCCTTGAAGTACATGACTTCCTTGTCACCGTTGGCGTAGGTGACCTCCAGGAACCGGTTGTCGTCGATCTCGGCGTACATCCGCTCGACGACCTTCTCGATCATCGCCTTGATCGTCAGGCGGCGGTCGCCGTTGAACTCGGACAGGTCGTCGGCGTGGATCGGCAGTTCCGCGGTGAGGTACTTGCTGAAGATGTCCTGCGCCGCCTCGGCGTCCGGCCGCTCGATCTTGATCTTGACGTCCAGCCGGCCGGGCCGCAGGATCGCCGGGTCGATCATGTCCTCGCGGTTGGAGGCGCCGATGACGATGACGTTCTCCAGCCCCTCCACACCGTCGATCTCGCTGAGCAGCTGCGGCACCACCGTGGTCTCCACGTCGGAGCTGACACCGGTGCCGCGGGTGCGGAAGATCGAGTCCATCTCGTCGAAGAACACGATGACGGGCGTGCCCTCGGAGGCCTTCTCCCGCGCGCGCTGGAAGATCAGCCGGATGTGCCGCTCCGTCTCGCCGACGAACTTGTTCAGCAGCTCGGGGCCCTTGATGTTGAGGAAGTAGGACTTCGCCTCACGGGCGTCGTCGCCGCGGACCTCGGCCATCTTCTTGGCCAGCGAGTTCGCCACCGCCTTGGCGATGAGCGTCTTGCCGCAGCCGGGCGGACCGTAGAGAAGCACGCCTTTGGGCGGGCGCAGCGAGTACTCGCGGTAGAGCTCCTTGTGCAGGAACGGCAGTTCGACGGCGTCGCGGATCTGCTCGATCTGACGGGTGAGGCCACCGATGTCGTGGTAGCTGACGTCGGGCACCTCCTCGAGCACCAGGTCCTCGACCTCGGCCTTGGGGATACGCTCGAACGCGTACCCGGCCTTGGTGTCGACCAGCAGCGAGTCGCCCGGACGAAGCTTGCGCGGACGGTCGTCGCCCAGCACGTCGTCGTCGTAGCCGTCGGGCAGGTCCTCGGACGCGACCAGCGGCTCGGCCAGCCAGACGATGCGCTCCTCGTCGGCATGACCGACGACGAGGGCCCGGTGGCCGTCGGAGAGGATCTCGCGCAGCGTGCTGATCTCGCCGACCGACTCGTAGTGGCCGGCCTCGACGACCGTGAGCGCCTCGTTGAGGCGGACCGTCTGACCCTTCTTGAGCTCTTTGGTGTCGATGTTGGGTGAGCACGTCAGGCGCATCTTGCGGCCCGAGGTGAACACGTCGACGGTGTCGTCCTCCTGGACCGACAGCAGCACGCCGTAGCCGCTCGGCGGCTGGCCGAGCCGGTCGACCTCCTCGCGGAGCGCCAGCAACTGCTGACGCGCCTCCTTGAGGGTGTCCATCAGCTTGGCGTTGCGGGCCGCCAGGGAATCGATGCGGGCCTCGAGTTGATGGACATCGCGGGCGCTGCGCAGTCCGCTCTGCGGGCCCACCGCACTTTCGAGCTGCTCGCGCAGGACGGCCGCTTCGCGGCGCAGCTGCTCGAGCTCGGCAGCGTCCTCTGCGGACAATCGGCTCTGGGGGGATGCCCCGAAGGCGTCAGAGGCTTCGGGACGTTCGGACTCACTCATGCTGAGCTCCTTTCCCACACCGGATGTTGGTGCGGTAACAACTTCAAAGCTACCGGCGATTCAGTCATTGTGTGCGGTGTAGGAATTCGACACACCAGCAACACTGTTAGCCTCTGTACATCAGTTCGTCCGATCGGAAGGACAGTCGTGACCCTCAAATCCCTCTTTACCAGCTTCACCGCTGGGACCGCAGCAGCCGCCGTCGCGGGTGCCGCGGCCGTGGGTGTGACCTCGATTGCACTGGGTGCAGGCGTGGCGTCCGCGGAGCCGGTCGTCGTCAACGCGCCGCTGGCCCCGGCGCCTGAGCTCGCCGGCCCTCTGACCCAGACGGTCAACGTGCTCGGTTCCGGCGGTTCGTTCTCCGGCAAGCAGGCCTACGTGCAGGACCTGGGCCGTATCGGCGGAATCGGCGTGTCCGCCAAGTACAACAGCGCGGTCGAGAAGGGCTACCTGCCGCTGACCGCGACGGTCGCCGATGTGGACCAGAACGGCAACGTCGCGACGGCCAACGTCACGGCGACGCTGCCCAACGGCGTGACCCGCACGATGCCGCTGAGCTTCGTCCAGGGTCCGAGCCCCACCGGCTGGCAGCTCTCGCAGCAGTCGCTGTTCACGTTGGCGGGGATGCTGGGCTGATTCGCCTGATTCTTACCGAACGATGACGCCGGTGCGTCACCCCGTTCTCCTCCGCGGCGCCGCCACGATCGTGGCGGCGTTCGCGTTGGGCGGGTGCGGTCCGGCGACCCCTCCCACGTCGTCCCCGTCGGTCGAGACGTCGCCGCCGCCGTCGGTGGGAATCCCGGCCCCGGCCCCTCCGGCACCTGGCGGTCCACCACTGCCGCAGCCGTCCGCTTTGACCGACGTGATGGCACGGCTGGCCGATCCGGCCGTGCCGGGAACAGAAAAGGTCACGCTGATCGAGAACGGCACCGCCGGCGAGGCCGCGGGGCTGGACCGGTTCGCCGCCGCACTGCGCGACAACGGATCGCTCCCGCTGAGCTTCGAGGCGCGCGATCTGGCGTGGTCGCAGAACGGCTCCGGCAACGTCGTCGCGACCGTGATCGTCACGACGGCCAACCCGCAGAGCGGACGTTTCACGTACCCGATGGAGTTCGCCCCGGCCGACGGATCGTGGCAGCTGACCCGCCAGACCGCCGACCAACTCCTCGCCCTCGACGCACCACCACCGCCGGCGCCACCGCCGCCGGCCGCGCCAACACCGACGCCCTAGCCCATGTGGATCGGCTGGCTGGAGTTCGACCTGCTGCTCGGCGATGTGCGCTCGCTCAAGCAGAAGCGTTCCGCCGTGCGGCCCCTCGTTTCTGAGTTGGCGCGCCGCTTCTCGGTGTCGGCGGCCGAGACCGGCTCCCAGGATCTCCACCGGCGCGCCGGCGTCGGGGTCGGCGTGGTCGCCGCGGACCGGGCGCATGCGGTGAGCGTGCTCGACGCCGCCGAACGACTGGTCGCGGCCCGACCCGAATTCGAACTGCTGTCGGTGCGGCGCGGATTGCGGCGCAGCGACGACGAGTGAGTCTGACGAGTGATTACACCGTCGGGCGCTTCTTGCGCAGCGGGATCGGCGCCACCGCACCGGGAGCCAATTTGCGCGCGCTGATCAGAAAGGCCGTGTGGCCCCGCATGGAATGCTCCGGACGCACCGCGAGACCGACGACGTGCCAGCCGCGCTGCATGCTCTCCCACGCCCGCGGCTCGGTCCAGCACTGCTGTTCGCGCAGCGCCTCGACGGTCTTCGACAGCTGGGTCACGGTCGCGACGTAGATCATCAGGACGCCGCCCGGGACCAGCGCGTCGCCGACCGCCTTCAGCACATCCCAGGGCGCGAGCATGTCGAGCACGGCGCGGTCCACCTCGGGCCCGGTGTAGTCGCCGACATCGGCGAGCACCAGGTCCCAGTTGGCAGGCCGCTCGCCGAAGAAGGTCTCGACGTTGCGGACCGCGTGTTCGGCGTGGTCCTCGCGCACCTCGTAGGACGTCACCCGGCCCTCCGGCCCGACCGCACGCAGCAGAGAGCACGTCAGAGCGCCCGAGCCGGCGCCGGCTTCGAGCACCCGCGCCCCCGGGAAGATGTCCCCCTCGTGCACGATCTGCGCGGCGTCCTTGGGGTAGACCACCTGCGCGCCGCGCGGCATCGACATCACGTAGTCGACGAGCAGCGGGCGCAGCACCAGGAACTGGTCGCCGTTGGTCGACCGGACCACGCTGCCCTCCGGCAGCCCGACCACGTCGTCGAGGGAGATGATGCCGCGGTGGGTGTGGAATTCCCCGCCCGGCTTGAGCAGCATCGTGTAGCGCCTGCCCTTGGCATCGGTGAGTTGCACGCGGTCACCCACGTCGAACGGACCGGTTCTGCGCACAGCTGACCAGCCTGCCAGCAGACGCGGCGCGGTTCGCGCCCGGGTTGCCCGGATCTGTCGGCCCACGGTCCTAGGGTGAAACGCATGAGCGAGCAGGACGACCGGCCGGTGCGACGGCCGGCTCTGTCCCCGTCTCGCGCCAGCGACTTCAAGCAGTGCCCCCTGCTCTACCGCTTCCGGGCCATCGACCGGTTGCCGGAGCCGTCGTCGACCGCCCAGGTCCGCGGATCGGTGGTGCACGCCGCGCTCGAGCAGCTCTACCTGCTGCCGGCGCCCGAGCGCATCCCCGAAACGGCGTTGTCGCTGGCCGCCCCGGCATGGGAGCGCGTCGTCGCCGAGAAGCCGTCCCTGGCCGACGAGATCACCCCCGACCTGCGCGCCACGCTCCTCGAAGAGGCCCGGGTGCTGCTGTCCGGGTACTACCGGCTGGAGGATCCGACGCGGTTCGACCCGCAGGCCTGCGAGCAGCGGGTCGAGGTGGAACTGACCGACGGCACGCTGCTGCGGGGCTTCGTCGACCGCATCGACGTGGCGCCCACCGGTGAGCTCCGCGTCGTCGACTACAAGACCGGGAAGGCGCCGCCGGAGGCCCGCGCGCTCGCCGAATTCAAGGCGATGTTCCAGATGAAGTTCTACGCGGTCGCGCTGCTGCGCTCGCGCGGCGTCTTGCCGGCGCGGTTGCGCCTCATCTACCTCGCAGACAGCCAGGTGCTCGACTACACCCCCGACATCGACGAGCTGCTGCGGTTCGAGAAGACGCTGATGGCGATCTGGTCGGCGATCCGCGCAGCCGGTGCCACCGGCGATTTCCGGCCCAATCCGTCTCGCCTGTGCGACTGGTGCGCCCACCGCGCGCACTGCCCCGTCTTCGGCGGCACTCCCCCGCCCTACCCGGGCTGGCCGCAGGTGCCCGACGAGGGCGACCCCGATGCGGTCCTGCACGCACCGGATCTCGCCGCGTGATCGACTGCCTGTTCCGCCGGCGAGGCGTCGACGGGGAGTTCTCGCTGTTCGACTCCACCGACGGCACCCGGAGCAACTGGGATCCGCAGATCCAGCACGGCTCGCCGCCGCTGGCGCTGCTGACCCGGGCGATCGAGGAGCTGGCGGCGGGTACGGGTCTGCGGGTCGGCCGGCTGAGCCTGGACATCCTGGGCGCGATCCCGGTCGCACCGGTGCGGGTGAGCGCGCGCGTGGATCGGCCCGGGGCCCGGATCTCGTTGATGGTCGCCGAGATGGCGGTCGACCGTCCCGACGGCGGCCGCCGGACCGTCGCCCGGGTCACCGCGTGGCTGCTGGCGACCAGCGACACCCACGACGCCGCCGTGGACCGCTATCCCCCGATGGTCGAGGGCACGGGTGCGGGCACCGCCCACGCCTGGGAGGGCGCACCGGGCTACCTGGAGACCGTGAGCTGGCGCCGGCAGCAGACCGCACCCGGCGCGGCCGCCGAGGCGTGGATCAGTCCGCTTGTGCCGCTGGTGGATTCGGAGCCGACGACCGCCCTGCAGCGCCTGGCGATGGTGGTCGATTCCGCCAACGGCATCGGGGCGGCCCTGGATCCGCAGCAGTTCGTGTTCATGAACACCGACACCGTCGTGCACCTGCACCGCCTGCCCGACGGCGAGGACTTCGGGCTGCGCGCCCGCGGGTCGATCGGCCCCGACGGCATCGGGGTGACCACGGCGGAGATCTTCGACCGGGCCGGGTTCATCGGCACCTGCGCGCAGACGCTGTTCGTGCAGCGGCGAGCATGATCGCCGAGATCCGCGCACAGTTCGATCTCGCGTGGGCACTGTGCGATCTCCATCTGGCCGAGATCGACGACACCTCTGCGCTGTGGGAGCCGTCCCCCGTGTGCTGGACGGTCCGGCGGGACGACACGGGAGTGTGGCGGGCGGACTGGGCCACGGTCGAACCCGAGCCGGTGCCGGTTCCGACGATCGCCTGGCTCACCTGGCACATCGCCTACTGGTGGACTGCCACTTTGGCCGCGATGTCCGACGAGCCGATGCCCGATCCCGTCGCGCTGCCGTGGGCCGGCGACGCCGAAGGGGCGGTGGCGACGGTCCGTGGGTTGGCGCAGAGATGGCGACAGTTCCTCCATGAGTCGACGGTCGACTCCCTCGCCGCACCCTCGACCTTCCCCTGGGGTCCGGGCACGAGCCGCACCCAGGCCGACACAGCGCTGTGGGTGGCGATCGAGTTGACGAAGAACGCCGCGGAGATCGGCACCCTGAGGTTGCTGCACGCGACCAGCTGAGTTCACGGCCAGGTCACTGACAGGTATCGGGTCGGCGTGGGCTCCATCGTTAACAACTGTCACATGGTTAACATCACGCCGTGTCTGACCACCCAGCCGATCCCGGCCCCCGGCGCCTGTCGCGGCGGGACGCCCTGCGCTACGCCACCGCGGCGTCGGCGCTGGCCGGATTGGGTGCGGTCGCGCTGAGCTCCGGGGCGCCCCGCGCGGCGGCCGCGGCCCCGACGCTGATCGACTTCGCCGCACGCCAGATCCCGGCGCAGGACATCCGGGCGGCCGGTCACGCCGGCGTGGTCAACTACGTCTCGCTCTCGCGCCCCGGATCGTCGTTCGGCGCCAAGCCGATCACGCTGCCCTACGCCCGCGCGCTCACCGCCGCGGGACTGGTGATCGTCAGCAACTACCAGTACGGCAAGCCCGGCGGCACGGCGCCGTCGGACTTCACCCGCGGCTACCCCGGCGGCGTCGCCGATGCGCGCACCGCGTGGCAGTTGCACACCGCGGCCGGAGGCGGCCGGAGCGCACCCGTCTTCTTCACCATCGACGAGGACATCGACCGCAACACCTGGAACACGGTGGCGCTGCCGTGGTTTCGCGGCATCAACTCGGTCCTGGGCGTTCAGCGCACCGGCGTCTACGGAGGCATCGACGTCTGCCAGTGGGCGATCGCCGACGGGGTGATCGGGCAGTCGGGCATCCCCGGATACCGGTGGGCGTGGCAGACGCGCGCCTGGTCCGGCAACCGGATCCACCCCGCCGCCGTGCTGTATCAGCGGGTGGTGGACACCGCATCGAATCCCGGGCCCCTCGTCGGAGGGAGTCGCGTCGACGTCAACGACGTGATGGCGCGCGACTGCGGTCAGTGGAACTTCCACCAGTAACCCTTATATGCGATTGCATCTATATAGATCAGATGCAATACTGGTGGCGTGGACGTATTCGAAGCGGTCGCCGAGCCGAGTCGGCGGATACTGCTGGATTCCCTGGCCGACGGTGAGCGCACGGCGGGCGAGCTCGTCGCAGCACTCCCCGGCCTGACGCAGCCCACCGTCTCCCGCCACTTGCGCGTGCTGCGTGAGGTCGGGCTGGTCGAGGTAAGGCCCGACGCGCAACGGCGGATCTATGCCTTGCGTTCGGAGGGCCTGGTGGCCATCGATGCCTGGATCGAGCAGTACCGCCGCTTCTGGACCGGTCACCTCGACGCGCTGGAACGCCACCTCCACCGCACTCACGGGACACCCGATGAGTGAGCGAGAGGGCCGCATCACCGTCGACGGCGACCGCGCGGTCCTGCGGTTCGAACGGCGACTCCCCTACCCCGTCGAGATCGTCTGGGCTGCCATCACCGATCCCACACAGCGACGAGAGTGGTTCGGGCACACCACGATCGAGCCCGTCGAGGGCGGTCTGATCGACATGGTGGCCGACGGCCCGCCCCTGCCGGCGGAGCGCAAGAGGATGACCGGCCGCATCCTGGTGTGGGATCCCCCGCACGTGTTCGAACACGAATGGAAGCAACCGATCGTCGAAGACGGCACCGTCCGTTACGAACTCGTTCCGGACGGCCCCGACGGGCAGGCGACCCTGCTGCGATTCAGCCATCGAGGCCTGGGCGTGCGCAACGCCGGCGGCTTCCTCGGCGGCACGCACGCCTTCCTCGACCGTCTCGAAGCCCACCTCGCCGGCGAAGCGCTGCCCGACTGGACTGCCCGCCGCCTCGAGATCCTGAACTCCGAAGGGAAACCATGATGCGGGCTCCACTCATCGCCGTCGCCTACCAGTCCGGGTTCGGACACACCGCCGCCCTCGCCGAATCCGTTGTTGCCGGCGCTGATTCGACCGGAGCCACCGCGACCCCCGTCGCGGTGACCGACATGACCGAAGCCGACTGGCACACGCTCGACACCGCCGATGCGATCGTCTTCGGCAGCGCCACCTACATGGGCAACGTGTCGTCGGGCTTCCAGGCCTTCGCCGAGAAGACCGGCAGGCGATGCATCACCGGGGCGTGGCGCGACAAGGTCGGGGCGGGATTCACCAACTCCGGCGCCAAGAGCGGCGACAAGATGAACACCTTGGTCTCTCTGGCCGTCTTCGCCGCGCAGCACCACATGCACTGGGTGAACCTGGGTCTCGGCCCGGGCTGGAACAGCTCGGCCGGCAGCGAACTCGATCCGAACCGGCTGGGCTTCTGGCTGGGCGCGGGGGCGGCCACCGACGTCGACGCCGACGCGCAGGCCGTTCATCCCGCCGACGTGGCGACGTGTCGTCACCTCGGCGCGCGGGTCGCCGAGGTGACCGCCCAGCTCATCGCCGGCCGGGCGGTCACGACAGCGGCGTGAACCTCACGCGGAGGCGGCCAGCGCCTTGCGGTCCTCGTCGGCGAAGGTGTCCTCGAGCTGCAGTGGCGTGTAATCGATGTCGATCTCGGCCAGCGGACGACCGCGGGCACTGCTGATCGTGCCGAACCGGCGCATCCCCTTGTCCGCGGCGTACTGCTGGAACTCGTCCTTCTGCAGGCCGAACGGCACCTCGTCGTAGAGGTCGTAGGCGTCGTCGGTGTTCTGCAGCGCCAGCGGGATGAGCTCGTTCATCCGGTTCTCGAACACCGCATAGTTGCCGTCGTCGGCCGCGACGTGGCGCCGACATGTGAACGTGCCCCACGCCATGTGGCGCCGTTCGTCGTCGCCGATTCTGCGCACCAGTTCCTGCATGCCGGGCAGGATGTTGTTGTCTACGCAGATCCGGTGCCACGCATAGTATCCCGTCAACGCCATCATGCCTTCGATGACGTGGTTGTAGGTCGCCGACGCCCGCACCTGCGCCGCCGGCGACGGATCGGAGGCAAGCGCGTCCAGGGATGCCGGCAGCTCCTCGTAGAAGATCGTCCGGTACGTCGGGAGGTCGTCGAGGAAGACCTGCAGATCGTCGGTGACCCCGACCGCGTCCAGCCACAGCCGGAACACCTGGGTGTGCTTGGCTTCCTCGAAGGCGAACTGGGTCAGATACATCTCGTCGCCGAGGCGGCCCTCGGCCCGCATCGCCGCCATGAACGGCTGGATGTCCTGGGTGACCGCTTCCTCCCCGGCGATGAACTGGGCGCACAGCCGGGTGGCCCATTCGCGTTCGAGGTCTGTCAGCGCCTCCCAGTCGGCGCGGTCCCGGGAGAAGTCGATGTCGGCGGGATTCCAGAATTTCGCGTTGCCGCCGGCAAAGAGCTTGAGCGGCAGGCTGTCCCAGTTGAGACCGCCTGCGGCGAGCGAATCCGAACGTGTCCTAGTCATCTGCGTGTTCTCCTCTGAAGTGGACGGTTGACAGGGTCTGGGGCGCGCCGGTACCGAACGCGGCGGCCAGCACGGCGACGTAGCGCCGCACGACCAGCGCGGGCTGTTCGGCGGACATCTCGTCGAGACCGAGCACCGGGTCCATGCCGCGCACGTACGGCGCCAGCGCCAGGTGCGGCAGCAGCATCAGCAGCAGGGACAGCAGCGCGTCGACGTCGGCATCGGCGCGCAGGTCGCCGCGCGCCCGCGCGTCCTGCACGAGCGGCCGGAGAACCTCGAGATAGTGCCGGTGCACCACGGCCCGCACGCTCACCCGCGCGTCGGTGTCGACCTCGAAGCTCGACGCGGCATGCAGCGCCCGCTCCCGGGGATGCTCGGCGAAGTACGCGACCCACACGTCGAGCAGGTCGGTGAGGAACTCGAAGAACGGCCGACTCGGGTCGAGCACGCGGATCTGGGCCTCCATGTGGGACCGCACCCGCTGGCTGCCGACGTCGGTGATGTGGGCATAGAGGTCGCGCTTGTCGGCGAAGTACTGGAACAGGCTGCCCTTGGCCACGCCCGCGCGCCGCGCGATGACGTTGAGGCTGCCGCGGGAGAAGCCGTGCTCGGCGAACTCCGCCTCCGCGGCGGCCACCACGGCGGCCCGGCGTTCACCGCCGAGACGGGACCAGGTGACCGTGGGCATCGCGCCTCCCAGGCTTGATATGACCAGTGGTCATATTACTGTGACTCATGCCACAGTCAAGGGGGCGCCGATCAGTCCAGCGGTTCGAGCTCCTGCAGCATCGTGGGCACCAACTCGCTGACCGTGGGGTGGATGTGCATGGTGCGCGAGATCGCCGTGTAGGGCAGCTTGGCGGTCATCACGTCGAGGATGTCCTGGATCACCTCGTCACCGCCGACGCCGAGGATCGCCGCGCCGAGGATCTGCTCGGTCTCGGCGTCGACGACGACCTTCATGAAGCCCTGCGTCTCCCCCTTCTCCACCGCGCGTCCCACCCGGGTCATCGGACGCTTGCCCACCAACGCTTTTCGCCCGGACCGGCGCACCTCGTCGACACTCATGCCGGCGCGACCCAGCGGAGGGTCGATGTAGAGCGCGTAGGTGGTGACGCGGTCGCTGACCCGGCGCGGGTCGTCGTCGAGCAGGTTGGCGGCCACGATCTCGAAGTCGTTGTAGGACGTGTGGGTGAAGGCGCCGCGGCCGTTGCAGTCCCCCATCGCCCAGATGTGCCCGACATTGGTGCGCAGCTGGTCGTCGACGACGATGTAGCCGCGCTTGTCGGTCTCCACCCCGGCGGCCTCGAGTCCGAGATCGTCGGTGTTGGGCTGCCGGCCCACCGCGACGAGCAGGTGCGAGCCGCTTATCGGCTCGGCCCCGTCGCGCGGTGTGACGGTGAATCCGCTGTCCTGCTTGGCGAACGACATCGCGTCGGCGCCGACGACGACGTGGATGCCCTCGGCTTCGAGGATCTCCTTGATCGACGCCGAAACGTCCTCGTCCTCGCGGGAGGTCAGCCGCGGGCCCTTCTCGATGACCGTGACCTCGGCCCCGAACCGGCGGTACATCTGGGCGAACTCCAGCGCGATGTAGCTGCCGCCGATGATCACCAGGTGCTCGGGCACGACGTCGAGGTCGAGGATGCCGACGTTGGTCAGGTAGTCGATGTCGGCCAGCCCGGGCAGATCGGGCGCCACCGCGCGGCCGCCGACGTTGAGGAAGATGCGGTCGGCCTCGAGGACCTGATCGTCGACCCGCAGGGTGTGCGGTCCCTCGAAGCGGGCGTGGCCGCGGATCAGCGTGCAGCCGGGCATGCCCTCGATCCAGGACTCGACGCCTTCGCGGTCGCCGGTGCTGATGCGGTCCTTGCGGGCTTTGACGGCGGCCATGTCGACGGTCACGGTCCCGGTGCCGATCCCGAAATCGGCGCCCCGGCGCGCGATGTGCGCGGCATGCGCGCTGGCGACGAGCGTCTTGGTGGGGATGCAGCCGGAGTTGACGCACGTTCCGCCGACGAGTTTGCGTTCGATCACCGCCACGGTCTGGCCCGCCTCGGTGAGCCGGCCGGCCAGCGGCGGGCCGGCCTGCCCGGCGCCGACGATGATCGCGTCGAATCGCTGAACCATCCGCTACACCACGCTGACGAGGAAGGCGACCAGGAAGCCGCCGACGACGGCGAGCGCGTCCTCGATGAAGGCGCCGGGGCGGTCGTTGCCACCCCGCGCGGCGGCGACCCTGGTGCGCAGCTCGGCGCCGGCGAGGGTGCCGAGCACGGCGCCGATCATGCCCGCACCGGTCGCGCTGAAGGTGTGGAAGAAGGCGCTGCCGATGACGGCGCCGGCGAAGCCGCCCGTCACCAGGCGCGCAAGGAACTGCGGCGGCACCTTGCGGCTCGGCGTCTTGGGCAGCTGATCGGTGATCAGCTCACCGACGAGGAGGATGGTCAGCACCGTCACCGTGATCGGGTGTGCCACCCACTCCGACCACTTGCCGTCGACGTCGATCCAGCCGAGGAACGCGCCCCAGGCCACAGCGGCGGGTGCGGTCATGGCGCGCAGGCCGGCGATCACCCCGATCAGGAGTGCGAACACAAGAACCAGGACCTGCGTCATCGGACCTCCCCGTGGTTGGACAGGGCGACGCTAACACGGCCATCCCGCGCGTGAGCGGTGTCGATGTTCCTAGAAGCGGCAGAACCTGATGTCCGAGGCCAGGATTGCTTTGGCCCCGATCGCGGCGAGCTCGTCCATGATCGCGTTGACGTCGCGGCGCGGCACCAGCGCACGTACGGCGACCCAGTCGGGATCGGCCAGCGGCGCGATCGTCGGTGACTCGAGCCCCGGCGTCACCTCGGTGGCGCGGTCGAGAACCGAACGCGGACAGTCGTAATCGAGCATCAGGTACTGCTGGCCGAACACCACGCCCTGGACCCGGGCCACCAGTTGATCGCGGGCCGCGTCCTTCTCGGCGTCGCCACTGTCGTCGGCGCGCTCGATGAGCACCGCCTCGGAGTCGCACAGCGAGTCGCCGAACGCGGTGAGATCGTGCAGACCCAGCGTGCGCCCGGAGCCGACCACATCGGCGATCGCGTCGGCCACGCCGAGTTGCACCGAGATCTCCACCGCGCCGTCCAGGCGGATCACCGTGGCCTCGATGTTCCGGGCCGCCAGGTCCTTTCGCACCAGGTTCGGGAACGAGGTGGCGATGCGTCTGCCGGCGAGGTCTTCCACCTGCCAGGACCGCCCGGCCGGGGCGGCGTAGCGGAACGTCGACGATCCGAAGCCCAGCGC
Source organism: Mycolicibacterium chubuense (assembly GCF_001044255.1). GTDB lineage: Bacteria > Actinomycetota > Actinomycetes > Mycobacteriales > Mycobacteriaceae > Mycobacterium > Mycobacterium chubuense. Next base: position 35,836 of record NZ_JYNX01000028.1, read on the forward strand.
GAGGCGCTCCCGCACCGGCCCGTCGGACTCCAGTGCCAGATCACGGCCGGTGATGCCCAGGTCGAGCTGGCCCGATCCGACGTAGATCGCAATGTCCTTGGGCCGTAGGAAGAAGAACTCGACCTGGTTGACCGGGTCGACGACCGTCAGGTCCTTGGCGTCGGTGCGGCGCCGGTAGCCGGCCTCGGACAGGATCGCCGCGGCCGGTTCGCTGAGGGTGCCTTTGTTGGGGACCGCGACACGCAAGTTCTGGGGCACGTCACAACGTCCGATACACGTCGTCGAGGGTGAGGCCGCGTGCGAGCAGCAGCACCTGGGTCCAGTAGAGGAGCTGGCTGACCTCTTCGGCCAGCGCCTCGTTGCTCTCGTGCTCGGCGGCCAGCCACACCTCGCCGGCCTCCTCGAGGATCTTCTTGCCGATGCCGTGCACGCCCGCGTCCAGCGCCGCGACGGTGCCGCTGCCTGCGGGCCGGGTGCGGGCCCGTTCACTCAACTCGGCGAACAGGGCGTCGAAGGTCTTCACGTTGGCCGATTGTGTCACGTCGCGGTGGCGAGGCCCGCCGCGGACCCGGAGACGATCCGGGCCGCGCGCCCTAGCCGACCGGTTTCGGCTCGCTCTTCATGATCGAGCCGTGCATGTCCTCCAGCGACACGCCCTTGGTCTCCATCACCCAGCGCCAGACGAACAGTCCCGACAGCACCGCGCACAGCCCGTAGAAGCCGTAGGCCAGGCCGAGGTGCTCGCGAAGGCCGGGGAACGTGACGGTGATCAGCCAGTTGGCCGCCCACTGGCCGGCAGCGGCCAGGCCCAGCGCCGCGGCGCGGATCCGGTTGGGGAACATCTCGCCGAGCAGCACCCACACCACCGGGCCCCAGGACATGCCGAACGCGACGACGAACAGGTTGGCGGCGATCAGTGCGATCGTCCCGGATGCGCCGGGCAGGCTCGGTGTCCCGTCCGGGTTGAGCGTCGCGTTACCGAAGATCACCGCCATCGTGATCAACGTGATCGCCATACCCGTCGAGCCGATCAGCAGCAGCGGCTTGCGTCCGATCTTGTCGATGAGAGCGATCGCGATCAGCGTGGTCAGCACGTTGATGACCGAGGTGATCACGGTGAAGATGGCGGAGTCGTCGGCACTGAAGCCGACCGCCTGCCACAGCACGTTGCTGTAGTAGAAGATCACGTTGATGCCGACGAACTGCTGGAACACCGACAGCCCCAGGCCCACCCAGACGATGCCGTAGAGCCCGCCGGTCGGCTTCTTCATGTCCCGCCAGGACGGCTTGTCCTCGCGTTCCAGGGTCTCCTGGATGCGGGAGATCGTGATCTCCAGGTTCTTCTGCCCGAGCAGCATCGTCAGGACGCGGCGGGCCTCCGGGATCTTGTGGCTGGCAACCAGATAGCGCGGCGATTCCGGGATCGTGAAGGCGAGGACGCCGTAGAGCACCGCGGGCAGCGCCATCGCCAGGAACATCCAGCGCCAGGCGTCCAGACCGAACCACAGCGGCTCGTTGGGGCCGCCGGCCAGGTACTGCAGGAGATAGTTGATCGCGAAGGACAGGAAGATGCCCGACACGATGGCCAGCTGCTGCAGCGATCCGAGCCGGCCGCGGATGCCGGGCGGCGAGGTCTCGGCGATGTAGGCCGGCGCGATGACCGATGCGACGCCGACGCCGACGCCGCCGACGATCCGGAACAGCACCACCGTCCAGACCTCGTGCGCGAAGCCGGTGCCGAAGGCGCTGATCAGGAACAGCACCGCGGCGATCTTCATCACCGCGATGCGACCGATCTTGTCGGCGATGCGGCCCGCGGTCATCGCACCCGCGGCGGCGCCCAGCAGCGCCGAGGCGACCGCGAAGCCCAGTTCGGCGTTACCGATGCCGAAGTCCTCCTGGATGGAGTCGACCGCGCCGTTGATCACCGCGCTGTCGTAGCCGAACAGCAGGCCGCCGAGCGCGGCCACCGACGCGATCCGGATCGCCGTCTTCCCCGACGCGAACTTCTCGTCCCCGGAGAAGATCTCCGGACCATCTGCAGCTGGACCACCTTGACCGGCCATCACACACCCTTCCCGCGCCGTTGCGTGATACGCATCACATTCAATCACTCGCATGGAGCGGTCGGGAGCATTCCCACAAGTGCGCGTCTTTACGCGCTGCGCAGTTCCCGATCGATCTCGCGGTAGATGCGGCGCAGCGCGTCGGCGTCCAGGCCCGCCAGCGAATCGGCGTGCCGGCGCCGGATACCCCCGGGGACCGGCACGTCGTTGGGCACCACCAGCACCGCGCAGCCGGCTTTCTCCGCCGCCGCGGCACCGGTGACGGAGTCCTCGACGGCCAGGCACTCCGACGCGGAGAGCCCGAGCAGATCGGCGGCGCGCAGGTACGGATCGGGCGCGGGTTTGCCGCTGGCGACCTCGTCGGCACACACGGTCACCGAAAAGTAGTGTCGCCCAATGCTGTTGAGTGCACGCTCGGTCAGCGCACGCTGGGTGTTGGTCACCAGCGCCATCGGGGTGCCGTCGGCCGCAAGAGCTTCCAGCATTTCCCGGGCTCCGTCACACCACGGCAGTCCGCCGTCGAACAACCCGGCCGTGTGCTCGTGCAGCCAGCGGATCGACTCGGCCATCGCCTGCGGGTCGAGGTCAAGACCCAACTCCGTGTAGACCGTGGCCATCGTCTCGTCGGCCGACGCGCCGACCAGTGCAGTCCTGGTCTCGCGGCTCATCGAGCCGCCCAGCGACTCGTAGAGCGCGGACAGTGATATGTCCCACAGCTTTTCGGAATCGACGAGCGTGCCGTCCATGTCCCACAACACCGCTCGCACCCGCCGATTGTGTCACGAAACGGCCCCGCGGCGCGAACCGCGCACCCCGGGGCCGCGGCCGGACTACGGATTGTCAAGGGTCCCCCGGGACCGCCGCAGTGCCAGGGTCGAAGGAGAAGATCCGCCGACGACCGGAAGGCCAGCCATGTCCGACCAGACGCAACGACTGATGAAGGCGATGACCCTGCTGCAGTCCGTCACACCGCCCCACATTTCGGCCGGCGCCGAGGCGATGACCGCGGTCATCGAGTGGGGTCCCGGTGACGCCGGCGCGCCCCCTCACCGGCACCCCGGCGGACCGTGCTTCGGATACGTCCTCGAGGGCGAGATGCTCTTCGAACTCGAAGGCGAGCCACCCCGCGTCATCACCGCCGGCGAGGCGTTCTGGGAGCCCGGCGGCGACGTCATCCACTACTCCGACGGCAACAACCGCGACGACGTACCGCTGCGCTTCCTGGTCACCATGCTCTGCCGGCCGGGCGTCGACATGTTCGTCCTGGTCGACGACGCCGAACTGGAGGCACGCAAGGACCGCCGCGTGCCCGCGGCCCGGTAGGAGGCAGCGTGTCCGATCTCGACACCGTGGTCCGGCGGCGGCACTCCACGCGAATGTTCCTGCCCGACAAGCCGGTACCGCCGGAACTGCTCGACGAGGCGTTGACGCTGGCGATGCGGGCGCCCTCGAACTCCAACGTGCAACCGTGGCGGCTGTTCCTGGCCACCGGCGCCCGGCGCGAACGCCTCGCCGGCGCGCTCGCCGCCGCGGTGCGCGCCGACCCGCCCCCCGCGATGGGCATCCCGGAGTCGCACAGCCACCTGCGCCGTCAACTGGGGGCACTGGTCTACGGCGCGATGGGCGTCGCCCGCGAGGACACCGCGGGCCGCTGGAACGCGCAGCTGCGCAACTGGGACTTCTTCCACGCACCGGTCGCCGGCATCGTGTGCATGCACCAGGACCTCGGGTTCGCCGACGCGATCGGGGTCGGCATGTTCCTGCAGACGCTGCTGCTCGCGCTCACCGACCGCGGGCTGGACACCTGCGTGCAGGTCTCCACAGCGCTCTATCCCGAGGTCGCCCGCGAACAGCTCGGCATCCCCGCCGAACTGACCGTGTTGTGCGGCATCTGCATCGGCTACGCCGACCCCGCCTTCCCGGCGAACTTCCTCGACATCCCGCGCAACGCCGTCACCGACAACGTCGTCGTCTACGACGACTGACGTTCGCGGCTCAGTCCTCCGGGTTGTAGCCGAGGTTCGGGGCCAGCCACCGCTCGGCCTCCTGCAGCGTCCAGCCCTTGCGCTTCGCGTAGTCGGCGACCTGGTCCTGCGCCAGCCGGCCGACGACGAAGTACTGCGACTGGGGATGCGAGAAGTACCAGCCGCTGACCGCGGCGCCGGGCCACATCGCCATCGACTCGGTCAGCTCGATGCCGGTGCGGGTCTTGACGTCCATCAGCTGCCACAGCGTGGCCTTCTCGGTGTGCTCCGGGCAGGCCGGGTAACCGGGCGCGGGACGGATGCCGCGGTACCTCTCCCCGATGAGGGCCTCGTTGTCGAGGTGTTCGTCGGGCTGGTATCCCCAGAACTCCGTGCGGACCCGCTGATGCATGCGTTCGGCGAACGCCTCGGCCAGCCGGTCGGCGAGCGACTCCAGCAGGATCGCGTTGTAGTCGTCGTGCGCCGCCTTGAACTCGGCGATCTTGTCCGCGCCGCCCAGGCCCGCGGTGACCGCGAAGGCGCCGACGTAATCCGCCAGACCCGTGTCCTTGGGGGCGACGAAGTCGCCGAGGCTCCGGTTCGGGATGCCGTCGCGGTGCTGGCCCTGCTGGCGCAGGTTGTGCAGCCTCGTCAGCACCTCGGTGCGGGTGTCGTCGGTGTAGACCTCGACGTCGTCACCGACCGCGTTCGCCGGGAAGAAGCCGATCACGCCGTTGGCGGTCAGCCACTTCTCCTTGATCAGGGTGTCGAGCATCTCCTGGGCGTCGTCGTACAGCTTGCGGGCGGTCTCTCCCGACGCCGGGTTGTTGAGGATGTCGGGGAACCGGCCCTTCATCTCCCAGGCGTTGAAGAACGGCTGCCAGTCGATGTACTCGCGCAGCTCGGCCACGTCGTAGTCGAGGAATTCGCGCACGCCGAGACCCTGCGCGGGCACCGGCGGCGTGTAGCCGTCCCAGTCGATGGGCGTGCGGTTCGCGCGCGCCTTCTCCAGCGTCAGCATCGGCCGCTCGTTCTTCTGCGCGTGCCGTTCACGCAGCGACGCGTAGTCCTTCTCGGTGGCCTCGAGCAGCGCTGGGCGCTGCCGGTCGTCGAGCAAGGCGGCCGCGACGGGCACCGAACGGGATGCGTCCTTGACCCACACCACCGGGCCGGAACGGCGCGGCGCCACCTTGACCGCGGTGTGCGCGCGTGACGTGGTCGCCCCGCCGATCAGCAGCGGGATCTCCAGCCCCTCGCGTTCCATCTCGACGGCGAAGTTGACCATCTCGTCGAGCGACGGGGTGATCAGCCCGGACAGGCCGATGATGTCGGCGTCGTGCTCCTTGGCGGCGTCCAGGATCTTGCGGGCGGGCACCATCACGCCGAGGTCGATCACCTCGAAGTTGTTGCACTGCAACACGACTCCGACGATGTTCTTGCCGATGTCGTGGACGTCACCCTTCACGGTCGCCATGATGATGGTGCCGTTGGTGTCTTTCGTGGCCGTCGTGCCGTTCTCGGCCTTCTCCGCCTCGATGTAGGGCAGCAGGTACGCCACGGCCTTCTTCATCACCCGGGCCGACTTCACCACCTGGGGCAGGAACATCTTGCCCGAGCCGAAGAGGTCGCCCACCACGTTCATCCCGTCCATCAGCGGGCCCTCGATCACCTCGATCGGCCGCCCGCCCGCGGCGGCGATCTCGGCGCGCAGTTCCTCGGTGTCGTCGTCGACGTGGGCGTCGATGCCCTTGACCAGGGCATGGGTGATGCGCTCCCGGACCGGGAGAGACCGCCACTCGGCTGCCGCCGGGTCCTCGCCCTTCTCCGACTTGTTGAACCGCTCGGCGATCTCCAGCAGGCGTTCGGCGGCGTCCTCGCGGCGGTTCAGCACCACGTCCTCGATGCGCTCGCGCAGCTCGGGGTCGATCGAGTCGTACGGCACCAGCGCGCCGGCGTTGACGATGCCCATGTCCAGGCCGGCCTTGATGGCGTGGAACAGGAACACCGCATGGATGGCCTCGCGAACCGGGTTGTTGCCCCGGAACGAGAACGACACGTTCGAGATACCGCCCGAGATGTGCACCGCGGGCAGGTTCTCCTTGATCCACGCGCACGCGTCGATGAAGTCGATTCCGTAGGTCGCGTGCTCCTCGATGCCCGTCGCCAGCGCGAAGCAGTTCGGGTCGAAGATGATGTCCTCGGCCGGGAACCCGACCTCCTCGGTGAGGATCCGGTAGGCGCGGCCGCAGATCTCCTTGCGGCGCTCCAGGTTGTCGGCCTGCCCCTGCTCGTCGAACGCCATCACGACGACGGCGGCGCCGTACTTGCGGCACAGCCGGGCCTCGCGGACGAACTTCTCCTCGCCCTCCTTCATGGAGACCGAGTTGACGATCGGCTTGCCCTGCACGTTCTTCAGGCCGGCCTCGATGACCTCCCACTTGGAGGAGTCGATCATCACCGGGACGCGGCTGATGTCGGGTTCGGCCGCGATCAGCTTGGTGAAGCGGTCCATCGCGGCGACGCCGTCGATCATCCCCTCGTCCATGTTGATGTCGATGACCTGCGCCCCGACCTCGACCTGCTGCAGCGCCACCGACAGCGCGGTGTCGTAGTCCTCGGCCTTGATGAGGTTGCGGAACCGGGCCGACCCGGTGATGTTGGTGCGCTCACCGATGTTGACGAACAGCGAATCCTCGGTGATGTTGAGCGGCTCCAGGCCCGACAGCCGGGTGGCCAGCGGGATCTCCGGCACGTCTCGCGGCGCCTTGCCCTCGACGACCTTGGCGATCTCGGCGATGTGCGCCGGCGTCGTGCCGCAGCACCCCCCGACCATGTTGACCAGGCCCGCCTCGGCGAAGTCGGCGACGTGACCGGCCTGGCGCTTCGGGGATTCGTCGTACTCGCCGAAGGCGTTGGGCAGCCCCGCGTTCGGGTAGCAGGACACGAAGGTGTCCGCGATCCGGGACATCTCCGCGAGGTAGGGCCGCATCTCCGGCGCGCCCAGTGCGCAGTTGAGGCCGACCGCCAGCGGCTTGGCGTGCCGGATCGAATTCCAGAACGCCTCGGTGACCTGCCCCGACAACGTCCGTCCGGAAGCGTCGGTGATGGTGCCCGAGACGATCACCGGCCAGCGGCGTCCGCGGTCCTCGAACAGCGTCTCGATCGCGAAGATCGCGGCCTTGGCGTTCAGCGTGTCGAAGATGGTCTCGACGATCAGCAGGTCCGCCCCACCGTCGACGAGGCCACGGGCGGCATCGAGGTAGGCGGCGACCAGTTGGTCGTAGGAGACGTTGCGCGCACCGGGGTCGTTGACGTCCGGCGAGATCGACGCGGTGCGCGTCGTGGGCCCCAGCGCACCGGCGACGTAGCGGGGCTTGTCCTCGGTGCTGAACTCGTCGCAGGCCGCCCGGGCCAGGGCCGCGCCCGCGTAGTTCAGCTCGTAGGCGAACTCCTCCATGCCGTAATCGGACAGCGAGACCGCGTTCGCATTGAACGTGTTGGTCTCGAGGATGTCGGCGCCCGCGTCGAGATACTCGCGGTGGATGTCGGCGATGATATGCGGCTGCGTCAGCGTGAGCAGGTCGTTGTTGCCGACGAGGTCGCTCGGCCAGTCCTTGAAGCGCTCGCCGCGGTAGCCGGCCTCATCCGGCCGGTCCCGCTGGATCGCGGTGCCCATCGCTCCGTCGATCACCATGATCCGCTGACGCAGCGCGTCGGTCAGCGCGTCGGTGCAGTCGGGACGGATGTTCGGCGCGAAGGCGTCCGATTCCGGAGTGTCCACAAGCGTTCCTTCCATGGCGGAAGGCGTCCTTGACTCTGCCGAGCGTGGCGGACACCGGCTCATCACCGGAACCCGTTGCAACGCCTCTCGACGGAGAAAAGTCTAACGTCGTCTCCCGATCGACGTCTGGACGCCCACCTCGTCGCTGCGATCGACCCGCAACCCGCTCGGCGTGCACGCCATCGTGCGCGCCGGCCATGCGACAGTGCCGGTCGAGTCGTCGTCTCCCAGGTTAACCAGAAGGCCGCGGAGGCTATTTCGCCGACCGCACCCCGGGGGCGGGTCGATGCCCGTCATCTGACCCACGCAGGGCTTACGCTGGATTGGTGACCCCCTCGGATTTCGGCGGTCCGAAGCGACCCGACCTCCCTGACCTGCGCGACACGATCGTCGTCGCCGCATTCGAGGGGTGGAACGACGCCGGAGACGCGGCCAGCGATGCCCTGGAGCATCTCGATGCCATCTGGGAGGCGGAGACGATCGTCGAGATCGACGACGAGGCCTACTACGACTACCAGGTCAATCGTCCGGTGATCCGCCAGGTCGACGGGGTGACCCGGGAGCTGGTGTGGCCGTCGATGCGGATCTCGCACTGCCGCCCGCCGGGCGCCGACCGCGACATCGTGCTGATGCACGGCGTGGAACCCAACATGCGGTGGCGCACCTTCTGCGCCGAACTGCTGGCGATCGCCGACAAGCTCAACGTGCAGACCGTGGTGATCCTGGGCGCGCTGCTGGCCGACACGCCGCACACGCGCCCCGTCCCGGTGTCGGGCGCGGCCTACTCCCCCGACTCGGCCAAGACGTTCGGACTCGAGGAGACCCGGTACGAGGGACCCACGGGCATCGCGGGCGTGTTCCAGGACGCGTGCGTGCAGGCGGGCATCCCCGCGGTCACCTTCTGGGCCGCGGTGCCGCACTACGTGTCGCAACCCCCTAACCCGAAGGCCACCGTCGCGCTGCTGCGCCGCGTCGAGGACGTCCTCGACATCGAGGTGCCGCTGGCCGACCTGCCCGCCCAGGCCGAGGAGTGGGAGCAGGCGGTCACCGAGATGACCTCGGAGGACGACGAGATCGCCGAGTACGTGCAGTCGCTCGAAGAGCGCGGCGACGCGGAGGTCGACATGAACGAGGCGCTGGGCAAGATCGACGGCGACGCGCTGGCGGCGGAGTTCGAGCGCTACCTGCGCAGACGCGGCCGGTAGCTCACCGGAAGCGGTCGACGTAGTCGGTCCAGTCCCACGTCGTCAGGAATTCCTCACCTGCCCGCAGGCCCTTCAGGTAGAGGGTGCGTTTCTCGGCGGTGGTGAGGTCGAAGTCGAGGACCCCGACCTCGCGGGTGTCGATCCGGATGGTGCGGACGCTGACCCACGGCTGGTTCAGGTAGGCCTGATCCCGCCCCACCAGGATCGTCGTCAGCACCTGCTCGAGCAGTGTCGGCGAGCCGAGCAGATGCAGCGGCCGCAGCGCCGGGATCACCTGGTCGGACTCGGCCGGCAGGGTGGGCAGCAACGTCACGCCGAACGTCGGCCAGCGCGGCTTGCCCCCGTCGGTGCGGTCCAGCGAGTCGATCGGGAAGTTGGACAGCAGCCCGCCGTCGACCAGCGTCGAGGTGATGCCGTCGGCGCTGGTCAGCGTTTCGGGATGGAAGAAGAACGGGATCGCGGTCGACGCGCGCACCGCGTCGGCGACCTTCTGTTCGTCCGGGTCGAGGCCGTAGACGCGCCGGTAGTCCCACGGCAGCCGGACCAGCTCGCCGCGGGTGACGTCGGCGACGGTCACGACCAGGCGGTAGCGCTGCTCGGGCGGCAGCTGCGGATCGTCGATGGCCAGGTCGGCGAACGTCGTCACCCCGAAGCCGGCGAGTTGGTCGGCCACCCAGCGCCGCAGCGCCTCACCCCGGTAGATGCCGCCGCCGCTGAGCACTCCCCACGCCGGGCCGAGCACCGGCACCCGTTCGATCGGCCCGGGGTCGAGGAAGGCGCGGTAGTCGATGGACAGCGCGAGGTCCTCGAGCTGCCCCGAGGTGAGGTCGCCGTGCTGCGCGGCCGCGGCGAGCACGGCCCCGACCAGGGCGCCGGCCGACGTACCGGAGATGCGCTGCGGCACGTACTCGGCGTCGACGAGCGCCGCGACGGCGCCGACCAGGGCGATGCCCTTGACGCCGCCGCCGGAGAGCACCAGGTCGGCCCGCTTCACCGGCGCCAGGTTAGACCTTTTCCGGCTGCGGCGGCTTCCACGTGCCGTTCAGGGCGTCGGGCTTCGGCCAGTACAGGCGCAGCACCAGCGAGAACGGCCCCTTCGGGGTGGGCAGCCAGTTCGCTTCCCGGTCCAGGCCGGGCGAGCTGTTCTGCACGTAGAAGGTGTAGCCGCCGTCGGAGTCGGGCACCAGGCTCGGCAGCATCGGCGAGTTGATCAGGTAGCGGTTGATCGGGTTGGCCACCAGCATGCTCTGCGGCAGCTCGTAGACCGTCAGCGACCAGAACGCGTTGACCGGCGGCAGCTGCCCCTTGGCGAACCGGAACGTGTAGTTGTTGGCCCCGGTCAGCGGGGCGCCGGTGGAGTCGGTGGTGAAGCTCGGGTAGAGCGCTTCGGCAGCGGTGTTGCCGTAGATGCCGAACACCGCGCCGGCCATCCGGTACAGGTAGTTGCCCTTGAGGTCCTGGCGGGTGCCGAAGAACTGGGCCGATCCGACCTTGCCGGTGTCGATGTCGTTCTTCTTCAGCGCGTCGAGCTCGGCCCACGCGTCGGCCATGCCGCCCTCGATCGCCGTGCGCATCTCGGGGGTGAGCTTCTCGGCGTCGAAGTTGCCGTCGGGCCCGATACCGATCTTCGCGAATCGTTCGCGCAAGTCCTTCTCCTCGGGCAGCGTCGGCGCGAAGCGCAGCGCGAAGTTCAGGATCTCGAAGAACTGCGGCGACGTGCGCTGCTGGTCGGGAGTCAGCGGCGGCACGAAGTCGATCGGCGGGGCCGGCGCGGGCGAGGGCTGGTTGAGGAACACCGACAGCGGGGCCACCTGGTATCCGGCTTGGATCTTCTTGACCTCGTCGATGTCGGACGGTCCGAAAAGCTGCGTGCGGTACAGCACCATCGCGAGCTCGGTGTCCGACCGGATCACCTCGTCGATGCCGGCGGGCTTCTCGCCCTTCCAGTCCGGGCCCGCCAGCAGGTACTTGCCGCCGCCGTTGCCGGTGGTGCGGCTGCCGACGTAGGCGAAGTTGTAGGTGTAGCCGTCGACGAACTGCAGCGAGTAGTACCGGTCCTGCTGGATCGGCGGGACCGTCAGCACGAGCGGTTCGGTGCGCAGGTCGGCGCCGACGGCCGAGTACGGCGTGTCCGAGTTGGGTGTCTGGATCGTGGTGTCCTCGGGGGTGAACACCCGCGCGGTGTTGTGCACCTCGTTCCAGCCGCCCTTGTACTGCGGGTCCTGCTTGTCGACGAAGTAGGTGTACTGCACCCGGTAGTTGTCGACGATCGGAAACCCGTAGATGTAGGCCTCTTTGGCGATGGCCCGGGCCTCCTCGGGGGTGACGGGCGCCGGGGTCGTCGACGCCGACGGCGACGACGACGACGACGAACTCTGCGCCTGGTCGCTCGCCTGTCCGCTGCAGCCGGCGACGACGAGCATCGCGGCCGTCATGAGCAGTGCTCTGATTTTCACCGGGTCTCCAGATCCGTGGTGCGGGAACTCATCGAACGGCCGAGCGCCGCGACTTCGGCGTCCATGCGCGGGAGCAGGTCGGGCACGAAGGCGCGGACCGGTTGCTCGCCGAGCGATGTGGACAGCAGCGGTTTGAGCACGCGCAGGGCGCCGACCCAGCCGGGGCAGTTGATCTGACGCCTGCGGTTCTCGATCCCGGCGACGAACGCCCGTCCGCACGCCTGCACCGAGGTCGTCTTGTTCAGCGGGAACGGCAACTTGCTCAGCATCTCCTGGAATGTCGACAGGTCGGCCTTGGTGTCCTGCACCATCGGCGTGTCGATCCAGGACATGTGCGCCGACCCGACATCGACGCCGCGGTGGGACACCTCCAGACGCAGCGCATTGGCGAAGTGCTCGACAGCGGCCTTGGATGCGTTGTAGGGCGCCAGCCCGGGCGCGGCGGCGTAGGCGGCCAGCGACGACACGATCAGCACGTAGCCGCGGCGGTCGAGCACCGAGGGCAGGGTGGCCCGCACGGTGTGGAACACCCCCATCACGTTGATGTCCATCAGGGCCTGGAACGCCTCAGGGTCGACCTGCAGCACCGAGCCGTACGAGGCGATTCCGGCGTTGGCCATCACGACGTCGATGCCGCCGAACCTCTCGATCGCGTTCGCGGCGGCCGTCTCCATCGCGGCCAGGCTGCGCACGTCGGCCGTCTCGGCGTGCACCCGCTCCGCGCCCAGCTCGTCGACCATCGAGGCGACCGCGGCCCCGTCGAGGTCGGTCAGAGCGAGATTGGCGCCCTTGGCGTGCAGGCGGCGGGCCACCTCGGCGCCGACGCCGCGCGCACCGCCCGTGATGAGTACTGTCTTGCCGGCCACCGATCCCATGGCGGCAACCTACTCCACCGCCGGGGTGTTACAGCTGAACTCCCAGCAGCGCGTCGACCGCCGTGGCGACGGTCCGCCCGGCGGTCGCGTCGTGCCCACCGTAGGACAGCGCGTCGGTGGCCCAACCATCAAGGGCAGCAAGAGCTTTGGGGGTGTCGAGATCGTCGGCGAGGTACCGGCGCACCCGGGCGACGACGTCGCCGGCATCCGGCGCGCCATCAAGTGAGGTCGCGCTGCGCCACCGGTGCAGACGCTGCTGGGCCTCCTCGAGCACCGCCGGGCTCCAGAACCGGTCCTCGCGGTAGTGACCCGCGAACAGCCCCAACCGGATCGCCGCCGGATCCACACCGTCGCGGCGCAGCTGCGACACCAGCACCAGGTTGCCGCGGCTCTTGCTCATCTTGTGCCCGTCCCAGCCGATCATGCCGGCGTGCACGTAGTGGCGCGCGAAACGCCGCTCCCCCGAGACGCATTCGGCGTGGGCGGCGGAGAACTCGTGGTGCGGGAAGATCAGGTCGCTGCCGCCGCCCTGGATGTCCAGGCCGGTGCCGATGCGGCTCAGCGCGATCGCCGCACACTCGACATGCCAGCCGGGCCGGCCGGGACCGAACGGCGACGGCCAGCTCGGCTCGCCGGGCCGCTGGGCGCGCCACAACAGCGCGTCGAGCGGGTCGGCCTTGCCCTGCCGGTCCGGATCACCGCCGCGCTCGGCGAACAGCGCGAGCATCGTGTCGCGGTCGTACCCGGACTCGTACCCGAACTGCAGGGTCGCGTCGGCACGGAAGTAGACGTCGGGATACTCCTGATCGTCGACGACATAGGCCGCGCCGGAGGCCAGCAGCTTCTCCACCACCTCGACGACCTCGGCGATGGCCTCGGTGGCCGCCACATAATCGCGCGGCGGCACCACCCGCAGCGCCGCCATGTCCTCGCGGAACAGGTCGGTCTCCCGGTCGGCGAGCTCGCGCCACCCGATGCCGTCACGGTCGGCGCGTTCGAACAGCGGATCGTCGACGTCGGTGATGTTCTGCACGTAGTGCACGTCGTGACCCGCGTCCAGCCACACCCGGGCCACCAGGTCGAAGGTCAGATAGGTCGCGGCGTGACCCAGGTGGGTGGCGTCGTACGGGGTGATCCCGCAGACGTACATGGTCGCGGTGGAGCCGGCACTCACCGGCCGGACCTGGCGATCGGCGCTGTCGTAGAGCCGCAGTTGCGGACCCCGACCAGCGAGCACCGGAACGCTCGGCGCCGACCACGATTGCATGGCTTCGACTCTAGACATCAGCCTCTGCGACAACGCCGAGGGCCGTTTCATTCCCGTTCATGTCCTCTAGCGCCGGTAGGTCGACCAGATCACCTCGAGCAGCGTGTCGGCCACCTCGGGCCGGCACATCAGCAGGTCGGGCAGATAGGGGTCGCGACGGTTGTAGATCAGCGGGCTGCCGTCCAGGCGCGTCGCGTGCAGCCCGGCGGCCCACAACACCCCGGCCGGGGCGGCCGAATCCCACTCCCACTGGCCGCCGGCGTGCACGTAGGCGTCCACATCGCCGCGCACCACGGCCATCGCCTTGGCGCCGGCCGAACCGATGCGGACCAGCTGGATGTCGAGTTCCTCCCGCATCCGCCACAGCACCGCGGGCGGCCTGCTGGCGCTGGCGGTGATCCGGATGGGCCCGTCGGTGCGTGGCGGCGGAGCGCTCACGGTGTCGGTGCGGTACACCTCCCCGCGGGCAGGCAGCGCCACGGCGGCGTCGGTGATCGCTCCCCCGCTCGAGCCGTCGCGTTGCCACAGCGCGATGTGCACCGCCCAGTCGGCCCGCCCGGGCATCGAGTACTCGTAGGTGCCGTCGACGGGGTCGACGATCCAGACCCGGTCGGCGTGGACGCGCGAGACGTCGTCGGCGGCCTCCTCGGACAGGATGGCGTCGTGCGGCCGATGCTGGTGCAGGCGGTCCAGGATCAGCGTGTTGGCCCGCATGTCGCCGGCGTCGCCCAGGTCGTAGGGGTCGTAGAAACCGATCTGCTCGCGCATGGACAGCAGCAGGTCACCGGCCTCGGCGGCCACGGTGGCGGCCAGCGCTGCGTCGGTGAGTGTCACCGGGTCAGTAGATCACGTCAGAACGCCGGCCACGGGATCGGGCGGCGCCGGTCAGGCGTGGGCATCACCGGATTACGCAGCAGCGCAACGACTCTGGCGCGAAGCGCGGCCACCTCGCGGGGGGTGACGTGGCAGCACAGCTCGGCGCCGAGCTCGCCGCGCAGCGCCTCGCCGAGCGCGGCGACATCGGTCAGGGTGTCGTCGTCGACGGGCTTGCCGGCCCAGCCCCACAGCACGGTGCGCAGCTTGTCCTCGACGTGCAGGGTCACCCCGTGGTCGACGCCGTAGACCTGGCCGTCGACGCCGGAGAGCACATGGCCGCCCTTGCGGTCGGCGTTGTTGATCAGGACGTCGAACACGGCGAGGCGGCGCAGCCGCTCGTTGTCGGCGTGCACCAGGGTGACCTCGTCACCGGCGTAGTCGTAGGCCTGCAGCACGGGCAGAAAACCCGGCGGGATCGCCCCGGCGGGCAGCAGGTCGATCAGATCGGGCCCGGATGCGGCGGTCTCGTCGTCCTCGTCGTCGGCGGGTTGGTCGACCCAGCGCTGCACCATCCCCGGACCGGCCGGCCCGTCACGAATGATGGTGTAGGGCACCAGATTCCAGCCCAGCGCGGCCGAGACCAGATAGGAGCCCCGCTCCCGTCCGGCCAACGTGCCGTCGGGAAAGTCCCACAGCGGGGCCTCGCCCCGCACGGGCTTGTAGACGCAGTGCACGACCTGCTCGTCCAGGGTCGACTCGCACAGGAACGTCGCGTTGCTCGCGGAGCGGATCCGGCCCAGGACGGTCAGGTCACCGCGGTCGAGGACCTCAGACGTCGTCGACATCGTCGGACCCGCCCAGCGCGCCGCGCCGGTAACCGTTGGTGCGGACGCAGATGTGGCCCTCGGGATCGAGCGGCTCGTCACACAGGGGACAGGGCGGGCGTCCCGCCGAGATGACCCGGTTCGAGCGCGTCGCGAACTCGCGCGCCGATTCGGGGGTGAGGAACACCCGCACCGCGTCGGGGCCCTCCTCCGCGTCGTCGAGCACCACCGACGCGTCGAACTCGGTGTCGGACACCGCGAGCAGTTCCACCACGACGGTCTGCGCCTCGGAGTCCCAGCCCAGTCCCATGGTGCCGACCCGGAACTCCGCGTCGACGGGCGTCACCAGCGGGCTCAGATCCTCGACCTCACCGGTGTCGGGCGGGATCGGCGTGCCGAAGCGGCGGTTGATCTCCAGCAGCAGCGCCGCGATCCGCTCGGCGAGCACGGCCACCTGCTGCTTCTCCAGCACCACCGACACCACCCGGGTGTCGTGCACCGCCTGCAGGTAGAACGTCCGATTCCCCGGTTGACCGACCGTCCCGGCCACGAAGCGGTCGGGAGTGCGGAAGACGTGGATTTCACGGGGCATGGCAGGTTCCAAAATACCGTGCGCGGCTCACCCGGCAGAACCGCCGACCACGGCGTCTCCGGCGGGCACGTCGTCGGTCTTCTCGGGCGGCGGCGGGGCGATCAACGCGGAGTTCAGCGCCGAGCCGGTGTGATTGACGTGGATCACGAACGGGCGCACCGCGGTGTAGCGGACCACGCTGACCGATGCGGGATCGGCGTTGATGCGCTGGAAGCTGTCCAGATGGGTGCCGAGCGCGTCGGCCAGCACCGCCTTGATCACGTCACCGTGAGTGCAGGCGACCCACAGCGCGTCGCCGCCGTGCTCCTCGGCCAGCCGGCGGTCGTGTTCGCGCACAGCGGACACCGCGCGCGCCTGGACGGCGGCCAGACCCTCACCGTCGGGGAACACCGCGGCGCTGGGCTGCTGCTGCACCACCGCCCACAGCGGCTCCTTGACCAGCTCGCCGATCTTGCGTCCCGTCCACGCGCCGTAGTCGACCTCGGCGATCCGGTCGTCGATCACCGGCTCCACGCCCAGCGCGGCAGCCAGCGGTTCCACGGTGCGGCCGCACCGCAGCAGCGGCGACCGCACGATCGCGCGGATGGGCAGTGAGCCGAGCCGTTCGACGAGCGACTCGGCCTGTTCGCGGCCGCGGTCGTCGAGGTCGACGCCTTCGGAACGGCCGGCCAGCGTGTGCGCCGTGTTCGACGTCGAACGGCCGTGGCGCAGCAGGAGAACGGTCATGTCGCCGCCACCACCCCGGTGCCGAGCAGGATCAGGACCACGGTGCCGAGCAGCACGCGGTAGCCGACGAACCAGTACATGCTGTGGCGCACCAGGAACCGCAGAAACCACGCCACCGCGGCGAATCCGACGACGAACGCGATCACGGTCGAGACGAGCAGCTGCGGTCCGGTCGCGCTCATGCCCTCCCCGACGGGCGCGAAGGCGTCGGGCAGCGAGAACAGTCCCGAGGCGAACACCGCGGGAATGGCGAGCAGGAAGCCGAACCGCGCCGCCAGCTCGCGGTCCATGCCGAGGAACAACCCGGCGCTGATGGTGGCGCCGGACCGCGACACCCCCGGCACCAGCGCCAGACACTGCGCCAGGCCGACCGTCACGCTGTCGCGCCAGGTGAGCTGCTCGACGCGTCGAGTCTGCCTGCCGTAGTACTCCGCCGCGGCGATCACCGCGGAGAAGACGATCAATGCCGTTGCGACCAGCCAGAGATTGCGTGCGCCCGTGCGGATCTGGTCTTTGAACAGCAGGCCGACCGCCCCGATGGGGAGGGTGCCGATGATGACCCACCAGCCCAGCCAGTAGTCGCTGCTGCGATGGGCGGCGACGAACAGGCCGTTGAACCAGGCCTTGACGATCCGTCCGATGTCGCGGGCGAAGTACAGCAGCACGGCCGCTTCGGTGCCCAGCTGGCTGACCGCGGTGAAGGACGCCCCGGCGTCGTCGTCGAAGAAGATCCGGGAGGCGATCGCCAGATGCCCCGAGGAGGACACCGGCAGAAATTCGGTGAGCCCCTGCAGTACCGACAGGACCACTACCTGAAGCCACGACATGGCAGGGACGTCCGTCACGACGACGACCGTACCGTGAGGGCAGCGTCAGCGACCGGTCCGCGGCACCGGATGCGCCGCGGCGACCGCGTCGCGCACGACGGCGGTCATGCTCCGCTCGTCGGTCAGATCGATGTCGGTGAGCTTGCGTGTCGCGACCGCGACGACGTCCTCACTCTGGGGCACCAGCCCGCGCAGCCGCGGGCGGTAGACCTCGACGACCAGCTCGTGACGCTCGATGTGGAAGGAGAAACTCCGGCCGTCACCCACCTGGCCGAAGCCGCTGGCGTGGACGCCAGTGGTGATGTCCTCGACCGCGAAGCCCTCCGGGGTCACTACGCGGTCCGTCGCGAGGGTCATGGTATGTACCATACCGCCGCGGGGGCCACCGCGCCCCGCAGATGCCACCGGCCGTGTCCGACCGGGGTGCTTACACTGGCTGTTCGATCAAGATCTGAACGCACGACCGGAAGCTACCCATTGCAGCGCCGTTCAAACCCCCTTTCCCAGCCGGTTCGACTCGGCCTCGTGTTTTCCGCAATCGTGCTGGTCGCCGGGTGTTCGTCGAATCCGGCCGACGCGCCGCCGCCGACCATCGCGCCGGCCCGTGCGGCCGACTCTCCCCCGGCCACCGCGGGCCTGCCCGGCACGGTGTTCCCGCTGCCCGCGGGCGCCCAGGCGGCGGTGTTCGACGCCGCGACCCGCTCGCTGGTCACGCTCGATGCCGCCGCCCCGGACCGCGCCACGGTGACGACGATCGCC
>NZ_JYNX01000029.1 GCF_001044255.1 Mycolicibacterium chubuense
ACGCCGGCATCCGCGACCGCAACGGCACGCGACCCATCGCAACACTCCTCAATCACACGGGGTGTTGCATCGACCCCTTGAAACCGCCCGGCGTGTCGCGGATGAAACCGCACACCCGCACCGCGAGGCCAGCGCTCAGCGCTGTTGCGACCGTCCGCCGGCACTCGCGGGGCGCCGCGACCGTCGCCGCGAGGAACCGGACGAACCGGCCGCACCGGCCGACCGGCGCGGTGTCGAAGGCCGTGCTGCCGGGGCGGTGGCGACGCGAGCCTCGGGGGCCCGGTACGGCGCCACCTCACCGGCGACCTTGCTCACCGCGTCAGAGTTCGCGGTCACCTGCTGCGGGGCCACCTGGATGCCGGCCCGGCGCAGCAGAGCCTGTGTCTCCCTGCGCTGTTCGGGCAGGACCACGGTCACCACGTCGCCGGCGCTCCCGGCCCGTGCCGTGCGGCCGGACCGATGCAGGTACGCCTTGTGCTCGGCGGGCGGGTCGATGTGCACGACGAGTTCGATGTCGTCGACGTGCACCCCGCGCGCGGCGATGTCCGTGGCGACCAGCACCCGGACCTGGCCGGAGCTGAACGCGGCCAGGTTGCGGTCGCGGGCGGGCTGAGAGAGGTTGCCGTGCAGGTCCACCGACGGGATACCGGCCTCGGTGAGCTGCTTGGCCATCTTGCGGGCGTGATGCTTGGTGCGCATGAACAGGATTCGCCGACCGGTGCCCGACGCGAGCCGGTGCACCAGATCCTTCTTGTCCTGCGGGCCTGCCACGTGGAAGACGTGGTGGGTCATCGCGGGGACGTGCGACTCCGGGCTGTCCACCGAGTGCAGCACCTCGTTGCGCAGGAAACGCTTGACCAGCTTGTCGACACCGTTGTCCAGCGTCGCGGAGAACAGCAGCCGCTGGCCATCGGCCGGGGTGGCGGCCAGGATCCGGGTGACGCCGGGCAGGAAGCCCAGATCGGCCATGTGGTCGGCCTCGTCGATGACGGTGACGGCCACGTTGTCGAGGCTGACCAGCTTCTGCTTCATCAGGTCCTCGAGCCGGCCCGGGCAGGCGACGACGATGTCAGCGCCCGCGCGCAGTGCCTGCACCTGCCGGTGCTGTGAGACACCGCCGAAAATCGTGGTCACCGTGAGGTTGTTCACAGTGGCCAGCGGCGCGAGTGCCGCCGAGATCTGGGTCGCCAGCTCGCGGGTCGGCGCCAGGATCAGACCGGACGGATGCGACGGGCGGCGCTTGCGGCCGGCAAGCCGGCTGACCAACGGAATCGAGAAGGCCAGCGTCTTTCCGCTGCCCGTCTTGCCGCGGCCGAGCACGTCACGGCCGGCCAGGGTGTCGGGCAGGGTCTCCTGCTGGATGGGAAAGGGTGAGCTGATCCCGCGCGCGGTGAGCGCGTCGATCAGGGGTTGGGACACGCCGAGATCGGCGAAGGTCTTGGTGCTGTTCAACTGTCGAGTGCCTTCCAGGCATCAGTGTGCTGAGCCGGCGATGTGTCACGCGCGGTACCTCAACACAGGGTGGCGAGAGTGCCGGTGGGCACCTTCGATCGCCGTGACACGAGCTGTGTTGGTCCACGGGCCATCAGGCGGGGCGGCCAGGCGGTGATGAAGCCGGCGCCACGGTCGATGACTTGCGTTTCACGACGCGTCGGCCTGCAAAGAAACGGCCGACGTGACACCACCCTACCGCACCGGCTCAGGACAGCGGGAATCGCAGCGCCGCCAGAGCCGTCCCCGACCAGATGTCGGCGGTGATCTCCTCCGGACGCACGGCGATCACTTCCCCGCCTTTGTCGAGCACGATGACCGCGATGCGGGAGAGCAGGTCGTAGCCGCCGTCGTCGTAGGTCACGCGGCCATTGGCGTCGTTGAGCCGGCCCATCATGTCGACGGTGAAGTCGTACACGAGCGTCGACACCGCACCGGCGACCGCGGCACGCCCGATGTCGACGAGGTCGGTGGCCACCAGCCCGCGGGCCACCCCGTTGCCGATCTCCTCCACGCGTGCGTTCGAGCGGTGGGCGTTGAGCGCCGAAAGTCCTTGCCTGATACCGGTATCGATCTGATCCGGGCGCAGAGCATCCGCTGCGCCGGGCACCGCGACGATCTCGCGCTTGTGGTCCAGGCTGCGGTACATGTCCAGCAGCGGATCCGTCGCGAACAGGAACAGGGGCACCGTCGACGACGGATCCAGCAGGGCCAGTTCACTTTCCACCGCGTCGGCGACCCGTTTCGCGTAGGTCTCCAGCAGCAGCTTGCGCCCCTCGTCGCCGACGAGTCTGCCTACGTGATCGCGGTCGCGCAGCGTCGCACGGTTCGTCGCGTCCGCCGCGTCGACGGGATGATCACCGGTCAGCGGCAGGGACTCTGCGCGGGTGGTGGCCGTCGCGCGGAGCAGATTCCAGCCGTTCGCCGACAGCGTGAGCGCGAACGCCTCCTGGCGCGAGCTCGCCGCCCGCACCAGCTGGCCGATGTCGAAATACGCGCCCACCTGCGATTGGGACTGCAGGGCGTTGGGCAGCACGTAGACCTCGTGAAAGTCGTCGGCGATGAAGACGGCCAGTGACCGCGACAATCGCAACCACAGGTCGGATTCGGCGATCTCGGCCCACCGGTCACGCAACTGCCCGACCGCGCTATGGCGGGCGCCGCGGTCCCGGACCGTGCGCAGGGCACGGTCGACCGCGCTCTTGGCCTGCAGCAGGCTGTGTTCCCGCAGATCGGGGCCCGGTGAGGTCTCGACGTACACCGTGATCGCGTGCTCGTGTGGCTCGCCGAGCCGGATCAGGTCGGTGGTGTCGGGCAGTTGATATCGCGTCACCGCGCACTCCTTTGTGTCGGGGTCGTCCCACCACCATAGGCACGCGCGGCGAGTGGTCGCCGTGGCTGACGGTCGACTCCCACGGAAACCTCTGTGGAACAACGCTATTGACGGTCACTGAGAGAGACCTCACGGGATCGGCCGGCGGCTGCGAAGATGACCGTGCGCAGAAAGGGGTTGCCCATGGGCTTCGCGGCGGGCTTGCAGCGACGGATGCTGCTCGGCTACCTGGCTGTGTTGCTGGCGCTCTACGCCTCGGTGGCGGTGTCCTCGTGGGACCTGGCTTCGGCATTCGGCGAACGGATCTCTGCCGTGCTGTGCCTTCTCGGCCTGGCTCTCGCCGTCCGGGCGCCGATGGGGGGCGCGCGCTATGTGCTGGCGCTGCTGTGTCTGTGTGCCGCGCCCGTTGCCGCGATGCCCTTCCACGTGTACGACTCCGCGCAGGTGTGGGCGGTGATCCCTGCGATGTTCAGCGCGATCTACATCCGGGCGTGGCACCGGCCGGTGCCGGCCCGCGCGGCCGCGGCGGGTATCGCCGCGGCGACGTGCCTGGGGCTGGCGGTGGCGCCCGCACCTGCGCCGTGGGGGTGGTACGGCATGTTCACGGTGTGCATCATGGCCTCGGCGGAGATCGTCGGCGTGCTGCACGCCACGCTCTACGAGGCGGCGCTGCGTGACCCGCTGACCGGTGCGTGGAACCGCACCGGCGTGGAGCGGCACGCGGCTGAGTTGATGGCCCGCGCGGCCCGGCGATCGGAGCCGGTGGCCGTGATCGCCCTCGACATCGACGACTTCAAGGGTCTCAACGACCGCGCCGGCCACGCCGCCGGCGACCGGGCGCTGGCCCACCTGGTGCGGGATTGGGGACCGCGGCTGCCCGACCAGGCGGTCGTGGGGCGGCTGGGCGGCGACGAATTCGTCGTCGTCCTCATGGGCCACGACGCGTCACGGGCCGTGGACCTGGCTCGCGACCTCGCTTCGGCCGGCCCGGTGAAGGTGAGTGCGGGGACCGCCGTCGGCCACCCTGTCGACGCGCGGTCCCTCGAGGCGCTCATCGCCCGTGCCGACCGCGACCTCTACCGCGTCAAAAGGGAACGCAAGGCCCAATCCGACGGATCAGCCGTCGACGCCCAGCGCGAGGAGTGACACCAGGTCGTAGGCCACGTGCGCGGCGGCGACGCCGGTGATCTCGGCGTGGTCGTAGGCCGGCGCCACCTCGACGACATCGGCACCCACCAGGTTCAGTCCCCGGAATCCGCGCAGGATCTCGAGCAGCTCCCGGCTCGTCATGCCGCCGGCCTCCGGCGTCCCCGTCCCCGGCGCGTGCGCGGGGTCGAGCACGTCGATGTCGATCGACACGTACACCGGCCGAGACCCCACCCGGGTGCGCAGCTTGTCGACGACCTCCCGCACGCCCTGGTAGTAGACGTCGGAGGACGTGACGATGCCGAAACCGAAGCGCCGGTCGTCCTCGAGGTCCTTCTTGCCGTACAGCGGGCCGCGGGTGCCGACATGGGACAGGGCCTCGGTGTCGACGATGCCCTCCTCGACCGCCCGGCGGAACGGGGTGCCGTGTGTGTATGCGGCGCCGAAGTAGGTGTCCCACGTGTCCAGGTGCGCGTCGAAGTGCACGAGCGCGACGGGGCCGTGCTTGGCGGCGGCGGCCCGCAGCAGCGGCAGCGCGATGGTGTGGTCGCCACCGATCGTCACCAGCTTGGCGTTGTCGGCGGTCAGATCGGCGGCGGCGCCCTCGATGGTCTCGATCGCCTCGTCGATGTTGAAGGGGTTCACCGCGATGTCGCCGGCGTCGGCGACCTGCACGAGCTCGAACGGCGACACGTCCATGGCCGGGTTGTAGGGCCGCAGCAGCCGCGACGACTCCCGGACATGGGTGGGGCCGAACCGCGCGCCGGGCCGGTAGGACACCCCGGAATCGAACGGGATGCCGGCGACGACGACGTCGGCGCGCGTCACCTGATCCAGGCGCGGCAGCCGTGCGAACGTCGCGGGCCCTGCGTAGCGGGGTGTGATCGACGCGTCGACGGGTCCGATTTTTTTAGAGGACATGCTCTACTTCCTCCGAGACGATAGGAGTGTTGGCGGCGGGGCCGGCCGGCACCGCGCGGGGACCGGCCGGGCCGAAGACGTCGGCCGGTTCCGGAAAAGCCCACAGCAGAACGGGATACAGGATCGCGGCCACGCCCAGGCCCACCGGGATGCTGAGGTCGACGCCAGCCGCCAAGTTGCCGAGCGGGCCGACGAACTGGCCGGGCAGGTTGACGAAGCAGATCGACAGCGCGGCCGCGATCAGCCAGGCGCCGAGCCCGCGCCAGTTCCAGCCGTGGGCGAACCAGTAGCGGCCACCGCGCTGACGGCGGTTGAACACCTGCAGCGCATCGGAGTCGTACCACCCGCGGCGGGTGAACCAGCCGAGCATCATCACCACCATCCACGGTGCGGTACAGGTGACGATCAGCACCGCGAACGTCGAGATGCTCTGCACCACATTGAAGGCGAAGCGTCCGACGAAGATGAACACGATCGCAAGCGTGCCGATGAACACGGTGGCCTGGACGCGACTGAACCGCGGGAAGACGCTGGAGAAGTCCAACCCGGTGCCGTACAGCGCGGTGGTGCCCGTCGACATCCCGCCGATCAGCGCGATGAGACAGACCGGCACGAAGTACCAGCCGGGGGAGACCTCGAGCAGCCCACCGACGTAGTCACCGTCGTCGATGAACCCCGGTGCGGTGGTGGCGACGACCGTGGCGGTCACCAAGCCGAACAGGAACGGCACCAGCGTCGCGATCTGCGCGAGGAAAGCAGCCAGCATCGGCTTCCACGACGGGGTCTCGCGGGGGATGTAGCGGGCCCAATCACCCAGGAAGGCGCCGAAACTCACCGGGTTCGACATCACGATCAGCGCGGCGCCGACGAACGACGGCCAGTACAGCGGATCACCGGCGACCAACGTGCCCGGATAGCCGGCGTCGAAGGTGCCGCCGAACGCGACGATGCCCGCCAGGAACAGCAGCGTGGCCGCGATGACCGCGATCTTGTTGACCAGCAACATGAACCGAAATCCGTAGATGCACACCACCAACACCAGCAGCGCGAAGACGCCGTACGCCACGCCGACCGCGATGTCGCTGTCCGGCAGGCCCATGGCCCGGTTCGCGCCGCCGACGAGCACGTCGCCCGACGTCCACACCGAGATGGAGAAGAACGCGACCGCGGTCAGCAGCGAGAGGAACGAGCCGACGACGCGGCCGTGGACGCCCAGATGCGCCGACGACGACACCGCGTTGTTGGTGCCGTTGCGCGGGCCGAACAGCGACATCGGCGCGAGGATCGCCGCCCCCAGCAGCAGCCCGGCCAGCGTCGCCAGCAGCGCGTCGCGGAACGACAGGCCGAAGATGATCGGGAACGTGCCGAGCACGACGGTGGCGATCGTGTTCGCGCCGCCGAAAATCAGCCGGAACAGGTCGAGGGGCCCCGCGGACCGCTCGGCGTCGGGGATGGGTTCGACGCCGTGGACCTCCACCTCGGTGGCCTTCGGTGGGGTGGCGATGCCGGTGCCGGTGGTGGCGGCGGGAGAGGTCATGGCGTCGGATCCTCGCGCTGGGGATGTGATGGAGCTAACGGTAGGGGCGGCGCGGAGGCAGCGCAATCGCTTCGATCGCCCAGAGGCGCGGCTTCATGTCGATCTGCCGGTAGAGCGCGACCTTCCCGTCTATGGTGGCGCTCAGTCGCCATGCGAGTGCACCATGTGTCGAGAAGGAAGGGCGGAAAAATCTTGGACGACGTCGACGGTGCGATCATCGGTCTGCTCGAACACGACGGCCGGCTGACCCACCTGGACATCGCCGCCGCCGTCGGCCTGTCCCGCTCGGCCGCGGCCACCCGGGTGCACCGGCTGATCAGCAGCGGACAGGTGGTGG
This sequence comes from Mycolicibacterium chubuense, assembly GCF_001044255.1. Lineage (GTDB taxonomy): Bacteria > Actinomycetota > Actinomycetes > Mycobacteriales > Mycobacteriaceae > Mycobacterium > Mycobacterium chubuense. Next base: position 6,766 of record NZ_JYNX01000029.1, read on the forward strand.
TGCGCGGCGTCGTCCACCCCGCGGTCCTCGGGCGCGGCGCGCTCGCCCACGTCAGCGTCGCCGTCGCCGGGCCCGCGGCGCCGATCGCCCGCGAACTGGCCGGCCGGGGCGACGTCGCGTTCCTGTCGTTGACCAGCGGGCCGTACGGGGTGGTCGCCGAGATCCGCGGGGGCTCGATGACTGAGATCGACCGCGCGATCGGCGAGGTGCGCGCCCTCGACGGGGTGGCGGGGGTCGACACGCTCGGCTACGTCGAGGTGGTGCGCGACGTGATCGGTCCCGTCGGGGAGGTCGGTGTCGCGGTCGACGACGTCGACCGCCGGCTGCTGCGCGCGCTCCAGGACGACGGGCGCGCGTCGTACGTCGATCTGGCCGCGGCCGTGGGACTCTCACCCGCGGGAGCGCGCCGGCGGGTGGTGCGGCTGGTGGAGAACAACGTGGTGCGCGTCGGTGCGGTGGTGCGGCACTCGGGCCAGGACCAGCAGAGTGCGCTGGGTCTGGGCATCCGGCTGACCGGCCCGCACGACGACGTCGTCTCGGCGCTGCGGTCGATGCCGGCGGTGATCTTCCTCGCCCGCGTCCTCGGCCGCTACGACCTCCTGGTCACCGTCCGCGCGTTCTCCTCCGCACAGCTGGTCGAGATCCTCGACGTGGTGCGGGAATTCGACGGTGTGGGCGCGGTGGACAGCTGGGTGCACCTCGACGTGGTCAAGGAGAACTACGCGTCGGGTTTTCCGGCCTGAGCTATCGCAGCGCGGCGAGCGCGCCGTCGACGTCCTCGCTCGTCGTCGCCCACGAGCACACCAGGCGCCACACCGGCTCGTCGAGGTCGGGCTGGTGCACGGTGTAGGACCGCGACAGCCGGTCGATCGCGTCGGGATCCAGCCGAACGAACACCTCGTTGGCCTCGACCGGAGAGGCCAGCGCGAAACCGAGGTGCTCGAGGCCGTCACCGAGCGTGCGGGCCATCGCGTTGGCGTGCGCGGCGTTCTGCAGCCACAGATCGTCGGTGAGAAACGCGAGGAACTGCGCGGCGACGTAGCGGTGCTTGCTGGCCAGGTGGCCGATCTGCTTCTGCACGAACGCGATTCCGTCGAAGTGTTCGGGCCGGCGGACCAGGATCGCGTCGCCGAACAGCATGCCGTTCTTGGTGCCGCCCACGGTGACGACGTCCGCGTCGCCGACCGCGTCGATCGGCGAGACCTGCTGGGCGGCAATGGCGTTGGCCACGCGTGAACCGTCGACATGGACGAGCAGGCCGAGGTCGTGGGCGTGGTCGACGAAGCCCTTGATGTCCGGCGCCTGCCACACCCGGCCGTTCTCGGTGGACTGGGTGATGGTGACGATGCGCGGCTGGGAATGGTGCACCGGGCCGCGCCGGGCCACCCGCCTGTCGAGTTCGTCGACTGCGATGAGGCCGTCGACGCTGGGCAGGCGGGTCAGCTGTGCGCCGGAGAGCCGGACCGGGCCGCCGGCCTCGTCGAGGAGCACGTGCGCGACGTCGCTGCACAGGATCTCGTGCCACGGCTGCACCGCCGAGGCGAGCGCGATGATGTTGGCCGCGGTGCCGGTGAACGCGTAGAGCACGTCGGCGCCGGGAGAGTCGAACGCCTCGCGCAGCGCGTCGGCGGCCTGTGCGGTGACGGCGTCGTCGCCGTAGGAGGGCGCCGGACCGTCGTTGGCGCGGGCCAGGGCGTCGAGCGCCGCCGGGTGCGCGGGTGCGGCGTTGTCGGAGGCGAAGGCGGCAGAGACGGGCACGTTGGCCATGATGCCCCTCCCTTTCCGCGGAAGCGCATTCCGGGCTGCGATCGCGCGATTTTCGCAGCCAGGAATGCTATTCCGCGGGAAAGGCGTGGCGGGTGGCCAGCCAGGCGAAGAACTCGTCGGCGGTCAACACCGGCTTGCCGTACTCGTGGGCCTTGCGTGCCTTGCCCGACTGCGTACCCGCCTCGGCGGTCACCAGCACATCGCAGCGGGTCTTGCTCACCGTCTTCACCGGCGCCAGCCCCGCCGCCAGCGCGAGTCGTTCCATTTCGTCGCGGTCCACGATGCGTCCGGCCGTATCCTGCGCGATGCCGGTGAAGCAGACGCGCACGCCCGGCGCGAGGGCGTCTTCGGCAGCGTGATCGGCAGATCCGATATCGCCGGTGATATCGGCTCCGAGCAAGGACTCCGCCTTCCGCAGCCGGGCCACCACCTCGTCGGTCAACCGCACCCGCGCCGCCGCGGCGCGCAACTGGTCGGCCACCGACTGACGCGCGGCCGCCTCCCACCCCGACTCGTCGAGGTCACGCACCGGCGCGCCCCCGAGCAGCACGGCGCCGACGTCGCGGCTGATCCGCAGCAGAGCCGAGAGCCCGGGCAGGTGGTCGGCCGTGGGCGTCGGCGCCGTGGGGTCCCGGCTGACCAGCAGTCCGGACCCCTCCACGGCGTCGGGCTCCTCGAACGCCGTCGACCCGTCCGCGGCGTCGGTGTCGCGCAGCGCCTGCAACGCCGCGCGGGCCCGCTCGAGCGCGGTGCGCCCCGTGACCCGCGTGCGCAGCTCGACGCCCAGCGGCATCGCGGTGACGTACCCCAGCCGCTTGAGCTCGAAGTCGAGCAGGCCGAGTTGCTCGTCCACCCCGGCGCCCACCGGGGTGAACCCGGCGAGCATCGGCGCGATCACCGCCCACGCCTCGCGCAGTGTCGGCGCGAGCAGCACATCGGAAACGGTGATGCCGTAGGCGGTGCGCGCGTCGGCCAGATCGCGCTGCGGGTTGATGAGCGTGGTCACCGCGGTGCCGTCGTCGAACGCGACCGCGAGCTCCACCGGCCGCGGCCGCGACATCCGGCCCTCGTCGCCGACCGTCAGCATCCCGAACGCGCAGAACCGCCGCGCCCCGGAGCCGTCGCCCGCCCCGCGCAGGAACCGGGCGATGCGCCGGTCGGTCTTCAGATCCTTCGGCAGCACAGGTCTTTTCAGCACCAGGCCGGCCAGCGACGTGCAGCGGCTCAGCGCGACGTACAGCTGGCCGGTGGAGAACATGCCGCCGGTCAGGTCGACCACCACGCGCTCCAGCGTCTGGCCCTGGCTCTTGTGAATGGTGATCGCCCACGCCAGCTTGAACGGCAACTGCGTGTAGGAGCCGATCACCTCGCGGCTCAGCGACCCGCCCGTCAGCACCGGCCGGGTGGCCTCCCAGCTGAACGGTGCGACGTCGGCGCACGAACCGTCCGGGAACTCGACGTCGACGACGGCGCCGTAGCGGTCGTACCCGACGCCGACCACACGGCCGATGCTGCCGTTGACCCAGCGGTCGCCCTGGTCGTTGTTCAGCATCATCACCTGCGCGCCGACCTTGAACCGCAGCGTCTCCTCGACCGGGGGGTCGAACAGGCTGAGATCACCGGAAGCCTTGGCGTGGTGGACGAATTCGTCCCCGGAAAGCCTTTCGAGCTGCTGACGGTTGCGCGCGGTCACCAGGCGGTTGGTCGGTGCGAGCGTGAGCCAGAACTCGTCCTCAGGCGGGACGAAGTCTTTGTCGGCGCGGGCGTTGAGCTGCTCCTGCGCGTGACCCAGCAGCACGCCCTCGCGAATCTCGTTGAGAATGGCCGTCATCCGGTCGTCGCCGAGTTGGCGGAACACCGTGGTAAGCGAGACGGTCGGAAAGTCCTCGCGGCGGAAGGAACGGGCGGAGAAGAAGTCAGAGGGCGGCTGGAGCCGCGTGGTCATCGAGAAGCCGTTCGGTCACGATNTCTGGAGTTTGACCACGCTGGGCATCACGGTGGCGGCCACCTGCTCGACCGAACCGGGCCAGCGCCGCGGCGACCATGTCGAAGACGTCGGCGCGCACCATCGACGCCTCGTCGATGATCAGGGTCTGCAGCGAGGCCAGCGTCTTGGTGAAGCGGCCGGGCCGGTAGTCGCCGCCGCGAATGTCCTCGAGCGTCGTCGTGGTGCGGAAGCCGAACAGGCGATGAATCGTGTAGCCGTCGACGTTGAGCGCGGCGATGCCGGTCGGCGCGACCACGACGACGCTGCGGTCGGTGTCGGCCATGAAGCGGCGGATCAGCGTCGACTTGCCGGTGCCCGCCTTACCGGTGAGGAAGACGTGACCGCCGCCGCCGAGCAGGTCGAGCGCGTGGCGGAACTCGTCGGTCAGGACGATGTCCGGCATGGCTCACCAATGTAGCGCCGGCACCCCGCCCAACGAGAAGCCATGGTCGTGCTGAGCGTCGATTCGCAGCCCGGAATGCTATTCCGCGGGGGAGGTCGGCGGCTTGGAGCGCCACGCTCGCCAGCCGCGGTGCGCGGCGAACGCGCCCGCGACCGCCGTCACGCACCACACCGCGATCGCGGCGATCAGCAGCGGCGCCGAGAACGAGCCCAGCGTGGAGCCCAGCGCCGTGTACGCGAACGCCTTGGGCGCCGAACCGATGACCGCCCCGACGGCCATCTGCCACACCGGCACACCGAACGCGCCGAACGCGTAGGAGGCCAACGCATCGTTGATGCCCGGCACGAACCGCTGCCCGACCACCGCCCACAGCCCGCCGCGGCGGATCAGCGCGTCGATCTTCGCGGCGCGGTCGGGTCCGAGCAGCGCGCGCGCACTGTCGCGGCCGGCCCGCCGACCCGCGACACTCGTCAGCACCGCCGACCCGACGGTCGCGCCGAGGGTCACGAACGTGCCAAGCACCGGGCCGAACAGGAACCCGCTGCCCCCGGCGAGCAGCGGTCCGGGCACCAGCAGCGCGCCGAGCACCGAGGACACCGCCACGTACGCCAGCGGGGCCAGCGGGCCCGCCGATTCGATGACGTCGCGCACCGCCTCGACGTCGATCACGCGCTGCACGGCGGTCAGGTAGAACAGCACGGCGAGCAGCGCCGCGAACAGCGCCAGCCGCAGGATGTGGCGGCGCCGCGACGTCTCGGGAGTGCCCTCGGTGTCAACCATGCCGAACGCCATCCTGCCGCAGCCCGTTAAGTTGGCAGAGTGACTGCGACGGCGGGGGAGCTGACAGGAACGGAACGCGCGGTGCTGCTGGTGCTGATGGCCCAGGCAGGGCCCGTGCCCAACCCGGAGCTGGCCGCACTCGGCCCGGCGCTGGACAAACCCGGCCGCGACAAGCTCAATCGGCTGGGCCTGATCTCCTCCGAGCGGGTGGGCAGCCGCTTCGTCCACGAGCTCACCGACCGCGGCTGGCGAATGTGCCGTGAGCTCATCGATGCAGCGCCGCCGCCGCGGGCCACCGGCCCGGCGAAGGCGCTGCAGACCGTGCTCGCCGGGCTGGGCCGCTATCTGCGGGCCGCCGACCTGAGTCTGGCCGACCTCTTCGGTGAAGCCACCCCGGTCAGCGTCGAGGACCGCATCCGCGCGGTGTACACCGAGCTGGCGCCGCGCCCCGGCGGCTGGGTGCCGCTGCGCCGGCTGCGCGCCGAACTCGACGCGCCGCGCGACGCCGTCGACGCCGCTCTGGTGGCGTTGCACCGCACGCCGGGGGTGAGCGTGATCCCGGAGGAGAACCAGAAGACCCTGACCGACGAGGACCGCGCTGCGGCGGTCGTGATCGGTGACCGGCCCAAGCACCTGATCGCGATCGACGCGTGATGGACACCGCGCAGCGCGACGCCCTGGCCTCGCTGCGGCTGACGTGGGCGCCGACGAGCGACGACCTGTGGCGCCCGCAGGCGGCCACCCACGTCAGCGGGCTCAACGAGGCCGCCGTCGACGACGTGATGGCGGCCTTCGGCGACGCCCTGCGCGATGAGGCGTCCACGCCGCTCGGTGTGGTGATCCGCGGGCCGGCGGGATCGGGCAAGACGCACCTGCTGGGGCAGATCCGCGAACGCGTGCAGGACGGGGGCGGTTACTTCTTCGTCGTCGAGCTGCTCGACGCGGCCAGCTTCTGGGAGTCGGTGCGCAGCGGCATCCTGGAGAGCCTCGGCCGGCCGGGCCGCCGGCACGAGACGCAGCTCAAAGACGTCCTGTGGGACCTGTCCTCGCTCGCGCACGTGTCGCGCGCCGACCGCCGGGCGATCATCGGCGACGACGACCTGGACGCCGAGACGCTGTACCGCTTCATCATGGCCCTGTCGAAGACCGCGAAAGAGACTGTGCGGCAATGTCATCAGGTTCTGCGCGCCCTGGTGCTGGTGGCCTCCAACGACTTCCTGGCCCACGACATCGGCGAGGGCTTCCTGCAGGGCAGTGAGGAGTTCACCGCCGAGGAGCGCGGGCCCTGGGGGTTGCGGGCGGCGCCGGCGTCGGCGCAGGAGTGCGTGCGCGACCTGGCCCGGCTGGTCGCGCTGGCCGGGCCGTCAGTGCTGGCCGTCGACCAGATCGACACGCTGATCGCTCAATCGGTGGCCGGCAACGGCGACGGGGACATCGTGCTCGAGCAGGTCGCGCACGGCCTGATGGCGGTGCGCCAGACGATGCGCCGCACGGTGCCGGTGGTCGCGTGCCTGCCGACGGTGTGGAAGCACGTCGAGGACAACGCGACCGCCAGTGTGCGGGACCGCTTCCGGGTCACCGGCGTGCTCACGCCGCTGCCGACCGCCGACATCGGCCGGGCCATCCTGGAGCGCCGATTCGCCGGGAGCTATGGCTCGGTCGGTTTCACCCCGCCCTACCCGAGCTGGCCGATCGCACCGGAAGCCTTCGAGGAGGCGCCGTCGTACACGCCGCGGCAACTGCTGATCCGCGCCGACACCCACGTGCGGGAATGCCTCAGACACGGCGACGTCGTCGAGCTGGGTCACCTGCGCGCCGATGAAACCCTGTGGGACAGGGACACCGACGACGAGACGGCGCCCGTGTCGTCGGCGCTGGACCGGCGCTTCGCCGAGTACCGGCGGCGCGCGGTGCCCATGGCGGCGGTCGCACCGGACGGCGAGGACGTGACGGTGCCCGAACTGCTCAGCGCGGCGCTCACCGCCTGGATCGCCGAACGCGACGGCGAGCAGACGTTCGTCTGCGACCCGCCGCCCGGCACGCACGTCACGCTGCACGCCCGGCTGCGCGAGACGCTGGACAGCGCGACCGAGGACGAACGGCACTGGGCCTTCCGCGCGGTCGCGGCGACCCATCCCAGCGCCGCGCTCAGCCGCGTCCGAAAAGCAGTCACCGCAGCGGGATTCGGATCCGGTTCGGGCCGCAGGCAGCTGTTCCTGCTGCGCAATGCGCCGTGGCCGACCGGAAAGAAGACCGCCGAGGAGCTCGCGGCGTTCCACGCCTGGGGCGGGCGGACCGTGCCGCTCACCGAAGACGACATCCGCACGATGGCGGCGCTGCGTGACCTGTTTGCCGAGGACGATCCGCAGTTGGCGAGCTGGCTGCGGGCGCGCCGTCCGGCCCACCGGATGGCGCTGCTGGCCGACACCCTGGGCGACGGCACGGTCGAGGAGGCGACCGAGCCGGAGTCTGAACCCGAGCCCGAGCCCGTGGACGACGCTCCCGTCGTCGACGTCCCCGACACCGAGGTGCCCCTGGGCCGCGACCTGCACAGCGGGGATCCGGTCTCGATTCCGCTTGCGGCGCTGCGCAAACACGTCGCGATCTTCGCCGGATCCGGCTCGGGCAAGACCGTGCTGATCCGCCGGCTCGTCGAGGAGTGCGCACTGCGCGGGGTGTCCGCGATCGTGCTCGACCCGAACAACGACCTGTCCCGGCTGGGCACGGCGTGGCCGCAGAAACCCGAGGGCTGGCAGCGCGCCGACGACACCCGCGCCGAGGAGTACCTGCGCAACACCGAGGTGACGGTGTGGACCCCGCGGCGCACCAGCGGCCGCCCGCTGGCGTTCCAGCCGCTGCCCGACTTCGGCAGCGTCGTCGACGATCACGACGAGTTCTTCGAGGCGGTCGAGGCCGCCTGCTCGGCGCTCGAACCGCAGGCGCTGATCACCGGCAAGACGCAGAAGGCCACCCGTGCTCGTGCCGTGCTGCGAGAAGCGTTGCAGCACTACGGCAGAACGGATGAGCCGACGCTGGCCGGGTTCGTCCGGCTGCTCGCCGACCTGCCTGAGGACATCAGCAACATGGCCGGGGCGCGTCAGATCGCCGAGGACCTGTCGCAGAACCTGCGGGCGGCGATGGTCAACGATCCGCTGTTCGGCGGCGCCGGCACGCCCGTCGACCCCGGCGTGCTGCTCACCCCGTCCGAGGGCTATCGGGCGCGGGTGTCGGTGATCAGCATGATCGGCCTGCCATCGGACGAGCAGCGGCAGAGCTTCGTCAACCAGCTGCAGATGGCGCTGTTCGCCTGGATCAAACGAAACCCCGCCGGCGATCGGCCACTGGGTGGGCTACTGGTGATGGACGAGGCGCAGAACTTCGCTCCCTCAAGGGGTTTCACCGCGTGTACACGCAGCACGTTGGCGCTGTCGTCGCAGGCCCGCAAGTACGGGCTCGGACTGGTGTTCGCCACCCAGGCGCCCAAGGGGCTCAACCTGAACATCCCCGGCAACGCCGCGACCCAGTTCTACGGCCTGCTCAACGCGCCCGCCCAGATCGAGACGGCCCGCGAGATGGCTCGCGCGAAAGGCGGTCTGGTCGACGACATCAGCCGCCTGCGGGTCGGCAACTTCTACGTCGCGACCGAGGGCGAGGCGTTCCACCGCGTCGTCGAGCCGTGGTGCCTGTCGTTCCATCCGTCGAGCCCGCCGTCGGCCGACGAGGTGCTGGCGCTGGCGGTGCAGCAGTGAACCGCGTGTTCGTCACGGCCGGCGAACTGTCCGGAATGCTCGAGCGCGGGGAGCCCGTCACGGTGCTCGACGTGCGGTGGTCGCTGGCCGAGCCCGATGGCAGCGCCGCCTTCGAGCGCGGTCATCTGCCCGGCGCGGTGTACGTGTCCCTCGACGACGAACTCTCCGACCACAGCGTGACCGGCCGCGGCCGACACCCGTTGCCGTCCGGATCCGCGGTGCAGGCCGCCGCCCGCCGCTGGGGGGTGCGGACCGGGGTGCCGGTGGTGGTCTACGACGACTGGAACCGGGCCGGTTCGGCGCGTGCCTGGTGGGTGCTGACCGCAGCCGGCATCCCCGACGTGCGGATCCTCGACGGCGGGCTGGCGGGGTGGACCGGTGAATTGCACTCCGGCGCTGTGGTTCCCGAGCCCGGGGACGTGACGGTGGCGTTCGACGACCTGTACGCCGGCGCGCGCAAGGCCGTCACCGCGGACGAGGCGGCCGATGCTCCGGTGCTGATCGACGCCCGGGCGCCCGAGCGGTTTCGCGGCGACACCGAACCCGTCGACCCGGTGGCCGGCCACATCCCCGGTGCGCGCAACGTACCGAGCACCAGCCTGCTGCGCGGCGACGGCACCCTCCTGGATCACGACGACCTGACCCGGTTGTTCGACGGCGCCGGGCCGGCGCCCGCGGTCTACTGCGGGTCGGGCGTCACCGCGTCGGTCGTCATCGCGGCGCTGGCGTCGGTCGGGGTGGACGCGGCGCTGTTCCCCGGGTCGTGGTCGCAGTGGAGCGGGGAGTCAGCGCGCCCGGTCGCTCTCGGCGAGTGAGCCGGTCTCCTCCAGGTCGAGCACCGGGGTGGGGCGCCGGAAGCCGCGGGTGACCACCAGCAACCAGACGAAGCCGATGGCCAGCCAGATCAATCCGATCGTGAGCGCCGTTCCGGACAGGCTGGTCCACAGCCACGCGGTGAGCAGGAAGCCGATCGCCGGCGCGATCACGTTGAGCAGGATGTTGCGCTCCCGCATGTCGACGAAGTAGTGCTTGATCACCGACAGGTTCACCACCGAGAATGCCACCAGCGCACCGAAACTGACGACCGAGGCCAGGATCGCCAGGTCGATCCAGATGGCCGCCAGCGAGATCACGCTGACCGTGAGGATGGCGTACACCGGGGTGCTGAACTTCGCCGACACGTGCCCGAACACCTTGCGCGGCAGGATGCCGTCGCGGCCCATCGCGAACAGGATGCGGGCCACCGACGCCTGCGACGTCAGTGCCGACCCGAGCGCACCGGCGACGTACGCCGCGGTGAAGAACGTGTTGACGAACGACCCGCCCGCGGCGAGCATCACGTCGGTCGACCCGGTGTCGACGTCGGCGAACTGGTTCGACGGGAACACCAGCTGCGAGATGTACGACAGCAGGATGAAGATGATGCCGGAGACGATGGTCGCGATCATGATCGCCTGCGGCACCGTGCGCTTGGCGTCGCGGGCCTCTTCGGAGAGGGTGGACACCGCGTCGAAGCCGAGGAACGACAGACACAGGATCGCCGCGCCGGCCAGGATGGGGCTCATCCCGCCCGCGGTGCCGTCCCCGGTGAACGGTGACATCAGGTCGACGGTGCCGTAGCCGGTGGTCTTGGACACCGCCAGGACGACGAACACCACGATGAAGATGGCCTGGATCGCGATGATGAGGAAGTTGGCCCGCGCCACCGACACGATGCCGACGATGTTGAGCACGGTGACGATGGCGATCGACGCGATCACGATGGCCCACGCGGGCAGCGCGGGCAGCGCCGCATTCAGGTACAACCCGATCACCAGATAGTTGAGCATCGGCAGGAACAGGTAGTCGAGCAGCAGCGACCAGCCGGCCAGGAAGCCGACGGGCGCGCCGAACGTCCGCTGCGTGTAGGTGTAGGCCGAGCCGGCGACCGGGATCGCCGCCGACATCCGGGCGTACGACAGCGCGGTGAACACCATCGTGATCAGCGTGACGATGTACGCCAGCGGGAGTCGACCGCCGGAGGTCTCGGTGACGATGCCGTAGGTGGTGAACACCGTCAGCGGCACCATGTACACCAGACCGAACAGCACCAGCGACGGAAGTCCCAGCGCGCGTTTCAGGTGGCCCTCGTGCGGACCGGTGATGTATTCGGCGGTCATGAGTCAGCTCCGTTCTCGGCCCGGTAGGCCGGTGCGCCGCGTAGGTAGGTGGCGCGGATCGCCACTGCCGGGAGGTCCAGTGGCGCCGTGGCCCGCGGGTCGCGATCCAGCCATATCAGGTCGGCGCTCGCCCCGGGGGTGAGAACACCCCAATCGTTATCGGCGAACGCCTGATTCGCGACCCCGGCGGTATATGCGGACAACGCCCGCTCGATGGGCAGGATCTCGTGGGGCGTCCAGCCGCCGTCGGGCTCACCGTCGGAGGTGCGCCGCGACGTCGCGACCGCGATGCCGTCCAGCGGGGCGCCCGAGGACACCGGCCAGTCGGAGCCGAAACCCAGCGGTGCGCCGGAGGTGTCCAGGGTGCGGATCGGGTACTGCTTGTCCGCACGCTCGACGCCCAGCCGTGGGACCGTCAGCACGGTCATCAACGCGTCGAGCTGTGCCCACAGCGGCTGCATGTTCGGGATGACGCCCAGCGCGGCGAACCGGGCCAGATCGGCGTCGTCGATCAGCTGGCAGTGCGCGATCACCGGCCGGCGGTCCCGCGGGCCGTTCACCCGGACGACGTGTTCGATCGCGTCGAGGGCCTGGCGCACCGCGGCGTCGCCGATCGCGTGGATGTGGATCTGCAGACCGAGATCGTCGACCTGGCGCGCCGCCTCGGCGAGCGAGTCACCCTCCCAGTTGCGCATGCCGTGCCTGTGCAGGCCCGAGCAGTACGGCTGCAGCAACGCACCGGTCTCGTTCTCGACGACCCCGTCGGCGAAGAACTTGACGGTGTTCGCGGTGAGCAGCGGGTTGGCGGCGTCGGCGACGGCGCGCCGCTGCTCGTCGAAATGGGTGACCTGGCTGTCGAAGTGGCGCGGATCGGCGTAGAGCGCGAGGTTGAACCGCATCCGCAGCGCACCCCGGCGGGCCGCCTCGACGTAGGTCGCCACGTCGGCGGGCTCCACCCACGCGTCCTGCACCCACGTCACGCCGCGGGCGAGGTAGTAGTCGGCGGCCGTGTCGAGTGCCGCGATCCGCACCTGCTCGTCGCGCGGCGGCATCACCGCCATCACGAGATCGGTGGCGCCCCACTCCCGCAGCGTGCCGAGCACGGATCCGTCGTCGCGTCGCGGAATCTCGCCGAGCACTGGGTCGGGGGTGTCGGCGGTGATGCCGGCCCGCTCCAGCGCCGCCGTGTTGCACCACACCGTGTGGTAGTCCCACGCCCGCAGCACCACCGGGCGGTCCGGCACCGCGGCGTCGAGCCAGCGCGCGTCGAACAATCCGCCGGGAGCCAGGCTGCCGTCGTAGGAGGCGCCGACGATCCATTCCTCGTCCGGGTGTTCCTCGGCGTACTGCTTGACGGCGAGGACGATCTCGTCGACCGAGGTGCACGGCCGCACCGCCGGGCCGACCGCCTCCAGACCGCCGTAGAGCGGGTGGGCATGCCCGTCGCCGAACGACGGCATCAGGAACCCGCCGGCCAGATCGACTGTCTCCGCCTGCGCCCCTTGCGTTCTCGCGTCGTCACCGAGTGCGGTGACCACGCCGTCGACGACCAGCACAGCGTCGGTGTCCGTGTCGCCGGTCCACACCACGCCGCCGGTGAACAGCGTCGCGCTCACTTGACCACCGCCGTCGCCTCGTGCCCGGCGCCGTAAGGCCGTTGCGTGTCCACGGGTTCGGTGAGTGCGGCATAGGTGTCGGGCCGGCGGGTGAGCAGGAACGGGAACAGTTCCAGCCAGTCGCGCCGCTGATCCAGGTCGAGATCGGCCACCAGCACCGCCTCCTCGTCGCGGGGGGCCTGCACCAGCACGCGGCCGTACGGATCGGAGATGAACGACGACCCGTAGAAGTTCAGGGCACCCTCGTCGCCGGTGCGGTTGGGTACCACCATGAACAGCCCGCTGTTGATGCCGTTGCCGACGATGACGTGCTGCCACAGTGGCCGGGTGTCGAAGTCGGGGAAGACCGGCTCGGAGCCGATGGCGGTCGGATACACCACGATCTCGGCGCCGGCGAGCGAATAGTTGCGCGCCACTTCGGGGAACCACTCGTCCCAGCAGGTGGGCATGCCGAGGCGGGCGCCCAGACCCTCGGGTGCGTAGACCGGATACGGGTCGGCGTCCGGACCGGGGCCGGGCCGGAAGTAGGTGTCCTCGTAGTAACCCGCCGAGATCGGGATGTGCAGCTTGCGGGTGCGGCCGACCAGGGCGCCGTCCGGCGAGACCAGGATCGCGGTGTTGAAGCCCAGCCCGTCGGCGTCGGGCGCGCGCTCGTAGAGGGAGGCGTGCACGAAGATGCCGTTGGCCGTGGCGGCCTCGGCCGCCAGCGTGAACGTCGGGCCGGTCTCGAGGTCCTCGGTCAGCGCGGCCGCGTCGTCGCCGCCGGGACGGTCGGCGGGGTAGCGCAGCAACGTGATCTCGGGCAAGAACACCACGGCGGCGCCTTCGGCGGCGGCCTGGTCGATGCCCGAGCGCAGGGTCTTGGCGAGGTCCGCGGCGTCGTCACGCCAGCGGTGCTGCACGAGCCCGACGCGCAGCGGCGGCCGGTCCGACGGGGTCGAACGGGTCAGCGGCGGCGCGGCCGGGGCGGTCAGAGTGATCATCACGCTCCTAAAACGAATGAAGTTCGTTTATTGTGAACTGAGTCACCGAACCGCGCAAGAGGAGAGGTTTCCGTGGGCCGACCCCGCACGCCGCTGCTGTCGACCGACCGGATCGCCGAGGCCGCGCTGGACCTGGTGGTCGCCACCGGCGGGTTCACCATCGCCGGGGTCGCGCGCAAGCTGAAGGTGCAGCCGTCCTCGCTCTACAACCATGTCGCCGGCCGCGACGACGTCGTCGAATTGCTGCGCGAGAGAGCGATGTCGGAGGTCGAACTCCCGGCCGACGACCCGGCCCGGCCGTGGCGCGACGTGGTCGCCGACATCCTGCGGTCCTACCGGCGCAGCTTCGCCCGGTACCCGCAACTGATCCCGCTGCTGACCGAGTACGCCGTCAACAGCCCGCAGGCGATGACGATGTACAACGCACTGGCGACCACGCTCACGCGGGCAGGTTTCGATCCGGCCGACACGCTGAGGGCGATCACGCTGATGGACTCCTTCGTGCTGGGGGCCGCGCTCGACGTCGCCGCCCCCGACCAGCCGTGGCGCGCCCGGCCCGAAGTCGGCCCGGAACTCGCTGCCGCACTCGAGACCGGGTCGCCCAAACCGCAGCGCGCCGACGACGCCTTCGAGTGGGGCCTGGCGGTGCTGCTGCGGGGGCTGGCGTGACGCGTCGCTAGAACTGCACGCCGCGGGTCAGCGCGCCATCGACCACGAGGTTGGCTCCGGTGATGAAACTCGCTGCGGCACTGCTCAGGAACACCACGGCGTTGGCGATCTCCTGCGGGGTGGCCATCCGGCCGGTCGGGTTCAGCGCCAGTGCCTCGGCGAACAACGCGGGGTTCTCGGCCTCGATCGTCGGCCACACCCCGCCGGGGAAGTAGGTGTTGCCGGGGCTGACGGTGTTGGCGCGCACGCCTTGGGCGGCCAGCTTGTGCGCCATCCCCTGCGTGTAGTGGATGATCGCGGCCTTCATCGTCCCGTACGGGCCTGCCGCGAAATCGACCTCGCGGCCTGACACACTCGAAATCGTCACGATCGAACCGGCTTTCGACGCCATCAGATGCGGCAGCGCCGCGTCGACGAGCCCGATCGTGCCCATCAGGTCGACCTCGAACGAGGCCCGCCAGTTCTCCGTCGACTCCGGGATCGCCAGCGCGCTGACGTTCGCGACCACGCCGTCGAGGCCGCCGAAGGCCTCGGCCGTGGCCTGCACCCACGCGGTCAGCGCCGCCGCATCCCCGACGTCCACCACCGAACCCTGCGCACTCGCGCCGTCGGCTTCCAGCTCCTTCTGCGAGTCGGCGACCGCCTCGGGCGTGCGCGCACAGTAGGCGACAGTGGCGCCCTCGGCGAGCAGACCCTCCACGACGGCACGGCCGATGCCACGGGTTCCGCCGGTGACCGCGAAGCGCTTCCCCGTCAGGCCGAGATCCATACGAGTCCCTCTCTAGTAGGTGATGGTACCGAAAGACTGTGCAGACCAACGCATCTCGTCGTGAATGCCACCGAACGCGGGAGCCACTGGCAGCAGTCGCTTGTCGATCTTGGTGACCGAACTGTAGTTCGTGTCGACCACGTTGGCGATCGGTGCGAGCGAGATCTGGCTCAGTAGCTGGTAGGCGTCCAGACGGTCGAGCCCGTAGAGCTCGCCGAGCCAGGTGATCATCTCCACCTGCGCAGCGCGCCATGCCTCCTCCAGTGGGCGGCCCGACCCCACACACATCAGATGCGTGTCGGTCTCCAGCCGCGGCCACGCCGGGCCGCCGCCCTTGACCAGCCCGACGATCGCGGTCACGTTCATCGCGCCCTCGACCGCGGTGCCGCATGACTCGCCCTCACCCTGCCGGTAGTGCCCGTCACCGAGGGAGAACAGTGCGCCGGGCACGTTGACCCGTAGATAACAGGTCGCCCCCGCGGTCATCTCCGGGGTGTCCATGTTGCCGCCGAACACGTCGGGCACCAGCGAGGTCCGCACCTCACGGTGCGCGGGTGCGACGCCGACGGTGCCCAGCATCGGGTTGGCGGGCAGTGCGAGCTCGAAGTCGCTGCCGTGCGCGGAGAACGCGACGGTGTCGGTGGCGGAGTCGTATTCGTAGATGTAGGTGCGTTCGGGCAGTGGATCCTGCAGCGTCGGGCTGACCGGCACGCTGGTGAGCCCGCCGAAGAACGGGATCAGCGTGGACGCCCCCCAGGTGCGCGCGGGCGTCAGGTCGACCAGGTGGACGACCAGGGTGTCGCCGGGCTCGGCGCCCTCGATCCAGAACGGGCCGGTCTGCGGGTTGAGATCCTCGGTGTCGAGCGCCGTGGTCGCGACATCGGCGGAGCTGGTGATGCGGCCGCCGTACGCGTCCTCGGTCCACAGCGTCAGCACCGTCGGCGGCGTGATCCGCAGGACGGGGGCCGCGCCGCCGAACGTGTAGGCCATCTGGTCGGTCGTCGGGATGAACGTGACGTGATCCATGACCGCCATCCTCGTCCGGCGGAGCGCATGCCGCCATAGCATGAGGATGTGGCCGACCAGATGGGTGAAGAGCGCGACTTCAACCAGCGCAACATCGACGAGTTCCGGGCCAACGGCGGGAAGGTGGGTGGCCAGTTCGAGGGCTTCCCGCTGCTGCTGTTGACCTCGACCGGCGCCAAGAGCGGCGAGCAACGGATCAACCCGATCGCCTACTTCGATTTCGACGGGGCGATCTACGTCGTCGGCTCCGCGGCGGGCCGGGATCGAGACCCCGCGTGGGCGTTCAACATTCGGGCCCATCCCGAGGCTGTGGTGGAGATCGGCTCGGATCCGCCGCGGCCCGTGACCGCCCGCGAGCTGCCGCGCGAGGAACGGGACCGCATCTACCGGCGGGTCGTCGAGCAGGCGCCGGGCTTCGGCGACTACGAGCAGCGCACCGACCGCGTCATCCCGATCTTCGAACTGGTGCCCGCCGACTGACGGGAATGTGACGGCCGTCGCAGCCGTTGGCACGACCATGGCGACGATGACCAGCACCGAGCGTGAACAGTATCTGGCCGACGTGCACGTCGGCGTCGTGGCGGTCGAACGGCCCGGCCGGGCGCCGCTGGCGGTGCCGATCTGGTACGGCTATCGGCCCGGCGGCGACGTACTGCTGTGGACCGAGACAGATTCGGTGAAACACAAGCTGATTCGCGATGCGGGCCGCTTCTCGCTGACCGTGCAGGACGAGCAGCCGCCCTACCGTTACGTCACCGCCGAAGGCGACGTCACCGGCATCGGGCAAGCCGAGGACACCGAGGTACGTGCCCTCGCGGTGCGCTATCTCGGCGAGGAGGCCGGTCACCAGTTCACCGATGAGAACCTGACGCCGACGTCGCTCGTCATCCGTATGCGTCCGCAACGCTGGCTGAGCGCCGATTACTCGAAGTGACCCCGCGGCACCGGCGAATCTGCGACGGTGTCCACCATGCGTGTGCTGGTGGCGGCGTTATCGGTGATCGGACTGCTGACGGCAGGTTGCGGGAACGCGCCGTCGCCTGGTGAGTCGTCGTCGCCGGCGCCGTCGGCCGCCCCGGCTCCCACGGTGGACAACGCCGGTGACGGCGGGCCGGAAGGGTCGATGACCGTCAGCTACGAGGACGCGACGACGCCCGACGCGATGGCGGGCCGTGACCTGCTGCAGAACAACCAGGTGCTCGAGGACATGGCCGACGACGTCAACCAGACGCTCGCACTGCCCTACGACGTCTCGCTGCTCGGAGTGCAGTGCGACGAAGCCAACGCGTTCTGGGACCCGACCGCAAAGACCGTCACGATCTGCTACGAGGACGCCGCCAACAGTGAGCGGATCTTCACCGAGGCAGGCGATCCCGACCCGGCGGCGAGTGCGATCAACGCCGAATGGGCGACGTTCTTCCACGAGGTCGGGCACATGGCGGTGACCCTGTACGACCTGCCGGTCACCGGGCGGGAGGAGGACGTGGCCGACCAGCTGGCCGCCTACATCCTGCTGACACCCGGCGACGACGGCAAAGCCGACCCCGAGTCGGTGCAGTCGGTGAAGGACTTCGCGCGGGTGTTCAACGCCTCGGGCAACGCCGACGTCACCGACGACGACATGGCCGACGTGCACTCGCTGGACAAGCAGCGCGTCTACAACCTGGAGTGCTGGATCTACGGGTCCGACCCGGAGGCCAACGGCGACATGGTCGGTGACGGTCAGCTGCCCGAGGACCGCGCGGACGGATGCGCCGACGAGTGGGCGCAGCTCGACAAGGCGTGGTCGACGCTGCTCGACCCCTACTTCCGGAGCTAGCGCGGCGGCGCCGGCGCGGGCGGCGCTGCGGGCGGGGGCGGCGGCGTCCCGGGCGGCGGCATCACGGGCGGAGGCGGTGGCGGCGGGGGAGCAAGGAGCCGCACGATGTCGGGCTTCATCGCCTGCAGCTGCGCACCCCAGTACCCCCAGCTGTGCGTGCCGTTGGGCGGGAAGTTGAAGATCGCATTGCGCCCGCCCGCCGCCAGGTACTTGTCGCGAAACTCCTTGTTGGTCGCGATGGTGATCGTCTCCAGGGAACCGGCGCTGAGGTTGATGCCCAGATCGGTGCCGGTGTCGAGGTCCGAGGCGATGCCGTTGCCGCAGTAGATCCACAACGCGGTCCGGTTGGCGACGAGCCGGTTGATGTTGAGCATCGGATCGGCGCGCAGCCAGGCCGGCGAGCCGGACGGACCCCACATGTCGTACGAATCGAAGCCGCCGGCGTCCTGCATGGCGATGTCGATCAGCGGTGGCCAGAACTTCTGCGACGGAGCCAGATACCCCGACAGCGACGCGGCGAACTTGTACTGGCGCGGATAGTAGGCCGCCATCGTCAACGCTGCGCTGCCCGACATCGACAGCCCGACAACGGCATTGCCGAACGGATCCTGCCCGCGGTTGGCGGCCAGCCAGGTCGGCAGCTCGTTGGTCAGGAACGTCTCCCACTTGTAGGTCAGCGTCCCGTTGTTGTTCTTGGCAGGCCGGTACCAGTCGGCGTAGAAGCTGGACTGGCCGCCGACGGGCATGATCACCGACACGCCGGACTGGTAGAACCACTCGAACGCGGAGGTGTTGATGTCCCAGCCGTTGAAGTCGTCCTGCGCGCGTAACCCGTCGAGCAGCAGCACCGAATGCGGCCCACCGCCCTGGAATTCGACGCGGATGGTGCGACCCATCGACGGCGACGGCACGTCGAGCTGCTCGATCGGCAACCCCTCGCGGGAGAACGCGTGCGCCTGCGGGTGCGGGGCGATGGTCAGTGCGGTGACGGCGAGCAGCGCCGCGACGACGAAGCGACGGACGCGCTGTCCCAGTGAGGCCACGCGCGCGAACCTATCCCCGGCCCGCACCGCCGCCCGCGGGCCGCGCGGGCGGTGACCGGGTTGTTATCGACCTGTTGTCAGGCAGTGAGCGGACGACCTCCGCCGAAACTGTATTCCGTGCGGCGTTGTCGCGGATTTCGGCGCGTGGAATACAGTTTCGGCGGGTCAGGGGCGGAGAATGAGCGGACGGGTCAGTATCACCGGCGCCTGCGCCATGAATCGTGGTGTGCTGCCGCGGTGTTCGTCGGCGGCATGCACGGTGAACGGATGCAGGACGAACATGTCGCCGGGTGCGCCGGTGGCGTGATGCACCGGCCGCGACGCGCTGGCCGCGTCGACGAGTGCTCCCGCCTCCACGGCGCCCAGGGGCTCGTCGCCGAGCACTCGGGCGGTGTCGCGGTGCGACCCGGCCCGGATCCGCGTCGGCGCGTCATCGATCGTCACCTCCGACAGCAATGTCAGCACCAGCAGTGTCTGCGGGCGGTTCGTCACGAACCAGACGCCGTCCTCACCCGGGGTGTTGAGGTCGATGTGCCAGCCGCGGTCGTCAGCGGGAGGCTGCACCGGAAACCGGACCGGGATGTTGCCGAGCGCGCCGCGGGGCAGCCAGCCGTCCTCGCCGCAGATGGCGTCGAGTGCGTCGGCCAGTACCGGGCTGCGGGCGAGCTCGCCGAACGGGCCCTCACCGGTCAGGTCGGCGGTCCACATCACCGGTCGGGTCCACGTCGCGGGATCCCGCGAGACGCCGAGGTGCGGCCACAGACGCTCGCGGGCCGCGTCGGCGACAGCGCGGGGTGCGGCCTGCTCGAGCCTGAGGTAGCCGTGGGTGTCGAAGAAGTCGAGATCGACCACGCCGCGAGCGTCGCACAGCGATGGGGCGACGTGCGAATGCTTTTCTGCCGAAACTGTATTCCACGCGGCGTTTTCGCGGATTTCGGCGCGTGGAATACAGTTTCGGCGGGTCAGGGGCGGGCGGTGAGGAAGCCGAGGCCGGCCATCGCCGCGGCGCACACCATCACGATGCCCAGCGGTGTCGCGGTGTGCTCTCCAGCGAGACCGACCAGCGGCGACACCACGGCCGCGAGCCCGAACTGCGTGGCACCGAGCAGAGCCGACGCGGTGCCCGCGGCCCGGGGCGCGGCCGACAGCGCCAGCGCGGTGGTGTTGCCGAAGATCAGGCCCATGCCCGCGACCGCGAAGAACAGCGGGAGCGCGAGCCAGCCCGCAGGAACGCCGGCGGCCGCGAGCGTCAGCACTGCGATGCCGGCCGCCAGGATGAGGACGAGGCCGGCGCCGGCCAGTCGGCGCGGCTCGACACGCGCGGTGAGGCGAGCGCTCGTCGCGCTCATCAGCAGCAGCCCGAAAGCGTTGACGCCGAACATTGCTCCGTACTGCGCGGAGCTGAGGCCCATCATGGTCTGGTAGACGAACGGCGACGCCGAGATGTAGGCCATCATCACCGCGAACGCGAATCCGAACGCCACCAGATGGCCGAGGTAGGCGCGCCGGGTCAGGTCCCGCAGCGGCGAGCCCTTGGTGGCCTTGTCGGCGCGCAGCGCGGCGCGACGTTCCTCGGTATGGGTCTCGCGGATCACCACGAGCGCGGCGACGAGCATGGCGACGACGAGCGCCAGGATCACCGCGAGCGCACCGCGCCACCCCAGCGGCTGCACCAGGAAGCCGCCCGCCAGCGGCGCCGCGATCGGGGCGATGCCGCCGACGATCATCATCAGGCTGAACGCGCGCGCCGCGGCCCGGCCGGTCGCGAGGTCGGAGATGATGGCGCGGCCGATCACCATGCCCGCCGCACCGGTGAGGCCCTGCGCGAGCCGGGCGGCGACCAGCACCTCGATGGTGGGGGCGAGGACGGCGACCACGCTGGCGAGCACGCACACCACGGCGCCGATGACCAACGGCCTGACCCGCCCGTAGCGATCCGAGAGCGGACCGAACACCAGCTGACCGGCCGCCAGACCGAGCAGGAACGCGGTCAGCGTTAGCTGCACGCTGGTCGCAGAGGTGTGCAGGTCGTCGACCATCTGCGGAAACGCGGGCAGATAGAGGTCGGTGGCGAACGGCGCGACGGCCGACAACAGCGCCAGGGTGACGAGCAGCCGCAGGGTGATCTGCGGCGCTGAGTCCCGGCGCGCCGTCGTGTCGACGCTGGCGGTCATGGAGTCTCCCAAGATGGTTATCAACAAATAGTTATCAATACATAACTATCAGGTAGGGTGGGATCGTGCAAGCCCGCCCGCCCCGCGCCGAGCAACTCGCGGACCTCGCCGACGTCGTCATGGCCGTGGCGCGCGCGGTCAGGTCGCAGGCCGCCGCCGACCCGGAGGTCGTCGAACTGTCGGCCACCGAGGTGACGGTGCTGCGCTTCATCGACCACCACCCCGACGTCAGCGCGGGCACCGTCGCTGACGGAACGGGGCTACAACGCAGCAACCTCAGCCGCGCACTGCGCGACCTCGAGGCCAAAGGACTGGTGCGCCGGTCGGCCGACCCCGGCGACAGCCGACAGGTCGTGTTGCGCTCGACAAGGCTCGCCGAGGAGAACCTGGCGCGCCTGCGCGCCATCTGGGCGCGGCTAGTCGGTGATGCGCTCGATGCGTCGGGGCAGGAGTACGACATCGCCGCAGCGCTGTCTCTGTTGCGTGCGCTGGAAAGCGGACTCGACGCGGGCGCGCGATGAACCCGTTCCGCCGCAGGCGCATCACCGTCCCGGTCGGGCGCTACGACGCGGACACCGATCGGTGGCGCGATCTGGACGACCACGGATCGGCCGCATGCCACCAGCTGACGGTGGCGACGTTCAACATCTGGTTCAACGAGCTCCACCGCGAGCAGCGCCATCGCGCGATCGGCGAGCTGCTCTCCCGGGAGGCCCCGGACGTCATGGTCTTCCAAGAGGTGACCCGCCCGGCGCTCGAGGTGTTCCTGGCGCAGCCGTGGATACGGGCGGGCTATCGTCGCGCCGCGGTGATCGGCGACCACAACTACGGCATGCTCATGCTCTCCCGGCTCCCCGTGCGCCGCTGCACCTACACACGGTTGCCCAGCCGCCTGTCGCGCGGGTACCTGACGGGTGAGTTCACCGTGAACGGACGCGATCTGATGATCGTGTCCGTCCACCTCGAGAGCGGAAAGACGGCGCGAGAGCTGCGAGCTCGCCAGATGTCGCGTCTGTGGCGCGCATTCGGCGACGACGGCGATGTCGTGATACTGGGCGACTTCAATATTCGCGACGACGAGAGCCCCGCCCTGGACCCGCGCTATCGAGATGTGTGGCCGCACCTGCGGCCGGACGACCCGGGATTCACCGAGGACACCTCGATCAACCACATGCGCTACGACATGAAGAACAAGCACCGCCACGTCAGATTCGATCGGGTGCTGCTCAAGGGGCCGGCATGGAACCCCGTCGACATCGGACTGCTCGGCCGCGCCCCGATCGCACCGTCGCTGCCGAGGATCTTCCCATCGGATCACTTCGGGGTGCTGTGCCGACTCGAGGCTGTACCGGCCGCCGTCAAGCCGGCCGCCGTCAAGCCGGCCGACGACCATCCCGGCCGTCGGCGATGGTTCGCGCGTTAGGACACGCGCCGGGCCCACGCCGTTGCGGCGACGACCACCAGCGCGGCCACTGCCGCCGTGACCGCGAGCGCCACGCTGTTGCGCCCGGCCGCGCCGACCGTGATCGCCACCAGCGCCCACAGCACCCCGGCCGCATACCCCACCGTCCCGCGCAGCGTCACCGTCAGCAGCACCGCGAAGGCCGCCGCCGCGACCAGCACCACCCCCTGCCACATCGCGGCGTCCGGCGACACGCCGGAATCGATCAGTGCGGCAGCGATATTGGCGAACACCGCGATCGACGACCACCCCAGATAGAGGCCGAACGTGACGGTCGCGAGCGTGGCCAGCCACGGCGGGCAGGACAGATCGCCGCGGCGGCGCACCAGCAGCAGCATGATGTGGGCCAGCGCACCGACCATCACGGCGAACACCACCACGGTGACCCACAGCCAGTTCTGCGCGGCCACCGCGAGCCAGACGCTGAACCCGACGAACACCACCGAAGCGTCGATCAGCAGGCTGGTCTCCCACGACGACCCCAACCCGAACCGCCACACCGCCAGCGCCGTCGCCGCGCACAGCAGCGTGATCACGCTCCACAGCGCGAATGCGTAGCCGGCCGGCGTGATCAGAGCCTCATTGGTGGCGCCCGAGCGCAGGAAGTCGCCGGCCAGCGCACTGACCACCAGCGGCGCGATCAACTGGCTCACGGCCAGCACGACCAGCACGCGGCGCCACGGCCGCACCGAGGGGGAGTTCGTCGTTGGAGCTGTGGTCACCGAGGGATTCGGTGCGCGCGGCCGTCCGGATTGGCGCGATTTCGGCGTAGTAGGTCAACCTGGGCGTGACCAACTACACCGAAATCGCTATAGATCGACCGACATCGGGCCGACGCCCCAGATCTCGTCGCAGTACTCGCGGATCGCGCGGTCCGAGCTGAACTTGCCGCTGCGGGCGGTGTTGCGGATTGACATCCGCGACCAGACGTCGTCGTCGAGCCACACCCGCGACACCTCGGCCTGACGGTCGACGTACGAGCGGTAGTCGGCGAGCACCAGGAACGGGTCGTGGTGGATCAGATTGTCGACGACCGGGCGCAGCACCTCGGTGTCGCCATGGGTGAAGGTGCCCGCGGCGATGAGTTCGAGCACCGCGGCCAGTTCCGGATCGCGTTCGACGAAGCTCTGCGGCCGGTACCCCTCGGCCTTCACAGCCTCGACCTGGTCCTCGGTCAACCCGAACAGGAAGAAGTTCTCCGCGCCGGCCTCCTGGCGGATCTCGACGTTCGCGCCGTCGAGCGTGCCGATCGTCAGCGCGCCGTTGATCATGAACTTCATGTTCCCGGTGCCCGAAGCCTCCTTGCCGGCCGTCGAGATCTGCTCGGAGAGGTTGGCCGCCGGGTAGACCAGGTGGGCGTTCTTGACGTTGAAGTTCGGCAGGAACACGACTTTCATGTACCGGTTGACGTCGGGGTCGTTGTTGACCGTCGCGCCGACGGCGGTGATCAGCTTGATGATCCGCTTGGCCATGGTGTAGCCCGGTGCGGCCTTGCCACCGAACAGGAACGCCCGCGGCGGGATCGCCAGCCCCGGGTTGGTCTTGAGCCGGTGGTAGAGCGCCACGATGTGCAGCACCATCAGATGCTGGCGCTTGTACTCGTGGATCCGCTTAACCTGCACGTCGAACATCCACGTGGGGTCGAGCTCGATGCCGGTCGTCGAATGGACGTACTCGGCGAGCCGGGACTTGTTGGCGCGCTTGACCTCCCGCCACCTCGCTCGGAACGCCGGATCGTCGACGAACGACTCGAGGCCCCGCAGCCGCACCAGGTCGGTCAGCCAGCCGGGGCCGATCGACTCGTCGAGCAGCTCCCGCAGCCCCGGGTTGGACAGCGCGAGGAACCGCCGCGGCGTCACCCCGTTGGTGACGTTGCCGAAGCGCTCCGGCCATAACTCGTAGAAGTCCTTCAGCACACTGGATTTCAGCAACTCCGAGTGCAGCGCGGCGACGCCGTTGACGGCGTGGCTGCCCACGGTCGCCAGGTGCGCCATCCGCACGCTCTTGCCGCCCTCCTCGCCGATCAGCGACATCCGCCCGATGCGCTCCGCGTCGTCGGGGAAGCGGGCCCGCACCTCGGCCAGGAAGCGTTCGTTGATCTCGTAGATCAGCTCGAGGTGACGCGGCAGCGCCTCGCCGAAGATGCGCAACGGCCATGTCTCCAGCGCTTCGGGCAGCAGCGTGTGGTTCGTGTAGCCGAACGTGCGCACGGTGAGGTCCCACGCCTCGTCCCAGCCCAGCTGATGCTCGTCGATCAACAGCCGCATCAGCTCGGCCACCGCGATCGAGGGGTGGGTGTCGTTGAGCTGGATGGCCCACTTGTCCGGCAGCGCCGACAGCGGCAGCTGCGCCCGCTGCAGATGGATGCTGAGGATGTCCTGCAGCGAGCACGTCACGAAGAAGTACTGCTGCAGCAGCCGCAGCCGCTTCCCGGCCTCGGGTTCGTCGTTCGGGTAGAGCACCTTCGACACCGTCTCGGAGACGACTTCCTCGTCGACGGCCTTGTAGAAGTCGCCGGTGTTGAACGCATCGAGCGCGAACGACTCGACCGCCCGCGCGCTCCACAGCGTCAGCGTGTTGCAGGTGTTCACCCCGTAGCCCTGTACCGGGGTGTCGTAGGAGACGCCCTTGAGGACCCGCTGCGGCACCCAGCGCACCCGCAGCTTGCCCGTGACGTCGGTGTACTGCTCGGTGTGCCCGCCCCAGTTCACCAGGTAGCTGGCATCCGGCTTGTCGATCTCCCACGGGTTGCCGTGCACCAGCCAGTTGTCGGTCTTCTCGACCTGCCAGCCCTCGGCGATCTCCTGGGAGAAGATGCCGAACTCGTACCGGATGCCGTATCCGATCGACGGCCGCTCCAGCGTGGCCAGCGAATCCAGGTAGCAGGCCGCCAGCCGGCCCAGGCCGCCGTTGCCCAGGCCGGGCTCCCCTTCACGGTCCAGGATCTCGTCGAGATCCTGGCCCAGGTCGGCCAGCGCCTGCCGGGCGGCGTCCTCGATGCCGAGGTTGAGCAGGTTGTTGCCCAGCTGCGGGCCCATCAGGAACTCCGCGGACAGATAGCAGGTGACCTTCGCCGACAGGTCGAGCCAGTCCTGCGTGGTCGCCATCCAGCGCTTCTGCATGCGGTCGCGGACGGCCAGCGCCAGCGCGCGGTAGTAGTGCTCGGGCCCCAGCACGGCCGGCGGGCGCGCGATCGAGTACACCAGATGGTCGGACACCGCCGCGCGCAGCGCGTCGGCGGTCATGCCGGTCCGGGTCTGCCCGGTCGGACCGGCCGGAGCGCCGTTGACCTGGGCGGACTGTCCGGACGATGCGTTCACGAGGTCGGTCACGGGCGTCATTGTGGCGACCGCATGTTTCGGGAATGGGTCGCGGCCGTGAACGCGGAAAATTTCGGCACAGATCGTCACCAGGGATTGCCGACCGGATTATTGACGCGGTTGACTGTTCTGATGACGACCGGCTCGCTCCGCTGGGCGCCGGTCAGGCGCGCGATACCCCCGCTACCGCAGCTGGTGGGCTGGACGCTGACGGTCGGCGCGCTGTGCTTCCTGGTGCGCGGGCTGGTGTACCTGGACAGCTGGTCCTACGCGATGGTGTGGCCGGCCGTCGCGCCGCAACTGGTCGCGCTGCTGACGGCGCCGCGCCGGCAGTGGCCCGTCTACCTCCTCGCATTCGCGGCCATCCAGATCATCCCGGGCCGGTTCGTGCTCGGGCTCTCCCCGGAGATCGGGGTGCTCTCGACGCTGACCGCCGTGGTGTTCGCCGCGGTGATGCTGCACCGCGATCAGGACTGGGTGAGCGGCCGCAGCGACTCCCTGCGCAGCTGGCAGCGGTTCCTGTTCTACGGCGTGTTCGTCGCCCCGGTGCTGGCGAGCCCGATCGGTGTCGCCGGCCTGGCATTCAACGGGGAGGTCGGCACCGACGCGCGGGCACTGGCCTTCGCCGCGATGGCCTGGTACCTCACCGAGGCCGTCGGTATCGCCTTCCTGGTCCCGCTGATGCTGCGGTGGCGGCACTACGCGCGTCGGCACACCGTCCACGAGGTGGCGTGGTTCACGATGATGACCGCGGTGACCGTCGGCCTCTGCGCGGCGTCGGCGACGAGGTCGAGCTTCGTGCTGGTGTTTCTCACCGGGCTGCCCGCGCTGCTGGTGCTCATCCGCTCCGGCATCGCGTCGGCGTTCGCCGAGATGGCGATCGGCTCGGCGTTGGTGCTCGGCAGCACCTTCGCCGGGTACGGCCCGTTCGCCGCGTCGCTGGACGACCCCGGCCAGGCGATGATCTCCGCGCAGGTGTTCGTGCTGGGCGCGTTCACGATGGTCGTGCTGGTCGCCGCCGCGCTCGAGGACCGTGAGCGCCTGGTCGCCCTCGACGACGCCAGCCACAAGGCGTACGAGCTGATCGCCGAACTGACCGGCGACGTGGTGATCCTCGTCGACGCCGACGGCAACGTGCTGCACCGCGCCAGCGAGGGCCACGAGATCCTCGACATCCCCGACGGCCCCATCACCAAGGCGCGCTGGCTCGACCACATCCATCCCGACGACCGCGACGCCCGCGCAGACTTCCCCGCCTCGGATCCCGGGGCCTCGGCACCATTCCGCGTCCGGCGCACCGACGGATCATGGGGCTGGTACGTGCTGCACAGCCGGCGGACCGCCGACGGTCTGACCGCCGCGATCATGCGCGACGTGACGCTGGAGCGCGAGGTGCAGGATTCGCTGACCGACATGGCGAACACCGACCCGCTCACCGGGCTGGCCAACCGGCGCGGCCTCGACCAGCGGGCGGCCGAGATCTGGCGCCGTGCTGCCGAAGACGGCGAGCAGGTGACGGCGCTGTTCGTCGACATCGACCATTTCAAGTCGTTCAACGATCTCTACGGGCATCAGGCCGGCGACGAATGCCTCCGCCACATCGCCGAGGTGCTGGCGCATCTGGCCGATCCCGGCGTGTGTGTGGCTGCACGTTACGGCGGAGAGGAGTTCGCGGTCGTGCTGTCGGGCTGCGACGACGCCTCCGGGTTCGCCAAGGGCCTGGTGCGGGCGATCCGCTCGCTGGCGATACCGCACGGCGGCACCGACACGGGCACCGTGACGATCAGTGTCGGTGTGGCGACGCTGCGGCCGTGGCGGCTCACCGGGTCGGATCCCGACACCGCGGTGCGCGAGCTGCTCGACCACGCCGACAAGGCGCTCTATGCCGCCAAATCCGAAGGGCGCAACGCGATCTCGATCTACCGCGACGGCGCGGTGCTACTCGGCGAGTAGGTTCACGATACGGGTGAACACCGGCGGCGCCAGGCGGGCGGCCGGCACGATGAGCGGCCGCAGCGGGGATCCGCTGGCCCGCAGCACCCCGGCGGTCATCAGCCGGTAGCGCCGGGTGGTCTGCCGCCAGCGCCGTTCGTAGTCGGCCGGCCGGTCGGCGACCACGCTGTCGACCAGCGTGCGGGCCGCCGCGAACGACAGCCCGAGTCCCTCACCGGTCAGCGCGTCGACGTAGCCTGCCGCGTCGCCCACCAGCAGGACGCGGCCCACCACCCGGCGCGCGACCCGCTGCCGCAACGGTCCCGCCGCCCGATCGGGTTCGTACGGATGGCCGGCGAGCCGGTCGCGCAGCGCCGGGAACGCGGCCAGGTGCTCGTCGAAACCGCCCTGCCGGGAACTCAGGATCGCCACCCCGACGCAGTCCCCGGCGACGGGCGTCACGTACGCCTCCCCGGCAGCCGGGTCCACGGCCCAGTACACCTCCACGCAGTCCGACCACGGTGCGATACCGACATGCCGGGTGAACCCCCACCGGCGGGTCGCCGGGCCGGGGCGGTGCAGGCCCAGGCCGGCGCGCACGGCGGAGTGCAGGCCGTCGGCCGCGGCCAGGTAGCGCGCCCGGATTCCGTTGACGCACACGCCGTCGTCGTCCTGGGTGACGGCCCCGACGGTGCCGGTCTCGATGCGCGACCCGGCCGCGCCGGCGGCGTCAAGGAGCGCGCGATGCAGTGCCGTGCGGCGCACACCCAGACCGGGTCCCGACGCGAACGCGGCGCTGACGGAACGCTTTCCGTCGAGGTAGGTGATACCGCGGAACGGCACACCCGCGGGGTGAGCGCCGAGCAGGCCGAGTTCGCGCACCGCGTGCGGCATCAGTCCCTCACCGCACGCCTTGTCGATCGCGCCCTGGCGCTTCTCGATCACCACGGTCTGCAGACCGCGGCGCGCGGCGTGGATCGCCGTCGCCAGGCCCGCGGGTCCACCGCCCGCGACCAACAGGTCGATCACGGCAGCCGCTCCAGTGCCCGGTTCTCGACGGTGATCCGGGTGCGCAGCAGCGCGGCGTTGAGGGCCGTGAACACCAGCGCGGTGATCCACGCGGTGTGCACCAGGGGCAGCGCGATGCCCTCCACGACGACCGCCACGTAGTTCGGGTGACGCAGGTACCGGTAGGGCCCACCGGTGACGCGGCCCCCACCGGGCACGACCACCACCCGGGTGTTCCACTGCCGCCCGAGCGTGGCGATGCACCACCACCGCAGCGCCTGCGCGGCCAGCACCACCGCCAGCATCGGCCACCCCAGCGCGGGCAGGAACTCGCGGTGCGCGGCTTCCACCAGACAGGCGACCAGCAGGCCGGTGTGCAGCACTACCATAACCGGGTAGTGGCCGGCGCCGAACTCCACGCCGCCCCGCTCCCGGCTCCAACGCAGGTTACGTTGCGAGACAATGAGTTCGGCGATCCGTTCGGCGGCGACCGCGGCGATCAGCAGTGTGTAGGCCAGCACGGGTCACCGCCAGCGCAGCAGGACGAGCTCCGAGCAGAAGCCCGGGCCCATCGCCATCAGCAGCCCGGGCTGATCGGCCGGTGGCTTTTTGGCGATGGTGTCGCGCAGCACGTGCAGCACCGACGACGACGACAGGTTGCCGACCTCGCCGAGTGAGCGCCAGGTCAGTTCCAGGGCGTCGTCGCCGAGGCCGAGCGCGGCGGTGATCGCCTCGATCACCTTGGGGCCGCCGGGATGCGACACCCAGGCGGCGATGTCGTCGACAGCCAGGCCGTGCCCGCCGAGGAACGCGGACATGTCGTCGGCCAGATAGCGGTCGATCAGGTCGGGCAGATCGGCCGACAGGATCAGCGCGAAGCCGTTCCTGCCGACCTTCCACCCCATGGTGTCCAGGGAGTCGGGGTACATCCGGCTGCAGGTGTCCACCACCGCGGGACCGCGGGGGTCCACCTGCTCGGCGCGGTCCTCGCCGACGGCGACCACCGCGGCCGCGCCGTCACCGAACAGCGCGCTGCCCACCAGGCTCGCCATTGTCGGCTCGGCCGCCGGGTAGGTCAGCGAGCACAGTTCCACCGACACCAGTGCGGCGGTCTGCCCGGGAGCTCCGCGCAGATAGTCGTGCATACGCGCGATGCCGGCGGCCCCGGCGACGCACCCCAGCCCGAACAGCGGCACCCGGCGCACGTCCGGTCGCAGTCCCAGCCTGCCCGCGATGCGCGCGTCCAGGGAGGGCACCGCGACGCCGGTGACCGTCGTGGTGATGATCAGGTCGAGATCGCTTGCGAGCAGGCCTGCTTCGTCGAGCGCGGCGGTCAGCGCCTCGCAGCCGAGATCGACGGCGTGCTCGAGGTAGATGTCGTTGGCCTCGCCGAAGTCCTGCAGGGCCGGGTACCGGTCGAGGGGCAGCACGAAGTGCCGTGCCCTGACCTTGGCGTGTTCGTGCAGACCGCGCACCACCTCGTCGAGCCCGGCGAACGCCGGCACGGCGAGGAACGCGTCGGTGACCTCCTGCTGGCTGTAGCGGTGCGGCGGTAAGGCGCCTTGGACGCCGGCAATGACGCTGATGGGGGTCATGGCGATATCCGTTCTGTGGGTTCTCGGGGCGGCGGGGCCGCCGGTGCCTCCTCGAGGCCGAGGCGGCGGTGGATCCGCTTGAGCCAGTGCGGCGCCCACCAGTTCCAGCCCCCCATCAGGCGCATGAACGCGGGCACCGCGACCATGCGCACGAGTGTCGCGTCGACGAGGACCGCCAGCGTCAGGCCGAGGCCGAACATCCGCATCACCGACGTGCTCGCCGCGATCAGCGCCGCGAACGAGATCGACATGATCAGTGCCGCGGCGGTGATGATGCGGCCCGTATAGGCGATGCCCAGGGCCACCGACTCGTCGGATTGCCCGGTGGCGAGCCAAAATTCACGGATACGGGCGACGAGGAACACCTCGTAGTCCATCGACAGGCCGAAGGCGATGCAGAACAGCAGCACCGGCATGTTGGCGACCAAGGTGCCGGTCGGGGTGGTGCCCAGCCCGCCCAGGTGGCCGTCCTGGAACACCCAGACCAGCGCGCCGAACGCCGCGGTCAGCGAAAGGACGTTCAGAACAAGCGCTTTGAGCGGGACGACGATGCTGCCGGTGAGCAGGAACAGCAGCGCGAACATGATGACGGCGATCAGGCCGAGCACCAGCGGCAGGGTGGAGGTGATCGCGTCGACGCTGTCGCGGTTGGTCTGCGCGGTGCCCGTCATCTCGACGGCGCGACCGCCGGGCCCCGGCACGGCGTGCAGCCCGTCGAGTTGCCGCTCCGACGCGTCGGAGAACAACGGTGCGCTGCTGGCGACGGTGAGGAACGCGCTGCCGTCCTTCTCGCCGGTCGGTGCCGACGGCGGGCCCGAGGCGACCCCGTCGACGTACGTGCCGGTCGGTGCGGAGACGGCGACCACGTCGGGCACCCGTGACAGTGCGCCGGCATAGGCGGACAGTTCGGCTGGGCCGAGGCCCTGGGTGTCGGGGACGACGACGGTGACCGCGGTGTCGGTGTTGTCGGCGAAGTCGCGCCGCAGCTGGTCACCCACCTGATGCGCCGACGCCGACTGCGGCAGCACCCGGTCGTCGGGAAAGCCCCACCGCACGCCGAGGAACGGCAGGCCCGCGACGATCAGCAGCACGACGACAGCCAGGCCCAGCGGCAGTGCGCGCCGCATCACCGTCTGCGCGCAGCGGTACCAGAAGCGCTGTTCGACCGGGATCGGTTGCGGGTCGGGCCGGCGCAGCAGCCGGCGGGCCAGCCGGCGCACGTCGAGGGAGTCGTGCCGGTCACCGAGCAGCACCAGCGCGGCCGGGGTGACCACCACGGCGGCGGCCGCGGCGAACGCGACCGTCGCCACGCCCGCATAGGCGAAGGACTTGAGGAAGTGCATCGGGAACAGCACCATCACCGACATCGACAGCGCGACCGTCGTCGCCGAGAAGATCACCGTGCGTCCGGCGGTCGCCATGGTGCGCCGCACGGCCTCGGTGCGGCCGGCGCCGCCGGCGAGCTCGTCGCGGTACCGGCTCAGGATCAGCAGCGTGTAGTCGATCGCCAGGGCCAGACCCATCGCGGTGGCCAGGTTCAGCGCGAAGATCGACACATCCGTGGCGAAGGTGACCACCCGCAGCACCGCCAGCGCCCCGACGATCGCCATCACACCGATCGCCACCGGCAGCGCCGCAGCGAGCAGCCCGCCGAACACCCAGACCAGCACCAGGAAGCTCAGCGGGATCGCCAGGCCCTCCATCAGCAGCAGGTCGCGCTGCGAGTGCTCGGTGATCTGCACGTTGACCATCGCGGTTCCGCCGGTGCGCACCGTGACGCCCGCGGGCACATCCCGCGTGACGTCCCGATCGATCTCCCTGGCGTACGTCTGCTGCTCGGCCTCGGTGCCGGTGATGCCGACGACGACCAGCCCCGACGTCCGGTCCCGGCTGATCAGGTCCGCCGCGGCGGCAGGTGGGGTGGTCCAGGCCGACGAGACGGTGGCGACGTGCGGATGGTCGGCGACGCGCTGAGCGATGCGCTGCCCGGTGTCGCGCGCGGCGGGGCTGTCGACACCGTCAGGCGCGGACACCACGATCAGCATCACGACGTCACCTTGGCCGAAGGTCTCGGTCAGTGTCCGCGACGCGCGCGCCGATTCGCTGCCGGGGTCGGCGAAGCCGCTGGGGGACAGGCTGGCCGCCACCGGCACGCCGAGGACGGCGAGCGCGACGGTGAGCGCCGCCGCCGCGCCCACGATTCGGCGTGGCGCGGCGAGAGCGAGCGAAGCGATTCGGTGAAGCAGCTCTGTCTCCCGTGTTCTCGAGAAGCGCCTAAATTTACGACACGGAAGAAACCCTGTGGGGGTTCACGATCTGACGAAATCGTGATGTGACGGCCTCAGCGCAGCTCGAAATGCTGGTAGTCCAGCGGCGTGCGCCAATGACCGCCCCACCGCCAGCCCCGCGCGGTGAAGGCCTCGACGGCGGGGTCGCCGTCGTGGAACATGCCGGGGTCGGTGCGGGTGCGGTCCAGCCACGGGCCCCCGTTGGCGGGTTCGAAGTGGCCCCGGGCATCGAGGTAGGGATTGATCCGTGGGTTGATGTCCACCGCGCGTCCGTAGGCGTGCAGCGACCAGCTGTCCGAGCCCGGGATGCCGCGGCAGTTGTAGGCCGAGGTGTTGTTGTCGCGCATCGACAGTTCGTCCTCGGCGCCGGGGTAGCGGTCGGGGCTCTGCATCTTCTCGATCGGGAAGCGAAGGGCGGTGAGCTGGGCGAACACGTCGACGACGGCGTTCACCACGTCGGCGTTGACCACCAGTTCGCCGCGGTGGAGCCGTCCGTCGACGCCCCAGTGGTCCAGCTCGACGCGGCGCAGCGCGTCGGGGCCCACCGGACAGCCGGGCCGCCAGGTCGCGCCGAGTTCGGCGGCGGTGACCGGGCTGACGGTCGGGGACCGCGGCGGCGCTTGCGCTGACGTCGAGAGTTGCGGCGCCGGCGCGGACGGTGGGTCGGGCGACGCCGGCGGCGGCTCCGGTGGCGACGCGCACTGCACCAGCGTCATCGTCACGGCCGCCAGCGCGGCCAGCCTCGTGAATCTCACCGCGGACCACCGTACCCGGGCCCGGGCATGCGGTTAGACACGCTAAACACTTCTGTTAGTACAGCTTTCGATTTTTCCCCAGGTCACAAGATCGCCGTCTTTGCTGTGATGTAGCTCATGGTGGCGTTATAGTGTGTCCGCAGTCACAGAAAGGGCGGACATGGTCGGATTCGGCGAGGGTGCGATGGTTCCGCAGCAGGTCGAGCCATCGCACGCGGTTCGCACGTCCCACGACATCAACTGGGTCGTCGCTTTTCTGATGATCACGGTGCTGATCGCCGGAATCGCCGGCGTCGTCCTCGCGCTGTCCAGCGGACTGCCGAACGTCGCGATCGTCATCGCACTCGTCACCGGTGCGGTGTTCGCCGGGCAGCTCTGCTGACGCCTCAGATCTGACCGTGCCGCGGCGGCACGGTTCCCGACAGCGTGTACCGGCCGATGTGCTGCAGTTTCCAGCGCGTCGGATCGTGCAGCGTGTGAGTGCGCGCGTCGCGCCAGAACCGGGACAGATTGCCCGCCGCCGAAGCGCTTCGCGTGCCGCCCAATTCGAACAGACCCTCGGCGGCCGCCAGCGCGGCGCGGGTGGCGGCCACCTTCGCCACCGCCACCGCGATCGATGCCTCCGCAGCCGACTGCGGCGTCAGGGCGTGCTCTGCCGCGTCCACCCGCCGGGCGGCCTCGGCGAGCAGCGCCTGCGCACCGCGCACCGTGACCGTCAGCTCGCCGGCGGCGGCGATCAGCGTCGGATCCTCGGCCGCGGTCTGCACCCGCGCCTCGAAATGCGCCCTGGCGCGGCCAGACTCAACCACCCCGGCGGCCAGCGCGCCGGTCGCGAGACCGACGTCGATCGCGGTGTGCCACAACTGCGCCCGCGCGCCGTAGGTGGACGGCCCCGCGAAGATCGGGCTGAACGGCACCACGTGCTCGGAGGGGACCACGACGTCGTCGAGGATCACCGTCCCCGACGCCGTGGTGCGCTGCCCCATGCCGTCCCAGTCGTCGACCACCTCCACACCGGGCGTATCGCGGGCGACGAACGCGATCGCCTTGGGTGTCGCCGCAGTCGGTGCTTCGCCGGAACCGTCAGTGACGGAGGCACGCACCAGAATCCAGTCCGCGAACAGCGCGCCGGTGGAGTAGTACTTCCGACCCGACAACACATGGTCACCGGAGGGCTGCCGCTGCAAGGTCGTGGTGTCCACGTCGATGGTGTGCGGGCCCCGCTCGGACTGGGCGTTGGCCAACAGCGCGCCGTCACCGACGCTGCCGAAGAAGAACTCCTTCTGGGCCTCGGTGCCCTGCAGGCGCAGCGCCTCGAGAAAGGTGACGTGTGACTGCGGGATCTGGGCGATCGAGGGGTCGGCGTGGGACAGGAGGCGGAACACCTCGGCCAGCACCGTCGCCGGCACCCCCGTGCCGCCATACCGCTCCGGTACGGAAATGGCCAGCAGCCCGGACTCTTTCAGCGCTGCCACCTGGTCGTACGGAAGCTGCCGCCGCTCGTCGCGGGTGGCCGCGTCGACCTCGAACTGGCCGGCGAGCTTCGCCGCGACATCGAGGACCGCATCGGCCGACAGCGACACCGTCACCGCGCGGCGCCGACGAACGGAATGGCCGCCGGCGCGGCCGTGTGCGTCTGCGCCGCGAACAGACCGCGGTCGCGCAGGATCGGAATGACGCCCTCGCCGAACCAGTACAGCTCTTCGAGGTGCGGATAGCCCGAGAAGATGAACTCGTCGATGCCCACCTCGGCGTATTCGGCGATGCGGTCGGCCACCTCCCGGTGACTGCCCACCAGCGCCGTACCGGCACCGCCGCGCACCAGCCCCACGCCTGCCCACAGATTGGGCGCCACCTCCAGGGTGCGGGCGTCGTGCCACGAGCCGTTGCTGCGATGCTGTTCGTGCAGCGCGAGCATTCGCTTCTGCCCCTCGGATTCGCTGCGGTGCAGGCCTTGCTGCGCGCTGCGGACGGTCTCCTCGTCCAGTGCCCCGACCAACCGGTCCGCCTCGGCCCATGCGGCGTCGGCACTGTCGCGGGAGATGGTGTGCAGCCGGATGCCGAACCGCACGGGTCGCCCCTGCGCGTCGGCCAGCCCGCGGATCCACTCGATCTTCTTCCGGACCGCCTCGGGGGGCTCCCCCCAGGTGAGGTACACGTCGGCGTGCCGGGCGGCCACCGGTCCCGCGGCCGCGGAACTGCCGCCGAAGTACAACGGCGGCACCGGGTTCGGGGGACCGGCCAGCGAGGCCTCCTCGACGTGGATGTGCTCGCCCTGCAGGGATACCGTCTCGCCCGCCCACAGCCGCCGCACCACGTCGAGGAACTCGTCGCAGCGTCGGTAGCGCCCGTCCTTATCGAGGTGATCGCCGAAGGCGCGCTGCTCGTGGGCCTCGCCGCCGACCACCACGTTCAACAGGATGCGGCCGGGGGCGTGGCGGGCGAACGTCGCCGCCATCTGCGCCGACAGGGTGGGGCTCACCAGGCCGGGCCGGAGGGCCACCAGGAACGCCAGCGAGGTCGTCTCGCGGGCCAGCAGAGCGGCCGTGATGAACGCGTCCTCACACCACGCGCCCGTCGGGATCATTGCCCCCGTGAAACCGAAGCTCTCCGCCGCCCGCACGATCGACGCCAGATAGTCGATGGACGCGTCGCGGTCACTGTGCGCGGCCCCGGCGGGGGTGCCGTGCCCGCCGCCGACGACGAGCCGGCTGTCGCCGTATGTCGGTAGGAACCAAT
Source organism: Mycolicibacterium chubuense (assembly GCF_001044255.1). GTDB lineage: Bacteria > Actinomycetota > Actinomycetes > Mycobacteriales > Mycobacteriaceae > Mycobacterium > Mycobacterium chubuense. Next base: position 42,809 of record NZ_JYNX01000029.1, read on the forward strand.
GCAATTGGATGGTCATGTCTTCTCCTCCGTCGTGTCAGCGGCCGCGCGTCGGCTGCGCGGCGACCGACGCCGGCGACGACGGCACCGTGGCCGGGCGGTCGATGATCGTCGAGGACGGCCCCCCGACGCGGTACCCCGCGCCGCGGTGCTCGTCGGGCAACCGGTCGCCGCGCCCGTGCAGTTTGTGCCGCAGCGTGCCCGGCGTGTAGGCCGACTGATAGGCGCCGCGGGCGGTGAGTTCGGGCACCACGTGGTCGACGAACTCTTCGAACGAACCCGGCGTGATCGCGTAGGCCAGATTGAAACCGTCGACATCGGTCTCGTCGACCCATTCCTGCAGCGAGTCGGCAACCTGCGCACCGGATCCCACGAAGCGGGGACCGATGCCGCCGATCTTGCCCCACTCGGCGATGTCCCGGACCGCCCACTCGCGGCCGTCGGGATCCGCGGACTGGAACGCCTCGACCGCCGAGAGGATCGCGTTCGAATCGACGTTGCCCACCGGTTCGTCGAGGCCGTAGCGGGCGAGGTTCACGCCCATCCACCCCGACATGAACACCAGCGCACCCTCCGGATCGCCGTAGGACAGGTACTCGGCGTGCCTTGCGTGCGCTTCGTCCTCGGTGCCGGCGGTGATGATCGTCGACAGGTTGAAGATCTTCACCGAGTACGGGTCGCGGCCGGCCAGTTCGAGCTCGCGCCGAACGGTGGAGACGGTGTCCCGCAGGATCGCCTTCGTCGGCGCCGCGGTGAAGATGGCCTCGGCGTTCTCGGCGGCGAACCGCACCCCTCGTGGCGAGGCGCCGGCCTGGTAGATCACCGGGGTGCGCTGCGGGGACGGTTCGGACAGGTGGATGCCGGGCACGCTGAAATGCGTTCCCTCGTGGCCGATGTGGTGCACCCTGTCAGGGTCGGTGAAGACGCCGCGCGCCGCGTCACGCACGACGGCGTCGTCCTCCCACGAACCCTCCCACAGCTTGTAGAGCACCTCGAGGTACTCGTCGGCGTGGTCGTAGCGGGCGTCATGGGCGGGCTGGTCGATCGGGCCCATGTTGCGGGCGGCCGCGGGCAGATAGCCGGTGACGACGTTCCAGCCGATGCGGCCGCCGGTGAGGTGGTCGAGTGTGGAGATGCGGCGCGCGAACGGGTAGGGGTGCTCGAAGCCGGTGCCGGTGGTGATGCCGAAGCCCAAGTGCTCGGTGACGTACGCCATCGCCGACACCAACAGCAGCGGGTCGTTGACCGGGACCTGGGCGGCCTGCCGGATCGCGGCCTCGTCACTGCCGCCGAAGACGTCGTAGGTGCCCAGCACGTCGGCGATGAACAGGCCGTCGAAGCGGCCGCGCTCGAGGAGTTGGGCCAATTCGGTCCAGTACCGCAGGTCCTTGTAGCGCCAGGACTGGTCGTCGGGGTGCTTCCACAGGCCGGGAGACTGGTGGGCGACGCAGTTCATGTCGAAGGCGTTGAAACGGATCACACGGGTCACCGCGAAATGGTGTCCGATCGCCGGCCTGCCGACACCGGTTTGTCTCACCGCGATTCTCTTATTACCCCGGTGGCTGCGCCCGCGGAAGCGCATTCCTGGTCGCTGTGAGCGAGAAATCGCAACCCGGAATGCTATTCCGGCGCACAGAGGGGAGCGGCTTAGATCATGTCGCGGCGGGTGAGCCAGCGCATGATCGGCCAGCCGATGAACACCGGCAGCCAGCACGTCAGGATCCGGTACAGCAGCACCGAGGGCACCGCGACCGCGGCGGGCACGCCGAACGCGGCGAGACCGCCGATCAGCGCGGCCTCCACGGCGCCGACACCGCCGGGCGTCGGCGCCGCCGAGGCCAGCGTGCCGCCGACCATCGTCACGATCGTGACGGTGACGAAGCTGGCGTTGCCGCCGAACGCCTCGATGCTCGCCCACAGCGCCAGCGCCGCACCGAGAGTCGTTGCCGCACAACCCAGTATGATCAACGCGAGCCGCTTCGGCTCGCGGGCCAGCTCGACCAGATCGTCGAGGACCTCCTTGAGCCGCGGCCGAACCGCGGTGGCCAGCCAGCGCCGCAGCTTGGGGACGAAGAGGAACACCCCGACCGCGCCCAGCGCCGCGCCGGCGATCAGGTACAGCACCGTGGCGCCGGGCACGAACCGGGACAGGTTCGCCGACGCGCCCGCGGCGGCACTGAAGATGATCAGCAGTGTGATGTGGGTCAGCACCTGGACCGACTGCTGCAGCGCCACCGCCGTCGTCGCCCGCAGCGCGCCCAACCCGCCCTTCTGCAGGAACCGGGTGCTCAGCGCGAGCCCGCCGACACCCGCGGGTGTGGTGGTCGCGGCAAACGTGTTGGCCACCTGCATGATCGCGAGATTGCGGAAGCTGACCAGGCCGTCCGCGCACGCCCACAGCGCCGCGCCGGCACCCAGGTACTTCAGCGCCGAGACCAGCAGCCCGGCCACCGCCCACCACCAATTCGCGGACCCCAGTTCGGAGAAGAACACCGGCACCGAGCTGATGAACGGATAGGCGACGTAGACGAGCGCCACCAGCAGCACCGTCTGGATCAGCTGGCTGCGGGTGAAGCGCGTGATCGTCGCGGTGGTGATCTGGTCGGCCCCGGTCTGGCGCTTGACCTCCTCACGCGCCGCCGACATCACCGAGCCCGCGTCGCGCACCGAGTTCCGGAGACCCTGGTGCATCGCTGCTTTGGTGAGCCGGCGGGAGGCGGCGAGGACGGCGTCGTTGCCGAACACCGTGATCGCGGCCGCCACCGCCTTCTCGGCGCCGTACAGGTCGGTGGTGGTGACGAGGAGCTGCGCGATGTCGGAGTGCAGATGTGCCTCGGAGGCACCGTATTCGGCGAGTGCGAAGCCGCCGAACTGCGGGGTGCCGTCGACGACGGTGATCTCCTTGCTGCGCAGATCACCGTGCGAGATCTGCTGACTGTGCAGGATTCCGAGCGCGTCCCAGACCCGGCTGACGGGCGTGTGTTCGGCGCAAGCGTCGAGGGGCGTCCCCCGCGCCGGCCGGTGCGCGTAGAGCGTCCAGCCGCGTTCGAGCGCCGACACCGCGATCGGCGAGGTGTTCGCCAGCGCCAGGTCGCCGACCGCGATGGCCATCAACGCACGGTGTTCCACCGCCCGGCGCATGGACGTCTGCAGCGGTGCGGTCTCGCTGTCGCGCAGCCGGAGTTTGCGCCAGAACTGCCGCAGGAAGCCGCCACCGCGCTGATGCGGCCCATACAGTTCGACGACCGCGTCGCCCTCGTCGGGGTCGCCGTGGTCGACGGTACGGTCCTGAGTTGCGGTGAGCACCATGGGTCCTCGCCCCGCCGGCCGGACCACGCGCAGCGCCGCCACCCGGAAGCCACGTCGCGCCATCGCGCGAGCGGCGCCGTCGAGAGGCACTTCGAGCGCGGGGGTGCCGACCACGAGAACCACCAGGGCGCCGACGAACCAGCCGACCGACAGGCCGAGTAGCGAGCGCGCCGGCACGACGGCGCTGACGACCAGGTGGATCGGCACGAACGCCAGCAGCAGCGCCCACCACCAGCGTCGCCACCGCGCCGGCAGCCACGGACCCGACACCGTCAGCACGGCTGCGAGCATCCCGATCCAGCGCGGATCGTCGAGGAACTGCGAGAGCACGGTATCGAGCCGCTCGGTGAGGTCGAAATGCCACTGCGGCGCCGCGATGCCGTTGCCGGTGATCGACAGCAACAGGATCGCGGCGATTCCCGCCGCGGCGTACGCGCCCAGGAGTTTCCACTGCCGCGCGACGATCAGACCGATCAGGATCACGAAGGGCAGCGCGAGAATCGCGATGCCGTAGATCAGGTAGACGGTGTTGGACTGCGTGGGGCTCAGCACGCCGACGATCTCGGAGATCGACTGTTCCAGCGCTTCCCATTCGTTGCGGGTGATGAGCGAGCTGGTGATGACGACGACGAGGAAGATCCCCGAGAGCGCGAGCCGCAGAATGTCGTTGGTGCGCCGGGTCAGTGGTTGGAGCAGGCTCCCCGAGACGACGATGTCCCGCCCGTCAACGCGCATGGCTCAACGATCATAGCGGCTGCCCGCTCACTTCACGGTGACGTAGACCGTCTGGTTGCTGATCGACCGGAAGTTGTCGCCCTGGGAGGTGGCGAACGGCACGCCCTGACGGACGTCCACGCCGTGGGTGATGGACACGACCGACGCGTCCCGCAGCGGGGTGCTGGAGAGCCGCGTGACGATCACGCGGTTGCCCTGGTCCTCGAGCGCCATGATGGTGGCGTCGGCTTGACCGCTGCCGGTCGGTGCGGCCAGGGCCGGTCCGGCCAGGCTCAGTGCCGCGGAGGCCAGTCCGGTGGCGATGCCCGCGAGGACGGTGGTCTTGGTCATGGTGGTGCTCCTTCGTGTCGACGACGTTGTCTTGCTGCGTGGTGTGGGCCTCTCGGCCGACCGTTACAGCTGGTTCCACGAAAAAGGGGCGCCCCCGGTTCGAGGGCGCCCCATTTTTCGTCGAGCGGGTTATCGGACCGTGACGTACACGGTCTGGTTGCGCACCGTGCGGTTGTTGTCGCCCTGCGAGGTCGCGAAGGGCACGCCCTGCGGGATGGCGGGGCCCCGGGTGACCGAGACGACGGACGCCTTGTCCAGCGGCGTGCTCGACTGGCGGGTGACGACGACGCGGTTGCCCTGAGCCTCCAGCGCGCTGATGGTGTCGGCGGCGTTGCCACCGGTCGGGGCGGCCAGCGCGGGGGCGGCCAGTCCGACGAGGCCGGCGGTCAGCGCGGCTGCAGCGGCGGTGGTGACGGTGAACTTCTTCATGATCGGGCCTTCTTCGTGGGTTGATCGTGGTGATCTGACCTACGAAACCGTCGGGCGCCCGGGTTCATTTCGGCTGGCAGAAATTGACCGACCGTTGGCAGAAAGTGCGCCGTCGACCTCCGTCAGGCGAGGCGGCGGGCCAGTCCGGAGGCGCGCACCGCGCGCCGGGCGACGGCCGCCCGGACCGAGGCCTCCGTGCCGACCACCCGCACGCGCGATTTCGCGCGGGTGACCGCGGTGTAGAACAGCTCGCGCGTCAGCAGCCGCGACTCCTCGGCGGGCAGCAGCACCGTCACCTCGTCGGCCTGGCTGCCCTGGCTCTTGTGGATCGTCATCGCGTGCATGGTCTCGACGTCGGAGAGCCGGCCGGCGGCGAACTCCTGCTCGCCGATCGCGACGGTCAGCGACTCGCCGCGCACGACGGCCACCCCGGTGTCGCCGTTGTAGAGCTTGCGACCGTAGTCGTTGGCCGTCACCAGCACCGGTCGCCCGGCATACCAGTCCGCCCAGATCGGCTCGCCGGTCGCGTCGGTGAGCCACCTCTCGACCTGACGGTTCCAGTACGCCACGCCCGACGGGCCGCGACGGTGGGCGCACAGCAGCCGGTGCTCGTCGAGCGTGCCGGCCGCCGCCCGCGCGTCACCGAGGATCGCCGCCTCCCGCAGCCGCAGCGCGTGCGGCAGCAGCACCGGCCGCAGCCGTTCGCCGGGATCGTCGACGGCCAGCCACTCGATGTGCTCCCCGCCGTCGCGCAGCACCTCGACCGCCCGGTCGGCGTCGCCGTCACGGATGGCCGAGGCGAGCGTGCCGATGCTCGCCCCGAACCGGTGCGAGGTCTGCAGTGCCGCGATGCGCACGCCGGTGCGGGCGCCCAGACCGTCGACGAGGTCGGCCAGCACCGCGCCCGCCTCCACCGACGCCAGCTGGTCGGGGTCGCCGACCAGGATGAGCCGGCTGTCGGTGCGCACCGCCTCGAGGAGCCGGGCCATCAGCGTCAGCGACACCATCGACGTCTCGTCGACCACGATCACGTCGTGCGGCAGCCGGTTCTCCCGGTGGTGCCGGAAGCGCGACGCATTGTCCGGACGCGGCCGCAGCAGGCGGTGCAGTGTCGAGGCCGTCAGCTCCGGCAGCCGGTCGCGGTCCTGGGCGTCGAGCTTGTCGAGTTCCGAGCGCACCGCCTCGAGCAGACGTGCCGCCGCCTTGCCCGTCGGGGCGGCCAGCGCGATGCGCAGCGGCGGCCGGCCCGCGAGTGCGGCCTGCTCGGCGAGCAGGGCGAGCAGCCGCGCGACCGTGGTCGTCTTCCCGGTGCCCGGCCCGCCTGTCAGGACCGTGAGCGATTGCGCCAGAGCCACTTCCGCGGCGCGACGCTGCTCATCCCACCCGGCGGGGAACAGTCGTTCGAGGCCGGGCACCTCGGCGGGCAGCGGCGAGGCCAGCAGCGCGAGCACGTCGTCGCGGACCTGCTGCTCCTCGCGCCAGTACCGGTCGAGGTACAGCAGGTCGGCGCTGCGATCGGACATCAGGTGCAGCACCTGTTTGTCCACCAGCGGGCTGGCCTGCAGGGCCCGCAGCCAGGTCTGCGTTGCGGGCCAGGGCAATTCGGGCTGACCGACCTGCTGGGCGACCGATCGCAGATCCACGCACACCGAGCCGGCGCGTACCGCCCGCACCGCGAGGGCCACAGCCAGGGCCACGGTCGGGTCCGACTCACCGGTCAGCGTCGAGAGCCGCTGCGCCACATGGACATCGGCGGGTTCGAGCAGCTCGTCGAACGCGTCGAGCGTCGTCGCGGTCACGGTGATTCCCCCCGCAGTCGGACCCGCCGCGCCGTCGAACTCTCGTCGAGCTCGACGAGGTCGTCGTGCGAGCGCAGGAATTCGCTGAACGACTTGTAGCCGAGCGACTTCTCGGAGAACGACGGGTCCATCCGCTTCATCTGGGCCTTGACCGCCGAATTGTGCAGCCAGTCCACGTCGTCCTTCTCCAGCCCGATGTGCAGCGCGCGGGTGAGCAGTGCCGTCGCCGCATCCAGCGGATCGGGCTCGTCGGGTTCCTCCGGGGTGTCGTCCTGCGCTTTGGTCCGGCGGCCCCGCTTCTTCGGCGCCGCCTCGGTTGCGGATTCGTCGGGTTCGAACACCGGGACGCCGGGCAGCGCGTCGTAGGTGACGAACTCGTCGCACGCGGCGGCCAGCGAGCGGCTGGACGAGCCCGCGACCCCGATGCCGACGACGTAGCGGCCCAGACGCTTGCAGCGCTGCGCCAGTGCGATGTAGTCGGAGTCGCCGCCGACGATCACGACGTGGGTCAGGTCCGGGAGACGGAACATGTCCTCGACCGCGTCGACGGCGAGGCGGATGTCGGCCCCGTTCTTGCCGTAGGCGGCGGCCGGGAACAGCTGCACCAGATCGACGGCGCGGCCGACCAGCTGGCCGCGGTAGTTCGCGTTGATCTCCGACGACCAGTCGGCGTAGGCGCGGGTGAGCACGAGCGTGCCGAACGACGACGCGAAGTCGACGATGGCGCCGACGTCGACGGTGGCACGCTTCAACTTGTCCGTGAACTCGCCGTTGCCGTCGTCCCGCGACCGGTCGCGCTGGAAGGAGTTACGGCCGTTGACCTGGTCGTAGCGGCTGATCACGATGTTGTCGAAGTCGAAGTAGACCGCGACGCGGGAGGTCGAAGAATCCGTCATCGCACCAGTGTCTCCGACTGGGCGGCGCCGTCGAGCAGATTCGACACGGCCTCGATCAGTTCCGCGGGCGGCCGCCAGCTGAACACCCCCGCCGGATGGCCCTCGACCATCGGTGTGTCCGGCCCGCACATGCCGCGCACGAACAGATACAGCACCCCGCCGAGATGACGCTCCGGCGTGTACCCGGGCAGCCGCCACCGCAGAAAGCGATGCAGCACAACGCAGTACAGCAGCGCCTGGAGCGGATAGTCAGAGTGCAGCATGGCCTCGGCCATCCGCGTCTGCCCGTAGTCGGCGGCGGTCAGGGCGCCGCCCGGCTCGCCCAGCCAGTTCGTCTTGTAGTCGGCGACCAGGTAGCGGCCGTCGACCCGGAGCACCACGTCCAACGACCCCGTGAGATACCCCTTGAGCGACTGGGCGGCCAGCGCGCCGCTGGACAGCCGAGCGGCGTACCCGGACAGCGGGTCGCCAGGCGGCAGATGCGCGCGCAGCAGCGCGCCGACGTCGGCCAGGGAGATCGTCGGCGCGCCCCCGCGCAGGTCACCGCCAGCGAGCGGGAACTCGAAGTCCAACTCCCGCAACCGGTCCCGCAATCCGATCGCCCGCAGTGTGGCGCCGGGCGCCAGCGGTCCCAGTGGGGTGTCGTGCATCGGGATCAGCGCCGCGGCCAGGTCGGCCGGTGCGACGTCGACGGGCCACCACAGCGCGTGCCGGCGGATCTGGGTCTCGAGCTCGGCGGCCAGGTCCGTCGCGAACGGGTCCGCGGTCTCGAGCACCGCGTGCACCAGCGTGCCGAATGTTGCGCCGGTCGGCAGGTCGGCCATCGGCGACGCCAGGTCCGCGCCGACGGCGTCCGACTCGGACACCGGGACGTCGGCGACCTCGTCGTCCAGCTCGGTCACCTCCGGCTCGCTGGACACCCCCGGAGCCTCCTCGGCCGCGCGGATGAGGCCCGAGTACGACGTCCGGCGCCACGAGGTGTCGATCCGGCGGTGGAAGTGGCGCGCGTCCAGATCGTCTCGGACAGGCGCCTTCACGACCTGCGTCGGAGAGGCGATGACGGATTCCTCGAGCACCGGTCCGCCGGCGTCGGCCCATGCCCGCAGGAGCGCCATCGCATCCGGATCGTCGATCCGGGGCGGATCGCACCGATCGGGCACCACCGCCTCGCCCGGCCGGCGCCCGCGCAGCAGCCGCGACAGGCCGCCGTTCGGTTCATCGTTGGACGGCGCCCACCACGCGACCACCTGCGACTGCGCCCGTGTCATCGCGACATAGGTGAGCCGGACGTCGTCACCTGCCGCCTCCCGGCGGCCCCGGCGCTGCACGTCGTCGTGGTCGGGACTCTGCTCGCCGCCGATGTGCAGGCAGCGGGTGTCCCCTTCGTGGTAGAGCACCACGTCGCGGGTCTGGATGTTGCGGTTGAACGCGAACGGCAGATACACCACCGGGAACTGCAGCCCCTTGCTCACCCACACCGTCATGATCTGGACGGCGGCCGCGTCGCTGTCGAGCCGTCTGCTGCGTTCGATCGCACCGCCGCGTTCCTCGCGCTGGGTGCGCAGCCAGTCCCGCAGCGCCGGCAGGCTGAAATGTTCGCGGTGCGCGGTCTCCTGCAGCAGCTGGGTCAGGTGCGCCAGGTCGGTCATGTGCCGTTCGCCGTCGACCCAGGACAGCACCCGCTGGCCCATGCCGGCACGCTGCGCCGCCTCGAACACCGCCGCCACGCCGCGTTCCCGGGCGTGGTCAGCCCAGCTGCGCAGCGTCTCGGTGATCCGGTCGGTCAACCGGTCACCCTGCGCGACAAGGGATTGCGCCGTCTCCCCGAAGAACATCGTGGTGGCCGCGGCGCGCACCAGGCCGGAGCGGTGCGGCTGGTCGAAGGCCTCGAGCAGGCACAGCCAGTCGTCGGCGGCGGGGGAGGCGAACACGTCCGAGTCGCCGGTGTAGACGGCCGGGATGTTCGCGGCGGTCAACGCCTCGAAGCAGGCGCGGCCGTCACGGTGGCTCTCCACGATCACCGCGATGTCACCGGGGACCACCGGTTCACCGCAGAACGTCGCACCGCCGGCGAGCAGCGCGGCGATGTCGGCGGCCATGTCCCGGGGGATGTGACGGCGGAGCCGATCGATCGGGATGACCTTGTCCGGGCGGACCCCGAACTGGTCGCGGGTGACCACCCGCAGCCGGAACGGCGCGTTGTGCGGCGCGCCGGCGAGGCGGTGCGCGGCATGCGCGGCGGCGACCGGGCGCACCACGATGCGCGAGTCGCCGAGGTGGGCATCGCGCATCACCGCCTGCAGGCTGTCGACCAGCGGTCCGTCGCTGCGGTAGTTGGTGCCGAGCGTGCGCTGGTGGCCCGCGGTGGCCGCGGCATGCAGGTAGGTGACGATGTCGCCGCCGCGGAACGCGTAGATCGCCTGCTTCGGGTCGCCGATCAGGATCACCGTGGAGTGCCCGCTGAACGCGCGGTCGATCACCTGCCACTGCACCGGATCGGTGTCCTGGAACTCATCGACCATTACGATCGACCAGCGCCGCCGCATCCGGGCGCGGGCGGGGGAGTCGTCGGCCTCCAGCGCGTCGGCCAGCCGAGACAGCAGGTCGTCGTAGTGCAGGATGCCGAGCCGGCGCTTGCGCTTCTCGAGTTCCGCGCACACCGCGGTCGCGAACTCGACCCGCACCGCCGGGTCCGTGCCGGGCGCAGGATCGACCGGCCGCAGTTTCGTGTGGGCGCCGCCGACGACCTCGCGCGCCAGATGCAGCGCGGCGTCGTAGGACAGCAGCGGCTCGTCGCGTTCCTGGCCGAAGTGCGCGAGATACAGATCGTCGACGATGTCGGACACCACGTCCTCGAGGCTCTCGACCAACTGCACCCCGGAATCGGTGTCCCCGGCCACGCCCAGGCTCCGCAGTACCAGCTGGCAGAACTGATGCGTGGTCGCGATGGTGGCGGCGTCGAACCCCGCCAGCGCGTCACGTAGCCGCTCCCGCCGCACGTCGACCTCGTCGGGTGTGCCCGACACCAGGTGGGCGAGCAGCGCGTTGTCGCCCGCGCGGGACGGATCGCCCAGCGCCAGAAGGGCATCGAGGATCTGGGCGCGCACCCGCTCGCGCAGTTCCTGGCTGGCCGCGCGGCCGAATGTGATCAGCAGCATCTGGTCCAGCGTCGCCACGCCCTCGGCCAGATAGCGGGTGACCAGCCCGGCGAGGGTGAACGTCTTCCCGGTGCCTGCGCTGGCTTCCAGCACCGTGGTGGTGCACGGCGCCGGCAGCGGGCCGAGCAGATCGAACGGTTCCATCAGTCGAGGGTCCTCTCCGCGCGCAGCATCGGGGACCACAGCCGGCCCGCGTAGCCCGGCAGGCCCGCGGCCACCAGATCCACCAGCGGACGGCCGTGACCCCAGACCGTCACGTGGGCGGGTTCGGCGTCCTCACCGGGATACTTGCCCGACTTCCACTTCCAGCCTGCTTCGCGCGCGGGTGCGCCGCGGTGGTGCTCAGTCTCAGCCCACGCGTAGGACGTCTTGGGCGGCAACGGGATCGGGGCGCGGCGGCCCTCGTCGTACATCGCGACGAGATCGGCGAGCACCCCGGTGGCGTCCTCGGGCGGGCCGAGCAGCCGCTGGCGCGGCGTGTCGCCGCGTTTGGCCCGGCCGATGCACACCGCCGTCCAGTCGTGGCCGGAATGGCGGGCGGTCAACGCCACCAACCGGATCCACGATTCGAGCAGGTGCCTGCCGTCGAGCTTGGAGTACGTGACGGCCACCATGCGCTCGCCGTGGACCCGCGGCACCGTGCCCGTC
>NZ_JYNX01000030.1 GCF_001044255.1 Mycolicibacterium chubuense
ACGCCGGCATCCGCGACCGCAACGGCACGCGACCCATCGCAACACTCCTCAATCACACGGGGTGTTGCATCGACCCCTTGAAACCGCCCGAGTGCAGCCGTCAACACTGCACACTCGATGCGTCGTGAGAGGAAAGCGCCCCCGGCAGGGATCGAACCTGCGACCAACCGCTTAGAAGGCGGTTGCTCTATCCACTGAGCTACGGGGGCAACGCCCGAGGAGTCTAGCCCAATCGGTGTAAACCACGGGTTGCGTCGTCACCTAATGTGAAAGCAATGGCTAGCCACCACACGAAAGACAAGGGCGACTTGGGGATCGCCAAGGCTCATGCAGATTTGGTGGCCAAGGGCTACACAGTCCTCTTCCCTGCGACGGAGCACGCTCCGTTTGATCTTGTCGCGTACGAAACGGGCAACTTCCATCGCCTACAAGTGAAGTACCGCTCCGCTCGAGCGGGCGCCGTCACCGTGAAGTTTCGGTCGATCTGGGCGGACCGCGCAGGGACTCATACGACGCCGACGGACAAGACCGCGATCGATGCGCTGTGCGTCTATTGCCCGGAAACAGATGAGTGTTACTACATCGATCCGGCGGCTCATGGTTCGTCTGTGACGCTGCGTATCACCCCGAGCAAGAACGGGCAGCTTGCCGGAATTTTGGAGGCTGCGGCGTTTCGCGAATTGCCGCCGCCCGCGGTTGGCACGCCATGAGGTCGCGGACAGCGTGATTTGTGTCGCGAAGGCTATCGCGCGCAGGCCCTAAAGCCGCTCCGCGTCTCAGGGCGGCCGACTAGCGTGGTGCCCATGAGCAATGCGCCGGAAGTGGACGCGGCCGGACTCCCGGAGGAACTCAGTCCGCTCGACCAGATCCTGCACCGTGGCGAAGCCAACCCGCGCACCCGCTCCGGCATTCTCACGGTCGAACTGCTCGACACCACTCCCGACTGGAACGTCTTCCGCGCCCGCTTCGAGAACGCCTCCCGCAAAGTCCTGCGGCTGCGGCAGAAGGTCGTCACCCCGACGCTGCCGACGGCTGCGCCGCGCTGGGTGGTCGACCCGGACTTCAACCTCGACTTCCACCTGCGCCGCGTGCGCGTCCCGCAACCGGGCACCCTGCGCCAGGTGATGGATCTGGCCGAGGTGGCCGCCCAGTCGCCGCTCGACATATCCCGTCCGCTGTGGACCGCCACGCTGATCGAAGGGGTGCACGACGGACAGGCCGCGTTGATGGTCCATCTCAGCCACGCCGTCACCGATGGCGTGGGCGGGGTCGAGATGTTCGCCAACCTGTACGACCTGGAACGCGACCCCCCGCCGCAGGACACCGCGCCGCTGCCCATCCCGGCCGACCTGTCACCGAATGATCTGATGCGCCAGGGGTTCAACCGGCTGCCCGGCACCATCGCCGGCGGGGTCCGCGACGCGCTCTTCGGCGCTGCGCAGGCGGTCGGGCACGTCGTGCGCGACCCGGTCTCACGGCTGGGCAGCGTCATCGACTACGCGATGTCGGGCGCCCGCGTCATCGGTCCGGTGGCCCCGCCCTCGCCGCTGCTGCGCCGGCGCAGCCTGTCGAGTCGCAGCGAGGCCATCGACATCGAGTTCGGTGCCCTGCACCGCGCCGCCAAGGCCGCGGGCGGCTCGATCAACGACGCCTACCTGGCGGGGCTGTGCGGCGCGCTGCGGCGCTACCACCAGGCCAAGGGGGTTCCGGTGGACACGCTGCCGATGGCGGTGCCGGTGAACTTGCGGTCCGAGGCGGACCCGGCGGGCGGCAACCGGTTCGCGGGGGTGAACCTCGCCGCGCCGATCGGGCTGAGCGACCCGGCGGTACGCATCCGCAACATCAGGACGCAGATGACGCGCAAGCGCGACGAGCGCGCGCTCGACATGGTCGGCGCGATCGCCCCGGTCGTCTCCCTGCTCCCCGACAGCGTGCTGGAGTCGATGGCCGGTTCCATCGTGAACTCCGACGTGCAGGCCAGCAACGTGCCCGTGTACGCGGGGGACACCTTCATCGCCGGAGCGAAGGTGTTGCGGCAGTACGGGCTCGGGCCGCTGCCCGGGGTCGCGATGATGGTCGTGCTGATCTCGCGGTCCGGCTACTGCACGATCACCACCCGCTACGACCGCGCGGCCATCACCGATCCGGCGCTGCTGGCCCAGTGTCTGCTCTCCGGTTTCGACGAAGTCCTCGCCCTGGGCGGTGACGGCCGGGCCGTGCCCGCGACCTTCGCCGACGAGTCGTCCACTCTGTCCTCCACCACCTCGACGTCCTCCACCACCTCGACGTCCTCCACCACCTCGACGTCCCCTGCCCCCTCGACGAATGGAAGTGCCGCACAGTGACACCGAATACGGCCGGCAGCCCTCAGATGCGTCTCCCCGGGTCGGTCGCCGAGATCGAAGCCAGCCCGGAGGGTCCTCAGGTCGGGGCGTTCTTCGACCTCGACGGCACTCTGGTCGCCGGATTCACCGGCGTCGTCATGACGCAGGACCGGTTGCGGCGCCGGCAGATGTCGGTCGGTGAGTTCATCGGCATGGTGCAGGCCGGCCTCAACCATCAGCTGGGGCGCTCGGAGTTCGAGGACCTCATCGGCAAGGGCGCCCGGATGCTGCGCGGCAACTCCGTGGACGACATCGACGAACTCGCCGAGCGGCTGTTCGTGCAGAAGATCGTCGGCCGCATCTATCCGGAGATGCGCCAACTGGTCCGCGCGCACATGGCCCGCGGCCACACCGTCGTCCTCAGTTCCTCCGCGCTGACCGTGCAGGTCGAACCCGTCGCTCGCTTCCTCGGGATCGACAACGTGCTGAGCAACAAGTTCGAGACCGATGAGAACGGACTGATCACCGGCGAAGTGGAGCGGCCCATCATCTGGGGGCCGGGCAAGGCCCGCGCGGTGCAGGAGTTCGCCGCGGCCAACAGCGTCGACCTCTCGCAGAGCTACTTCTACGCCGACGGCGACGAGGACGTCGCGCTGATGTACCTCGTCGGCAATCCCCGGCCGACCAATCCCGCGGGCAAGATGGCCGCCGTCGCCGCCAAGCGCGGCTGGCCCATCCTGCGCTTCAGCAGTCGCAGCGGGGCGAGCCCGGTGTCGCAACTGCGCACCGCGGCCGGGATCGCGACGATGGTGCCGGTGGCGTGGGGAGCACTCGGGGTGGGGCTGCTCGCGCGCAACCGGCGCAGCGGGGTGAACTTCTTCACCTCGGTGTTCGGCAGAACCCTGCTCAACACCATCGGGATCAACCTGAACGTGCTCGGCGAGGAGAACCTGACCGCGCAGCGCCCCGCGGTGTTCATCTTCAACCACCGCAACCAGGCCGACCCGCTCATCGCCGGCAGGCTCGTCAGTGACAACTTCACCTCGGTCGGCAAGAAGGAACTCGAGAACGACCCCATCGTCGGCACGATGGGCAAGATCATGGACGCCGCCTTCATCGACCGTGACGATCCGCGCAAGGCCGTCGAGGGGTTGAAGAAGGTCGAGGACCTGGCGCGCAAAGGCCTGTCGATCCTGATCGCCCCCGAAGGCACCCGGCTGGACACCACCGAGGTCGGCGAGTTCAAGAAGGGCCCGTTCCGGATCGCGATGTCGGTGGGCATCCCGATCGTGCCGATCGTCATCCGCAACGCGGAGGTGATCGCCGCGCGCGACTCCAGCACGTTCAATCCCGGGACCGTGGATGTCGTTGTCTTCCCGCCGATTCCGGTCGACGACTGGACGCACGACACCCTCGACGAGCGCATCGCCGAGGTGCGGCAGCTCTACCTCGACACCCTCAAGGACTGGCCGCAGGACACCCTGCCGGAGCCCGACCTGTACAAGCGCACGAAGGCGGCCAAGGCCCCGGCCAAGAAGGCCGCGAAGAAGACACCGGCGAAGAAAGCCGCCGCCAAGAAGACCGCCGCCAAGAAGACGACCGCGGCCAAGAAGACGACCGGGGCCAAGAAGGCGCCCGCGAAGGGCCGGCCATGAAAGTCCGCGCCGACGACATCACGGCGTTCACCGCCGTCGACGACACCCTCGTGCTCGCCTCGGTGTCGTCACCGGCCGAGGAGGAGCTGCTCAGCGACTGGCTGCACCGGCAGCGGGACGAACACCCCGATTCCAAGATCGAGGTCCTCAGACTGCCGGCCGACGATGACCCGCCGCCGGGGGTGCTGGCTCAGCTGGTGGAGATGCTCGACGCCGACGACGACCGCTCCGTCGTCCCGGTGCGCGTGTTCTGGGTGCCCGGCGGACTGCCGACGCGCTCGAAGGTGGTCGCGCTCATCTCGGGGCGTGACACGTACTGCCCGCCGAAGATCCTGCAGCACAGCATCCTCAAACGTGACCCCTCACGTGCCCGTGTCGTCGCCGGCGAACCGGCCAAGGTGTCCGAACTACGGCAGTACTGGAGTGACAACACCACCGCCGAAAACCCCAGGGAATTCGCCCGATTCGTGCTGCGCCGGGCGATCCTGGCGATCGAGCGGGTGGAGCTGCGGCTGCTCGGGCCGGAGTACAAGTCCCCCCGGCTGATCAAACCCGAGGTGCTCTCCTCGGCCCGGTTCCGGGAGGGCCTGGAGAAGATCCCCGGCGCCACCGTCGAGCAGGCCGGCGAGATGCTCGACGAACTCGGCACCGGCTGGAGCCGGTTCTCCGTCGACCTGATCCCGTCGCTGGGCCGGGCCATCTTCAGCCGCGGCTTCGACCCCAACATCGACTACGACCGCACCGAGGTCGAGACGATGCGCCACGCGCTGGAAGCCCACCCGGCCGTCCTGCTGTTCTCCCACCGGTCCTACCTCGACGGGGTCATCGTGCCCGTCGCGATGCAGGAGAACCGCCTGCCGCCGGTGCACACGTTCGCCGGGATCAACCTGTCGTTCGGGGCCATGGGGCCGCTGATGCGCCGGTCCGGCGTGATCTTCCTGCGCCGCAAGCTCGACGACCCGTTGTACAAGTTCGTGCTGCGCCAGTTCGTCGGCTACATCGTCGAGAAGCGGTTCAACCTGTCGTGGGCGATCGAGGGCACCCGGTCGCGCACCGGAAAGATGTTGCCGCCCAAGCTCGGTCTGCTCGCCTACGTCGCCGACGCCTACCTCGACGGCCGTAGCGACGACATCCTGCTGCAGCCGGTGTCGATCAGCTTCGACCAGCTGCACGAGACCGCCGAGTACGCGTCGTACGCCCGGGGTGGCGAGAAGACCCCGGAGGGGTTGTCCTGGCTGGTCAACTACATCCGCGCCCAGGGGGAGCGCAACTACGGCAAGATCTACGTCCGGTTCCCGCAGGCGGTGTCGATGCGGGAGTACCTCGGCGAGCCGCACGGCCCGATGACCACCGACGAGGCGGCCAAACGCCTTGCGCTGCAGAAGATGGCGTTCGAGGTGGCGTGGCGCATCGTGCAGGTGACGCCGGTCAACGCGACGGGTCTCGTCTCGGCGCTGCTGCTGTCCACCCGCGGGGTCGCGCTGACACTGGACCAGTTGCACCACACCCTGCAGGACTCGCTGGACTACCTCGAGCGCAAGCAGACCCCGATGACCAACAGCGCGTTGCGGTTACGCACCCCCGACGGCGTCCGCGCCGCGCTGGACGCGCTGTCGGGTGGACACCCGGTCACCCGCGTCGACGGCGGCCGCGAGACCGTCTGGTACATCGCGCCGCAGGACGAGCTCGAGGCGGCCTTCTACCGCAACTCACTGATCGACGCGTTCCTGGAGACCTCGCTGGTCGAGCTCGCCCTCGCCTATGCCGCCCGCACGGACAGCGATCGGCTGGACGCGTTCTGGAGCCAGGTGATGCGGCTGCGCGATCTGCTCAAGTTCGAGTTCTACTTCGCCGACTCGGCGGCCTTCCGCGCGCACGTCGCCGAGGAGATGTCCTGGCACGAGGACTGGGAGAGCGACGTCGCCGCCGGCGGTGACCGCCTCGACGCGCTGCTGCGAGCCAAACGCCCGACGATCGCCGGCCCGCTGCTGCGGCCGTTCTTCGAGGCCTATCAGATCGTCGCGGACGCCCTTCTGGACGCACCGGCCGACATCTCCGAGAAGGACCTGACGGCCAAGGCGCTCGGGCTGGGCCGGCAGTACGTCGCGCAGGGTCGGGTGCAGAGCAACGAGTCGGTGTCGGCGCTGCTGTTCACCACCGCGCGGCAGGTCGCGGCCGACCAGCATCTGCTCGAACCCGCCGCGGACCTCGCCGACCGGCGCAGGAACTTCCGCGGCGAGCTGCGGGGCATCCTGACCGACATGAACACCGTCGACCGGACGGCCCGCAGGCAGTTCGTCGCGCGGGAGCGCAGCCGTCGCGAGCTGCGCAAGCCGACGGTCTGAGGAGCGCCGCCCGCAGAGGTCATACGCTGGAGGGATGACTCTCACCGGCCGACCCGCCACGGTAGGCGTGCGCAGGGCATCGGTGTGGCCAGTGCTCTACGGCGTCGCCGTGCTCGCCGGGCTGACCGCGGCCGGGCTGTCCGCGCTGTCGCTGGCCGAGGCGCTGACCGCGACCGGACTGCCCGACCCCGGACCGGTCACCACCTACGGGTTGCCGTTCGTCAAAGCCGCCGGTGAGTTGGCCGCGGTGATCGCCACCGGCTCGTTCCTCTTCGCGGCGTTCATGGTGCCGCCGCAGGCCAACGGCGTGCTCGACGTCGCGGGCTATCGGGCGCTGCGCACCGGCACGGCGGCCGCGGGGATCTGGACCGTCTGCGCTGTGCTGATGGTGCCGCTCACCGTCTCCGACATCAGCGGGCAGCCCCTGTCGTCGCGGCTGAGTCCCGGCGACATCTGGTCGGTCGCCGACCTCATCGACATCGCGGGAGCCTGGCGGTGGACGGCGCTGTTCGCCGCGGTGGTGACCGTGGTGAGCATCCCGGTGCTGCGGTGGTCGTGGACGCCGGTGCTGTTCGCCGGGTCCCTGGCGACGCTGCTGCCGCTCGCGCTCACCGGTCACTCGTCCTCCGGCGGCGCGCACGACATCGCGACCAACAGCCTTCTCGTGCATCTGATCGCCGGTGCGGTGTGGGCCGGGGGACTGCTGGCCCTGCTGGCGCACGCGCTGCGGGGCGGATCCGGCGGGCAGGAGCGCAGCGACCGGGGGATGATCCAGCACGGGTACCTGGCGGCGCGACGGTTCTCGGCGGTGGCGCTGTGGTGCTTCGTGGCGATGGTGCTCAGTGGCGTCCTCAACGCGCTCGTGCGGATGCGGCCGGAGGACCTGGTGCAGACGCGGTACGGGTGGCTGTTGCTCGCCAAGATCGTCGCCCTGGTCACGCTCGGATTCCTGGGGTGGCGGCAGCGGCGCAGCGGGATCGCCGCGCTCGCCGAGGATGCGAACGCACGCGCAGCGCTGATCCGGTTGGCGCTCGTCGAGGCGGTCGTCTTCGGGTTGACCTTCGGCATCGCCGTCGCGCTCGGACGTACCCCGCCACCGCCCCCGCGTTCTGTCGACCTGTCGATCCCCGCCGTCGAGATCGGCTACGACCTGGACGGTCCGCCGACGGCGGCGCGGTTGCTCTTCGATTGGCGGTTCGACCTGGTGTTCGGGACCGCGGCACTGGTGTTCGCCGTCGTGTACCTCGCCGCGGTGCGCCGGTTGCGCCGTCGCGGCGACGCGTGGCCGATCGGGCGCGTCGTGGCGTGGCTGCTCGGGTGTCTGGTGCTGCTGCTGGCGACGTCGTCGGGGATCGGCCGCTACATGCCGGCGATGTTCAGCATGCACATGATCGCCCACATGCTGCTGTCGATGCTGGCGCCGATCCTGCTGGTGCTCGGCGCCCCGATGACGCTGGCGCTGCGCGCGTTGCCGACCGCCGGCCGCAACGAGCCGCCCGGCCCCCGGGAATGGCTGCTGGCCGCGCTGCATTCGCGGTTCTCCCGGGTGCTGACCAATCCGTTCGTCGCCACCGCACTGTTCATCGTCGGGTTCTACGGCCTGTACTTCGGCGGCATCTTCGACGCCGTGGTCGGCAGTCACGCCGCGCACCTCGCGATGAACCTGCACTTCCTGCTCAGCGGCTACCTCTTCTACTGGGTGGTGATCGGCATCGACCCGACGCCGCGGCCGCTGCCACCGATCGCCAAGCTGGGCATGGTGTTCGCGTCGCTTCCGCTGCACGCGTTCTTCGGTGTCGTGCTGATGGGCACCAATACCGCGATCGGCGGCGACTTCTACCGCTCGCTGGCCCTGCCCTGGCACACCGACCTGCTCGGGGATCAGCGCCTCGGCGGCGCGATCGCGTGGGCCGCGGGTGAGGTGCCGCTGGTCGTGGTGCTGATCGCGCTGTTCGTGCAGTGGCGCCGCAGCGACGACCGGACCGCGCGCCGGCTCGACCGCGCCGCCGACCGCGACGACGACGCCGACCTGGCCGCCTACAACGCGATGCTCGCCGAGTTGGCGCGCCGGGACCGCGCCGACGGTTAGCCGGACCCCGGCGCCGCGCCGGCCGCGATCGCGGCGGGCCAGCCGCCGTATCCGCTGATGTCGGTTCCGTCGGCCGCGGCCGCGTCGCAGCTGAATGCGGTCCGCCACGAGCCGTCGGCGAACTCGACCTTGCCCAGCTGCATCGGCGCCGGCAGCGCCGCGAGGAACCGCCCCAGCGCCGCCGCCGACATCAGCCACCGCTGCCCGTAGAGCGCCGCTCCGGCCGAGCCGTCGGGGACACGGCAGACCGCCGGTTTGGCCGGCGTCGACGGCAGCACCGTCATCCGGTAGCGCGGGGCGGTCGTCACCTCGCCGGCCCAGCGGGCGCCCCGGTCGGTGAGCTGGTGGGTCAGCGGGCCGCCGAGCAGATGCGCGCCGAACACGACCAACTCCTGCGGATCGGCGACAGTGAGTGGCCAGACATCGTCGATCGTGCACCCGGTCAGCGCCGCGGCCACGTCCAGCGCGACCGCGTCGTCGTGCGGGCGGGCTAGCACCGCGAAGTGCGCGGTGTACACGGCAGCGCCGCCTGGGTCGCCGCAGGGCCGGCCGGTCGTCAGGACAGCGTCGACCCCGTCGGGAAGCCGCCCGCCGTCGTCCGGCGCCGCGACCACCGTGGCGTCGGGAATCGCCTGCCGCACGGCGTCGGACAGCGCGCCGGGCGCAGCGATCACGGGTCGCGGCGGCGCGGCGAACCGGACGTCGGCGGGCCAGCGCGTCGCCGCGGCCTGCGGGGCGAGCACGGCCATCGCGCGGTTGGCCGTGACGAGATCGGGCCCCAGGACGGTGATCCGATCGGCGGCCGTGGTGGGCGCGATGCCGACAGCGCCGGCCGGCACGTGCGTCCCCGTGAGGACGCGCACCCCGGGCAGCGAGGTCTGGTCGGCGGTCACCCGCTCAACCTAGGCGGCCGTCATCCCCAATGCGCGATTCATCCCCAGGGTCGCGGCCCGGCGGGCGCTGCCGGGGCCCCGCTGTCGGCGCCGCGGCGCTCAATGGCGGTGTCACCGACGGCTCGGGCGCCGTGCCCGGGCCGCAGCCACACGAGAAAGAGGAACCGTCATGTTCGAGACCCCCATCGCCATCGTCGGCACGATCGTCACCGCTCCGGAGCGCCGCTGGGTCGGCGACCAGGAGCTGTTCAAGTTCCGCGTCGCGAGCAACTCGCGCAGGCGCACCGCGGACGGAAGCTGGGAGCCGGGCAATTCGCTGTACGCCACGGTCAACTGCTGGGGCCGCCTGGTCACCGGCGTCGGTGCGGGCCTCGGGAAGGGGGACGCGGTGATCGTCGTCGGCACCCTGTATACCAGCGAGTACGAGGACCGCGACGGCAACCGGCGGTCCTCGCTGGAGATCCGGGCCACCAACGTCGGGCCCGACCTCGCGCGGTGCATCGCCCGCATAGACAAGCGCAGGCATCTCGAACAGGCCGCGGGCGCCTCGACCGGGGACACCGCGGCCGCGGAGGACGAGCCGGACGAGCCCCAGGCCGGGGCCGAGACCGTCGGGCTGCCGCTGTCCGCCTAGCGCCGGGCAACGCCGGCGCGGCCACGCCTAGGATGGGCTCCGGACTATCGCAGATCGCGAAGACCGGAGAAAGGCGACATCACAGGCATGGCCGAATTCATCTACACGATGCGGAAGGTCCGCAAGGCGCACGGCGACAAGGTCATCCTTGACGACGTCACCCTGAACTTCCTTCCGGGCGCGAAGATCGGCGTCGTCGGCCCCAACGGGGCCGGTAAGTCGAGCGTCTTGCGGATCATGGCCGGATTGGACCAGCCCAACAACGGCGACGCGTTCCTGGCCCCCGGCGCCACGGTCGGCATTCTCATGCAGGAGCCCCAGCTCGACGAGACGAAGACCGTCCGCGAGAACGTCGAAGAAGGCGTGCCGATCAAAGCCAAGCTCAACCGGTACAACGAGGTCGCCGAACTGATGGCGACCGATTACTCCGACGAGCTCATGGAAGAGATGGGCGCGCTGCAGGAGGAGCTCGACGCCGCCGACGCGTGGGACATCGACAGCCAGCTCGAGCAGGCGATGGACGCGCTGCGCTGCCCGCCCGCCGACGAGCCGGTGACGCACCTGTCCGGCGGCGAGAAGCGCCGTGTCGCGCTGTGCAAGCTGCTGCTGTCCAAGCCCGACCTGCTGCTGCTCGACGAGCCCACCAACCACCTCGACGCGGAGAGCGTGCTCTGGCTCGAGCAGCACCTCGCCGAGTACGCGGGCGCGATCCTGGCCGTCACCCACGACCGGTACTTCCTCGACAACGTCGCCGAGTGGATCCTCGAACTCGACCGCGGCCGCGCTTACCCCTACGAAGGCAACTACTCCACCTACCTGGAGAAGAAGGCCGAGCGGATCGCCGTGCAGGGGCGCAAAGACGCCAAGCTGCAGAAGCGGCTCAAGGACGAACTGGAATGGGTGCGCTCGGGAGCCAAGGCCCGCCAGGCCAAGAACAAGGCCCGCCTCGGCCGCTACGAGGAGATGGTCGCCGAGGCCGAGAAGACCCGCAAGCTCGACTTCGAGGAGATCCAGATCCCGACCGGCCCGCGCCTGGGCAGCGTCGTCGTCGAGGTCGAACACCTCGACAAGGGCTTCGACGGCAGGCAGCTGATCAAGGACCTGTCGTTCACGCTGCCGCGCAACGGCATCGTCGGCGTCATCGGGCCCAACGGCGTGGGCAAGACCACGCTGTTCAAGACCATCGTCGGCCTCGAGCAGCCCGACAGCGGAACCGTCAGGATCGGCGAGACGGTCAAGCTGAGCTACGTCGACCAGAGCCGCTCGGGCATCGACCCCAAGAAGACGGTGTGGGAGGTCGTCTCCGACGGGCTGGACTACATCGAGGTCGGTCAGAACGAGATCCCGTCGCGGGCCTACGTGTCGGCGTTCGGGTTCAAGGGACCCGACCAGCAGAAGCCCGCGGGCGTTCTCTCCGGCGGTGAGCGCAACCGGCTGAACCTGGCGCTCACGCTCAAAGAGGGCGGAAATCTGCTGCTTCTCGACGAGCCCACCAACGACCTGGACGTCGAGACACTGAGTTCCCTGGAGAACGCACTGCAGCAGTTCCCCGGTTGCGCGGTGGTCATCTCCCACGACCGCTGGTTCCTCGACCGCACGTGCACGCACATCCTGGCCTGGGAAGGCGACACCGACAACGAGGCCAAATGGTTCTGGTTCGAGGGCAACTTCGGCGGCTACGAGGAGAACAAGATCGAGCGGCTCGGCGCCGAAGCGGCCCGTCCGCACAGGGTGACCCACCGCAAGCTCACGCGGGGATAGTCTCGTCGTGCGGACCAAGTGACCGACCGCCGAACGCGGCCGGTCGCAGCCAACGGCGGCCGGTACGCAGTGTGTGAGTGTAGGAGCGGCGCATGTCGTTGAAACCCGGTGCGATCGGGGAAACCGAGCAGGACGTCACCCCCGAGGTGGTCGACCGCCTGCTTCCCGCATACCTGGAGACCTATCGGGGTCCGCACGGCGGAGCCCCGGGCTCCGAGGGCGCCGTGACCGGACCGCTGCGCCGGCCCGCGGAGAGCTCGCCGGCGGGCACGGCGCTGAT
Organism: Mycolicibacterium chubuense; assembly: GCF_001044255.1. GTDB lineage: Bacteria > Actinomycetota > Actinomycetes > Mycobacteriales > Mycobacteriaceae > Mycobacterium > Mycobacterium chubuense. The sequence continues at coordinate 11,982 of NZ_JYNX01000030.1, forward strand.
CGAGGCGCAGTACCGGCTGGGCCGGCAACGGTCGGCGGGCGCGACCCTGGTCGCCGTCTACGGCGCCGACGAGCCGGGCGGGTTCGGTCCGGCGCTGCAGGTCATCACCGACAACGCGTCGATGCTGATGGACTCGGTGACGGTCCTGCTGCACCGGGTCGGTGTGGCCTACAAGGCGATCATGAACCCGATGTTCCGCGTGCGCCGCGGTGCGGGCGGGGAGCTGCTCGACATCGTCCCGTCATCACAGGCCACCTTCGGCGACGGCGTGGACGAGATCTGGGTCCACGTGCAGCTGTCCAGCGCGGTGGACCGGCGCGCGCTCGCCGAGGCCGAGCGGCTGCTGCCGCGGGTGCTCGCCGACGCGCGCCAGGTGGCGTTGGACTCGGAGAGCATGGCCGCGATGCTGCGCAGCCTGGCGGCCGAACTCGACAGCGACACCGGTCGCCGGTTCCCCAGTCCGGACCGCAAGGACGTCGCGGCGCTGCTGCGCTGGCTGGCCGACGGGCATTTCGTCCTGTTGGGTTATCAGCGCTGCCCGGTCCGTGACGGGGAGGCCACCGTGGACGCGGGCAGCCGGCTCGGCGTACTGCGCCTGCGCCAGGATGTGCTGCCGCAGCTGACCAACAAGGACGAGCTTCTCGCGCTCGCTCAGGCGACGATCCCGAGCTTCCTGCGGTACGGCGCGTACCCGCACATCGTGGTGGTGCGTGAGCAGCCCGGTGGCGGCGGCGACGACTCCGCGGCCATCGAGCACCGCTTCGTCGGCATGTTCACCGTGGCGGCGATGAACGCCAACGTGCAGGAGATCCCCTTGATCTCCCGCCGGGTCAACGACGCGCTGGCGATGGCGCACCGCGATCCCAGCCATCCCGGCCAGCTGCTGCTCGACATCATCCAGACGATTCCGCGCTCGGAGCTGTTCGCGCTCAACGCCCGCGCACTCCTCGACATGGCGATGGCCGTCGTCGACCTGGGCTCGCGCCGGCGCACCCTGCTGTTCATGCGGGCCGACCCGCTGGCCCACTTCGTGTCCTGCCTGGTGTACCTGCCCCGTGATCGCTACACGACCGCCGTGCGCCTGGAGATGCAGGACATCCTGGTTCGCGAACTGGGCGGTCTCAGCATCGACTACTCCGCGCGGGTCAGCGAATCACCCTGGGCGCTGGTGCATTTCACGGTGCGGCTGCCCGAGGGTTCCCGCCCCCAGGGCGTCGACGTGTCCGATGCGAACGAGTCCCGCATCCAGGATCTGCTCACCGAGGCCGCGCGCACGTGGGCCGACCGGATGCTCGGCGCGGTCCGCACGGCGTCGATCGACCAGGGCATCGCGGAGCACTACGCGGCGGCCTTCCCCGAGGTGTACAAGCAGGCCGTCACGCCGCTGCACGCCCTCGCCGACATCGCGATCATCGAAGAACTCGACGACAACACCGTCAAGCTGGTGCTCGACGACACCGAGAGCACCGCCGTCGACGGCATCTCCAACCTGATCTGGTATCTCGGCGGCCAGTCGGCGTCGCTGAGCCGGCTGCTGCCGATGCTGCAGTCGATGGGGGTGACGGTGCTCGAAGAGCGGCCGTTCACGGTGACCCGTCCCGACGGGCTGCCGGTGTGGATCTACCAGTTCAAGGTGTCACCGCACCGCGGCATCCCGGTCACCCCGCCCGGCGCCGAGCGCGAGGCCACCGCGCAGCGCTTCGCCGACGCCGTGACCGCGATCTGGCACGGCAACTCCGAGATCGACCGCTTCAACGAACTCGTGCTGCGTGCGGGGCTGACCTGGCAGCAGGTCGCCGTCCTGCGCGCCTATGCCAAGTACCTCAAGCAGGCCGGGTTCTCCTACAGCCAGTCCCACATCGCCGACGTGCTCAACGACAACGCCGGAACGGCACGCTCGTTGGTCGAGCTGTTCGAGGCTTTGTTCGTTCCCACCTCCCGCCCGCCGTCCAGTCCCACCGATCAGGACCAGAGCGACGCGACCCGGCGCGACGCCCAGGCCGCGGCCGCCGCGGTAGCCGCCGACATCGACGCGCTGGTCAGCCTCGACACCGACCGGGTGCTGCGGGCGTTCGCCTCGATGATCCAGGCGACCCTGCGCACCAACTACTTCGTCACCCGGTCGGACTCGGCGCGCGCCCGCAACGTGCTGTCGCTCAAGCTCAATCCGGAGCTGATCGACGAATTGCCGCTGCCCCGGCCCAAATTCGAGATCTTCGTCTACTCGCCGCGCGTCGAGGGCGTGCATCTGCGATTCGGTTTCGTCGCGCGCGGCGGGCTGCGCTGGTCGGACCGCCGCGAGGACTTCCGCACCGAGATCCTCGGACTGGTCAAGGCGCAGGCGGTCAAGAACGCCGTGATCGTCCCCGTCGGGGCGAAGGGCGGTTTCGTGGTGAAGAGGCCGCCGGCGCCGACGGGCGACCCCGCCGCGGACCGCGACGCCACCCGCGAGGAGGGCGTGGCCTGCTACCGGCTGTTCATCGCCGGCCTGCTCGATCTCACCGACAACGTCGACATGTCCACCGGCGCGATCGTGGTCCCCGAGGGCGTCGTGCGGCGCGACGGCGACGACGCCTACCTCGTCGTGGCCGCCGACAAGGGCACCGCCACGTTCTCCGACATCGCCAACGACGTCGCCAAGTCCTACGGCTTCTGGCTCGGGGACGCGTTCGCCTCCGGCGGGTCGGTGGGCTACGACCACAAGGCGATGGGCATCACCGCCAAGGGCGCCTGGGAGTCGGTGAAGCGTCACTTCCGGGAGATGGGCATCGACACCCAGAGCGAGGAGTTCACCGTCGTCGGCGTCGGTGACATGAGCGGCGACGTCTTCGGCAACGGCATGCTGCTCTCGCAGCACATCCGCCTGCTCGCCGCGTTCGACCACCGGCACATCTTCATCGACCCCGATCCGGACGCCGCGACGTCCTGGCAGGAGCGTAAGCGGTTGTTCGACCTGCCGCGCTCCAGCTGGGAGGACTACGACACCTCGCTGATCAGCGCCGGCGGCGGCGTCTACAGCCGCGAGCAGAAGTCGATCCCGATCAGCGCCGAAGCGCGGAGCGCGCTGGGGATCGACGACGACGTCACCGAACTGACGCCGCCCGCCCTGATCCGGGCGATCCTCAAGGCGCCGGCCGACCTGCTCTTCAACGGCGGCATCGGCACCTACGTAAAGGCCGAGACCGAGTCCGACGTCGGCGACCGCGCCAACGACGCGGTGCGGGTCAACGGAAACCAGGTGCGCGCCAAGGTGATCGGCGAGGGCGGCAACCTCGGCGTCACGTCGCTGGGGCGCATCGAGTTCGATCTGGTGGGCGGGCGCATCAACACCGACGCGCTGGACAACTCCGCCGGTGTCGACTGCTCCGACCACGAGGTCAACATCAAAATCCTGATCGACTCGCTGGTGACGGCGGGGAAGGTCACCACCGAGGACCGGACCGACCTGCTGCTGTCGATGACCGACGAGGTCGGCCGACTCGTGCTGGCGGACAACGAGAGTCAGAACGACCTGATGGGCACCAGCCGCGCGAACGCGGCAAGCATGCTGTCGGTGCACGCCCGGATGATCAAGGACTTCGTCGACGAGCGTGGCCTCAACCGCGAGCTCGAGGCGCTGCCCTCGGAGAAGGAGATCCGCCGCCGGACCGAGGCCGGGATCGGGCTGACCTCTCCGGAGCTGGCGACCCTGATGGCCCACGTGAAGCTGGCGCTCAAGGACGATCTGCTGGCGGGGGATCTGCCCGATCAGGAGGTGTTCGCCTCCCGGCTGCCGTCGTACTTCCCGACCACACTGCGGGACCGGTTCGCCACCGAGATCCGCTCGCACCAGCTGCGTCGCGAGATCGTGGCGACCATGCTCGTCAACGACGTCGTCGACACCGCGGGTATCTCCTACGCCTACCGGGTCGCCGAGGACGTCGGTGTCTCGGCGGTCGACGCGGTGCGCAGCTTCGTGGCGGTCGACGCGATCTTCGGGGTGGGCGAGGTGTGGCGGCGCATCCGGGCCGCCGGCGTCGACGGGGTGTCCGTCGCGGTCACCGACCGGATGACCCTCGACCTTCGCCGGCTGATCGACCGCGCATCGCGCTGGCTGCTCAACTACCGTCCTCAACCGTTGGCGGTGGGCGCCGAGATCAACCGGTTCGCCGAGAAGGTGACCGCACTGACCCCACGGATGTCGGAGTGGCTGCGCGGGGACGACCGGGCGATCGTGATGAAGGAGGCGGGGGAGTTCAGCGCCCAGGGCGCGTCGGACGACCTGGCGTACCAGGTCGCGACGGGGCTCTACCAGTTCAGCCTGCTCGATGTCATCGACATCGCCGACATCGTCGACCGCGATCCCGCCGAGGTGGCCGACGCCTACTTCGCGCTGATGGATCACCTGGGTACCGACGGCCTGCTGACCGCCGTGTCGCGGCTCTCCCGGGAGGACCGGTGGCATTCGTTGGCGCGGTTGGCGATTCGTGACGACATCTACGGCTCGCTGCGGGCACTGAGCTTCGACGTGCTGGCCGTCGGTGAGCCCGACGAGAACGGCGAGGAGAAGATCTCCGAGTGGGAGATGACCAACACCAACCGGGTCACTCGCGCCCGCCGGACGTTGACCGAACTGTACGAAAGCGGCGAGCACGACCTGGCGACGCTGTCGGTGGCGGCCCGTCAGATCCGCAGCATGACCAGGACGAGTGGGACGGGAACATCCGGGTGACGGTTCAGGGCTTCACGGCGCCGGTTCATGTGCGCTGGTCGGACATCGACATGTACCAGCACATCAACCACGCGACGATGGTCACGATCCTCGAAGAGGCCCGAATCCCGTTCCTGCGAGAGCCGTTCGGTGAGGAGATCACCACGATCGGGCTCCTGATCGCCGAGGTGCAGATCTCCTACAAGGCGCAGCTGCGGCTGATCGACTCGCCGTTGCAGGTGACGATGTGGTCCAAGCGGGTCCGGGCGGTGGACTTCACCATCGGCTACGAGGTGCGGTCGGTCGGCGCGCCGCCGGAGTCCCGCCCCGCGGTTGTCGCGGAAACACAGCTGGCCGCGGTGCACATCGAAGAACAACGGCTGCAACGACTTTCGGCGAAACAGCGGGATTACCTGCAGCACTGGGCACGATGAGCGAGCGCGGGATCTGGCTCGACGTCGACGGCGGCCACCGCGACGACCTCGCCGCGTTCACCGAACGCGCCCGTCGCGCCGACGAGTCCGCGGTGGTGCGGCTACGGGAGCGCGCCGGGGGACTGGTGGCGGCGTGGGTGTCCACCGGTTTCGACGTGCTCGCCAGCCGGGTGGTGCGCGGCCGGCTGCGGCCCGCCGACCTGTGCGCCGGGGCCGACGCCCTGCTGGCCGGGCTGGCGGCCATGGATGCCGACGGACACGTCGACCCCGGCTTCGCGATGGATTCCGCGTGGCGGGGTGCGCTGCCGCCGGAGGCCGGATTCGTCCACCTCGACGATGTGCCCGCCCGCGAGGTGTTCGCGCTCGCGCAGCGTGGCACCGCGCTGGTCCGTGAGCATTCCGGGGCACACGGACCGCCGCCGTCGCTGCTCGACCAGGACGTCGTCGACGTCGTCACCGATTCGGACACCGTCGGCATCCCGATGCGGTGTGTGTTCACGCTGACTGCGATGGGCTTCGTGCCCGACACCGCCGACGAGGTGGTGCGGGTGCGCACGACACCGGCGTGGCTGCGCATCGACGCGCGGTTCGGCAGCGTCTACCGCAGGCGCGGCAACCCCGCCGTGGTGCTGCACTGACCGTCGCTCGCGGCCCTCAGAACGGCGAGTTGACCATCGACTGCGCAGCCATCTCCAGGTAGGCGATCAACTCCTGGCGGTGCGCGTCGTCGAGGGTCTGGGCGTCGATCTCGGCCACCGCGGTGTGCATGCACCGCAGCCACGCGTCGCGCTCGAGGTAACCGATCCGGAACGGCGCGTGGCGCATCCGCAGCCGCGGGTGCCCGCGCTGCTCGGAGTAGGTGCGCGGACCGCCCCAGTACTGCTCGAGGAACAACAGCAGACGCTCCTCGGCCGCGTCGAGTTCGTCCTCGGGATACAGCGGCCGCAGGATCTCGTCGTCACGCACCTGCTGATAGAACCGCGACACGATGGTGCGGAACGTTTCGTGGCCGCCGACCGCGTCATAGAACGATTGTTGATCCATCACCGACCATTGTGGTCCATCACGCCCGCCGGGCTCACCCGGCGGTCACCTCTTCTTGCCGACCACCCTGGCGAGCTCGTCGCGGTCGGCGACGTCGAGCTTGAAGCATGCGCGGTAGACGTGCCCCTCGACCGTGCGCACCGACAGCGTGAGCTGCTCGGCGACCTCACGGTTGGACAGCCCCGCCGACACCAGTTCGGCGATCTCCCGTTCCCGCGGCGTCAGCGGCAGCGGCCGCGCCGCGGTCCTGATCGCCGGGGTGGTCGCCCCACCGCACGCCTCGGCGAGCCGCAGCGCCGTGGCGCCCGACTCACTGGTCCGGCGGCGATCGCCGGCGGCGTCGTACAGCGGGGCCGCCTGCGCCGCCGCGTCTGCGGCGGACAGCAGCAGACCGGCGCGCTCGAACTCGGTGCTGACCGCGTCCAGGGCGGCGGCGTCCGCTGCGGCGACGGCCGCGGCATGCCGGGCGTACAGCGCGGCGAGGTTCCCGTGGACCATGCCGGCCAGTTCGGCGAGCCGGGGCGCGGTGGTGCGGTCGCCGAAGCGCGTCGCGTGGTGCAGCGCCTCGGCCTCCAGGGCGTACTGCCCGGACCGGTGGGCGTTGTCGGCCGCGGCGCGCGCCAGTTCGACGGCGTTGCGCTCCATCCCCTTGGCGGCCGCGTACCACGACCGGGCGATCAGTCGCTGAGGCTCGTGCAGCGCCATCGACGGACCCGAGTGCTCGGCGGCGTCGGTGAGGACGCGCTCGGCCTCACCGATCCGGCCCAGCGCGGCGTAGGCCCGCGCCAGCAGCAGCCGCCCCGGCAGTTGCCACGGCAGCGGGCTCTCCGCCGACAGCGCGGCGAGGGCCTGCTCGATGGACGAGACGACCTCGGGGAAGTCGCCGCGGGCGTTGGCGACCGCACCGGCCATGATCTTGGCGATGGCCCAGGCGAGGAACTGACCGACCGACGAGAAGTCGGCGTAGGCGGCGGCCCGCTTGTCGGCCAGCTCGAACTGGCCGGTGTGCGTCAGCGCGAGCACGTCGCAGTACCGCACCATCACCCGGATCATGCCGTCGGTGGTCTTCTGCTCGGCGCGACACCGCGCGGCGATCGGTTCGAACTCGTCGCCGCGGCCGGCGACGGGCATCGCCAGACCGGCGGCGAATGCGGCGAATTCGACGGCCTGATCGGGAGCCTGCGGATCGGCGAGCACCCGCAGCGCTTCGGCGATGCCCTCCTCGATGCGGTTCTCGTGCACGGCCATCGCGGCCTCGGTGGCGTCCAGGATGAGCCGCAGCGCAGGATGCCGGACCCGTTCGTTGGCCAGCGCGAGCACCTCGTGCGCGGCGGCCACCTCGCTCATCGACCAGAACAGCGTCGACGCCCTCGGCACCCCCCACTGCACCAGTTGCACCTCGTCGAGGTCAGCCGGGGCGAACTGCGCCAGAATCGCGTCGGCGGCGGCGGGTTTGCCCTGCCACAGCAGCGCCCGGGACAGCAGGGCACCGTCGGCGAGGCTGCCCGTCCGCTCGAATGCCCTGCGCGCCAAGCGTTCTCCGAGCGGCAGGTTGGACAGGTAGATCGCGTCCTTGGCCGCCGAGGTGAGCAGTTCGGTGTCGACGGGCTGATCGCTGTCGATCGACAACTGCGCCATCCGGATCCGGCTGGCCGCCGTGTCGAGTCCGCGCCGGCGCAGGATCTGCACCACCTGGCCCTTGAGCCGTCGTTCGGCCGCGCGGCCCACCTTGCTGCGCACCACGTCGCCGACCAACGGGTGGCTGAAGCGGGCGTTGAGCACGGGCCCGTCCTGCTGGAAGCGGATCAGGCCGCGCATCTCGGCGTCGTCGACGGCGGCGTCGCCCGCGAGTTCGGTGAGCGCGTCGATGTCGAGAGGCTCGCAGAGCGCCAGCAGTTTGAGTGCGGTCAGGACGGTGTCGCCGGCGTGCTCGAGCCGGCTCTCCAGCAGCGCCACCAACCCCGACGGCACGGCCGTGGGACCGCGCAGCTGCCAGACGTCGTCGACCCGCTTGAGGGTGCCCGCGTCGATGGACCCCTCCACCAGGTGCCGCAGAAACAGGGGATTACCGCCGGAGGACTCCCACATCAGGTCGGCCGACAGACCCTCGAGGCGGCCGCCGATCACCGACTCGACCAACTGGACGCTCTGCTGCTTGGTGAACGGCTGGAGTTCTATCCGGCGCAGGTAGCCGTCCTTCCACAGTGACGTCACCGCGTCGGGCACCGGTTCCCCGCTGCGCACCGTGGCCAGGATGCGGCCTGTCTGATCGACGGCCATCTGGTGCAGCAGCGTGGCCGACAACTCGTCGAGCAGGTGGGCGTCGTCCACTCCGACGATGCTGTTGCCCTGCGAGACAAGCGATTCGCGTGCCGACGCCAGCAGTGCCGTCGCATCGCGCGAGGAGCTGCCGCCGACCAGGTGGGCGAACACCCCGAGCGGGATGCTGCGCGACGATTCGGTGGAGGCCACCCAGTGCACTTGGGAGCGCAGGGATTCGGTGACCGAGCGCGCCAGCGTCGTCTTGCCGACGCCGGCATCCCCGACCAGCACCACGCCGTAGGAGCCGGCGCCGGTCAGCGCAGAACGGACCGCGTCGAATTCTCGGGGGCGGTCGAGCAACTGCCAACCGTGCGGCATGTCACGGGAGTCTAATGGCGGGGGACCGCCAATTCTCGCTAATGGCCGGGGGTTAGCCGCGGCGGACAGCCGGTGACCTCACTTCGGGAACGTCGACAGGTCCGTGGGCTCGACGTAGGGGGTGCCGTTGCGGGAGTGCCGGAATTCGCTCGACGCCTCGTACACCCGCAGCTTGAGCCGGTTGATGGAGCCCAGCGGCCGGTGCTCGGCGATGCCCCGCCACGAATTGAACGTGAGCCCGTCGTCGGCGAAGTCGCGAAGCGCCTCCCCGTATCCCGTTTGCTCAGGAAAGCGGAGAGTCGCCACCGGCCGGTACGGTGACCGCTCCTCGGGCCACTCGACGGTGGCGTCCTCGATCGGCATGCCCTCGGTGCACAGCTGGGCCGACACCTCGTACTCGGCGGAGCCGGCGGCGAAGTAGGCGACGACGGCCCGCGAGGCGGCGTCGTACGGGCCGTCCTCGATCGTCGCCGGAACCGCCGCGGCAACGGTCTGCGTCGTCGGCGCCACTCGCAGCTTCGCCACGTAGTCGCCGAAGCGCACCGGCGCGGCGGTGTAGAACGTCTGACGAAGCGGATGGTGGTTGGGTTCGGCGAACACCCGCAGCTTGGCCGGCAGGTCGCGGCCGGACCGCTGCCTGGCCCGGCGCGCGGCCCGCAGCATCCGGTTGATCAGCAGCATCCCGCCGTCGGGCAGCGCAGTCAGCGCCCTGGCGGTGCGCATCCCGGCCTTGGCGTAGTCCGCGGCGTCGCGGAACAGGAACGCCGGCTCGGTGACGAACACGAAGTCCTGGTTCGCGTCGGCGAAGCGCGCGTCGGCGCGTTCCCCGCTGGCACCGGTCACCCCGAGAACCTTCAGGCCGAGGCCGCGCACGCCGCGCACCTGATCCGAGCGGATCGCCCCCGAGGTCTGTGAGATCCGGGCGATCACCGGGAACGTGGCGCCCGGCCGCGCGAACATGCCCTGCCGCAGCAGCGGGTCGAGGGCGTCGTGCACGGTCAGCTCGCCGTGCAGTACGGCGCAACTCTTGGCGTGCGCGTCGCGGATCGCGTGGGGTCGGCCGTGCCTGCGGTACTTCTCGAACATGCGGCTCTTCGCGTACTGGTACCGGTTGTTCGTGCGCAGATCGCGGACCAGCTTGGAGATCAGCTCCTCCTCGCCGGGTGGGACGACGGCCAGAGCCGGCCGATACCGCACGTAGTCGCTGTCGTCGATGCTCGTTCCCCCGGCGGTCATGGGCACAGTCTGACGGCGTCGCGCCGGGTCGGCATGAGTAATCGGCTACCTGTCCCCGGCGCCCGGTCACGAGATGTTCATCGGACTGACCTGCGAACACGACGAGAATTGTCGTGCGATCGGACGGGATCCATGGTGGACTGTCGGTCGGAGGACGTATGGCGCAGCGCAAGAACGGACGCGGCCACCGGCACCACCGGACCGCGACGGGCTCTCCCGGGCCGACAGCCAGTACGACGGCGCGTGCGCTGCACAGCGTGGTGCCCGCGCCCGACACCCGCCCCGCCGCGACGGCCGAGCCCTCGATCTGGGGGCGCCGACGGGTGCTCCTGCTCAATTCGACGTTCGAACCGCTGACCGCGCTGCCGATGCGCCGGGCCGTGATCATGGTGATGTGCGGCAAGGCCGACGTCGTTCACGACGACCCGATGGGGCCGGTGATCCACTCGGCGAGCCGGACGATCGTGGTGCCGTCGGTGATCCGGCTGCGCACCTACGTCCGGGTTCCTTACCGGGCGCGGGTGCCGATGACGCGGGCGGCGCTCATGCACCGCGACCGCTTCCGGTGCGCCTACTGCGGAGCCAAGGCCGACACCGTCGACCACGTCATTCCCCGCAGCCGGGGCGGCGACCACTCGTGGGAGAACTGCGTGGCGGCGTGTTCGCCCTGCAACCACCGCAAGGCCGACCGGCTGCTGAGCGAACTGGGCTGGAGTCTGCGCGCGACCCCGATGCCGCCCAAGGGGCAGCACTGGCGGCTGCTCTCGAGCGTCAAAGAACTCGATCCCGCGTGGGTCAGATACCTGGGTGAGGGCGCGGCCTGAACGGCCCGTGCGTTACGGTTTGCCCGTGAACAACACTGCTCTGGTGCACGCGAGTTTCTTGGTGATACCGCTGGCTCTGGCCGGTGTCCTGTCGCTGCTCATCTACCGCAAGAAGAGCCCGCATCCCGCGACGTACAACATCGCGGAGACGTGGACCCACGACCCCATCCTGTGGGCGGCCGACGAGCCGGCAGATCACGGCCACGGTGGCCACGGTTCACACCTGACGATCGGAGGCGGCGCAAGTGGCAAGTGGTGAGATCACCCGGGCAGGCGCTTACGACCTCGCCGAGCTGCCGTACGGCTCGGTGGTCACCGCGAGCGGACGCATCTCCGGGGTCACCGAGCCCGGCGAGCTGTCGGTGCACTACCCGTTCCCGACCAAGCAGCTCGTGGTCCTCGACAACGCGCTGAAGTACGGGTCGCGGTCGGCCCAGGCGCGCTTCGCGGTGTACATCGGCGATCTGGGGGAGGACACCGCGGCGTCGGCGCGCGCGATCCTGGGCCGGGTCCCGACACCGGACAACGCGGTGCTGCTCGCCGTGTCACCGAACCAGCGCGCGATCGAGGTGGTCTACGGCTCGCAGGTCAAGGGCCGCGGCATCGAGGAGGCGGCCCCGCTGGGGGTGTCGGCCGCGGCGGCGTCGTTCCGTGAGGGCAACCTGATCGACGGGCTGATCAGCGGCATCCGCGTGCTGTCGGCCGGCGTCTCACCTCGCTGATCTTCGCCACTTCTAGCGCGGAATAGCATTCCGGGCTGCGCTTGGGCAGAAATCACAGCCCGGAATGCGCTTCCGCGGCGATCAGGTCGGCGCGGATCTTCACGTAGCGCTCCAGGAACAGCCGCTCGTCGAGACGCTTGCGGCGCAGCCAGCCGGTGACCTCGTCATTGCATTTGCTGGCATTGCACGCCCCGCACGCGGGCACCACATTGTCGATGGTGTAGCGCCCGCCGCGCGAGATGGCCATCACGCAGTCGCGCTGCAGCGTTCCGGTGTTTGCTCCGCAGTAGGCGCACCCGTTCCAGGCGTCCTTGATCGCTGTCCACTGCGCGTCGGTGAGGTCGTTGACGACGGCCGCGACCCGGCGTTTGCGTCTGCGCGCCGCTCTGGCCCTGCGACTGTTGACCGCCACCGCGGTAGCTTAAGCGCGCTCGGGCACCGCGAGCGTGCGCGAACTGCCGCCCGCGAGCAGCGTGTCGCGTGCAGACACGCCCGCTCGCGGGAGAAGGTCAGCGGGCGTCGAACTCCCGCGCCCGCAGCGAGCGCTCCACTCCGGCGCGGCCCTCGAGCACCAGCCGCCGCAGCGCCGGCGGCACCTCTGGGTCGGACAAGAACCGGTCGGCCGCCTCGAGCGCGTCGGCGCTGATGTCCCACGACGGGTACAGCCCGACCACCACGGTCTGGGCGACCTCGCTGGACCGTCGCTCCCACACCCCCGAGATCGCGCCGAAGAAGCGGTCCCGGAACGGAGCCAGCAGCTCACCCTGGCCGGGCTGCACGAAGCCGCCGATGATCGCCCGCGCGGTGATATTGGCCAGCGTGTCGTCCTCGACCACCTGCTGCCAGGCCGACTCCTTCACCGCTGCCTGCGGACGCGCCGCGGCCGCTGCCGTGGCATGCCGCCGCCCGGCCGCGGTCGGGTCGTTCTGAGCTTCCGCGTCGATCAGCGGCGTCTCGGGGCCGTCGGCGTCGAGCACACCCGCGCGCGCCAGCGCCGTCACCACCCGCCAGCGCAGGTCGGTGTCGACCACCAGTCCCTCCAGGTTCACCGCGGCCGGCTCGTTGTCGAGGAGTGTCGACAGCACCGCGACGTGATTCGGGGAGAGCACCGAGGTGCACAGCGCGTTGACGAACGCCAGCTGATGGTCCGACCCGGGTGCGGCCTCGCCGGCGAGGTCGAGCAGCTTGTCCCCGAAGGCGGGCCAACCGTTCTCGGCGGCCCACTGCGGATCGGCGTACGACCCCAGCGCGGTCTGCGCCTGCAGCAGCAGGCGCTGCGCCACACCGACTTCCGACTCCGCGTGCAGGCCGCTCATCACCAGGGCGACGAAGTCACGGGCACGCAGTTCGGCGTCGCGGGTCATCTCCCAGGCTGCCGACCACGCGAGCGTGCGGGGGAGCGGTTCGGCGATGTCGGCGATCCGCGCGAGCACCGTCTGCAGTGAGTCGGGGTCCAGGCGCAGCGAGCAGTACGTGAAATCGTCGTCGTTGACCAGGATCAGCTTGCCGCGCGACACTCCGCGCAGCCCCGGCACCTCCGTCGTCGCGCCCTCGACGTCGAGCTCCTCGCGGTGCACCCGCACCAACTTGCCCGACGCGTCCTCGTCGTAGATGCCGACGGCCAGTCGGTGCACGCGGGTCTCGCCGGCCCCGGGCTTCGCGCCGCCCTGCTCGATCGCGAACCGGGTGAACGCGCCGTCACCGTCGACGTCGAAGTCGGGCCGAAGCGTGTTCAGCCCGGTGGTCTTGAGCCACTGCCGGCCCCAGCCCGACAGGTCGCGGCCCGACGACTTCTCCAGCGCGCCAAGCAGATCGCCGAAGGTCGCGTTGCCGAAGGCGTGGTCGCGGAAGTAGTCGCGCAGGCCGGCGAGGAACGCGTCGAGCCCGACGTAGGCCACCAGTTGCTTGAGCACGCTGGCACCCTTGGCGTAGGTGATGCCGTCGAAGTTCACCTCCACGGCGTGCAGGTCGGGGATGTCGGCGGCCACCGGGTGGGTCGACGGCAGTTGGTCCTGCCGGTAGGCCCACGACTTCTCCACGTTGGCGAACGTCGTCCACGCCTGGGTGTACTCGGTGGCCTCGGCCTGACAGAGCACCGACGCAAAAGTCGCGAACGACTCGTTGAGCCACAGGTCATCCCACCACTGCATGGTGACGAGGTCGCCGAACCACATGTGGGCCATCTCGTGCAGCACGGTCTCGGCGCGGCGCTCGTAGGAGTACCGGGTGACCTTGGAGCGGAACACGTAGTCCTCGAGGAACGTCACCGCTCCCGCGTTCTCCATCGCGCCAGCGTTGAACTCCGGGACGAACAGCTGGTCGTACTTGCCGAACGCGTACGGCGTGCCGAAGTTGTTGTGGTAGAAGGAGAATCCCTGCTTGGTCTCGGTGAACAGCCGGTCGGCGTCCATGAATTCCTCGAGGGACTTGCGGCAGAAGATCCCCAGGGGGATGTCGCCGTGGTCGTCGGAGTACACGTCGTCCCAGCGGGCGTACGGCCCGGCGATCAGCGCGACCAGGTAGGTGCTCATCCGCGGGGTGGCCTTGAAGATGTGCTGCTTGGCCTTGCCGTCCCACGTGACGTCCGCGGTGGCGCCGTTGGAGATCACCTCCCAGTGCCCGGGCGCGGTGACCGTGATGTCGAACGCCGCCTTCAGGTCGGGCTGGTCGAAGCAGGCGAACATCCGCTTGGCGTCAGCCGTCTCGAACTGCGAGTACAGGTACACCTCGTCATCGACCGGGTCGACGAAGCGGTGCAGTCCCTCACCGGTGTTGGAGTAGCGGCAGTCCGCGTCGACGACGACGACGTTGTGCGCGGCCAGTCCGGTCAACGGGATGCCGGTCGACTCGTCGTAGCCCGACACGTCGATGTCGGCGCCGTTGAGCGTCGCGCTGCGGATCGTGTCCGCGGCGAGGTCGAGGTAGGTGTCGGAGCCGGCGAGCGCGTCGAACTCGACGGTCGTCACCGACCGGAACGTCTTCTCGCTCGGCGCACCGGCGCCGTCGGTCAGATCGAGGGCGACGCGGTAGCTGTCGACGGTGATCAGGGCGGCGCGTTCGGCGGCTTGGTCGCGCGTCAGATTAGGAAGGGCCACGCCCGTCAACATTAGTCTCAACCCGGGAAGACAGGACGGGCGTCGTGGGTTGAGCCGTATTGACGTCTGTCACCGACTCGACAAGGAGATCCCATGACCGAGAAGTCCCGCGCCGATTTCTGGTTCGACCCACTGTGCCCGTGGTGCTGGATCACCTCACGCTGGATCCTCGAAGTGGAGAAGGTCCGCGACATCGAGGTCAACTTCCACGTCATGAGCCTCGCGGTGCTCAACGAGGGCAGGGACCTGCCCGAGGAGTACCTGGAGATGATGAAGAAGGCGTGGGGACCGGTGCGGGTCGCCATCGCCGCCGAGCAGAGCAAGGGCTCCGAGGTGCTGGCCCCGCTGTACACGGCTATGGGCACGCGCATCCACAACCAGGACAACAAGGACTTCACCCAGGTGATCGCGGAGTCGCTCGCCGAGGTCGGCCTGCCCGCCGAACTCGCCGACGCCGCCGAGTCGGACGCCTACGACGAGGCGCTGCGCAAGAGCCACCACGAGGGCATGGACGCCGTCGGCGACGACGTGGGCACCCCGACCATCCACGTCAACGGTGTGGCGTTCTTCGGGCCCGTGCTGTCGAAGATCCCGCGGGGCGAGGAGGCCGGCAAGCTGTGGGACGCGTCGGTGATCTTCGCGTCGTACCCGCACTTCTGGGAGTTGAAGCGCTCCCGCACCGAGCCGCCCACCTTCGACTGACACGCCGAGCGTGAAGCCATCGTCACGTTCGCGCCCGATGGTGAAGGTGGCTTCACACTCGTTTGTTTCGGGCAGGTTGCCTCCGGTTGCGCGTTGACCGCGGCGCCTCCACCGTAGATCGGTGACAGTCACCGAACGCAGCACCGACGGCACCTACCGGGACCGCGTCGTCGCCGTCGAACCCGGCGGCAACGAGTACATCGCCGAAGCGGACCGCCACGGCAGGCCCAGCCAGCTGTTCTGGACGTGGACCTCGCCGAACCTCGAGTTCGCGACGATCTTCGTCGGCATGCTCGCGGTCCTCGCGTTCGGGATGACGTTCTGGCAGGCGGTCGCCGGCGTGGTGATCGGCACCGGGCTGGGCGCGATCGCGCACTACGTGCTGTCCGCCCGCGGGCCGTTGCACGGTGTGCCGCAGATGGTGTTGGCGCGCTTGGCTTTCGGGTTCAAGGGCAACGCCGTTCCGGCGGTGCTGATGTCGGTCACCGCCGGCGTCGGCTGGTTCGCCACCAACAGCGTCAGCGGAGCGTTCGCCCTGTCGACGTTGTTCGGTTTCGGGCCGCTGGCCGGCCTGGTGATCATCGTGGCCGCGCAGACGGTGCTGGCCTTCTTCGGGCACAACCTGGTTCAGGCGTTCGAGAAGTACTCCTTCCCGGTGCTGGCGGTGATCTTCATCGCGGCGTCGGTGGCGATCTTCGCCCATGCCGACCTCGGCAACGCCGCCCCCGCCGCCGGCGGCGTGGGCGGTCTCGGTGGGTTCCTGCTGACGGTCGGTACGTCGTTCGGCTACGCCGCGGGCTGGACGCCGTACGCCGCGGACTTCACCCGGTATCTGCCGAAGACCGTGTCACCCGCGCGCACCGGATTCTTCGCCGCCGCAGGGCTGTTCACCGCGTGCGTGGTGCTCGAAGTGGTGGGCGCGGCGTCGGTGACGACGGGCGAGGCCTCGCTCGCCGACCCGACGGGGTCGTTCACCGCCGAACTCGCCTCGCCGCTGGCCAAGGCGACCCTGCTCGCCATCGCAGTCGGCGCGATCGCGGCCAACGCCATCAACGTCTACTCCGGGGCGATGGCGTTCGTGACCATCGGCATCAAGCTGCCCGCGCACGTCGCCCGCGCGCTGGTGACGGTGTTCTTCGGCATCGCCGGCTTCCTCGTCGCATGGTGGGCGCTGCCCGACGCCGCCCATAGTTACGAAGCATTCCTGCTGATCATCGCCTACTGGGTGGGGCCGTGGCTCGGGGTGATGTTCGCCGATCAGTACCTGCGCCGCGGGCGACCCGTCGCGCATCTGCTCTACGACCGCTCGTACACCAACTGGGGCGGGCTGGCCGCGTTCGGGATCGGCCTGGTGGTGTCTGTGCTGCTGTTCGCCAATCAGGAGAAGTTCGTCGGCTTCGTCGCGGCCGCGGTGCCCGCGCTCGGCGACATCACGTTCTTCGTCGGGTTCGTGCTGGCCGGGGCCGCATACTGGGTGCTGTGCCGCCCCGCGATCGTCACGCAGAGTCGATGACCTCACCGCAGTCCATGCTCGACGTCGCCGTCGACGAAGCCCGAAAAGGGTTGGCCGAAGGCGGTATTCCGATCGGAGCGGCGCTGTTCTCCGCCGACGGCACACTGTTGGGCAGCGGGCACAACCAACGGGTGCAGCGCGACGACCCGTCGATCCACGCCGAGACCGACGCGTTCCGCAACGCGGGCCGTCAGCGGGGCTACCGGTCGACGGTCATGGTGACCACGCTGTCGCCGTGCTGGTACTGCAGTGGCCTGGTGCGCCAGTTCAACATCGGGGCGGTGGTGATCGGGGAGAGCACGACGTTCACCGGCGGGCACGAGTGGCTGGCCGAGCACGGCGTCGAGGTCACCGTCCTCGACGACGAGCGCTGCGTGGCGATGATGACCGACTTCATCGCCGCGCATCCGGACCTGTGGGCGGAGGACATCGGCGAATGAGTGTGATTGCCAGCATCGATCTTTCGCGGTGGCGCCAGGGCGGGGCGGCCGCCGACGCCGTCGCGGCCAATGTGGACGCCGGGCTGCAGCGCGCCGGTTTCATCCTGGTGACCGGGCACGGCGTGGACCCCGCGCTCGCGCGCGATGTGCGGGCCGCCGCCCGGGAGTTCTTCGCGCTGCCCGGGTCGGTCAAGGACCGCTACGCGGTGCCGGTCGGCGGTCACGGGTGGATCGGGCCCGGTGCCGAGGCCAACGGGTACGCCGAGGGGACCGAGACCCCGCCGGATCTGAAGGAGAGCTTCAGCCTGGGCGCCGAAACCGCCACGGGTGACCCCGATGTCGACCGGATCTGGTTCGCGCCGAACGTGTGGCCGGCGGAGGTGCCCGCGCTGCAGCGGCTGGTCGACCGGTACACCGCGCAGATGCGACGCGTTGCCGACGAGCTGCTGGCTCTGTTCGCCCACGCGCTGCACCTGCCGGCGAATCCGTTCGCGGCGCTGGCGAGCCGCCCGACGTGGACGATGAACATCAACCACTATCCGCCCGTCAGCGTCGTCGGCGTCCCCGAGCCCGGGCAGTTCCGGATCGGTCCGCACACCGACTTCGGCACGGTGACGATCCTGGACCGCGAACCCGGCGCCGGCGGCCTGCAGGTGTACTCCGACGCCGCGGGCTGGGAGGACGCCCCGTACGACCCGGAGGCGCTGACGGTCAACATCGGCGACCTGCTGGAGTACTGGAGCGGACGGCGCTGGCCGTCGGGCCGGCATCGGGTGCTCCCGCCGCAGCCGCACGCCCCCGAAGAGGACCTCGTCTCGCTCATCTACTTCTACGAGGCCAACCACGACGCCGTGGTGACGCCGCTGCAGCCGCCGGTGGGGAAGGTGGCCGGGCTGGCGCCGGTCACGTCGTCGGAGTTCATCAAGGAACGGCTGGACGCGATCACCGTGGCCTGAGCTACCGTATCGGCCATGCGCGTCTACCTCGGGGCCGACCACGCCGGATACGAGCTCAAGCAGGCCGTCATCGAGCATCTGACGGCGGCCGGGCACGAGCCCGTCGACTGCGGGGCGTTCGGCTATGACGCCGAGGACGACTACCCGGCGTTCTGCATAGCGGCGGCCGAGCGCACCGTCGCCGACCCGGGCAGCCTGGGCATCGTGCTGGGCGGATCCGGCAACGGCGAGCAGATCGCCGCCAACAAGGTGCCCGGGGCCCGGTGCGCACTCGCGTGGAGCACCGAGACCGCCGCGCTGGCCCGCGAACACAACGACGCCCAGCTGATCGGCATCGGCGGACGGATGCACACCACCGAAGAGGCGCTCGCGATCGTCGACGCGTTCCTGTCCACGGCGTGGTCGCAGGCCCCACGCCACCAACGGCGCATCGACATCCTGTCCGAGTTCGAGAAGACGCACATCGCCCCAGCGGTGCCCGGCGCCTAGGGATGCCCGAAGGTCACACGATCCATCGACTGGCGCGGCAACATCAGCGGATGTTCCGCGGCCAGCGGGTGGCCGTGAGTAGTCCGCAAGGCCGGTTCGTCGACGGTGCCGACGCCGTCAACGGGCGCGGCTTCGAGAAGGCCAGCGCCTACGGAAAGCACCTGTTCCATCACTATGGCGGTGGCCGCATCGTCCATGTGCATCTCGGCCTCTACGGCAAGTTCACCGACTTCACCGTCGACGCGGGCGTCCCCGAACCGGTCGGGCAGGTTCGCATGCGCATCATCGGCACCGAACGCGGCACCGATCTGCGCGGCCCGACCGCGTGCGAGATCGTCACTGAGGCGGAGGTGTCGGAGATCTTGGCCCGGCTGGGCCCCGATCCGTTGCGCAAGGACGCCGACCCGGATGCGGCGTGGACCCGGATCACCAAGTCGCGCCGCGTGATCGGCGCGCTGCTGATGGACCAGAGCGTGATCGCCGGGGTCGGCAACGTGTACCGCAACGAGCTGCTCTACCGGCACCGCATCGACCCGCACCGGCCCGGAACGCAGATGGCCCACGGCGAGTTCGGTGACGCGTGGACCGACCTGGTCGAGCTGATGAACGTCGGGGTGCGCAAGGGCCGCATCATCACCATCCGGCCCGAGGACGACCACGGCATGCCGTCCTACGGACGGCGGCGCCCGCGCACCTACGTCTACCGTCGCGCCGGCGATCCGTGCCGGATCTGCGACACCCCCATCCGGACCGAGGTGCTCGAGGGACGCAATCTGTTCTGGTGTCCCACCTGCCAGAGCTGAGTCCAGCGGGCGATTCGGCACCGCAGCCGGGAGAATCGCCGGGTGGAACTGATCCTGGTCGTCGTCGGAGCGATCGTCGTCACCGCGGTGGCGCATCGGCGTGGACTCGAGCCCGCGCTGATCATCGTGGTCGTCGGTATCGCGGTGTCCTTCCTGCCGGGCTTCGAGGCGCCTGAGCTCGACTCGCACATCCTGCTGTCGGTGGTGCTGCCGCCGCTGCTGTACTCCGCAGCGCTGGACTTCTCGTTCCCGACGTTCCTGCGCAACATCAAACCGATCCTCGGCCTCGGCGTCGGTCTGGTCGTCGTCACCGCGTTCACGGTCGCGCTGGTGTCCTCGTGGCTGGTCGTGGTGCCGTTGACCTTCGGCACCGCGCTGGTGCTGGGCGCGATCGTGGCGCCGCCGGACGCGGTGACCGCCGTCGCGGTCGGGCGCAAGCTGGGCCTGCCCAAGAGGGTGATGTCGATCCTGACCGGGGAGAGCCTGATCAACGACGCGGCCGCGCTGGCGTTGTTCTCGGTGGCGGTCGCACAGGTCGCGGGCAGCCACACCTTCATCGAGAACCCGGTGCTGCTGTTCGGGTACAGCGCCGTGCTGGGCCCTCTGATCGGTGCCGCGCTCGGGTACGTGACGCTGTGGATCCGGCGCCGGCTGGCCAATCCGGCGCTGGAGACCGTGCAGGGCCTGATGGTGCCGTTCGCGGCGTTCATCGTCGCCGAGGAGGTGCACGCCTCGGGAGTGCTGGCCGTCGTGGTCGCCGGCTTCGTCGTCGGCAGCGGCACGGTCGACGCGGGATATCAGACCCGCCTGCAGGAACGGTACGTGTGGAACTCGGTCGACGTGCTGCTCGAGGCGTTCGTGTTCGCCTACATCGGTCTGCATCTGCGTTTCGTCCTCGAGGATCTGCGCGAGGCCCACGAATCGTTGGTCGAGGTGGCTGTGGCATCCGTCGTCGTCCTGGTGATCGTGCTCGTCATCCGGCCGCTGTCGGTGTTCGCGATGTTCGGCAGGGGAGTGCTGTCCCGTCAGGTCGAAAAACGGCTCAGCGTACCGATTCCCGATCAGGGCGGTCGCGGCGCTCTGGGCACGCGACGCCGCGCCGCCGTTCCGCCGCGGTGGCGTTCCCGCATCGACACCCGCGCGTTGAGTTGGCAGGAGAACGTCGTGGTGTCGTGGACCGGCATGCGCGGCGTGGTGACTCTGGCTGCGGCGGCGGCGATCCCGGCGACGACCTCGGTGGGGGAGCCGTTCCCCGAGCGGGCGACGATCCAGGCGATCGCGTTCGTGGTGAGTGTGGGAACGCTTCTGCTGCAGGGGGCCTCGCTGCCGCTGCTGATCCGCCGGCTCGATCTGTCGTCGGACGACGAGCAGGCCTACACCGTCGCCGAGACCGAGAAGGCCGAGAGGCTGGTGCACGCCGCCGCCGAGGAGGTGCTCGCCGCATTCCGCGCGAATCCACCTGCGGGACTGGACCCGCGGGTGCTCGCGGAGATCCGCGGCATCGTCGCGCGGCACTCCCAGGACGCCGACGAGATGCCCGACCCGGACACGCACACGCCCCGCGCCGAGGTGTTCGCCCAGCTGTACCGCGACGTGCTCTCGGCCCAGCGGGCCGCACTCATCGCCGAGCGTGACGACGGAACGATCGACGACGAGGCGGTGCGGGCCATGCTGGAGCGCCTCGATCTGCAGGAGGCCGGTGTGTCCGCCCGACTGGAGAGCCGGTTCTAGAACCCGCCGAAATCTCCGCCGCCGAAGTCGCCACCGCCGAAGTCGCCGCCGTTGTCCCAGCCACCGCCGTCCCAGCCGCCACCGGCGTCCCCGCCGCCGTCATAGCCGCCGCCGTCGAGCTGCCCCTGCTCGAATCCCTCGGAGAAACCGTCTCCGTAGCCGTTCTCGAAAGCCTGTGCGTCGTAACCGACTCCGGACATCCCCGAGAACATCGCGCTGAACAGCAGGGCTGAGCCGACGCCCCAGGCGCCCGCCACCAGTGCCGGTTTCCACCAGGGTTCGGAATACCATCCCGCCGGCACGGGTCGCCCGGCGACGCGCCCGCCCGGGTAGTAGTTGGGGGTGCGTGGCGAGGGCGTCGGGGACGCCTCGATCTGCCGACCTTCGAACTCGACCCTGCGGTCCTCGGTCACCGCCCCCGCCGTGCGCTGCCCGGCCAGCGACTCCAGCTCCGGCCCCGGATCCATGCCCAGCGCCGTGCGGGCCGCGCGGACGTAGTAGAGCCCCTCGATGGCACTCTCCTTGGCGAGCGCGGCCTGACGCACGGTCGTCGCCTGCTCGATCTGCGACGACGCCGCGGTGTAGCGCTCCGAGGCGTCGGCGAGCGCCTGCTTGGACGCGTCGTCGGTTCCGCTCAACGCGAACACCTGACCGCCGAGCCGTTCGATGAGCCGGCGCGCGTCGGCCTTCGCGTCGGCCAGCGACGCGGCGTTGCGCTGACCGGAGGCCTTCGACGACGCATACACGGCGATACCGATGGCCGCGACGACGATCACGATGAGGACGAGAAGTACGCCTTCCATGGCTCACAGCGTACCGACAGCAACCGGCTGCTCCCGGATACGTTTGCGGGAGTCGGTGGTCGCGGGGCCTGTTCCCGGCGTTCGGTCGCACGGTCATGGTCTGGCCCCGCTCACCCATCGCCGTCGTGACATCAGCAAGCGGCGCGGCAAAGACGCCCTGATCGTGCGAAATGCACCGGGATCTCGGCGAGTTCGTCGATGAGCACGGTGTCCAACTCCTGGGCGCCATGGAAACCTCTGCTGTGCAAGCGTTGTGCAGCGGCAAAGGCTCCTCGACGGTCAGCGCCGGGGGGTGTGCATGGGGTCGGTCGGTACGGCGATGTCGCCGCACCGGATGAAGGTGGGGGCGTTGCCGACGACGGTGAGGTGAGCGTCCACCGTCGTCACCGCGCCGGGTGGGGCCGGTGGTTGACGCGCCGTCGCGCCCCGTGCATTCGGGCGGCCAGCGGTTCGGACTCGCGGATGAGGAGGGTGTCCCTGCCGACGGCGATCCACCCACGGGAGGCGAAGTCGCACAGCACCTTGTTGACCGACTCCCGCGAGGAGCCGACCAGATGGGCGAACTGCTCCTGGGTGAGGTCCATCGGCACCCGCATCGCGCCGTCGTGCTGCACGCCGAAGCGCTGGGCCAACCCGAGCAGGTGCTTGGCGACGCGGGCGGCGACGTCGGCGTAGACGGTGTCGGTGATGTTGCTCGACGTGGACCGGATGCGGCGGGCCAAGATCCGCATGAAGCGCTGCGACATCTCCGGCCGGGCGATCAACAGCGGCATCAAACCCGCGCGTCGGAGCGAGACCGCCTCGACGTCGGTCATGGCGATCGCGTTCGAGCTGCGCGGTCCGGGGTCGAACACCGATTCTTCGCCGAATATCTCGCCTGGGCCGAGCACTGTGAACAGGCATTCCCGGTCGATGCCGTCGTGGCGACCGACGCGCACCTTGCCCCTCTCGATGAGGTAGAGGCAGGCGTCGCGGTCGCCTTCGGCGAAGATCGCCTCACCCGCCACGCATCGCAGCCGATCGGCGTGCCCGGTCGACATCAGTTCCGGCATCGCCGTCTCCAGAAGCTGTGGCCCACCTGCGCTTTCCACCAAAACCTCCCCGGTTGTGCGGTTCTCGTCAGATCGACTGCTACCCGGTGGGCGCCCGTCTACGCATTGTGCGGGGGAACTGATCGTCAGTCTCGCGGCACCGAACCGGGACTTTTCAACGCCCGGATGGCCAGCCAGGCCGCGGCTCGATCGTCGGGACTGGACATCGACAGGCCCGTCAGCGCCTCGGCGCGCCGGATCCGCGCGGCCAACGTCTGCCGGTGGATCTGCAGCCGGGCGGCGGTGGCCCCCCAGGCGCCGTGCTCGGACAGATACACCTCGAGGGTGCGGGTAAGCGGCCCGTGCCGGCCGGCGTCGTCGCGCAGCGGGTCGAGTACCGCCGCGATGCGCGCGGTCGCGCTCTCGTCGAGCTGGTCGAGAACGTTGGAAACCGTCGTCAGAGACCGGTACCAGACGACCGGCCGCGAATCGACGACGGCGATCTCGAGGGCCTGCCTGGCCTCGGCCGCCGAGTTCGCCAGCCTCTCCACCTTGGCCGGTGAGCCCAGACCCAGGCGCAACGGCATGCCTGCCTCCGTGGCGAGGCCTTCGACCAGAACGGCGAGCTCGTCGGCGCGCTCGTCGCCGATGAACCCGACCACGCGACCCTTCTCGGCGGACAGCACGTGGACGGCGCCGAGTTCATCGAGCCAACGGATGGCCAGCCGCTCGGCATCGATTGCCCGTGACCGGGAGGCGACCGCGAACGCCGTCAGCGAGGGTTCGTGAACTCCCCAGCGCCGCAACAGGTTCCTCGCGTCGGGGCCGCCGCGCAACAGGGTCGACATCATCACCTCGCGGCCCAGCCGCTCCGTTGTGGGGTGGTCGGCGGTGTGCAGCACCAGGTCCAACAGCGCGGCCACCTGCGACGCGAGATCCCGGCTTCGGCTGGTCGACCCGCGGGCGCCGATCACCAGATGGGCACTGACGTCCTCGCCCTGCCCGACGGGGTGGATCTGCAGCCCGGGATGACGAATCCGGACCCGTCGGCCGAGGGCGGCCGCGACGGCGTCGCGCACGTGCAGGCCGCCCGCTCCGGCTGTCGTGATCACCTCGCCGCGAGCATCGAGTAGCACCGCCCACCCGTCGATGCGATGGGCGAGTTCGGCGACCACCGCCACGACCCCGCCGCGGCGGGCAACCTGGGTGAGCACCTTGATGCCGGTGGTCACCCGTCGGTCCTCGGCGGCCTGATCCCCGGCGATCAGCGCGGTCAACCTCGGGTACACCACCTCGCTGAGTTGGCCGGGCACGTGCACGGCCGTCACGCGATCGGTCAATGCGTCGCGGGTGGCCCCATCGACAGATCCGTCCGCGATCACCGCGACGCAACCGGCAAGAGGTTGCCGGCCGTGGGCGACCGCCTCGATCCACCTTGACGACGGCCCGACCGTCAGCGTGGCGTGACCCGGTGAACTGGGCACGACCAGGTCGTCGAGCACGATCACCGACTCCACCGGCGCGGCGGCGTCGATGCTCCCGACGGCCAGGTCCCCGCCCAGGTATTCGGCGACTGCTCGCACGTCATAGACCACCCGCGAAGTGTACGAGTTGATGGTTTTTCCACTCAGATCCACAACTATTGCGACTGCCGCCGCCGGTTGCCGGTTCATACGATTCGTGGCGTTCGCTACGTCCGAGGAGTGCTGTGAAAGCCGTCGTTTTTCGTGATCCCGCCACCGCCATCGAGTTCGCAGACGTCGATCTCGACGGCCCTAAGGCCGGCGAGGTCCGGGTCCGGATCGCCGCGGCCGGGGTGTGCCATTCCGACCTGCACGTCAAGCGCGGAGAGTGGGACGCCCCCGCTCCTCTGGTGATGGGCCACGAAGGCTCCGGGGTGGTCACCGAACTGGGTGAAGGCGTCACCACCCTCGCCGTCGGAGACCACGTCGTGCTGTCCTGGGTGCCGCCGTGCGGCGAATGCCGCTACTGCCGGTCTGGTCACGAGGCCAGGTGCCAGAAGGTGGCGACCGTCGTCGCCCCCAAGGGAACGCTGTTCGACGGCACCTCGCGCCTGTCGATGCGTGGCGAGCCGCTGCATCACTACCTCGGTGTGTCCTCGTTCGCCGAGGAGGTCATCGTGCCCGCATCCGGGGCTGTCAAGGTCCGCGAGGATGCGCCGCTGGACATCATCGCGGTCGTCGGCTGCGCAGTGGCCACCGGCGTCGGCGCGGTGCTGAACACCGCCGCGGTCGAACCCGGGGCGACCGTCGCCGTCATCGGTTGCGGCGGAGTCGGACTCAATGTCATCCAAGGCGCCAAGCTCGCCGGGGCCGAACGCATCGTCGCGATCGACGTGCGCGATGACAAGACCCGGTTGGCGACCCAGTTCGGGGCGACCGATCGCATCAACGCAGCACACGGTGACGCCGAAGAGCAACTGCGCGAACTGATCCCAGATGGTGTCGACTACGCGTTCGACGCCTTCGGGCACACCGGCACCACCGAGCAGGCGATCCGGATGCTGGGTCTGGGCGGCGCCGCCGTCGTCGTCGGGCTCCCCCCGACCGGAGCCAAGGCGTCGTTCGAACCGCTCGTTCTCGCAGAAGCCGACCAGCGCATCCTCGGGTCCAATTACGGATCGGTGCGGCCGTCGATCGACATCCCGGCACTGGTCGACCGGTACATGGACGGTCAGCTCAAGCTCGACGCGCTCATCTGGGCGCGCCGACCGCTCGACGAGGCTGCGGCCGCCTTCGCGGACCTGGAGTCGGGCGAAGCGCTGCGCACCCTGCTCGTCCCCTGAAAAGCATTCACCAGCAACCACTTTCGAGCCGGAGTCCTTCATGACCGCTTCACCCAACACATCGACGAGCACCACCCGGGATGCCGGCCTACGCCACGGCGTGATGTCGGGACCCGAGTTGGCGGCCCAGGCTATCGCCAACATCGCCCCGAGTGCCGTCATCGCGTTCACCGCGGCGGCCATCTACCTGTCCGCGGGCAAGGGCACCATCCTGTCGTTCGCGCTGGCGACGGTGGCGATCCTGGCCGTCGGTTACTGCGTGGTGGTCTTCGCCCGGCGCAACGCCTCGGCGGGATCGTTGTACACCTATGTCGCCAAAGGCCTCGGCCCGTTCGGTGCGTACCTCGCGGGAGTGGCGCTGCTGGTCGGGTGTTGGGGGATCACCGCCGGATCGCTGGGCGGTGCGGTCTCCTACATGAACGACTTCCTCAACCTGCTCGGCGTTCCGGCAACCGGCGTGGTCTGGCAGATCGTGCTGGCAATCGTGCTCGGCGGGCTGGCCACCCTGTTCACCATTCGCGGCATCCGGCTCTCGGCGCGCGTGTCACTGACACTGGAGCTGATCTCGGTGTCGATCATCACCGTGCTGCTCGTCCTCGCCCTGGTGTGGGCCGGCCCGGCGGCGTGGGACCCGGCGCAGTTCTCCCTGACCGACGTTCCGCTGCAAGGGGTCGCGACCGGCATGGTGCTCGGCATCCTCGGTTTCGTCGGCTTCTCGTCGGCTGACGCGCTGGGCCGGGAGGCCCGCAACCCGTACACCGCGATTCCGCGGGCGATCATGTGGAGCGCGCTGGTCGTCGGCGTGCTGTACGTCTTCGCCGCCTACACCCAGATCGCGGTGCTGCAGGACAAGCTGGCCGAGAGCGCGAACCCTCTGCAGGACATCTCGGAGATGATCGGGATGCCCTCCTGGTTCACGCCCATCCTGATCTTCGGCGTCGGCGCGTCGTTCTTCGCGGTGGTCGTCGCGCCGCTGAACGTGGTCGGCCGGATCGTGTATGTGATGGGGAAGGAGGGTGTGGTTCCGGACCGGTTCGGCCGCACTCACGAAAGTCACCTCACGCCACACCGGGTGCTGCTCATCGCCGGGCCCGCCGCCATCGTGCTGGACATCATCCTGCTCGCCGCAGGCGTGGCGCCGATGAACATCGTGGTGTGGGTGGACACCTACGGCACCTACGGCTACATGGTCGCCTACGCGCTCGTCGCCATCGCCTGCGTCGTCTACACCCGGCGCACCGCTGAGCCGAATCGACTGGTGTGGGTGGCCGCGATCGTGGCCGTGGTGGCCATGGCGTACACGTTCTTCGCCAATGTCTATCCGCAGCCGGCCTTCCCCCTCAACGTGATCCCGTACCTGTTCCTGGTCACGATCGCCGCCGCCCTGGCGTGGTACCTGGTGCTGGCGCGTCGGCGGCCCGAGGTCATCGGCAGGATCGGCAAGACCGAGACGGACGCGCTCGACGGTGTCGGTTAGGCCCGCGCCCACCGGACGATGACGGTGCCGTCGTCGCCGGTCAGGATGCCGCGGCGCACCATGGGCACCTGGATGTGGCTCTCGGATGCCGCGATGCGACGGGCCGGGCCCACCACCATCATCGGGCTGGTGGTCAGGCACAGTTCGTCGATCTCACCGTCGGCCACCAACCGCGAGAACAGCGTCGGACCGCCCTCGACGAGCACCCGCAGCAGTCCCATTTCACCCAGTGTCGCGCGGATGGCGGCGGAACTCACCCGTGGCCCCGGGAGTTCGACGACGCGTGCCTCCGACTGCCGAAGTGCCTCTCGGGCATCCCGATCCGCCGCGGAGGAGAGCAGCACGATCGGCGGCACGGTCGCGTGGAGCAGGGCCGGCGGCACCACCCCGCGACTCGACACGACCGCAACAGGTTGAATCGGCGGCAGCCCGTGGGTCAGCCGCCAGGCCTGGGCCTCGATGCTCATGCTCATGTCGACATAGGGCGCCGCCGTGGCGGTCGAGGCGCCGACGAGCACGACATCCGCGACTTCACGTAGGCGTCGGAACACCCGCCGATCCGTGGCCGTGCCCAGCTTGCGTCCCGAGCCGTCGAACGTGACCGCGCCGTCGATGCTGGCGATGAAGTTCGCCCGCATCAGCGGGGTGCGCAGGCCTTCGGGATAGGCGAGCAGGGTGCGCAGCGCGTCGTCGTCGAGTGACTCCGCTGCGTGCAGCGTCGGCCCCGGAGTGCTGGCAACGGCGGTCATGGTGCGACGCTCACATCCCCTCGGAATCGGTGGCCCGTATCGGATCGCGCTCGGCCGGTCAAGAACAGCGCCGTCGCCGCACCC
The DNA here is from genome assembly GCF_001044255.1 of Mycolicibacterium chubuense. Taxonomy (GTDB): domain Bacteria; phylum Actinomycetota; class Actinomycetes; order Mycobacteriales; family Mycobacteriaceae; genus Mycobacterium; species Mycobacterium chubuense. Next base: position 40,251 of record NZ_JYNX01000030.1, read on the forward strand.
AACGCCGCGGCCGTTGCCGGCAACAGCATCGACTCGGCCATCGCGGTGGCCAACGACGCGCGCGCCGGGCCCGACAGTGGCGCCGCGCCGCCGGTCGGTCCGGCGATCGCCGCCGGCTCGCTGCCCAGCAGTGCGGTCATCAACGCCGCGACGCCTGCGCTGCTAAGTGCCGCACCGATCTGCCGCGAGGTGTTGCACATCGCCGACCCCGCGCCCGCCAGCTCGGGCGGCAGAGTGCGAGAGGCGATGACCGACAACGGTTCCCACGTCAACGCCCCGGCGGCGCCCATCACGGTGAGCGGGAGCAGTAACCGCCAGACCGGGGTGGCCGGGGTCATCTCCTTCGAGAGCCAGAGCAGTCCGACGGCCAACGCCAGGAAACCCGCGGCGACGATGGGCCGCGCCTGCGTCCGATCGACCATCCTGCCGACCACGGGGGCCAGCAACCCGGTGGCGATCGCCATCGGGGCGATCAGCAGCGCGGCGCGCGTCGGCGGCAGTCCGCAGACCTCCTGCAGGTAGAACATCAGGGGAACCGCGAACGCGACGAAGGCGACGCTCACCAATACGATCCCGGCATTGGACAGGACGAAGTCGCGGTGCCGGAACAGGCTCATCGGGATGAGTGGCTCGTCGCGCTGCACCGCCTGCCAGGACACGAACGCGGCGATCAGCAGCGTGCCGCCGGCGATCATTCCCCAGATCGGGACAGACCAGCCCTCGTGCTGCCCTTCCTGGAGACCGAACACCAGCAGACCGATGCCGACCGCGGACAGCAGCGCACCCGGCAGGTCCAGGTGATGCCGCCGGCCGGGGGTGGCGGGGATGAGAACCGCGGCCACGACCAACCCGGCCGCGCCGACCGGAGCGTTGACGAAGAAGATCCACGGCCACCCCCACGTGTCGACGAGCACGCCGCCGACCAGCGGTCCCGCGAACATGCCCACGCCGGCCGTGGCGCCCCAGACCGCCATCGCGACACCGCGCCGCTCGGGCGGGAAGGTGCGGGTGATCGTGGTCAGGATCTGCGGCGTGATCAGCGCGGCGCCGGCACCCTGGACGAGACGGGCCACGATGAGCATGTCGATCGACGTGGACAGACCACACCAGACCGACGCCGCGCCGAATACGGCCAGCCCGAGCAGATAGAGGTTCCTGGGCCCGTACCGGTCACCGAGTCGGCCGCCGAGCAGCAGCAGCGCCGCGAACGCGAGCAGGTAGGCACTGCTCACCCAGATGACGGAGTGGTGATCGACGCCGAAGGTCTCCCTGATGACCGGGCTGGCGACGGCGATGGCGGTGGCGTCGACGACGACCAGCAGGAAGCCCACCATCATCACCCACAACGGCAGGAACAGCTGACGTTCCCCGCCGGCGGTCATCGCATCCCGCAGTCCACCGCGCGCCCCCTCCCGCACCGACGCAAGCAGTCGCGGAGGGGTCGTCGCACGCACCGCGACGTCTTTCGTAGGCGAGTTAACGAATAGCAGAATTGTCGCCGCCGTGAATTGCTTTTCGTGCAGGTCGCAAGGGGGTATGCGGCAGAGATGAGTACCCCTGAGGGCAATCCGCAGTCCGTCACGATCGAGGTGGAGCAGACCGATCGTGGCTGGATGGTCGTGCACGTCGTCGACGGCGAACGCAAACCCATCGAACCGCCGTACGCCGACCGCGAGACCGCGGAAGCCAACGCCGCGATCCACACGGCGGCCAGCGACCGGTGGACGGGCGCCGCGGAGGTGGTGTCGGCCGAGGATCGGCCCACCGACATCGCGAAGGACGACCTCGGGGACACCTGAGCATGTCGGTGGCTGTGGTTAGTGTCCGGCCATGGCGGCAGCGGAATTCGACGAACGCTTCACCGACCTCGACGTCGCTGTCTGGACGTCGTCGTATCTGCCGGCGTGGAGTTCACGCGCCGAGGCTTCGGCGACCTACGAGGTGGGGCCCGCCGGTCTCGATCTCTTCATCCCGTCCACGCAGGCGCTGTGGTGTGCCGATCTGCACGACGGACCGTTGCGGGTGTCGGCGATCCAGAGTGCGAACCGCTCGGGCCCTGTCGGCTCGACCGACGCACCCCAGCCGTTCCGGGAGGGTCTGCTCGTGCGCGAGGAGCAGCCGACCGTCCTCGGCTTCGTTCCGCACTTCGGCACACTCTCGGTCACCTGCTCGGCGCAGCTGAGCCCACGGTCGATGTTCTCGGCATGGATGGTCGGGCTCGAGGACGAGCCCGAGCGGTGTGGCGAGATCTGCGTGATGGAGGTCTTCGGCGATTCTGTGGCCGACGGCCGAGCCGCCGTCGGGCAGGGGATACACCGGTTCCGGGATCCGGCCCTGCGCGAAGACTTCTCCGCGGACCTGCAGGACATCGACATCGAGCGGGACCACACCTACTCCGTGCACTGGGTTCCCGATTCGGTGGAGTTCGCCATCGACGGCGTGACGACCCGGACGACCGATCAGTCGCCCGACTATCCGATGCTTCTGATCCTCGGGGTGTTCGACTTTCCCGACCGGCCGGGGCCTGCTGACCACGTGCCGCACCTGCGCGTCAGCCGGGTCGCGTACCGAGGATTGAGCTAGTCCGGCGCCGACGATTCGGCCCTTGCCGGTCTAGATGGCCGGCATCGCTTCGACGATGCTGAACGGCGACGGGGTTGAAATAACCCGTCTCATCGCCCATCCGGCTCGGGCGAGGAGGTCACGGTATTCATTGGCTGTCCGTTCCCGTGCCGACGTGGCGACCAGCATCTCCAGATCGAGCCACTTGCCGACGGATTCCCGCTCGTGCCGGGGGATGACGGATTCGACCAGCAGCAGCGACGCCGTGTCGCCGGCCACCGTCCGGATGTTGCGCAGGATCGCGAGGGCCTGATCGTCGGCCCAGTCGTGGACCACGTTCTTCAGCACGTAGGCGTCGCCGCCCGCGGGAACCCCGTCGAAGAACGAACCGGCGGCGATCCGCACGCGGGAGTCGACGGCGTGTGCCCGCAGCAGATCCCCGGCTCCCGCGACGACATGGGGCAGGTCGTACAGGACACCTCGGGCACCCGGCGTGGCCGCGAGGACTGCCGCCAACAATCGGCCGTGGCCACCGCCGACGTCCACGATCGTCGGGTACGCGCTGAAGTCGTAGGCAGCGACCACCGGTCCCACCGCCAGTTCCGAAAAGCTCGTCATGGCTTGGTTGAAGTCGTCGGCGAGTTCCGGCTCGCTCGCGAGATAGTCGAAGCCGTCCTGGCCGCGCAGCATCGGAATGGTCGACTTACCGGTGCGCACCGCCTCCTCGAGCAGGCTCCAATGCTCGCGGTGCTGACGGGAGCCCTTGAAGCGCGCCAGACCCGCCATCGACCCGGGCACGTCGCTCTGCAACGTTCGGCCCAGGGCGTTGAGTTCGTAGCGGCCGTCGCCGCGACGGCGGAAAACGCCACGGCTGACCAGCGCCCTCAACATCCTGTGGAGTGCGTCCGGGTCTGCGTCGACCCGGGTCGCCAACGCGTCGACGGCCAAGGGGCCAGCGGCCAGGGTATCGGCGATGCGGAGCCGGGCCGCCACCGTGATGGCCTGCGAGAGCCAGGAGTCGCTGATCATCTCCGCCATCACGGCGGGCGGCGGTGCCATTCGCTGGTGAAGCCGGTACAGATGGTGGCGAGCGAACTCGACGGCACGAACCAGTGTCGTCGGCGGCATCGGCGGTCGGGAGGGCAACGGTTCGTCTCCTGTGCTCACAGCGTGCATGTTCGGGCACGGTCCGACGGCGACGGATCGGTTGTCACCGCATTCACGTCAACGAGACAGCCACTGGTGAGGTTCACGTCGAGGTCCGAACAGTCATTGCGAGCGCACCGCGGGCAAAGGGCACGGCCCACGGACAGGCGGGACGGAACAGGGCGATCGAGCCTCGAAAGGGGCCTGCGAACAGCCGACACGCCCCTACCGGGACGCTTGTGAGAGCGGGCGACGGGAATCGAACCCGCGTAGCTAGTTTGGAAGACTAGGGCTCTACCATTGAGCTACGCCCGCATGTGCTGCACGGCTGACAGTACCGGCAGAGGATACCGGCCCCGCCCGTTCCGAATCCAATCGACATCTGGATGTGGCTTCGGTGAGGTCAGGACGTAGGATCGCCGGTGGTCTGGCGCTGCGCGCATACGTGAGTGGCTGCGACGACCGGGGTGTAGCGCAGCTTGGTAGCGCATCCGCTTTGGGAGCGGAAGGCCGCAGGTTCAAATCCTGTCACCCCGACCAGCTCCACCCCATCACACGAAAGCAATAAGAGGAGTACCAACGTGAAGAGCACCGTCGAGAAGTTGAGCCCGACCCGGGTGCGCATCAACGTGGAGGTGCCCTTCGCCGAGCTCGAACCGGACATCGACCGCGCCTTCAAGCAGCTGGCCAAGCAGATCCGGCTGCCCGGGTTCCGTCCCGGCAAGGCGCCCCGCAAGTTGCTCGAGGCCCGCGTCGGCCGCGGCGCCGTGCTCGAGCAGGTCGTCAATGACGCGCTGCCGGCCCGGTACAGCGAGGCCATCACCTCCGAGTCGCTGCAGCCCATCGGCCAGCCCGAGATCGAGGTGACCAAGCTCGAGGACAACGAGGAGCTGGTCTTCACCGCCGAGGTGGACGTCCGCCCCGAGATCGACCTGCCCGACCTGTCGGCGCTGACGATCACCGTCGACCCCGTCAGCGTCACCGACGAGGACGTCGACGCCGAGATCGAGGCGCTGCAGAAGCGGTTCGGCACCCTGACCGGCGTGGACCGGCCGGCCGAGGAGGGCGACTTCGTCTCCATCGACCTGTCGGCCACCGTCGACGGCGAGGACGTGCCCGAGGCGAAGACCGAGGGCCTCTCGCACGAGATCGGATCCGGCCAGCTGATCGAGGGTCTCGACGAGGCGATCATCGGCCTGAAGGAGGACGAGTCGAAGTCCTTCACCACCACCCTGGTCGCCGGCGAGCACGCCGGTCAGGAGGCCGAGGTGACCGTCACCGTCAAGTCGATCAAGGTGCGCGAGCTGCCCGAGCTCGACGATGAATTCGCGCAGCTGGCAAGTGAATTCGACACCATCGACGAGCTGAAGGCGGACCTGCGCGAAAAGGTCGAGCGCGTCAAGCGAGTCCAGCAGGCCGAGGCCATCCGCGACAAGGCCATCGAGGAGCTGCTGACCCAGGTCGAGGTTCCGCTGCCCGAGGCAGTGGTGCAGGCCCAGGTCGACGACACGCTGCACAACGCCATCCACGGCCTCGACCACGACGAGGACCGGTTCGCGGAGTCGCTCACCGAGCAGGGCAGCAGCCGCGAGGAGTTCGACGCCGACAACCGCAGCAATGCGGAGAAGGCCATCAAGACCCAGCTGCTGATGGACGCGATCGCCGACAAGCTCGACATCCAGGTCGGCCAGAACGACCTGACCGAGCGGCTGGTGCTGATGTCGCGCCAGTACGGCCTCGAGCCGCAGCAGCTGCTGCAGATGCTGCAGCAGAACAACCAGCTGCCGGCGATGTTCGCCGACGTCCGCCGCGGCCTCACCGTGGCCGCCGTCGTGCACGGCGCCACCGTCAAGGACACCGACGGCACCGAGATCGACACCGCCGAGTTCTTCGGTCCCTCCGGGGAGCAGGCGGCCGACGACGATCAGATCGCCGCCGACGACGCTGACGACGACACCGCCGAGGACGTCACCGAGGACGCTGACGACGACGCCGCGGCCGCCGAGGACGACGACGCCAAGTGATGCTGTGAGCGAACGCGCGTCGTCTGGGGACTCCCCGGCGGCGCGCGTTGGTTAGTGTCGTTCGTAAGACCGGTCACCGCGTCGGAAGTACACAGAAGAAAGCAGGTATCCAGTCGTGACTGACATGCGTGGCGCCTCATCGGGCCTCAACCTTGTCGACTCGGTCTATGAGCGCTTGCTGTCCGAGCGCATCATCTTCCTCGGATCCCAGGTCGACGACGACATCGCCAACCGGCTGTGCGCGCAGATCCTGCTGCTCTCGGCCGAGGACCCGACCAAGGACATCCACCTCTACATCAACTCGCCCGGCGGCTCGATCAGCGCCGGCATGGCGATCTACGACACCATGGTGCTCGCGCCCTGCGATGTGGCGACCTATGCGATGGGCATGGCCGCCTCGATGGGCGAGTTCCTGCTCGCCGCCGGCACCAAGGGCAAGCGCTATGCACTGCCGCACGCCCGCATCCTGATGCACCAGCCGCTCGGCGGCATCACCGGTGGCGCCGCGGACATCGCCATCCAGGCCGAGCAGTTCGCCTCGATCAAGAAGGAGATGTTCCGTCTGAACGCGGAATTCACCGGGCAGACGATCGAACGCATCGAGGCCGACTCGGACCGCGACCGCTGGTTCACCGCTCAGGAGGCTCTCGAGTACGGCTTCGTCGATCACATCATCACCAGCGTGACCATCAACGGCGACGGACCGGGAGCAGGAATCGACAAATGACCGACAACATTCATCCGTCCCTGGACCCCCGCGTGCAGCCTCAGGCGCGCTACATCCTGCCGTCGTTCATCGAGCACTCGAGCTTCGGCGTCAAGGAATCCAACCCGTACAACAAGCTGTTCGAGGAACGCATCATCTTCCTCGGCGTGCAGGTCGACGACGCGTCGGCCAACGACATCATGGCCCAGCTGCTGGTCCTCGAGTCGTTGGATCCCGACCGCGACATCACCATGTACATCAACTCGCCGGGCGGATCGTTCACCAGCCTGATGGCGATCTACGACACCATGCAGTACGTGCGGGCCGACATCCAGACCGTCTGCCTCGGTCAGGCCGCCTCGGCCGCAGCGGTGCTGCTGGCCGCCGGCACGCCCGGCAAGCGCCTCGCGCTGCCCAACGCCCGCGTGCTGATCCACCAGCCCGCCCTCGGCGGCGTGATCCAGGGGCAGTTCTCCGATCTGGAGATCCAGGCCGCGGAGATCGAGCGCATGCGCACGCTGATGGAGGAGACCCTCGCGCGGCACACCGGTAAGCCGGCCGAGGTGATCCGCAAGGACACCGACCGCGACAAGATCCTGACCGCCGAGGCGGCCAAGGAGTACGGCATCATCGACACGGTGCTGGAGTACCGGAAGCTCTCGGCGCAGAAGGTCTGATCACTTCACGAGTACCTGTCCGCAGCGCGTAGTGCGAGCCTGAAAAGAGGTATCGCACTACGCGTTGCGGCGTCTCTGCGCGTCCATAACGTCCTCCCTGAGTGACGCATCCGCGTCACCACCCACTCAGGGGAGGTTTCTCATGAACAGCGTTCTGTATTGGAACTCGGTTCTTCTCGAAGCGTCGAGGCGCGATTTCACCAAGGGGTATGTCAACAATCAGCAGCCCGGCCCGATCCGCACGTCGCGGGCGATGGCCATGGTGCATCTGGCCATCCACGACGCGATGGCGTTCCACCCCACGGGGAACCCGGCGGCCGCCTACCTGACCAAAAAGGGGCAGCCTGCGGTCGCTGTGAGCGGACCGCTGGATGATGTCGTCGCGGGAGCTGCGGTCACCATGCTCACGCATCTCTACCCGGCCTACGCGCCGATGTTCGACGATGCGCTGGGCTCCTACAACACCGGGGCGTTCGGCAGCGGGACGAAGGTGGCCGACGCACTCATCACCCTGCGCACCGGGGACGGTTCGGACGTCGCGATCAGCGCGCCGCAGCTGCCGATGCCCGTCTACGGTCAGCACCGCGCCGACCCCTACACGCCGGGTCAGGGGCGACTCGGGTCGGTGTGGGGGAATGTCACGCGCTTCGCCGGAGGAGCGCACCAACCCCTCGACAAGTTCCCCGGCAACGGTCAGACCAACTACCTCACCGATCCCGACTACAAGGACGACTTCGAGGAGGTTCGGGACTTCGGCTCGGCGCAGCGACGGTCTCGCACGGCGGAGCAGGAACGGATCGGTGTCTACTGGGGCTACGACGGTGCCAACAATCTCGGGGTGCCGCCGCGGCTGTACAACCAGATCGCCCGCGAGATCGTGGCGATGAAGATGCTGCCCTTGCGCCGGACTGCAGAGCTGTTCGCCGTGCTGAACGTCGCGATGGCCGACGCAGGCATCGACGCGTGGCATCACAAGTACGTCAACAACCTGTGGCGTCCCGTGGTCGGCATCCGTGCCGAGGCCGCGCCGCACCGCGACCCGTTCTGGGCGCCGCTGGGCGCGCCGCAGACCAATTCTGCGCGCGGTACCACGACGCCACCGTTCCCCGCGTACCCGTCCGGTCACGCCACCTTCGGAGCGGCGGTCATGCAGGTTCTGCGTTTGGGTCTGTCCACCGCGCCGGGCCCGATCACGGTCGCCGACGTGCTCGACGTCGAAACAGGGAATTCGGCTCCCATCCCGGCCGAGACGTTCACGTTCGTGTCCGACGAATTGAACGGGATCTCCACAGACCCCGACGGCTCGGTGCGGGCGTACACGCCGGTCACGTTCCGGAACTTCGTCGAACCGGTGTGGGAGAACTCGGTGAGTCGCGTCTACCTCGGCGTTCACTGGCGGTTCGACGGAATCCCCCGCAACCCCGCCCACAACATCGGCGGGGTGCCGCTGGGTCTCGCGGTCGGCCGAGAGGTCCACGACCTCTTCAATGACGGAGCGTCGCTCGGAGGCAGCGTCTGACGGGGCTCAGCCGTTGCCGTAGATCCGCGTCGGGGCCACCAGGACGGCGACGCGGCGCTGCTCGCGCATCGTCGCGTCGTAGGCGTCCCAGTCGTCGTGGGTGCCGCCTGCGGCGGTGAAGACATCCCGCAACAGGCGCCCCAGCGCCTGCTCGGAAGCGAGCCACGGCTGCGGGTCGTCGGGGCCGGCCAGTTCGGCCCGTCCCTCCACGGTGGCCCACTGCCAACCCCGCCGGAACGTTGCCGCCGTCTGCGGGCGCGCCCGCAGGTTGGCCAGCTTGACCCTGCCGTAGGTGACGTAGGCCAGGACCGGTTCACCGGTCGCGGGATGCGCGAGAACGCCGGCATTGATCAACGACGACTGGATGGTGCCGTCCGCCCTGAGCGTCGACACGACGGCCAGGCCGTTGTCCTCCCGGGCGAGCGCGACGGCGTCGGTCAGTGTGGTCATGGTCGCAGGGTACGGCGCAGCGCCGCCGGGCAAACCGCAGCAAAAGGCCGCGCAACCCCATCCGTGCGTGTCACGCTGGAGATCGACACCGTTGTCAAGACGGCGAGCGATCATCTTCACGGCAAGGGGAGTGTCATGACGGGGAAGGTCAGATCCGGCGCGGTCGCCGCGATCGCTGTGGCAGCCGCAGCGCTGTCGGCGCCGGCGGTCGCGCAGGCGCAGGACCCGGTGTGCCCCGAGGGCACCTACTGGGAAGCCGCGATCCATCAGTGCGCCCCCGTGACGGTGTACGTCAACCCGCCGAATCCCGTTGTGGGACCGGTCGGTCCGGTCGGCGTGGGCGGCGTGGTCGGCCCGGTCGGTCCCGGACCCATCGGACCGGGACCGGTGGGACCCGGTCCCCTCGGACCCGGCCGCTGACCGTCGCTAGCCGACGTCGTCGGCGATGTGGGCGATGTCTGAAGGCCGCACCCGGCAGCACCCACCGATGATGCGGGCGCCGGCATCGACCCACTGCGGCACCAGCCCGGGCTGCCAGCGCGACGAGCCGGTCCACACCCGGCGCGGTCCGTCCCACACCTCACCGCTGTTGGGGTACACGACGACGGGTTTGCCGGTCACCTCAGCCGCGATGCTCACCGCGGGCAGGACGTCCTCGGGTGCACAGCAGTTGACGCCGACCGCGACGATCTCGGGGCTGTCGGCGGCTACGGCGAACGCGTCGGCCAGCGGTTGGCCGGCGCGGGTGGCGTCCCCCGCGATCGTGTACGACAGCCACGCCGGCAGTCCCACGTCCCGCAGCAGAGCGGTGACGGCCTCGGCCTCGTCGACGTCGGGGATGGTCTCGACCGCCAGCAGATCCGGACCGGCGTCGGCGATGATCTCCAGTCTCTCCCGGTGCCAGTCGCGCAGCTGCGCCACCGTCAGGCCGTAGCGGCCCTGATACTCCTCGCCGTTGGCCAGTGCGGCGCCATACGGGCCGACCGATGCGGCCACCCACCCTCGGCCGACCGCGTCGCGCGCCGACCGGGCCAACTCCACGCCGCGGCGCAGCAGCATCCGCGCGGTCGGTCGGTCGATGCCGCGGGACGCGAAACCGTCGAACGACGCCTGATAGGTCGCCGTCGTCGCGATCTGAGCGCCCGCGCGCAAGAACGCGGTGTGCACCGCGACGATCTCCCCGGGGGCATCGAGGAGCAGCCGCGCCGACCACAGATCGTCAGAGAGATCGTGCCCGCGCGCCTCGAGTTCCGTGGCCAGGCCACCGTCGCTGACCAGCACCGCGTTGTGCAGCGGGGGGAGATTCACGACGTCACCGTACGTCCCCGGCGCAGGTGGGTACTCTCGTTCGGGTAACGGCGGCGACACGCCAGAGACACGGTGGTGCGTTCCAGGACCGTCGGCACGAGAACAGGCGATATGTTGTCGCCACCACACATGAATATCAGCGACGCTATTCGACCTCATCGGTCGCACGGCGCCGGAATATGCGGGTAGCGTCGGGAATGTTGCGGTGCGACCCACCGAATCGATCGATCAGCGACAGCAACAGGAAGTAGGACCCCAGCACCATGGCACGCATTGGAGACGGCGGTGACCTGCTGAAGTGCTCGTTCTGCGGAAAGAGCCAGAAGCAGGTGAAGAAGCTCATTGCGGGACCGGGCGTCTACATCTGCGACGAGTGCATCGACCTGTGCAACGAGATCATCGAGGAGGAACTGGCCGACGCCGACGACGTCAAACTCGACGAGCTGCCGAAGCCGGCGGAGATCCGCGACTTCCTCGAGGGTTACGTCATCGGTCAGGACACCGCCAAGCGCACGCTGGCCGTGGCGGTCTACAACCACTACAAGCGAATCCAGGCGGGGGAGAAGAGCCGCGACTCGCGCTCGGAGCCCGTCGAGCTGGCCAAGTCCAACATCCTGATGCTCGGCCCCACCGGGTGCGGCAAGACCTACCTGGCGCAGACGCTGGCCAAGATGCTCAACGTCCCGTTCGCCATCGCCGACGCGACCGCACTCACCGAAGCCGGCTACGTCGGTGAGGACGTCGAGAACATTCTGCTCAAGCTGATCCAGGCGGCCGACTACGACGTCAAGCGCGCCGAGACCGGCATCATCTACATCGACGAAGTCGACAAGATCGCCCGCAAGAGCGAGAACCCGTCGATCACCCGCGACGTGTCCGGCGAGGGCGTGCAGCAGGCGCTGCTGAAGATCCTCGAGGGCACGCAGGCGTCGGTGCCGCCGCAGGGCGGCCGCAAGCACCCGCATCAGGAGTTCATCCAGATCGACACGACGAACGTGCTGTTCATCGTGGCCGGGGCCTTCGCCGGGCTGGAGAAGATCGTCTCCGACCGCGTCGGCAAGCGCGGCCTGGGCTTCGGCGCCGAGGTGCACTCCAAGGCCGAGATCGACACGCAGGACCACTTCGCGGAGGTCATGCCCGAAGACCTGATCAAGTTCGGGCTGATCCCGGAGTTCATCGGCCGCCTGCCGGTCGTGGCCTCGGTGACCAACCTGGACAAGGAATCTCTGGTGCAGATCCTGTCCAAGCCGAAGAACGCGTTGGTCAAGCAGTACACGCGGCTGTTCGACATGGACGGCGTGGAGCTCGAGTTCACCGGGGACGCCCTGGAGGCCATCGCCGATCAGGCGATCCACCGTGGCACCGGTGCTCGCGGTCTGCGCGCCATCATGGAGGAAGTCCTGCTGCCGGTGATGTACGACATCCCCAGCCGCGACGACGTCGCCAAGGTGGTCGTCACCAAGGAGACCGTCGAGGACAACGTCCTGCCGACGATCGTGCCGCGTAAGCCGCAGCGCCCGGAGCGCCGCGACAAGACCGCGTAGTTTTCTCGCCGCGAGAGTGCACTGGCGGTCGTTCAGTCAGCCTTGAGTTCAAGGGGTCGATGCAACAGTTGGCGGTTTTGACAGTAGTTCGTTGAGGGCTTCGGCTGGGGTTTTCCAGTCGAGGGTTTTGC
>NZ_JYNX01000031.1 GCF_001044255.1 Mycolicibacterium chubuense
CCCCGCCACAGCGGTCTCGGTCGGCTCGGCGGTGTGGAATCCGTGGTCGCGCACGTGGGTGATGATCTCGGCGGTGAGGTCGACATGCTGCTCGATCGAGACGGCCATGTTCGACAACACCGATGGACTGCCGGGACCGGTGATCAGGAACAGGTTCGGAAAGCCTTGGACGGTCAGGCCGAGATAGGTCTGCGGGCCGTCCGCCCAGACCTGCTCGAGCGTCCGATCCTCACGGCCGACGAAATCGACCGACAGGACGGCTCCGGTGACCGCGTCGAAGCCGGTGGCGAAGACGATGGCGTCGGCGGGGAAAGATTCGTGCTGCGTGTCGATCCCCGTCTCGGTGATCGACCGGAGCGGATCGCGCCGCAGATCCACGAGGCGGACGTTGTCCCGGTTGAAGGTGGTGAAGTAGTCGGTGTCGAGGCAGACGCGCTTGGCTCCGATCGGATAGCCGCTCGGGCAGAGTTTCTCGGCGACCGCCGGGTCGTCGACCGTGGCCATGATCTTGGCGCGGAAGAACTCGGCCAGTTCGTGATTCGCGGCGGGATCGGACATCACGTCCGAGTAGACGTTGAGCAGTTCGAGCAGTTCGCCGATCTGCCAGGCACGTTCGTAGCGTTGCTGCCGTTCCTCCTGCGTCGCGGCGTAGGTGGGCGTCATCGTGCGCTCGATCGGGACGCCGCCGAACGAGAGTCGGGCCGCCGCGCGGTAGCCCGATTCGTCGGTGAGCTGTTCCAGTTTGCCGGGCGCCAGGGGACCGTTGTGGGCCGGCAGGGAGAAGTTGGGGGTGCGCTGGAAGACGATCAGTTCGCGGGCCTGCTTCGCGATGTGCGGAATACACTGGATGCCTGAGGATCCGGTGCCGATGACGGCGACGCGCAGACCGGTGAAGTCGACCGGCTCACGGGGCCAGTGACTGGTGAAATACGTTGCGCCCGCGAATCGCCCGATGCCGGCGATGTCGGGATCCTTCGGGATCGACAGGCACCCCGTCGCCATCACCAGGTGGCGGCACGTCGTCGTCTCGCAGCCGGCCTCGACCTGCCACACCGCGCCCTCGGCGTCCCAACGCGCCGCATCGATGCGGGTGTTGAACGTGATGTCGCGACGCAGGTCGAACGTGTCCGCGACGTGGTGCAGATAGCGCAGGATCTCCGGCTGCGTGGCGTACTTCTCCGACCACTGCCACGTGCGCTGCCAGTCCGGGTCGAAGCTGTACATGTAATCGACGCTCGGGATGTCGACGCGGGCTCCCGGGTAGCGGTTCCAGTGCCAGGTGCCGCCGATGTCGTCACCGGCCTCGAACACCCGCATGGTCAGACCGGCACGCCGGAACCGGTGAACGGCGTACAGCCCGGCCAGCCCGGCGCCCACCACCACGACGTCGACGACGGGCCGATCGCTCCCGGTCATCCCTGCATCGTCCGCCGCGGCGATCGTGCACGGGAGCGTTTCGCGTGATTTCTCCCGCCGTCAGAGCCCTTCCGGGAATAGATCCCTGCCGGCGGCGGTCGTGACCGGTCATGAGCGAAGAATTCACCTCAGACGACCTCGTGGCCGACCCGAACGCCCTCGACGAGATGAACAGGAAGGTGGTCGAGGAGTTCCGCGCCAACGGCGGTGTGGTCGGCGGCATGTTCGCCGGCTCGGACCTGGTCCTGCTGACCACCGTGGGCGCGAAGTCCGGCCAGCCGCGGATCTCGCCGCTGGTGTACTTCGACCTCGACGGCCGGATCCTGATCGCCGGTTCGTTCGGCGGCGCCCCCAAGGCCCCGGCGTGGGTGCACAACCTGCGCGCCCAGCCGGGGGTCCGGGTCGAGATCGGCAGCGAGACCTACGATGCCGAAGCCCGCGAACTGCCGCGCGCCGAGCGGGACGCGCTGTATCCGCGGGTGGTCGAGAAGGCCCCGCAGTTCGGCGAGTACCAGGCCAAGACCGAGCGGGTGATCCCGCTCTTCGAGCTCGTCCGCGCGTGATCTAGAGACGCTCGATGATGGTGGCGTTGGCCATGCCGCCGCCCTCGCACATGGTCTGCAGCGCGTAGCGGCCGTCGCGCTGCTGCAGGGCGTTGACCAGCGTGGTCATGATGCGGGCGCCGCTGGCACCCAGCGGGTGGCCGATCGCGATGGCGCCGCCGTTGACGTTGGTGCGGGACAGATCTGCGCCGGTGTCGCGGGCCCACGCCAGCACGACGGGCGCGAACGCCTCGTTGACCTCGAACAGGTCGATGTCCGACAGGTCGAGCCCGGCCCGGGACAACACCTTCTCGGTCGCCGGGATGACGCCGGTCAGCATGTACAGCGGGTCGGAGCCGACGGCCACCGTGGTGTGGATGCGGGCCAGCGGCGTCAGCCCGAGCCGACGCGCGGCCGCTCCGCTGGTGATCATCACCGCGGCGCTGCCGTCGGACAGCGGTGAGCTGTTGCCCGGCGTGATCTCCCAGCCGATCTGCGGGAACCGCGCGCCGATCGCCTCGTTGTAGAACGCCGGCCGCAGCCCGGCCAGCGACTCGACCGTGGTGTCGGGGCGGATGATCTCGTCGGTCGCCAGCCCCGCGATGGGGGCCAGCTCGGCGTCGAAGAGGCCGTCCTTGGTCGCCCGGGCGGCCTTCTGGTGGCTCTCGGCGGAGAACTCGTCGAGCTCGGTGCGCGACAGGTTCCACCGGGCGGCGATCAACTCGGCGCTGATGCCCTGGGCCACCAGACCCTCGGGATAGCGTTGCGCCATGCCGGTTCCGAACGGGTTGCTGCCGGGAAGCACCGATGAGCCCATCGGCACCCGGCTCATCGACTCCACGCCGGCGGCGATGACGACGTCATACGCCCCCGCGAGCACACCCTGCGCGGCGAAGCTGATCGCCTGCTGGCTGCTGCCACACTGCCGGTCCACGGTGGTTCCCGGTACGCTCTCGGGAAAACCGGCTCCCAGCAACGCATTTCGAGCGATGTTGACCGCCTGGTCGCCCACCTGGGTGACGGCGCCTGCAATGACGTCCTCGACCTCGACGGGGTCGACCCCGGTGCGGGTGACGAGTTCACGGAGGCTGTGGGCGAGCAGATCGGCGGGCAGCACCCCGTGCAGCGCACCGCTGGCCTTGCCCTTGCCGACGGGGGTGCGTACTGCGCCGACGATGACGGCGTCGCGGTCTGAATATCCGGCCATGAGGGTCCTCCTGAGACTCGTCGCTGAGTACTGCTCTCTATACTCAGATGTAACACCTGAGTTCACCGACAACAACCCAGCAGGGGAGTGATCTACATGACAGTGCTGCAGGGGCCGCTGACCGACCGCGACTCGTGGTCGGCGGTCGGCCATTGCGCGATCGAGAAGACGATGGGGCTGGTGGGCACCAAATCAGCGATGCTGATCATGCGGGAGGCCTACTACGGAACCACCCGATTCGACGACTTCGCGCGCCGCGTCGGCATCACCAAGGCCGCCACGTCGGCGCGCCTGTCCGAGCTCGTCGAGGCGGGGCTGCTGGCCAAGCAGCCCTATCGTGAGCCCGGGCAGCGCGTCCGGGACGAATACGTGCTGACCGAGGCCGGCACCGACTTCATGCCCGTGGTGTGGGCGATGTTCGAGTGGGGCCGGAAACACCTCGGCGACACGCCACTTCGGCTGACCCATCTGGGGTGCGGCGCGCAGGCCGGCGTCGAGGTGGTGTGCGCCGAGGGGCACCGGGTGCCCGCCGACGAGCTCGGCGTGCGGCTGGTCAGGAGAGCTGAGCGCGGAACTCCTTCGCAGCACTCATGAGTTCCTCGACCCGCGACTTCTCGGCGGCGTTGGCGAAGACACCGTCCGCCTTGAAGTAGGTGCCCACCACCGCGCCGTCCGCCACGGCGAGCTGGGCCGCGACGTTCTCCGCGCGCACCCCGGTGTTGACGAACACCGGGACGTCGCCGGCGGCCTCCTTGACCACCTTCAGCGCCTCGGTGTCGGTGGGGGACCCGGCGGTGGCGCCCGAGACACAGATCGCGTCGGGCAGCGTCGCGAACACGGTGGTGCGCGTGATGGCCGCCAGATCCCGATCGGCCAGATACTGCGCCGATTCCGGCACGATGTTGAACAGCAGCTTCACCCCGGCGCCGCCGACCCGCGCGCGGTGCCGGGCCACCTCGCCGACATTGGTGTCCCACAGCCCGAAGTCGCTGGCGTACACGCCGGTGAAGATCTCGCGGACGAACGACGCGCCGGTGGCGACCGCCAGATCGATGGACGCGCGCCCGTCCCACAACACGTTCACGCCGTAGGGCACCGAGATCTCCGGCAGCAGTTCGCCGATGATGCGGGCCATCGTGATCGCCGTGATGGGTTCGGTCTTGGTGAGGTAGGGCAGGCTGAACTCGTTGCTGATCATGATGCCGTCGACGCCGCCGCTCTGCAGCGCGTCGAGTTCGGCCCGGGCCCGCTCCACCACGGCGGCGATGCCACCTGCGGAGTCGTAGCCGGGGTCGCCGGGCAACGCGGACAGGTGCAGCATCGCGATGACGGGTTTGGCGACGTGGAAGACCTCATCGAGCCAGGTGGTGGTCACTGAAGGTGCCTTTCTCTCAAAACGGGTGACGTCAGGTGTGTGGACCGGGTTCAGTCCATGTAGGCACCACCGTTGACGGCGAGTGCCTCCCCGGTGATGAAGCGGGCGTCGTCGGAGACCAGGAACGCGACCGCGCGCGCCACGTCCTCGGGCTGCTCGAGCCGCCCCAGCGGAGTGTCGGCGATCATCATGTCCCGCACCCCGTCCGGGGTGGTGCCGCGCAGCTCGGCCTCCCATTCCAATTCCCTTGACTGCATCGGTGTTTCGACGAAGCCGGGGCAGACGCAGTTCACGGTGATGCCGTGCTCGCCGAGCTCGTAGGCCATCGCCTGGGTGAGGCCCACGACGCCGAACTTCGAGGCGACGTAATCGGACAGGAACGGGACCCGGCCCTGCTTGCCCGCCATCGAGGCGGTGTTGACGATGGCTCCGGCAACCCCGGTGCGGACCATCTCGCGCGCCGCGGCCTGCCCGCACACGAACACGCCCTTGAGGTTGACCGCCATCGTCTGCTCGTAGCGCTCGACGGGTGCGTCGAGGAAGCGGTGCATGAACGAGATGCCCGCGTTGCTGACCCAGGCGTGCAGTCCCAGCCGGGAGGCGACGTCGGCGGCGACGGCCGACGCCGCGTCGGCGGACGTCACGTCCAGGGCCGCGGACTCGTGACCGGCGTCCTGATGGGGCAGGGCCGTCGCGACGCCGGCGGCGGCGTCGCCGTCGAGGTCGGTGACGACCACGCGCCAATCCCGTTGTGCCAGTGCGTGGGCGATGGCGCGTCCGATGCCCGACCCTGCGCCGGTCACCACCGCTGTTCTGCTCATCGTGTGCTCTCGTTCCTCTCTGTGCTCGCCTCGGCGAGTCGCTTGCCGGTAGTGGGGTCGAACGGGTGGCCGGCGCCGGGGCGCACGGCGAGGTCGACGGGGGTGCCCTCGGTGATGCCGGCCAGACGCGGGGTGTCCACCACGCTGGTCAGTTCGATGCCGCGGGCGTCGATCGTGACGATGGCCCGCGGGCCGAGGTTCTCGATCAGGACGACTCGAACGTCGCCGTCGGCGGCGTCGTCGCCGACGTTCAGCAACAGATCGTCGGGCCGCACACCGAGCCGCACCGGTCCGCGGGCGACCGGTCGGTCGACGGCGAGGACGACGCCGTTGGACAGGGTGAATCCGGCATCCGTGTGCTCACCGTCGAGCAGGTTCATCTTCGGGCTGCCGACGAACGAGGCGACGAACGTGTCGGCCGGCCGGGCGTAGACCTCCTGCGGCGGACCCTGTTGCGCGATCCGGCCGTCGCGCATGACGACCATGCGGTCCGACAGCGTCATCGCCTCTTCCTGGTCGTGGGTGACGTAGACCGACGTGATGCCCAGGCGCCGTTGGATCTGCAGCAGCTCGGTGCGGGTCTCCACACGCAGCTTCGCGTCGAGGTTGGACAGCGGTTCGTCGAACAGGAACACCGACGGCTGCCGGATGATGGCCCGCCCGATCGCGACGCGCTGCTGCTGGCCCCCACTGAGGTCTTTGGGCTTGCGGCTCAGGAGCTTCGCCAGGCCGAGCGATTCGGCGACCTCCGACGCGCGGGCCAGAGCCTCGCGCCGCGGGGTGCGCGTGGCGCGCAGCGGGAAGGCGATGTTCTCGGCGACGGTCAGGTGCGGGTAGAGCGCGTAGTTCTGGAACACCATCGCGATGTCGCGGTCTCGCGGCTGCAGCGCGGTGACGTCGCGGTCGCCGATGGTGATGGTGCCCGACGTGACGGTCTCCAGCCCGGCCAGCATCCGCAGCGAGGTGGACTTCCCACACCCGGAGGGGCCGACGAGCACGGTGAACGACCCGTCGGGCAGATCGAGGTCGAGATCGCTGACCACAGCGGTGTTTCCGTACGCCTTGGTGACGCCTCGGTATCGAACTTCAGCCATGAGCCCTTCCTAGAACTTCACCGCGCCGCCGCTGATGCCCTGCACCAGCCTGCGTTGGATGAAGAAACTCGCGACGACGACGGGGATGACCGCGATGAGGATCGCCGCGCTCATCGAGCCGATCTGCACTCCGCGGAACGTGTTGAAACCGGCGATCGCGACCGGCAGGATCGCCGCCCTGCCCGGCGCCAGGATCAGCCCGTAGAACAGGTCGTTCCACGACAGCGTGAACCCGAAGATCGCCGATGCGCCGATTCCGGGCAGCACCTGGGGCAGCACCACCAGCCGGAACGCGGCGAACCGGGTGAACCCGTCGACCTGGGCCTGCTCTTCGAGCGAGCGCGGCACCGCCTCGAAGAACCCGATCAGGAACCAGGTGACCACGGGCAGAACGAAACTCAGGTGCGCGAAGATCACCGGCACCAGCGTGTCGGTCAGCCGCAGCGCGTAGGCCATCGTCAGGAACGGGAACACCAGCACCGCCGGCGGCAGCACCTGCGCGGCGAGCATCCCGAATCGGGTCAGCGTCCCGCCGGCCCGGAACCGGGCGATCGCGTAGGCACCCATGCTGCCGACGACGACACTGATGCCGACGGTGACCAGGGCGACCAGGGCGCTGCGACCGGCGGCACCGAGGATCCCCGAGTCCAGCACGTTGCGCCAGCTCGCCAGCGTCGGCGTGAAGTTCAGCAGAAACGGATCATTGAGCTGCTCAGGGCTTTTCACGCTCGCCAGTGCGGTCCACACCAGGGGGAAGGCGACGGTGATGCCCGCCGCCCACAGCAGCGCCACCCGCAGCGCGGTGACCATCCGGGAACGGGTCATCGCGCCTTCGCCTTTTCCATCCGGCGGAAGGCGAACACGATGACCGCCAGCACGACGACGAGCACCACGAACGCCATCGACGACGCGGAGCCGAGGCGGAAGAACTGGATCCCCGTCTGGTAGATGAAGTACTGCAGTGTCTCGGTTTCGGTGCCCGGCCCGCCGCGCGTGGTCGCGAAGACATACTCGAACACCTTCATCGCGTCCAGGCAGCGCAGCAGGATCGCGACCACCAGCACCGGCGCCAGCAGCGGCAGCGTGACCCGGCGCAGCACGTAGAGTCCGCCCGCGCCGTCCACGCGTGCGGCGTCGAGCGGTTCGCGCGGAATCGATTCCAGGCCGGCGAGCAGCAGCAGCACCATGAACGGGGTCCACTGCCACACATCGATGAACGCGATCGTGAACAGCGCCCGGCCCGGGCCGAAGAAGTCGTAGTCGATGCCGATGGCGCGCAGCATCTCCGGAATCGCGCCGAGCTGATCGTTGAGCAGGAACCGGAACGTCAGTCCGACGGCGATCGGGGTGATGAACATCGGCGCCAGCAGCATCGACCGTGTCAGGTCGCGGGCCCAGCGCTGCTTCTGCAGCGCCAGCGCGATCGCCAGCCCGACGATCAGCTCGAGGCCGACCGCCACGGCGACGAACACCGCGGTGGTGCCGAACGAATGCCAGAACGCGGCGTCGCCGAACGTCGCGACGTAGTTGTCGGCACCGACGATCGACGGCGACCCGCGGTCGGTCAGCTTGTAGTCGGTGATGCTCAGGTAGGCGGCGTAGGCGAGAGGGAAACCGACCACCCCGACGAAAAGGGCGACGAGGGGGGCGACCATGCCATGGTGGAATTTCACGGCGGTCTGCGCTCCTTTCGGGGGGTGGTCGGCTTCCGGTTCTCGGGGTGGGCGGCTAGCCCTGGATCTTCTCGGCCTGTTCCTGTGCGGCGGCGAGCGCGTCGTCGACGCTCTTGGTGCCGGCCACCGCTTCGTTGAGTTCGGTGCCGACGGCCTGGATCATCTCCTCGCCGCTGGGGCCCTGGCTCAGCGGCGCCGAGTTGGCCAGCAGTTGCTCGACCGTCTTGTAGTACTCCTCGCCGAACTTGCCCTGCAGCACAGCCGGATCGGCCAGGGTGCTCTTGCGGATCGCGGCGCCGCCCTTTTCGACGCGCGCGACGTCGTTGGGCTTGGCGGTGATCCACGAGGCGAACGCCCAGGCGGCGTCGGAGCTCGCGGAGTTGGCGGGGATCGCCCAGCTCCACGACCCCAGCACCTGCTTGCCGCCGGGGATCGGGGCGAGCTTGATCTTGCCGGCGGCCGGACCCGAGCCGGGCTCGTTGAGGGCGGGCAGCTGCCAGTTGTAGTTGATCATCGACGCCGACTGGTTGGCCGAGACAGAACGCTGCGCCTCGTCCATGCTCCAGTTCAGGCTGTTGGCCGGAGCCGCGGTCTTGTAGGTGTCGATGTAGGCCTCCAGCGCCCGCTTGGCCTCCGGGGTGTTCAGCGTGACCTTGCCGTCGGCGTCGTAGATCGACCCGCCCGCGGCGAAGAGCCAGTTGCCCCACTCCTCGAAGATCTTGTAGCCGCGCTGGGGCTGCATCGCGATGCCGGCGCGCTCGGGGGTCTTGAGTGCCTTGCTGGT
The DNA here is from genome assembly GCF_001044255.1 of Mycolicibacterium chubuense. GTDB lineage: Bacteria > Actinomycetota > Actinomycetes > Mycobacteriales > Mycobacteriaceae > Mycobacterium > Mycobacterium chubuense. Next base: position 8,913 of record NZ_JYNX01000031.1, read on the forward strand.
GGCGACCAGTTCGTCGAGCGTGGTGGGCACCTTCTGGTTGGCAGCGGCCAGATCGTCGGTGTTGTAGAGGTATCCGAGTGCGTAGTTGTAGAACGGCACGCCGTAGCGCACCCCGTCGACGGTGGTGATGTCGGTCAGTGGCTTGAAGAAGTCGGCGGCGTCGTAGTCGGGCGTGCTGTCGATGCGCGCGTCGAGCGGCTGCAGGAACTTCGCATTGGCGAAGTCGACCATCCACGGGTTGTCCACCACGATCAAGTCGTAGTTCGGCGACGACGACTGGAACGAGGACACCAGCTTGTCCCGCATCTGGTCGTAGGTCAGCGATTCGATGTCGACCTTGACGTCGGGGTAGCTCTTGTTGAAATCGGCCACCATCGACTTGACGATGTCGGTGTCGGGCACGTTCTCCATCAGGATGCGCACTGTGCCCGAGGTGTCCTTGGCGACCTCGCCGGTGCCGGTGGCCTGTGTCTGCTCGGGACCACCGCTGCCGGCACAGCCCGACAGCACCATCGCGATGACGGCCAGCAATGCCAGGACGGCGGAGTAGGCGAACCGGCCACCCCGCCGGGGGGTGGGAATTTGGCTGAATCTCATTGCTGCACTGTTCCTTTCATCGGGTGTTGCGGGCGATAGCGTGGGAGATCGGGGTCATCGCGGTGCCGAGGTCGCGCCACGTGGCGTACGCCGCGTCGTAGGCCGCACGCCGGGCGGGATCGGGGGCGTAGGGCTCGTCGAGGGTGATGAAGCGCGCCGCGTCCGAGAAGTCGTCGAGGGCGCCGACACCGACCGCGGCGATGACGGCCGCACCGAGCGAGGCTCCCGGGTGTCCCCGGACGGGGTTCATCTCGATCCCCAGCACGTCCGCGTGGATCTGCTTCCACAGCGTCGACGTCGAGCCTCCGTTGGTGATCATCACCCGGCTCAGCGGGATGCCGATGTCGGCGAAAACGTCGACGTGGTGGCGGAATCCGAACGCGATGGCCTCGAGCACCGCGCGGTACATGTCGGCCCGGGTGTGGCCGAGATGCATGCCTGCGAACACGCCACGCAGGTCGGGGTCGTGCAGCGGGCTCTTCTCGCCGAGAAAGTAGGGCAGGCACAGGATCTCGGCGGGCGGCCGGGCTGCCGCCTCCTCGTCGAGGTCGGTCAGCGCCGCGCCGCCGACGAGCGTCTGGAACCAGCGGATCAGGCTCCCGCTGGTGGCCATGCAGCCGTTGGGCAGCCAGTGGCCGGGCACCGGATGCGCGTCGAGGTAGAGCCGGGCGTCGACGACCGGGGCGTCGCTGGCGACCAGGATGTCGCCTGCCCCACCGAGTTTGACCAGTGCGTCGCCGGGGCGGTTGACTCCCGCGGCGAACGCCGAGAGCACGTGGTCGGCGCCGCCGACCACCAGCGCGGTGCCCGCGGACAGGCCGGTGGCCTCGGCTGCGGCCCGGCTCAGCTCGCCGACCTGCGTTCCCGGACGGCGGACCGGCGGCAGCGTGGCGGGGTCGAGCGCAGCGGCGCGCAGGACGGCGTCGGCCGTCTCGCCGCCGATGCTGAACAGTCCCGACTCCAGCGCCCAGTTCTGTTCGACGTGCACCGGCGCGCCCAGCGCACACAGCACCCAGTCGTAGGAACCCAGCCAGTGTGCCGTGCCGGCGTAGACGTCGGGTTCGTTGTCGCGCAGCCACACGGTCGTGGGCGCCACCGACTGCTGGGTCAGGGCCGAACCGGTCAGGCGCACCAGGTCGGTGTCGGCCAGCGCCGCGGCGAGCTCGGTGACCTCGCGATGCGCGCGGGCGTCGTTCTGGAGGATGGCGCGCCGCAGCGGTCGTCCCGTGCCGTCGACGGGGATGACGGCCGGCACCATGCCCGAGGTCGCCACCGCACCCACCTGCTCCGGCGATGCACCGCCGACGGCGAGCACTTCCCGGATCGACTCGATCACGTTGCGGTACCACTGGTCGGTGTCGGCCTCGGCGAAGCCGGGGGCGGGGGAGTGCAGCGCCGTCTCACGCGTCGCGGTCGCGACGATTCCGGCGTCCACGTCCATCAACACGGTCTTGGTGCCCGTGGTGCCGATGTCGATGCCGACGGTGTACCGGGTCATCGGGTGCCCGCCACCGTCGCCGGTGTATCACTTTGTGCGGCAACGCAAATGACCTCAACGCCCGCGTTGCGCGCGGCTGCCAGCGTGGGATGGTCGGGTGCGCCGTCGCTGACGATGACCTGGACCTCGGCCAGTGCGGCGATGCTGACGAAGGTCACGCGGCCGAGCTTGGACTTGTCGGCGGCGACGATGACCCGGTCGGCTCGGCGGCTCGCGGCGCGCTTCACGCGGCTCTCGGCCTGGTGGTAGTCGGAGATGCCGCGGTCCCCGTCGATGCCCGCCACTCCCATGACGTAGGTGTCGCAGTTGTAGTTGGCCAGCGTGTCCTCGGCACCCGGCCCGATCAGGCTCAGCTCGCCGGAGCGCAGCTCCCCGCCGGTGAGCACGACGGTGGTGTCGGGTTCGTCGACCAGTGCCAGCGCGGCGAGCACGCTCGGGGTCACCACGGTCAGGCCGAGCGCACGGCCCTTGAGCGAGTTCGCCACGGCCAGAGCGGTGCTGCCCGAGTCGAGGATCAGCGTCTCGTTCACCCCGATCAGGTCGGCGACCACCTCGGCGATGTGGATCTTCTCCTGGGCGGCGTCGGCCATCCGGGTGGCGAAGGCGGGCTCGGTGTCCTTGCCCTGCACGGCGATCGCACCGCCGACCACGCGGCGGACGACACCGAGCGCCTCGAGGGCCTCGACATCGCGCCGGATCGTCATCTCGGACACGTCGAACTCGGCGGCCAGCTGCGCGTAGTTGATCTCGCGGGCGGCCCGGGCCCGGTGTTCGATGCGGTCGCGACGGGTTCTCACATCCACGACAGCGGACACTCCTGCTGTTGAAAATTCACAGACATGGCTCCTGATCGTGCGACTTCGGGCGCTCCGCTCCGCGGGATGATGTGAATCTATAACAGGTTCGTGTGGAGTGCCCACATTTCGTGGCCGATTGTTCTCATCGGGTTCCGGAGACGGTTAACTGGCGCCGGTGCTGGAGTTGCGCGTCATCGTTCCGGGGGACATGCGAGACGACGTCCTCGACCTGTTGCGGCGCCAGGTCGGGGTGGCCCACATCCTGGTTCACCCCGGAGTCGCCGTGGATCCACCCGGCGACGAGATCTCGGCCATCATCGCCCGCGAATGCGCCAACGACGTCATCAAGGCGCTCAAGGCCATCGACGCCCAGCACCGCGGCGCGATCCTGCTGACCGTGCTGGACACCGTGCTGTCCACCCGGGCGCATGCGGCCGAGGACGACGCCGAGGGCGATCCCGCCGACGCCGTGGTGTGGGACGAGCTGATCGCCCGCACCCGGGAGGAGTCGACGCTGTCGGTGACCTTCCTGATGTTCCTCACCCTGGCGTGTCTGCTGGCCGCGATCGGTGCCGTCACCGACTCGATGGTCACCGTCGTGGGTGCCATGGTGCTCGGTCCCGAATTCGGGCCGCTGGCCGCGGTGTCGGTCGCGATCGTGCAGCGGCGCGGGGAACTCGCGCGCCGGGCCGCGATCGCGCTGCTGGCGGGGTTCCCCCTCGCGATGGGCATCACCGCTGTGCTGACACTGGCCGCGCACGCCGTCGGCTGGGTGGACCTGGACACGGTCCGCAACGTCGACGACGTCGACTTCATCTTCCAGGTCGGGCCGGTCTCGTTCGTGGTGGCGCTGCTGGCCGGCGCCGCGGGCATGCTGTCGCTGGTGTCGGCGAAATCGGCGGCGCTGGTGGGGGTGTTCATCTCGGTCACCACCGTGCCCGCGGCCGGCTTCGCCGCGGTCGCGGGCGTGCTCGGCGACTGGGGCGTGGCGGCCCGGTCCGCCACGCAGCTCGCGGTGAACCTCGTCGGCATCGTCGTCGCAGGCGTCCTCGTGCTGGTGCTGCGCCCCCGCGGCAACCTGATCCCCCGGAGCGCTCAGACCTGACGCGATCTGCACCGCGGCATCCGTTGTGGTGGGATCTAGCGCTATGGGTATCAAGGTGGCCCTGGAGCACCGCACCAGCTATGCGTTCGACCGCCTCGTCGAGGTGTTCCCGCATGTCGTGCGACTGCGGCCGGCTCCCCACTCGCGCACACCGATCGAGGCCTACTCGCTGAAGGTGGAGCCCGACGACCACTTCGTGAACTGGCAGCAGGACGCGTTCGGCAACTTCCTGGCCCGGCTGGTGTTCCCCACCCGCACCCGCAGCCTGACGATCACCGTCGGGCTGATCGCCGACCTCAAGGTGATCAACCCGTTCGACTTCTTCATCGAGGACTACGCCGAGCACGTCGGTTTCACCTACCCCCGCGCGCTGGCCGAGGACCTCAAGCCGTACCTGCGGCCGGTCGACGAGGACGACGACGGTGGCGGCCCCGGTGACCTCACCGAAGCCTGGGTGAAGAACTTCTCGGTGGCGACGGGGACCCGCACGATCGACTTCCTGGTGGCGCTCAACCGCGCGGTCAACGCCGACGTCGGTTACAGCGTCCGGCTCGAACCGGGCGTGCAGACCCCCGACACCACGCTGCGCACCGGCATCGGCTCCTGCCGGGACTCGGCATGGCTGCTGGTGTCGATCCTGCGTCAGATGGGTCTGGCGGCGCGGTTCGTGTCCGGCTACCTGGTGCAGCTCACCTCCGACGTCGAGGCGCTCGACGGGCCGTCCGGGCCCGCCGCCGATTTCACCGATCTGCACGCCTGGACCGAGGTCTACATTCCCGGCGCCGGCTGGATCGGGCTGGACCCGACCTCGGGTCTGTTCGCCGGGGAGGGGCACATCCCGCTGTCGGCGACGCCGCACCCCGAGTCCGCTGCCCCGATCACCGGCGCGACCGAACCCTGCGAGACGACACTGGAATTCAGCAACGTCGTCACCAGGGTCCACGAGGACCCGCGCGTCACGCTGCCCTACACCGACGCGACCTGGGCGGCCATCGACGCGCTCGGCCGCCGTGTCGACGAGCGGCTGACCGCCGGCGACGTCCGGCTCACCGTCGGTGGCGAGCCGACCTTCGTGTCCATCGACAATCAGGTCGACCCCGAGTGGCTGACCGAAGCGGACGGCCCGCACAAACGGCAGCGAGCCTCGGCGCTGGCGGCGCGGCTCAAGCAGGTGTGGGCGCCGCACGGGCTGGTGCAACGCGGCCAGGGCAAGTGGTATCCCGGAGAACCGTTGCCGCGCTGGCAGATCGCGTTGATGTGGCGCACCGACGGACAGCCGCTGTGGAACGACCCGGCACTGCTGGCCGACCCGTGGCCCGAACACCCGGGAACACCCGCGATCGCCCCCGACGCCCCCGCGCAACTGCTCACCGCGATCGCCGACGGGCTGGGGCTGCCGCACACCCAGGTCCGGCCGGCCTACGAGGACCCGCTCAGCCGGCTCGCCGCCGCGGTGCGCCGGCCCGCGGGGCACCCCGTCGCCGAGTCCGACGACCTCGCGGACGACAGCGCGGACGCGCGCGCGGCGCTGCTCGCACGGCTCGACACCGCGGTCACCGATCCCGCCGCCTTCGTGTTACCGCTGCACCGCCGCGACGACGACGCCGGGTGGGCGAGCGCGGACTGGACGCTGCGCCGCGGCCGAATCGTGTTGCTGGACGGCGATTCTCCCGCCGGGCTGCGGCTGCCCCTCGATGCGATCAGCTGGACACCGCCCCCGCCGTCGTTCGACGCCGATCCCACCCACGACCGACCACCGCTCGAACCCGATGCCGACGAGCCCGCGGAGGTCACCGACGCCGACTCGGTGCCGATCACGGCCCTGGTCGGCGAGCTCCGCGACGGACTGCTGTACGTGTTCCTGCCGCCCACCGAGGAGCTGGAGCACTTCGTCGATCTCGTTTACCGCATCGAGACCGCGGCCGCCGCGATCGGCTGCGCCGTGGTGATCGAGGGCTACGGCCCGCCGGCCGACCCGCGGCTGCAGTCCATGAGCATCACGCCCGACCCGGGCGTCATCGAGGTCAACGTCGCGCCGTCGGCCAGCTTCGCCGAGCAACGCGACCAGCTGCAGACCCTGTACGCCGAGGCGCGGCTGGCGCGGCTGTCCACCGAGTCCTTCGACGTCGACGGCACCCACGGCGGGACGGGCGGGGGAAACCACATCACCCTGGGCGGAATCACCCCGGCCGACTCGCCGCTGCTGCGCAGGCCGGACCTGCTGGTGTCGCTGCTGACCTACTGGCAGCGTCACCCGGCGCTGTCCTACCTGTTCGCCGGGCGGTTCATCGGCACCACCTCCCAGGCGCCGCGGGTCGACGAGGGCCGTCCCGAATCGCTGTACGAGCTGGAGATCGCCTTCGCCGAGATCGCCCGGCTGTCCGCGCAGGCCGGCGGGCCGAAGGCGTGGCTGGCCGACCGCGCGCTGCGCCACCTGCTCACCGACATCACCGGGAACACCCACCGCGCGGAGTTCTGCATCGACAAGCTCTACAGCCCGGACAGCGCGCGCGGGCGGCTGGGACTGCTCGAGTTGCGGGGCTTCGAGATGCCTCCCCACCACCAGATGGCGATGGTGCAGTCGCTGCTGGTGCGTTCGCTGGTGGCGTGGTTCTGGGACGAGCCGCTGCGCGCCCCGCTGATCCGCCACGGCGCGAACCTGCACGGCCGGTACCTGTTGCCGCACTTCATCATTCAGGACATCGCCGATGTCGCCGCTGACCTGCGGGCGCACGGCATCGAATTCGACACCAGCTGGCTGGACCCCTTCACCGAGTTCCGCTTCCCCCGGATCGGCACCGCGGTGTTCGGCGGCGTCGAGATCGAGTTGCGCGGCGCGATCGAGCCCTGGAACGTGCTCGGCGAGGAGTCATCGGTGGCGGGCACCGCGCGGTACGTCGACTCGTCGGTGGAACGCCTGCAGGTGCGGCTCATCGGGGCCGACCGGCAGCGCTACCTGGTGACCGTCAACGGGCACCCCGTCCCGCTGCTGGCCACCGACAACCCCGACGTCCAGGTGGGCGGCGTGCGGTACCGGGCCTGGCAACCGCCCAGCGCCCTGCACCCCACGATCACCGTGGACGGCCCGCTGCGCATCGAATTGATCGACACCGCGGCGGGGGTGTCCCGGGGCGGCTGCACCTACCACGTGTCCCATCCGGGCGGGCGTTCCTACGACACGCCTCCGGTGAACGCGGTCGAGGCCGAGTCCCGGCGCGGGCGGCGGTTCGAGGCCACCGGATTCACACCCGGCACGGTCGATCTGGCCGGGCTGAGGGAGAAGCAGGCCCGGCAATCCACCGATGTGGGCGCGCCGGGAATCCTCGATCTTCGGCGAGTGCGTACCGTGCTGTCGTAATGGCATTACCCACCGGCTTCACCAGCCAGGACAACCTCGACAACCCGCTGGTGCCCTACGAGACCATGCGGGCCCAGCAGGCGCTGTTCGAGGTACGGACCGCAGGGGGCGCCCCCGCGACCGGATACGACGAATTCGTCGACGCCGCAGGCGGTGTGCGACCGGCATGGCAGGAACTCGCCGAGTGCGTCGCCGAGCGTGGACGCGGCGGTCTGGACCGGCTGCGCGCCGTGGTGCGCAACCTCGTCGACAACGACGGCATCACCTACATCCAGCTCGAGGACGGCTCGGCCGTGCCCGGGCCGTGGCAACTGGACGCGCTGCCCCTGATCGTCTCGGCCTCGGACTGGGACAAGCTGGAATCCGGTTTGGTGCAACGCTCGCGGCTGCTCGACGCGGTGCTGACCGACCTGTACGGCGAGCAGCACTGCATCACCAGTGGGGCACTGCCGCCGCAGCTGCTGTTCGCCCATCCCGGGTACGTGCGGGCGGCTCGCGGCATCGAGGTGCCGGGCCGGCACCAACTGTTCCTGCACGGCTGCGACATCAGCCGCGGGGCGACGGGCGACTTCGTCGTCAACGCCGACTGGACCCAGGCCCCGTCGGGAGCCGGATATGCGCTCGCCGACCGCCGTGTGATCGCCCACGCCATCCCCGACCTCTACGAGCAGGTCGGGCCCCGGCCCGCGTCGCCGTGGGCGCAGGCGCTGCGGCTGGCGCTCGTCGACGCGGCACCGGAATCCGCCGAGGAGCCCGTGGTGGTGGTGCTCAGCCCGGGCATCCACTCCGAGACCGCCTTCGATCAGGCGTATCTGGCCAGCGTGCTCGGCTTGCCGTTGGTCGAGAGCGCCGATCTCGTGGTGCGCGACGGCAAGGTGTGGATGCGCTCGATGGGCACGCTCAAACGCGTCGACGTGGTGCTGCGCCGGGTCGACGCGGCCTACGCCGATCCGCTGGATCTGCGCGCGGACTCCCGGCTGGGGGTCGTCGGCCTGGTGGAGGCGCTGCGGCGCGGTGCGGTGACGGTGGTGAACACCCTGGGCAGCGGCGTGCTGGAGAGCCCGGGCGTGCTGCGCTTCCTGCCCGAGATGGCCGAGAAGCTGCTCGGCGAGACGCCGCTGCTGCCCACGGCGCCGCTGTACTGGGGCGGCATCGACGTCGAGCGCTCCCACCTGCTGACCCACTTGTCGTCGCTTCTCATCCGGTCCGCCACCGGTGGGGAACCGATCGTCGGTCCCGAGCTGTCGGCGGCACGGCGCGAGGCACTGGCCGCGCGGATCGCCGCCACCCCGTGGCAGTGGGTGGGCCAGGAGCTGCCGCAGTTCTCCTCGGCGCCCGCCGACTACCTGCCCGCCGGGTTGTCCTCGTCGAGCGTGGGCATGCGCCTCTTCACGGTGTCCCAGCGCAGCGGCTACGCGCCGATGATCGGGGGCCTGGGGTACCTGCTGGCGCCCGGAACCGACGCGTACACGCTCAACAGCGTTGCTGCCAAAGACATCTGGGTGCGCACGCCGGCGCGGGTCACGGCGGAGAAGACCACCGTGACGGCGCCGTCCGACGACGACCTGCTGCCCACGCCGATCACCTCCAGCCCGACTCGCGAGATCAGTTCTCCGCGTGTGCTGTCCGACCTGTTCTGGATCGGCCGCTACGCCGAGCGCGCCGAACACACCGCCCGGCTGCTGACGGTCACCCGGGAGCGCTATCACGAGTTCCGGCGCCGGCAGGCGATGGACGGCAGCGAATGCGTGCCGGTGCTGCTGGCCGCGCTCGGGACCATCACCGGCACCGACACCGGAGCCGGTGACCACCACGAGATGGTCGCGACCGCCCCGACGACGCTGTGGTCGCTGACTGCCGACCGGCTCCGCCCGGGGTCGCTGGCCCAGTCGGTCGAGCGGCTCGGGCTGTCGGCGCGCGCGGTCCGCGACCAGATGTCCAACGACACCTGGATGGTGCTGTCCACCCTCGAGCGGACCCTGCTGCACGCCGGTGACAGCCCGCCCGACTCCCAGGCGGAGGGGGAGGCCTTCCTCTCCTCGACGAACACGCTGACACTGGCCGGCATGCTCGCGCTGTCCGGTGTCCTCGCCGAGTCGATGGTGCACGACGTCGGCTGGACGATGCTCGACACCGGTAAGCGCATCGAGCGGGCGCTCGCGCTCACGGCCCTGCTGAGGGCCACGCTGACCACGGCGCGTGGGCCCGAGGCCGAGCAGACGATCACCGAGTCGACGCTGGTGGTCTGCGAGTCGCTGGTGATCTACCGCAGGCGCAACCCCGGCACCGTCAGTGTCGCCGGGGTGGCCGAACTCGTGCTCTTCGACGCCGAGAACCCGCGGTCGCTGGTCTATCAGTTGGAGCGGCTGCGCACGCATCTGAAGTCGCTGCCCGGCTCGTCGGGATCCTCGCGGCCGGAGCGGATGGTCGAGGAGATCGCGATGCGGTTGCGTCGCATGGAGCCCGCCGAACTCGGCGAGTGCACGGCCGAGGGCCGGCGCGCCGAACTCGACGGCCTGCTCGCGGCCATCCACCGCGACCTTCGTGAGCTCTCCACCGTCATCACCGCGACGCACCTGTCGCTGCCGGGGGACATGCAGCCGCTGTGGGGACCGGACGAGAGACGGATGGTGCCGTGATGCCTCGGCGCTACGAGATCACCCACCGCACCGTGTACCGCTACTCCGACGTCGTCACCAGTTCCTACGGCCGCGGGTTCCTCACCCCGCGCGACTCGACGCGGCAGCGCTGCCTGTTCCACGAGCTGGTGCTCGACCCGGAGGCCGCCGACAGCTCCACCAGCCGCGACGGCTACGGCAATCTGAGCTCCTACTTCCACGTCACCCGGCCACACCGCAGCCTGAGCGTCACCAGCCGCTCGATCGTCGAGGTGGACCCGCCGCCGCCCGACCACTACCAGGTCGCCTCGGCCAAGGCGCCGTGGGAGATCGCCCGTCCCGTGGGCCCCGACGGCGCCCTGGCGAGCGAGTTCACCCTCGACCTCGCACCCCCCGAGATCACCGATGCGGTGCGGGACTACGCCGCACCGACGTTCACCCCCGGTCGGCCGCTGATCGAGGTGCTGCGCGACCTGAACGCACGCATTCACCGCGATTTCACCTACCGGTCCGGGTCGACCACGGTGTCCACCCAGGTGAGTGAGGTTTTGGCGGCCCGGGAAGGGGTATGTCAGGACTTCGCGAGGCTCGCGATCGCCTGCCTGCGCGCCAACGGTCTGGCAGCGAGTTACGTGTCGGGCTATCTGGCCACAGATCCGCCTCCGGGAAGGGAACGCATGGTGGGCATCGACGCGACGCATGCCTGGGCATCGGTGTGGACGCCGAAGGACGTGTGGCTGGGCCTAGATCCCACCAATGATCAGATGGTCGACGAGCGCTACGTGACAGTCGGTTTCGGCCGTGACTACGCCGACGTCCCGCCGCTGCGCGGCATCATCTACACAGACTCGGACAGCAGCGTCATCGACGTCTCCGTCGACGTTGCGCCCTACGAAGGAGGAGTCCTGCATGCGTGACTTCACATGCCCCAACTGCGGTCAGCGACTGGCGTTCGAGAACTCGGTGTGCCTCAATTGCGGCAGCTCCCTGGGTTTTTCGCTCGACGACATGGCACTGCTGGTGATCGCCCCACCTGAGCACAGTGAGCACGCGGGTGCGGTCGACGAGAGCCGGTACCAGTTGTGCGCCAATCTGCATCTGGCCGAATGCAACTGGCTGGTGGAGAAGGGTCCGGTGGCGAAGCTGTGCGTGTCATGCGCGCTCACCCGCACCCGGCCCAACGACGCCGACACCATCGCGCTGACCGCGTTCGCCGCGGCGGAGAAGGCCAAACGCCGGTTGATCGCCGAACTGCACGAACTGAAGCTGCCCATCGTCGGCCGTGACGATGACCCCGACTTCGGGCTGGCGTTCGACCTGCTGTCCAGCCAGTTCGAGAAGGTGTTCACCGGCCACGAGAACGGTGTGATCACTCTCGATCTCGCCGAGGGCGACGACGTGCACCGCGAGCAGTTGCGGATCTCGATGGACGAGCCGTACCGGACGCTGCTGGGGCACTTCCGCCATGAGATCGGTCACTACTACCAGTACCGGCTGATCGGCACGTCGCCGGACTATCTGCAGCGCTACCACGAACTGTTCGGCGATCCCGAGGCCGATTACCAGGCCGCGCTCGACCGCCACTACAGCCAGGGCGCCCCGGCAGGCTGGGAGAACGACTACGTCTCGTCGTATGCGACCATGCACCCCGCCGAGGACTGGGCCGAGACGTTCGCGCACTACCTGCACATCCGCGACACCCTCGACACGGCCGCCGCGTTCGGCATGGCGCCGGCCGCCGCCACCCTCGAGCGAAGGGTGTTGGGGCCCAGCAGCTTTGACACCATGATCGAGATGTGGCTGCCCCTGGCGTGGGCGCTGAACATGGTCAACCGGTCGATGGGCAAGGAAGACCTCTACCCGTTCGTCCTCCCGCCCGCCGTGCTGGAGAAGATGCGCTTCATCCACACGGTCATCGACGAGGTCACCTCGAATCCGGCGAAACTGGCCGAGGTGGGTGCCCCGGTCAGTGAGCAGTCCCAGCAGATGGGTTAGCCATCAGCTGTCGCATGAAGCGGTGCGCGCCGAGCACCACCGCGGCGCGGTCGGGGTCGTTGCGGCGAGCGACGTCGGCGTCGTTGCCGCCGGCCACGTGGACCGGCCCGTGCGGCAACCGGTCGAGGCCCTCGGCGGCCACGTCGGCAGGGTCGGCGACCCGTAGTCCGGGTACGTCGAAGTTCAGTCCGACCCGCTCCATCGCCGGGGTACGGGTCACGCCGAGCACGAGCTCGCAGACGTCGACGCCGTGCTCGCGTAGCTCCAGCCACAGTCCCTCGGCGAAGATCCGGCCGAAGGCCTTGACCCCGCCGTAGACCGTGTGCCGGGTGGAACCGAGGTAACCGGCCATCGAGCCCACCAGCAGGATGCCGCCGCGGCGGCGATCCCGCATCGGCCGGGCGTAGTGCTGTACCAGGGCCATCATCGTGGTGACGTTGAGGTCGACCACGCGACCGAAGGCGTCGAGGTCACCGTCGAGGAATTCCTCGCTGCAGGTGTTGGCGCCCGCGTTGTAGATCAGCAGGCCGATCTCGAGGCCCGCCGTCGCGGCGATCACCTCGTCGGGGCCGGCGGCCAGGTCGGATGTCACGGTGCGCACGTCGACTCCGAGTGCGCGGCAGCGGGCGGCGGTGGCCGCCAAGGGCTCGGGACGCCGGGCCACCAGCACCAGGTCGATCCCCGCCGCGGCGAGCAGCGCCGCGAACTCGGCCCCGACGCCCTCCGAGCCGCCGGCGATCACGGCGCGCGGTCCGTAGTGGCTCAGGTCTCTCACCGTTCGATCGTCGCACCCGGTAGTCCGGCGCCGTCGCAACACGCGCCTGCGCGGTCAGCCGTCTTGCCGCTGCCCGTCCCTACGATCACCGCGTGGCTGATCGCTATGGCGCCGACATCCTGTCCAGTAACCCGCACCGCAAGCCCCGCTCCGCCGAACAGCCGATCGAGATCGGCATGGTCGTCGAGGACGCGCAGACCGGCTTCGTCGGCGCGGTGGTGCGCGTCGAATACGGGCGCATGCAGCTCGAGGATCGGCACGGTCGTACCAAACCGTTTCCGGTCGGGCCCGGCTACCTGATCGACGGCAAGCCCGTCATCCTGACCGCCCCGAAGAAGGCGGCTCCCGCGGCGCCGGCCCGTACCGCATCCGGCTCCGTCGCGGTCGCCGGTGCGCGCGCCAGAGTGGCGCTCGCCAGCCGCATCTACGTCGAGGGCCGTCACGACGCCGAGCTCGTCGAACAGGTTTGGGGCGAGGACCTGCGCCTCGAGGGGGTGGTCGTCGAGTATCTGGGCGGTGTCGACGATCTCGCCGCGATCGTCGCCGACTTCCGGCCCGCCCCCGGCCGGCGCCTCGGCGTGCTCGTCGACCACCTGGTGGCCGGGTCGAAGGAGGCCCGCATCGCCGAGCGGGTGCGCCGTGGACCGGGCGGCGAGCACACGCTGGTGGTGGGCCACCCGTTCATCGACATCTGGGAGGCCGTCAAGCCGGCCCGCCTCGGGATCGACGCCTGGCCGGTGGTGCCCAAAGGGCAGGACTGGAAGCACGGCGTGTGCGAGGCGCTGGGCTGGCGGCATCGCGATCAGGCCGACATCGCCGCGGCCTGGCAGAAGATCCGCGGTCGGGTGCGGGACTGGACGGACCTCGAACCCGACCTCATCGGCCGGGTGGAGGAGCTGATCGACTTCGTCACCGCGTCCGTGTAAGCAGGGAGCGTGTCCGACAGCCTGTTCGACGTACCCGGTGAGACCGCCGGATCCGCCGCGGCTCCGGTAGGGACGTCGGTACCGCTGGCCGTGCGGATGCGGCCCGCCTCGCTCGACGAAGTCGTCGGCCAGCAGCACCTGCTCACCGGGAACTCGCCGCTGCGGCGCCTCGTGGAGGGCTCCGGCGCCGCATCGGTCATCCTCTACGGCCCGCCCGGCACCGGGAAGACCACACTGGCTTCGCTGATCTCCCACGCCACCGGCCGCCGGTTCGAGGCGCTCTCGGCGTTGTCGGCGGGGGTAAAGGAGGTGCGCGCGGTCATCGAGGAGGCCCGCGTCGCGCTGCTGCGCCGCGGCGAGCAGACGGTGCTGTTCATCGACGAGGTGCACCGGTTCTCGAAAACCCAGCAGGACGCGCTCCTCGCGGCGGTGGAGAACCGGGTGGTACTCCTGGTCGCGGCCACCACCGAGAACCCGTCGTTCTCCGTCGTCGCCCCGCTGCTGAGTCGCTCGCTGATCCTGCAGCTGCAGCCGCTGACCCCGGCCGACATCGCCACGGTGCTCCGGCGTGCCCTCGACGACGAACGGGGCCTGGGCGGCACGGTGCCGATCACCGACGAGGCGCTCGACCTGCTGGTGCAGCTGTCGGCCGGCGATGCCCGGCGGGCTCTGACGGCGCTGGAGGTCGCCGCCGAATCCGGGCACGTGACCGTCGACGTCATCGAGCAGTCGCTGGACAAGGCGGCGGTGCGCTACGACCGCGACGGGGACCAGCACTACGACGTGGTCAGCGCGTTCATCAAGTCGGTGCGCGGCTCCGACGTCGATGCCGCCCTGCACTATCTGGCGCGGATGCTCGTCGCGGGGGAGGACCCGCGGTTCGTGGCGCGGCGGTTGGTGATCCTCGCCAGCGAGGACATCGGGATGGCGGACCCGACCGCACTGCCGACGGCGGTCGCCGCCGCGCAGACCGTGGCGCTGATCGGCATGCCCGAGGCGCAGTTGACGCTGGCGCACGCCACGGTGCACCTGGCCACCGCGCCGAAGTCGAACGCCGTCACCACCGCGCTCGGCGCGGCGATGGCCGACATCCGGGCCGGTAAGGCGGGGCTGGTGCCGGCCCACCTGCGCGACGGGCACTACTCCGGAGCGCAGAAACTAGGTAACGCCGTCGGCTACAAATACGCCCACGACGATCCGGACGGCGTTGCGGGTGCGGGTGCGCCTGCTGCGGGAGCTCGCGGCGACCGGGGAGTCGTTGATCGCCACCCCCCTGCCGTTCCCGTCGATCTGCCGAGTGGCTGCGGCCGGCGACGTCTTCCGGTGCGTCCCCTCGATGTGGGACTACTGACCGGGGCGGTACTGCGCGNGCACTGGGTGGACAATCTGCGCCGGCACACCGGTCAGCATCCCGATGTCCGCGACTACGTCCTCGGCAGCCACAGGGATCCGCCTTGTGCAGCGAAATATCGAGTAACTCTCTGCAGAACGTGGATTGGTGTGACGGGTGTTGACCGTGTGAAAAGAGTGCAGACGGGGGCGATCCCGACTGGTCGGGGGCCCAGCCGGGATCGCCACGGACGGATTCGGCGCGTCAGCGCAGAATTCCGGAGCGGCGGCCGCCGCCCATCAGGCCGGTGCGGCCACGCCGCCGACCCATGAGCGATGCCACCAGAGCCACGCCGAGCGCGGCCACGACGACCTGGACGAGCAGTTCCATCCAGTCGATCCCGTTGGTGGCGGTCGGAATGCCGACCGCGCGGGCGATCGCGGTGCCGATGAAGGCGGACACGATGCCGACGAGAATGGTGAGCAGCATCCCGATGGGCTGCTTACCGGGCAGGACGAGCCGGCCGAGAACGCCGACGACGATGCCGATGAGAATTGCGGTGATGACGCCGGTGATGGTCATGGCTTCCTCCAAGGGTTGGGGCTGCCGCGGGCATACCCGAGCCCGCTGGGCAATAAACGCTCGCGTCAATCAGCGCGGGCGTCCGTAGGCTCGTCGCCATGGACACCGAAGTGCTCGACGTGGACACCGCCCGGCGGCGGATCGTCGACCTGACCGGCGATGTTCGCCAGTTCTGTGCCTCGCGGGGAGACGGTCTGTGCAACGTGTTCGTCCCCCATGCCACCGCGGGGGTGGCGATCATCGAAACCGGCGCAGGATCCGACCACGACCTGATCGACACCCTGGAGCGGTTGCTGCCCCGCGACGACCGCTACCGGCACGCGCACGGATCCCCCGGGCACGGCGCCGATCACGTGCTGCCGGGTCTGGTCGCACCGTCGGTCACCGTGCCGGTCGGGGCCGGCGAACCGCTGCTGGGCACCTGGCAGAGCATCGTGCTGGTGGACCTGAACAGGGACAACACGCGGCGCAACGTCCGATTGAGCTTCGTGTCGGGCTGAAAGCCACGCCCGGTACTGTGGTGCGGTCGAGTATTCGCAGGTGGCGGCCGATCGGCCCCGCTGACCAGACCCGAAGGACAGCCACGACGTGCAGACACACGAGATCAGGAAGCGGTTCCTTGATCATTTCGTGAACGCGGGACACACCGAGGTGCCCAGCGCCTCGGTGATTCTCGACGACCCCAACCTGCTGTTCGTCAACGCCGGCATGGTGCAGTTCGTCCCTTACTTCCTGGGGGCCAGGAGCGCGCCGTGGAACCGGGCGGTGAGCATCCAGAAGTGCATCCGCACCCCCGACATCGACGAGGTCGGCATCACCACCCGGCACAACACCTTCTTCCAGATGGCCGGCAACTTCAGCTTCGGTGACTACTTCAAGAAGGGCGCCATCGAGTTCGCCTGGTCGCTGCTGACCAACCCGACCGACCGGGGCGGATACGGCTTCGACCCCGAAAGGCTGTGGGCGACCGTCTATCTCGACGACGACGAGGCGATCGGCTACTGGCAGGAGGTGGCCGGACTGCCGCTCGAGCGCATCCAGCGCCGCGGGATGGCCGACAACTACTGGTCGATGGGCATCCCGGGCCCGTGTGGACCGTCCTCGGAGATCTACTACGACCGCGGGCCCGAGTACGGCATCGAGGGCGGCCCGGAAGCCAACGAGGACCGCTACATCGAGATCTGGAACCTCGTGTTCATGCAGAACGAGCGCGGCGAGGGCACCTCGAAGGAGGACTTCGAGATCCTCGGACCGCTGCCGCGCAAGAACATCGACACCGGCATGGGCATCGAGCGCGTGGCCTGCCTGCTGCAGGGTGTCGACAATGTCTACGAGACCGACCTGCTGCGCCCCGCCATCGACCTGATGGCGGCGCGGGCGCCGCGCGGGTACGGGCAGGGCAACCACGCAGACGACGTCCGCTACCGCATCATCGCCGACCACAGCCGCACCGCGGCGATCATCATCGGCGACGGCGTCAGCCCCGGCAACGAGGGCCGCGGCTATGTGCTGCGCCGGCTGCTGCGCCGCATCATCCGCGCGGCCAAGCTGCTCGGCGTCGACGATCCGTTCATGGCGGACCTGATGGCCACCGTGCGCGACGCGATGGGGCCGTCGTATCCCGAGCTGGTCTCCGACTACGACCGGATCGCGCGCATCGCGATCGCCGAGGAGGCCGCGTTCAACCGAACGCTGGCCTCGGGTTCGCGGCTGTTCGACGAGGCCGCCCGGGCGACCAAGGCGTCCGGCGCGTCCCGGCTGTCGGGCTCGGATGCGTTCACGCTGCACGACACCTACGGCTTCCCGCTCGAGTTGACGCTGGAGATGGCCGCCGAGGCCGACCTGGGTGTCGACGAGGAGGGCTTCCGGACCCTGATGGCCGAGCAGCGGCAGCGGGCCAAGGCCGACGCGGCCGCGCGCAAACAGGCCCACACCGACCTGAGCGCATACCGCGAGCTCGTCGACGCCGGCCCCACCGAGTTCACCGGTTTCGACGAGTTGACCACCGAGGCAACCATTCTCGGCATCTTCGTGGACGGTAAGCGGGTGCCGGTGGTGTCGCACACCGGCCGCGACGGCACACAGGAGCGCGTCGAGCTGATCCTGGACCGCAGCCCGTTCTACGCCGAGTCGGGCGGGCAGATCGCCGACGAGGGCGACATCCGGGGCACCGGCTCGTCGGAGACGGCCAAGGCTGCGGTCACCGACGTGCAGAAGATCGCGAAAACGCTCTGGGCACACCGGATCAACGTCGAGTCCGGCGAGTTCGTCGAGGGCGACACCGTCGTCGCGGCCGTCGACCCGCGGTGGCGCCACGGCGCGACGCAGGGGCACTCCGGCACGCACATGGTGCACGCGGCACTGCGACAGGTGTTGGGTCCCAACGCCGTTCAGGCAGGTTCGCTTAACCGCCCCGGCTATCTGCGGTTCGACTTCAACTGGCAGGGCGCGCTCACCGAGGATCAGCGCTCACAGATAGAAGAGGTCACCAACGAGGCGGTGGAAGCCGACTACGAGGTGCACAGCTTCACCACCGACCTGGAGCGCGCCAAGTCGATGGGTGCGATGGCACTGTTCGGCGAGGCCTATCCGGAGGAGGTGCGCGTCGTCGAGATCGGCGGGCCGTTCTCCCTCGAGCTGTGCGGCGGCACGCACGTCGGTCGCTCCGCGCAGATCGGTCCGGTCACCATCCTCGGCGAGTCGTCGGTGGGCTCCGGTGTGCGCCGCGTGGAGGCCTACGTCGGGCTGGACTCGTTCCGCCACCTCGCCAAGGAACGCGCCCTGATGGCAGGTCTCGCGTCGTCGTTGAAAGTGCCCTCCGAGGAGGTGCCCGCCCGCGTCGCGACGCTGGTGGAGCGGCTCCGTGCCGCCGAGAAGGAACTCGACCGGCTGCGGCTGGCCGGCGCGCGCGCCGCCGCGGTCAATGCCGCGGCCGGGGCCGAACAGGTCGGTAAGGTCCGGCTCGTGGCGCAGCGGATGGCCGGCGGGATCTCGGCGGGCGACCTGCGGTCGCTCGTCGGCGACATCCGCGGCAAGCTCGGCAGCGAGCCCGCCGTCGTCGCGCTGATCGCCGAGGCCGACGACGACACGGTGCCCTACGTGGTGGCCGTCAACCCGGCCGCCCAGGACCTCGGGGTGCGCGCCAACGACCTGGTGAAGGTGGTGGGTGCCGCCGTGAACGGTCGCGGTGGCGGCAAGGCGGACCTGGCGCAGGGATCGGGGCAGGGCGCGGCGAACATCGACGCGGCGCTGGCAGCGGTGCGCGCGGAGATCGGCCGGAGCTGACCAGAGTGCCCGACGCCGTAACCGACGCCGACGATGCCGGCCGCGCACCGGATCGCCCCGGTGACCCCGCGTCGGCGCCCGATCCGGGCCGTGGCCGCCGGCTGGGTGTCGACGTCGGCACCGTGCGCATCGGGGTGGCGGTCAGCGATCCCGACGCCGTACTCGCGACCCCGGTGGAGACCGTGACGCGCGATCGGCGCGGAGGCAAGCACGTCCGGCGCCTGGTGGCGCTGGTCGACGAGTATCAGGTGGTCGAGGTCGTCGTCGGGCTGCCGCGGACGCTGGCGGACAGGGCCGGGTCCTCGGCGCGCGACGCGATCGAGGTCGCCGACCTGCTGGCCGGCCGGGTCACGCCGGTTCCGGTCCGGCTCGTCGACGAGCGGTTCACGACCGTGACCGCGCAGCAGGCGTTGCGCGAGGCGGGCGTGCGGGGCCGCGGACAACGTTCGGTGATCGATCAAGCTGCAGCGGTGGGGATTCTGCAGAACTGGCTGGACCAGCGACGGGCGGCGCTGTCCCCACACGGAGAGGTCGGGGATGGCTGACGACTGGCACAACGATCGTGCCGAGCCCCTGGCGGTGGGTCCGCCCCGGCGGCGGATGACTCGTCAACAGCGGGCCCGGGAGGCCCGGCACCGGCGCCGTCGCCGGACCGCCGCGATCGCGGCGGTCGCGATGCTCGTGGTCGTCGTCATCGGTGCGGTGTTCCTCGGCTCGCGGATGTGGCACTCGATGTTCGGGGGCAGTGGCAACGACTACACCGGCGAGGGCGTCAACGACGTCGTCATCCAGATCCACGACGGCGACTCGACCACGGCGATCGGCAAGACGCTGCAGGAGGGCAAGGTCGTCGCCACCATCAAGGCGTTCGTCGACGCCGCCGACGGCAACACGGCGATCTCGTCGATCCAGCCCGGCTTCTACAAGGTGCGCACCGAGATCCCGGCCGCCGACGCGGTGGCGCGGCTGGCCGATCCGGACAACCGGGTGGGCAAACTGGTCATCCCCGAGGGCCGCCAGCTCGACGACGTCTCCGACGTCAAGACCAACGCCGTCACCGACGGCATCTTCACGCTGATCTCCAAGGCCACGTGCGTCGACCTCGACGGCGACCGGCGCTGCGTGCCGGCCCAGGATCTGCGCGCCGCCGCCGGCGCCGCCGCGCCGGCCGCGCTCGGGGTGCCGCAGTGGGCCACCGGCCCGGTGACCGCACTGGGCGCCGACCACCGCCGTCTCGAAGGGCTGATCGCGCCCGGCACCTGGAACATCGATCCGTCGGGCACGCCGCAGGACATCCTGTCGACGCTGATCTCCAGCAGTGCGGGGCAGTACGAGCGCGGCGGCCTACTGACCACCGCCGCCTCGCTGAACATGTCGCCCTACCAGATCCTGACGGTGGCCTCCCTGGTGCAGCGCGAAGCCAAACCGCAGGACTTCTCCAAGGTGGCGCGGGTCATCTACAACCGGCTGGCCGAGAATCGCACGCTGGAGTTCGACTCCACGGTGAACTATGCGCTGGACCGCATCGAGGTCGCCACCACCGACGGCGACCGCGCGCAGGCCACCCCCTGGAACACCTACGTGCGGCCGGGCCTGCCGGCGACCCCGATCTGCTCGCCCGGCCAGCCGGCCCTGGCCGCGGCCGAACAGCCCGAGCCCGGCGACTGGCTGTATTTCGTGACGATCGACATGCAGGGCACGACGTTGTTCACCCGCGAGTACGAGCAGCACCTGGCCAACATCGAGTTGGCGCGACGCAACGGTGTCCTCGACTCAGCCCGATGACGGCTCGACGGGCCGGGGTTCTGGGCTCGCCGATCGCACACTCCCGGTCCCCGCAGCTGCACCTGGCGGCGTACCGGGCGCTCGGCCTCGAGGGCTGGACCTACGACCGCATCGAATGCACCGCTGAGCAGTTACCCACCGTGGTGGCCGGTTTCGGACCGGAGTGGGTCGGGGTCTCGGTGACGATGCCGGGCAAGTTCGCCGCGCTGCGGTTCGCCGACGAGGCCACCGAGCGGGCCCGGCTGGTCGGATCGGCCAACACGCTGGTGCGCTCCAAGGCGGGGTGGCTCGCCGACAACACCGACGTCGACGGGGTGGTGGGCGCGCTGGCCGACGTGCGGACCGATCGCGCGATGGTCGTCGGGTCGGGCGGAACGGCGCCCGCCGTCGTGGCAGGACTCACCGCCCGCGGCACCCGGCACGTCACCGTCACCGCCCGCGACCCCGGCAGGGCCGCCGGCGTGCTCGATCTCGCGACGCGCTGCGGGCTGGCCATCGACTTCTGCGACATCCGCGCCGACTCGCTGGGCGACACCGCCGCCGGCGTGGACATCGTGGTCAACACCGTTCCCGCCGACGCCGTGGCTCCCTACGCCGCCGCGCTGGCCGCCACGCCGGTGCTGCTCGACGCGATCTACGATCCGTGGCCCACCCCGCTGGCCGCGGCGGTCGGCGCCCGGGGCGGGCGCGTGATCAGCGGGCTGCAGATGCTGCTGAACCAGGCGTTCAGCCAGGTGGAGTTGTTCACGGGCATGCCCGCGCCGAAAGAGGCGATGAGGGCGGCGCTCGACGTGCCTTAGCCTCAGACGGTGGGGGAGACGGCTGCCGTCGCCGTGGCGACATGGCTGATCGCGTTGAGCGCGTACGACTTTCGCCGGCGCAGGCTGCCGAACCGGCTCACCGTGCCGGGTGCGGTGGTGATCCTCACGGTCGCGGCGGTGGCCGGACGTGGCGTGCCGGCGACGCTCGGCGCGCTCGCATTGACCGGCATCTACGCGATCGTGCACCTGCGCTCGCCGACGGCGCTGGGCGCCGGCGACGTCAAACTGGCGATCGGCATCGGCGCGTTGACCGGTGCGTTCGGTGTGCAGGCGTGGGCGCTGTGCGCGATCGGCGCCTCGCTGCTGACCGGGCTGTGGGGCGCGGCCCGTCTCGCGCGCGGGTCGCGGGCGGCGGTGCCGCATGGTCCGTCGATGTGTCTGGCGGCCGCCGTCGCCGTCGCGGCGGCCCTACCTCCGGGGTAATCGCCCCCGGCCGGTTCCGTCGCGATACTCGGACCGTGATGTCACCGCCGGTCCTCGTTCTGCACGGTCTGTTCAGTCGTCCGTCCCTGATGCAGCCGTGGACGAAGGTCCTCGACGACGCCGGATTCGCCTGCCACGTCCCGGCGCTGCCAGGCCGCGACCCGTCCGACGACGCCACCCTGACGCGCACCGGCGTCGCCGAGATGGTCGACGCGGCCCTGGCCGCCTACGACGCGATCGGCGAACCGGCGGTCGTCGTCGGCCACAGCCTGGGTGGGCTGCTGGCCCAGAAGGTGGCCGCGGCGCGGCAGCCCCTGGCGGCCGTGCTGCTGGCCTCGGTGCCGCCCGGCGTGCTGTGGCCGCAACTGCGGGCGCTGCCGCGTTTCGTGCCGTCGATGCCGGCCGTGGTCGCGGGCCGTCCGTTCCTGCCCTCGGCGGACGTCATGCGTGCGCTGCCGCTTCGAGGGTTGTGCGCCGCCGAACAGGATCGACTGATCCCGGAGTTCGTCCGCGACTCCGGCAGGGTGTTCCGGCAGATGATGTTCGGCGCGCCGATCGTGCGGGTGCCGGCCGCCGCCGTCACCTGCCCGGTGCTGTGTGTCAGCGCCGGCCGGGACCGCAGTGTCGCGCCGTGGATGTCGCGTCGTATCGCGGCGCGCTACGGTGCGCAGCACCAGATCCACCCCGGACTGCCGCACTGGATCGTCGCCGAGTCGGCGCTCCCGCAGGTGGCCCCGCCGGTGCTGGCCTGGCTGCGCGCGGTGCGGGCGCTGCGCTGAGCTGATCGCCGTTTTTCGGCCTCGGGGCGCGTCATGCGAAACTGGGACACGTGTTGCGATGGACGACAGCAGGGGAATCCCACGGCCGGGCGCTGGTGGCGATGGTCGAGGGCATGGTCGCCGGCGTCGAGGTGACGTCGTCCGACATCGCCGACCAGCTGGCGCGCCGTCGCCTCGGATACGGCCGCGGTGCCCGGATGAAGTTCGAGCAGGACCAGGTGACGATGCTCGCCGGGTTGCGGCACGGGGTGACGCTGGGCGGTCCCATCGCCATCGAGATCGGCAACACCGAGTGGCCGAAGTGGGAGACCGTGATGGCTCCCGACCCCGTCGACCCGTCCGCGCTGGCCGACAGTGCCGCCCGCAACGCGCCGCTGACCAGGCCCCGACCCGGCCACGCCGACTACGCCGGCATGCTGAAGTACGGATTCGACGACGCCCGGCCGGTACTCGAACGCGCCAGCGCGCGCGAGACCGCCGCGCGGGTGGCCGCGGGCACCGTCGCGCGGGCCTTCCTGCGGCAGGCGCTCGGGGTCGAGGTGGTCTCGCACGTCGTCTCCATCGGTGCGTCGACCCCCTACGACGGACCGCCGCCGCTTCCCGGTGACTTGGCGGCGATCGACGCCAGCCCGGTGCGCGCGTTCGACCCGGCCAGTGAAGCGCTGATGATCGCCGAGATCGAGGCGGCCAAACGCGACGGCGACACCCTCGGCGGCGTCGTCGAGGTGGTGGCACACGGCCTGCCCGTCGGCCTGGGGTCGTTCACCAGCGGGGAGAACCGGCTGGACAGTCAACTGGCCGCCGCGGTGATGGGCATCCAGGCAATCAAGGGTGTGGAGATCGGCGACGGCTTCGAGACGGCACGCCGCCGCGGCAGCGTCGCCCACGACGAGATCTATCCCGGCCCCGACGGGGTGATCCGCTCGACCAACCGCGCCGGCGGACTGGAAGGCGGCATGACCAACGGACTGCCGGTGCGGGTCCGCGCGGCGATGAAGCCGATCTCCACCGTGCCCCGCGCCCTGGCCACCATCGACATGGCCACCGGCGAGGAAGCGGTCGCAATCCACCAGCGCTCTGATGTCTGCGCGGTCCCCGCTGCCGGCGTCGTCGTCGAGACGATGGTCGCGCTGGTGCTCGCCCGCGCCGCGCTGGAGAAGTTCGGCGGGGACTCCCTGACCGAGACACGGACCAACATCGACGCCTACCTGCGCGCCGTCGCCCAGCGCGAGCCGGCCGCCGACGGGGTCAGGGCGTCGGGCTGATGGCCCCCAAGGCGGTGCTGATCGGGCTGCCCGGCTCGGGCAAGTCGACAATCGGGCGGCGGCTGGCCAAGGCGCTGGGCCTGGAGATGCTCGACACCGACGCGGCCATCGAGAAGAAGACCGGCCGCACCATCGCCGACATCTTCGCCGATGACGGCGAGCCCGAGTTCCGGCGCATCGAGGCCGAGGTGGTGTGCGACGCACTCGCCACCCATGACGGTGTGCTGTCGCTGGGCGGCGGCGCGGTGACCACCCCCGCGGTACGCGACGCGCTGGCCGGTCACACGGTGATCTATCTGGAGATCAGCGCGGCCGAGGGTGTGCGCCGCACCGGCGGGTCGACGGTGCGCCCGCTGCTGGCCGGGCCCGACCGCGGGGAGAGGTTCAAAGAGCTGATCGCGCAACGCGTTCCGCTGTACCGGCAGGTGTCGACCATGCGGGTCAACACCAACCACCGCAACCCTGGCGCGGTGGTGCGCCATATCGTGGCGCGCCTCGACAACCCCGAGGGGGCGAAATCCGACCGGCGCCGCAGGCGACCCTCGTGGCGGCGTGCCCCGCTCTCGCTGACGGCCGCACCGTCGACGGAGGCACCGCCGAGCCCCGCCGCGGTCGCGGCCAGGAAAGGATCCCCGTGTCGACGGAAGGACGGACAGTGACGGAACCGGTGACGGTAGAGGTGCGCACCGATCCGCCGTATCCGGTCATCATCGGTACCGGCCTGCTCGGCGACCTCGGCCGTGTCCTCGACGGGCGGCACAAGGTCGCGATCCTGCACCAGCCCACCCTCGCCCAAACCGCTGAGGTGATCCGGGTTCATCTGTCCGACAAGGGAATCGACGCACACCGCGTGGAGATCCCCGATGCCGAGGCCGGCAAGGACCTGCCCGTCGTCGGGTTCATCTGGGAGGTGCTGGGCCGCATCGGCGTCGGACGCAAGGACGCGATCGTGAGCCTCGGCGGCGGGGCGGCCACCGACGTGGCCGGGTTCGCGGCGGCAACCTGGCTGCGCGGCGTGGACATCGTGCACGTACCCACCACGCTGCTCGGGATGGTCGACGCCGCCGTGGGCGGCAAGACCGGCATCAACACCGACGCCGGCAAGAACCTCGTCGGCGCCTTCCATCAGCCGGCCGCGGTGCTCATCGACCTCGCGACGCTGGAGACGTTGCCGCGCAACGAGATCATCGCCGGGATGGCCGAGGTCGTGAAGGCCGGATTCATCGCCGACCCGGTGATCCTCGACATGATCGAAGCCGATCCGCAGGCCGCGCTCGACCCCACCGGCGACGTGCTGCCGGAGCTGATCCGGCGGGCCGTCGCGGTCAAGGCCGAGGTCGTCGCCGCCGACGAGAAGGAATCCGCGCTGCGCGAGATCCTCAACTACGGCCACAC
Source organism: Mycolicibacterium chubuense (assembly GCF_001044255.1). GTDB lineage: Bacteria > Actinomycetota > Actinomycetes > Mycobacteriales > Mycobacteriaceae > Mycobacterium > Mycobacterium chubuense. The sequence goes on from NZ_JYNX01000031.1 coordinate 34,247, forward strand.
GCTGGCCCACGCCATCGAGCGGCGGGAGCGCTACAAGTGGCGCCACGGCGCGGCGGTGTCCGTCGGGCTGGTGTTCGCCGCCGAATTGGGCCGGCTCGCAGGGCGTCTCGACGATGCGACCGCCGCACGGCACCGCGAGGTCCTGACCTCGCTGGGCCTGCCGGTCACCTACGACGCCGACGCGCTGCCTCAGCTGATGGACTCGATGCTCGGCGACAAGAAGACCCGCGCCGGCGTGCTGCGCTTCGTCGTCCTGGACGGGCTGGCCAAACCCGGCCGCCTCGAGGGGCCCGACCCGTCTCTGCTGGCGGCGGCCTACGCCGAGGTCGCCAGGGACAGCGCCTAGCTGTTCCGCCGCGTTTCTTCGTCGTGCTCGGCGACCGCGACCGGTGAGGTGTGCTGTTCGGTGGCGGCGTTGTCGTAGTCCTGCACGCCGTCGCGGTCGTCGCGCACCGCGGCGAACACGTCGGTGTCGGCGCGATCGTCGTCGCCGTCCCGCCGCCGCGGCTGCTGGGGCGTCTTGCGGTCGACCAGCCACCGGCCGAGGCCGACGCCGATGATCGCGAACAGGAACACCAGCAGCGCGGTGAACGCGGCGAACGTGGTGACCTCGTTGATCAGGCCCTCGACGTAGAGGTTCTTGTAGAACAGCCCGATGAGCCAGGCCACCAGCCCGCTGACCACCCCGGCGAACAGTCCCGCCAGCAGCCACGTCATCGCGAGGTCCGACCGGCGGTCGGGGTCCGGGTTGGCGCGGGCGTCGCGGCGGCCGTCCGCATAACCCCAGATGAGGACGACGACGGCGTACAGCGCGACCAGAGTGATGCTGATCATTCCCGCCTTGGTCTCGAAGGCGTTGATCAACGCCCCCTGGAACAGCCGGACGATCACCATCAGGGCGGCGAACACCAGTCCGCGCAGCAGCCACTTACTCATGGGGCCTCACCTTAGCGAGTAGCGTCAGCCGTCGTGACAGTTTCTGCCCGCCGCCAGCGGTTGCGGCTGCGTCTGGCCGACGCCCAGCTGGACGCCATGCTGGTAACAGACCTGGTCAACGTTCGCTACCTGTCCGGATTCACCGGATCCAACGCGGCGCTGCTGATCCTCGCCGACGACGACACGCCGGTGCTCGCCACCGACGGGCGCTATCGCACCCAGGCGGCCGCGCAGGCGCCCGACGCCGAGGTCGTGATCGAACGGGCGTGCGGGCCGCACCTGGCGGCCCGGGCGGCAGCCGCAGGGGTGCGCAGGCTCGGGTTCGAGAGTCATGTGGTGACCGTCGACGCGTTCACCGCGCTGGCCCGTGCGGCGGGGGAGCAGGTCGAGTTCACCCGCGCGCCCGGCGCGGTCGAGGCGCTACGCGAAGTCAAGGACGACGGCGAACTCGCGCTGCTGCGGCTGGCCTGCCACACGGCCGACGCCGCGCTGCAGGATCTGGTGGAGCACGGCGGCCTGCGGCCCGGGCGCACCGAGAAAGAGGTGCGCAACGACCTCGAGGCGCTGATGCTCGCGCACGGCGCGGACGGGGCGTCGTTCGAGACGATCGTGGCGACCGGGCCGAATTCGGCGATACCGCACCACCGGCCGACCGACGCCGTCCTCGCCGCCGGCGACTTCGTCAAGATCGACTTCGGTGCGCTGATCGGCGGCTACCACTCCGACATGACGCGCACGTTCGCGCTGACGCCGGTGGCGCAGTGGCAGCGTGACATCTACTCCCTGGTCGCGGCGGCGCAGCAGGCCGGCCGCGACGCGCTGGCGCCCGGGGTGCCGTGCAAGGACGTCGACGCGGCGTCCCGGCAGGTCATCGCCGACGCCGGCTACGCCGAGAACTTCGGCCACGGCCTCGGCCACGGCGTGGGCCTGCAGATCCACGAAGCGCCCGGAATCAATGCCACTGCCGCCGGTACACTGCTTGCTGGCTCCGCTGTGACCGTCGAGCCCGGTGTCTACCTGCCCGACCGCGGCGGCGTCCGCATCGAGGACACGCTGGCGGTCACCCCGGACGGCCCCGAACTACTGACCAGGTTCGGCAAGGACCTGGTGATCCTCTAGAAGCTAGGAGTACAACCCACCGTGGCATCGACCGCCGACTTCAAGAATGGGCTCGTCCTGCAGATCGACGGCCAGCTGTGGCAGATCGTCGAGTTCCAGCACGTCAAGCCCGGCAAGGGCCCGGCCTTCGTGCGGACCAAGCTCAAGAACGTGGTGTCCGGCAAGGTCGTCGACAAGACCTACAACGCCGGGGTGAAGGTCGAGACCGCGACCGTCGACCGGCGCGACGCCACCTACCTGTATCGCGACGGCTCGGACTTCGTGTTCATGGACTCCGAGGACTACGAGCAGCACCCGCTGCCTGAGGCGCTGGTCGGGCGGCTGGCCGGCTTCCTGCTGGAGGGCATGCCCGTGCAGATCGCGTTCCACGACGGCACGGCGCTGTATCTGGAATTGCCGGTGACGGTCGAACTGCTGGTCAGCCACACCGAGCCGGGCCTGCAGGGGGACCGCTCCAGCGCCGGCACCAAGCCCGCGACGCTGGAAACCGGCGCCGAGATCCAGGTGCCGCTGTTCATCAACACCGGCGACAAGCTCAAGGTCGACTCGCGTGACGGCAGCTACCTGGGAAGGGTCAATGGGTGAGTGACCGGAGAGGGGACCGGGGCCGGCACCAGGCCCGTAAGCGCGCGGTGGATCTGCTGTTCGAGGCAGAGGCCCGCGGGCTGACCCCCGCCGAGGTCGCCGAGGGGCGAAACACGCTGGCGGAGAAGCAATCCGACCACGACGTCGCGCCCCTGAATCCGTACACGGTGACGGTCGCCCGCGGCGTCACCGAGCACCAGGCCCACGTCGACGATCTGATCTCGTCGCACCTGCAGGGCTGGACGCTCGACCGCCTGCCGGCCGTGGACCGCGCGATCCTGCGGGTCGCGGTGTGGGAGCTGCTGTACGCCGAGGACGTGCCGGAACCGGTGGCCGTCGACGAGGCGGTCGAGTTGGCCAAGCAGCTGTCCACCGACGACTCACCCGGTTTCGTCAACGGAGTGCTCGGCCAGGTCATGCTGGTGACGCCGCAGATCCGCGCGGCCGCGGCGGCGGTGCGCACCGGTGGGGACAGCAGCCCCGGCTGATGGGCGCGCCGCAGGACTGGGCTCCGTACTCGAGCGTCAGCGAGGCGGCGCGGGTCTATCTGCGTGATCCCGATCTGGCCTTGGACCAGCTGCGTTCGGTTGTCGACCCGGCCGCGATCCGGTCTTTCGTGATGTCCCGCGGTTTCACCGAGGAGCCGTGGGGCGAAGCGCTCTGGCAGGAGGTGATGGTCACCGACGGCCAGCGGCTGATCATGTGGCGCGCCGACGACGACGTGTCCGGCGACGTGGACGGCGGGGAGCCGCGTCGTGTCCTGCTGGCCTCGGTGCGCTCGATCCTGTTGTCGACCATCACCGATCAGGTGCTGTCCACCGAGTACGACGTGCTCAGCGACGGCACCCGCCGGTTGGCGGAGGTGACACTGCGCCTCTACACACAGCTGATCGTGCGGTCCCGGCAGAAGTCCGCGACCGAGACCGACGTCTACTGCGAGTCGTTCCGGTTCGTGAAGTCCGTCGACAACGGCGGATTGGCGCAGATGCAGCGACTGCTGCAGTTCGGCCGGGTGCTCTCGCGCGCACTGTGAACAAAATGTGCGCAATATGGCGTCGATCACCCGCCGCCGCGAACATGGGTGAGGTGACGGTCTTCTCGCCGGTCGAATGCACCCGCCGGCCACACTGGTCGGTGGCTCGCACATGGCTGCTGCGCCCGGGACGGCCGGGTTTCGACGCGGCACCCTCGCATGCAGCGGACGTGCTCGTGCTCGACGTCGAAGACGGTCTGCCGGACGCGGAGAAGCCGGCCGGCCGCCGCGCCGTGGCCGACTTCCTGCAGCAGGGCGGACGCGCGTGGGTGCGAATCAGCAGCGCCGGGACACCGGACTGGCGGGCCGACCTCGCCGCTGTGGCGGCGACGCCCGGCCTGTCGGGGGTGATGCTCGCGAAGTCCGAATCGGCGCGCGACGTCGTCTCGACCGCCGAGCAGTTGCCGCCCGGCATGCCCGTCGTCGCGCTGGTCGAATCGGCCCTCGGCATCGAGTCGGCACTGGAAATCGCGCGCTCGTGCGCCCGAATTGCGTTCGGAATCGGGGACTTTCGGCGTGACACCGGAATGTGCGCCGACCCGACGGTGTTGGCCTACCCGCGTGCCCGCCTGGTGATCGCCAGCAGGGCCGCCGGGCTGCCCGCACCGATCGACGGCCCCACGCTGCGCGACCAGGCCCGCCACCTCGCCCGGGACACCGAGGTGACCAAGGCCGTCGGGATGACCGGCCGGCTGTGCCTGGACGACGGCCACGCGGAGACGGTCAACACGCTGCTGAGTCCGTCACCCGATGAGATCGACGAGGCGCGTCTGACGCTCGCGCGTCTGGATGCGCCGACAGATTCCTATGACGGCAGTGCAGGTCCTACCCGGGCGCGCGCGGAAGCGGTCCTCGATCGGGCGGCGACGTTCGGTCTGGTCTGACGCGGTCAGCCGTAATCCGGCAGCGTCATCGACGCCGCCGTTTGGAACCACATCTTCTCGACGATCGGGCGGAACGGCCAGCGCTGCATCCACTTCATCACCGCCGCGGTGATCGCGATGTCGGACTCCCGCATCGGTGCATAGCGGTCGATGCCGCTGGGCAGGTCCTGGCACCGGTCGACGTAGGGCCGCATCACCGCCTCGTAGCGGGCAAGCGTCGCGGCGAGGTGGGCGGCGTCGAACCGGTCGGCCGCGCCGAGTTCACCGGCCAGCACATAGGCGCCGACCAGCGCCAGGCTGGTGCCCATGCCGGACAGCGGTGACGCGCAGTACCCGGCGTCGCCGACCAGGGTGACGCGTCCCGACGCCCAGGTCGGCATGTGCACCTGGGCGAAGGCGTCGAAGTAGAAGTCGTCGGCGTCGGCGGCCGCGGCGAGCAGCGCGTCGCAGTGCCAGCCCGCACCGGCGAACCGTTCGACGAGGAGCTGCCGCTGTGCATCGGTGTCGTGGCGGTCGTAGTCCAGCGGCTCGGACTGAAAGGCCAAGCCCGCCTTCGCAATCGATGGGTCGTGCGAGGGACGCATCGACGCGTTCAGGCCGCCGGGTGCCTGATACAGCAGAAACCAGCCGTCGAGGCCGACGGTGTCGGGCGCGGAGAACCACGCGTTGTAACCGCCGATGGGTCGGATGAATCGCTCCTCGGGGCCGAAGGCGAGCCGGCGTACCGCAGAGTGCGGTCCGTCGGCGCCCACCAGCACGTCGACGGGCAGGCGGGTGCCGTCGGCCAGCGTCACGACCACGGAGTCGTCGGTCTCCTCGAGCGCTGCGATCGTCGCGCCGAACCGGTAGTCGACGTCCCCTCGGGTGGCCTCGTACAACACGGTGGCCAGATCACCGCGCAGAATCTCCAGCTTGGACACCAGTCCGTTGCCGTGGAATGCGGTCACCGGCATCTGGGCGCGCCGACTGCCGTCGGACCGGACCCACGCCGCGCCCTTCTGCTCGAGGGCCCGAGCCTTCATCTGGTCGAGAAGGCCCATCCGTTCGACGACGTCACCACCGGAGCCCCGCAGATCCACCGTCTGCCCGCCCGGCCGGATGCCCGGCGCGATCTCGAGCACGATCACGCGGTAACCCTTGCGGCTCAGCCAGAATGCCAGCGCCGGCCCGGCGATGCCGGCACCGTTGATCAGCACGGTAGGAGACTGCATGTCTCGTAATGTACGGCGCGGCAGCCGTCTTGGGACGTAGCCGCGTCAGGCGGCGTGGTGGGTGAGGAGGATGCTGAGCCTGCCTTCGATCGTGCTGTGTCGTCGTGTGGGTCCGGGTAGTGGTGGGGCGGTGGAGTGGTAGGTCGCGCCGGTGGGGGTTCGGTAGGTGGCGGTGTGCCGACCGCCGCTGTCGTGGGTGACGACCTGCCAGCCGGCGGCTTCTTTCGCGTAGTTGCACGCTTCGCAGGACCCTGCCCCGTTGAGTGCGCTGGTCGTCCCGCCCTGGCGGTGGGGGGTGGCGTGGTCGTGGTGGCGGATCGGGGCGTTGCAGTACGGGGTGCGGCAGGTCTGGTCACGCAGCCCGATGAACGCCGCCAACCCCTTCGGAAACAGCCGTGCCCTGCTCTCCATCGCCACCAACTGCCCGCTGGCGGGGTGCCGGTAGAGCCGCCGCAGCGTGGCCTTGGCGGCCTCGTCGGTGACGGCGTCGCTCACGAGGTCGCGCACCACCACCGCGGGGACGGGGCCGTAGCCCTGGACCCAGCCGGGGGCGTCGTCCTCCCCGAACAGCGTGGTGTCGGCCAGCACCAGGTTCAGCGCAACCGGGGCGGGTTGCGCGGCGGGGCGGGCGGTGACCCGCTCGTAGAGGGTGTCGGTCATGACCTGCCCCCGCGACCGCCCATCACCACCGGTGGTGTCGGCCTCCCGTTTGAGGGCGGCGTAGACCCCGATGCCCTGGGACAGCGGCATCAGCGCAGTCAGATACACCATCCCGTTCGGGGCGCACCGGGTCCACACCCCCGCACTCTGCGCAGCGCGGTTCTTCCGCTCGACCACCGCGGCGGCGTCCAGGCGGGCGGCGATCGCCGCCGCGGCGGCTTCGATGCGCTTGTTGCCCAACCCGGCCAGCGCCTGCTGATCGGCGCACAGTTCGGCATCCAACACCCGGCGGTCTTCCACGGTCAGGCAGGCCGAGGCTTTGACGATCAGGGTGGCCCGNTCGGCGCACAGTTCGGCATCCAACACCCGGCGGTCTTCCACGGTCAGGCAGGCCGAGGCTTTGACGATCAGGGTGGCCCGGTACTCGGTGAGCACCCCCGCCTCCAGGGCGGCCAGGGTGTGCGGCATCTCGTGCACCAGCGCATTCGCGAAACCCAGATGCTGGTTACCGCACACCGGGGCATCCAGGCGGGCCAGCGCGATCTCCGTCGCCAACCCCCGCCCCCGCTTGCGCGCCGGCACCCCGGCCGCTACCTCGGCGGCGCGCCGCTGGGCCGCCCACAACGCCGTCGCGCGGGCCTGCGCGGCCGCCGCGGCAGCCTTGAGGCGTTCACAGCGGGCCACCACCTCGCGCAGCTCGGCCTCGGAGGCCGTCGCATCAACATCGAACGTGTGTTCGAACATGACTCGACCCTACATCGGCCCACCGACAGATCGCGACGCCGTCATCATGTCCGACACCGTGCAGCGACGCCACGCGGGCTCAGAGCTCGAGTGCCTCATAGGTCCGGCGGACGAACTTCGGCTGGGCGCTCTGCAACTTGGCCAGCGACGTGTTGCCGGCGACCGCGGCCGCGGCGTCGACCGACAGGTTCGGCAGGTTCTGGATCAGATAGATCAGGATGACGTCGGCCGACGGATCTGCCTGCCACCACGTGCCGTACGCGCCCGGCCACGAGAACGTGCCGGGGCCGCCGGGTCCGAACAATTGGCGCGACTTCGAAGGATCGGTCAACACCGAAAGGTTCAACCCGAAGCCGCGGCCGATCCAGAACGGGGCGCCGAGGAAGTCGTGCCGCTTCTGCTCCTCGGTGAGCCGGTCGGTGCGCATCAACCGCACCGACTCCGCGGAGAGCACACGCACCCCGTCAACCGTCCCGCCCGCCAGCAGCATCCGGGCGAACGTCAGATAGTCGTCGGCCGTCGACCATAGCCCGGCGCCGCCGGTGCAGAACGGCGGGTCGACGATCGGCGCAGGCCCCATCACGTCGTGGCGCAGCGTGTTGTCCTTGTCCAGCTGGTACATCGTCGCCGCACGCCGCCTACCGGTGCTTCCGACGTGAAAACCGGTGTCCGACATGCCCAGTGGGCCGAGAATCCGCTCGGTCAGCACCTCGCTGAGCGGTTTGCCCTCGATGCGCGACAGCGCGATCCCCAGCACGTCGGTGGCATGGCTGTAGGTCAGCCGCTCGCCGGGTTGATGCACCAGGGGGAGCGTAGCGAGCTCGGCCAGCCAACGATCCTGATCCTGCCGGTGCGGCAGCTTGCGGTAGGCCTCGGCAAGCGGGCCGAGCACCGAGAACATGTAGGCCAACCCGCTGCGGTGGGTCATCAGGTCTTCGACGGTGATCGGCCGCTGCGCCGGCACCGTGCGGTCGAGCGGGCCGCGCGCCTCGGCGAGCACCCGCATGTCGGCCAGTTCGGGCAGCCAGGTCGACACCCGGTCGGTCAGCGCGAGCCTGCCCTCCTCGATCAGCGACATCGCCGCGGCGACCGTCACCGGCTTGGTCATCGACGCGATCCGGAAAATGGTGTCGCGCTGCATCGGCAGCTTCACGTCGACGTCACGGTAGCCGAGTTCGTTGACCTGCAGCACTTCCCCCGCGCGCCACACCAGCGTCACGGCACCGGCCAGCAGTCCGGCGTCGATCGCCTCGACGATGGAGGCCTTGTTGCGGTCGAGGTTCACTCGGCACAGGCTACCGGGACCTCGAGGGTGCGGCCGTGCGCGGGTTCGCCGCGTCGGCGGACGCGTACGGGACCCCGGACAGGCGGGCCAGTGCGCTGTTAGTCAGATATCCGAACGCGCCGACGATGAGGAGAAGCCCCCATGCCGTGGCCGCGTCGAAGCGCTGCTGGCTTTCGATCAAGAGGCGCCCGATGCCCGTCCCGGCGCCGAATATGTCGGTCAACAGGGCCACGATGAGTGCGAGTGCAGACGACACGCGGACGCCGAGCAGGACACCGGGTGTCAGCGACGGCAGGATCACGGCCGACCAACGACGCCATGGCGACAGGCCCATCGTGCGCGACACGTCAAGTCGGACGAGTGCGACCGCGCGCCGCGCGGTGGCTGTGCTTAACAGGATCGGCCACGTCACGATCAGGGTGACCGCCGCGATGCCGCTGACGACACTCGTCCCGAACAGCAGCACCAGAACGGGAACCAGTGCAGCACCGGGGATTGCCGCCACAAAGTCCAGGCTCGGGGAGACCGCACGGTCGATGCGGTGAGACGCGCCGATGACCGCTCCTGCGGCGCTGCCGAGGACGGTGGCGGCGAACAGACCTGCCAGATATGTGACGAGCGTGCGACCGACGGCGGGCAGCAATGATGCTTCTGCGTGGAGATCGGCTAGCGCGGCGAACCATTGAGTCGGCGGCGGAGCCACCAAGGAACTGGGCGAGGCTGTCAGTTGCCAGGCGACCAGCATGACGGCAAGCGGGATCAGGCCACGCGCAGACGGAGCAGGAGCACGCGGGACCGTGCCGCCGGGTCCGGCGACCGGATGCATCGGCAGGATCGCCCCCACCGCATTGCGCAGCCCCAGATTCAGGACCAAACCGACTGCGCCGCAGCTGATTGCATAGACCCACATGCGTTCCGGCGCAAGGGCATTCAACGACTGGGCCAATGCCCCGCCAAGGCCGGCCGGGGTGATGACCATCTCGGCGACGACGGTCACGAGAAAGGCGAGGATCACCGACAGTCGGGCGCCGACGAGCCACACCGGCGTCGCCGCGGGAATGACGATCTTGCGCAGCGTGTCGTACGCGCTGAGGTGGAAGGTCTGCGCGATATCGAACTGGCGTGGGTGGACCGAACGGACCGCGCCTGCGGTGTTCAGAACGATCGGCCACACCGCGGCGTAGGTCGCAAGCAGAATTTCGGCGCGTCTGGTGGGACCGAACGCCAGCACCGTCGCCGGGATCAGCGTGACGGCCGGCACCGTACGAAACGCTTCGATCGACGCCGTCGCCCACCTGCCGACACGGGGGGCCGATCCAAACGCCAGACCTGCAACCGTGCCGACGCCACCTGCGACCGCCGACGCAGTCAGCGCGACGCCGAGCGTGTGAGCGATGGCCGACAGCAGAGCGCCGCTGCGCACTTCGGCGGGCAGTGCGGCCAAGATGTCCACGGGTGCGGGAAGATAGCCGAAGCGCAGTGACCAACTCAGCAGTTGCCACAACGCGATCAGCGAGACCGGTATGGCGACAGCGGACAGTGCGGGGCCGGCGCGACTCATTCGCTGCCCCGCAGTCGTTCGCCGAGCAGGTGCCGAACCGCGAGGAAGGCGGGCAGTTCCCGCGTGTTCACCTGGTCGCGCCCCCGGGGCAGTCCGACATCGGCCATCAGCACGATGGAACCGGGGTTTCCCTCGAGGACGATGACGCGGTCACTGAGGTAGATCGCCTCGTCGAGGTCATGGGTGACGAAGACGATCGTCGCCCCCGTTCGGCGCTGCACGTCCAGTAGGACGTCCTGCAGGGACGCCTTGGTCATCGCATCGAGCGCCCCGAACGGCTCGTCCATCAGCAGCACCGTGGGTTCGATCGCGAGCGCCCGCGCGATCTGCACGCGTTGTGCCATCCCCCCCGACAGTCGCCGCGGATAGTCGTCAGCCCGATCGCCGAGCTTCACCATTTCGAGGGCGCATGCGGCCACCGAGTGGCGGGCTTTGCGGGGGATTCGGCCTTCGAGGCCGAGTTCGACGTTGCGCCCGACCGTGCGCCAGGGCAGCAGTGCGTTGTCGTAGTCCTGGAAGACCATCACGACACCGGCGGGTGGGCGCGTTACCGCGCGCGCCTCGAAGTCGATCGTGCCGCGGCAGATCTCCACCAATCCGCCCAGTGCGCGCAGGAGCGTGCTCTTGCCCACTCCGGAGCGGCCCACTATGGCGACGATCTCACCGGCCCGGATGTCGAAGGTGACGTCCCGCAGCACGGATCGTGGACCTTGCTCGCCGTCCAGCTGAACGTCCACACCGTCGATCCGGTAGAGGAACCGTGTCACGGGCCCTGCCGCACAAGCGAATTGACGTCGGGATCGAAGTCGATGGAGCCCACATCCCGGGCGATGGCAACGTAGGGCTTGAGTTGTCGCGCGGTGATGTCCACGGTCCAGTCCGGCAGCGGTGCGCTATCCAGGATCGCCGCGGGCATCTTGAGCCACTCCGCCATCAGCGCCCGCGCCCCTGCGGCGTCGGCCCGTAGGGAGTCGATGGCTTCGCGCAGCGAAGCGCGCCACGCCGCGACGGCGTCAGGATGCTGGTCGGCGAAGCTTCGAGAGGCGGTCCACACCGTGGTGATCGCCTCGTCTACAGCGCCGCCACTGGCATCGCGAACGGCGTCGACGATCACATCGTCGTGAACGACGAAGCCGCGCGCGGCGATGGCGGCACTGAACGGCAGAGTGGCGACGACCGCGTCTACGCGCCCCGACTGAAGTTGATCGCCCATCGCCGGGAAGGTTGTCTGGACCAGGTGAACGTCTTTGCGAGTCAACCTGTTCCGCCGAAGGAGGTAGATGACGGAATCGGTGATGATGCCTGTCAGTGAGGGAACCGCGATCGTCTTTCCTCGCAATTCGGCCAGGGACCGGATCGATGCGTCCTTGGTGATCCACACGGCATTCGGATGCTCAGCGGTTTGCTGCGCGGTACTCGACACGATCTGCAGATCAAGTCCTCGTTGAGCGCCAACGAGGACGAGCGTCGGCACGCTCATCGCGATGTCGTACTGACCCCTGGACTGTGCGGCCATGAAGAGGGGGAGGTCCTGACCTTCGGTGATCGTCACGTTGAGGCCATGGCGCTCGAAGATCCCACGCGTCATCGCAGCCTCCACGGGCAAGGTGTTCCCGGCCGGAAACAGGGCGACGCGCAACGGGATGAGCTGCGACCCGTTGCTGTCGGCAATATCGCCGTCGTGGGCGCAACCGGCTGTGGTGATCAGCAGGGAGATGGCGATGAGGGCGCACAGCCCGACCCTGCGGATTCTCATGACGGTGACCCCCGCTCGACCTCCGCACATTCTGGCAGCTCCGAAGCAGGGTCATCGGCCAATTCGCGCCAACGGGGGATCTGGTATGCGCTCGGAGATCAAAATATGCTTGTGGAATCGCGTGGTGACGGCGGGGCGGCTGCGCCGCGGCTGCTCGAGCGCGACGACGATCTGCACACCATCGATGTGATCGCCGCGGCGGCCGCGGGCGGTGCGGGCTCGATGCTGTTGATCGAAGGGCCGGCGGGCATCGGCAAAACGGCGCTCCTCGACCATCTCCGCGGTCGCGCTGCGGCAGCGGGCATGGTGGTGTACACCGCACGCGGTGGAGACCTGGAGCGTGGATTCGGCTTCGGTATCGTGCGCCAGCTACTGGAGAGCACGGTGCTGGGCGCCGATGTCGGGGAGCGTGAGCGGCTGCTGGCCGGTGCGGCTCGACTGGCTGAGCCGGTGTTCACCGACGTGGAGTCTGCCGCGAGTATCGCGGACATCGCCTTCGCGACCCTGCACGGCCTCTACTGGCTGCTGGCAAACCTGGCGGAGCGTGCGCCGCTCGTCCTGCTCGTCGACGATGCGCACTGCGCCGACGATCCGTCGCTGCGGTTTCTGTTGCACCTCGCGCCCCGGCTCGCGGGATTGCCGATTCTGGTGGCACTTTCGGTGCGAACCAGCCCGCACAAAGTCCGCGCGGAGCTCAGGGCGTTGACACTGGAATCGCGTGCGCCGGTCGTACGACCGCAACCACTGAGCGATGACGCGGTGGCCAGTCTTGTACGGGCGCTTCTGGGTGCGGGTGCGGGAGACCGGCTGTGCCATTCATGCGCAGTCGCAACCGGTGGCAACCCGTTTCTGCTGTCGGAACTGCTCGGTGAGTTCCGCCGTACGGGCCGGTCGGCGCGCACCATCGATCCGTCGGACGTCGATCAACTGGTTCCAGAACGTGTCTCGGCTTCCGTACTCATCCGTGTCAGCCAGCTAGGCCCCGCCGCATCGGCCCTGGCCCGAGCGGTCGCGGTACTCGGCGAGTGGGCTCGTCTCAGCACCTGCGTTCGTTTCACCGGTCTCGACGTGACGCAGGCAGCGGACCTGGCCGCAGCCCTGGTCGACAGCGAGATCCTGGTGCACGGTGAGCCGTTGCGGTGCGTGCATCCGCTCATCCGGACCGCGATCTATGAAGACCTGAGCCACACCGAACGCGCGGATCTGCACGCACGCGCGGTCCGGGTATTAGCAGAGCAACACTGCGAACGAGGCGTCATCGGGGCGCACCTGCTGGCGACGGCGCCAGCCGGTGACCTGAGCGCCGTCGCCATGCTGCGGGAAGCGGCGCGAGCGGCGTTGGCCGGCGGCGCCCCCGAAACCGCGGTGGCACTGTTGCGGCGCGCGCTCGACGAGCCGCCGGACGACGCCGAGCGCCCGGACATCGTGTCCGAACTCGGCATCGCGGAGTACGAGATCGGCGACGCATCGGCCACAGTGCACCTGCGAGAAGCGATCGACACCACCGCAGATCCGCTCACGCGCGCACGCGCTGTCATGGCACTCGCGTGGTCCAACCACCCGGACGCGGACAGTCAACGCGCTCAGCTGTCGTTCTACGAGCAGGCCGCTTCGGAGGTCGGTCTCTACGACCGCGAACTGCAACTGCAGCTCGAGGGTGCCCGTCTCGGGGCGCTGTTGTTGAACCCTGATCTGCCTGACGGGTTCGAGCAGGCAGCGGATAGGTTCTCGGACTTTCCGGCGCGCACCCGAGCCGAATGTCTGATCCGGTCGTTCGTGGCGCGGCGGGCGCTCCAAACCGGACCCGTCGCAGTCGCAGGAGATCTGGCCGAGCAGGCTGCTCGGCACCCCGCCCTCGTGAGCGAAGGGGGTCACCCGCTGTGGCGGACCAACGTCACCATCTGCCTGATGGAGGCCGAACGTTACGATGCCGCCGAGCACATCCTGTCGCGGGCCATGCGGCACGCCGAACGGATGGGGTCACCCCAGTGGCTCGCCCGAGCACAGTGGTTGCGGGGCCTGGTCCGCCACCGCAGAGGCGACCTCCGCGCTGCCGAAGTCGACGGCCGGGCTGCCGTCGACATCCACGGCGCTGCGGCGCCGTATACGAGGACGCCCGGGCTCGTGGTGGTCATCGACACCCTCGCAGATCAGGGACGGGTGGACGAAGCCGATGCGCTGCTGGTGCAACGAGGCATGGACGGCGCTTTGATCCCGACGCTGTTCGCCGTGCTTCCCCTGCTTGCCCGAGGACGGCTGCACGCGGCGGCGGGCCGGCATGAGTTGGCCCGCGACGACCTCCTCGACGCACTGAGCCGCATCCAGTCGAGTCGTGGCACGTTCCCGTGGGCCGGCGATGTACGCGTCGCCCTTGTACCGGTCTTGCTCGCCCTGGGCGAGGACGTCAGCGCCCGCAAAACCGCCGACGAGGCCGTGAGCTGCGCCCGGGTCGCCGCGTCCCCCCGTCGGTTGGGCGGCGCGCTGCGCGTTCGTGGACTGTGCGCCGGCGGGCGGGAACGCCTCGACCTCTTGCGAGAGGCGGTCGACGTATTGCAGGACTCACCGGCGTTGCTCTGGCGCGCGCAGACTCTCGTCGACTTCGGCCGTGCACTGCGGCTGGCCGGCCAGCACGACGAGGCCCGTGACATCCTGCGAGCCGGGCTGGATCTGGCGCACCGGTGCCGAGCCGCTCCGCTGGCCGATCAGGCGGAGCGCGAGACCAGGGCAGCGGGCGGGCGGCCGCGTCGGCGCGCCGCCGTTGGCGCAGACGCGCTCACCGCAAGCGAGCGTCGGGTGGCGGAGATGGCTGCCGAGGGGATGAGCAACAAGGACATCGCACAGGCGTTGTTCGTCACGCTCCGAACGGTCGAACTGCACCTGTCCAATGCCTACGCGAAACTGGGCATCCGGTCCCGCCAGGATCTGGCCGGCGCTCTTGTCGGCGATGGCGGGCAACCGCGATAACTCTTCGGTCGATGCTTCGGTTGCGACCCCTGGTCTGACTCGTATTCCGCGACGAAACTTCGGGGTAAGAGCAGGATTTCGCGGGCAGGGGGCCGTCATGACCGGTACAGCACATATCGGGCGGGTGGGGACGTTGGCGGTCGCGCTGGGCATCGGCCTCGTCGTGGCCGGACCGACGGGATTGGCCTGGGCTGACCCGGAGGCGTCGGGTTCGGGCGCGTCGACTGCGGGACGGTCGGCGGGTTCCGCCGATGGGGGAGACACCGAGTCGGCCGGTTCAAGGGGGCCCCGTACCGGGTCCGCCCAATCGGCTGCGGGGACTGAGCCGGCCGACTCGGACAACCACATCTCGCAATCCACGGACACCGACGAGGCTGCGGGGTCGGCCGACGATGGACCAGACAGTAGCCGGCCGCACGCCAGGAAAACGCGTTCGTGGCCTCGCGCACGCCTGACGTCGACAGTCCCGACGCGGCGCCTCCGGCAGGTGATCGAGGAGTCCGCTGAACCGTCAGACGGAACGCATGCGAATTCGGGGACTCCCGGCCCGACGGCGATGACCTCGCCTGCTGTGGATGCCGTCCCCGCTGCCGTGGTGTCGCCGGTGGGCGTGCCGGTGGCGACGCTGACGGAAGCACCGACAGAGGCGAAATCGCCCAGGGTGCATCCGATTGTTGCGAAAGTCGCGTCGGCGAGCGTAGTGCTGCCCGCGCCGGCCTCAACCCCGGCCGACAGCCCAGGCAAGCCGGGCGCGGCCCTGACGATGCTCGCTCTCGCATCGACCCCCCGTCGAGACAGCAAAGCTGTGGCCGCCGCGGTGCTGCCGACGTATTCGATTTCATCGGTTCCGGTGGGCGCGGAACCTGCCGGCGTGGCTTTGTCGGTCGACGGGACGCGCGCCTACGTCGCCAACTCCGCAGGCAAATCGGTGTCGGTGGTGAACACGGCCACCGGCGCTGTGCTGGCTACTGTGCCGGTGGCAGGGTCAGCCTCGGCGGTTGCGCTGAGTCCGACCGGCAGCCGGGCCTACGTCACGCTGAAGTCGGCGTCGAAGGTGGCGGTGATCGACACCGTCACGAACAAGGTGGTCGCATCGGTAGCGGTCGGACTGTCGCCGACGTCAGTCGCTCTTAGCCCGAACGGTTCTCGCGTTTACGTGACCAATACCGGCGGCGGAACCGTGTCGGTGATCGACACCGCGACCAACACACGGATCGCGAATGTGTCGGTGGGCCTTTCGCCGACCGGCATCACGATGAGCCGCGACGGTACCCGCCTGTACATGGCGCTGAAAGGCTCGGATCAAGTCGCGGTGTTCAACCCGGTGAATAACTCGGTGATAACCCGCGTCAAGGTAGGGAGCTCGCCTCGCGATGTAGCTGTTGCCCCGACCGGCACCCAGTTGTATGTCGCCAACGGCGCTGGCAGTGTTTCGGTGATCGACACGGTGACCAATCGCGTCATCGGATCGGCGATCCCGGTCGGTCCGGCGCCCACCTCGCTCGCCTTCAGCTCAGGCGGCTCACAAGTATTCGTGGCCAACGGAAATGACACGGTATCGGTGATCGACACCGCCACGAGCGCTGTCGTCCAGGCGTTCTCGATTGATGCGGTACCGGAATCGGGGGAGCATGACATCGCTGTCAGCGCCAACGGGACACGCTTGTACGTGACCGACCAACGCGACGGGATGTTGCGGGTGGTCTCTGTCGCCCCGGCAAACAACGCCCCGACGTTGACCGCAGGTCCGACCATCGGTGATCCCAGCGGGACCGACGCAACCGTTTCGGTGTCGTTCACCGTCGGAGATGTCGATGGAGACCCGTTAAATAGCACGGTTTCCGTTCAGCCGACGCAGGGTTCGGTGACAGTGACGGCGGTCACCACCACATACAACACCGAGTACACGTACCTCTACACGCCCACCGCCGCGGCCCGCGACCAGGCGGCCCAGACTTCGGGAGAGGACACCGACACTTTCACCGTGAAGGTCAGCGACGGCAAAGCCGATGTCTTCGTCCCCGTCCGGGTGGCAATCCTGCCTGCAGCACCGACATACGGCGTCACTACCGTCTCTGCGGGAAGTGGTCCCAGTGGAGCGGTGGTGACCAACGGCTTCGTCTACGTACCGAATTACGGAAGTGGCGATGTCACCGTCGTCGACGCCGCCACGAATCACGCCGTGAAAACCCTCACGACAGGTCGCGGGCCGCTGAGCATCGCGGCCAGTGATCAGCGCAAGCGCGTCTATGTCGCCAACTCGCTCGACAACACCGTCTCCGTCATCGATGCGGGCACCAACAACGTCATCAGAACCGTGACACTGAACATCCCGCGCACCCAGGTCGACAATCCCGAAGCGGGAACGATGTTCTACGACAACATGATCACCGAGTTGGCGGTGACACCCGACGGCAGCCGCCTGTATGTCGCGGCGACCGATGGCAGCGTGACGGTGGTCAACACTGCCGGTGACATCAACCAGATCCTCCAGACTGCCTCGCTGGGGCGTATGAACGACCTGAAAATCAGCGCTGATGGCAGGTGGTTGTACGGCACGCCTGGAGTGGGCCTGTCCATCATCGACACTTCCACCATGGCGGCGGTTGGGGTTCAGGTCGGGCCGGTGTGGAATCACGACGTCATGAGGTCGGCCTTCACCGACAGCACAGGGAACATCGCAGTCAGTCCGGACGGCAAGCGCGTATACGTGTCGGCAAGCGCCACAACCGTCGAAACCGGCACAGGCGGTCACACCAGTGGTTCCTTCATCACAGACGCATCGGGCGTCACCTGGTGGGTCAGCGGTCAGTACGGATTCGTGTCGGTCATCGACACGGATCCTGCCAGCGCCACCTACCGCAAAGAGATCGCGACCGTGAACATCCCCAACTGGGCCCAAGATCTGACCGTTTCCGGCTCCACCTTGTACGTCACGAATTGGGACGGCATGACTGTCAGCGCAGTCGACACTGCGACCAACACTCTGCTGACGAATGTCGTGACCGATCAGACGCGATCCGGAGGCCGAGGGCTCTCAGTCGACCTCTACTACGAGTGGGACCCCGAGACGCGATACCCGTACTTCAGCGTGGCCGCCTACGGCCGTTACATCGCAGCCGGGCCGACCGGAACTGCATACGTCACTGACTACTACGACGGTGCCGTCTACGTCGTCTCACGGAACGCACTGGCGGTGTAGCCGTCGTCGCGGGTCCGTCTGACACCTGCTAAGCTCGCCCGCAATTACCGACATCCTTTAACGACCGTCCCGTGAGGCGGAGAAGGAGGTCCGGGTTACCTGTGGCTGCCACCAGTGACCGGGAATTGATGTCCGCGGCGGACGTGAGTCGAACGATCGCCCGCATCGCCCATCAGATCATCGAGAAGACCGCACTCGACGCCCCCGACGCATCGCGAGTCATCCTGCTGGGCATCCCCACCCGAGGCGTGACCTTGGCCACCCGCCTGGCGCGCAACATCGCCGAGTTCAGTCAGACCGAGGTCGCCCACGGCGCGCTGGACACCACGCTGTACCGAGACGACCTGATGTCCAAGCCGCCCCGGGCGCTGGCCCCGACGTCGATCCCGCCCGGCGGTATCGACGGCGCGCTGGTGATCCTCGTCGACGACGTGCTCTACACCGGCCGATCGGTCCGCTCCGCGCTCGACGCGCTGCGTGACCTGGGCCGACCCCGCGCGGTGCAGCTGGCGGTGCTGGTGGACCGCGGCCACCGCGAGCTGCCGATCCGGGCCGACTACGTCGGCAAGAACGTGCCGACCTCGCGTAGCGAGAACGTCAAGGTCCGGCTCACCGAAAATGATGGAGCCGATGGGATTTCCATCGCACCATATGGAGGGCCGACGAGGTGAAACATCTGCTGACCGCGGCCGACCTGAGTCGCGACGACGCCACCGCGATCCTCGACGACGCCGACCGATTCCGCGAGGCGCTGCTCGGCCGGGAGGTCAAGAAGCTGCCGACGCTGCGCGGCCGCACCATCATCACGATGTTCTACGAGAACTCCACCCGCACCCGGGTGTCGTTCGAGGTGGCCGGCAAGTGGATGAGCGCCGACGTCATCAACGTCAGCGCGTCGGGATCGTCTGTGTCCAAAGGCGAATCGCTGCGCGACACCGCGCTGACGCTGCGCGCCGCCGGCGCCGACGCGCTGATCATCCGCCATCCCGCCTCCGGCGCGGCCCAGCAGCTCGCCGCCTGGACGGTCGACGAGGACGGCGGCCCGTCGGTCATCAACGCCGGCGACGGCACCCACGAGCACCCGACCCAGGCGCTGCTCGACGCGCTGACCATCCGGCAGCGCCTCGGCGGGATCGAGGGCAAACGGGTGGTGATCGTCGGAGACGTTCTGCACAGCCGGGTCGCCCGGTCCAATGTGGCGCTGCTGCACACGCTCGGCGCCGAGGTGGTGCTGGTCGCCCCGCCCACCCTGCTGCCCGTCGGCGTCACCGGATGGCCGGTCAGCGTGTCGCACGAACTCGACGCCGAACTGCCGCTCGCCGACGCCGTGCTGATGCTGCGCGTGCAGGCCGAGCGGATGAACGGTGGTTTCTTCCCCTCCTCGCGCGAGTACTCGGTGCGCTACGGACTGTCGGAGAAGCGGCAGGCGCAGCTGGCCGACCACGCCGTCGTGCTGCACCCGGGCCCGATGCTGCGCGGTATGGAGATCGCGTACTCGGTGGCCGACTCCCCGCAATCGGCAGTGCTGCAACAGGTTTCCAATGGCGTGCACGTCCGGATGG
The DNA here is from genome assembly GCF_001044255.1 of Mycolicibacterium chubuense. Classification (GTDB taxonomy): domain Bacteria; phylum Actinomycetota; class Actinomycetes; order Mycobacteriales; family Mycobacteriaceae; genus Mycobacterium; species Mycobacterium chubuense. The sequence continues at coordinate 53,749 of NZ_JYNX01000031.1, forward strand.
CTGTGCTGTTCCACCTGCTCGTCGGCGCCGAAATGGAGGCGATCAGCGCATGACCATCGTGCTCACCGGCGTCCGGCTCTACGGCGAAGGCGAACCCGTCGACGTGCTGGTCGGAGACGGGCAGATCCTGGAGATCGGCTCGGGACTGACCGGGGACGAGACCCTCGACGCCGCCGGTCAGATCCTGCTGCCCGGCTTCGTCGACCTGCACACCCACTTGCGCGAGCCCGGACGGGAATACGCCGAGGACATCGAAACCGGCTCGGCCGCAGCAGCTCTGGGCGGCTACACCGCGGTCTTCGCGATGGCGAACACTGATCCGGTCGCCGACAGCGCCGTGGTCACCGACCACGTGTGGCAGCGCGGCCGGCAGGTCGGGCTGGTCGACGTGCACCCCGTCGGCGCCGTCACCGTCGGGCTGCAGGGCAAGCAGCTCACCGAGATGGGCCTGATGGCCGCCGGCCTCGGGCAGGTCCGGATGTTCTCCGACGACGGTGTGTGCGTCGACGATCCGCTGGTGATGCGCCGCGCCCTCGAATACGCCTCCGGCTTGGGCGTCCTGATCGCCCAGCACGCCGAGGAGCCGCGGCTGACCGTCGGCGCCGTCGCTCACGAGGGCCCCAACGCCGCCCGGCTGGGACTCGCCGGCTGGCCCCGCGCCGCCGAGGAATCCATCGTCGCCCGCGACGCGCTGCTGGCCCGCGACGCCGGTGCGCGGGTGCACATCTGCCACGCCTCGACCGCCGGCACCGTCGAGCTCATCCGGTGGGCCAAGGAGCAGGGCGTCTCGATCACCGCCGAGGTCACCCCGCACCACCTGCTGCTCGACGACTCACGGCTGGAGTCCTACGACGGGCGCAACCGGGTCAACCCTCCGCTGCGGGAAGCCTCCGACGCCGTCGCGCTGCGACAGGCGCTCGCAGACGGCGTGATCGACTGTGTGGCAACCGATCACGCGCCCCACGCCGAACACGAGAAGATGTGCGAGTTCGCCAACGCGCGGCCCGGCATGCTCGGCCTGCAGACCGCGCTGTCGGTGGTCGTCGAGACGATGGTCCGGCCCGGCCTGCTGACCTGGCGTGACGTCGCCCGGGTGATGAGCGAGGCCCCGGCGCGCATCGTCGGCCTGCCGGATCAGGGCAGGCCGCTGGAGGTCGGGGAGCCGGCGAACCTGACGGTCGTGGACCCGGACGCCGTCTGGACGGTGAGTGGCTCCCAGCTCGCCAGCCGATCCGGCAACACCCCGTACGAGGACATGGAGTTCCCCGCCGTGGTGACGGCGACCCTGCTGCGCGGCACGATCACCGCCCGCGACGGGAAGGCCGGCGCATGAACACCGGGACACTGGTGGCCTCGCTGATCATGGCCGCGGTGGTCGCGCTGATCATCGCGATCCTGATCGGGGCGATGCTGCGCGGCTGGAGGCGCCGCGCCGAGCGCCAGGCCGAACTCATCGGCACGTTGCCGTCGCTGCCCGACACGGTGGGCTCGGCGACCGTCGCCCCCACCAAGGGGCTCTACATCGGCAGCACGCTCGTCCCGAACTGGAACGACCGGGTCGCCGCGAGCGACCTGGGCTTCCGCGCCAAGGCGGTACTCACCCGCTACCCGGAGGGAATCATGGTGCAGCGCACCGGCGCCGGACCGATCTGGATTCCCGAGGACGCGATCACCGCGATCCGCGCCGAGAAGAGCCTCGCGGGCAAGGCGCTGACCCACGAGGGCATTCTCGCCATCCGCTGGCGACTGCCCTCGGGAGTGGAGATCGACACCGGCTTCCGCGCCGACGACCGGCGCGAATATTCGAGATGGCTTCCGGAGGAGGTTGCATGACGGAGGACAGAGCCGTGCTCGTGCTCGAGGACGGCCGGGTTTTCACCGGCACACCGTTCGGCGCGGTCGGCGAGACGCTCGGCGAGGCCGTGTTCTCGACGGGCATGTCGGGCTACCAGGAGACCCTGACCGATCCGAGCTACCACCGGCAGATCGTGGTGGCCACCGCGCCCCAGATCGGCAACACCGGCTGGAACCACGAGGACAGCGAGAGCCGGGGCGACAAGATCTGGGTCGCCGGCTACGCGGTGCGCGATCCGTCGCCGCGCGCGTCGAACTGGCGGGCCACCGGAACGCTCGACGACGAGTTGGCGCGCCAGGGTGTCGTCGGGATCGCCGGGATCGACACCCGCGCCGTCGTGCGGCACCTGCGCAGCCGCGGGTCGATGAAGGCAGGCGTGTTCAGCGGCGCGGCGCTGGCCGACACCGAGCAACTGCTCGCCCGGGTGCGCGGACAGGCCGCGATGCTCGGCGCCGATCTGGCCGGCGAGGTCAGCACCGACGACCGCTATGTGGTGGAACCGCAAGGGCAGCAACGCTTCACCGTCGTCGCCCTGGATCTCGGCATCAAGACCAACACCCCGCGCAATTTCTCCGAGCGCGGCATCCGCACCCACGTGCTGCCCTCGTCGGCGGGCTTCGCCGAGATCGCCGACCTGCATCCCGACGGGGTGTTCCTGTCCAACGGCCCGGGGGATCCGGCCACCGCCGACCACGTCGTCGAGGTGACCCGTCAGGTGATCGACGCCGGTGTGCCGCTGTTCGGCATCTGCTTCGGCAACCAGATCCTGGGCCGGGCGCTGGGCCGGTCGACCTACAAGATGACCTTCGGTCACCGCGGCATCAACATCCCCGTGATGGACCACGCCACCGGACGGGTGGCGATCACCGCGCAGAACCACGGGTTCGCGCTCGAGGGGGAGGCCGGCGAAGAGTTCGACACCCCGTTCGGCCGGGCGGTGGTGACCCACACCTGCGCCAACGACGGTGTGGTCGAGGGGATCGCGCTGACCAACAAACGGGCGTATTCGGTGCAGTACCACCCGGAAGCCGCTGCGGGCCCCCGCGACGCGAACTACCTGTTCGACCAATTCATCGACCTGATGGCGGGAGACAAGTAGATGCCACGCCGCACAGACCTCAACCACATCCTGGTGATCGGCTCGGGGCCGATCCTGATCGGCCAGGCCGCGGAGTTCGACTACTCCGGCACGCAGGCCTGCCGGGTGCTCCGGGCCGAGGGCCTCGAGGTCACGCTGATCAACTCCAATCCGGCGACGATCATGACCGACCCGGAGTTCGCCGATCACACCTACGTCGAACCGATCACCGCCGAGTTCGTGGAGAAGGTGATCGCCCAACAGGCCGAGCGCGGCCACAAGATCGACGCGCTGCTGGCCACCCTGGGCGGGCAGACTGCGCTGAACACCGCGGTCAAGCTGTACGAGAACGGCGCGCTGGACCGCTACGGGGTCGAGATGATCGGCGCCGACTTCGAGGCGATCCAGCGCGGCGAGGACCGGCAGAAGTTCAAGGACATCGTCAGCAAGGTCGGCGGCGAATCCGCCCGCAGCCGCGTGTGTTTCACGATGGACGAGGTGCGCGAGACCGTCGCCGATCTGGGACTGCCCGTCGTGGTCCGGCCGTCCTTCACGATGGGCGGCCTGGGATCGGGCATGGCCTACTCGGCCGAGGACGTCGAACGGATGGCCGGTGACGGGCTCGCCGCGTCGCCTTCGGCGAACGTGCTGATCGAGGAATCGATCTACGGCTGGAAGGAATACGAGCTCGAGCTGATGCGCGACCACCACGACAACGTCGTGGTGGTGTGCTCTATCGAGAACTTCGACCCGATGGGTGTGCACACCGGTGACTCGGTGACCGTCGCCCCGGCGATGACGCTGACCGACCGCGAATACCAGACGATGCGCACCCTGGGCATCGAGATCCTGCGCGAGGTCGGCGTCGACACCGGCGGCTGCAACATCCAGTTCGCCGTCAACCCGAAAGACGGCCGGCTCATCGTCATCGAGATGAATCCCCGGGTGTCGCGGTCCAGCGCGCTGGCGTCCAAGGCGACCGGCTTCCCGATCGCGAAGATCGCCGCCAAGCTGGCCATCGGCTACACGCTCGACGAGATCGTCAACGACATCACCAAGGAGACGCCGGCCTGCTTCGAGCCGACGTTGGACTACGTCGTGGTGAAGGCGCCCCGGTTCGCGTTCGAGAAGTTCCCCGGCGCCGACGCCACGCTGACCACCACGATGAAGTCGGTGGGCGAGGCGATGTCGCTGGGCCGCAACTTCGTCGAGGCGCTGGGCAAGGTGATGCGCTCGCTGGAGACCAGCCGCGCCGGGTTCTGGACCGGCGACGACGTCGAGGGCGACGTCGACGAGGTGCTCGAGCGGCTGCGCACCCCGACCGACGGCCGGCTCTACGACATCGAGTACGCGCTGCGGCTGGGCGCCAGCGTCGAACAGGTCGCCGAGGCGTCCGGGGTGGACCCCTGGTTCGTCGACCAGATCAGCGGTCTCGTCGACCTGCGCGCCGAGCTGATCGACGCGCCGGTGCTCGGCGAGGAACTGCTGCGGCGCAGCAAGCACAACGGGCTCTCCGACCGCCAGATCGCTGCACTGCGGCCGGAACTGGCCGGCGAGATGGGCGTTCGGTCGCTGCGGCAGCGGCTCGGCATCCATCCGGTGTTCAAGACCGTCGACACCTGCGCCGCGGAGTTCGAGGCCAAGACGCCATACCACTACAGCAGCTACGAGCTCGACCCCGCCGCCGAGAGCGAGGTCGCCCCCCAGGCCGAGAAGCCGAAGGTGCTGATCCTCGGATCCGGGCCCAACCGCATCGGGCAGGGCATCGAGTTCGACTACAGCTGCGTGCACGCCGCGACCACGTTGAGCCAGGCCGGGTTCGAGACGGTGATGATCAACTGCAACCCCGAGACCGTCTCGACGGACTACGACACCGCAGACCGGCTCTACTTCGAGCCGCTGACATTCGAGGACGTGCTCGAGATCTACTTCGCCGAGCAGTACTCAGGCCGCGGCGGGCCCGGGGTGGTCGGCGTCATCGTCCAGCTCGGCGGTCAGACGCCGCTGGGGCTGGCCGCGCGGCTGGAGAAAGCCGGGGTGCCCATCGTCGGCACGCTGCCCGAGGCCATCGACCTGGCCGAGGACCGCGGTGAGTTCGGTGAGGTGCTCCGCAGGGCCGGCCTGCCCGCGCCGCGGTTCGGGATGGCGACCAGCTTCGATCAGGCCCGGCGGATCGCCGCCGACATCGGTTACCCGGTGCTGGTGCGGCCGTCCTACGTGCTGGGTGGACGAGGCATGGAGATCGTCTACGACGACGAGACACTCGAGGGCTACATCACCCGGGCCACCCAACTCTCGCCCGAGCATCCCGTCCTCGTCGACCGCTTCCTCGAGGACGCGATCGAGATCGACGTCGACGCCCTGTGCGACGGCACCGAGGTCTACATCGGCGGCATCATGGAGCACATCGAGGAGGCCGGGATCCACTCCGGGGACTCCGCGTGTGCGCTGCCGCCGGTCACCCTGGGCCGCAGCGACATCGAAGCGGTGCGGCGCGCCACGGAGGCGATCGCGTTCGGCGTCGGGGTGGTCGGCCTGCTCAACGTGCAGTACGCCCTCAAGGACGACGTGCTCTACGTGCTGGAGGCCAACCCGCGCGCCAGTCGGACGGTGCCGTTCGTCTCCAAGGCTACGGCGGTGCCGCTGGCCAAGGCCTGCGCGCGGATCATGCTGGGCGCCACGATCGCGGGGCTGCGCGAGGAAGGCCTGCTGGTGGCCGAGGGCGACGGGGCCACCGTGCCGCGCAACGCGCCGGTGGCCGTGAAGGAGGCCGTGCTGCCGTTCCACCGGTTCCGCAAGCACGACGGCAGCCAGATCGACTCGCTGCTCGGACCCGAGATGAAGTCCACCGGCGAGGTGATGGGCATCGCCCACGACTTCGGCAGCTCGTTCGCCAAGAGCCAGACCGCCGCCTACGGCTCGCTGCCCGCCCAAGGCACCGTGTTCGTGTCGGTCGCCAACCGCGACAAACGCTCGCTGGTGTTCCCGGTCAAGCGTCTCGCCGACCTCGGCTTCCACATCCTGGCCACCGAGGGCACCGCGGAGATGTTGCGGCGCAACGGGATTCCGTGCGACGAAGTGCGCAAGCACTTCGAAGAACCGAGCCCGGACCGGCCCGCGTTGTCGGCGGTCGACGCGATCAAGGCGGGGGAGGTGCAGATGGTGATCAACACCCCGTACGGCAACTCCGGCCCGCGCATCGACGGCTACGAGATCCGGTCGGCCGCGGTCGCGATGAACATCCCGTGCGTGACGACCGTGCAGGGCGCCTCGGCCGCGGTGCAGGGCATCGAGGCGAGCATCCGCGGCGACATCGGCGTGATGTCGCTGCAGGACCTGCACAGCGCGCTGGGGTCGTGAGCGTGGGCGGGTTCGGTGACCGCCTGTCCGGCGCGATGGCGCAGCGTGGCCCGCTGTGCCTGGGCATCGACCCGCACCCCGAGCTGCTGCGCGCCTGGGGGCTGAGCGCCGACGCCGACGGGCTGGCCCGCTTCAGCGACATCTGCGTGACCGCGTTCGCCGGCGTCGCCGTGGTCAAACCGCAGGTGGCGTTCTTCGAGGCGTACGGCTCGGCGGGCTTCGCGGTCCTCGAGCACACGATCGCGGCGCTGCGCGCCGAGGGGGTGCTGGTGCTCGCCGACGCCAAACGCGGCGACATCGGCTCGACGATGGCCGCCTACGCCGCGGCCTGGGCCGGCGACTCGCCGCTGGCCGCCGACGCGGTGACCGCCTCGCCCTATCTGGGGTTCGGTTCGCTGCAGCCGCTGCTGGACACCGCGCTCGCGCATGACCGCGGGGTGTTCGTGCTCGCGGCCACCTCCAACCCCGAGGGCGCTTCCGTGCAGCGAGCGGACGCCGGAGGGCGCACCGTCGCCCAGTCGATCGTCGACGCCGCCGCCGCGGCCAACGCGGGCGCACAGGCCGGGTCGGTCGGGGTGGTCGTCGGTGCCACGTTGACCGACCCGCCCGATGTGAGCGGCCTCGGGGGTCCCGTACTGGTGCCCGGCGTCGGCGCCCAGGGCGGCCGTCCTGACGCGCTGGCGGGACTGGGTGGGGCCCGGCCCGGCCAGCTGCTGCCCGCGGTGTCCCGCGAGGTGCTGCGCGTTGGACCGGACGTGGCGGCGCTGCGCGGCGCCGCCGAGTCGATGCGCGACGCGGTCGCGCACCTGCAGGGTTGAACGATCTGTGCGACACGCCCGACCGCGACTGACCTGGGAAAATTTCTCGGCTCACCCGCCTGGGGCGGGTGTGACGCACACCGGTGCCTGTTGGGGCGGCAGTGGTTGCGGGTCGGTGACCGCAAAACCGCCGATATGCAGGCATTTCCGTTCGATCAGGCGATTTCGGCAATCCCGGCTCCCGGCGACGCGCCGATCCCCGCGCGGGCCCCTTTGCGCCCTACACGCTGGGCTTTTGATCGCAGAACCCGGGGGTGGGGTTAGCTTTCGTCAGCCCGCGTGGGTACGGTCGTCCACGCTGGCCGGTTCGCGATCCACCACGACCGGCCGAGAGAAAAACAGATGGTGACGAGACGGAGGAACCCGTGGCCCTTCCCCAGTTGACCGACGAACAGCGCGCGGCAGCGTTGGAGAAGGCTGCTGCCGCACGTCGAGCCCGAGCGGAGCTCAAGGATCGGCTCAAGCGCGGCGGCACCAACCTCAAGCAGGTTCTCAAGGACGCCGAGACCGACGAGGTCTTGGGCAAGATGAAGGTCTCCGCTCTGCTGGAGGCGCTGCCCAAGGTCGGCAAGGTCAAGGCGCAGGAGATCATGACCGAGCTCGAGATCGCCCCGACCCGCAGGCTGCGTGGCCTGGGTGATCGTCAGCGCAAGGCCCTGCTGGAAAAGTTCGACTTCTCGTAAGAGGGGTCAGTGAGCGAAGGCGGAGGGCCGGACACGCACCCACAGGCTCCGGTCATGGTGCTGTCCGGCCCGTCTGCCGTCGGCAAGTCCACGGTCGTCCGCTGCCTGCGGGACCGCGTCGCTGACCTGTACTTCAGCGTCTCGGTGACGACGCGGGCGCCGCGCCCCGGCGAGCGCGACGGCGTGGACTACGCGTTCGTCACGCCCACCGAATTCCAGCACCTCATCGACGCCGGCGAGCTGCTGGAATGGGCGGAGATCCACGGCGGTTTGCACCGCTCGGGTACGCCCGCAGCCCCCGTCCGCGCGGCCACGGCCGCCGGCCGGCCGGTCCTCATCGAAGTCGATCTGGCCGGGGCCCGAGCGGTCAAGAAGGCGATGCCGGAGGCCGTCACGGTCTTCCTGGCCCCGCCCGATTGGCAGACCCTCGAGCGCCGGCTGACCGGCCGGGGCACCGAGACCCCCGAGGTGATGGCCCGCCGATTGGCGACGGCACGCACCGAATTGGCCGCGCAGGGCGACTTCGACGAGGTCGTCGTCAACAGTGAATTGGAATCGGCCTGTGCTGCGTTGGTATCCTTGCTGGTGGCCCGCACACCGGTGCGGCGCGACCAGTCTTGAATTCTCGATCCGAATCGCCAGGAGATCTTTTACGTGAGCACCCCGCACGCCGACACGCGGCTGGCCGCCGTGGACCTCGATCCGTCCGCCGCCAGCGCCTACGACACGCCGTTGGGCATCACCAACCCGCCCATCGACGAGTTGCTGGACCGCGCGTCGAGCAAGTACGCGCTGGTGATCTACGCCGCCAAACGCGCACGTCAGATCAACGATTACTACAACCAGCTCGGTGACGGGATCCTCGAGTACGTCGGTCCGCTGGTCGAGCCCGGCCTGCAGGAGAAGCCGCTGTCGATCGCGATGCGCGAGATCCACGAGGATCTGCTCGAGCACACCGAGGGCGAGTAGGAACGCGGCCCCAGGGGATGGCCGAGCGCAAACGGATCATCGTCGGCGTCGCCGGCGGTATCGCCGCATACAAGGCGGCGACCGTGGTCCGTCAGCTCACCGAGGCCGGCCACTCCGTGCGGGTGGTCCCCACCGACTCGGCGCTGAAGTTCGTCGGCGCCGCCACATTCGAGGCGCTCTCCGGTAACCCCGTGCACACCGGCGTCTTCGACGACGTCCACGAGGTTCCGCACGTGCGCATCGGCCAGTCCGCCGATCTCGTCGTCGTCGCACCCGCCACCGCCGACCTGCTGGCCCGCGCGACGATCGGCAGAGCCGACGACCTGCTCACCGCGACGCTGCTGACCGCGCGATGTCCGGTGCTGTACGCGCCCGCCATGCACACCGAGATGTGGTTCCATCCCGCGACCGTCGAGAACGTCGCCACGCTGCGCCGACGCGGTGCCGTCGTGATGGAACCCGCGTCGGGCCGGCTGACCGGCGCCGACACCGGGCCGGGGCGACTGCCCGAAGCCGAGGAGATCAGCACGCTGGCCCAGCTGCTGCTCGCCCGCGGCGACGCGCTGCCCTACGACCTGGCCGGGGTCAAGGTGCTGGTGACCGCGGGCGGTACCCGCGAACCCATCGACCCCGTCCGGTTCATCGGCAACCGCAGCTCCGGCAAGCAGGGGTACGCGATGGCCCGCGTCATGGCCCAGCGCGGCGCCGACGTGACGCTGATCGCGGGCAACACTGCGGGGCTCGTCGACCCCGCCGGCGTCCACGTCGAGCACGTCGGGTCGGCCGCACAGCTGCGTGACGCGGTGTCCAAGCACGCGCCGGACGCGAACGTTCTCGTCATGGCCGCGGCGGTCGCCGATTTCCGGCCCGCCAACCCCGCGGTCAACAAGATCAAGAAGGGGCCTGCCGGAGAGGGCGAGCCGACGATCGAACTGGTCCGCAACGACGATGTGCTCGCCGGGGCGGTGCGCGCCCGCGCCGACGGTCAGCTCCCCAACATGCGGGCCATCGTCGGGTTCGCCGCCGAAACCGGGGACGCCAACGGCGACGTGCTGTTCCACGCCCGGGCCAAACTCCGCCGCAAAGGGTGCGATCTGCTCGTCGTCAACGCGGTCGGCGAGAACCGGGCCTTCGAGGTCGATCACAACGACGGCTGGCTGCTGTCGTCCGACGGCAACGAGTCCGCACTGGAGCACGGTTCGAAGACCGTGATGGCGAGCCGTATTGTGGACGCGATCGCCGGCTTCCTGCACACCGGGTGAGCGGCCAGCGAACAGACATCGGCTGCGCGTAAAGGTTGCGCGCCGCAGGGGGACACGCTTGGGTGCTAGAGGCGCCCGGCACTGCGTGCCGTCGCAGACATGAGTGAAATGGAAAGGGATCGGACGTGAGTGATGCTCGGCTGTTTACCAGTGAGTCGGTGACCGAGGGGCACCCGGACAAGATCTGTGACGCCATCAGCGACTCGGTGCTCGACGCACTGCTCGCCGGCGATCCGAAGTCCCGGGTGGCGGTCGAGACGCTGGTGACGACCGGCCAGGTGCACGTCGTCGGCGAGGTGACCACGGCGGCCAAGGAGGCGTTCGCCGACATCACCAACACCGTGCGCGCCCGCATCCTCGACATCGGTTACGACCACTCGGACAAGGGCTTCGACGGTCTCACCTGCGGCGTGAACATCGGCATCGGCGCCCAGTCGCCGGACATCGCGCAGGGCGTCGACACCGCCCACGAGACGCGCGTCGAGGGCGCGGCCGACCCGCTGGACGCCCAGGGCGCCGGCGATCAGGGCCTGATGTTCGGCTACGCCATCGCCGACACCCCCGAGCTGATGCCGCTGCCGATCGCGCTGGCCCACCGGCTCTCGCGCAAGCTGACCGAGGTCCGCAAGAACGGGACGCTGGACTACCTGCGCCCGGACGGCAAGACGCAGGTCACCGTGCAGTACGACGGCACCACCCCGGTCCGGCTGGACACCGTGGTGCTCTCCACCCAGCACGCTGACGGCATCGACCTCGAGAGCCAGTTGGCGCCGGAGATCAAGCAGCACGTCATCGACGCGGTGCTCGCCGAACTCGCCCACGACACCCTCGACACCTCGTCGCCGCGCCTGCTGGTCAATCCGACCGGCAAGTTCGTGCTCGGCGGCCCGATGGGCGACGCCGGCCTGACCGGCCGCAAGATCATCGTCGACACCTACGGCGGCTGGGCCCGCCACGGCGGCGGCGCCTTCTCGGGCAAGGATCCGTCGAAGGTGGACCGCTCGGCCGCGTATGCGATGCGCTGGGTCGCCAAGAACGTGGTCGCCGCCGGGCTCGCGGAGCGGGTCGAGGTCCAGGTCGCCTACGCGATCGGCAAGGCCGCCCCGGTGGGCCTGTTCGTGGAGACGTTCGGTTCCGAGACCGTCGACCCGGTGAAGATCGAGAAGGCCATCGGCGAGGTGTTCGACCTGCGGCCGGGCGCCATCGTCCGCGATCTGGACCTGCTGCGGCCGATCTACGCGCCCACCGCGGCGTACGGGCACTTCGGCCGGACCGACATCGAGCTGCCGTGGGAGCAGCTGAACAAGGTCGACGACCTCAAGAACGCCGTCTAGGTCACCTCCACGGGTACAGCACGCCGGCGTTGACGTCGACGATGCCGTAGGAGTTCCAGTACCAGTCGTGGCAGACGTTCGGGTCCCAGCTCAGGACCTGACCGCCCGGGATCGCGGGGTCGCCGGGGCACCAGTGGGTGCACGTCAGCCCCGGCGGGCAGTTGCCTCCCTGGTAACTGGGGCCCTGTGCGACGGCGGCCGGTGCGCTGAGCAGCAGGCCGGCGACGGCGATCGCGACGCCGACGATTCGGATCATGACCGTCAGCCGTTCGGGCAGTTGGTGGTCGGCAGGAACAGCGACCAGCACCATCCCGGCGGCAGCGGCGGGGTGAGGTTCGGCGGCGGGGGTGGCGGCGCCGGCGGCGCCTCGCCCTCGAAGATGTTCGCGGCCACGTTGCCCTGACCGTGGTACACGTACCAGTAGGTGTGGCAGACGTTGTTGTCCCAGACCACCGGATTCACCCGGAGGTTCCCGGTCTGCACCGGCGGGTCACCCGGGCACCAGCGGCACGGGCCTTCGGGGCTGTCCTCGGGGCATCCCGGCCAGGACGCCGGCAGCGGAACGCGGGGTAGTGCGGCGGCGGCGCCCGAGCCGAAGCCCAATGCGGCCGCCGCGCCGGCCCCGGTCAGCAGTGCCGCGGCGCCGATGCGTCGCAGCGTGTGAATGTTGATCATGAACGGACGCTAGCCCCGCGCCCGGGCTACCGATCCCAAAAAGCACTACTGCAGTGCGGTCCGCAGCGCCGTGAGCGCGCGCTCGGTCGCCTCCGTCGCGGCGGGCACCACCCCGTGGTAGGCCAGGAAGCCGTGCACCAGCGTCTCGGCGTGGTGCAGTTCCGTGTCGACGCCGGCCTGCGTGAGCAGTTCCGCGTACCGCATGCCGTCGTCGCGCAGCGGGTCGTGCCCGGCGACGGCGATGTACGCGGCGGGCAGCCCGCCGAGCTCACCGACGGCGGGGACCAGTGTGGCGGGCGGCTGCGACAGGTCGGTGTCCGCCACATACCAGCGGGTGAAGGCCTTGCACGCGTCCAGGCCGAGGATCGGCGCCTCGGCGTTCTCGGTGAACGACGGCAGCGACGTGTCGAACGTCGTCGACGGGTACCACAGCAGCTGGAAGCGCAGCGGCAGGCCGGCGTCACGGGCCAGCTGCGCCATCACGGCGGCGAGGTTGCCGCCCGCGGAGTCCCCGGCGACCGCGACGCGCTCCGGGTCGCCGCCGAAGCGGCCGGCGTTGGCGGCCACCCACTGCGTCGCCGCCCAGGTGTCCTCGACCGCCGCCGGGTAGGGATGTTCGGGGGCCAGCCGGTAGTCGACCGAGACGACCACGGCGTCGGCGCCGACCGCGTGGATACGCGCCGCCGCGTCATAGGTGTCCAGATCGCCGACCGACCAGGCGCCGCCGTGGATGAAGATCACCACCGGCAGTACCGACGCCTCGGTCGGCGGACGGTAGACGCGCACGGGGACGGGGCCGGCGGGACCGTCGACGCTGTGGTCCTCCGTGCTGACCTCGGGGTGGACCGGGATCCGGGGGAGTTCGGCGAAGCGCTGCCGGGCCACGGCGGGCCCGCCATCGGCGGTGAGGGTGAACGGGACAGCGGCGAGCACCTTCGCCAGCACGGGATCGAGATCGGCCATGGCCCACACGGTAGCGTCCGCCCGTTTTAGTAGGTTCTGCCCATGACCACGCCGCTGCCCGTGACCGGTCGCCGCGCGGCACCGCGCGGCCGCACGTTGTGGGCGGCCGCGGCTGTGGTGGCGGCGGGGTACGGCGTGTTCCTGATCGTCACCGCGACGCAGGTTCCCGCGGGCGCCGAGCTGACTGGCCGGTTCGCGGCCCAGCCCGCGGTCAAGGCGCTGGCCGCGGTGCTGCTCGCCGCGGCAGCGGCCACCCACCCGGCGCTGCGGGAGCGGCGCTGGCTGATGGGCGCGCTGGCGTTCTCGGCCGCGGGTGACTTCTTGCTCGCGATGCCGTGGTGGGAGCCGTCGTTCGTGCTGGGTCTGGCCGCGTTCCTGATCGCGCACCTGTGCTTCCTGGCCGCGCTGCTGCCGCTGGCCGTGGTCACCCCTGGTCGGTCAGTGGCGGCCGGCGTGGTCGTGCTGGCCTGCGCGGCGCTGCTGGTGTGGTTCTGGCCGCGGTTGATCGCCGAGGGGATGGCCGTCCCGGTGACGGTCTACATCGGTGTGCTGGGCGCGATGGTGTGCACCGCGCTGCTGGCCGACCTCCCGACGCCGTGGACCGCCCTGGGCGCGGTGTGCTTCGCGGTGTCGGACGCCATGATCGGCATCAGCAAGTTCGTGCTGCGCAGCGAGGCACTCGCGGTGCCGATCTGGTGGTGCTACGCCGCATCGCTGCTGCTGATCACCGCGGGCCTGCTCTTCGGCCGGCCGGCCGTCCCCGCGGCTGGACCCGAGGGGTGACCGGCGCCCGGCAGGCCGCCGAGCACGAGCCGATCGCGCGGGTGCTGCCGATGCTGACCGTGCCGCACCTGGACCGCGACTTCGACTACCTCGTCGCCGCCGAGCAGTCCGACGACGCCCAACCCGGGGTGCGCGTCAAGGTCCGCTTCCACGGCCGACTGGTCGACGCATTCGTGCTCGAGCGGCGCTCGGACACCGACCATGTCGGCAAGCTCGGCTGGCTGGAGAAGGTGGTGTCCGCCGAGCCGGTGCTCACCCATGACGTCCGCCGCCTCGTCGACGCCGTCGCGGCCCGGTATGCCGGTACCCGTGCCGACGTGCTGCGGCTGGCCGTCCCGCCGCGGCACGCCACCGTCGAGAAGCGGCCTGCCGCCGTGCTCGAGGCATTCGTGCCGGCGACGGTGGACACCGCGGGCTGGTCGGCGTACAGCGGCGGAGCTCAGTTCGTCGCCGCGTTGCAGGACGGGCGGGCGGCCCGGGCGGTGTGGCAGGCGCTGCCGGGGGAGTCGTGGCCCGACCGGCTGGCCGAGGTGGCCGCGGTGACGGTGAACGCGGGCCGGTCGGTGCTCGCGGTGGTGCCCGACCAGCGTGACGTCGACCGGTTGCACGCCGCGTGCATCGAACGTGTGGATCCGCAGCGGGTGGTCGCGCTGTCGGCGGGGCTGGGTCCTTCGGAGCGCTATCGGCGGTGGCTGGCCGTGCTGCGTGGCGACGCGCGACTGGTCATCGGCACGCGTAGCGCGGTGTTCGCACCGGTGGCCGATCTCGGGCTGGTGCTGCTGTGGGACGACGGCGACGATTCGCTGTCCGAGCCCCGCGCGCCGTATCCGCATGCGCGCGAGGTGGCGATGTTGCGCGCGCATCAGCTGCGGTGCGCCGCGGTGATCGGCGGCTACGCGCGCACCGCGGAGTCGCAGGCGCTGGTGCGCAGCGGGTGGGCGCACGATCTGACCGCGACGCGGCAGGCCGTGCGGGCCTGCGCCCCGCGGGTGCTCGCGCTCGAGGACAGCGCGTACGCACAGGAACGCGACGCGGCGGCGCGGACGGCGCGGCTGCCGTCGATGGCGCTGGATGCGGCCCGCCGGGCGCTGACCTCCGGCGCCCCGGTGCTGGTGCAGGTGCCGCGACGCGGCTACGTGCCCGCGCTGGCGTGCGCCCGGTGCCGCACCATCGCCCGCTGCCGGCACTGCACCGGGCCGCTGTCGCTGCCCGGCCGCGACGCCGCCGGCGCGGTGTGCCGGTGGTGCGGGCGCGAAGAGCTGTCACTGCGCTGCGTTCGGTGCGGCGCCGACGCGGTGCGCGCGGTCGTGGTCGGCGCCCGCCGCACCGCCGAAGAACTGGGTCGCGCGTTCCCCGGCGTCGCGGTGGTGACCTCCGGCGGCGACGCCGTCGTCGAGTCGGTGTCTGCGCGTCCCGCGGTGGTGGTCGCGACCCCCGGTGTCGAACCGGCCGCGGACGGCGGATACGGCGCCGCGCTGCTGCTCGACAGCTGGGCGCTGCTCGGCCGCCAGGACCTGCGCGCCGCCGAGGACACATTGCGGCGCTGGATGGCAGCTGCGGCTCTGGTGCGCAGCCGTGCCGACGGTGGCGTCGTCGCGGTGGTCGCTGAGTCGGCGATCCCGACCGTGCAGGCGCTGATCCGGTGGGATCCGGTCGGTCACGCCGACGCCGAACTCGACGCGCGCACCGAGGTCGGGCTGCCCCCCGCGGTGCACATGGCTGCGGTCGACGGCACGTCCGACGCGGTCAACGCGCTGCTGGGCGGGGTGGTGTTGCCCGACGGGGCGGACCTGCTGGGGCCCGTCGACCTGCCGGTCGGGGTCCGGAGGCCGGCCGGGGTGGCCGACGAGCACCCGGTCATCCGGATGCTCGCCCGGGTGCCGCGCCACGACGGCCTGGCCCTGTCGGCGGCGCTGCGCAAGGCCAGCGCGGTGCAGAGCGCCCGCCATGATCATGAGCCGGTTCGCATCCAGATCGACCCGTTGCACATAGGGTGAGGCGCATGTCGGTGGGGCGCGTGGTCAAAGCGGCGATCCCGCTGCTGCTCATCGCATTCGGACTGCTGTGGCCGGTGGTGTTCTCCGGTGGCGGCTCGGCCGGCACGCCCGCCGAAGACCCGGTGGTGATCAGCGACTTCACGCTGAACGCCGCGGTCGACGACGCCGGCGACATGACCGCGGTCGAGACGATCACGACGGAGTTCTACAGCACCGACCGCCACGGCATCTTCCGTTACTGGGATGTAGCCAACCAGAACGACTCTCACGTCCGGCAGAAGCCCGAGGTGACGTCGGTCCTGCTCGACGGGCAGCCGGTGCCCTACCAGATGCTGTGGGAGGACGGAAAGCGCTTCCGCGTGGCCAAGATCGGTGACCCCGACCGCACGCTGAGCGACGGCACCCACGTGTTCGAACTCCGCTACCGCGTTCCCGGGGTACTCGACCCCGGCGGCACCGGCGCTGACCGAAAGTTCGCGCAGACCGTCGGGGGATCGACGGCGTCGCCGTCGGGGACCGATTTGGCGGCTGTGCCGTCCGGGCCCGGATCGACGGCGTCGCCCTCGGTCTTCTTCTGGAACGTCATCGCCCCCTCCTGGAACAACCGCATCGACCGGGCCGACATCACCGTGACCCTGCCCGGCGACGTCGGCACCGTGCAGTGTTCGGTCGGCTTCGGCGTCGGGCGGGCGTGCGACGAACTGCGCGCGCGCGGCGACACCGTGGTGGCCACGGCGTCGTCGCTGCCGCCGCGCACCCCGGTGACCCTGCGCGCCGGGGTCGACGTGCCCACCCCGGCGCGGCTGAGCCTGCCGTGGCCCTACACCTGGGACCGGGTCCTCGGGCAGTCGGTCACCGCCGTGCTGTGGGTGCTGGGTCTGACGATCGCCTTCGGCATCGTGGCCGTGCTGTGGTTCCGTAGTGTGCTGGAGCGTCCGCCCGGCTTTCCGCTGCAGTACGCGCCCCCGCCGGGCCTCGGGCCGGTGCAGCTGGAGTACATCCGCACCGAGGCGGTCCCGAAGAACGGCCTGACCGCGACGCTGTTCTACCTCGCCGAGCGGGATCTCATCACGCTGCACCAGGTCAACGACAAGGAGTGGACCATCCGCAGCATCGCCAAGGCGGGGCAGTGGTCCGGGGTCGACAAGGTCAGTCTGGCGGTCGCGTCCCGGCTGAAGCTGCTCAACGCCGGCAGCGAATTCGCCGCCAAGAAGACGGCCAAGTCGGGGGAGAAACTCAACAAGGCCAAGACCGACATGGCTGAGGCGGCCAAGGCATGGGCGATCGACTCGGGGCTGATGGTGGCCCGCAAGAAGGAGCTGTGGCTGCGCGCCGCCAACGCCGTCGCGTTCGTGCTGATGATCTGCGGGTTCTTCCGCTGGGGCTTCCCGACCACGATGTGGGCCCTGCCCTTCGCGGTGTTCTTCCTGTTCTCGGCCGGGTCCTGGCGTGACGGGGTGGGTACCCGGCGCACCCCGGCCGGGCGCGAACTGTGGTCGCGCGCAGGCGGATTCCACCGCATGCTGGCCACCGATTCCGCCGAGACCCGCTTCGACTTCTCCGCGCGCAAAGACCTCTACATCGCCTACGTCCCGTTCGCTGTCGCCGCCGGAGTGGCGGCCGCGTGGGCGAAGAAGTACGAGGCATACACGAATACCGCTGCACCGCAACCGGATTGGTATACAACATCGAGCCCGTCATCGTCCTGGGGGGTGGCGGGCGGCGCCGGCGGGGCGAGCTTCGACAGTTTCGAGAGCGCGCTGTCGTCGTCGATCGGCGCCTACACCGCCTCCCAGTCGTCGTCGTCGTCATCGAGCGGTGGCGGCGGTGGCTTCAGTGGCGGAGGCGGCGGCGGTGGCGGCGGAGGAGGAGGTGGATCATGGTGACGTTCTTGCTCGCCGTGGTGCTGGTGCTGGTCGTGCTGGTGCTCATCGGATATGTGGCCGGCTACAACAAGATCCGGTCCGCCGATGTCCGTGTCGCCGAGGCGCTGTCGGGGATCGACGTCGAACTGACCCGGCGGGCTTCGTTGATCCCCGCCCTCGTCCAGACGGTGCAGACCTTCGCCACCCACGAGAAGGCCATCCTCGACCGCGTCACCGACGCCCGGGCGGCGCTGACGTCGGCGACCTCGGGCGGCTCGGTGGCACAGCGCGGCGCGGCGGAGAAGCAACTCGACTCGGCGCTGGCGCCGCTGCTGGCGCTGGGACAGAGCTATCCGCAGCTGAATTCGTCGGCCAACTTCCTCGATCTGCAACGCAACCTCGCCGACACCGAGGACAAGCTCGCGTTCGCCCGGCAGTACTACAACGATTCGGTGGCCACCCTCAACCGGCTGCTCACCACGATCCCGTGGATGTTCGTCGCGCCGCTGACCAAAGTGGGCGAGAAGGAGTACTACCAGACCCCGCGCTAGGGCCTGCTTCCTAGACTGGCCCGGTGCGTCTCGTGTTCGCCGGTACCCCGGAACCGGCCCTCCCGTCCCTGCGTGGGCTCATCTCCTCGCCCCGCCACGACGTCGTCGCGGTGCTCACCCGCCCTGACGCCGCCGCGGGCCGCCGTGGCCGCCCGGCGCCGTCGCCGGTGGCACAGCTCGCGCTCGAGCACGGGATCACGGTGCTGCGTCCGGAGCGACCCAACTCCGCGGAGTTCGTCGCCGAGCTGACCGCGTTGGCGCCGGACTGCTGCGCGGTGGTCGCCTACGGGGCGCTGCTCGGAGACGACCTGCTCGCGGTACCCGCCCACGGCTGGGTGAACCTGCACTTCTCGATCCTGCCCGCCTGGCGCGGCGCGGCTCCCGTGCAGGCCGCGATCGCCGCGGGCGACGCGGTCACCGGCGCCACCACGTTCCAGATCGAGCGCAGTCTCGACTCCGGGCCGGTCTACGGCGTCGTCACCGAGACGATCCGGCCCGCCGACACCGCAGGCGACCTGCTCGACCGGCTGTCGGTGGCCGGTGCCGCGCTGCTGGAGGCCACGATGGACGGCATCGCCGACGGCACCCTGACCGCGGTGCCCCAGCCGGCGGACGGAGTCAGCGTCGCGCCGAAGATCACCGTCGACGACGCCCGTATCCGGTGGGATCTGCCCGCGCACGTGATCGACCGGCGGATCCGCGCCGTCACTCCCAACCCGGGCGCGTGGACGATGATCGGCGAGGACCGCGTCAAGGTCGGGCCCGTGACGGTGGTCGACGAGCCGGACCTCGGACCCGGGCAGCTCAAGGTGGACAAGAAGCATGTCCGGGTCGGCACCGGCTCGGGCGCAGTGCAACTGCAGACCGTGCAGCCCCCGGGCAAGAAACCCATGAATGCCGCGGACTGGGCCCGCGGCGCACGGCTCGACGAGATCGGTTCGGCCACATGACGCGACCTCCCGGCAAGCGCCGCCCGCAGCGGCGCACCCCGCTCGACCCGGCCCGGCGGGCCGCGTTCGACGTGCTGCGCGCCGTCTCCGAGAAGGACTCCTATGCCAACCTGGCACTGCCTGCGATGCTGCGCGACCGCGGGATCACCGGCCGCGACGCGGCGTTCGCGACCGAGCTGACCTACGGCACCTGCCGGGCCCGCGGCCTGCTCGACGCGATCATCGCGGCGGCTGCGGGCCGGCCCGTCGACCGGATCGACCCGGTGCTGCTGGATCTGCTGCGCCTCGGTGCCTACCAGATCCTGCGCACCCGCGTCGACGACCACGCCGCGGTGTCCACCACCGTGGAGCAGGCCGGCATCGAATTCGATACGGCGCGTGCGGGTTTCGTCAACGGTGTGCTGCGCACCATCGCCCGCCGCGACGAGGCGTCGTGGGTCGCGGAGCTGGCCCCGCCCGCCGCCACCGACCCCGTCGGTCATCTGGCGTTCGTCCACGCGCACCCGCGGTGGGTCGCCCAGGCGTTCACCGATGCGCTGGGCGCCCGGGCCCACGAGCTGGCGGCACTGCTGGCCAGTGACGACGCCCGCCCCGAGGTGCACCTGGTGGCGCGGCCGGGTGCGCTCACCGCGACCGAGCTGGCCGACCAGGTGGGCGGCACCGTCGGCCGGTACTCGCCGTACGCCGTCTACCTGAGCGAGGGCGATCCCGGCGCGCTGGCCCCGGTCAGGGACGGTCGGGCACTGGTGCAGGACGAGGGCAGCCAGCTGGTCGCGCGAGCGATGACGCTGGCCGAACTCGACGGCGCCGACGGCGGACGGTGGCTGGACCTGTGCGCCGGACCGGGCGGAAAGACCGCTCTGTTGGCCGCCCTGGGGCAGCCGGCGGGCGCCCGCGTCACCGCCGTCGAGCCGGCGCCGCGGCGCGCCGAGCTGGTGGAACAGAACACCCGGGGGCTGTCCGTCGACGTGGTCCGGGTGGACGGGCGCGACACCGGCCTGGAGCCGGGTTTCGACCGCGTCCTCGTCGACGCCCCGTGCACCGGGCTCGGCGCGCTGCGCCGGCGGCCCGAGGCGCGCTGGCGACGCCAGCCCGGTGATGTGGCGCCGCTGGCCAAGCTGCAGCGGGAACTGCTGGCCTCGGCGATCCGGTTGACCCGGCCCGGTGGCGTCGTGCTGTACGCGACCTGCTCGCCGCACCTGGCCGAGACCACCGGCGTGGTGGCCGATGCGCTGCGTCGCCACCCCGTCACCGCGCTGGACACCCGAGCGCTGTTCGAACCAGCCGACGACACGGGGGAGAACCTGTCCGTGCAACTCTGGCCCCACCGGCACGGCACCGACGCGATGTTCGCCGCCGCCCTTCGGGTGACCGGCCCCCCGATAGGCTGATCCCCATGTCCGGACAGCACGCCCGCACCGCCCCGCTGATCGCCCCGTCCATCCTGGCCGCCGACTTCGCCCGGCTCGCCGACGAGGCCGCCGCGGTCGAGGGCGCCGACTGGCTGCACGTCGACGTGATGGACAACCACTTCGTGCCCAACCTCACTCTGGGTCTGCCCGTCGTCGAGTCGCTGCTCAAGGTCACCGACATCCCGATGGACTGTCACCTGATGATCGACGACCCGGCCCGGTGGGCACCGCCCTACGCCGAGGCCGGCGCGCACAACGTCACGTTCCACGCCGAGGCCACCGACGACCCGATCGCGGTGGCCCGCGACATCCGTGCCGCGGGCGCGAAGGCGGGTCTGGCCGTCAAACCGGGCACGCCGGTGGATCCGTATCTGGAGATCCTTCGCGACTTCGACACGCTGCTGGTGATGTCGGTGGAACCCGGGTTCGGCGGACAGAAGTTCATCGCCGAGGTGCTGCCCAAAGTCGGTATCGTGCGTCGCCTCGTCGACGCCGGCGAGCTGACCATCCTCATCGAGATCGACGGCGGCATCAACACCGACACGATCGAAGCCGCCGCCGAAGCGGGCGTCGACTGCTTCGTCGCGGGGTCGGCGGTCTACAGCGCCGACGATCCCGCGCTGGCGGTGCAGTCGCTGCGCAACCAGGCCGCGGCGGCGTCCAAGCATCTCGCGCGGTGAACCTCGACGCGGCCATGGCCGCGGCCCTCGAGCAGGCCGAAAAGGTAAAAGGCACAACCTATCCCAATCCGCCGGTAGGGGCGGTCATCCTGGACGCGCACGGTGAGATCGCCGGTGTCGGGGCGACTGAGCCGCCCGGCGGCCCGCATGCGGAGGTGCTGGCACTGCGCCGGGCGGGGGAGCGGGCGGCCGGCGGCACGGCGGTGGTGACGCTCGAACCGTGCAACCATGTCGGCCGCACGCCGCCCTGCGTGGACGCGCTGCTGGCCGCGGGCGTCGCGAATGTCGCGTTCGCCGTGGCCGATCCGAACCCGGTGGCTGCCGGCGGGGCGGCGCGGCTGGCGGCGTCGGGTGTCCACGTGACGCCGGGGGTGTGTGCCGATGCGGTGGCGGGCGGGCCGCTGCGCGAGTGGCTGCACAAGCAGCGCACCGGAATGCCGCATGTGACATGGAAATTCGCCACCAGCGTGGATGGCCGCAGTGCGGCCGCAGACGGCTCGAGCCAATGGATCACCAGTGAAGCCGCCCGCGCCGACGTGCACCGCAGGCGTGCCGCGGCCGACGCGATCGTCGTCGGTACGGGCACCGTGTTCGTCGACGATCCGGCGCTGACCGCGCGGCGCCCCGACGGCACGCTCGCCGCCCAGCAGCCTCTGCGCGTAGTCGTCGGCATGCGTGAGATCTCGCCTGACGCAACGGTTCTCAATGACGACTCGCGCACCATGGTGATCCGCACCCGCGACCCCCGCGAGGTGATCCAGGCGCTGTCGGACCGCACCGACGTGCTCGTGGAGGGTGGCCCGACACTGGCCGGGGCCTTCCTGCGGGCCGGGGTGATCGATCGCATCCTGGCCTACGTCGCGCCGATCCTGTTGGGCGGGCCGATCAGTGCCGTCGACGACGTCGGCGTGCTCAGCATCGCCCAGGCTCAGCGGTGGCGTTTCGACGAGATGCACCCCGTCGGACCGGACGTCGTCCTCAGTCTCATCCCCGCCTGAGGCGGCCGCGCATCGTTATCTGATCGTTACCCGCTGTCCATCAACGGTTTCCGTGGTCGTTCTCACACCCCCGGCCGGGCGCGGGAGCGGCCCTGCGGCGACGGGCCGCTCGGTAGACTCGGACGGGAATATCGCGCTTTCACCGAAGAGTTGCGCAAGGTGAGCACGAACAAAGGACGAGAGCATGACTGCACTGCAGGACTGGCTCAGCAACAGCCCGGTCACACCCGATGCCATCAAGGCGGTGATCCGCGATGCCTGGCGGGGACTGACCTCCGACGACGACACGTTCGATGACGTCGACGCCGACCAGCCTCAGCTGATGGGCCGCGGACTCGAGCGCTGCTGAAGCGCCTCGGGCTCGTCGGCGTGTTCGTGCTTGGCGCAGATCAACAGGCCCAGTAGGGCACCCACCACACAGACGATCGCCGTGATCGAGAAGATCTCGGCGTACTGCAGCACGTACGCCTCGCGCACCCGGTGCGCCTCCGCAGCCAGTCGCTCGGCCAGACTGTTGCCGCCGGTGCTGGCGGGCAGGCTGGCCAAGTGCTGGTTGAACCGGTACAGCCCCCAGGCTGACAGCGCCGCGATGCCGATCAGCATGCCGATCATCCGGGCCACCACCACGGCCGCCGACGCGATGCCGTGCTGGGCGGCGGGCACCACCCGCAGTGTCGCCGACGTCAGCGGCCCGATGACCAGGCCGAGGCCGAACCCGGCGATCGCGAGGTCGGTATCGAGCACCGGCAGGCTGATGAAGCCCAGGTCGTGGCGCGCGGCCAGCAGGTCCACCGGCCACTTCGAGATCAGCAGATAGCCGCCCGCGGCGATCAGCAGGCCGGTGAACGCGACGATCCGGTCGCCGAGGCGGGTGGCCACCCAGCCGCCGACCAGGGCGCCGATGGGCAGCGCGACCAGGAAGCGCAGCAGCAGGAAGGCGGCCTGGTTCTGGTCCTGGCCGAGCACCCCCTGCCCGAAGAGTTCGACGTTGACCAACGTGACCATCAGCGCCGCGCCGGCCGTCAGCGATGCGCCCAGTGCCGCCAGGAACGGGCGGAAATGCACGCCGGCCGGGTCCAGCAGCCGGGTCTTGGCGAACTTCTCCCACACGAAGAACGCGACCGCGGCGACGGCGGCGGCGATCAGCACCGGCGCGCCCCAGCTGGGCAGCACCTGCTTGCCGTCGGGCCGGGGGTTGTACAACCCGACCACGGCCAGCCCCAGCGCGACGGCCAGCAGCAGACCGCCGACCACGTCGACCTTCTGGGGGTCCTCGCCGACGGACCGCGACGGCAGGCTGAAGTGGATCATCACCATCGCGATGAGCGCGAGCGGCACGTTGACCCAGAACACCGACTGCCAGTGCCCGAACGCCCACACCAGCGTGATGCCGTACAGCGGGCCCAGCACGCTGCCCAACTCCTGGGCGGCGCCGACGCCGCCGAGCACGGCGGCGCGGTTGCGCGCGGCCCACAGATCGGCGGCCAGCGCCAGGGTGACGGGCAGCAGCGCGCCGCTGGCGGTGCCCTGCACCACCCGCCCGATCACCAGCACGGTCAGGTCGGTGGACATCGCGGTGATCACCGAGCCGAGCGCGAAACCGGCCAGGCTGATCTGGATCAGCATCTTGCGGCCGAACCGGTCCGACGCGCGGCCGAGCAGCGGCATCGCGGCGATGTAGCCGAGCAGGTAGCCGGTGATGATCGGCGTCACCCGCTGGATCTGGTTCACGCCGATCCCGACGTCGCTCATGATGTCGGTCATGATCGTGACCACGACGTAGGTGTCGAGCGCGCCGAGCACCACCGCGAGGCTGCCCGCGCTGATCGCGATGCGGCGGTTCGTCGTCCCTGCTGCGGCCGTCGCCGGGGGAGCGGTGTGCATCACACCGCCGGCTTGGCGACCGTCACCGGCTCGCCCCACTTGGACAGCGTCATCGTGACGCTGTTGCCGGGGGTGGGTTCCAGACGGGCCTGCATCAGCTCGTGGTTGCCGTCCTCGGTGACCCACGCGGTGCCCGGAACGGGCCCGGTGGCGGCGATCTGGGGGGCGATCTTGTTGACCGCGTCGGCGCGCACGTTGCCGGTGATCCGGACGGTCTTGACGCCCTCGATGGTCTCGCGGCCCTCGGACTTGGCGTCGTTGAAGTTGGCGAGCACGTTGGCCAGGCCGTTGTCGGGGCTCAGGATCGCCGCGACGTCGTAGATGTCGGCGGCGGGACCGAAGTTCGACAGGCTGCCACCTGCGGTGATCGCGGCGTACAGGTCGCCGTCGGACACGACGAACTCGACGCCCTGCAGCTTCTGGCCGAGGAAGACGATGTCGGCGGTGCCCTTCGCGGCGACCGCCGGCTTCTGGGTGAGGTCGCCCTCGAGGGACTCGACCGGCAACTCGGCGATCTGGCCCTGCACCGCGAGCTGCAGATGGGCGCTGGTCTGCGCCTTGGTGGTCTCGGCGGATTCCCTGAGAAGAGTGGTGGCGTCGGGCAGGTCCTTGCCGGAGTCCTCCGACGACGAGCCGGAACATCCTGCGACGAGCGCGACGACGGCGAAAAGGGCGGCGACGAGCGCCAGGAGGCGGGTCTGCATGCCTGCATCGTAGAGGGTGCGGCGACGGCGACGTGTTCTCCGCTGCGCGGGATCGGCCAGGGCGCGGGGGCCTAGGCTGGGCGTTGTGTTCACCGGAATCGTCGAAGAACTGGGCGAAATCGTCGGCAAGGAGGACCTCGGCGACGCCGCGCGTTTCGTCATCCGTGGCCCGATCGTGACATCGGATGCCGGGCACGGAGATTCGATCGCGGTCAACGGCGTCTGTCTGACCGTCGTCGACGTGCTCGCCGACGGCGCGTTCTCCGCCGACGTGATGGACGAAACGCTGAAGCGGTCCAGCCTGCGCGGCGCCGACATCGGTACCCGGGTCAACCTCGAACGCGCCGCGGCGGTGAACAGCCGGTTGGGCGGCCACATCGTTCAGGGCCATGTCGACGGCACCGGCCACGTCGTGTCCCGCACGCCGTCCGAGCACTGGACGGTGGTGCGGATCGCGCTGCCGCCGGCGCTGTCCCGCTATGTGGTGGAGAAAGGGTCGATCACCGTCGACGGAATCTCGCTGACCGTGTCGGGTTTGGGCCCGGACTGGTTCGAGGTGTCGCTGATCCCCACCACGCTGGACCTGACGACGCTGGGCCGTGCCGAGCCTGGCGCCCCGGTCAACCTGGAGGTCGACGTCATCGCCAAGTACGTCGAGCGGCTGCTGTCGCACGACAAGCCGGGCTGAGGAGTTGTCGCACCGCTGTGACCGGCATCACCGGCGTCCGGCCCACGTCAGCCGGGCAATAACGCGGCGGCCCCCGTGGTTCATACTGAACGGGAGAAACAGGTGGTTCTCGTCGTGGGAACCGGCAAGGTGGTGAGAATGACGAGGCTGGATCCGGTCGAGCGTGCGGTGGCCGACATCGCCGCGGGCAAGGCCGTCGTCGTCATCGACGACGAAGACCGTGAGAACGAGGGCGACCTCATCTTCGCCGCCGAGAAGGCCACCCCCGAACTGGTGGCGTTCATGGTGCGCTACACCTCCGGTTACCTGTGCGTGCCGCTGGACGGCGAGATCTGCGATCGGCTGGGCCTGCTGCCGATGTACGCGGTCAACCAGGACAAGCACGGCACCGCGTACACCGTCACCGTCGATGCGAAACACGGTGTCGGAACCGGGATCTCGGCGTCCGACCGGGCGACTACGATGCGCTTGCTGGCCGACCCGACCGCCGTCGCCGACGATTTCACCAAGCCCGGGCACGTGGTTCCGCTGCGCGCCAAGGACGGCGGTGTACTGCGCCGTCCCGGTCACACCGAAGCGGCCGTGGACCTGGCCCGGCTGGCCGGTCTGCAGCCCGCGGGCGCGATCTGCGAGATCGTCAGCCAGAAAGACGAAGGCGCGATGGCGCAGACCGACGAGCTGCGGATCTTCGCCGACGAGCACGACCTGGCGCTGATCTCCATCGCCGATCTCATCGAGTGGCGGCGCAAGCACGAGAAGCACATCGAACGCGTCGCCGAGGCCCGCA
Organism: Mycolicibacterium chubuense; assembly: GCF_001044255.1. Classification (GTDB taxonomy): domain Bacteria; phylum Actinomycetota; class Actinomycetes; order Mycobacteriales; family Mycobacteriaceae; genus Mycobacterium; species Mycobacterium chubuense. Next base: position 80,045 of record NZ_JYNX01000031.1, read on the forward strand.
TCCCCACCCGGCACGGCGAGTTCCGCGCCGTCGGCTACACCAGCATCTACGAGGACGTCGAGCACGTCGCCCTGGTCAAGGGAGACATCGCCGGCCCGCACGGGGACGGCCACGACGTGCTGGTCCGGGTGCACTCGGAGTGCCTGACCGGGGACGTGTTCGGCTCCCGCCGCTGCGACTGCGGCCCCCAGCTCGACGCCGCGCTGGCGATGGTGGCCCGCGAGGGCCGCGGCGTGGTGCTCTATATGCGCGGCCACGAGGGCCGCGGCATCGGCCTGATGCACAAGCTGCAGGCCTATCAGCTGCAGGACGCCGGCGACGACACCGTCGACGCCAACCTCAAGCTGGGCCTGCCCGCCGACGCCCGCGACTACGGCACCGGCGCCCAGATCCTGGTCGACCTCGGCGTGCGCTCGATGCGCCTGCTGACCAACAACCCGGCCAAGCGCGTCGGCCTGGACGGCTACGGGCTGCACATCATCGAACGCGTGCCGCTGCCGGTGCGCGCCAATGCCGAGAACATCCGCTATCTGATGACCAAGCGGGACCGCATGGGCCACGACCTGACCGGTCTGGAGGACTTCGACGAGGCGCTGCCCGGCGAGTTCGGCGGCGCGGTATGAGTCCTGCGGCAGGCGTGCCCGACCTTCCCGACCTCGACGCCACCGGCATCAGCCTCGCCATTGTCGCGAGCACGTGGCACGAGACCGTCTGCGACGCCCTGCTCGACGGCGCGCGCCGGACCGCCGCGGACGCCGGCATCACCGACCCCACCGTGGTGCGCGTTCTCGGTGCCATCGAGATCCCGGTCGTCGCACAGGCTTTGGCGCGGACACACGACGCCGTCATCGCGCTCGGCGTCGTGATCCGCGGTGAGACACCGCATTTCGACTATGTCTGCGACGCGGTCACCCAGGGGCTCACCCGGGTGTCGCTGGACGCGTCGACACCGGTGGCCAACGGCGTGCTCACCGTCAACACCGAGCATCAGGCGCTCGACCGGGCCGGGCTGCCGGCGTCGGCCGAGGACAAGGGCGCCCAGGCCGCCGCGGCTGCCCTGTCGACGGCGCTGACGCTGCGCCGCCTCGCCGCCGGCTCATGACCGCCGAGGGCTGGGACGTCGAGGTCAAGCCGTACCTCACCCCGAGATTCGCCTACGGGGCGGCCGCGTTGATCGTCGCCGCACACGTCACCGTCGGCGTACTGCTCAAGGTCGGCACCACCGGCGTGATCTTCCGCACCGCCGACCAGGTGGCGATCGCGCTGCTCGGGGTGGTGATCGGCGGGTTCGTGTGCCTGTTCGCGCGGCCGCGCATGCGGGTGGGTGCCGCAGGCGTCGCGGTGCGAAACCTGTTCGGCTACCGCGTCTTCGCGTGGGACATCGTCCGCGGACTGTCGTTCCACCCGGGGGCGCGGTGGGCCCGGCTGGACCTCCCCGACGACGAGTACGTGCCGGTGATGGCGATCCAGGCCGTGGACAAGGGCCGCGCGGTCGACGCGATGGACCGCGTCCGCGCCGCGATGCAGAAGTATCAGAACAGCGGGATCAACGGCCGTCACCCATGACCACGCCCTCCCGGCGTGGGTCGGCACCGCCCACCCAGCCGGGATCGGCGCGCACGATCGCCGACAGCCCGCTGGACTGGTCGGCGATGTCGACCTGATGGCCGAGTTCGCGTAACCCCGTCACCAGCGGGTCGTGCCGGCCGTCATCGGAGATGTCGATCACCGGGTGCTCCCCGCCCACGTTCGTCGTCGGTGAGTTGGCGGCGCCGAAGTCCACCATCGACACGGCCTGCTGCGGGTCCAGCCCCCAGTCCAGCAGGCCCACCACGGTTTTGACGACGAACTGGACGATCGTGGAACCGCCCGGTGATCCGGTGACGGCGTAGAGCGGGCCGAGCGATCCCGCCGGACCGGCGTCGAAGATCAGCGTGGGCGCCATGGTGCTGCGCGGCCGCTTGCCCGGTGCGACCCGGTTCGCGACCGGCGCGCCGTCCGGGCCGGCGGGCTCGGCGGAGAAGTCGGTGAGCTGATTGTTCAGCAGGAACCCGTCGACCATGTGGAACGAGCCGAACGCCGACTCGACGGTCGTGGTGAGCGACGCGGCGTTGCCCTGCGCGTCGACGATGCTGACCTGGCTGGTGCCGTGCTCGGGCACCGGCGCCACCGGCGCGGTCGGCGGGCCGAACTCGCCGGGCTTCGCCGTGCCCATCGTGCGGTCGGGGGAGATCAGCGACGCCCGCCCTGCGAGATAGTCGGCGCCGAGAAGGGCGTCGGGGGAGCCGCCGGGCAGCGCGACGAAGTCGGTGTCGGCGACGTAGCGGTCCCGGTCGGCGTAGGCGAGCCGCTCCGCCTCGGCGATCAAGTGCACCCCCTGCACGGTGGGCCTGCCCCCGTCGCGGTCGAGGTCGGTGGGCCGGTGGTCGGCCATGGCGAAGTGCTCCAGCACGCCGAGTGTCTCAGCCACCGCGATGCCGCCCGACGAGGGCGGCGGCATCCCGCAGATCTGCCTGCCGCGGTAGGGCACGCACAGCGCCTCGCGTGTCTTGGCCGTGTAGCCGGCCAGATCCTCGACGGTCATCAGGCTCGGCGTACGGCCACCCGACGGGTCGGTCGCGGCGGCGACGATGTCGGCGGCGATCGGCCCCGTGTAGAGCGCCGCCGGGTCGGTCGCGATGGCGCCCAACGTCTTTGCATACGCCGGATTGGTCAGCCGGGTGTCCGCCGACCGCGGGGAGCCGTCCGGGTTGAGGAAGTACGCGCCGGCCTGCTCCTCGAGTCGCAACCGCGGTGCGGCGTCGGCGATGGCGGCCGCCAGCCGGGGACTGATGTCGAAGCCGTCGTCGGCGAGCCGGACCGCGGGGGTGAACAGGTCCCGCCACGCGGTGCGGCCGTGCGCGGTGTGCACGTCGGCCAGCATCCGGACGATGCCCGGCACCCCGATGGAACGTCCTGACCCGCGTGCGTCGGGTTTCGGTGCGGTCCGGTCGGTGTCGGAGACCCAGCGCAGATAGTTCTCGGTCGCCGCCGCCGGGGCGACCTCCCGCCCGTCGAACGCCTGCACCGACTTGGCGGCGGCGTCGTAGTACAGCAGGAAGCCGCCACCGCCGATCCCGGAGGACTGGGGTTCGACGAGGCCGAGCACGGCCTGCGCGGCCACGAGAGCGTCGGCGGCGGTGCCGCCGTCGCGCAGCACCTCGCAGGCGGCCTGCGTGGCCAGTGGGTTGGCGGTCGCGACGGCGTAGTGACCGGTGCGGACCGGCGTCATCCCGGTGCGGTAGCCGGTCGCGGTCTCGGGTGCGGATTCGTCGTCGGTGCCCTCCTGCTTGGCCTGGGGGGTGCCGTTGGTCACGATGGCGCACGGGCCCGCCGGTGCCGGCGGGGATTCCGGAGTGCCGCAACCGGCGCAGACCAGCACGGCAGCGAGCATCAGCACCAGCACCCGGGTCCAGAACACGGTCCGCACCGCCACCTACTCGCTCTACCCGGTCGGGGGGTCGCAGTAACCTGGGTCCGTGCCCGATCCAGCGACGTACCGACCCGCTCCCGGGTCGATCCCCGTCGAACCGGGTGTCTACCGTTTCCGCGACCCGCACCGCCGGGTGATCTACGTCGGCAAGGCCAAGAGTCTGCGCAGCCGGCTCAACTCGTATTTCGCCGATCTGTCGGGTCTCGCGCCGCGCACCCGCCAGATGGTGATGACGGCCGCCAGCGTCGAGTGGACGGTGGTCACCACCGAGGTCGAGGCGCTGCAGCTCGAATACAACTGGATCAAGGAGTTCGATCCCCGGTTCAACATCCGCTACCGGGACGACAAGTCCTATCCGGTGCTCGCGGTGACGCTCAACGAGGAGTATCCGCGGCTGAAGGTGTACCGGGGTCCGCGCCGCAAAGGCGTGCGGTACTTCGGGCCGTACTCGCATGCCTGGGCCATCCGCGAAACCCTGGACCTGCTCACCCGGGTGTTTCCCGCCCGCACCTGCTCGGCCGGAGTGTTCAAGCGGCACAGCCAGATTGACCGGCCCTGCCTGCTGGGCTACATCGACAAGTGCTCGGCCCCGTGCGTCGGGCGGGTGAGCGCCGAGCAGCACCGCCAGATCGTGATGGACTTCTGCGACTTCCTCGCCGGCAAGACCGACAAGCTGATCCGCGAGATGGAACAGCAGATGAACGCCGCGGCCGAGGAGCTGGACTTCGAGCGGGCCGCCCGCCTGCGGGACAACATCGGCGCGATGCGCCGCGCGATGGAGAAGCAGGCCGTGGTGTTCGGCGACGGCACCGACGCCGACGTGGTGGCCTTCGCCGACGACGAACTGGAAGCCGCGGTGCAGGTGTTCCACGTGCGCGGCGGACGGGTCCGGGGGCAGCGCGGCTGGATCATCGAGAAGTCCGGCGAGCCGGGCGAATCGACGCTGTCCTATCTCGTCGAGCAGTTCCTCACGCAGTTCTACGGTGATCAGGTCGCGCTCGACGGCGCCGCCGACGAGGGCGGCGACGAAACCACCAACCCCGTGCCCAAGCAGGTGCTCGTGCCGGTGCTGCCCGAGACGTCGGCGGAGCTGGAGACGTGGTTGTCGCAGCTGCGAGGGTCGCGGGTGTCGATACGCGTCGCTCAGCGCGGCGACAAGCGGGCGCTCGCGGAGACGGTGCAGCGCAACGCCGAGCAGGCGCTGAACCAGCACAAGCTCAAGCGGGCCGGCGACTTCACAGCGAGAAGTGCTGCGCTGCAGAGCATTCAGGACGCGCTGGGGCTCGAGGACGCGCCGCTGCGCATCGAGTGCGTCGACATCAGCCATGTGCAGGGCACCGACGTGGTGGCCTCGCTGGTGGTCTTCGAGGACGGCCTGGCCAAGAAATCGGACTATCGGCACTACGCGATCCGGGAGGCTGCCGGGGACGGGCGCTCCGACGACGTCGCCTCGATCGCGGAGGTCACGCGGCGACGGTTCCACCGCCATCTGCGCGACACCCAGCAGCCCGGGGACCTGATCGCCGAAGGCAGGTCGCGCAGGTTCGCCTACCCACCCAATCTGTTCGTCGTCGACGGCGGCGCCCCGCAGGTCAACGCCGCGGCCGCGGTGCTCGACGAGCTCGGCATCACCGACGTCGCGGTGATCGGGCTGGCGAAGCGGCTGGAAGAGGTGTGGGTGCCGTCGGAGCCGGATCCGGTCATCTTCCCGCGCAACAGCGAAGGGCTGTATCTGCTGCAGCGGGTGCGCGACGAGGCGCACCGGTTCGCGATCAGCTACCACCGCAGCAAGCGCTCGAAGCGGATGACGGCCTCGGCGCTGGACTCGGTGCGCGGGCTCGGGGAGCACCGGCGCAAGGCGCTGGTCACGCACTTCGGTTCGGTGGCGCGGCTGCGGCAGGCGACGGTCGAGGAGATCACCACGGTGCCCGGCATCGGGGTGGCCACGGCCCGGGCCGTGCTCGAGGCGCTGGGGGTGGAAACGCCCGACGGGCCTGATTCGCCGCCGGAACAGGACGCGCCGGTGGCGGTAATCGACGATGATCGAAGCACAGTGACGGGATGACAGAAGCGGGCATGCACACCGAATCCGGCGGAATCGACGTGGTCCTGGTGACGGGGCTCTCGGGTGCGGGCCGCGGGACGGCGGCCAAGGTCCTCGAGGATCTGGGCTGGTACGTGGCGGACAACCTGCCGCCGGAGCTGATCGCGCGGATGGTCGACCTCGGCCTGGCCGCGGGCTCCCGGATCACCCAGCTGGCCGTCGTGATGGACGTGCGGTCACGCGGGTTCACCGGCGATCTGGACGGGGTGCGCAGCGAGCTGGCGGCGCGCAGCATCGCCCCGCGGGTGGTGTTCCTCGAGGCGTCCGACGACATCCTGGTGCGCCGCTACGAGCAGAACCGGCGCAGTCACCCGCTGCAGGGCAACCACACCCTCGCCGAGGGGATCGCAGCCGAGCGCGCCTTGCTGGCGCCCGTGCGCGCCGGCGCCGACCTGGTCATCGACACCTCGTCGCTGTCGGTGCACGGCCTGCGGGAGAGCATCGAACGGGCCTTCGCGGCCGAGACGGTGGCCAACACCAACGTCACGGTCGAGTCGTTCGGCTACAAGTACGGGCTGCCGATGGACGCCGACACCGTGATGGATGTGCGCTTCCTGCCCAACCCGCACTGGGTGGACAATCTGCGCCGGCACACCGGTCAGCATCCCGATGTCCGCGACTACGTCCTCGGCCAACCCGGCGCCGTGGAGTTCCTCGACTCCTACCATCAGCTGTTGGACGTCGTGATCGACGGCTATCGGCGGGAGGGGAAGCGCTACATGACCGTGGCCATCGGCTGCACCGGCGGCAAGCACCGCAGTGTGGCGATGGCGGAGGCGCTCGCGGAACGGCTGCAGGACGCGGCGCTGACGGTGCGGGTGCTGCACCGGGATCTGGGCCGCGAATGAGCCCGCGCATCGTCGCCCTCGGCGGAGGGCACGGGCTCTATGCCACCCTGTCGGCGGCGCGCCGGATCACCCCGCACGTCACCGCCGTCGTCACGGTCGCCGACGACGGCGGATCCTCGGGCCGGCTGCGCAGCGAGCTCGACGTCGTGCCCCCGGGTGATCTGCGAATGGCGTTGGCGGCGTTGGCTTCCGACAGTCCCCACGGCCGGCTGTGGGCCACCATCATCCAACACCGCTTCGGCGGCAGCGGCGCACTCGCCGGGCACCCCATCGGCAACCTGATGCTCGCCGGGCTCAACGAGGTGCTCGCCGACCCCGTCGCCGCGCTCGATGAGCTGGGCCGCATTCTCGGGGTCAAGGGCCGGGTGCTGCCGATGTGCCCGATGGGCCTGAGCATCGAGGCCGACGTCGTCGGGCTGGAGTCCGATCCGCGGGTCAGCCGGGCGATCCGCGGCCAGGTCGCGATCGCCACGACCGTGGGCAAGGTGCGCCGGGTGCGCCTGCTGCCCGGTGATCCGCCCGCCACCCATCAGGCGGTGGACGCGATCATGAACGCCGACCTGGTGGTCCTGGGGCCGGGCTCCTGGTTCACCAGCGTGATCCCGCATGTGCTGGTGCCGCAGCTGGTGGCCGCGCTGCGGACCACCACCGCGCGGCGCGCCCTGGTGCTGAACCTGGTGGCCGAGCCGGGGGAGACGGCCGGCTTCTCCGTCGAGCGGCACATCCACGTGCTGGCCCAGCACGCGCCGAACTTCACCGTGGGCGACATCATCGTCGACTCGTCGCGGGTGCCCAGCGAGCGGGAGCGGGAACAGTTGCGGCGCACCGCGACGATCCTCGATGCCCGCGTCGAGTTCGCCGACGTGTGCCGACCTGGTACACCTTTACATGACCCGGCGAGGTTGGCGGCGGCATTGGAGGGTGTTCTGCAACGGGGCGCGACACCCACGGGCAGACCGCCGACGGTGCCCACACCGACAGTGAACGGACCGAGAGGTGACGACCCGTGGCGATGACTGCCGAGGTCAAGGATGAGCTCAGCCGGCTCGTGGTGAATTCGGTGAGTGCTCGCCGCGCCGAGGTGGCCTCGCTGCTGCGGTTCGCCGGCGGGCTGCACATCGTGTCCGGCCGGGTGGTGGTCGAGGCCGAGGTCGATCTGGGCATCATCGCGCGCCGGCTGCGCAAGGACATCTACGACCTGTACGGCTACACCGCCGTCGTGCACGTGCTCTCGGCCAGCGGGATTCGCAAGAACACCCGCTATGTGGTGCGGGTGGCCAAGGACGGGGAGGCGCTGGCGCGCCAGACCGGTCTGCTGGATCTGCGCGGCCGCCCGGTGCGCGGACTGCCCGCCCAGGTGGTCGGCGGCAGCGTCGCCGACGCCGAAGCCGCATGGCGGGGAGCGTTTCTGGCCCACGGCTCGCTGACCGAACCGGGCCGGTCCTCGTCGCTGGAGGTCAGCTGCCCCGGTCCCGAGGCGGCGCTGGCCCTCGTGGGCGCCGCGCGCCGGCTGGGCGTCAGCGCCAAGGCGCGCGAGGTGCGGGGCAGCGACCGGGTGGTGGTGCGCGACGGGGAGGCGATCGGTGCGCTTCTGACCCGGATGGGCGCGCAGGACACCCGGCTGACGTGGGAGGAGCGGCGGATGCGCCGCGAGGTCCGCGCGACGGCCAACCGGCTGGCCAACTTCGACGACGCGAACCTGCGCCGGTCCGCCCGTGCCGCGGTGGCCGCCGCCGCGCGGGTCGAACGCGCACTGGAGATCCTCGGTGACACGGTGCCCGACCATCTGGCCGCCGCGGGCAGCCTGCGGGTGGCGCACCGGCAGGCCTCACTGGAGGAACTCGGCCGGCTCGCTGATCCGCCGATGACCAAAGATGCTGTGGCAGGCCGGATCCGGCGGTTGCTGTCGATGGCCGACCGCAAGGCCAAACAGGACGGCATCCCGGACACCGAGTCCGCGGTGACGCCGGATCTGCTCGAGGACGCCTAGCCGCGTTGAGGAGTGCGACGAAAGCAGCTAGAACTCGAGCAGATGCTCGAGCGCCTTCTTGTCGATGGCGTCGAATTCGTGGTCCTCGACGTGCATGTAGTGCCGCACCCGGTTGACGAAATCGTTTATCGCGCCGTTGAACGCGTCGACCGCGGCGTTGCGCCGGTCCGGTGAGAGCGCGCTGGTGATCTCCTGCGCGAACGCGGTGTAGATGACCCGCTGCGCGCTGTCGGCGATGTCGCTGGGCGCGACCAGGCGCAGCTCGGTGAGCAGGGTGATGGCGCGCTTGATGTCGTCTTCGAGCACCCCGGTCGCCCGCACCACCCGGAACAGGACCGCGAGCCGGTCGAGGTTCGAGGGGATCGTCGGGTCGATCTCGCGGGCCATCGTCAGGAACTGCTCGTGGTCCTCGGTGTGCGCCAGCCGCTGCGTCACCTCGGCCCACTGTGCGGAGATCTCCTTGAGACCGGCGCTGGCCACCGAGATCTCGGTCATCGCCGAGACGAACCTGACCGTCGCGTCGCGCAGCAGGTCGAACTTCTGGCGCTCCTCCTCGGCCACGGTCTGGCGTTCGTAGTTCTTCTTCGACGTCCAGTACGTCGCAATTCCGCCGACCACGGCGCCGAGCAGGCTGGCTGAGGCGGTGATCGCCGGGATCACCCAATCGGTCATGCCCTGGAGTATCGCGCCCGACCGCCGACCGTGGCGCCGACTTGGCGGCATGCGCCCCACAGCAGCAGGCCGGCCTGGATGCCCAGGGCGATCGAGATCATCGAGATGAGCGTGACCGCGACGGCACCCGAGCTGTTGTCGCCGATGAGCTCGGTGACGCCGATGAAGCCCAGCGACCCCGGCACCAGCAGCCAGAAGCCGGGCAGCAGCAGCGTCGCCGCAGACGGGGTGTTCGGCCGACCGGCGACGAACAGGGCACACAGCGCGAGAGCCAGGCCGCCGCCGAAGCCGCTGGCGTAGCTGCCCAGCGCGGCGTTACCCGCCAGCTGACCGGCATAGGACACGAACAGGATCATCAGCATCCACCCCATGAACCGGGTGGGCGGGCCGTGATAGAGGAACAGGCCGACCGCGTAGAGCGCGCATCCGGCCCAGGGCGCCCACGGTCCGAAGCGGTCCACGACGGCGACGCTGAGCTCGCTGGTGGTCAACCCCACCACTTGCGCGGCGATCAGGATGCCGAAAGCCAACTGCGCCAGGCGCATTGCGCCGGCGATGAGCCGCGCCGAGCCCGAGATCATGTCGCGGGTGCTGAGTTCGATGACGGCCAACGTGATCGCCGTGCCGGGCAGGAACATCACCAGCGCCGGTGCCAGCGCACGCAGGCTGCCCTCGCCGAGATGCAGCAGCCGGCCGGCGGTGAAGGAGCACAGCGCCACGGTGACCGCGGCCACTACGGGCAGCAGCTGTGTCAGCGGCTCGTTGCGGCGGGCCAGCAGCGCGGCCAGGCCCACGCCGAACCCGAAGACGGTCGCGGCGCCGAGCGCGACCGGGTTGGGCTGCAGGATGAGCGCGAACGCCGCGCTCTGCAGCGTGTATCCGACGACGAACGCCCAGGCGGGGAAGCGGGGCCGCATCGCGTCGATCCGGTCGAGTTCGATCAGGCCGTCCTGCGGGCTGATCTGCCCGCGCCGGGCGCGCCCGACCAGGGCGGCCAGCGGGAACGTCTGGTCGAACCGCAGATCGACTTCGGCGCTCTTCATCGCCATCGTGGCGCCGTCGGCCCGCTCGCCACCGGTCAACTGGATGTGGTTGGGCAGCACCAGCATTTCGCCGGTCACGCCGTACCGCTCGGAGCAGGTGGCCAACGTCTGTCGCACCGTTCCGATCGGGTACCCCGCGGCGATCATCGCCGCGCCCAGGCGTGCCAGGAACGTCGTCGGGGCGACGGGTGCGCGCGGCGGGTCAATCGAGAGGTCGTCCACGGGCGGCACAGTAAACCCTTACGGTGGCGACATGGCCGCATTGACCGTCGGCGTCGCCGCCCCGGATCCGCCGTTCAACGCCATGCCCGGCGACACCGGGCTGGACATCGAGGTGATGCAAGCGCTGGCCGCCAGGCTCGGCGACGACGTGACGTTCGTCGGATACGACGGGGCCGACTTCGACGGCATCTTCGACCGGCTCGGCGCAGGCGAGTACGACTGCGTCATCGCCGGAACGACGATCACCCCGCAGCGTGCGGCCAAGGCGGCGTTCCTGCCGCCCTACGTCATCTCCGGGCAGGGCCTGGCGGTCGACACCGAGCGACTACCCCACGTGCATTCGGTCGACGACCTCACCGGCCTGACCATCGGCGTGCAGCGCGGCAACACCAGCGAGGCCATCGCCGAGCAGCTGGTCGCCGACGGCAAGGCCGCCCGGGTCCGGCGCTACGACTACGGCGCGATCAGCACCGCGATCGCGGACCTCGCGGCGGGCGGCTGCGACGCGGTGATGAAGCTGGCCCCGGTGCTGGCCCAGCTGGTGCGGGCCGTTCCCGGCGTCGAGGTGGTCCAGCGGGGGCTCTCCGTCGAGGACATCGCGATCGCGGTGGCCCCCGCCGACACGGCGCTGCTGGCCCGGTTGCAGGTCGCGCAGGCCGAGCTGGAGGAGGACGGCACCCTGCAGAAACTGCGCCGCAGATGGCTGGGCAATCCCTACGTCGACCAGAGCGTCGCATCGCTCTGAGACAGGTACGGGGCAACTGAGCGCAGGGAAAGGCACACGCACTAGGCTGGCGGCCGAGCAGTTCAACGACCGAGTAGGAGAATGACGTGACGATCCGGGTAGGCGTGAACGGTTTCGGCCGTATCGGGCGCAACTTCTTCCGCGCTCTGGACGCGCAGAAGGCCGAAGGCAAGAACACCGACATCGAGATCATCGCCGTCAACGACCTCACCGACAACGCGTCGCTGGCCCACCTGCTGAAGTTCGACTCCATCCTCGGCCGGCTGCCCTACGAGGTCAGCCTCGAGGGCGAGGACACGATCGTCGTCGGCGACACCAAGATCAAGGCGCTCGAGGTCAAGGAAGGCCCCTCAGCGCTTCCCTGGGGTGACCTCGGCGTGGACGTCGTCGTCGAGTCGACCGGCATCTTCACCAAGCGCGACAAGGCCCAGGGCCACCTCGACGCGGGCGCCAAGAAGGTCATCATCTCCGCGCCGGCCAGCGATGAGGACATCACCATCGTGCTCGGCGTCAACGACGACAAGTACGACGGCAGCCAGAACATCATCTCCAACGCGTCGTGCACCACGAACTGCCTCGGGCCGCTGGCCAAGGTGCTCAACGACGAGTTCGGCATCGTCAAGGGCCTGATGACCACCGTGCACGCCTACACCCAGGACCAGAACCTCCAGGACGGCCCGCACAAGGATCTGCGTCGCGCGCGCGCCGCCGCGCTGAACATCGTGCCCACCTCGACCGGCGCCGCCAAGGCCATCGGCCTGGTGCTGCCCGAGCTGAAGGGCAAGCTCGACGGCTACGCGCTGCGGGTGCCGATCCCCACGGGCTCGTGCACCGACCTGACCGCCGAGCTGGCGAAGTCGGCGTCGGCCGACGAGATCAACGCTGCGATGAAGGCCGCCGCCGAGGGGCCGCTCAAGGGCATCCTCAAGTACTACGACGCGCCGATCGTGTCCAGCGACATCGTCACCGATCCGCACAGCTCGATCTTCGACTCAGGCCTGACCAAGGTCATCGACAACCAGGCCAAGGTCGTCTCCTGGTACGACAACGAGTGGGGTTACTCGAACCGCCTCGTCGACCTCGTCGGCCTGGTCGGCAAGTCGCTGTAACCGGCGATGGCTATCAAGTCACTCGACGACCTTCTCGCCGAAGGGGTTTCGGGGCGAGGCGTGCTGGTGCGCTCGGATCTGAACGTGCCGCTCGATGACGGCAGGATCACCGATCCGGGCCGCATCATCGCCTCGGTGCCCACGCTGAAGGCGCTGAGCGACGCGGGCGCCAAGGTCGTGGTCACCGCGCACCTGGGCCGGCCCAAGGGCGAGCCCGATCCGGAGTTCTCGCTCGGGCCGGTGGCCTCGGCACTGGCCGAGAAGCTGGGCCGGCACGTGCAGTTGGCCGGTGACGTGGTGGGGACCGACGCGCTGGCCCGCGCCGAGGGACTGACCGACGGCGACATCCTGCTGCTGGAGAACATCCGCTTCGATCCTCGCGAGACCAGCAAGGACGACGCCGAGCGCCTGGCGCTCGCGAAGGCGCTCGTGGAACTGGTGGGCGAGGACGGCGCGTTCGTGTCCGACGGCTTCGGGGTGGTACATCGCAAGCAGGCGTCGGTCTACGACGTCGCGACGCTGCTGCCGCACTACGCGGGAAAGCTCGTCGAGACCGAGGTCAAGGTTCTCGCCCAGCTCACCGAATCGACCGAACGGCCGTACGCCGTGGTGCTCGGTGGGTCGAAGGTCTCGGACAAGCTCGCCGTGATCGAGAACCTGGCCACCAAGGCCGACAGTCTGATCATCGGTGGCGGCATGTGCTTCACTTTCCTTGCTGCACAGGGTGTTTCGGTGGGCAACTCGCTTCTCGAGGAGAGCATGATCGAGACCTGCCGGAAGCTGCTCGACGACTACGGTGACGTGCTGCACCTTCCGGTGGACATCGTGGCGGCCGAGAAGTTCGCCGCCGATTCGCCGGCCGAGACGGTCGCGGCGGACAAGATCCCCGACGGCACGATGGGCCTGGACATCGGTCCCGAGTCCGTCAAGCGGTTCACCGCGCTGCTGTCCAACGCGAAGACGATCTTCTGGAACGGCCCGATGGGCGTGTTCGAGTTCCCGGCGTTCTCCGCGGGCACCAAGGGAGTGGCCGAGGCCATCATCTCCGCAACCGGCAAGGGCGCGTTCAGCGTCGTCGGCGGCGGTGATTCGGCGGCCGCGGTGCGCCAACTCGGCCTGCCCGAGGACGGTTTCTCGCACATTTCCACCGGTGGCGGCGCGTCGCTGGAATACCTTGAGGGCAAGCAATTGCCCGGTATCGAAGTACTGAGCTAGGAGACCCGACGTGCCCCATAAGCCGCTGATCGCCGGCAACTGGAAGATGAACCTGAACCACTTCGAGGCGATCGCGCTGGTGCAGAAGATCGCATTCTCGTTGCCGGACAAGTACTTCGACAAGGTCGACGTGACGGTGATCCCGCCGTTCACCGATCTGCGCAGTGTGCAGACCCTCGTCGACGGCGATAAGTTGCGGCTCACCTACGGCGCGCAGGACCTGTCCCAGCACGACTCCGGCGCCTACACCGGCGACATCAGCGGCGCCTTCCTGGCCAAGCTGGGCGCCACGTTCGTCGTCGTCGGGCACTCCGAGCGGCGGACCTACCACCACGAGGACGACGCGCTCGTCGCGGCCAAGGCGCAGGCGGCGTTCAAGCACGGCCTGATCCCGATCATCTGCATCGGCGAGCAACTCGAGGTGCGCGAGGCGGGCGATCACGTCGAGTTCAACGTGAACTCGCTGCGCGGGTCGCTGGCCGGGTTGTCGGCCGAGCAGATCGGCCGGGCGGTCATCGCCTACGAACCGGTCTGGGCGATCGGCACCGGCCGGGTGGCCAGCGCTGCCGACGCGCAGGAGGTGTGCAAGGCCATTCGCGACGAACTGGGCAACCTGGCCTCGGCCGAGCTCGCCGCGGGCGTGCGGGTGCTCTACGGCGGTTCGGTCAACGCCAAGAACGTCGGTGAGATCGTCGGCCAGCCCGATGTGGACGGCGCGCTGGTGGGCGGCGCCTCTCTGGACGCGGAGCAGTTCGCCACCCTGTCGGCGATCGCCGCGGGCGGCCCGCTGCCCTGACCCTGATATCGTGACGGCCATGGAATTGGCCCTGCAGATCATCCTGGTCGTGACCAGCGTGCTGGTCGTGCTCTTGGTTCTGCTGCACCGCGCCAAGGGTGGCGGTCTGTCCAGCCTGTTCGGCGGCGGCGTCCAGTCCAGCCTGTCCGGCTCCACCGTGGTCGAGAAGAACCTGGACCGGTTGACGCTGTTCGTCACGGGCATCTGGGTGGTCGCCATCATCGGCATGGCGCTGCAGATCAAGTACAGCTAGCTCAGCGCCTTCAGCACCGCAGCCGCGGCGCGGCGGCCGCTGACCAGCGCCCCCTGGATCGACGCGGTGTCGCGGTGGTCGCCGCACACCCACAGTCCCGACGCATCCCGAACCGGTCGGCGCACCGTCAGCGGCGGCGGCTGCACGGGCAGCGCGTCCGGGATCACATGTCGGATCACCGGCTGCCAGTCCGAGGCGTCGACGCCGAGGATCTCCGCGGCGTGCGCCCGCAGCTGGAGTTCCGCCGGCTCCGGATCACCGCGGCCCAGCAGCGCCGACGCGGCGACCAGATGGCGTCCGGGCGGCGCGTAGGTCGGTGCGGCGGCGCTGATCACCGCAGCATTGACGACGGGTCCCCGCGTGCCGGAGCGGCCGTCCACGAACAGCATCGGCGGACCCGTCCACGCGTGGTCGGTGGCCCACCAGTCCGTGACCACGCCCCGGGTCGGTACCGCCGCGCCGCCGATCCACTGCGCCGCGGCGGTCGCGTCGGTGGCGATGACCACCTGGCGAGCCTGCACCGTGGCCCCGTCGTCGGCGCTGACCCGCCATCCGCCGTCTGATGCGGTGACGTCGGCCACCCGACGGTTCAGCGTCACCCGGTCACCCAGGGACGCCGCCAGCTGCCGAGGCAGGGCGGCCATCCCGTTCTCGGGCAGTGCTGGCACCCCGAGGGCGAACATCCGGACCAGCAGCAGCGCGAACGCGTTCGACGTCGCCCCGGTGTCGTCGAGCACCACCCCGGACAGGAACCGGTCGATCACCCGGCGCAGCTCGCCGGACACCCCGCACCGGTCGAGCGCAGCCACCAGCGTGGTGTCGTCGCCGGGCGAGTGCTTCAGGTGGCCGGGGCGCAGCGCCGGGTAGGCCCACCGCGCCAGTGCCACCGCGTCACTCGGCCGCACCCCGCGCCGGGCCAGCATGCCGGGCAGCAGGGACGGCGCGCGCAGCGGATGCGCCAGCACCACTGACCCCCGCTCGCGGCGCACTCCGACTCCCGGCCCGAACGGCTGCAGTCGCAGCGCGGCGAGGTCGATGCAGGAATCGAGTTCCGGATAGGCGGGGTTGAGCACCTGGAATCCGCGGTCGCACCGGAAGCCGTCGACGACATCGGTCCGGATCCGCCCGCCCACCTCGTGGGCGGCCTCCCACACCCGCACCTCGCGGCCCGCGTTCGCCAGCATCGCCGCGCAGCGCAACCCCGCCAGCCCGGCACCGACGACGACGACCTCGGCGTCCACATCCATCCGGCCACGCTACCGCGCTCGCCATGCGGCGGAATCTGGCTGCACCGATACTGGGCACCATGCCGCAGACAGCCGACAGCGCGCTCGAACCGATCGGAGCAGTGCAGCGCACCCAGGTGGGCCGCGAAGCGACCGAACCGATGCGCGAGGACATCCGCCTGCTCGGCGCCATTCTCGGCGACACCGTGCGCGAGCAGAACGGGGATGCGACGTTCGAGCTGGTCGAGCGGGCCCGCGTCGAATCGTTCCGGGTTCGGCGGTCGGAGATCGACCGCACCGAGCTGGCGAGGTTGTTCGACGGCGTCGATGTCCACCAGGCGATCCCGGTGATCCGGGCCTTCACCCATTTCGCGCTGCTCGCCAACGTCGCCGAGGACATCCACCGCGAGCGGCGCCGGGCGGTGCACGAGGCCGCGGGTGAGCCGCCGCAGAACAGCAGCCTGGCCGCCACCTACCTCAAACTCGAGGACGCGGACCTCGACGCCGATCGGGTCGCCGACGCGCTCGTGGGCGCCCTCGTGGCGCCCGTCATCACCGCCCATCCCACGGAGACGCGGCGACGCACGGTCTTCGACACCCAGCACCGCATCACCGAGCTCATGCGGCTGCGCCTGCACGGCCATCACCGCACCGAGGACGGCCGCGACGTCGAACGCGAACTGCGCCGCCACATCCTCACGCTGTGGCAGACCGCGCTGATCCGGTTGTCGCGCTTGAAGATCCAAGACGAGATCGAGACGGGGTTGCGGTACTACCCGGCGGCGTTCCTCGAGGTCATCCCGCGGGTGAACGCCGAGGTGCGGGCCGCGCTGCAGGCCCGCTGGCCCGGCGCGGATCTCCTGACCGAGCCGATCCTGCGGCCGGGATCGTGGATCGGCGGCGACCGCGACGGCAATCCGAACGTCACCGCGGAGGTGGTGCGGCTGGCCACCGGCAGCGCCGCCTACACCGCATTCGCGCACTACTTCACCGAGCTCACCGCGCTGGAGGAAGAGCTGTCGATGTCGGTGCGGCTGGTGCACATCAGTGACGAGCTGGCCGCGTTGGCCGACTCCTGCCACGAACCCGCTCGCGCCGACGAACCATACCGGCGGGCGCTGCGTGTCGTGCACGCCCGGTTGACGGCCACCGCGCAGCAGATCCTGGACCGGCAGCCCGAACACGAACTCGACCTCGGCATGGCGCCCTACGCCGCGCCCGCCGAACTGTCGGCCGACCTGGACGTCGTCGATGCGTCGCTGCGCGCGCACGGCAGCTCGGTGCTGGCCGACGACCGGCTGGCCCGGCTGCGGGAAGCGGTGCGGGTCTTCGGGTTCCATCTCTCCGGTCTGGACATGCGGCAGAACTCCGATGTGCACGAGGAGGTGATCGCCGAGCTGTTGGCGTGGGCCGGGGTGCACCCCGACTACGCGTCGCTGAGCGAACCGGAGCGCGTCGAGTTGCTCGCCGCGGAGCTGGCCACCCGCCGACCGCTGACCGGGCCCGGTGCCGAACTCTCGGAGCTGGCGCGTAAGGAACTCGACATCGTCGTTTCCGCGGCTCGCGCCGTGGACGTGTTCGGGCCGCAGGCGGTGCCCAACTACATCATCTCGATGTGCCAGTCCGTCTCCGACATGCTCGAGGCCGCGATCCTGCTCAAGGAGGCAGGCCTGCTGGACGCCTCCGGCGAGCAGCCCTACGCGCCCGTCGGCATCGTGCCGCTGTTCGAGACCATCGACGACCTGCAACGCGGATCGTCGATTCTCGAAGCGGCACTGGATCTTCCGCTGTACCGGGCGGTCGTCGCTGCGCGCGGTGACAGCCAGGAGGTGATGCTCGGCTACTCGGACTCCAACAAGGACGGCGGCTATCTCGCGGCCAACTGGGCGCTGTACCGCGCCGAGCTGGATCTGGTCGACTCGGCCCGCAAGACGGGAATCCGGTTGCGGCTCTTCCACGGTCGCGGCGGGACGGTCGGCCGCGGCGGCGGGCCGAGCTACGACGCGATCCTGGCCCAGCCGCCGGGCGCGGTGAACGGATCGCTGCGGATCACCGAGCAGGGGGAGGTGATCGCGGCCAAGTACGCCGAACCCCGCATCGCACACCGGAACCTGGAGACGCTGCTGGCCGCGACGCTGGAAGCGACCCTGCTCGACGTCGAAGGGCTCGGGGAGGCCGCCGAGCCGGCGTATGCGGTGCTCGACGACCTCGCCGCCCGCGCCCAGCGCGCCTACGCCGACCTGGTGCACGACACACCGGGTTTCGTCGACTACTTCAAGGCGTCGACACCGGTCAGCGAGATCGGTGCGCTCAACATCGGCAGCAGGCCGACGTCGCGCAAACCCACCACCTCGATCTCCGACCTGCGGGCCATCCCGTGGGTGCTGGCCTGGAGCCAGTCGCGAGTGATGCTGCCCGGCTGGTACGGCACCGGAACCGCATTCGAGGACTACATCGCCGAGGGCGACGGACGTCTGGAGACCCTGCAGGACCTCTACCGGCGCTGGCCGTTCTTCGCGACGGTGCTGTCGAACATGGCCCAGGTGCTCGCGAAGTCCGACCTCGGGTTGGCCGCGCGCTACGCCGAACTGGTGCCCGACGAGGAGCTGCGCCACCGGGTCTTCGACAAGATCGCCGACGAACACGAACGCACCATCCGGATGCACAAGCTGATCACCGGGCACGACGATCTGCTCGCCGACAACCCGGCGCTGGCGCGCTCGGTGTTCAACCGGTTCCCGTATCTCGAGCCGCTGAACCACCTGCAGGTCGAGTTGCTGCGCCGCTACCGGTCCGGCGACGAGGACGAACTGGTGCAGCGGGGCATCCTGCTGACGATGAGCGGGCTGGCCACCGCGCTGCGCAACAGCGGCTAGTCAGGTGGCGCTGACGCCCGGGATGCGACCCTCGCGGAACGCCTCGACGAAATGCCGGTGGTCCTCACGGGCGACGGCGGCGTACTCCAGCCCGAACGCGACGATGTCGGCGACGAAGTCGTCCTCGTCGTCGCCGATCGCGGCGACGATCGCCTCCTCCGTCTGGAAGCCGACCAGCGACTGCTCGCTGTCGGAGTCGCTGACGCAGTGCACCTTGGCCACCGCCTGGCCGAGTTGGGACACGACCTCCGCCAGTTCGTCGGGTTCGGTCAGCTCCGTCCAGTCCAGGTCGGCTTCGTACGGCGAGATCTCGCTGACCACGAACCCGACGCCGTCGATGTCGGTGTAGCCCAGCAGCGGGTCGGCGTGCGCCTGCAGGGCACGCTGCGACACCGCGGTGCGGTGTCCGTGATGCAGGAAGTAGCCGTGCACCTCCGGGTCGTCGACCACCCGGCTCGGTGCGGCGACGTTGCCCTGCTTCATCGACAGCACGACGTCGTTGTCCAGCGCCTGGTTGAAGCCCTCGATGAGAAGCGTGTAGGCGGGCAGACCGGCGCTGCCGATACCGAATCCAGAGTTGGCGGTGACGTCCTTGACGTCGTAGGCGATACCGCGGAAACGCTGCGTCTCGGGGATGGTGTCGAGGTAGCGGTGGAATGCCCCGAGCACCGTGTCGCGTTCGTCGCCCTCGAGCCGCCGCGCCCCTGGGCGCTCCCGCAGACGGCGGTCACACTCGTCGACGACGGTGATCCGGTCGAGCATCTCGGCGCGGGTGGACAGCCGGGCCGACTGCAGCGCAGAAAGCACCGCACCGCGCGCGGTGTCCAGATTCAGCGAAAAGGAGGCGTCGTCATCGGTGTCGGTGAACCACCGCACCTGCGCAACGTATGCGCGGACGAACGCCGCGATGAGCGAGGAGATCTGCTCGTCGGACAGCGCCTTCTGCCAGCACATCAGCGCGATGCTGGCGGCGAAGCGCTGCAGATCCCACGTGAAGTGTCCGACGAACGCCTCGTCGAAGTCGTTGACGTCGAAGATCAGCACCCCGGCGCCGTCCATGTAGGTGCCGAAGTTCTCCGCGTGCAGGTCGCCCTGGATCCACACCCGTCCGGTGCGCTCGTCGGCCCACCGATCCTCGCGCGCCGCGACGTCGGCGTAGAACACGCACGCGCTGCCGCGGAAGAACGCGAAGGGATCCGCCGCCATCTTGCGGAACTTCGTGCGGAACGCGTCGGGGTCGGCGCTCATCAGATCCTCGAAGGCGCCGACCAGGGTGTCGACGATCTGCGATTCCCTCTCGTCGGGCATCAGCCCAACCCGGCGCCGCGCCGCAGCCGGTCGAGCACACCGCGGATCGCGTGATCGGTGGCGGCCAGCGGGGAGATCACCGACTCGCCGAGGTCGACGATCCGCTCGACGCGCGTGACGATGCCCTCCAGCCGCTCGACCACCGCGATGAGGCGCGGGGCCAGTTCGTCGATGCGGCTGATGGTGTCGTTGAACCGGGCCAGGGTGGCGTCCAGGTTGCCGGTCGAGTTGTTGAGGTCCTCGAGGGTCTCGCTCAGACCCTCCAGGATCGTGTCGACCTGCTCGACGGTGACGTCGGCGTTGAGCGCCGCCTGTGCGAGCTTGCGGATCCGCTCGGGTCCGGTCCGTACAGGTCTCCCGCTTCGGTCTGCCATGTCGGCAAGTATGACGTGCGCCCCGGGCGTCGGATACGGTGTTGGAGATGCTCACATGAACGTCCGGGTGGCGTTGTTCGCCACCTGCTACAACGACCTGATGTGGCCCGAGACGCCGAAAGCAGTTGTGCGGCTGCTGCGCCGCCTCGGCTGTGAGGTCGACTTCCCGCGCGGGCAGACGTGCTGCGGGCAGATGTTCACCAACACCGGCTACGCGGACGAGGCCGTGCCCGCCGTCCGGGCTTTCACCGCGGCCTTCGCCGGGTACGACGCCGTCGTCGCACCGTCGGGCTCCTGTGTGGGTTCGGTGCGCCACCAGCACCGCGACATCGCCGCACGCTCGGGCGACGCCGACCTGGCGGCACGCGTGGACGCCATCGCCCCCCGGGTGTACGAACTGTCCGAATTCCTGGTCGACGTCCTGGGGGTCACCGACGTCGGTGCGTACTTCCCGCACCGGGTCACCTACCACCCGACGTGCCATTCGCTCCGGATGCTCGGCGTGGGCGACCGGCCGCGGCGACTGCTGGAGGCGGTGCGCGGCATCGACCTCGTGGAACTCGAGCACGCCGATCAGTGCTGCGGATTCGGCGGCACGTTCGCGATCAAGAACGCGGACACCTCCGTGGCGATGGGCTTCGACAAAGCCCGGGCGGTCCGCGACACCGGGGCCGAAGTCCTTGTCGCCGGCGACAATTCATGCCTCGCCCACATCGGCGGACTACTCTCACGGCAGCGCGCCGGCATGCGGGTCATGCATCTGGCCGAGGTTCTCGCCAGCAGCGAGGAAGCGCCCGCATGACCGGGCATCCGCACGTCGGCGTCACCGGCGCATTCCTCGGACTTCCGTCCTTTCCGGTCGCCGCCAAGGCGGCGTTGGGCGATTCGGTGCTGCGCCGCAACCTCTCCCACGCGACCGGCACCATCCGCGCCAAACGCGCCCGCGTCGTCGAGGAGCTGCCCGACTGGGAGCAGCTGAGACTGGCGGCGGCGGCCATCAAAGACGCGGCGCTGCACCGCCTCGACGAGCACCTGCTGGCCTTCGAGGCGAACGCCACCGCGGCAGGGGCGACCGTGCACTGGGCGCGCGACGCGGCCGAGGCCAACCGCATCGTGGTCGATCTGGTGCGCGCACAGGACGCCACCGAGGTCGTCAAGGTCAAATCCATGGCCACGCAGGAGATCGAGCTCAACGAAGCCCTCGCCGAGGCCGGGATCGACGCCTGGGAGACCGATCTGGCCGAACTCATCGTCCAGCTCGGCGGCGACTGGCCCAGCCACATCCTCGTCCCGGCGATCCACCGCAACCGCGCCGAGGTGCGGGAGATCTTCCTGCGGGAGATGGGCCGGGCGGGCCGGCCCGCGCCCGATGATCTCACCGACGAGCCGCGCCGCCTCGCCGAAGCCGCACGGCTGCACCTGCGGGAGAAGTTCCTGCGCGCCCGGGTCGCCGTCTCGGGAGCCAACTTCGCGATCGCCGACACCGGAAGCCTGGTCGTCGTGGAGTCCGAGGGCAACGGCCGGATGTGCCTGACCCTGCCCGAGACTCTGATCTCGGTGGTCGGCATCGAGAAGGTGCTGCCGTCGTGGCGCGACCTCGAGGTACTGCTGCAGGTGCTGCCGCGCAGCAGCACAGGGGAGCGGGAGAACCCCTACACGTCGGTCTGGACGGGACCCGCCGACGGAGACGGCCCCCGCAACGTGCACATCGTGCTGCTCGACAACGGCCGCACCGGCGTGCTCGCCGACGTCGACGGCCGCGACGCACTGCGCTGCATCCGCTGCTCGGCGTGCCTGAACGTGTGCCCGGTCTACGAACGCACCGGCGGGCACTCCTATGGCTCGGTGTATCCCGGCCCGATCGGCGCCGTGCTGACGCCGCAGTTGCGGGGCACCGCGAGCGACATCGACAAATCGCTGCCCTATGCGTCGAGCCTGTGCGGCGCCTGCTTCGACGTGTGTCCCGTGCGCATCGACATCCCGTCGATGCTCGTGCACCTGCGCACCCGTGTGGTCGACGAACATCGCGGTGGCGTGCCGACGGGCGAGCAGGCGGCGATGACGGCGGCGAGCTGGCTGCTCGGCAACCACCGGCGCTTGGAGGCGCTCGAGAAGGCGGCCGCCCTCGGTGGTAAAGCCCTGCGCAGCAAGCTGTTCGGCGGCAAGGAGCGGCTGCGGTCCCTGCCGTGGCCGGCCAGTGCCTGGTCCGGAGCCCGTGATGCACCGGTGCCGCCGACGGAGTCGTTCCGGGCATGGTGGCAACGTACGGGCGGCGGCCATGAGTGACGCGCGCGACGAGATCCTCGGCCGGATACGTGCGGCGCTGGCCGATCGGCCCGCGCCGGTCGAGGTGCCGTGGCGCTACGGCGACGACGTCGGTACCGGCGATCACGACCCGGTGGAGCGGTTCCTCGAGCGGGTGGCCGACTACCGCGCGCGGGTCGACCGCGTCGACGCCGCCGACGTCGGAGCGGCGATCGCGGCAGCCCTGCCCGGGGCGCGCGCCGTGGTCGGCGATCCGGCCGTGCAGGCGGCGTGGCCGGACGCCGCGCCGTGGGTGTCCGATACCGGCCTGACGGCGGTGGAACTCGATGACGTCGACGCCGTGGTCACCACCGCGACCGTGGCGATCGCCAACACCGGCACGCTGGTGCTGGACCACGGCGTGGGCCAGGGCCGGCGAGCGCTGAGCCTCGTGCCTGACGTCCACGTGTGCGTGGTCCTGGTCGATCAGATCGTCGACGATGTGCCGAAAGCGGTTGCGCGGCTGATCGATTCGGGTGTGCACACCCGTCCGTTGACGTGGATCAGTGGACCCAGCGCGACCAGCGACATCGAACTGGACCGGGTGGAAGGCGTGCACGGTCCGCGCACCCTGCACGTCATCGTCGTCGGCTAGGGGGCGACTCCTGCCGCGGTGCCGGCCGCGCGCCGCCGGCGCGGGAGCGGCCATCGCGGTGCGCCGGCCGCCAGCGCCGCCGCTTCCATGCCGCCCACAGCGACCCCCGTGATGCCATGGCCGTTGCGAGTGCTCGCCCCGGCCAGGAACAACCCGGGAATGTTCGTGCGGGCGCCGGGTCGCCGCATCAACCATTGATCCGGCGTGCTCGCGATCCCGTAGGAGGTGCCGCTGCTGTTGCGCAGATAGCGCTCCCAGGTCAGTGGGCTGGCGGCCTCTTCATAGGCGATGGAATCCCGCACGCCGGGGATCGCCCGCTCGGTGAGGTCGAGCAGCGCATCGCGAAACTCGGTCTTGCGGCGGGCATAGGCGTCGCCGGTTCCCCAGAAGTCCGGGCGTGCCGGAGCGATCGCCATCAGCTGCAGATTGGTCTGCCCGGGTCGGCAGAGGCGTGGATTGTCCGGATCCTTCAGACTCGCCGCCGTGACGAAAACACCGTTGATCCGGAACTCCCCCCGCCCGCAGGCCGTGTAGAGGCCGTCGAGGTCGTCGTCGGTGAAGACATACCAGTTGTGAGCCGGAACCTGTTCGGCGCGCAGATCCCGGTCGAGTATCAGGTAGTCGACGAACAGCGGCGCCGCCATCTGGAAGCCGCGCACACGGTGCCGGACACGTGCCGGTACGTCGACGTCGGCGAGGAGCTGGCCGTACGTGTGTTTGATGTCAGCGGCCGAGATGACGGTCCGAGTGCTCAACTCCATTGATGCACCGCATCTGTCGGTGACCCGGACACCGCAGACGCCCTCGTCATCGGCGTGGATCCGCTCGACTTCGCTGTCGAGCACGAGTTCGCCACCGTGGTCCAGAATGACGGCTGTCAGCGCATCGACGACCGACCTTCCTCCACCTTCGGGATACCAGGCGCCGGCCAGGTAGTGCATGACGCCCACCGCGTGCATGCCGAGCGAGATCTTCGACGGCGCCACACCGTTGATTCCGTGGCACCAGTTCAGCACTGTTCGCAGCCGGGGCGAACAGCCCAGATGGTCGAACCACCGGCCCAACGTCGTCGCCGCGGTCGCCGTGGTGACCTTGGTGCGCCACACAGTCGACAACACCGACCGCGGCTCCAGCCGAACAGGGGCGGTGGCCTCCAGTTCCTGGGAGATGGTCGCGATCCGCTGCAGATGCCGATCGATGCGCTCGTGCTCATCGGGGAACTGCTCGTGGAGGCGGGCGCGAAACTCCTCGACACCGCGCGGTACTCGAAAAGCCATGTCGTCGAAGAGAAGCTGGTCGAACCCGTCGGGATCGAGTTCGCGGTAGTGCAGGTCGATCCCGAGGGGCTCCAGCACGTCGCGTAAACCGGGGTGCGAGCCTGCCCATCCGCCGATGTAGTGCAGGCCGATATCGAACTCGTACCCGTCATGGGTGAACGAGGCGGTGTTGCCGCCCGGCATGGGCTGGCGATCGACGACGACCACCCGACGGCCCAGCGCAGCGAGGTACGCGCCGGCAGTCAGTCCGCCGGTCCCGGCCCCGATGACGATCGCTTCTGCATCCATGCCGGATCCCCTGTCGCCGTGCGGCCACCCTCTGCCAACACCCGTGAGTGTGTTGCCGTCAGTGGGATCAGGGGAAGGGTATTTGGTCCTAGATGGTTCCGGGCGTCGCTCCGGCCATCGACGGTGACGGAATGGACGGCGGCGGAATCGCCGGAGGTGGCGCAATCACCGCCGGTGCGGCCGGCGCCATCACCGGCGGCGGGGCCGGCGGAGGGGGCGCGGCCGGGGGAGCAGGCGGCAGGTACGGGCTGCCCATACAGGCCGCGTCGGCGGGGTTACTCATGCAAGCCGGATCCAGTGGCCCGGTAGGCGGCGCGGGGAGTGCCGGGGGAGGCGGCGCGGGCGTGGGGAGCGCATAGGGTCCGCCCTGGCACTGCGCCACCGTCGGCATCGTCACGCACGCAGGATCATTCGGACCGGTGGGCACACCTTGCGCGGCCGCCACGCCGACTCCGCCGCCCACGGCGACGCCGGCCAGGGCCAGCATCAGCGCGCCACGCACCGCACACGACCACCGTCCGCCCATGTCCCCACACCTTTGCTACCGAGCGCTCGTTGTCCGGCCATGGTGACATAGTTGGTCGAAGAACGTGGGCAATCGGCAGGGAAGCGCAACTTTCGCAGCCGCCGATTCGGTAGCTGGGTCGGTGTCAGAGCTTGGACGCGGCAGCCTCGTCGAGCAGCCACACCGTGGCCTCGCGTCCGATCGCGCCCGCCGCGGGGATGTCGACAGGGGCGGCGCCGCCCAGCGCGGCCGCCACCGCATCGGCCTTGCCCTCGCCCGACACCACCAGCCACACCTCGCGGGAACGCTGAACGGCAGGCAGAGTCAACGTGATCCGCCGCGGCGGCGGCTTGGGGGAATCGGTCACCCCGACGACCAGCCGCTCGGTCTCCTGCACGGCGGCAGTGTCCGGGAACAGCGAGTTGACGTGCCCCTCGGGCCCCATGCCCAGCAGATGCACGTCGAATTCGGTTGCAGCCTCGGCGAACGTCTCGTTGAGCAGCTGCTCGTAGCCGGCGGCCGCGGCCTCCAGGTCGTCGCCGAACTCGCCGTCGCTGGCCGCGATCGCGTGGACGTTGACCTCGGGGATGTCGATATGGCTCAGCAGCGCCTCGCGTGCCTGCTTGTCGTTGCGTTCGTCGTCGTCTGCGGCCACGAACCGCTCATCACCCCAGTACACGTGGACCTTCGACCAGTCGACCTCGTCGCTGCGCTCCTTGACCCGCTCGAGCATCCCGATGCCGGTGCCACCGCCGGTCAACACCACACTGGCCTGCCCCCGTGCCGCAACGGCCGCGGTGATCGCGTCCACCAGACGGTCCCCGGCGGCCCTCACCAATGCGTCCTTGTCGGGGTGGCGCTCCACGACCGTGTTCACACGTACTGCACTTTCTCGATGCCCTGCAGGGCCTCGTGGTAGATCTCGTCGGCGTCGAGGCGCCGCATGTCTTCGGCCAGGCACTCGCGGGTTTCCCTGCGCGCCAACGGAACCAGCGACTCGGGTCGAGCTGTGCGGGTGAGCTTCGCGGTGACGCCGTCCTGGGGCCGGCTCAGCGTGATCGTGTCGCTGTCGCGAACCAGTTCCACCTTGAGTTCACCGACGGCACGGCGAACCGGACCGTCGATGCAGTGAGCCAACCAGCCCGCGAGCAGGTCGAGCGCCGGTTCTGTGGCCAGCCCGGATACCGTCGCCGACGTGATCGGCTCGTGCGGCGGAAGGTCGACCGCCGACGTCAGCAGCGCCCGCCAGTAGGTGATCCGGCTCCACGCCAGGTCGGTGTCACCGGGGGTGTAGCCCTTCAGGCGGCCCTTGATCGATGCCAGCGGATCGGGGGCGTTGGTGGCATCGGTGATACGCCGCAGAGCCAGCTTGCCGAGCGGATCCTCGGCGGGCACGTCGGGCGACACATCCGGCCACCACGTGACGACAGGTGTGTCCGGTAGGAGGAACGGCATGACGACGCTGCTGGCGTGAGCGGCCAGAGGGCCGGAGAGCCGCAGGCAGACGACCTCGTTGGCGCCGGCGTCACGGCCCACCCGCACCTGCGCGTCGAGCCGGGCCTTGTCGGCCAGCCGGTCACCGGGGGCGACCACCACGACACGGCAGGGATGTTCGCGGCTGGCCGCGTTGGCCGCCTCGATCGACTCCTCGAGCAGCGCTTCGGTGGTCGGGGCGATGACGAGTGTCAGCACCCGGCCTAGCGTGATCGCCCCGCCCTCTTCGCGGAGCGCGATGATCTTCTTGTTGATGACGTCGGTCGTGGTGTCCGGTAGGTCGAGGATCATGGCCGCCTCCATTCGCGGCCGGAGCGACGCAACATCTCGAATGCCGAGTCAGGCCCCCAGCCGCCCGCTTCGTACGGGTCGGGTTTTCCATGCGATGCCCAGTACTCCAAGGCGGGATCGAGGATGCGCCAAGCCAATTCGACCTCCTGATTGACCGGGAACAGCGACGGCTCACCGAGCAGCACGTCGAGGATCAACCGTTCGTAGGCTTCGGGCGACTCTTCGGCGAACGCCGAGCCGTACGAGAAGTCCATGCTGACATCGCGGACTTCCATCAGGTTGCCGGGAACCTTGGACCCGAAGCGCAGCGTGATGCCCTCGTCCGGCTGGACGCGGATCACCAGGGCGTTCTGTCCGAGCTCCTCGGTCATGGTGGCGTCGAAGGGCAGATGCGGCGCTCGCTTGAAAATGAGCGCGATCTCGGTGACCCTGCGGCCCAGCCGTTTTCCGGTGCGCAGGTAGAACGGAACGCCCGCCCAGCGCCGGGTGTCGACGTCGACGGTGATCGCCGCGAAGGTCTCGGTGGTCGAGTCCTTGGAGAATCCTTCCTCCTCCAGCAGCCCGACCACCCGCTCGCCGCCCTGCCAGCCTGCGGTGTACTGGCCGCGCGAGGTGGTTTCGTCCAGTGGCTCAGCGAGCCTGCTCGCCGAGAGCACCTTGATCTTCTCGGCCTGCAGTTCGTCGGGGGAGAAGCTGACCGGCTCCTCCATGGCCGTGAGCGCCAAGAGTTGCAGCAGGTGGTTCTGGATGACGTCACGGGCGGCGCCGACCCCGTCGTAGTACCCGCCACGGCCGCCCAGCCCGATGTCCTCGGCCATCGTGATCTGCACGCTGTCCACGTAGTGCGCGTTCCACACCGGCTCGAAGAGCTCGTTGGCAAAACGCAGCGCCAGGATGTTCTGGACGGTCTCCTTGCCCAGGTAATGGTCGATGCGGAACACCGACGATTCCGGGAAGACGTTGTTCACGATCGCGTTGAGTTCCTCGGCGCTCTCGAGATCGTGACCGAACGGCTTCTCGATGACCACGCGGCTCCAGCCGCCCTCTGACTTCTTCGCCAGACCCGTCCTCGACAGTTGTTCGAGCACCTGCGGGAACGCTTTGGGCGGAATCGACAGGTAGAACGCGTGATTACCACCGGTCCCGCGTTCGGCGTCGAGCTTGGCGAGCGTCTCCGCGAGATCCTCGAACGCCTTCGCGTCGTCGAAGGTGCCCTGGACGAAGCGGATCCCCTCGGCCAACCGGTCCCAGACCTCCTGGCGGAACGGGGTGCGGGCGTGTTGCTTGACCGCATCGAGGACGACCTGACTGAAATCCTGGTCGGCCCAGTCCCTGCGGGCGAACCCCACCAGGGCGAACGACGGCGGCAGCAGTCCGCGGTTGGCCAGGTCGTAGATCGCCGGCATCAGCTTCTTGCGGGCGAGGTCACCGGTGACGCCGAAGATCACCACGCTGCACGGGCCCGCGATGCGGGGCATGCGCTTGTCGCGCTTGTCCCGCAACGGGTTCTGCCAAGCTTCGCTCATCGTTGTTCGCTCTTCGCGCAAGCGCTCATCATCGGTGTGGAGTCACTTCTTGTCGTCGAGCTGGCCCTGGGTGGCTTCGAGCAGCTCGTGCCACGACTTCTCGAACTTCTCCACACCCTCGTTCTCGAGGACCAGGAACACGTCGGTCAGGTCGATGCCGACCGCCGAGAGCGAGTCGAAGACCTCCTGCGATTCGGCGCCGCGGCCGGTGACGGTGTCCCCGGTGACCACACCGTGGTCGGCCACCGCGTCGATCGTCTTCTCCGGCATGGTGTTCACCGTGTTCGGGGCGACCAGCTCGGTGACATAGAGCGTGTCGGAGTAGTCGGGGTTCTTCACGCCGGTCGACGCCCACAGCGGCCGTTGCACGCGCGCACCGGAAGAGCTCAGCGCCGCGAACCGGTCGCCACCGAGGAAGACCTCCTCGTATGCGGCGTAGGCCAGCCGGGCGTTGGCGACCCCGGCCTTGCCGCGCAGCGCGAGCGCCTCGTCGGTGCCGATGTCCTCGAGCCGCTTGTCGATCTCGGTGTCCACGCGAGAGACGAAAAACGATGCGACGGAATGGATCCGGGACAGATCGTGGCCGGCCTCCTTGGCCTTCTCCAGGCCCGCCAGGTACGCGTCCATCACGGCGCGGTGGCGCTCCACCGAGAAGATCAGCGTCACGTTGACCGAGATGCCCTCGGCGATCACCGCGGTGATCGCCGGCAGGCCGGCTTCGGTGGCGGGGATCTTGATCAGCAGGTTGGGCCGGTCGACGATCTTCCACAGCTCGATCGCCTGCAGGATCGTCTTATCGGTGTCGTGCGCCAGCCGCGGGTCCACCTCGATGGACACCCGGCCGTCGACGCCGCCGGACTGCTCGTAGACCTTGGCGAAGACGTCACACGCGTTGCGGACGTCGTCGGTGGTGACCGTGCGAATGGTGGCGTCGACGTCGGCGCCCCGCTCGGCGAGCTCTCTGATCTGCTTGTCGTAGGCGTCGCCCTTGGACAGTGCCGCCTGGAAGATCGACGGGTTCGTGGTCACGCCGACCACGGACTTCGTGTCGATCAGCTCCTGCAGGTTGCCCGTCTGCAGCCGCTCCCGCGACAGGTCGTCGAGCCACACCGAGACGCCTGCGGCGGACAGCGCCGCCAAGTTCTGATTCTGGGTCATGTCAATTCCTCGCTTATCGCTGGCTAGTTCGCAATGCTGCGTTCCGCTGCGGCCACCACTGCCTCTGGAGTGAACCCGAATTCGCGGAACAGGGTCTTGTCGTCGGCGGATTCGCCGTAGTGCTCGATGGAGATGATCTCGCCGGTGTCGCCGACGATCTTGTACCAGCTCTGCGCGACCGCGGCCTCGATGGCCACGCGGGCCGACACCCGCGGCGGCAGCACGCTGTCGCGGTACTCCTTGGGCTGCGACTCGAACCACTCGAGGCACGGCATCGACACGACGTAGGCCGAGATGTCCTTGTCGCGCAACATCTTCTGCGCCTCGACTGCGATCTGCAGTTCGGAGCCCGTCGCGATCAGGATGACGTCGGCATCGTCGGCGGGGGAGCCGCCGCCGAGCACGTAACCGCCCTTCTCGACACCTTCGGCGCTGGTGCCCTCGAGCACCGGGATGCCCTGACGGGTCAGGATGAAACCGACCGGGCCGCTGCCGTTGCCGCGCGCGATGATGCTGCGCCAGGCGTAGGCGGTCTCGTTCGGGTCGCCCGGGCGCACCACCGACAGGTTCGGGATGGCCCGCAACGCCGCCAGATGCTCGATCGGCTGGTGGGTGGGGCCGTCCTCACCGAGGCCGATCGAATCGTGGGTCCAGATGTAGATGGTGTCGATGTCCATCAGCGAGGCCNGCCAGATGCTCGATCGGCTGGTGGGTGGGGCCGTCCTCACCGAGGCCGATCGAATCGTGGGTCCAGATGTAGATGGTGTCGATGTCCATCAGCGAGGCCAGGCGCACGGCGGGGCGCATGTAGTCGGAGAACTGCAGGAAGGTGCCGCCGAACGCGCGGGTGGGGCCGTGCAGCACGATGCCCGACAGGATCGCGCCCATCGCGTGCTCGCGGATGCCGAAGTGCAGCACCCGGCCGTACCAGTCGGCCTCGAAGTCCGAGGTCGAGATCGACGGCGGCCCGAACGACTTCACGCCCTTGATCGTGGTGTTGTTGCTACCCGCCAGGTCGGCCGAGCCGCCCCACAGTTCGGGGAGTTTGGGGGCGACGTCGTTGAGCACCTGACCGAACGCGGCGCGGGTGGCGACGGCCTTGGAGCCCGGTTCCCAGTGCGTGATGTCGGCGTCCCAGCCCTCGGGCAGTTCCTCGGCGGTGAGCCGGTCGAGCAGCTTCTTGCGCTCGGGCTCGCGCTCGGCCCACGCGTCGAAGTCCTGCTGCCAGGCGTCGTGGGCCTCCTTGCCGCGCCCGACCAGGCCGCGGGTGTGGGTGATGACGTCCTCGCTGACCTCGAAGGTCTTGTCGGGGTCGAAGCCCAGGATCTTCTTGGTCGCGGCGACCTCGTCGTCGCCCAGCGCCGAGCCGTGCACGCCGCCGGTGTTCATCTTGTTGGGGGCCGGATAGCCGATGATGGTGCGCACAGCAATGAACGACGGCTTGTCGGTCACCTTCTTGGCTTCGGCGATAGCCTGCTCGATCCCGACGACGTTCTCGCCGCCCTCGACCTCCTGCACGTGCCAGCCGTAGGCCCGGTACCGCGCGGCGACGTCCTCGCTCAGCGCGATGTTGGTGTCGTGCTCGATGGNACGTTCTCGCCGCCCTCGACCTCCTGCACGTGCCAGCCGTAGGCCCGGTACCGCGCGGCGACGTCCTCGCTCAGCGCGATGTTGGTGTCGTGCTCGATGGAGATCTGGTTCTTGTCGTAGAACACGATCAGATTGCCCAGCTGCTGGGTGCCCGCCAGCGAGGACGCTTCGCTGGTGACGCCTTCTTCGATGTCGCCGTCGGAGGCGATGACGTAGATGAAGTGGTCGAACGGGCTCTCACCGGCCGGTGCGTCCGGGTCGAACAGGCCGCGTTCGTAGCGCGACGCCATCGCCATGCCCACCGCCGACGCCAGCCCCTGACCGAGCGGGCCGGTGGTGATCTCCACGCCCTTGGTGTGGCGGAACTCGGGGTGACCGGGGGTCTTGGACTTGACGCGTTCGTAGCGCGACGCCATCTCCATGCCCACCGCCGACGCCAGCCCCTGACCGAGCGGGCCGGTGGTGATCTCCACGCCCTTGGTGTGGCGGAACTCGGGGTGACCGGGGGTCTTGGACTTGAACGTGCGCAGCGACTCGATGTCGGACAGTTCCAGCCCGAACCCACCGAGATAGAGCTGGATGTACAGCGTGAGGCTGGAGTGGCCGCAGGACAGCACGAACCGGTCGCGGCCGAGCCAGTGCACGTCGCTGGGGTCGTGGCGCATCTGGCGCTGGAACAGCGTGTACGCCAGCGGCGCCAGGCTCATCGCCGTCCCCGGATGCCCGTTGCCGACCTTCTGGACCGCGTCGGCGGCGAGCACACGGACGGTGTCCACCGCCCGCGAGTCGAGGTCGGTCCAGTCGTCGGGATGGTTGGGTCGGGTCAGCGAAGAGATGTCTTCGAGCGTGGTCACGAGGCGCACTCCTTGACTTGGTGGGGCGTGTCGGTCCGCACCGACCACCCTAGTGCGCAACGCGCCGGGGACGCAGGGGTCATCCCACCGGCGCCGGATTCGACCCTGCGATTTCGAGGACGGACACCGGCGGTCTACCATCGCCTGTAGTAGACACCGTGCTGGACGGGCTCCGGCGAGAAGGAGTTGGTTGCGTGAGGATCCGCGAAGGCCACCTCGTCGGGGATTCGGCCGACGCGACGCCTCACGGCTTCCGCACCAAACTGCTGGGCTACCTGGGCCTGACCAAGCCGCGCGTGATCGAGCTGCTACTCGTCACCACGATCCCGGCGATGCTGCTGGCCCATCGCGGCAGCGTGGATCCGCTGCTGATCCTCAACACGCTCCTCGGCGGCATGCTCGCGGCGGCGGGGGCCAACACGCTCAACTGCGTCGCCGACGCCGACATCGACAAGAAGATGAAGCGCACGGAGCGCCGGGCGCTGGCTCGTGCCACGGTGCCCCGCAGCCACGCGCTCGTCTTCGGTCTCGCGCTGTCGGTGGCATCGTTCTTCTGGCTGTGGTGGACCACCAACATGCTCTCGGCGCACCTGGCGGGCGCCACCATCGCGTTCTACGTGCTCGTGTACACGCTGCTGCTCAAGCGCCGGACGTCGCAGAACGTCGTGTGGGGCGGCGCGGCGGGCTGCATGCCGGTGATGATCGGCTGGTCTGCGGTGACCGGGACGATCCAGTGGCCTGCGCTGGTGATGTTCCTGATCATCTTCTTCTGGACGCCGCCGCACACCTGGGCGCTGGCGATGCGCTACAAGGAGGACTACGAGGCTGCCGGCGTGCCGATGCTGCCCGTTGTCGCCACCGAGCAGCAGGTCACCAAGCAGATCCTCATCTACACCTGGCTGACCGTCATCGCGACGCTGGCGCTGGCCTTGGCCACCGGATGGCTCTACGCCTCGGTGGCGATCCTGGCCGGCACGTGGTTCCTGGTGATGGCCCATCAGCTGTACGCCGGCGTGCGGCGCGGCGAGCCGGTCAAGCCGCTGCGACTGTTCCTGCAGTCGAACAACTACCTGGCCGTCGTGTTCTGCGCGCTGGCCGTCGACTCGGCGCTGAACCTGCCGACGCTGCTGCACCTCTAGGGGACGAGCACCACCGAACCGACGGTCTTGCGGCCCTGCAGATCGCGGTGCGCCTGCTCGGCGTCGCGCAGCTCGTACCGGTTGCTCACCGTCACCGTCAGCGTGCCGTCGGCGATCGCGGTCAACAACTCGCCTGCGCGCCACGAGAATTCGTCGGGCGTGCGGGTGTGATGTGCCAGGTTCGGCCGGGTCAGGAACACCGAGCCCGCGGCGTTGAGCCGTTGCGGATCGAACGGCGGCACCGGCCCGCTGGCCGCGCCGAACAACGCCAGGGTGCCGCGCACCGCGAGGCTGGCCAGACTCGCCTCGAACGTCGAGGCACCGACGCCGTCATAGACCGCCTCGACCCCGTTGCCGTCGGTCAGCTCGCGGATGCGGGCGCCGAAGGCCTGCGGATCGTCCGGGTAGTCGAGCACCTCGACCGCGCCGGCCTGCCGCGACAGTTCGGCCTTGTCCGGGGTGGAGACCGTCGTGATCACCGACGTCGCCAGGCTGGTCGCCCACTGCGTCAAGATCAGCCCGACGCCCCCGGCGCCGGCGTGCACCAGCACGGTGTCGCCCTGCTGGATCGGGTACGTCGACTTGATCAGGTAGTGCGCCGTCATCCCCTTCAGCAGCGCCGAGGCGGCGACCTCGGGCGCCACACCCTCGGGGACGTAGGCGACGAAATCCGCGGGCGCCACGCAGTACTCGGCGTAGGCCCCCTGGGCCTGGGCGGTGACCACGCGGTCGCCGACGTTCAGTGCCGCCACCTCGTCGCCGACCGCCTCGATGGTGCCGCAGACCTCGGTGCCGACGACGAACGGCAGCTCACGCGGATACAGGCCCGAGCGGAAGTAGGTGTCGATGAAGTTGACGCCGATCGCCTCGGCCTTGATCAGCACCTCGCCGGGTCCGGGAGCCGGCTGCGGCTTCTCGACGTAGGACAGGACTTCCGGCCCGCCGGTCTCGGCGACTTCGATGGCGTACATAGGTACCCATCATGCCTTCCTCGGTAGCATCGGTCCGGCCATGAAGCTCGCGCGTCCGGACGTCTTCCATCCCCGCATCGTGCTGGCCGGCTGCCCGGCGCTGCCCGAGGGCGACGGCGATGACGCGGGGTTGGTGGAGGCGCTGCGCGCACGAGGTCTGCATCCGCGCTGGCTGTCCTGGGACGACCCCGCGACGCTGCGTGCCGACCTGGTGATCCTGCGGGCGACGTGGGACTACACCGAGCGGCTCGCGGAGTTCCTCGCCTGGACGCGGCAGGTGCCGCACCTGCTCAACCCCCCGGCGGTCGTGGCGTGGAACACCGACAAGCACTACCTGGCCGACCTGGCCGCCGCCGGCGTGCCGACGGTGCCGAGCGCGTTCTTCGCGCCGGGCGAGCGGGCGCACATCCCGGACGGGGAGGTCGTGGTGAAGCCGGCCGTCGGCGCGGGATCGGTGGGCGCGTTGCGCTTTCGGGACGCCGACGCGGCACGCGCGCACGCGGCGGCGCTGCAGGACACCGGACAGACCGCGCTGGTGCAGCCGTTCGATCCGCGAGTGGCCGACGGCGAGACGGCGCTGGTGTTCCTGCGCGGCCAGCAGTCGCACGCCTTCACCAAGGGGCCGATGCTGCCCCCGCCGGGGCGGGCGCCGGTGTTCGACGAGTCGGGCACCTACGCCGAGGAACGGCTCCGGCCCGCCGAGCCGGATTTCGAGCTGTGGGACCTCGGGCACGCGGCGCTCGCCGCTGCGGCCGGGCATCTCGGCATCCGGGTCAGCGATCTGCTCTACGCGCGCGTCGACGTGCTCGGCGACGCCGCGGCGCCGGCGCTGCTGGAGTTGGAGCTCGTCGAGCCGTCACTGGGTTGGCGGCAGCTCGACCCCACCGGCCGGTCCCGGCAGCAGCGCCTCTTCGCCCTCGGTGTCGAGGCGGCGCTCGAGGAGTTCGGGCTGGGCCCGTTCGCGCATCGACGCCCATAGCGCAGCCGTCGCCGCGGTGCAGGCAGCCGCCCCCGCGACGTGGAAGGCCACCAGGACGGCGGGCACCCCGGTGTTGAACTGCACCGCACCGAGCAGGCCCTGCGCGACGACCAACGCCACCAGGACGCCGAGCCGCCTCAGCACCGGCCGTGACGTGCGGGCCGCGACCAGACCGAACGCCAGCCCGATCAGCAGCGCCAGATACGCCACCAGCAGCGACGAGTGCAGGTGCACGAGCGTGGTGATCTCGACCTGCAGGCG
Organism: Mycolicibacterium chubuense; assembly: GCF_001044255.1. Taxonomy (GTDB): domain Bacteria; phylum Actinomycetota; class Actinomycetes; order Mycobacteriales; family Mycobacteriaceae; genus Mycobacterium; species Mycobacterium chubuense. Next base: position 115,530 of record NZ_JYNX01000031.1, read on the forward strand.
CGGCACCGGCCGCTCGACGCTCTTGTCGCCGGCGTGCGGGCCCGCGCCGGTGACCATCGTTCCGGTGACCAGGACGGCCGACAAGGTGACGCCGCACAGCGCGGTCAACTGGCGCAACGGTTTCGGCGCCCGTCGCACCGGTACCCCGTCGTCCGGTTGCCCGATCTTGGCGTAGAGCAGCACCGCCAGCCACACCATCGCCATCGACACGAGCAGGTGCACAGCCACGGTCCACCACAGCAGCCCGGTGAGCACGGTGATGCCCCCGATGACGGCCTGCAGCACCGTCGACGCCGGCATCAGCCACGCGTAGATCAGCACCTCGCGGCGGCGGCGGGCCCGGGTGACCGCGAGGACGGCGGCGGCCGCGGTCAGCACGACGAGGAACGTGATCAACCGGTTGCCGAACTCGACGGCCTGGTGGATGACAGGCACCTCGGCGTGCGGCACCGGCGTGAAACTTCCGGGGAAGCACTGCGGCCAGGTCGGGCAGCCCAGCCCGGAGGCGGTGACGCGGACGATGGCCCCGGTGACGGCGATGCCGCCCTGGGTCAGGATCACGGCCGCGGCGACGATGCGCTGCACCCGCAGGCTGGGTTCGGGGAGCAGGTCGACGAGCCGCAGGAAGAGTCGTCCGACGGGCACGTGTCGATGGTAGAGCCCGGCTAACTACCGCTCGTAGTAGGGGCTCAGGTGAAGCGGAACCAGCGCAGCGCGCACAGGGCGGCGACCGCCCCCCAGACCGCCATCACCGCCAGGCCGAACCAGTCCACCGACAGCGTCATCGCCCGGGTCAGCGCCTCGGTCAGCGCACCCGACGGAGTCAGCCGCGCCACCCACTGGACGGCGCGCGGGACCACGGAGCCCTCCACGGTCAGCGCGCCCAGCCCGGCGAACACGAACCACATCAGGTTGGCGACCGCGAGCACGATCTCGGCTTTGAGCGTGCCGCCCAGCAGCAGACCCAGCGCGGCGAACACCGCCGTGCCCACTGCGATGATCACGGCGCCCAGCGCCAGCCCGGCCACCGCGGGCCGCCAGCCCAGCGCGACGCCGATCACGCCGAGCAGGATGGACTGCAGGAACACCACGGTCACGACGGCCAGCGACTTGCCGGCGATGATGCCCCACACGGGCAGTGCCGTGGCGCCGAGTCGCTTGAGCGCGCCGTAGCGGCGGTCGAACGCGACGGCGATCGCCTGGCCGGTGAAGGCGGTGGAGATGACGGCCAGCGCCATGATCGCGGGTGCGAACGTCGCTGCACGGTCGGGGCCGAACGAGCCCAGCGGCAGCAGCGTCAGCCCGATCAGCAGCGTGATGGGGATGAACATCGTCAGCAGCAGCTGCTCGCCGTTGCGCAGCAGCAGCCGCAGCTCCAGCCCGTACTGCGCGGTCAGCATCCGCGGCACCGCGGCCGGGCGCGGATCGGGGCGGAACGTGCCCGGCGCGAAGCGATTCGGCTGGGTCATTTGCGCAACTCCCGCCCCGTCAGTTCGAGGAAGACGTCCTCGAGGCTGCGCTGCTCGACCCGCATGTCGGTGGCCAGCACGTCGAGCCGGGCGCACCACGCGGTGACGGTCGCCAGGACCTGCGGGTCGATGCGGCCCTCGACGAGGTACTCACCTGGAGACGTCTCGGTGGCCCGGTAACTCTCCGGGAGCGCGGCGATCAGCAGTGACAGGTCGAGCATGCGGGGCGCACGGAACCGCAGCTGGTTCTCGGCGCCGTTGCGCATCAACTCCGTCGGGGTGCCGCTCGCCACGGCCGCGCCGCGGTCGATGATCAGGATGCGGTCGGCCAGTTCCTCGGCCTCGGTGAGCTGGTGGGTGGTCAGCACGACGGTGACGCCGTCGCGTCGCAGCGCGTCGATCAGCTCCCACACCACCAGGCGGGCGTGCGCATCCATCCCGGCCGTCGGTTCGTCGAGGAACACCAGCTCGGGCCGTCCGACCACGGCGCAGGCGAGCGCGAGCCGCTGCTGCTGACCGCCGGAGAGCCGCCGGTAGGTGGTGCGCGCCGAGTCGGTCAGGCCGAGCGTGTCGAGCAGCCACTTCGGATCCAGCGGGTTGGCGGCGTAGGAGGCGACGAGGTCGAGCATCTCGCCCGCGCGGGCGGCCGGGTAGGCACCGCCGCCCTGCAGCATCACGCCGGTGCGGGCACGCACCGCGGCGTTGTCGGACACCGGGTCCAGACCCAGGATCTCGATGGTGCCGCCGTCGGGCCGCAGGAACCCTTCGCACATCTCGACCGTGGTCGTCTTACCGGCCCCGTTCGGGCCGAGCAGGGCGAAGACTTCGGCGGGACCGACGTCGAGGTCGAGGTCGGACACCGCCACCGTCGAGCCGTACTGCTTGCGCACACCACGCAGCCGCACGGGCATCGACGAAGCGGGGTGGGGGGTCACGGAGATTCAGCGTAGGCGTCGGACTTCGCGGGCGGCGCGACCGGCTCGTCCACCCGGCCCGACGCCGCCTTCGGCACCGCCCGCCACGGCAGCCACCGATAGGTCATCGCGATCAGGGCCAGCACGATCACGGTGCTGGCCAGCGTCGCCAGCACGATCTGGAACAGGGCGAACCGGTCCCCGTTGGCGGTGGGGCCGAAGATCCCGACGATCAGCGTGACCGCGATGACCGCGGCGCGGAATCCCGGCCGGGTGGCCCACGCGGCGAGCGGGATGATCGCCCACAGCAGGTACCAGGGCTGGACGACGGGGAACAGCAGCACGGTCACCCCCAGCGCGACACCCAGGCCGCCCACCGGGTGCAGCCGGCCGCGCAGCACCGCGAACAGCAGCCAGGTGACGATGATCGCGATCAGGCTCACACCGATGGCACGGGTCAGCGCCAGGACAGCGGTGGTGTGGTCGCCGAGGCCCAGCAGGATGCCGACCTGCCCCGTGCCCAGCGCCAGCAGCGTCGGCGGCGACATCCAGCTGCGCACCACGTTCGCGGTGCCCAGCGTGAACAGCCAGCCGAACCCGAGGCCGCTGGCCCAGCCGATCAGCGCCATCACCGCCAGCGACACGGCGCCCAGCGCGCCGCCGGCGAGGAAGAACGCCTTCACGGTGCCGCCCCAGCGGTTCGCCAGCGCCATCGCGACGAACCCCAGCGCCAGCAGGCCCGGCAGCTTCACCTGCGAGGACATCGTGATCAGCACCGTGCCGGCCAGCAGCATGCCGGGGGCGTACCAGCGGCCGCGCGCGGCCACCGAGGAACTCGAGATCGCCGCGATGCCGCGCAGCGCGAACTCGGTGCCGGCGAGCATCAGCCCGAGCATCAGCGCCTCGTTGTGGATGCCGGCCACCAGGTGCATGAACAGCAGCGGGTTGGTCGCGCCCAGCCACAGCGCGCTGACCTCGGCGACGCCGCAGCGGCGTGCCAGCCGGGGTGTGGCCCAGACGATCAGGCCGACCCCCAGCAGCACCATGAGCCGGTGGAAGAGCACCGCCTCGACGATGTTCTCCCCGGTGATCGCCGAGATGCCGCGCCCGATCCACAGGAACAGCGGCCCGTACGGCGCGGGGGTCTCCCGCCACAGGCTCGGCACCGACAGCGTGAACACATGGTCGAGGCCCAGGCCGGGTGCCGGTCCCACCCGGTAGGGATCGCTGCCCTGCAGCGAGATCTCGCTCTGCGCGAGGTAGGAGTAGACGTCCTTGCTGTACATCGGCGGCGCGATCAGCAGCGGCAGCGCCCACAGCAGCAGCGTGCGGTCGACCTGGCTGCGCGTCATTCGCCGCTTGCCCAGCGCGAAACGGCCGAGCATCAGCCAGGCCAGGGTCATCATCACCGCGCCGGTGGTCGTCATGGTCAGCGAGACCGTCTGGATGCGGGACGGCAGGTTGAGCAGCCGGACCCCGAACGTGGGATCCTGGACCACGGGTCGTGCGCCGGCGCCCAGGGCGCCGATCGCCATCAGCACGGTGCCCGTCGCCCCGAACAGGCGGGTGCGGTGCAGCGCCACCACTTCGGCGTCGTCGAGGGGGCTGCCGACGGTCCGCTCATCGCCGTGCAGGCCGGCGATCGACGTGCTGAGCGAATGTCGGCGGGCTGCCACTCAGGCAGCGTAGCGGGCGGATATTCCCGCTCCTTCGGCCATCGCGGTGTGATGATCCCGACGGTGCCGATAAGGGTGGCCTTGGTGGACCCGCCCCCCGAATTGCGTCACACTGGTGTTGTGAAAATCCGTTCGGAGGGCACGACTGTGCCGTCGACGGCGCCTTCCGGGGCGCCTTCCACGGTGCCGCCGCATGCTGCCGACGGTGACACCAGGACGGCGATCGTCAAGTTGCTGCTGGAGTCGGGCCCGACGACCGCGGGCAGCATCGGCGAGCGCCTCGGGCTCTCGGCCGCCGGCGTACGCCGGCACCTCGACGCATTGATCGAGGCCGGTGACGCCCAGGCGAAGTCGGCCGCGGCGTGGCAGCAGGAGGGCCGCGGCAGGCCCGCCAAGCGCTACCAGCTCACCGCGGCCGGCCGCGCCAAACTCGAGCACACCTACGACGACCTGGCTTCGGCGGCCATGCGGGCGCTGCGCGAGATCGGCGGTGACGACGCGGTACACACCTTCGCCCGCCAGCGCATCGACACGATCCTGGCCGGTGTCGAACGGGTTGCGGCCAGCGCCGGCCCCGACGACGTCGAAGCCGCGGCCGACCGGGTCGCCGACGCGTTCAGCCGCGCCGGATACGCGACCACCACCACGCAGGTGCGCGGACCGGTGCGCGGGGTGCAGATCTGCCAGCACCACTGCCCGGTCTCGCACGTCGCGGAGGAATTCCCCGAACTCTGTGAAGCCGAACAGCAGGCGATGGCCGAGGTTCTGGGTACCCACGTGCAGAGGCTGGCGACCATCGTGAACGGCGACTGCGCCTGCACCACCCACGTCCCGCTGAACCCGACCGCATGACAGCCTCGGCGCACGGCCCGCGCCGAAGCCCCGACACGAACAAAAGGAGTGTGTCGCAATGACACTCACACCGGAGGTCAAGCCCGAGGCGTTGACCCAGGAGGAGACCATCGCCTCCCTGGGCAAGTACGGCTATGGCTGGGCCGACTCCGACGTCGCGGGGGCCAGCGCGCAGCGCGGCCTGTCCGAGGCGGTCGTCCGGGACATCTCGGCGAAGAAGAGCGAGCCCGAGTGGATGCTCGACATCCGCCTCAAGGCGCTGCGCACCTTCGACAAGAAGCCGATGCCCAACTGGGGTTCCAACCTCGAGGGCATCCACTTCGACAACATCAAGTACTTCGTGCGGTCCAGCGAGAAGCAGGCCGCCACGTGGGACGACCTGCCCGCCGACATCAAGAACACCTACGACAAGCTCGGCATCCCCGAGGCGGAGAAGCAGCGCCTGGTCTCCGGTGTGGCCGCGCAGTACGAGTCCGAGGTGGTCTACCACTCGATCCGGGAGGACCTCGAAGCCCAGGGCGTCATCTTCCTGGACACCGACTCGGGTCTGCGGGAACACCCGGAGCTGTTCCGGGAGTACTTCGGCACCGTGATCCCGGCCGGCGACAACAAGTTCTCCGCGCTGAACACCGCGGTGTGGTCGGGCGGCTCCTTCATCTACGTGCCCAAGGGTGTACACGTCGACATCCCGCTGCAGGCCTACTTCCGGATCAACACCGAGAACATGGGCCAGTTCGAGCGCACGCTGATCATCGTCGACGAGGACGCCTACGTGCACTACGTCGAAGGCTGCACCGCGCCGATCTACAAGAGCGACTCGCTGCACAGCGCGGTCGTCGAGATCATCGTCAAGCCGGGTGGCCGCTGCCGCTACACGACCATCCAGAACTGGTCGAACAACGTCTACAACCTGGTGACCAAGCGGGCCCGCGCCGAGGCCGGCGCAACCATGGAATGGGTCGACGGCAACATCGGCTCGAAGGTCACGATGAAGTACCCGGCGGTGTGGATGACCGGTGAGCGCGCCAAGGGCGAGGTGCTGTCGGTGGCGTTCGCCGGCGAGGGCCAGCATCAGGACACCGGCGCCAAGATGCTGCACCTGGCGCCGAACACGTCGAGCAACATCGTCTCCAAGTCGGTGGCGCGCGGCGGTGGCCGGGCGTCCTACCGCGGCCTCGTCCAGGTCAACAAGGGTGCGCACGGGTCACGCTCGAGCGTCAAATGCGATGCGCTGCTGGTCGACACGATCAGCCGCAGCGACACCTACCCCTACGTCGACATCCGCGAGGACGACGTCACGATGGGCCACGAAGCCACCGTGTCCAAGGTCAGCGAGGATCAGATGTTCTATCTGATGAGCCGCGGGCTGACGGAGGACGAGGCGATGGCGATGGTCGTGCGCGGCTTCGTCGAGCCGATCGCCAAGGAGCTCCCGATGGAGTACGCGCTGGAGCTCAACCGGCTGATCGAGCTGCAGATGGAAGGCGCGGTCGGCTAGTGGCGGGTACGAATCTGAGCGAGGCAGTGGAGGGTTCGGCACTGTCCGCGGCGAACAAGGGTGAGCTCTTCGCCTCGTTCGACGTCAACGCGTTCGAGGTGCCGGGCGGCCGCGACGAGATCTGGCGGTTCACGCCGCTGAAGCGGCTGCGCGGCCTGCACGACGGTTCGGCGGTCGCGACCGGCACCGCGACCATCGAGGTCGCCGCGCCCGACGACGTCCGCGTGGAGACCGTTGCGCGCGATGACGCTCGCCTCGGCGAGGCCGGTGCGCCGGCCGATCGGGTTGCCGCGCAGGCCTACTCGTCGTTCACCTCCGCGACGCTGATCGACATCCCGAAGAACGCCGTGGTGCGCGACCCGATCGAGGTCACGATCACCGGCCCCGGCGAGGGGGAGACGGCGTTCGGGCACCTGCAGATCCGGGTCGGCGAGCTGGCCGAGGCGGTCGTCGTCATCGACCAGCGCGGGAGCGGAACCTACGCCGACAATGTCGAATTCGTCGTCGGCGACGCGGCGACGCTGCGCGTCGTGTGGATCGCCGACTGGGCAGACGACGTAGTGCACGTCAGCACCCACCACGCGGCGCTGGGCCGCGACGCCGTGCTGCGTCACGCCGCGGTCACCCTCGGCGGTGACGTGGTCCGGATGACCGGCCGCGTCCGCTACACCGCGCCCGGCGGCGATGCCGAACTGCTGGGGCTGTACTTCGCCGACGACGGCCAGCATTTCGAATCCCGGCTGCTGGTCGATCACGCTCAGCCGAACTGCCGCTCCAACGTCATGTACAAGGGTGCGCTGCAAGGCGATCCGGAGTCGCGTAAACCCGACACCCACACCGTCTGGGTGGGCGACGTGCTGATCCGGGCCGAGGCCGCCGGCACCGACACCTTCGAGGTCAACCGCAATCTGGTGCTGACCGACGGGGCCCGGGCCGACTCCGTGCCCAACCTCGAGATCGAGACGGGCGAGATCGTCGGCGCCGGACACGCCAGCGCCACCGGTCGTTTCGACGACGAGCAGCTGTTCTATCTGCGTGCGCGCGGCATTCCGGAGGACCAGGCCCGGCGCCTGGTGGTCCGCGGCTTCTTCAACGAGATCATCGCCAAGATCGCCGTGCCGACCGTCCGCGACCGTCTGACCGAAGCCATCGAACGAGAACTGGCCATCACCGAAGCGAGAAGTAACTGAACATGACCACTCTGGACATCAAAGACCTGCACGTCTCGGTGATCACTCCCGAGGGCGACGAGATCCCGATCCTCAAGGGTGTGAACCTGACCGTGAGGTCGGGGGAGACGCATGCGGTGATGGGGCCCAACGGGTCGGGCAAGTCGACGCTGTCGTACGCGATCGCCGGCCACCCGAAGTACACCGTCACCTCCGGGTCGATCACCCTCGACGGCGAGGACGTGCTCGAGATGAGCGTCGACGAGCGCGCGCGCGCCGGCCTGTTCCTGGCCATGCAGTACCCCGTCGAGGTGCCCGGCGTCTCGATGTCGAACTTCCTGCGCACCGCCGCCACCGCCGTGCGCGGCGAGGCCCCGAAACTGCGGCACTGGGTCAAAGAGGTCAAGGGCGCGATGACCGACCTCGGCATCGACCCCGCCTTCGGGGAACGCAGCGTCAACGAGGGTTTCTCTGGTGGCGAGAAGAAGCGCCACGAGATCCTGCAGCTCGGCCTGCTCAAGCCGAAGATCGCGATCCTCGACGAGACCGACTCCGGTCTGGACGTCGACGCGCTGCGCGTGGTCAGCGAGGGCGTGAACCGGTACGCCGAGGCCGAGGACGCCGGCGTGCTGCTGATCACCCACTACACGCGGATTCTGCGCTACATCCATCCGCAGTTCGTGCACGTGTTCGTCAATGGCCGGATCATCGAGTCCGGCGGCCCGGAACTGGCCGACGAACTCGAGGAGAACGGCTACGAGCGCTTCGCTCAGGCCGCCGCCGCCGGAGCCTGACATGACGGTCGCGCGCACGCTGGACCTCAGCGCGATCAGGGCGGACTTCCCGATCCTGCAGCGGGTGATGCGCGGCGGACAACAACTCGCCTACCTCGACTCCGGGGCGACGTCGCAGAAGCCGCTGGCCGTGCTCGACGCCGAGCGGGAGTTCCTGCTCACGTCCAACGGCGCGGTGCACCGCGGCGCGCACCAGTTGATGGAGGAAGCGACCGACGCCTACGAGCAGGGCCGTGAGGACATCGCGGCGTTCGTCGGCGCCGACGCCGACGAACTGGTGTTCACCAAGAACGCCACCGAAGCCATCAACCTGGTCGCCTATGCGTTGGCGGACAAGCGGTTCGACCATGCGGTCGGCCCCGGGGACGTCATCGTCACCACCGAGATCGAGCATCACGCGAACCTGGTGCCCTGGCAGGAACTCGCGCAGCGCACGGGTGCGACGCTGCGCTGGTACGGCGTCACCGACGACGGCCGCATCGACCTGGACTCGCTCGAGCTCGACGAGCGGGTGAAACTCGTTGCCTTCAGCCATCATTCGAATGTCACCGGAGCGGTGGCGCCGGTCGCCGAACTGGTGGCGCGGGCCCGTGCTGTCGGAGCACTGGTGCTGCTCGACGCCTGCCAGTCCGTCCCGCACCAGCCCGTCGACGTCCACGCCCTCGACGTCGACTTCGCGGCGTTCTCCGGCCACAAGATGCTGGGACCCACCGGCATCGGCGTGCTGTACGGCAAGCGGTCGCTGCTCGGGGCGATGCCGCCGTTCCTGACCGGCGGCTCGATGATCGAGACCGTGACGATGGAGGCCACGACGTTCGCGCCCGCCCCGCAGCGTTTCGAGGCGGGCACGCCGATGACGTCACAGGTGGTCGGTCTGGCTGCCGCTGCGCGCTACCTCGACGCGCTCGGAATGCCCGCGGTCGAGCAGCACGAACGTGAGCTCGTCGCCGCCGCCCTGGCCGGGCTCTCGGAGATCGAGGGCGTCCGGATCATCGGCCCGGCGTCGATGACCGATCGCGGGTCGCCGGTGTCGTTCGTGGTCGACGGCGTGCACGCCCACGACGTGGGGCAGGTGCTCGACGACGACGGGGTCGCGGTGCGCGTCGGGCACCACTGCGCGTGGCCGCTTCACCGCCGGTTCGGCATCGCGGCGACTGCGCGGGCGTCGTTCGCGGTGTACAACACCGCAGACGAGGTGGAGCGGCTGGTCGCCGGCGTCCGGCGGGCGGTGGAGTTCTTCGGGTGAGGCTCGAGCAGATCTACCAGGAAGTGATCCTGGACCACTACAAGCACCCGCACCACCGCGGCCTGCGGGAACCGTTCGCTGCCGAGGTGCACCACGTGAACCCCACGTGCGGCGACGAGGTCACCCTGCGGGTGGCGCTGTCCGAGGACGGAGAGACCGTCACCGACATCTCCTACGACGGGCAGGGCTGCTCCATCAGTCAGGCGTCGACGTCGGTGCTCACCGACCAGGTGATCGGTCAGACCGTCGGGGATGCACTCAAGACGGTCGCGGCGTTCTCCGAGATGGTGTCGTCGCGGGGCAGGATCGACGGCGACGAGGACGTGCTCGGAGACGGCATCGCGTTCGCCGGTGTCGCCAAGTACCCGGCGCGGGTGAAGTGCGCGCTGTTGGGGTGGACGGCGTTCAAGGCAGCACTGGCCCAGGCGCACGGGCCCGACGAGATTTCTGTGGAGGAGAACTGATGAGTGAGACTGCACCGGCGGGCACGAGCGAAGCGAGCGGGGAATCGATGGTGCCGAATGAGGAGCTGTTGGCCGATCTCGAGGAGGCGATGCGTGACGTGGTCGACCCCGAACTCGGCATCAATGTCGTGGACCTCGGGCTGGTGTACGGCCTGAACGTCGAAAAGGGCGACGGGGGCGACGTGGCGCTGATCGACATGACGCTGACGTCGGCGGCCTGCCCGCTGACCGACGTCATCGAAGATCAGTCCCGTACGGCGCTCGTCGGAGCCGGGCTGGTCAACGACATCAAGATCAACTGGGTGTGGAACCCGCCGTGGGGTCCGGACAAGATCACCGAGGACGGCCGCGAGCAATTGCGGGCCCTGGGCTTCACCGTCTGAGCTCGCGTTCGTCGAGCAGCCGGGCCAGCTCGAGCAGATCGGCAACGACCACGGTCGGCTGCGGAAGCGCGGGCACCGGGAGCAGGGCGTTGCCGCGGCGGGCGATGAAGGCACCCTGCATCCCCGCGCTCTGCGCCCCGATCGTGTCCCACACGTGCGCGGCGACCATCATGCAGTCGCCGGGCGGCACGCCCAGTGCCGCCGCGACGTCGACATACAACCGGGTGGCCGGCTTGAATGTCGCGAAGGTGTCGACGCTGAATTGCCGCTCGACGTACTCGCCCAGGCCGGCCCTGTCGAGCGGCGTAGGCGAACCGCTGCCCGGTGGCGAATTCGTCAGGGTCACCAGCCGGTCGCCGCGGTCGCGCAGCTTCGCCAGGCCGGGAGCGACGTCGGGATGTGCCGGCATCGACCTCAGCGCCGTGCCGACCCGCCGCCAGTCGTCGTCGGTGATGTGTACGCCGTGGACCGCGCCGACCATCTCCAGGACACCGCGGCCGAGGGTGAAGAAATCGACGTAGGACCCGGCCAGCGTCGCCGTCATCGAGTAGGTGATCAACTGCGCGAACCACTGGCGCAGCACCTGCCCGTCACCGAAGATCTCCTCGAACGCCGGCATCAGCGTCTCGATGTCGAGCAGGGTCTCGTTCACGTCGAAGATCAGCAGTGCAGGTCTCGGCATGGGATTCATCATCTGCCCATAGCCGCACCGGGCTTCGTGTAACGCTCGAGGCGGATCAGCGCACTGCATCTCGACGGCACCTACGGCGACAGGAGCGCACGATGAGCGACACCGATCTCGACTTCAGTGGTCTGCGAGCGTTGTTCATCAACTGCACGCTCAAGCGGTCGCCCGAGATCAGCAACACCGACGGCCTGGTGCGCATCAGCACCGCGATCATGGAGAAGCACGGTGTCGCCGTCGATGTGGTTCGTGCCGTGGACCATGACATCGCCACCGGCGTGTGGCCCGACATGCGTGAGCACGGCTGGGCCACCGACGACTGGCCGGCGATCTTCGACAAGGTGCTCGCGGCCGACATCCTGGTGCTGGCCGGCCCGATCTGGTTGGGCGACAACAGTTCGGTGATGAAGAAGGTGCACGAGCGGCTCTACGGCGGGTCGCACCTGCTCAACGACGCAGGCCAGTACCTCTATTACGGCCGGGTCGGTGGGTGTCTGATCACCGGCAACGAGGACGGCGTCAAGCACTGCGCCCAGAATGTGCTGTACACGCTGCAGCACATCGGCTACACCATCCCCCCGCAGGCCGATGCCGGGTGGATCGGCGAGGCCGGTCCCGGGCCGTCGTACCTCGACCCCGGCTCCGGCGGACCGGAGAACGACTTCACGAATCGCAACACCACGTTCATGACGTGGAACCTGATGCACCTCGCCCGACTGCTGAAATCGGCGGGCGGGGTGCCGGCGTACGGGAACGTCCGCTCGGGATGGGACGCGGGCTGCCGGTACGACTTCGCCAACCCCGAGTACCGCTGACTCTCCGCGGCGACTTGCCTGACGATGTCGGGCAATCAACGGACTGTGCTTCACGAAAACGTTCACCTGCGACTTCCGCCTCGCCGTCCCGGTTGAGCAATTCTCACGCACTATGCTGCAAATGCAAATAGTGGAAAACGTCAATTGCGCCGAAAATGACGTCCCCCCATTTCGCATAAAGAATTGACGCGAAAAGACGCGCTCACCCACGTCGTTGGCTAACGTTTGCTGTGCATGCACCGCTGCGCAGCTGCAGGTGAGTTGAACTGCGCAGTAGTCGAACCACGGTGTTCGCTGACTGCGGCTGTGCGTGTGCGGTTGTTCTGCTTTGTCTTTCGTTGAACGTCTCACTGAGGGAAATGGATTCGGTGATGCACTGCACCCAGCGAAGCGCCCCGACGATTGTCAGCGGCAAACATCTTCTCGCCGGCGGCTTCATCGCCGCGGCACTCATGGCCGGCGGCGTGGCGGGCGCGGCGTGCGCCGCGGCCAGCCCCGCCGATGCGGGTGCCGACACCTCGCAGACCTCCGCCTCGTCGGCCGGGTCGACAACCGAGGCCACCGACCGCCCCGACACGTCCACGAAGTCGGATGACCGCGACTCCGGTGACCGTGGCCGCGACACCGAGTCGCAGGACTCCGAGGACGCCGACGCGGCCGAATCCGCGCCTCGGGACAGCACGGCGGACGCCGACGCGGCCGATGTGGCGCCCGAAGACACCCGGCCCGTCCGTCATGAGCGCACCCGCCGCGCCGAACGCATCCGCACCGCCGTCGCCGACACATCCGAACCCGTCGTCCGCCGCAGCGCGCGCCGCACCCCACCGGAGCCCGCACCCGCCGCCGCGAAGGCCGCGACCACCACCCTGGCCGCTGCACCGGCTGCCACCGCCACCGCCACCGCGACCGCCTCCGATCCGGTGCTGGTCGCGGCCGCCACCAGCACCCGGGTCACCGTCGGATCGATGATCGTCGACTCGCTGTACTCGATGGGTATCCGGAGCAGCCGGATGGGCACCACCTGGCTCGACATCCCCGTCTCCCAGGCGACCGCCGACCGGTGGCTGGTCAAGAGGAAGCGGATCTACCGCGACGTCGTCGTCAGCACGCCGTCGCAGCCCAGGCTGCTGTGGGAGACGAACTTCAGCAGCCGGGAGGAGGCTCTCAAGTACTGGGGGATGCAGACCGGCCGCTGGGGGCAGTCCGCGGGGGAGAACCAGTACTACACCGACGGCAACAACATCACCGTCGACGCCGACGGCAACCTGGTGATCACCGCGCGCCGCGAGCCCGCCCCGGACGGGCTCGGCGCGCCGTACAACTACACCTCCGCGCGCGTAGTCACCTACGGCAAGCAGTCGATCGGCGTCGGCACCCGCGTCGAGGCCCGCATCAAGATGCCCGTCGACAAGGGGGTGCTGCCGGCGTTCTGGTCGGTCGGCCTGGAACCGGGACACGAGTTCGACTGGCCCCGGCAGGGCGAGATCGACATCGCGGAGGTGCCCGGTTTCGGCACGCCCGAGGCCGCCCGCATGTGGACCGGAAACATCCACGGCCCGTCGAAGGCGAACAACACCGTCGACGTCAAGCTCAACGGCGTCGACGCCGACCTGGGCGTCGACCTGTCCGCCGACTACCACGTCTACGGCATGGACTGGTACGCCGACCGCATCACCTGGCGGGTGGACGGCGTCGAGGTGGGCAGCGTCACGAAGGCGCAGTACGAGGCGCTCGGCGGGGACTGGACACCGTTCTCCGGCCAGTGGCAGCACTATCTGATCCTCAACGTGGCCGTCGGCAACCCCTGGACCGGCGATCCCAGCGCGTCGGCGCCCCTGAACGCGGAGATGAAAGTCGACTGGGTGCGCGCCTACCAGCTCTGAGGCGGGGGAACACAGGTCGCCGGAGCGACGTTGAAGCATTCGTGGCTACGAAAGACATCACCGCCGAAGAGTTCAACACCACCATCAACGACAACGAGATCGTGCTGGTCGATTTCTGGGCGTCGTGGTGCGGGCCGTGTCGGGCGTTCGCCCCGACCTTCAAGGCGTCGTCGGAGAAGCACCCCGACGTCGTGTACGCCAAGGTCGACACCGAGGCCGAGCAGCAGCTCGCCGCCGCGGCGGACATCCGCTCCATCCCCACGCTGATGGCGTTCAAGAAGGGCAAGCTGGTCTTCAACCAGGCCGGTGCCCTGCCGCCCGCCGCGCTGGAAGACCTCGTGCAGAAGGTCAAGGAGTTCGACATCGACGCGGCGATCGCCGCGCAGGACGACAGCCAGGGCTGACCCCCGCTCGCGCGCCCGCTACCGTGCAGGCGTGAGCGCGCGCGAACAGTTCGTCCTCGTCGACAAGCCCCGGCCGCACGTCGCGCGGGTGACGCTGAACCGCCCCGAGCGGATGAACTCCATGGCCTTCGACGTCATGCTGCCGCTGCGCGACGCGCTCCGCGAGCTCACCCACGACAACGATGTGCGCGCGGTGGTGCTCACCGGCGCCGGTCGCGGCTTCTCCTCGGGCGCGGATCACAAGTCCGCCGGATCCGTTCCACACGTCGACGGCCTGACCCGGCCCACGTTCGGGCTGCGGTCGATGGAAGTCCTCGACGACGTCATCCTGGGCATGCGCAAGATGCACCAACCGGTCATCGCGGCTGTCAACGGCGCTGCCATCGGCGGCGGTCTGTGCCTGGCACTGGCGGCCGACATCCGCGTCGCCGCCACCGACGCCTACTTCCGGGCCGCGGGTATCAACAACGGCCTCACGGCCAGCGAACTGGGCCTCAGCTATCTGCTGCCGCGGGCCATCGGGTCCTCGCGGGCCTTCGAGATCATGCTGACCGGCCGCGACGTCAGCGCCGAGGAGGCCGAGCGCATCGGGCTGGTGTCGCGCCGGGTTCCGCTCGGGGAGCTGCTCGACACCTGCTACGACATCGCCGAGCGGATCGCGGCGTTCTCCCGGCCCGGAACCGAGCTGACCAAACGCACGCTGTGGAGTGGGCTCGACGCCGGTTCGCTGGAAACGCACATGCAGGCCGAAGGTCTCGGACAGCTCTACGTCCGGCTGCTGACCAGCAACTTCGAGGAAGCGGTCGCGGCACGCAAGGAGCACCGTCCCGCGGTCTTCACCGACGACAAGTAACCGATTGGCCACAGGGCCGCTGCTGCCATTAGCCTTTGAGGTCAGCCGCGGCATGGGGTTTTGCCATGCCCTCGTTCTTTCCAGGAGCTTCAGCGTGATCACCGCAACGGACCTCGAGGTCCGCGCCGGAGCGCGCACGCTGCTCGCGATCGAGGGCGCGGCGCTGCGCGTGCAACCCGGTGACCGCATCGGCCTGGTCGGCCGCAACGGTGCCGGCAAGACCACCACGATGCGCATCCTCGCCGGCGAGGGCGAACCGTATGCCGGGTCGATCAGCCGCTCCGGTGAGATCGGGTACCTGCCGCAGGACCCCAAAGAGGGTGACCTCGACCAGCTGGCCCGGGACCGGGTGCTCTCGGCGCGCGGCCTCGACACGCTGCTGTCGGATCTGGAGAAGCAGCAGGCGCTGATGGCCGAGGTCGCCGACGACGCGGCCCGGGACAAGGCGGTGCGCCGGTACGGCCAGCTCGAGGAGCGCTTCGCCGCGCTGGGCGGATACGCCGCGGAGAGCGAGGCGGGCCGGATCTGCGCCAGCCTCGGGCTGCCCGACCGCGTCTTGACCCAGCCGCTGCGCACCCTCTCGGGTGGGCAGCGCCGCCGCGTCGAGCTCGCGCGCATCCTGTTCGCCGCGTCGGATACCGGCTCGGGGTCGGACACCACGCTGCTCCTGGACGAGCCCACCAACCACCTCGACGCCGACTCGATCGGCTGGCTGCGGACCTTCCTGCAGAACCATGCCGGTGGCCTCGTGGTGATCAGCCACGACGTCAGCCTGCTCGCCGACGTCGTGAACCGGGTGTGGTTCCTCGACGCGGTCCGCGGCGAGGTCGACGTCTACAACATGGGCTGGCAGAAGTATCTCGACGCCCGCGCCACCGACGAGCAGCGTCGCCGGCGCGAGCGGGCCAACGCCGAGAAGAAGGCGGGGGCACTGCGCGCCCAGGCGGCCAAGATGGGCGCGAAGGCCACCAAAGCCGTTGCCGCGCAGAACATGTTGCGTCGCGCCGAGCGGATGATCGCCGAGCTGGACGACGAGCGGGTGGCCGACAAGGTGGCGCGGATCAAGTTCCCGACGCCGGCCCCGTGCGGCAAGACACCGCTGATCGCCAAAGGGCTGACCAAGACCTACGGCTCACTGGAGATCTTCACCGGTCTGGACCTGGCGATCGACCGCGGGTCGCGCGTCGTCGTGCTCGGGCTCAACGGCGCCGGCAAGACCACGCTGCTGCGCCTGCTCGCCGGCGTGGAGAAGCCGGACGCCGGTGGTCTGGAACCCGGGCACGGGCTCAAGATCGGCTACTTCGCCCAGGAGCACGACACCCTCGACAACATGGCGTCGGTCTGGGAGAACATCCGCCACGCCGCCCCGGACACCGGCGAACAGGACCTGCGCGGCCTGCTGGGCGCGTTCATGTTCAGCGGCCCCCAACTCGAGCAACCCGCGGGCACGCTGTCCGGTGGCGAGAAGACCCGGCTGGCGCTGGCCGGTCTGGTCGCGTCCACGGCCAACGTGCTGCTACTCGACGAGCCGACCAACAACCTGGACCCCGCCTCGCGCGAGCAGGTGCTCGACGCGCTGCGCAGCTACGCCGGCGCCGTGGTGCTGGTGACCCACGATCCCGGCGCGGCCGAGGCGCTGGAACCGCAACGGGTGGTCCTGCTGCCCGACGGCACCGAGGACTTCTGGTCCGACGAGTATCGGGAACTGATCGAGCTGGCCTGATCGGGTTCAACGCTTCCGACGCTGGGTATGCGACTGCTGCACAGCGCGGGAGGGCGTCAATGAAGAAGAACGGCAAAGACAGGGATCAGCTCATCACCGAGCTCCGCAGCGCCTACGAGGGGGGAGCCAGCATCCGGACTCTGGTGGCCTCGACCGGCCACTCCTACGGCTCGGTGCACAGCATGCTCCGCGAGTCGGGCACGACCATGCGCAGCCGGGGCGGGCCCAACCATCGCGGCAGGCGCTGACTCAGCGCTGGCGGACCGAGTCCTCGACCAGATCCAGGACGGCGCCGAGCCGTTCTGGGTCGTCGCCGGACGCCAGGCGTGCCACCAGCCCGTCCAGCACCAGTTCCAGGTAGGTCCGCAGCACCTCGCCGGGCACGTCGTCGCGGAGACGCCCGGCCTGCTTCTGCTTGCGCAGCCGCTCTGCGGTGGCCGCTGAGAGCTCCGCCGACCGTTCCGACCAGCCCCGGCTGAACGCCGGGTCGTTGCGCAGCTTGCGGGCGATCTCCAACCGCGTTGCCAGCCAATCGAACTGATCGGGCGCGGCCAGCATGTCCCGCATCACCTGGATCAAGCCCTCGCGCGCCGCCACATCGGCCATCCGCTCCGCGTCCTCACGCGCCAGTTCGAAGAATAGCGTGTCCTTGTCGCGGAAGTGGTGGAAGATGGCGCCGCGCGAGAGCCCGATCGTCTGCTCGAGCCGTCGCACGGTGGCCCGGTCGTACCCGTACTCGGCGAAGCACCGCCGGGCGCCGTCGAGGATCTGACGACGCCGCGCCGCCAGATGATCGTCGGTGACCCGGGGCACGTGTCAGGACTTCAGCATGTTGCGCAGCACGTACTGCAGGATGCCGCCGTTGCGGTAGTAGTCCGCCTCGCCGGGAGTGTCGATGCGCACGACGGCGTCGAACTCGACCGCGTCCCCACCGTCCTTCGAGGCCTTCACATGCACCGTCTTCGGCGTCTTCCCCTCGTTGAGCGCCTCGATCCCGGTGATCTCGAACGTCTCGGTGCCGTCCAGCTTCAGCGACGCCGCCGACTCACCCTCGGGGAACTGCAGCGGGATCACCCCCATGCCGATCAGGTTCGAGCGGTGGATGCGCTCGAAGGACTCGGTGATGACCGCACGCACACCGAGCAGCGAGGTGCCCTTGGCCGCCCAGTCGCGCGATGACCCCGACCCGTACTCCTTGCCGCCCAGCACCACCAGCGGGATGTCGGCCGCCGCGTAGTTCTGCGCCGCGTCGTAGATGAACGCCTGCTCACCGCCGTTGGTGAAGTCGCGGGTGTAGCCGCCCGAGACGTCGTCGAGCAACTGGTTCTTGAGCCGGATGTTGGCGAAGGTGCCGCGAATCATCACCTCGTGGTTGCCGCGCCGGGAGCCGTAGGAGTTGTAGTCCTTCTTCTCCACGCCGTGCGACTCCAGGTACTGGGCGGCCGGCGTCCCCGGCTTGATGCTGCCGGCAGGGGAGATGTGGTCGGTGGTGACCGAATCGCCCAGCAGCGCAAGCACCCTGGCGTTGTGGATATCGGTGACCGGCTGCGGCTCGGCGGGCATGCCGTCGAAGTACGGAGGCTTGCGCACGTAGGTCGAGTTCTGATCCCACTCGAACGTGTCGCCGCTGGGCGTCGGCAGATTGCGCCAACGCTCGTCGCCCTTGAACACGTCGGAGTAGTTCTTGACGAACATCTCGGTGTTGATCGCGCTGGCGATGGTGTCGTTGATGTCCTGCTGCGAGGGCCAGATGTCCTTGAGGAACACGTCGTTGCCCGACTCGTCCTGGCCCAGCGGCTCGGTCTCGAAGTCGAAGTCCATGGTGCCCGCCAGCGCGTAGGCGATCACCAGCGGCGGGGAGGCCAGGTAGTTCATCTTCACGTCGGGGTTGATGCGGCCCTCGAAGTTGCGGTTGCCCGACAGCACCGCAGTCACCGACAGGTCATTGTCGTTGATCGCCTTGCTGATCTCGTCGGGCAGCGGCCCGCTGTTGCCGATGCAGGTGGTGCAGCCGTAGCCGACCAGGAAGAAGCCCAGCTTCTCCAGATAGGGCCACAGACCGGCCTTCTCGTAGTAGTCGGTGACCACCTGCGAGCCGGGGGCCATGGTGGTCTTGACCCAGGGCTTGCTGGTCAGGCCCTTGTCGACGGCGTTCTTGGCCAGCAGCGCCGCACCGATCATGACCTCCGGGTTGGAGGTGTTGGTGCACGAGGTGATCGCCGCGATGACGACCGCGCCGTGGTCGAGGATGCAGTCGCCTCGCTCGGCGGACTCCACCTTCACCGGTTTGGTCGGTCGGCCCTCGGCGCCGTTGGCGGCCGAGTGGAGCGGCACCGCGCCCTCGTCGGCGAACGACAGCGACACCGGGTCGCTGGCGGGGAAGGTCTCGTCGACGGCCTCGTCGACGTTGGTGCGCACCGACTCCTCTTCCTCGCCGCCGACGTAGTTGTGAATGTCCTTGCGGAAGGCCGACTTCGCATCGTCGAGGGCGATGCGGTCCTGTGGGCGCTTGGGGCCCGCGATCGAGGGCACCACGTCGGACAGGTCCAGCTCGATGTACTCGGAGAACTTCGGCTCGCGGCTCGGGTCGTGCCACATGCCCTGCGCCTTGGCGTAGGCCTCGACCAGCGCGAGCTGCTGATCACTGCGGCCGGTCATCCGCAGGTAGTCGATGGTCACCTCGTCGATCGGGAAGATCGCTGCAGTGGAACCGAATTCGGGACTCATGTTGCCCAGCGTCGCCCGGTTGGCCAGCGGCACCTCGGCCACGCCCTCGCCGTAGAACTCGACGAACTTGCCGACCACGCCGTGCTTGCGCAGCATCTCGGTGACCGTGAGCACCACGTCGGTCGCCGTCACGCCGGCGCGCCGCTCACCGGAAAGCTTGAAGCCGACCACGCGGGGGATCAGCATCGACACCGGCTGGCCGAGCATTGCCGCCTCGGCCTCGATACCACCCACGCCCCAGCCCAGCACGCCGAGGCCGTTCTCCATCGTGGTGTGGCTGTCGGTGCCCACACAGGTGTCGGGATAGGCCACCCCGTCGCGGTCCATCACGACGCTGGCCAGGTATTCGATGTTGACCTGGTGCACGATGCCCGTGCCGGGCGGCACCACCTTGAAGTCGTTGAACGCGCCCTGACCCCACCGCAGGAACTGGTAGCGCTCGCCGTTGCGCTCGTATTCGATCTCGACGTTGCGCTCGAAGGCGTTCGCGGTGCCGAACAGGTCGGCGATCACGGAGTGGTCGATCACCAGGTCCGCCGGAGCGAGCGGATTCACCTTCTGCGGGTCGCCGCCCAGATCGCCGACCGCCTCGCGCATCGTGGCCAGGTCCACGATGCACGGCACGCCGGTGAAGTCCTGCATGATCACCCGCGCCGGGGTGAACTGGATCTCGATGCTGGGGTCAGCCGACGGATCCCAGCTCGCGATGGCGTCGATGTGGTCCTTGGTGATGTTGGAGCCGTCCTCGGTGCGCAGCAGGTTCTCGGCGAGGACTTTGAGGCTGTAGGGCAGCTTCTCGGTGCCGGGTACGGCGTCCAGACGGTAGATCTCGTAGCTGCGGTCTCCGACCTCGAGCGTGTCTTTCGCTCCGAACGAGTTCACGGATGAATTCTTGCTGCTCACATCAACTCCCGGCTTGAATCATCGCCGCGACGGGCTGTGTCGGCGGCGTTTGTCACCTTAACAGTACGCTTGTCCTGTATTGAATCCCAGGGTGCGCTCCATTCTTGTCGGTGTGTGCGCGTGATGCCACCCCCGCAGGTCGCGTACCGTGCTCGTGTGACCGGACCGCAGGTGATTCCGTTCCTGCCGGCGTACATCCCGCCGGAGATCGACATGGATCAGGTTCAGGCCGACGTCAAGGACGACGGCATCAGCGTGCCGCCCGCCGATCAGGCCGAGGTGCCGGCGCTGCGGCAGGTGGTCGAGGACGCCAAGCAGCAGGGCATCGACCTCAAGATCGTGGTCATCGCGAACAACCCTCCGATCGACACGCCGCTGCGCGACATCGCGACGGTCGTCGGCAACGCCAACCCCGGATCCACGGTGCTGGCGCTCAGTCCGTCTTTCGCCGGGACCTACAGTCCGGTGCTCGATCGGTCGACGCTCGAGGCGGGCCAGGACCTCGCCCGAACGGGCGATCCGGTGCAGTCGTCGAAGAATTTCCTGGGGGAGTTGACCACCCCGCACTTTTCGTGGACCGCATTCACGATTGTGCTCGTATTCCTGGTGCTCATCGCCGCTGCCGCGACCCGCGTGCTGCAGAAATACGGCAAACGGTCGACCGGTTCCAGCGCAGCCTCCACCAGCAACGATTGAGGAATAACCGCCTCGCGCGTTAATTCAAACATCACCGTTTGATAACGCCCATTGCAATTACATTGTTGTAATTTGTGACTAAAGTTTCTTTAGCGTCAGATGTGACGTACGGTGCAATCGGTGCCTGTAGTTGCAGTTGTGCATTGTGTGACTTCTGCGCGAAGCCTGAGGAGACCTGAGTCGAATGAGACGCCCCCTTGGCGGCGCGCCCGCCACCCGGTTGTGCGCGGTGTCGCTGGCGTTCGGCATGGTGATGACGACGCCGCACCTCGCCCAAGCGCAACCCGGCAACGGTGACCTGGCCCAACTCGTCACCGAGGTCGCCAACGTCAACCAGAAGCTGCAGGATCTCGGAGCCGCGATCCAGACGCAGCAGGAGAGCGTGAACAAGGCGATCCTCGACGTGGCCACCGCACGCGAGAACGCGGCCAAGGCGCAGCAGCAGGTCGACGCCAGCGCGGTCGGGGTCAAAGAGGCCAACGCCGCGATCGACGCCGCGCAGGGACGCTTCGACAAGTTCGCGGCCGCGATGTACGTCAACGGCCCGTCGAGTTCGTACCTGACCGCCAAGGACCCCGTCGACATTCTCGACACGGCGGCCACCGGGCAGGCGCTCTCGCTGAGCTCCCAGAAGGTCATGACCGACCTGTCGCGGGCGCGCACCGAGCAGGTCAACAAGGAGTCCGCCGCACGGCTGGCCAAGCAGCAGGCCGACGATGCGGTCAAGGCCGCCGAGACCAGCCAGCAGAGCGCCGTCGACGCGCTGACCAACGCTCAGCAGACCTTCAAGGCCCAGCAGAGCGAGCTCGACCGGCTCACCGCCGAGCGGGCCCAGGCGCAGACGAAACTCCAGCAGGTACAAGCGCTTTCGGCGCCGTCGTCGCCGGTCTCGGGTCGCGCGCCAACGGGATCGGGAGCGGGAGCGGGAGCCACCCCGGCGCCGTCGGGTGCCAACGCGAACTGGGATGTCGATCCGGCCACCGGCAACCGCGACACCGCCTGGGACATGACGTTGCCCCAGATCCCGAGCGCGTTCGTCAGCGGCGACCCGGTCCAGATCATCAACGCGGTCCTGAAGATCATCACCACCTCACTGGAGGTGACCCAGAACCTCGGCCGCAAGTTCCTGCAGAGCATCGGCCTGCTGCCGACACCGACCGGTATCACCAACGGCGCGATCCCGACGCTGTACGGACGGCAGGCCACCGAGTACGTGATCAAGCGGGGAATGTCGCAGATGGGTGTGCCCTACTCGTGGGGCGGCGGCAACGCCTCGGGGCCGAGCCGCGGCATCGACTCCGGCGCGGGCACGGTCGGCTTCGACTGCTCGGGTCTGATGCTGTACATGTTCGCCGGTGTCGGCATCAAGCTCGACCACTACTCGGGCTCGCAGTACAACGCCGGGCGCAAGGTGCCGTCCTCGCAGATGCGCCGCGGCGACATGATCTTCTACGGCCCCAACGCCAGTCAGCACGTCGCGATGTACCTCGGTGACGGGCAGATGCTCGAGGCGCCCTACACCGGCTCGGTGGTCAAGATCTCGCCGGTGCGGACCAGCGGTATGACGCCGTTCGTGACCCGAATGATCGAGTGGTGATCGCGCTGCGCCGCCTTCTCGTCTCACTCACCGTCGCGGTCGCGGTGCTGATCGGCGCGGCCTCGCCCGCCGCCGCCCAGCCCGAGGCCGGGCAGTGGGATCCCACGCTGCCCAAGCTGATCAGCGCCGGCGCCCCCGGTGATCCGCTCGCCATCGCCAACGCGTCGCTGGCGGCCACCGCACAGGCCACGCAGGTGACGATGGACCTGGGCCGAAAGTTCCTGCAGAGCATCGGGTTGGCGCCGGCCGACCCGGTCGGGGTGGCGCCGGGCATGGTGCGCGGCCCCGCGGCCATCGAGTACGTCATCCGCCGCGGCGGCAGCCAGATGGGGGTGCCGTACTCGTGGGGCGGCGGGAAACCGACCGGACCCAGCCGCGGCATCGATTCCGGCGCCAACACCGTCGGCTACGACTGCTCGGGCTTCACCCAGTTCTCTTACGCCGGCGTCGGCGTCCTCATCCCGAAGTACTCGGGCGACCAGTACGACACCGGTCGCAAGGTGCCCATCGCTCAGGCCAAACGTGGAGACCTCCTGTTCTGGGGTCCCGGCGGCAGCCAGCACGTCGCGATGTACCTCGGCGGCGGCAGGATGCTCGAGGCCTCCGGCAGCGCCGGCAAAGTGACCGTGAGTCCGGTGCGGACCTCGGGCCTGCAGCCCTACGCGGCGCGCATCATCGAATCCTGAGTAGCGGCTGAGTTAATTCGGGCGGCGTCGACGGATTCCGAGCCGCCTGGAATAGTTGACGGCGGGTGTCCGGCCACCATCGGCCGGCGCCGCACCGACCATCAGGTAGTGCGCATGTGGAAGGAACGTTGATGACCTCACCGAGTGGGCCGCCGCAGGGCTCTGGAGGATTTCCCGGACAGAACCCGGGTCAGGGCTACTCCGCAGGCGCGCACGCTGCTCCAGCTCCGTCGGCTCAGGCGCAGAACAACGGCGGCCTGCAGCACGAGGTGCACACGCTGGAACGGGCGATCTTCGAGGTCAAGCGGATCATCGTCGGCCAGGACCAGCTCGTCGAGCGCATGCTCGTCGGACTGCTGGCCAAGGGGCACGTGCTCCTCGAGGGTGTGCCCGGCGTGGCCAAGACGCTGGCCGTCGAGACGTTCGCCAAGGTCGTCGGCGGCACCTTCGCGCGTATCCAGTTCACCCCCGACCTGGTCCCGACCGACATCATCGGCACCCGGATCTACCGGCAGGGCAAAGAGGAGTTCGACATCGAACTCGGGCCCGTGGTGGTGAACTTCCTGCTCGCCGACGAGATCAACCGCGCGCCCGCCAAGGTGCAGTCGGCGCTGTTGGAGGTCATGGCCGAGCGCAAGATCTCCATCGGCGGCAAGACCTTCCCGCTGCCCAGCCCGTTCCTGGTGATGGCCACGCAGAACCCCATCGAACAGGAGGGCGTCTACCAGCTCCCCGAGGCGCAGCGCGACCGCTTCCTGTTCAAGCTCAACGTCGACTACCCGTCGCCGGAGGAAGAGCGCGAGATCATCTACCGGATGGGCGTCAAGCCGCCGGAGCCCAAGCAGATCCTCAACACCGGTGACCTGCAGCGCCTCCAGGACGTCGCGGCGAACAACTTCGTGCATCACGCGCTGGTCGACTACGTGGTGCGCGTCGTGACCGCCACCCGCGAGCCGGAGAAGTTCGGCATGCCCGACGCCAAGGCCTGGATCGCCTACGGCGCGTCGCCCCGTGCCTCCCTCGGCATCATCGCCGCGGCCCGCGCGCTGGCGCTGGTCCGCGGCCGCGACTACGTGATCCCGCAGGACGTCGTGGAGGTCATCCCCGACGTGCTGCGCCACCGCCTGGTCCTCACCTACGACGCGCTGGCCGACGAGATCTCCGCCGAGACCGTGGTCAACCGCATTCTGCAGACCGTGGCGCTGCCTCAGGTGAACGCCATTCCGCAGCAGGGTCATTCGGCTCCACCCGTCGTCCCGGCCGCTGCGGCCGCGGCGAACGGCCGCTGACCAGGTGGCTCCGATTCCGCGGTCCACCCGCTCCGTCGACCTGCCGTCGATGAAGCGTGGCGAGATCCGTGACCCGGCACTGACGGCGGCGCTGCGCAAGCTGGAACTCACGGTCCGCCGCAAGCTCGACGGTGTGCTCCACGGCGATCACCTCGGTCTGCTGCCGGGGCCGGGATCCGAACCCGGTGAGTCGCGGATCTACCAGCCCGGCGACGACGTGCGCCGGATGGACTGGTCGGTCACCGCACGCACCACCCACCCGCACGTTCGGCAGATGATCGCCGACCGGGAGCTGGAGACCTGGCTGGTGGTCGACGTGTCGGCCAGCCTCGACTTCGGCACCACCGGGTGCGAGAAGCGGGACCTGGCCGTGGCCGCCGCGGCGTCGATCGCGTTCCTCAACAGCGGCGGCGGCAATCGGATCGGCGCGATCATCTCCAACGGCGAGACCACGCGTCGGGTGCCGGCACTGTCGGGGCGCATGCACGAGCAGGAGTTGCTGCGGGCGATCGCCACCATTCCGCGCGCGCCGGTCGGTGTGCGCGGTGATCTCGCGGCGGCGATCGACGCGCTGCGCAGGCCGGAGCGCCGACGCGGTATGGCGGTGATCATCAGCGACTTCCTCGGGCCCATCAACTGGATGCGGCCGCTGCGGGCCATCGCCGGACGCCACGAGGTGCTCGGCATCGAGATCCTCGATCCGCGCGACATCGAGCTGCCTCCGGTCGGCGACGTCGTGCTGCAGGACACCGAGACCGGGCGGACCCGCGAGTTCACCATCGACGAACAACTGCGCACCGATTTCGAGAAGGCCGCCGCAGCCCACCGTGCCGACGTGGCGCGCACGCTGCGCCGGTGCGACGCACCGCTGCTGACGTTGCGCACCGACCGCGACTGGATCGCCGACGTGGTGCGGTTCGTCGCGAGCCGGCGCCGCGGCGCCCTCGCAGCACGGTGATCGCTGTCAACGACGAAAAGACAAGTAGGACATGACTTTACCGTTGCTCGGACCGATGTCGCTGTCGGGCTTCGAACACCCGTGGTTCTTTCTGTTCTTCCTCGTGGTGCTCGGCCTCATCGGGCTCTACATCGTGGTGCAGCTGTCCCGGCAGCGGCGGATGCTGCGCTTTGCCAACATGGAGCTCCTCGAGAGTGTGGCTCCCAAGCGCCCCAGCCGATTGCGCCATCTGCCCGCGATCCTGCTGATCCTGTCGCTGACGTTCTTCACGGTCGCGATGGCCGGACCGACCCACGACGTCCGGATCCCGCGCAACCGCGCGGTGGTGATGCTCGTCATCGACGTGTCGCAGTCCATGCGCGCGACCGATGTGGCCCCCAACAGGCTCGCGGCGGCCCAGGAGGCGGCCAAGCAGTTCGCCGACCAGTTGACCCCCGGCATCAACCTCGGTCTGATCTCCTACGCCGGCACCGCCACGGTGCTGGTCTCGCCGACCACCAACCGTGAGGCGACCAAGAACGCGATCGACAAGCTGCAGCTGGCCGACCGGACCGCAACCGGTGAGGGCATCTTCACGGCGCTGCAGGCGATCGCGACCGTCGGCGCCGTCATCGGCGGCGGCGACGAACCGCCGCCCGCGCGCGTCGTGCTGATGTCGGACGGCAAGGAAACGGTTCCGTCGAACCCGGACAACCCGAAGGGCGCCTACACCGCGGCGCGGACCGCCAAGGACCAGGGCGTCCCGATCTCGACGGTGTCGTTCGGCACGCCCTACGGCTACGTCGAGATCAACGACCAGCGTCAGCCGGTGCCCGTCGACGACGAGATGCTCAAGAAGATCGCCGACCTGTCCGGCGGTGACGCGTTCACCGCGTCGAGCCTCGAGCAGCTCAAGGAAGTGTTCACCAACCTGCAGGAACAGATCGGCTACGAGACCATCAAGGGCGACGCGAGCGTGGGATGGCTGCGGCTGGGTGCGCTCGTGCTGGCCGGTGCCGCGCTGGCCGCGTTGCTCATCAATCGCAGGCTGCCCACCTGAGTGGGGCGATTTGGTGAGAAGCCGACCGCACCGGCTAAGTTGACGGGCATGACTTCGACCCGACCGGAATTCGTCTCCCGCTCGGTGCTGGTGACCGGTGGCAACCGGGGTATCGGTCTGGCCATCGCGCAGCGCCTCGCCGACGACGGCCACAAGGTGGCTGTCACCCACCGCGGGTCGGGCGTTCCCGACGGACTGTTCGGCGTCGAGTGCGACGTCACCGACAGTGATTCCGTGGACCGCGCGTTCAAGGAGGTCGAGGAACACCAGGGCGCTGTCGAGGTGCTGGTGTCCAACGCGGGCGTGGCGGCCGACGCCTTCCTGATGCGGATGACCGAGGAGAAGTTCACGAAGGTCATCGACGCGAACCTCACCGGCGCCTTCCGGGTGGCCCAACGGGCCACCCGCACCATGCAGCGCAACCGATTCGGCCGGATGATCTTCATCGGGTCGGTCTCGGGCACCTGGGGCATCGGCAATCAGGCCAACTACGCCGCCTCCAAGGCCGGGCTGATCGGCATGGCCCGCTCCATCGCCCGCGAGGTGTCCAAGGCCGGCGTCACCGCGAACGTGGTGGCTCCGGGCTACATCGACACCGACATGACCCGCGCCCTCGACGAGCGAATCCAGAAGGGCGCGTTGGAGTTCATTCCCGCCAAGCGGGTCGGCACCGCCGCCGAGGTCGCCGGCGTGGTCAGCTTCCTGGCTTCCGAGGACGCCGGCTACATCTCCGGTGCGGTGATCCCGGTCGACGGCGGCATGGGCATGGGCCACTAGGACAGGACAGGTAAGGACCTTCACATGACGCTTCTTCAGGGGAAACGGATCCTCGTCACGGGGATCATCACCGACAGCTCGATCGCGTTCTACATCGCCAAGGTCGCCCAGGAGGCGGGCGCCGAGCTGGTGCTCACCGGCTTCGACCGGATGAAGCTCATCCGTCGCATCGCCGACCGGCTGCCGAACCCGGCGCCGCTGATCGAGCTCGACGTGCAGAATCAGGAGCACCTCGACTCGCTGGCCGATCGGGTCACCGCCGAGATCGGTGAGGGAAACAAGCTCGACGGCGTGGTGCACTCCATCGGCTTCATGCCGCAGACCGGTATGGGCATCAACCCGTTCTTCGACGCGCCCTACGAGGACGTCGCCAAGGGCATCCACATCTCCGCCTACTCGTACGCATCGCTGGCCAAGGCCGTGCTGCCGATCATGAACCCGGGCGGCGGCATCGTGGGCATGGACTTCGACCCGACTCGGGCCATGCCGGCCTACAACTGGATGACGGTCGCCAAGAGCGCGCTGGAGTCGGTGAACCGCTTCGTCGCGCGCGAGGCCGGCAAGGTCGGCGTGCGTTCCAATCTCGTTGCCGCCGGCCCGATCCGGACACTGGCGATGAGCGCGATCGTCGGCGGTGCGCTCGGCGAGGAGGCGGGCGCGCAGATGCAGCTGCTCGAGGAGGGCTGGGATCAGCGCGCCCCGCTCGGGTGGAACATGAAGGACCCGACGCCGGTGGCGCGGACCGTCTGCGCGCTGCTGTCCGACTGGCTGCCGGCGACCACGGGCACCGTGATCTTCGCCGACGGTGGAGCGAGCACCCAGCTGCTGTGACGAGCGCTCGCGCGAGGAACCAATGACCACGGCCGGCGATTTCGACGCGCTGCTGCTGCTGTCCTTCGGCGGACCCGAGGGACCCGAGCAGGTGATGCCGTTCCTGGAGAACGTCACCCGCGGCAGGGGCATCCCACGCGAGCGGTTGGCCAGCGTCGCCGAGCACTATCTGCATTTCGGTGGCGTGTCACCGATCAACGGGATCAACCGCGACCTGATCGTGCAGATCGAGGCCGAGCTGGCCCGGCGCGGCATGGAGGTGCCGGTCTACTTCGGCAACCGCAACTGGGAACCGTTCGTCGAGGACACCGTTGCGCACATGCGCGACAACGGTGTTCGTCGTGCGGCGGTGTTCTCCACCTCCGCGTGGGGCGGCTACTCGGGATGCACGCAGTACCAGGAGGACATCGCCCGCGCCCGCGCCGCCGTCGGCCCGGAGGCGCCGGAGCTGACGAAGCTCCGCCAGTACTTCGACCACCCACTGCTGATCTCGATGTTCGCCGAGGCGATCCGCGACGCCGCGGCGACGCTGCCCGAGGAGCTGCGCGCCCAGGCGCGCCTGGTGTTCACCGCGCACTCGATCCCGCTGCGCGCCGCGTCGCGGTGCGGCCCGGACCTCTACGAACGCCAGGTCGACTACACTTCGCGGCTGGTTGCGGCCGCCGCGGGCCATCAGGACTTCGACCAGGTGTGGCAGTCCCGGTCGGGCCCGCCGCAGGTGCCGTGGCTGGAGCCCGATGTGGGCGATCACCTCGACGCCCTGGCGCGTGACGGGGTGAAGGCGGTGATCGTCTGCCCGGTGGGCTTCGTCGCCGACCACATCGAGGTGGTGTGGGATCTCGACACCGAACTGGCCGAACAGGCCGCCGAGGCGGGCATCGCCCTGGCGCGCGCGTCGACGCCCAACAGCAGCCCCGGATTCGCGCGGCTGGCGGTGGATCTGATGGACGAACTGCAGCGCGGGTTGCCCGCCGCTCGTGCCGACGGTGCCGACCCGGTGCCGGGCTACGGGTGCACCGTCAACGGGGCACTGTGCACGCCTGCGTGCAGCAGTTCCTAAGTCCTCCAGGCCGACTGCAGGATCGCGTCGACGGCGGCCAGTCGCGCCGACCGGACCACGCCGCCCAGCGGGCGTAGCGCGTCGCTGGCCAGCTGAACCTCCGACGAGCTCTGCAACCCGATCGGGATCAGCCCCGAGCTGACGGTGATGATCGCGTCCACGTGCGCGGCGTTCTCGAGCACCCGCACCGCGCGCACCGGCGCGTGGTCGGGAATGCGGTGCGCCCGCGTCGGTTCGAGGACCTGCTCGACGAGCCTGCGCGGATCCGCGACATCGGCGCCCGACGTTCCGGCCCGCAGCGCACCGAGCGCGTCGGCGGCCGAGCGGACCGCGTCGCGCAGCGCGTACTCGGCCTCGCCGAGATCGACGGGGGACGTCACCGGCAGGGTGTCGAGTGAGTACACCGTCCAGGACAGCCCACACAGTTCGGGCTCGAATTCGTCGTCGTCGCCGTCGGGGGAGTCCGCGTAGTCGTCCGGGTATTCGAAGTCGGGGACCATGCCGATCGCGGCGCCGGTGCCGCCGACGATGATCGCCTCACCCGCCGCGATCGCGTCGCGCCCGAACTGGGTCCCCGGCGGGAGGCCCCGGACGTCGCCGGGCACCGGCAACGCGAGGGCGATCGCCGGCTGCGCCTGGGCCGCGCGGGCCACGGTGCGCATCGTCTGCAGCAGCGACATCGCCCCGGCGTTGTCCAGATCCGGCCACGGCAGCCCGGTGCGCTGCGCGGCGACGGAATCGTAGGCGGTCACGGAATGCGTTGGCGTCCATTGGGATAACGCATCCAGGACATCGTCGGGCGCAGCGGCACCGGCCAGCCAGGAGTTGGCCCACACCGACAGCGAAACACTGGGACACCACATGATGGCTGCAGTGTAGTTGTTAGCCGCTCGCGAAGGGGTCTGCGCGCTACGCTGGCGCCATGGCCGTACCGCTGATCTGGCTGATCGCAGCGCTGGCGCTGGCCGGGGCCGAGGCGCTGACCGGCGACCTGTTCCTGCTGATGCTCAGCGGCGGTGCGCTCGCGGCGGCCGGATCGAGCGCGCTGCTGGACTGGCCGGTGTGGGCCGACGGGCTGGTGTTCCTGGTGGTGTCGGTGCTGCTGTTGGTCGGGGTGCGCCCGGCGCTGCGGCGCCGGATGAACGCCGGCACCGGGCTGCCCGAGCCGGTCCGGGCGCTGGAGGGCAAGAGCGCGCTGGTGCTGGACCGGGTCGCCCGGCACGGGGGTCAGGTCAAGCTCGACGGCGAGATCTGGACGGCGCGGCCCTACAACGAGAACGATGTCTACGAACCCGGCGACCACGTGACCGTCGTGCACATCGACGGAGCAACCGCGGTCGTGTCCAAGATCGCCTGAGTGAGGAGTCCCCGGTGGAAGGTGCGGTAGCAGGCCTGGTCCTGCTCGGAGTGCTGGTGGTGTTCGCCAGCATCATCGTCGCGAAGTCGGTGGCGCTGATCCCGCAGGCGGAGGCCGCGGTGATCGAGCGGCTCGGCCGCTACAGCAAGACGGTGTCGGGTCAGCTGACCCTGCTGCTGCCGTTCGTGGACAAGATCCGCGCGCGGGTGGATCTGCGCGAGCGGGTGGTGTCGTTCCCGCCGCAACCCGTGATCACCGAGGACAACCTGACGGTCAACATCGACACGGTGGTGTATTTCCAGGTCACCAACCCGCAGGCCGCCGTCTACCAGATCAGCAACTACATCGTGGGTGTCGAGCAGCTGACCACCACGACGCTGCGCAACGTCGTCGGCGGCATGACACTCGAGCAGACCCTGACCTCGCGGGACTCGATCAACGGCCAGCTGCGCGGCGTGCTCGACGAGGCCACCGGCCGCTGGGGCCTACGGGTGGCGCGGGTGGAGCTGCGCAGCATCGATCCGCCGCCGTCCATCCAGGACTCGATGGAGAAGCAGATGCGCGCCGACCGCGAGAAGCGCGCGATGATCCTCACCGCGGAAGGCAACCGGGAGGCGTCGATCAAGCAGGCCGAGGGGCAGAAGCAGGCGCAGATCCTCGCCGCCGAGGGGGCCAAGCAGGCGGCGATCCTGGCCGCCGAGGCCGATCGCCAGTCCCGGATGCTGCGCGCCCAGGGTGAACGCGCCGCGCAGTACCTGCAGGCGCAGGGGCAGGCGAAGGCCATCGAGAAGACGTTCGCGGCGATCAAGCGCGGCCGCCCCACTCCCGAGATGCTGGCCTACCAGTACCTGCAGACGCTGCCGCAGATGGCCAAAGGGGAGGCCAACAAGGTGTGGCTGGTGCCCAGCGATTTCGGCTCCGCGCTGGAGGGCTTCACCAAGATGCTCGGCGCACCCGGCTCCGACGGCGTCTTCCGGTACACCCCCTCCCCGGTGGAGGAGGACCTGCCCGCACCGGAGGACGACTCCGCCGAGGTGGCCGAGTGGTTCAACACGCAGACCGATCCGGAGATCGCGCAGGCCGTCGCGCAGGCCGTCGCCGAGGCGCGCACCCCGGTGGCCGGGTCGCTGGACGCACCGCCGCAGTACCCTCCGCTGTCCCAGCAGACCCAGCCCCCGGCGACCGATTACACCCAGCCGCCGGCGGCGCCCCGGCACGGCGCCGCGGAGTAGCCGATGAGTGCGGCAGGCCTGCTGGGCTCCCGACGCACCTACGCGGTGCTCGCCGCGATGGAGGTCGGAGACGCGCTGGCCTGCATCGGTCCCATCGCACCGGTCCGCAAGGCACTCGACGACGTCGGCCTGCCCGACGAACTCCGCCCGGTGCTTCCGGTCGTCAAAGGGGCCGCTGTGGTGGGGCTGCTGTCGGTGTACCGGTTTCCGGCACTGGCCCGGCTGACCACCTTCATGCTGACGGTGTACTTCACGCTCGCCGTCGGGGCGCACATCAGGGCGAAGGATTGGAGTCCGGGGCTGGCGGCGGCGTCGTCGTTGCTGGCGCTGTTCGGGACGATGACGGTGCAGGGACCGCCGCCGCGCGCCGATGCGTCCGCAGCTCGTAGATGAGGCCGGCCACGCCCAGCGCGGCGGTGCACAGCGACACCACGAACAGCAGCGGGCTGACGTTGCCGGTGAGCGCGTCACCGAGGATGACGACTGCGGCGGTGCCGGGCAGCAGGCCCGCGATCGTGGCCAGCGTGTAGGGCAGCAGCCGCACCGCCGACGCGCCGGCGGCGTAGTTGAGAACCGAGAAGGGCACCGCGGGGATCATTCGCATCGCGATCACGGCGACCCAGCCGCGCTCACGCAGCCGGGTGTCCAGCGCGTCGACCTTCGGATGGCTGACCAGCCTGCTGAGCTGCCAGCCCGCCGCGCGGACGAGCAGCACCGCGAGCACCGCGCTCAGCGTGCTCGCCACCACCGCGATCGGGATCCCGAGGTAGGGGCCGAACAGCAGCCCCGCCGCCAGAGTGAACGCCGTTCGCGGGAACGGGAAGACAGTGACGACCACGTGCGCGGCCAAAAACGCGAGCGGGAACCAGGGGCCGACCGACGTCGCCCAGTCGCGGAGCTGCACCGCGGTGGGCAGCGGCACCAGAATTGCGACTGCGACGAGAATCACAATCGTGATCAGCATGGCCGCCAACCGGGCGGGAGGCACCGTCCGCAGGGTCGCGAGCACCGTGGCCGGCACGGCGCGCAACGCGCTGACGACGGGTTTCACGACTCCCCACAGTACGGGCACGGCCCGGTCACCTCGCGACACCGACGTGACGGACATCATTTAGCCTGATGGCTGTGCAGACACCCACCGATGTGGACCAATGGCGCTCTGCGGTGGCAGCCGTGCTGGCCAAGTCGAGTCGGCGGGAGCCGGCCGAGCTGGGTGCCGAGCCCGAGCGGTTGCTGGACTCTGACACCTACGAGGGCTTCCCGATCCGGCCGCTCTACACCGGCGCCGATGAGCTTCCGGAGCAGGCCCTGCCCGGCAGCTGGCCGTTCGTGCGCGGCGGTGACGCACTGCGCGACGTCAAGTCCGGCTGGAAGGTGGCCGAGGCGTTCCCCTCCGGTGATGCTGCCGTGGCCGAGGTCAACGGGGCGGTGCTGCTCAGCCTGACCGAGGGGGTCAGCGCGCTGGCCCTGCGCGTCGGTGACGGCGCGATCGCGACCGACGACCTGAACCGTGTGCTCGACGGGGTGTACCTCGACCTGGTGCCGATCGTGGTGGAGGTGGCCGGCGACGGATCGGTGTACCGCGCGGCCGCCGAGGCGCTGCTGGCGATGCTCGAGGGCCTCGACGACGACCAGTGCTCCCGCCTGTCGGTGGATCTGGGCGGCGATCCACTGACCGCCCCGCTGGCCGGGCGGCCGGCGCCGTCGCTCGCCGACGTGACCGCGGTGGCCGAGAAGGCGGCCCGCTTCGACGGGCATGTCCGGACCGTCACCGTCGACGGCCCCACGCTGCACGACCTGGGGGCGAACGCCTCGTGGGAGCTCGGCGCCGCGATCGGCGCCGGGGTGGCCCACCTGCGCGCGCTGCTTGAGGCGGGCCTGCCCGCCGCCACGGCGCTGCGGCAGATCAGCTTCCGGTTCGCCGCCGACGACGACCAGTTCATGACGATCGCGAAACTGCGTGCGGCGCGCCGACTCTGGGCCCGGGTGGCCGAGGTGGCCGGAGCCCCCGAAGCCGGCGCGGCGACCCTGCACGCAGCCACGTCGCTGCCGATGATGGCCCAGCGCGATCCGTGGGTGAACATGCTGCGCACCACGGTGGCCGCCTTCGCCGCCGGCGTGGGCGGCGCGGACACCGTGCTGGTGCACCCGTTCGACGTCGCCATCGACGGCGGATTCCCCGGCACCGCACGCAGTTTCGCCCGGCGCATCGCTCGCAACACCCAGCTGCTGCTGCTCGAGGAGTCCCATCTGGGTCAGGTGCTCGACCCGGCGGGCGGGTCCTGGTTCGTCGAGGACCTCACCTCCCGGCTGGCCGATGCGGCCTGGACGAACTTCCAGGAGATCGAGGCCGCCGGCGGTTTCGAGGCGGCGCGTGAGCACGTGCGTGAGCGCATCGCCGAGGTCGCCGGCCGACGCGCCGAGGACATCGCCCACCGGCGCACCGCGATCACCGGTGTCAACGAGTTCCCTGATCTCGCCGAAGTCCCGCTCCCGCAGGGCGATCCGCTGCCCACCGTGCACCGCTACGCGGCGGACTTCGAAGCGCTGCGCAATCGCTCCGACGCCCATCTGCACAAGACCGGAGCCCGGCCCGCCGCCCTGCTGTTGCCGCTGGGCCCGCTGGCCGAGCACAACATCCGTGCCACGTTCGCGGTGAACCTGCTCGCCTCCGGCGGTATCGAGGCCGTCAACCCCGGACCGCTCGACGCGGCCGGTGTCGGCGCCGCGGTGTCGGCGGCCGGCGGCGCGCAGGTCGCGCTCATCTGCGGCACCGACGCCCGCTACGGGGACGAGGTGGCCGACGTGGTCACCGCAGCACGGGCCGCCGGGGTCGAACACATCCTGCTGGCCGGGCCGGAAAAGGCGGTCGCCGAAGCCGATTCGAAGCCTGACGGCTACGTGACCGCGAA
The DNA here is from genome assembly GCF_001044255.1 of Mycolicibacterium chubuense. Classification (GTDB taxonomy): domain Bacteria; phylum Actinomycetota; class Actinomycetes; order Mycobacteriales; family Mycobacteriaceae; genus Mycobacterium; species Mycobacterium chubuense. Next base: position 150,422 of record NZ_JYNX01000031.1, read on the forward strand.
GATCGACGCGGTCTGCGTGCTGTCGGATCTGCTGACCCGATTGGGGGCATGACATGACCGCTACGGAACCCCGCACGTCACTCGGCAGTTTCGCCGACGTTCCGTTGCACGGCGGGTCCACCGTCGCGGCGCCGACGCGCGAGCAGGTCGGTGAGCAGGTGGCCGCGGCCGCCGCCGCGCACGGCTACAGCGCCGATCAGCTGGACTGGGGCACCCCCGAGGGCATCGACGTCAAACCCGTCTACATCGCCGCCGACCGGGACGAGATCGCAGCCGCGGGCTATCCGCTGGGCAGCCTGCCGGGGCTTCCGCCGTTCGTGCGCGGGCCGTATCCGACGATGTACGTCAACCAGCCGTGGACCATTCGGCAGTACGCCGGTTTCTCCACCGCGGCCGAATCCAATGCGTTCTACCGGCGCAACCTCGCCGCCGGGCAGAAGGGACTGTCGGTCGCGTTCGACCTGGCCACCCACCGCGGTTACGACTCCGATCATCCGCGGGTGGCCGGCGATGTCGGCATGGCCGGAGTCGCCATCGACTCGATCCTCGACATGCGCCAGCTCTTCGACGGCATCGACCTGTCCACGGTGTCGGTGTCGATGACGATGAACGGCGCGGTGCTGCCGATCCTGGCGCTCTACGTGGTCGCCGCCGAGGAGCAGGGGGTGCCGCCGGAGAAGCTGGCCGGGACCATCCAGAACGACATCCTCAAAGAGTTCATGGTCCGCAACACCTACATCTATCCGCCGAAGCCGTCGATGCGGATCATCTCCGACATATTCGGCTACACCAGCGTCAAGATGCCGAAGTTCAATAGCATCTCGATCTCCGGGTACCACATCCAGGAGGCCGGGGCGACCGCCGATCTGGAGTTGGCCTACACGCTGGCCGACGGGGTCGAGTACCTCAAGGCGGGCCTCGACGCCGGGCTGGACATCGACAAGTTCGCGCCGCGGCTGTCGTTCTTCTGGGGCATCGGGATGAACTTCTTCATGGAGGTCGCCAAACTGCGGGCCGGCCGGCTGCTGTGGAGCGAGCTCGTCGCCGAGTTCGGCGCGAAGAACGCCAAATCGCTCTCGCTGCGCACCCATTCGCAGACCTCGGGTTGGTCGCTGACCGCGCAGGACGCGTTCAACAACGTGGCCCGCACATGCGTCGAGGCGATGGCCGCCACCCAGGGGCACACGCAGTCGCTGCACACCAACGCGCTCGACGAGGCGCTGGCGCTGCCCACCGACTTCTCGGCGCGCATCGCGCGCAACACCCAGTTGCTGCTGGCCCAGGAGTCGGGTACCACCCGGCCCATCGACCCGTGGGGCGGCTCCTACTATGTGGAGTGGCTGACCCATCAGCTGGCGCAGAAGGCGCGCGAGCACATCCGGGAGGTCGCCGAGCACGGCGGCATGGCGCAGGCGATCGGCGAGGGCATCCCGAAGCTGCGCATCGAGGAGGCCGCCGCGCGCACCCAGGCCCGCATCGACTCCGGGACCCAGACGGTGATCGGCGTGAACCGCTACCAGGTCGACGAGGACCACGAGATCGAGGTGCTCAAGGTCGAGAACAGCAGGGTCCGCGCCGAACAGATCGCCAAACTCGAGCGGTTGCGCAGTGAGCGTGATGACGCCGCAACCCAGGCTGCACTCGCCGAATTGTCCCGTGCCGCAGCAGCTTCCGGCATCGCTGGCGAGGACGGGCTGGGCAACAACCTGCTGGCACTGGCCATCGACGCCGCCAGGGCGAAGGCTACGGTCGGTGAGATCAGCGACGCGCTGGAGAAGGTGTACGGCCGCCATCAGGCCGAGATCCGGACCATCGCCGGGGTGTACCGAGACGAGGTGGGGATGGCCGGCAACGTCAGTACCGCAACCGAACTCGTCGAGAAGTTCGCCGAGGCGGACGGCCGCCGTCCGCGCATCCTCGTCGCAAAAATGGGCCAGGACGGTCACGATCGCGGACAGAAGGTGATCGCGACCGCCTTCGCCGACATCGGCTTCGACGTCGACGTCGGCTCACTGTTCTCCACGCCCGACGAGGTGGCGCGCCAGGCCGCCGACAACGACGTCCACGTGGTCGGGGTGTCCTCGCTCGCGGCCGGGCACCTGACCCTGGTGCCCGCGTTGCGCGACGCGTTGGCCGAGGTCGGGCGCCCCGACATCATGATCGTGGTCGGCGGGGTGATCCCGCCCGGCGACTTCGACGAGCTCTACGCCGCCGGTGCGACGGCGATCTTCCCGCCGGGCACGGTGATCGCCGACGCCGCGATCGGGCTGCTGCGCAAGCTCGGCGAGCGCCTCGGCTACGACCTCGACTAGATGAGCCGACCGGTCGAGCTGGCGTCCGCACTGCGCGGCGGTGACCGCTCCGCGCTGGCGCGGGCGATCACGCTGGTCGAGTCGACGCGTGCCGATCACCGGCAGCAGGCCCAGGAGCTGCTGCTCGAGCTGATGCCCGACGCGGGCAAGGCGGTCCACGTCGGCATCACCGGCGTCCCCGGCGTCGGGAAGTCCACCACCATCGAAGCGCTCGGGATGTCGCTGATCGACCAGGGCCATCGCGTCGCGGTGCTGGCCGTCGACCCCTCGTCCACCCGCACCGGCGGCTCGATTCTCGGCGACAAGACGCGGATGGCCCGGCTCGCGGTGCACCCCGACGCCTACATCCGGCCGTCGCCGACGTCGGGCACCCTCGGGGGCGTCGCGAAGGCGACCCGCGAGACGATCGTGCTGCTCGAGGCGGCCGGCTACGACGTCATCCTGGTCGAGACGGTCGGGGTGGGGCAGTCCGAGGTGACGGTCGCCAACATGGTCGACACCTTCGTGTTCCTGACCCTGGCCCGCACCGGCGACTCGCTGCAGGGCATCAAGAAGGGCGTCCTCGAGCTCGCCGACGTCGTCGTGGTGAACAAGGCCGACGGCGAGCACGCCGTCGAGGCCAAGGCGGCCGCTCGTGAACTGGCCGGGGCGCTGCGTTTGCTCTATCCGCGTGAAACACTGTGGCGCCCTCCGGTTCTGACCATGAGCGCGCTGGAGGGCACCGGACTGCAGGAGCTGTGGAACGCCGTGCTCGAGCATCGCCGGGTGCTCACCGAGGCCGGGGAGTTCGAGGCGCGCCGACGCACCCAGCAAGTGGAATGGATGTGGTCGATGGTCCGCGACACGGTGCTCGACCGCGTGCTGTCCAGCACCGGCGTGCGCGCGGTCCGCGCCGAGGTGGAACGCCGGGTCCGGGACGGGGAGCTGACGCCGGCGCTTGCTGCTCAGGAGATCCTGGACGCCGCCGAGCGCCCGGGCAAATCTTTAGATTAACGAATCGGTAACTCTCCGGTTGTTTGCCGCGCGGCGGAGTACATTCACGTCATTGTGACGGGCGTCAAGAACGATCCGGAGCGCAATGAGGCGCTCCCACCCGGGGTCCAGGGAGCTGCCGACCCCGCCTTCGCGTGGGCGGTCCGGGCGTTCAAGCAGATGTTCCCGCACCGCCGGTTCGGCGGCGGCGCCCTGGCGGTGTACCTGGACGGTGAGCCCGTCGTCGACGTCTGGACCGGCTGGTCGGACCGTCGGGGACGCCGGCACTGGACCGCCGACACCGCGCCGATGGTGTTCTCGGCCACCAAGGGAGTGGCGGCGACCGTCATCCACCGGCTGGCCGACCGCGGCCTGATCGACTACGACGCCCCGGTCGCCGAGTACTGGCGCGAGTTCGGCGCCAACGGCAAGGCGAAGATCACCGTCCGCGACGCGCTGCGGCACCGCGCCGGGCTGTCGCAGCTCAACGGTGTCGCCGGCGCCGATCTGATGGACCACTTCGGCATGGAGGAGCGGCTCGCCGCGGCACCCGCGAGCTGGCTGGTCGGTCGCCCCGCCTACCACGCGTTCACGTTCGGCTGGCTGCTGTCCGGGCTGGCCCGCTCCGTGACCGGAACCGGGATGCGGGAGCTGATGCGCAGCGAGATCGCGGCGCCGCTGAACACCGACGGCCTGCATCTGGGTCGCCCGCCGGTGCAGGCGCCGACGCAGCCGGCCCGGATCATCGGTCCGCAGACCCGGCTGCAGAACCCGGTGTTCAACCTGGTGGCGCCGCATCTGGCCGCGCTGCCGTTCTCCGCGGCGTTCGGCGCGATGTACTTCCCGGGTGTGAAGGCGTTCGTGCAGGGCGACACACCGATGCTGGACAGTGAGATCCCGGCCGCGAACGGGGTGGCCACCGCGCGGGCGCTGGCCCGGATGTACGGCGCGATCGCCAACGGCGGACGCATCGAGGACACCCAGTTCCTGTCGAGCCGGACGGCCGCAGCCCTGGTCGGCAGGCCGAGCCTGCGCCTGGACCACAGCATGATCATGCCGCTGTCGTTCCACCTCGGTTACCACGGGCTGCCGCTGCCGGGGGTACTGCCCGGCTTCGGGCACGTGGGTCTCGGCGGGTCGCTGGGGTGGGCCGATCCGGACCGGGGACTGGCGTTCAGCTTCGTGCACAACCGGTTGTTGACCCCGTTCGTGGTCAGCGACCAGGCCGGCTTCGTCACCACCGCGGCGCTGATCCGCCGCGGGGCCGCGCTGGCCCGCAGAAACGGCTACCGCCGGGTGCCGGACTTCGGTGCGCCGTTCGCCGACGTCACCGCGCAGGCGATGTAGCACCCACCTCGGTTCGAAGAGTGGCGACTCGGGTCAGTGCTGTTTGCTGAACACTGCGGTTGCGGTCCACTCCGTCGCCCGGCGCCGAAGCGGAAGCAACCATTCCCCGTCCCACGCCGGGGCCATGGTATCGCCGATTTCGCTCAGTGGATAGGACCCGCCGCCGGAGCGGCTTCCGTGTCCTGCCGCGGATCAGGATTTGCCGAACTCGGCCGCAAGTGTCTTCTTGTCGACTTTCTCGCCCGCGAGCGTCGGCAGCGGGTTGTCGGTGAGGTGCCAGCTGGTCGGCACCGCGAACGACGCGACCGTGTCGGACAGGTGCTCGCGGAGCGCGTCGACCGCGGGCGGCTCGGCGCCCTCGCGATAGACGACCACCGCCGCCAGTTCCTCGCCGAGGTCGGGGTGGGGGATACCGAAGACCGCCGCCTCCACGACCGCCGGGTGAGATGTCAGCGCGGCTTCGACCTGCGGGCACGCGATGTTCTCACCGCCCCGGATGACCATGTCCTTGCTGCGGCCGTCGATGTAGAGGTAGCCGTCGTCGTCGAGGTGGCCGAGGTCGCCGCTGTGCAGCCAGCCCTCGCCGTCGACGGTGCCGTCATCACGCCCGGCGTAGCCGAGCATCACGGTGGGGGAACGGGCCAGCACCTCGCCGACGCCGTCGGCGTCGGGCCGGTCGATCCGGACCTCGACGACCGGATACGGCCGGCCGACGGTCCCGGGGCGCTCGAGCAGGTCGCGCCCGTCGGCGACGGTCAGGAAACCGCCGGCCTCGGTCATGCCCCAGGTGTTGCTCAGCCCCCGGGTGGCCAGGTTCGGCAGCGCGGTCCGTATCCGCTGCAGCAGATGCGGGCTGACCGGAGCGCCGCCCAACGGCCAGGACCGCAGGCTGGTCAGATCGTAGGAGCCGAAGTCGGGGTGTTCGAGCACGCGCACGGCCATCGTCGGCACCGCGCCCCACACCGCGACCCGTTCGGCCTCGATCAGCGCCATCACCGCGCCCGCGTCGAACCGCCCCTGCGTCAGCACGATCCGGCCGCCGGTCAGGAAATGGGTCAGCAGCGAGGAGCAACCTCCGATGTGGAACATCGGTGTGCTCGCGAGGCTGACCACCGCGGGGGAGTCCGGCGCCAGCCGGTGCGGCTGCCTGCCGCTGCGGGCGAAGATGTTCTGCTGGTTGGCGATCACCGAGCGGCGGGACAGCTGCACGGCCTTGGGCATGCCGGAGCTGCCCGAGGTGAACAGCACCAGTGCCACGTCGTCGCGGCCGCGTTCCGCCGACGCGAGCTCCCCGTCGGCTCCCGCGCCGGTGAACGCGTCGGCCAGCTCGGTGAGGTCACTGGTGGCGGTGGGCGCGTCGACGGCGGTGTCGGTCAGGATGTGGCGCAGGTCCAGCAGCGTGGTGGCGTGAGCGACCTCGGCGCGGGACCACCAGCGGTTGCCGAGAACCGGGACAGCGCCGCTCAGCCAGAGCGACCACAGGGCGAGCACCCATTCCGGGCTGTTGTAGCCGAACACCATCACGCGGTCGCCGACGCCGATGCCGCGGGCGGTCAGCTGCTCGACCGCTCGCGGCAGCGCTGCGCGGAAGTTCGCATAGGAGATGCGGCGCTCGCCGTGGACCAGGAAGTCGCGGTCGGTCCAGCGGCGCGTTCCGGCGATCAGCTCGGAGAACGTTCGGGGGCCGTGCCGGTACAGCAGACCGGGATGTCCGGCGTAGGAACCCTGGTCGACGTCGGCCGACCACGGCGCTGTCGTCAGGTCCGGGCCCGGGTGAACCACTTGGTCCTGATCCGCCACGAGTGCGCCGACGTCAGCGCGAACCCGGCGCCGCAGGCACAGGCGAAGATCCACACCAGGATGCTTCCCGCCACGGTCTGCAGTGGGGGGACGAAGGCGGTGACGATGCGCACGACGCACGCGATCACGCCCATCGCCGAGGCCAACAGGTAGGTGTTCGCGATGCGTCGTGACCGGGGATCGCTGCGCAGGATCAGCAGGGCCCGCGACCCGTAGGCGAGCAGATAGATCAACATGCCGCACAGCAGCAGCCAGTACATGTTCAGCCAGAAGTCGGTCGGCACCTCGAAGAAGTCCCGGCGGTACACCGTGGCGCCGTTGCCGAGCCAGAACGCGGCGAGCAGCAGCGGAATGCACAGCGTGGCGGGGCGCTCGACGAACTGTTTGAACCGTTGATGCATCGCATGATCGGCCTCGAGCCGGCCGAGGGTGTTGTAGACGATGGCCGACGCGGCGACGATGTACGCGTCGTGGCCGAGGTAGTCCTCGAGGTTCCACTTGCCGGTGAGCCCATACAGCCAGTGGCCGACGGTCTCCGAGGCCCACGGTGACATCAGCAGGACCGCGACGCCCTGCAGGGCGATGTTGAGGGTGGCGGCCACCTCCCAGCGGCACGACCAGGTGACACGCCGGATCCAGAGGCTCCACGCGATGCACAGCAGCGTGATGGCGATGAGTGTTGCCAGGGCCATGAGCGGACCGATCTACAGCGGCGGAGCGTCCAGCCGCGGCGTCAGCTCGGACAACCGCGGGATGCGTCGGACCGGCGCCTGCGCCGTCTTCTGCCGGGTCGCCACCGCCGCACGCGCGGACTCGACGTAACTGAAGACTTCCTGCCGGGTCATCAGGCCGAACTGGATCTGCAGATCCGGGTAGCTCAGATCGAACCGGTCCGCCACCCGCCGCAGCTCCTCGGCGTTGGGGTAGTCCGGCTCCTTGATGCGCCGGTAATAGGTACTGCTGGACGTGCCGAGGGCGTCGTAGATGTCTTTCGCATCGATCTCCCCGTCGAGGAGATAGTCGAGCAGGGCTTTGAGCTGTCTGCCGTTCTCGTCCGTCCTGGGCACCTGACCACTGTAAACCGTGCGCCGGTTCTGGTCAGCCCCCGCCGGCAAACAGATAACACATTCTTAATTGACACGGCCGTCACAGTTTTGGGAGCAGTCTCCCAAATCTGGGACAACCCCTGTACGGTTAGCTGCATGGTCGCTCCTTACCTGCCTGACGAGGTCAAGCACACTTTCGTCAATTCCGCGCCGATAGCGCTGGAGGTGTTCGATCGCGCTGCGGCGCCGTGTTCGGGGGCGCAGCGGGCCCGATGCACCACCGCTCCATCGAGCGAATTGGCCGAGGAGATCGACGGCGCCGCCGAGTGGCTCGGCGTGCAGCCCGAGGAGATCCTGCTGGCGGCGCTGGGCCGCACCTTCGGACGGACCCGCGGCGAGGGCGCGGTCGCCGTCGACGTCCGCACGGGGCGGCAGCGGCAGTCCCGCCCCGTCTCGCTGCTGTGCGCCGCCTCCTGGCCCATGGGGCCCAGCGAGATGCTGCAGGGTGCCCACAACGCGCTCGCCGCGGCGTCGGCTCACCACGGCGCCCCCGCGGAGATCGCGCTGACGATCGCCCCAGTCGCCGATGACGACACCGCGGGAACCGCGGCCCTCGAGCTGCGGGTGCTGCGCATCGACGGCATGCTGCACCTGCAGTGGGCCTACGACGCGGCGCGGCTGGACGGCTACTCCGTCGAGGAGATGGCCGAGCAGTTCCCCCTGGCCCTGATCGAGATCACCTCGGACGCCGGCGCACCGCTGTAGCGTCTCCCGGCCCGCTAGACTGTGGGCCACGGGCGCCGATCCGGCCATCACCGGGGAGCCTTCGGAAGAACGGCACGCAGCGCGTGCTCACTAGACCCGAACGGGTGGGCCCGTCACAGCCTGCGAATGAGCGGCGTACCGCAGGTACGCAAGCGGGGTGGTACCGCGGTGCTCGCGCGAAGCGCGGCGTCGTCCCCGTGCCTGGAACCTGGCACAGGAGAACAGACGCCGTGAGCGCCTACCCCAAGCCGGCGAGTGGATCGCCCGACTTCCCGAACCTCGAGCTCGAGGTCCTCGACTACTGGGACCGCGACGACACGTTCCGCGCGAGCATCGCCCATCGCGAGGGCGCCCCCGAGTACGTGTTCTACGACGGCCCGCCGTTCGCCAACGGCCTGCCCCACTACGGCCACCTGTTGACCGGCTACGTGAAGGACATCGTGCCGCGCTACCGCACCATGCGCGGATACAAGGTCGACCGGCGGTTCGGCTGGGACACCCACGGACTGCCCGCCGAACTCGAGGTGCAGCGCCAGCTCGCCATCACCGGCAAGGCGCAGATCGAGGAACTCGGCATCGAGAAGTTCAACGACGCCTGCCGTGCGTCGGTGCTCAAGTACACCGGCGAGTGGCGCAGCTATGTCACCCGCCAGGCCCGCTGGGTGGACTTCGACAACGACTACAAGACCCTCGACATCGGCTTCATGGAGTCGGTGCTGTGGGCGTTCAAGCAGCTGTGGGACAAGGGCCTGGCCTATGAGGGCTACCGGGTGCTGCCGTACTGCTGGAATGACGAGACGCCGCTGTCCAGCCACGAGCTGCGGATGGACGACGACGTCTATCAGAGCCGCCAGGATCCCGCGCTCACGGTCGGGTTCCGGATCGTCGGCGGTCCACGCGCCGACCTCGTCGGGGCCCACCTGCTGATCTGGACCACGACGCCGTGGACGTTGCCGTCCAACCAGGCGGTGGCCGTGAATCCGGACGTCAGCTACGTGGTGGTCGAGCATGACGGCCGGCGCTACATTCTTGCCGAGGCACGGCTGGGCGCCTACGCCCGCGAGCTCGGCGACGAGCCCGCCGTGGTGGCCACCTACCCCGGCCGGGAACTCCTGGACGTCACCTACGCCCCGCCGTTCCCGTACTTCATGGACTCGCCCAACGCTTTCCGCGTGCTGCCGGGCGACTTCGTCAGCACCGAGGACGGCACCGGCCTGGTGCACATGTCCCCGGCCTACGGCGAGGACGACATGGCGACCGCCACGGCCGGCGGGATCGAAGCCGTCACCCCCGTCGACGCCCGGGGCCGCTTCGACGCGACCGTGCCCGACTACGCCGGACAGCACGTGTTCGACGCGAACCCACAGATCATCCGTGATCTCAAAAACGGCACCGGATCCGCGGGCATCAACGGCGCGGTGCTGCTGCGCCACGACAGCTACGAGCACTCCTACCCGCACTGCTGGCGCTGCCGGAACCCGTTGATCTACCGGGCGGTGTCCTCGTGGTTCATCAAGGTCACCGAGATCCGCGACCGCATGGTCGAGCTGAACCAGCAGATCACCTGGTACCCCGAACACGTCAAGGACGGTCAGTTCGGCAAGTGGCTGGCCGGCGCCCGCGACTGGTCGATCTCGCGGAACCGGTACTGGGGCAGCCCGATTCCGGTGTGGAAGTCCGATGACCCGGCCTATCCGAGAGTCGATGTATACGGCAGCCTCGACGAGCTCGAACGCGACTTCGGGGTGCGTCCGGACAACCTGCACCGGCCCTACATCGACGAGCTGACCCGGCCCAATCCCGACGATCCGACCGGCCGCTCGACGATGCGGCGCATCGAGGACGTGTTCGACGTCTGGTTCGACTCGGGCTCGATGCCCTACGGGCAGGTGCACTATCCCTTCGAGAACCAGGACTGGTTCGAGTCGCACTTCCCCGGCGACTTCATCGTCGAGTACATCGGCCAGACCCGCGGCTGGTTCTACACGCTGCACGTCCTGGCGACCGCGCTGTTCGACCGCCCGGCCTTCCGGACGTGCGTCAGCCACGGCATCGTGCTGGGCAACGACGGCCAGAAGATGAGCAAGTCGCTGCGCAACTATCCCGACGTCACCGAGGTGTTCGACCGGGACGGATCCGACGCGATGCGCTGGTTCCTGATGGCCTCGCCGATCCTGCGCGGCGGCAACCTCGTGGTCACCGAGCAGGGCATCCGCGAGGGGGTCCGGCAGGTGCTGCTCCCGCTGTGGAACGCGTACGCCTTCCTGGCGCTCTACGCCCCGCAGAAGGGGACGTGGCGCACCGACTCCACCCACGTGCTGGACCGCTACATCCTGGCCAAGCTCGCCGCGCTGCGCGACGAGCTGACCGAATCCCTGGATGTCTGCGACATCTCGGTGGCGTGCGACCAGCTGCGGCAGTTCACCGAGGCGCTGACGAACTGGTATGTGCGCCGGTCGCGTTCGCGCTTCTGGGAGGAGGACCGCGACGCGATCGACACGCTGCACACCGTGCTGGAGGTGACGAGCCGGCTGGCCGCGCCGCTGCTGCCGCTGACCACCGAGCGGATCTGGCGGGACCTGACCGGCGAGCGCTCGGTGCACCTGACGGACTGGCCCGAGGCGGGCTCGCTGCCCGCCGACCCGCAGTTGGTCGCCGACATGGACCTCGTGCGGGAGGTCGCGTCGGTGGGCTCGTCGCTGCGCAAGGCCAAGAAGCTGCGGGTGCGCCTACCGCTGCTGAAACTCACTGTGGCTGTTGAGGATCCGCAGCGGCTGGCGCCCTACCGCGACCTGATCGCCGACGAGCTCAACGTCAAGGCCGTCGAGCTCACCGACGACATCGCTGCGCACGGCCGTTTCGAGCTCGCGGTCAACGCCCGCGCCGCCGGGCCCCGCATCGGCAAGGACGTGCAGGCCGCGATCAAGGCCGTGAAGGCGGGGGAGGGCGTGCTCAACGCGGACGGCACGCTGACGGCCGGCCCGGCGGTGCTGCTGCCCGAGGAGTTCACCTCCCGGCTGGTGGCCGCCGACCCGGAGTGGACCGCGGCGATGCCCGACGGCGCGGGTCTGGTGGTGCTCGACGGCACCCTCACCGAGGAGCTCGAGGCCGAAGGCTGGGCCAAGGACCGGATCCGGGAGCTGCAGGACCTGCGCAAGGCGACGGGCCTGGACGTCTCCGACCGCATCGCGGTCGTCATGGCCGTACCCGCCGACAAGGAACCGTGGGCGCGCACGCACGCGGAGTTGATCGCCGGTGAGATCCTCGCCACCGACTTCGCGTTCGTCGGGACCGACGAGCTGCCGGAGGAATCGGCGATCGGCGACGGCGTGCGGGTCAGCATCGCCAAGGTGTGACGGTCAGCCGACGCGCGCGTTCTGCCCGCCGAAGGTGACCACGTCGCCGCTGCGCAGCTGGCGGCCGCGTCGCGTCTCGACCTCGTCGTTGACCAGGACCTGACCGTCGGCGATCGCCTCCTTGGCGTCGGCGCCGCTGTCGATGAGGTTCGCCAGCTTGAGGAACTGGCCCAGCCGGATCGTCTCGTCGCGGATCGGTACGTCGTGCACGCCCGCCACGCTAGCCCGCCTACAGTCGCGGTGTGGGCGCGCGATGGGTGCTGCACCTGGACATGGACGCGTTCTTCGCGTCGGTCGAGCAGCTGACGCGGCCGACGCTGCGGGGCCGGCCGGTGCTCGTCGGCGGCCTCGGGGGGCGCGGCGTGGTGGCCGGGGCCAGCTACGAGGCGCGGGTGTTCGGCGCGCGCTCGGCGATGCCGATGCACCAGGCCCGCCGTCAGGTGGGTGCCGGCGCTGTGGTGCTGCCTCCGCGCGGCGTGGTCTACGGGCTGGCCAGCCGTCGGGTGTTCGACACGGTCCGAGCGAAAGTGCCTGTGCTGGAACAACTGTCCTACGACGAGGCGTTCGGTGAACCGCCCGAGCTGGCCGGCGCGAGCGCTGCCGAGGTGGAGGGGTTCTGTCAGCAGCTGCGCGCCGACGTGCGCGACGTGACGGGCCTGGTGGCCTCGGTGGGGGCGGGCTCGGGCAAGCAGATCGCCAAGATCGCCTCGGGCCTGGCCAAACCGGACGGTGTGCGGGTGGTGCCGCGCAACGAGGAGTCGACCCTGCTCGCCGGCCTGCCCGTGCGCCGACTGTGGGGCATCGGGCCGGTGGCCGAGGACAGGTTGCACCGGCTGGGCATCGAGACGATCGGCGCGCTGGCCGCGCTCACCGAACGGGAGGTGGCCGACGTCCTGGGCGCGACGGTCGGACCGGCGCTGCACCGCCTCGCACGGGGCGTCGACGACCGGCCGGTCGCCGAGAACGCGCCGGCCAAGCAGATCAGCGCCGAGTCGACGTTCGCCGAGGACCTCATCACGCTGGCCCAGTTGCGCGAGGCGATCGGCCCGATCGGCGACCATGCGCACCGGCGGCTGGAGAAGGACGGCCGCGGCGCACGCACCATCACCGTCAAGCTCAAGCGCTCCGACATGAGCACCCTGACCCGGTCGGCGACGCTGCCCTACGCGACCACCGAGGCCGCGACGCTGATCGGCACCGCGCGCCGGCTGCTGCTCGACCCGGTCGAGATCGGGCCGGTCCGCCTTGTGGGCGTGGGCTTTTCGGGACTCACCGAGGTCCGCCAGGAGCCGCTCTTCACCGATCCGGAGCTGGCGATGGAGGAGACGTCCGATGCGGGCGTGCCGGCCACCCTGTCCGATGTCGCGGCCGCTGCGCCCGCGTGGCGGATCGGCGACGACGTCCGTCACGCCGCGCACGGGCACGGCTGGGTGCAGGGCGCCGGCCACGGGGTGATGACCGTCCGGTTCGAGACGCGGGCGTCAGGCCCGGGCACGGCCCGCACGTTCCCGGTCGACGACCCCGCGCTGACCCGCGCCAACCCGGTGGACAGCCTGGACTGGCCGGATTACGTCGAGGCGATGGGCCGGGAGCCGTCAGCCCCAGCGGGCGAAGACGTCCCCGGCCGGTGAGCCGGCGGCCAGCGCCGCGATCAGCAGCACCCGCGCCTGCGGCGGTCGCAGCGTCGGCACCACGACCGCACCGGCCGCGATCAGGTCGCGGCCCGGCCCGTATCCGGGGCTGACCCGGCCGCCGGGCACCCGCGTCGACACCGCCACCGCGACGCCGGCCGCGCAGTGCTGCGCGACGCCGTCGATCAGGGCGGTCCCCGCGTTGCCCGCGCCCAGCCCTTCGATCACGATGCCGCGCGCCCCGGCGGCCACACAGGCGTCGAGCGCGACGCTGTCCGCGCCCGGGTAGGCCGCGACGATGTCGACCCGCGGCGCCGCGGCGGCGCGCAGCCGGCCCAGGTAGGGCCGATGACGGTCCGGTCCGAGCGGGCGGCCTGAGAAACTCTGCCGACCGGTGGTGCTGACCTTCGCCAGCCCCAAAGCCTCGAACACCTCCCCGGCGAACGCGACCACCACCCCGACGCCGCGCGAGCCCGGGTCGGCCGCGACCGCCAGCGCCTGCCGCAGATTGGCGGGGCCGTCGGCGTCCGGGTCGTCAGCGCTGCGCTGCGCACCGGTCAGCACGACGGGGACCGCGCCGTCGTAGGTGAGCTCCAGCCACAGCGCGGTCTCCTCCATGGTGTCGGTGCCGTGCGTTACGACGACGCCGTCGACGTCCCCGGTCCCGGCGGCGCGGTGCACCGCTGCGGCGACGACGTCCCAGTCCCCGGGCGTCAACTGCGAGCTGTCGGCGCGCATGGCCTCGATCACCTCGACGTCGAGCCCCTCGGTGAGGTCGGCGCCCGACCGGGTGGGGCGTTTGACGCCCTCGGCGTCGGCACTGGTCGAGATGGTGCCGCCGGTGGCGACGACGACGAGGCGGCCCATGGCTGGAATTCTGCATCACCGCGCCTGGGATGATGGTCGGCGTGACTGACGAATCTTCGAGCCCCGCCGAACCGGCGACCGGCGAGCCTGCCGTGGAACCGGCAGCCGGCGGATCACCGCGACGACGGCTTCGCCTCCTGCTCACCGTGGCGGGTGTGGTGCTCGTGGCCGACATCGTCACCAAGGTGCTCGCAGTCAAGCTGCTGACCCCCGGCCAGCCCGTGTCGATCATCGGCGACACCGTGACCTGGACGCTGGTGCGCAACTCCGGGGCGGCGTTCTCGATGGCCACCGGCTACACGTGGGTGCTCACACTGGTCGCCACCGGCGTCGTAATCGGCATCATCTGGATGGGCCGGCGGCTGGTCTCGCCGTGGTGGGCGGTCGGCCTCGGAATGATCCTGGGCGGCGCGATGGGCAACCTGGTCGACCGATTCTTCCGGTCGCCCGGGCCGCTGCGCGGCCACGTCGTCGACTTCCTCTCGATCGGGTGGTGGCCGGTGTTCAACGTGGCCGACCCGTCGGTCGTCGGCGGGGCGATCCTGCTGGTGGTGTTGTCGCTGTTCGGCTACGACTTCGACACCACGGGGAGGCGCCGGCCCGACGGCGGCGACACCCGATGACGACCCGGTCGATGCCCGTGCCCGAGGGGCTGGCCGGTATGCGCGTCGATGCGGGCCTGGCCCGGCTGCTGGGGCTGTCGCGGACCGCGGCGGCGGCCCTGGCCGAGGAGGGCGGCGTCGACCTGGACGGCGCCCCGGCCGGCAAATCCGACAAGCTGACCGCCGGCGCGTGGCTCGAGGTGCGGCTGCCCGAAGCGCCCGCGCCCGTCGAGAACACGCCCGAGGAGATCGAGGGGATGGCCATCCTCTACTCCGACGACGACATCGTCGCGGTCGACAAACCGCCCGGTGTCGCCGCGCATGCCACCGTGGGCTGGCACGGCCCCACCGTGCTCGGCGGCCTCGCCGCCGCGGGCTTCCGCATCAGCACGTCGGGGATCCACGAACGCCAGGGCATCGTGCACCAGGTCAACATCGAATACCTGGCCAGCGTCGTGATGGACCGCGACGGGGTGGCCTATCCCGACACCTGTGTGGGCACCGACAGCCACNCCCGATCGGCCGGCACCGCGGACACGACTGGAAGTTCGCGGTCGTCGAGGGCGGGCGCAACAGCGTGACGCACTACGACACCGTGGAGGCCCACCAGGCCGCGAGCCTCCTCGACATCCACCTCGAGACCGGCCGCACCCATCAGATCCGGGTGCACTTCGCCGCGCTGCACCACCCGTGCTGCGGTGACCTGACCTACGGCGCCGATCCGACGCTGGCCGCCCGGCTCGGCCTGCAACGGCAGTGGCTGCACGCGCGCTCGCTGGCCTTCGCCCATCCCGCCGACGGCCGTCGGATCGAGATCACCAGCCCCTATCCGGCCGATCTGCAGCACGCGCTGGACGTTCTGCGCGATCAGCGCCTGTGAGGTCCGGACTGCTCTTCGGCGCCGGCGCCTATGCCATGTGGGGGCTTTTCCCGGCCTTCTTCCCGCTGCTCAAACCCGCAGGCGCGGTCGAGGTGCTGGCGCACCGGATCATCTGGAGCTTCGTGCTGATGGTGGTGGTGGTCACCGCGGTGCGTCGGCTCGGTGACCTCCGGCAGATCACCGGCCGGGTGTGGCTGCTGCTGACCGCGGCGGCGGCGCTGATCTCGGTGAACTGGCTGATCTACGTGTACGCGGTCAACAACGGTCACGTGGTCGACGCGGCGCTCGGTTACTTCATCAACCCGTTGGTGTCGATCGCGTTGGGGCTGATCATCTTCCGGGAGAAGCTGAACCGCTGGCAGGTCGGCGCGCTGGTGATCGCGCTCGCGGCGGTCGTGGTGCTGACGGTCGACGTCGGGTCGCCACCGCTGATCGGGCTCGGCCTCGCGCTGTCGTTCGGTCTGTACGGCGCGGTGAAGAAGCTGGTGCCGACCGACCCGCGGGTCAGCGTCGGGGTGGAGGCGGGTCTGGCCGCGCCCTTCGCGGTGGCCTACGTGGTGGTGCTGCAGCTCACCGGGCATGCCACGTTCACCGATCACGGGACGCGGCACGTGGTGCTGATGGTGTTGGCGGGCGTGCTGACCGCGCTGCCGCTGCTCCTGTTCGCCGCGGCCGCCCAGCGGTTACGCATGGTGACGTTGGGACTCCTGTTCTATCTCACGCCGGCGATGCAGCTGTCCTGGGGAGTGCTCGTCGGCCACGAGCCGATGCCGCCCGCTCGCTGGCTGGGCTTCGCGCTCATCTGGGTGGCGCTGCTGGTGTTCACCGTCGACGCGGTGCGTGGCGCGCGAGCCGATCGGCGTGCCGCGCAGCCCTCGCGCGTGTGAGCTTTGCGGATTTGCTGATTGACCGGCTGGCAGCAATGTCATAGCGTTTGCCCGTGGAGCATGCGACGTCGCCGGTTGTCAGAGGGCGCGGCCGCCCGGTGGGCGCCGACTCGGAACAGACCCGGCGCACGATCCTGCGCGCCGCCCGCGACGTCATCGCCGAGTGCGGGTACGCCGCGGCCACATTCGCGCAGATCGCGAACCGGGCCGGGGTCAGTAGGCCGACGCTGCACTACTACTTCGGCACCCGGGAGCAGGTCTACGAGACCCTGCTGGGTGAGCTGCACGCTCAGATCACCTCGTGCGTCGCCGAGGCGCAGGAACAGCCGCAACCTCGGCTGCAGCTCGTCGCTTTCACCGGCGCTGTCCAGCGGATGTGCGCCGAGGACCCCGCTGCCATGCGCTTCCTCGTCGCAGCCCGGGTGGAGCAACGACGAGGCGCGCACCGCAGTGCGGCCGCCCAGCGGGTGGTCTCCGCGGTCCACGACTTCTACGACGCCCTGGCCGAGGCCGCGCACCGCAGCGGCGAACTGGCGCCGGACGCCGACCCCCGCGGGGTGGCCGACATGCTGGCGTCGTTGTTCTGGGGCATGGGCTTTCATGCCGGCTTCGTCGCCGAGGACGGGACCGCTTCGATCGTTGCCAGGCAATTGTTACAGCTATTCGATGACGGATTGCTGACATTGCCGATCGGTGCGCCCGTCGACGCGTGAGCCGGCGCCGGCGAGACACGCACCGCGACACGCCGAGCGCTGTCGGTGCTCGGCCATAGACTGGCCTGCCTATGAGCGGGTCATTCGTGCATCTCCACAACCACACCGAGTACTCGATGCTCGACGGTGCCGCGAAGGTCAAGCCGATGCTCGCCGAGGCGCAACGCCTCGAGATGCCCGCGATCGGCATGACCGACCACGGAAACATGTTCGGCGCCAGCGAGTTCTACAACGCGGCCACCGACGCGGGCATCACGCCGATCATCGGCGTCGAGGCCTACATCGCGCCGGCGTCGCGGTTCGAGACCAAACGGGTGCTGTGGGGCGATCCCAGCCAGAAGTCCGACGACGTGTCGGGCAGCGGCTCGTACACACACATGACGATGGTCGCCGAGAACGCGACCGGGCTGCGCAACCTGTTCAAGCTGTCGTCGCTCGCCTCGTTCGAGGGCCAGCTCGGCAAGTGGTCCCGGATGGACGCCGAGATCATCGCCGAGCATGCCGAGGGCATCATCGCCACCACCGGCTGCCCGTCGGGTGAGGTGCAGACCCGCCTGCGGCTCGGGCACTTCGACGAGGCCGTGGCGGCCGCTGCCAAGTGGCGGGAGATCTTCGGTCCGGAGAACTTCTTCCTCGAGCTGATGGACCACGGGCTCGACATCGAACGCCGGGTCCGGGAGGGCCTGCTCGAGATCGGGCAGAAGCTCGGTATCCTGCCGCTGGCCACCAACGACTGCCACTACGTCACCCGCGACGCCTCGCGCAACCACGAGGCGCTGCTGTGCGTGCAGACCGGCAAAACGCTGTCGGATCCGACGCGCTTCAAGTTCGACGGTGACGGCTACTACCTGAAGTCCGCGGCCGAGATGCGCGCCCTGTGGGACGACCAGGTGCCCGGCGCGTGCGACTCCACGCTGCTGATCGCCGAGCGGGTGCAGTCCTACGCCGACGTGTGGGCGGTCCGGGACCGGATGCCGATCTTCCCGGTGCCCGAGGGGCACGATCAGGCGTCGTGGCTGCGGCACGAGGTGATGGCCGGGCTGGAGCGCCGCTTTCCCGGCGCGGTCGGGCAGGACTACGTCGACCGCGCCGAGTACGAGATCAAGGTCATCTGCGACAAGGGCTTCCCGTCGTACTTCCTGATCGTCGCCGACCTGATCAACTACGCGAAGTCGGTCGACATCCGGGTCGGCCCCGGCCGCGGGTCGGCCGCCGGCTCGCTGGTGGCCTACGCGCTCGGGATCACCAACATCGACCCGATCCCGCACGGTCTGCTCTTCGAGCGGTTCCTGAACCCGGAACGGCCGTCGGCCCCCGACATCGACATCGACTTCGACGACCGCCGGCGCGGCGAGATGCTGCGCTACGCCGCGAACAAGTGGGGCAGCGATCGCGTCGCTCAGGTCATCACCTTCGGCACCATCAAAACCAAAGCCGCGCTGAAGGATTCGGCGCGCGTCAACTACGGCCAGCCGGGCTTCGCGATCGCCGACCGGATCACCAAGGCGCTGCCGCCGCCGATCATGGCCAAGGACATCCCGCTGTCGGGCATCACCGACCCCAGCCACGAGCGGTACAAGGAAGCCGCCGAGGTCCGCGGGCTGATCGACACCGACCCGGACGTCCGCACGATCTACGAGACCGCCCGCGGCCTGGAGGGCCTGGTCCGCAACGCCGGCGTGCACGCGTGCGCGGTGATCATGAGCTCCGAGCCGCTGATCGACGCGATCCCGCTGTGGCGCCGGCCGCAGGACGGCGCGGTGATCACCGGCTGGGACTATCCGTCGTGCGAGGCCATCGGCCTGCTGAAGATGGACTTCCTCGGGCTGCGGAACCTGACGATCATCGGCGACTGCATCGAGAACATCAAGGCCAACCGCGGGGTCGACGTCGACCTCGAGTCACTGGCCCTCGACGACCCGAAGGCCTATGAGTTGCTCGGGCGCGGTGACACTCTGGGCGTGTTCCAGCTCGACGGCGGGCCGATGCGCGACCTGCTGCGCCGCATGCAGCCGACCGAGTTCAACGACATCGTGGCCGTGCTCGCGCTGTACCGGCCCGGCCCGATGGGCATGAACGCCCACAACGACTACGCCGACCGCAAGAACGGCCGGCAGCCGATCAAACCGATCCACCCCGAGCTCGAGGAGCCGCTCAAGGAGATCCTGTCGGAGACCTACGGTCTGATCGTCTACCAAGAGCAGATCATGTTCATCGCCCAGAAGGTCGCCTCGTACACGATGGGCAAGGCCGATGCGCTGCGCAAGGCGATGGGTAAGAAGAAGCTCGAGGTGCTCGAGGCCGAGTACAAGGGCTTCCGCGAGGGCATGACCGCCAACGGATTCTCCGAGGGTGCGGTGAAGGCGTTGTGGGACACCATCCTTCCGTTCGCCGGCTACGCGTTCAACAAGTCGCACGCGGCCGGCTACGGGCTGGTGTCCTACTGGACGGCCTACCTGAAGGCCAACTATCCGGCCGAGTACATGGCCGGTCTGCTCACCTCGGTCGGCGACGACAAGGACAAGGCCGCGGTCTACCTGGCCGACTGCCGCCGCCTCGGCATCACGGTGCTGCCGCCCGACGTCAACGAGTCGGTGCAGAACTTCGCCTCGGTCGGCAACGACATCCGCTTCGGGCTGGGGGCGGTGCGCAACGTGGGCGCCAATGTCGTTGCCTCACTGGTGAAGACGCGCGCGGACAAGGGTAAGTACACCGACTTCTCCGACTACCTCAACAAAATCGACATCGCGGCGTGCAACAAGAAGGTGACGGAATCGCTGATCAAGGCGGGCGCCTTCGACTCGCTCGGTCACCCGCGCAAGGGCCTGTTCCTGGTGCACACCGATGCCGTCGACTCGGTGCTCGGCACCAAGAAGGCCGAGGCGATGGGGCAGTTCGACCTGTTCGGCGGCGGCTCCGAGGACGGTTCCTCGACCGACGCGGTCTTCACGATCAAGGTGCCCGAGGACGAGTGGGAGGACAAGCACAAGCTCGCCCTCGAGCGCGAGATGCTGGGTCTGTACGTGTCCGGTCACCCCCTCAACGGGATCGCGCACCTGCTCGCCGCGCAGGTCGACACCCAGATCCCGGCGATCCTCGACGGCGATGTCGCCAACGACACCCAGGTCCGCGTCGGCGGGATCCTCGCCTCGGTGAACCGGCGCGTCAACAAGAACGGCCTGCCCTGGGCATCGGCGCAGATCGAGGACCTCACCGGTGGCATCGAGGTGCTGTTCTTCCCGCAGACGTACTCGATGTTCGGCGCCGAGATCGCCGACGATGTGGTGGTGCTGATCGGGGCGAAGGTGGCGATCCGCGACGATCGGATCTCCCTGATCGCCAACGAGCTGATCGTGCCGGACTTCTCCAGCGCCCAGGTCAACCGGCTCGTGGCCGTCAGCCTGCCGACGCGGCAGTGCACCGTCGACAAGGTCAGCGCGCTCAAGCAGGTGCTGGCGCGGCATCCGGGCACCGCACAGGTGCATCTGCGGCTGATCAGCGGGGAGCGCATCACCACGCTCGAGCTCGATCAGTCCCTGCGGGTGACGCCGTCGTCGGCGCTGATGGGTGACCTCAAGGAGCTGCTGGGTCCGGGCTGCCTGGGCGGGTGAGCGGTGGGCGCTCAGTCCTTCGGCGCGCCCAGCATGCCTGCGGTGAGCCACACGATCGCGGCCACCCCGGCACCGGAGAGCACGGCGGGAGCGGCTGATGCCGTCGTCATGGCGACCACGGCGAAGACGATGAGACCAGTCAGCAGGGCAGCCACCTTGTAGGTGGGCCACGGCACACCGGCGATAGACACCGTCCCGGCGGGACGGGTCACGGCGTCACCCAGATCCTGCGAGAATTCCTGCGCAGTGGTCATGTGTTCCACGATAACCCTCAGAAGAGTTTTCGGCTAGCCGAAACTCGCGCGTTTCCGCTGGGGAGGGTTCCAGTGGCACCATGGTCGGCGTGTCCACCGAGCTGAGTCAGAGCCCCAGGATCGATCCCGCTGCGCCACTGCGCGCCGCGGACATCGACGAGGCCGCTCGGCGAATTTCGGGCGTGGTCTCCCAAACCCCGTTGCAGTTCAGCGACCGGCTCTCGGCGCTGACCGGCGCGCAGGTCTACCTCAAGCGCGAGGACCTGCAGGCGGTGCGCTCGTACAAGCTGCGCGGCGCCTACAACCTGCTCATGCAGCTGACGCCGGAGGAGAAGGCGGCCGGCGTGGTGTGCTCGTCGGCGGGCAACCACGCGCAGGGCTTCGCGCTGGCATGCCGCTCGATGGGGGTGCACGGCCGGGTATACGTGCCGGCCAAGACGCCCAAGCAGAAGCGCAACCGGATCCGCTATCACGGCGGGGACTTCATCGAGCTCATCGTCGGTGGAAAGACCTACGACCTGGCCGCCGAGGCCGCACGCGAGGACGTCGCGCGCACAGGGGCCACGCTGGTGCCGCCGTACGACGACCTTCGCACGATGGCCGGTCAGGGCACCATCGCCGTCGAGATTCTCGAGCAGCTCGGCGCGGAACCGGACCTGGTGGTCGTGCCGGTCGGTGGCGGCGGCTGCATCAGTGGCGTGACGACCTACCTCGCCGAGCGCACGGCCACCACGTCGGTGCTCGGCGTGGAGCCTGCGGGCGCGGCGGCCCTGGTGGCCGCGCTGGCGACGGGGGAGCCCGTCACACTGACCGAGGTCGACCAGTTCGTCGACGGCGCCGCGGTCGCCCGGGTCGGCACGCTGCCGTTCGCGGCGCTGTCAGCGGCGGGGGACATGGTGTCCATCACCACGGTCGACGAGGGCGCGGTGTGCACCGCGATGCTCGACCTCTACCAGAACGAGGGCATCATCGCCGAGCCCGCCGGCGCGCTGTCGGTGGCGGCGCTGCTCGACGCCGACATCGAGCCCGGCTCCACGGTGGTGTGCCTGATCTCCGGCGGAAACAACGACGTGTCCCGCTATGGCGAGGTGCTGGAGCGGTCGCTGGTGCACCTCGGCCTGAAGCATTACTTCCTGGTCGACTTCCCGCAGGAGCCCGGCGCCCTGCGCCGGTTCCTCGACGAGGTGCTGGGCCCCAACGACGACATCACGCTGTTCGAGTACGTCAAGCGCAACAACCGGGAGACCGGTGAGGCACTGGTCGGCATCGAGATGGGCTCGGCCTCCGACCTCGAGGGCCTGCTCGCCCGCATGCAGACCTCGGAGTGCCATGTCGAGCTGCTCGAGCCGGGCTCACCGACCTACCGCTACCTGACCTGACGCAGCACGGCGACGCCCTCACGCGGCCACCTGCAACAGGGCCTCGTCGTTGACGCGGAAGAAGGGCTCGACGGGAACCTCGAAATCCGCGGCGCAGTCCCTGATCAGCGATGCCCAACGGCGGTCGACCCGTGACACGCTGCCGAGGCCCGGTCTGGTCAGGCAGAACGCCACCGTCGTTCCCGGCTCGAAGGTCGTGAGGAAGTCCGACAGCACCGCCATGAGGTCGGCCACCAGCGTCGGGTCGGGCGCGGCCGGGATCTCGATGTCGCTGAGTACTTTGAGGAAACAGCGGTTCGGCCCGACGAGCACGAAGCGCAGCAGGCGTTCGCCGAAGCCGAGGGGTCCCATCACAGCACGCCAGCGTTGACGCAAATCGGCCTCGGACCGGATAGGTTCTGTTGCGGTCTCGATCGCCGGGATCGCCGTCAGCTCTGTGTGTTTCATGCCGACATCATCGACCCGGCTACGTCACCGGGCTATTCGTCCATCCACAGGCCGGTTGGCTGTGGATGACCGGCGTCAGGTCTTCAGGACCGTGACAGAATGCCCGCCCAGCCGGGTCGCGTCAGCCCCGAGGTCGGGCTCGCCCCACGTGAGCACCGCCTGACCGGTCACCGGCACATCGACGTCCTTCTCGCCGAGGTTGCACGCGATCGCGAATGCGCCACGGCGCATCAGGAACCAGCGGGCGTCCTCGTCGTAGTCGATCTGCAGGTGGTCCAGCCACGGATCGGCCAGGTCAGGATCGTTGCGCAGCGCGATCAGGCCTTGGTAGAAGGCCCGCAGCCGACCGTGGTCACCCTCGTCGACCTCGTCCCACTTCAGCTTCGACCGCTCGAAGGTCGCGGGGTCCTGCGGATCGGGGATCTCGTCGGCGTCCCAGCCGTGGTCGGCGAACTCCCGCTTGCGGCCCTCGGCGGTCGCCCGGGCCAGATCGGGTTCGGGGTGACTGCTGAAGAACTGGAACGGCGACGACGACGCCCACTCTTCGCCCATGAAGAGCATTGCGGTGTAGGGCGATCCGAGCGCGAGGGCAGCCTTGATGGCCAGCTGGCCGGTGGTGAGGTTCTGTGACGGTCGGTCCCCGATGGCCCGGTTGCCGACCTGATCGTGGGTCAGCGTGTAGGCGAGCAGGCGGGTGGCCGGGATCGTCGCGGTGTCCAGCGGTCGGCCGTGCCGGCGCTGCCGGAACGACGAGAACGTGCCCGCGTGGAAGTAGCCGTGCCGCAGCGTCTGCGCCAACGCTTCCAGCGTGCCGAAATCGCTGTAGTAGCCCTGACGTTCCCCGGACACCGCGGTGTGGATCGCGTGGTGGATGTCGTCGTCCCACTGCGCGGTAGATCGGAAGAGCGTCGTGTAGGGNCGTTGAGGTCGCTCTCGGCGACCAGCGACAGCGGACGGCCGAGTTCGCCTGCCAGCGAATCGGTTTCGGCCGACATCTCCTCGAGGATGTGGATGGCGGTGGTGTCGACGAGCGCGTGGACGGCGTCCAGACGCAGACCGTCGGCGTGGAACTCGCGCATCCAGCGCAGCGCGCAATCCAGGATGTAGCGCCGCACCTGGTCCGCGCCGGCATCGGCGATGTTGATCGACTCGCCCCACGGGTTCGAGCCCGAGGACAGGTACGGGCCGAACTCGGGCAGGTAGTTTCCCGACGGGCCCAGGTGGTTGAAGACGGCGTCGATCAGCACCCCGAGGCCGCGCCGGTGGCACGCGTCGATCAAGCGGATCAGCCCGTCCGGGCCGCCGTAGGGTTCGTGCACGGCGTACCAGAGCACGCCGTCATAACCCCACCCGTGGGTGCCGCCGAACGCGTTGACCGGCATCACCTCGACGAAATCCACGCCGAGATCGACGAGGTAGTCCAGCTTGTCGATCGCCGAGTCGAACGTGCCGTCGGGCGTGAAGGTCCCGATGTGCAGTTCGTAGATCACCGCACCCTCGATCGAGCGGCCCTGCCAGTCGGCATCCGACCACGCATCGGCCTGCGGTTGCCACAGCTGCGAACGTTCGTGCACGCCCTCGGGTTGGCGCGGGGAGCGGGGATCGGGAAGCACTTTGGGGTTGTCGTCGAGCACGAACCCGTAGCGCGCATCCGGGGCAGCGTCCACGACCGCGCGCCACCAGCCGTCCTCGGCGCGCTCCATCGGATGCAGGGTGCCCTCGACGTCCAGGCGGACGACGTCGGGTTTCGGCGCCCAGACGGTGAACTCGTGCTCAGGCATCGGCACGCACCAGCAACGCCACCGGAAGGTCGGCGAACAGGTCCGCCGCCGCCACCGCGTCGGTGTGGTTGCGGCCGGAAAGCCGGTCGGTCCACGCACCTGCCGGAAGCGTCACAGTGGTTTTCCCCCAATCGGTTTCGGCGAGCCGCACCGTCCACCGGCGTACCGCCACCACGACGTCGTCGCCGCGTCCGAACGCGAGGACGTGCTGGGCGTGGGTCCCGTCGGCGGGCACCGGGCGGTAGCCGCCGGCCAGGAACGACTCGGGGCGCTCACGGCGCAACCGCAGCGCCTCCCGCACGACGCGCAGCTTCGGATGCGTCAGCTCGGCCAGCGCGGTCCGTCGGGCCGCGTAGTCCACCGCACGCCGGTTGTCCGGGTCGACCAGGCTGTCCTCCCAGAGCTCGGTGCCCTGATAGACATCCGGCACGCCGGGCCCAGTGAGCGCGATCAGCTTCTGGCCCAGCGCATCGGCCTGCGCGTGCTCCTCGAGACGCGCCACCAGTTCGGTCAGCCCGGCGGCGACCGGTCCGTCGAGCACGGCGTCGATCCAGCTGTGCACCGCGGACTCGAAGTCGGTGTCCGGGTCGTTCCACGTGGTGTGCAGCGCGGCCTCGCGGATCGCCTTCTCCGTATAGGCGTGCAGACGTTCGCGCAACGCGTCGGTGACCGAGCCGTCGGCCGGCCAGACGCCGAAGATGTTCTGCAACAAGAAGAGTCCGGTGAGCGGATCGGGGGAGGGGGTCGTGCGTTCCCAGCCCTGCACCATCTCGGTCCACAGCGAGGGCACCTGCGAGAGCACCCCGATGCGGGCGCGGACGTCCTCGCCGCGTTTGGTGTCATGGGTCGACAGCGTCGTCATCGCGGTCGGCCACAGCGCCGCGCGCACCTGCGCCCGGGTGTGGAACTCCGCCGCGCTGACCCCGAAGTACTCGGGCTCACCGCCCACCTCGTTGAGCGAGACCAGCCGCGCGTCGCGGTAGAACAGGCAGTCCTCCATCGACTTCGCGGTCGCGGCGCCGCACAGTTGCTGCAGCCGCACCCCGACCTCACTGCCCGCGGCCAGGGCGGCGGTCAGCAGCTGGAGCGCCTCGGCCAGATCCGGCCGGGCGGCGACGGTCTCGGAGAGGGCCTCCGGCAGCACCAGCGGCAGCGACAGGTAGTCCGAGCGGTACACGCCGATGTGGCTGAGCAACTCGGCGATCGCCTCACCGAGCAGGTCGTGATCGCGACCGGTGGCGGCGGTCACCGCGCGGCGCACCCGGGCCAGCTCACTGGCGAGCGTGACGGTCACCGCCTGCACCTTGAGCCGGCGGGCCTCGGCGGTCATCCCGGAGTAGTCCACGCCGGCCGAGGAGATGAGTGCGGTCAGCGACTCCTCACCGGTGGGGTCGACGAACACGCCGCCGGCCTCGCGCAGTGCGTCATAGCCGGTGGTACCGGCCACCGGAAGGCTCGGATCCAACGGTTCGGGGACGGCGAGGATCTTCTCGATGACGATCCACGCCTGCGGGCCGGCCAGTTCCCGCAACCAGCCGAGATAGCCGGTGGGGTCGGACAATCCGTCGGGGTGGTCGATCCGGATGCCGTCGACCAGCCCTTCGTCGAACCAGCGTTTGACCTCGACGTGGGTGGCGTCGAAGACCGCCCGATCCTCCTGACGCAGCCCGGCCAGTGAGGTGATCGAGAAGAAGCGGCGATATCCGCAGATCCCGTGTCGCCACCCGATCAGCTTGTAGTGCTGCCGGTCGTGCACCTGCGATCCGGTGGCGCCGTCGTCGGCGGTACCGGGGCTGATCGGATACGCCAGGTCACCGAGGCGCAACGTGTCCCCGTCGACGACCAGATCGGCGACGTCGTCGTCGGAGCCCAGCACGGGGAGCACGATCCGCCCGTCGGGGTCCAGCGACCAGTCGATGTCGAAGTACGAGGAGTACGCGGAGTCCCGGCCGTGGGTGAGCAGGTCCCACCACCACGCATTCTGCCGGGGGATGTCGACGCCGACGTGGTTGGGCACGATGTCCACGATCACGCCGAGTCCGGCTGCCTTCGCCGTCGCGACGAGGCTCGAGAACCCTTCGGGTCCACCGAGTTCGGCGGAGATCGTGGTCGGATCGGTGACGTCGTAGCCGTGCGTGGAGCCTTCGGCGGCGGTCAGGATGGGGGACAGGTACAGGTGCGACACCCCGAGGTCGGCGAGGTAGTCGACGAGCTTCTCGGCGTCGGCGAACGTGAAGGCCTCACCGCTGGCGGCGCCGCGCATCTGCAGGCGGTAGGTCGAGAGAACGGCCATCAGGCGGTCTTACGCAGAACGAGCAGGGACCGGGGCGCCAGCGTGATCTTCTCGCCGGCCGCCACGGTCACGTCGGCGGCGCCGGTGGGATCGGCGGTGTTCAGGTCGGCCACCCATTCCTTGGCGTAATCATCTTGCGGCGCAACGAAATCCTGGTCTTCACCGTGGGCGTTGAAGCACAGCAGGAAGGAATCGTCGATGACCCGTTCCCCCCGTTCGTTCGGTGCGGCGATCGCGTCGCCGTTGAGGAACACCGCCACGCACTGGCCCAGCCCGGTCTCCCAGTCCGCCAGGTCCATCTCCTTGCCCGACGGGGTCAGCCAGGAGATGTCGCGGACCTGGTGGCCGGTGCGGATCGGTTTGCCTTCGAAGAAGCGCCTGCGCCGGAACACCGGGTGGCTCTTGCGGAACTTGATCACCTTGCGGGTGAACTCCAGCAGGTCGGCGTTGGTCTCGCACAGCGACCAGTCCATCCAGGACAGCTCGTTGTCCTGGCAGTAGACGTTGTTGTTACCGCGCTGCGTGCGGCCGATCTCATCGCCGTGGGCGATCATCGGCGTGCCCTGGGAGAGCATCAATGTGCCGACGATGTTGCGCATCTGCTTACCGCGCAGCGCGAGGATGTCGGGATCGTCGGTGGGGCCTTCGACGCCGCAGTTCCAGGACCGGTTGTGGCTTTCGCCGTCCCGGTTGTCCTCGCCGTTGGCCTCGTTGTGTTTTTCGTTGTAGGACACCAGGTCAGCCAGCGTGAAGCCGTCGTGACACGTGACGAAGTTGATGCTCGCACTCGGCCGCCGGCCGGTTGCTTCGTAGAGGTCGGACGAACCCGTCAGCCGGGACGCGAACTCACCTAGGGTTGCGGGCTCTCCCCGCCAGTAATCACGCACAGTGTCGCGATACTTCCCATTCCATTCGGTCCACAAACCTGGGAAATTGCCGACCTGGTAACCGCCTTCACCGACGTCCCACGGCTCGGCGATCAGCTTGACCTGACTGACGACCGGATCCTGCTGCACCAGGTCGAAGAACGCCGACAGCCGGTCCACGTCGTAGAACTCGCGGGCCAGGGTGGCCGCCAGGTCGAAGCGGAAACCGTCGACGTGCATCTCGAGCACCCAGTACCGCAGCGAATCCATGATGAGCTGCAGCGTGTGCGGGTGGCGGGCGTTGAGACTGTTGCCGGTTCCGGTGAAATCCTTGTAGTACCGGGGGTCGCCGTCGAGCAGCCGGTAGTAGGCGGCGTTGTCGATGCCGCGGAAGTTGATGGTCGGCCCCAGGTGATTGCCCTCGGCCGTGTGGTTGTAGACGACGTCGAGGATCACCTCGATACCCGCCTCGTGGAACGCGCGCACCATCGTCTTGAACTCGGCGACCGCGCCGCCGGCGTACCTGCTGGCGGCATACTGGTAGTGCGGGGCGAAGAACCCGAACGTGTTGTAGCCCCAGTAGTTTCGCAGCCCGAGGTCGAGCAGGCGGTGGTCGTGCATGAACTGGTGCACCGGCATCAGTTCGATCGCGGTCACGTTCAGCGACTTGAGGTGGTCGATGATCGCGGGATGCCCGAGGCCGGCGTAGGTGCCGCGCAGCTCCTCGGGGATTCCCGGGTGCGTCTGCGTCATGCCTTTGACGTGGGCCTCGTAGATGATGGTCTCGTGGTAGGGGGTGCGCGGCGCCCGGTCGGACGCCCATTGGAAGAACGGGTTGATCACCACGCTGGTCATGGTGTGACCCAGTGAGTCGATGCGCGGCGGCACACCGCCGCTGGCGAGGTCCTCGGCGTTCAGGTCGTAGGAGTACAGCGCCTGGGAGAACTCGAAGTCCCCGTGGAAGGCCTTGCCGTACGGGTCGAGCAGCAGCTTGCTCGGATCGCAGCGGTGCCCCGAGGCGGGATCCCATGGCCCGTGCACCCGGAACCCGTAGCGCTGGCCCGGAGTCACGGTCGGCAGGTAGGCGTGCCACACGTAGCTGTCGACCTCGTCGAGGTTGACGCGCTCCTCGCGGCCGTCCTTGCCGATCAGGCACAACTCGACCCGCTCGGCGACCTCGGAGAACACCGAGAAGTTGGTGCCCGAGCCGTCATAGGCGGAGCCCAGCGGATACGGCGAGCCCGGCCAGACCGTCGTCATCGGACCGGCCACCAGCCGGTGGCGGCACCCAGCTGACGGCCCAGTTCACCGGTCATGGTCCTCATGTAGGTCGACGAGATGTGGTGAGCGTCGTGATAGATCAACACGTTCCCCTCCACGGCTCGGCAGTAGTCCGGACGACACACCGCGTCGCTCATGTCGAGCGGCTTGAGCAGCGGGAACTGGGCGACGTAGTCCAGCGTCGGGTTGTGATCCGACAGTACTTCGGATCGGGGGATTCCGCAGGAGATGGCGTCACCTCCGTCGGCGAGGCAGTCCGACGGGAAGAAGGGTTCGCCGTCGCGCACCATCCACGGCGTGTCCCGCATCGCCAGTATCGGAATTTTGTTGTCCGACAGTTCTTTCCAGATGCCCAGATAGCTCGAGGGCATCACGTCGCCCGGTTTGATGTTCCACGGCCGGGTGGAGGTCGTGAACACGAAGTCGGGCTTGTCGACGACCAGCTTGCCCATCACCCGCTGGTTCCACTGATGGCACTTCGGGTAGGGGTCGTTGTTGCCCATCACCAGCGGGACTTCCTCGGTGGTCAGCGGGCAGCCCATCTTCAGATAGGTGACGACCTTGAAGTGGTGCATCCGTCCGAGCAGGTCCAACGCGGTGATCCAATGCTCGGCGTGCGAGCCGCCCGCCAGGGCGATGGTGCGGGTGGCCGCCTTGTCGCCGTAGGTGCAGTTGATGACGCCGACGTTGTCGAAGTCGCTGATGCAGCCGTCGACGGTGGACTCGGGGATGTCGTTCTTGGCCTCGAGCGCCGTCGGGCGCATCGGCAGCTTGGGTACCCGGGCGTTGTTCACCAGCGCCCGCGCGCCCGGGTAGTCCCGCGGCGACAGTTCGGCGAGTTCCTTGCCGTTGGCCCGCAGCACGGTGACGTGTTCACGCCACGTGAACGAGGTGGCCGTCAGCGCGACGCCGAGCAGCGCCACCGTGGAGCCCAGCACGATCGTCGGGCGGCGCAGCCGGGTGCGCAGCGGCACCGACGGCGCTTTCGCGGCGGGCCGGGTCGCCGGCCGGCGGCCCGCGCGCAGCGGCTCCTCGACGTAGCGGGTGGTCAGCCAGGCCAGCAGACCGGACACCAGCAGGACCCCCGCGCCCTCGACGACGTTGACCGCCGAGCGCCCGGTGTAGGCCAGATAGAAGATCAGCAGCGGCCAGTGCCACAGGTACAGCGAGTACGCCATCGCACCCAGCGACACGAACGGCGCGGTGGCCAGCAGCCGGTTCGGGGCGGGGAGGCGGCCGCCGGTGTGCGGGTCGGCGTACCGGTTGGCGGCCGACAGGATGAACAGCACCGTGGCGCCCACCGGCACCAGCGCCCACGGCCCGGGGAACTCGCGCACGCCGTCGATGAGTGCCCCGCAGGACAGGATCGCGCCGAGCCCGACGAGCGCGGCCAGCGTGCGCAGCCACATCGGGCACCGCAGCGACGGGACGACCGCGCCGACGAGGGCGCCCAGCAGCAGCTCCCAGGCCCGCGCGAAGCTGTTGTAGTAGGCCGTGGCCTGGTCGGTGTCGTGCGCGATGATGGCGTAGACGAACGACGCGATGGTCAGCGCCGTCAGCAGCACCACGAACGCGGTGCGCATGTGCCTGCCGAACACCCGCCGAAACAGCAGCGCCGCGAGCAGGATCAGCGCCAGGAACGCGATGTAGAACTGCCCCTGCACCGACATCGACCAGATGTGCTGCAGCGGGCTGACGGCCTCCCCGGCGCGCAGGTAGTTCGACGCGGTGTTGGCCAGTTCCCAGTTCTGGTAGTACCCGAGGCTGGCCAGGCTCTGATCGGCGAAGGTCTCCCAGCGGGTCTCGGGCTGGATCAGGATCGTCAGCACCGCGGACACGGCGAGCACGACGACCAGCGCGGGCAGCAGCCGCCGGATGAGGCGGGTGATCTCGGGCACCGGGCGCGGGAACGCACCCGGGGTCAGCACCCCGCGCAACAGCCGGCCCCCGAAGAAGAAGCCGGACAGCACCAGGAACACGTCGACGCCGCCCGAGACGCGGCCGAACCAGACGTGGAACACCGCCACCAGTGCGATCGCGATGCCCCGCAGCCCGTCGAGATCGTGGCGGTAGAACCCGGCGGTCCGCGTCCCCAGGGAGGTCACCGGTGGCGGCCCCGAGGCTTTCGTGGCCGGCCGGGCGGGAGCGAGGGTCATCATGATCGACGGCTAATCTACCGAAGGTGCCTGCGTTGACGCCTATCGAGATCAGCGCCATCGACGCCGCTCACATCTGGCATCCGTACAGCCCGATGGGGGCCGACGCGCTGGCCCCGGTGGTCGCCCTGGGTGCCCGTGGCGCCTGGCTGACCCTCTCGCACGAGGGTCGCACCGTCGAGGTTCTCGACGCGATGGCGTCGTGGTGGACCGCCGTGCACGGCCACGGCCATCCCGCGCTGGACGCGGCGATCACCCGTCAGCTCGCGACGATGAACCACGTCATGTTCGGCGGGCTGACCCACGAGCCCGCGGCGCGGCTGGCGCAGCTGCTCGTCGAGCTGACGCCGGCCGGGCTGGAGACGGTGTTCTTCAGCGACTCCGGGTCGGTGTCGGTGGAGGTCGCGATCAAGATGGCGCTGCAGTACTGGCGCGGCAGCGGCCACGCCGGCAAGCGCCGGCTGATGACCTGGCGCGGCGGCTATCACGGCGACACGTTCACCCCGATGAGTGTGTGCGACCCGCAGGGTGGCATGCACGCGCTGTGGACCGGGGAGCATTCACTGCTGGCCGACCAGGTCTTCGCGCCCGCGGTGCCGTCGGCCTACGACCCCGGCTACAGCGAGGCGTTCGAAGAGCAGCTGGCCCGGCACGCCGACGAACTGGCCGCGGTGATCGTGGAACCCGTGGTGCAGGGCGCGGGCGGCATGCGGTTCCACGACCCGCGGTATCTGGCCGACCTGCGCCGGATCTGCGACGAGCACGACGTGCTGCTGATCTTCGACGAGATCGCCACCGGGTTCGGGCGCACCGGTGCGCTGTTCGCCGCCGACCACGCCGGGGTGAGCCCGGACATCATGTGCGTGGGCAAGGCGCTGACGGGCGGCTACCTGACGCTGGCGGCCACGCTGTGCACCCGGCGCATCGCCGAGTCCATCAGTTCCCATCCGCCCGGTGCGCTGATGCACGGGCCGACGTTCATGGCCAACGCGCTGGCGTGCGCGGTCGGTGTGGCGTCGGTCGAGCTGCTGCTCGCCGGCGACTGGCGCGCCCAGGTGCAGGCGATCGAGCAGGGGCTGCGGACCGGTCTGGAACTCGCGGCGGAGTTGGACAACGTCGCCGACGTGCGTGTCCTCGGCGCGGTGGGTGTCCTGGAGCTCGACCGCGACGTCGACCTGCGCATCGCCACGCCGGCGGCGATCGAGCACGGGGTGTGGCTGCGCCCGTTCCGCAATCTGATCTACGTGATGCCGCCCTACATCTGCACGCCGGGGGAGATCGGCCAGATCACCTCGGCGATGACCGAGGTCGCGCGTGCACTAACCTGAACGGTGTTCAAGTCCCCGTTCGAGTGAGGAGTGCCGGTGACGCGCATCGGTCTGTCGCCGCTGGCGTGGCTCGACGACGTCGAGGTTCAGCGGCGCGCCGCCGGGCTGCGGCGGTCACTGCGCACCCGCCCGCCCGTCGAGGCGGAGCTCGACCTCGCCTCCAACGACTACCTCGGCCTCGCGCAGCACCCGCGGGTGCTCGACGGCGGCGTCGCGGCGCTGCGCACCTGGGGCGCCGGCTCGACAGGCTCGCGGCTGGTCACCGGCAACACCGAACTCCACGAGGTGTTCGAGCAGGAGTTGGCCGCGTTCGTCGGGGCGGCGTCGGCGCTCGTGTTCTCCTCGGGGTACACGGCCAATCTCGGCGCGGTCGTCGCGCTGTCGGGTCCCGGATCGCTGCTGGTCTCCGATGCGCTGACCCATGCGTCGCTGGTCGATGCCTGCCGGTTGTCGCGGGCCCGTGTCGTCGTGACACCCCACGCCGACGTCTCCGCCGTGGAGG
Organism: Mycolicibacterium chubuense; assembly: GCF_001044255.1. Taxonomy (GTDB): domain Bacteria; phylum Actinomycetota; class Actinomycetes; order Mycobacteriales; family Mycobacteriaceae; genus Mycobacterium; species Mycobacterium chubuense. The sequence continues at coordinate 183,498 of NZ_JYNX01000031.1, forward strand.
CCGCGCTGGCTGCGCGATCCGAGGAGCGCGCCGTGGTGGTCACCGACTCGGTGTTCTCCGCCGACGGGACGTTGGCGCCGCTGCGGGCGCTGCACGACGCCTGCCGTCGGCAGGGTGCGCTGCTGATCGTCGACGAGGCCCACGGCCTCGGGGTGCGCGGCACCGGCGGCAGGGGTCTGCTGCACGAGGTCGGGCTGGCGGGCGCCCCCGACGTGGTGATGACGACGACGCTGTCCAAGGCGCTGGGCAGCCAGGGCGGTGTCGTGCTCGGCCCCACGGCGGTGCGCGACCATCTGATCGATGCGGCGCGGCCGTTCATCTTCGACACCGGCCTGGCGCCGGCCGCCGTCGGCGCCGCCCGCGCCGCCCTGCAGGTACTGATCGACGAGCCGTGGCGCGCGCAGCGCGTCCTCGACCACGCCGCGACACTGGCCGCGCTCTGTGACGTCGCCGAGGTGCCGGCGTCGGCGGTGGTGTCGGTGATCCTGGGCGAGCCCGAGGTCGCGCTGGCCGCGGCGGCGGCGTGCGCACAGCGCGGCGTCCGGGTCGGGTGCTTCCGTCCGCCGACCGTGCCCGCGGGCACCTCCCGGCTGCGGCTCACGGCCAGGGCGTCGCTGTCCGACGAGGAGATGGCGCTGGCGCGTGACGTGCTGACCGACGTGCTGGCGGCCCGATGAGTGTGCTCGTCGTCACCGGAACGGGAACGGGGGTCGGCAAGACCGTCGCCACCGCTGCGCTGGCCTGTCAGGCCCGGCTCTCCGGGCGCGACGTCGCGGTGTGCAAGCCCGTGCAGACCGGCACGGTCGACGGCGACGACGACCTCGCCGAGATCGGCCGGCTGGCCGGCGTCGACGCGCTGTATCCGGGTTGGCGCTATCCCGAGCCGCTGGCCCCGCTGGCCGCCGCCGAGCGGGCGGGCGCCGCGCTGCCGACCCGGGCGGAGCTGATCGACCTGGTCGCCCGCGCCGACGCGCCGGGGCGCCTGACGCTGGTCGAGGGGGCCGGCGGGCTGCTCGTCGAACTGGGGGAGGGTGGCGTGACGCTGCGCGACCTCGCCGCGGACCTCGCCGCGCCGGTGCTGATCGTGGTCGCGGCCGGGTTGGGCACCCTCAACCACACCGCCCTGACGCTCGAAGCGCTTGCCGCCCATGATGTTTCGTGTGCCGGCCTGGTGATCGGAGCGTGGCCGGCGCAGCCGGGCACCGCCGAGATCGACAACCGGGACGCGCTGGCGCGGCTGGCGCCGGTGCGGGCTGCGCTGCCGGCGGGGCTGGGCACGCTCGGCACGGCCGACTTCGGTCAGATCAGCTCGACGGCGTTCGACCCGGTCTGGTTGGCGGGCCTGCGCTAGTGGCGCACTCCGTGGAGGTGCTCTTCGACGCCGCCACCGAGGCCGTGCTGCGTGGTCTGTGGGACGCGCTGGCCGCCGCCGGGCTGCCGAGCCAGGCCGGCCACACCGCGCCGAGCAACCGACCGCACGCGACGCTGACCGTCGCCGAACACATCGACGCATCGGTCGACATCGCCTTACGTCCGACGCTCGAACACCTGCCGCTGCCGTGCGTGATCGGCGCTCCGATGCTCTTCGGGGGCGGTCGCACCGTCACGCTCGTGCGGCTCGTGGTGCCCTCGTCGGAGCTGCTGGCCCTGCATGACGACGTCCACCGGGTGTGCCTGCCGCACATGCCGAACGGGCCGCTGCCGCATGCTGATCCGGGTCACTGGACACCACACGTCACGCTGGCGCGGCGCCTGGCGCCCGATCGGTTACCGGCCGCGATGGCGGTGCCGGACCTGAGCCGCGAGGTGGAGGGCCTCATCACGGGCCTTCGACACTGGGACGGCAACGCCAAAGAGGAACACTGGATCAGCTGATCTGCGGTACCTTCCTGGTCGGTGGCCAAGCGATCCGACGAGGAGCCCGGCCGGACCTCCGACTGGAGCCCCGGCCGCGTGCACTGGTGGACGACCACCTCGATCGCGATCATCGGTGCGATCGTCGGCGGGACGTCGCTCATCCTGAACTTCTTCTATCAGCCGAGCCCGCCGCCGACCACGATCTCCTCAGGTCACTCCGAGTTCATGAAGCTGAGCTATTCCGACCGGATCGACCGCTGCGTGCCGTACATCTCGGCGAACCTCCCGGCGTGGCAGGACCGCTGGCGCACGGCCCTGGACGGCAGCGGCGGCGCGCGCCAGAAGCCGCCGGTGCCGTTCGCCGGGCTCGGTGACGCGGACGCCAGGGGGCAGGCGATCGTGAACACCTATCTGGCGGTGGTCAACTACGCCGAGAAGCTCGCGCCCACCGACGAGGGCGAGAACCTGCTGTCGTGCATCTACGCTCCGGTGCTGAAAATGGATCCCGCACAGCGCTATCCGGACGTCGAGGCGCTGGTCGGCAGTGGCAACGAAACCCCCAAGGCCGACAACATCGTGGTCGCCGAGAGCCCGACCTACACCCAGGGCGAGTTCGCCGGCGTCACCGCCGAGGGTCGTCCGAGCAAGATCGTCGAGGTGGTCATCCGCCCGGGTCCGAGCGAGGCGCACCGCCAGCTGGGGTTCGCGTTGGTGTCGGGCCACGAGCAGGGGGTCCGGATGTGGGCACTCAACGCCTCGGTGGACCGGGGTGATCCGCAGTGGATGGCCGACATCCCGCGGTACCGCGGCTTCTAGACCCGCTGTTCCCGTCGCGCCAGGATTCCGTCGATCAGCAACTGCACCCCGAAATCGAAGCGGGCACCCGGATCGTCGGTCAGCAGTGAGGGCCCCTCGGGCAGCTCCGCCCCCGCCGCATCCCACTGCCGCCGCGACTGCTCGTCGACGGTGAACCCGAGCACGTAGTACACGACGGTGCGCGCGGTCAGCTCCGCGTTGGCGGTCGCCACCCCGGCGTCGAGGGCCGCGTCGCCGAGCCGGCCGAGCACGTCGGTCATCACGGCGGACTGCCCGGCCGCGAAGCTCGCCGACACCAGCTCGGCGCCGTCGGTGTGCGAGAGCAGCGCGTCACGCAGTTGGGCGCAGATGCCGGCGACGCGGGTGCGCCAGTCACCGGCGGGCGCGCCCACCGGCTGCAGGATCCGGTCGGCCACCGCGCCGAGCAGTTGCTGCTTGTTGGCGAAGTGCCAGTACAGCGCGCCCGGTGAGACCTCGAGCTCGCGCGCCAGCCGCCGCATCGACAGATCGGCGATCCCGTATTCGTCCAGCAGGGCCGTCGCCGCGTCGACCACGTCGCGTTTGTGGAGCTGCACGCCAGTACCCTAACCTGAACACCGTTCAATTGTCGGCTCCGCCGACGGTGTTCGAGAGCGTGAGACCACGAGGGAGACGGAACTGATGAGCGACATTCTGGCGGTGGCACGCGAGCAGGTGCTCGAGCGGGGTGTCGGCCTCGACCAGGACCAGACCCTGCAGGTGCTGCAGCTGCCGGACGATCGCCTCGACGATCTGCTGGCGCTGGCCCACGAGGTCCGGATGGCGCATTGCGGTCCCGATGTCGAGGTCGAGGGCATCATCAGCCTGAAGACCGGCGGCTGCCCCGAGGACTGCCACTTCTGTTCGCAGTCAGGGCTTTTCGCGTCACCGGTGCGCAGTGCGTGGCTGGACGTCCCGAGTCTGGTGGAGGCCGCCAAGCAGACCGCCAAGACCGGCGCCACCGAGTTCTGCATCGTGGCCGCGGTGCGTGGCCCCGACGAGCGCCTGCTGGCCCAGGTCGCCGCGGGCATCGAGGCGATCCGCAACGAGGTGGACATCCAGATCGCGTGCTCGCTGGGCATGCTCACCCAGGAGCAGGTCGAGCAGCTCTCCGCGATGGGCGTGCACCGCTACAACCACAACCTGGAGACCGCGCGGTCGTTCTTCACCAACGTGGTGACCACCCACAGCTGGGAGGAGCGGTGGGAGACGCTGCAGATGGTGCGCGACGCCGGCATGGAGGTGTGCTGCGGCGGCATCCTCGGCATGGGCGAGACGCTGGAGCAACGCGCCGAATTCGCCGCTAACCTCGCCGAACTGGATCCGCACGAGGTGCCGCTGAACTTCCTCAACCCGCGCCCGGGCACCCCGTTCGGTGACCTCGAGGTGCTGCCAGCGGCCGAGGCGCTCAAGGCCGTCGCCGCGTTCCGGCTGGCCCTGCCCCGCACGATGCTGCGGTTCGCCGGCGGTCGCGAGATCACGCTCGGCGACCTGGGCGCCAAGAAGGGCATCCTCGGCGGCATCAACGCCGTCATCGTCGGCAACTACCTGACGACGCTGGGCCGGCCCGCCGAGGCCGATCTCGAGCTGCTCGAGGACCTGCAGATGCCGATCAAGGCACTCAACGCCAGCCTGTGATGGTGCGCGATCTGCCCGCGCCGGTGGGTGCCGGCGTCTACAACGTCTACACCGGCGAACCCGCGGGCAGTACCGTGCCGACCGCCGCCGCGCTGGGACTGGAACCGCCGCGGTTCTGTGCCGAATGCGGGCGGCGGATGATCGTGCAGGTGCGTCCCGACGGGTGGTGGGCCAAGTGCTCGAGGCACGGGCAGGTGGACTCGAGAGATCTGGAGTTGTACCGATGAGCCGGACGCATGCGGTGCTGTGGGTCGTGGTCGGGCTGGCCGCTGCCGGAGCGCTGTGCGGCGCGGTGTGGGCCTGGCTGGCCCCGCCGATCCACGGCGTGGTGGCGCTGACCCGCAGCAACGAGCGGGTCAAGGCGTACCTGGGCAACGAGGCCGACCACTTCTTCACCGCGGCAGCACTTCTCGTCGGAATGCTGGCGGTGCTCGCCGTCGTGGCCGCGGTCGCGGTGTGGCAGTGGCGCCGCCACCGCGGACCGGTGATGATGGCCGCGCTGTGCCTGGGGTCGGTGGCCGCGTCGGCGGCCGCGGTGGGCGTCGGGGCGGCCCTGGTGCGCTGGCGCTACGGCCACATCGACGTGGCGACGGTTCCGGTCTCCGAGCAGAACCGGGTGCACTACGTGACGGAGGCGCCGGCGGTGTTCTTCGGTCACACACCGCTGCAGGTGGCGCTCACGCTGCTGTTCCCCGCGGCGGTGGCGGCCATCGTCTACGTGCTGGCGGCGGTGTCCACCTCGCGTGACGATCTCGGCGGCTGGCCGCCGGTCGAGCCGGCCGCGCCGGTTATCGGTCGAACCGCGACAGAGGTTGACGCTCCACCCGTCGCCCCGTCATCACCTTCACCGTGATCGTGCCCAGGGTGAGCATCCCGCGGTAGGTCGAGGGGTTCAGCAGGGTGGGCCATTTGGTCCGCTTCACGTGCGTGCGCAGCGGCGCCCCGGCGAATCGGTCCCGGAGCCAGCGCAGCGTCATCGGCGCCGACATGGGGTGCAGCAGCAGGTGCTCGCTGAGCAGGTCGCGGTGGTAGGTCACGCGCGCTCCGCCCCGGGTGTAGGTGTGGGTCAGCTCGTCGATGTCGTCGACGGAGATGATGCGGTCGTGCACGGCCTGCACGATCAGCAGCGGGATCGTCGGTGCGGCGGTGCCGAGCTTGATGCTCGCGAAGACGTTCTGCACCTCCGGCGTCAGCAGGATCTCCTCGAGCGGGCGGTCGATCATGGTGGCCATGTCGCGGCCGGCGCAGGTGACCATCGCGTGCGCGGTGGTCATCTTCTGAATCCGGTCCAGCATCGCTTTGCCCTCGTCGGTGGCGTGGGTCTGGATGATCTCGTCGAGCTCGGGGTAGATGTGGCACAGCGCGGCGACCACCAGCGCGGGCAGGCCGGCGTAGATGCTGCCGTTGAGCCGGCGGAACGCATGGCCGAGGTCGCCGACGGGCGAACCGAGGACCGCGCCCACGACGTTCAGCTCGGGCGCGTAGCTGTCCTGCACCTCGGCGGCCCAGGCCGAGGCCAGTCCGCCGCCCGAGTAGCCCCACAGCCCGATCGGCGACTTCGACGTCAGGCCGAACGACTGGTGGTTGATGGCCGCACGGATGCCGTCGAGGATGTGGTAGCCCGGCTCGTAGGGCGCGCCCCACATGCCGGCCGACCCTTCGTGGTCGGGCACCGAGACGGCCCAGCCCTCCGCCAGCGCGGCGGCGACCAGCAGGAACTCGAACTGCGCGACGGCGCCGATGGCCTTGGCGCCCCGGCGAAGGGCGTACGACGGGAAGCAGCGGCTCGCGACGGCGTCGATCGCGCACTGGTAGGACATGATCGGCAGCGGTCGTTCGGGATCGCGCTCGGTGGGGATCACCACGGTGGTGACGCCGGCCTGCGGGTCACCCTTGAAGTCGGTGGTGCGGTAGAGCAGCTGGGTGGCGGTGAATTTCTGCGGGACGAACCCGAGAAACGCCAGTTCGACGTCCCGGGAGCGCAACACCGTGCCGGGGCGGGCGTGCTCGAAACCCTCCGGCGGCTGGTAGAAGGGATCCTCGGCCGGGAGGATGGGCCGGTGCCTGGGCCGGAGCGGCTCGTGGTGGGGTTGGCCGATCCATTCGGCCCCGGTCGCCCGCGCCACATTGCCCAAGTCCATCCCCGCATTGTTACTTAAGAAGGCGTTAAGAAGCCAGCCGACTCACCCGGGCGGGCGCAAAGCAGCGAATTCGTCGGTCACCCGGTAGCGCGGATCGGCGAAGCGGTACAGGGCGGCCGGGCGGCCCCCGCTGCGGCCTGACCGGGCGGTGGTGCCCGTCCTGGTGATGACATGGCGACGCTCGAGCACCCGCTGCAGATTGGTCGCGTCGACCGGGTGCCCGAGTGCCGCGCTGTAGATGTCCCGCAGCGTCGACAGCGCGAATTCACCTGGTGCCAAGGCGAATCCGATGTTGGTGTACGACAACTTGGCCACCAGCCGGTTGTGCGCGTGGTCGACCATCGGGCCGTGGTCGAACGCCATCGGCGGTAGGTCGCTGACCGGGTGCCAGCGCGTGTCCGACGGGAGCTCGGGCGTCGCGGGGGAGGGCACCAGGCCCAGGAAGGTGGACGCGATCGTGCGATCGCCCGGCACCCGGTCGGGGTCGGAGAACACCGCCAACTGCTCGAGGTGAGCGAGTTCACGCAGGTCCACCTTCTCGGCCAGTTGGCGCCGCACCGAGTCCGTCAGCGTCTCGTCATGACCCAGTCGGCCGCCGGGCAGGGACCACCTGCCGCGCTCCGGATCCAGGGCCCGCTGCCATAACAGCACGTGAAGCGCCGGTTTCCCGGCGGTGGCGGGTCCCTGCTGCGGACGAACCTGGAACACCGCGGCCAGGACCTCGTGGTGAGTGCTACGATGTGGCATGTTTTCGATTGTAAGTCGAAAACCTGGAAGAGTGAAGGAGACGGCGATGACCGTACTCACGGGGTCCTTCGACGCCGCGCTGGCCGACAAGATCGTCGACGGCCCCGAGGGCTTCTCCGGCGTCGAGGGCGACGCCGCCTGGGCGGCGGAGGTCCGCCGACTTCTCGACCTGCGGGGCGCGACGCTGCTGGCGCACAACTATCAGTTGCCGGCCATCCAGGACGTCGCCGACCACGTCGGCGACTCGCTGGCCCTGTCGCGGATCGCCGCCGAGGCGCCCGAGGACACCATCGTGTTCGCCGGTGTGCACTTCATGGCCGAGACCGCCAAGATCCTCTCGCCGGACAAGACCGTGCTGATCCCCGACCAGCGGGCCGGCTGCTCGCTGGCCGACTCGATCACCGCCGATGAGTTGCGCGCCTGGAAGGCCGATCATCCCGGCGCCGTCGTGGTGTCCTACGTCAACACCACCGCCGCGGTGAAGGCCGAGACCGACATCTGCTGCACGTCGTCGAACGCCGTCGAGGTCGTCGCGTCGATCCCGGCCGACCGCGAGGTGCTGTTCTGCCCGGACCAGTTCCTCGGCGCGCACGTGCGCCGCATTACCGGCCGGACCAACCTGCACGTCTGGGCCGGCGAATGCCACGTGCACGCGGGCATCAACGGCGACGAACTCGCCGCGCAGGCCCGCAGCCACCCCGATGCGGAGCTGTTCGTCCACCCCGAATGCGGATGTGCCACCTCGGCGCTGTACCTCGCCGGTGAGGGCGCCTTCCCGGCGGACCGGGTGAAGATCCTGTCCACCGGAGGGATGCTCGACGCCGCCAAGACCTCGCACGCCACGCAGGTGCTGGTCGCGACCGAGGTCGGCATGCTGCACCAGTTGCGCCGTGCCGCACCGGGTATCGATTTCCAGGCCGTCAACGACCGGGCGTCCTGCAAGTACATGAAGATGATCACGCCGGCGGCGCTGCTGCGCTGCCTGGTCGAGGGCGCCGACGAGGTGCACGTCGACCGCGACGTCGCGGCCGCGGCCCGTCGCAGCGTGACCCGGATGATCGAGATCGGGCAGCCCGGCGGCGGGGAATGACCGCCGCCACCGGCTGCGGCGGCGCCGGCGTCTGGCGCCGCCGAGCCGACGTCGTCGTGATCGGCACCGGGGTGGCCGGGCTGGCCGCCGCGCTGGCCGCACACCGCCGTGGCCGCACGGTCGTGCTGCTGAGCAAGGCGGGGGAGACCGCCACGTTCTACGCCCAGGGCGGCATCGCCGTCGTCCTGGCCGGCGTGCACGCCGACGGTGACTCGATCGACGCCCATGTGGCCGACACACTCGCCGCGGGCGCCGGTCTGTGCGATCCCGAGGCGGTGCGGTCCATCGTCGCCGACGGCTCCCGGGCCGTCGCCGAATTGGTCGGCGCCGGAGCCCATTTCGACGAGTCCGCGCCCGGCCAGTGGGCGCTGACCCGCGAGGGTGGGCATTCCCGGCGACGCATCATCCACTCCGGTGGCGACGCGACCGGCGCGGAGGTGCAGCGCGCCCTCGACCACGCCGCCGCCCACCTGGACATCCGCCGCAATCACGTCGCGCTCGACCTGCTGATCGACGACGGCGCGATCGCCGGCGTCTCGGTGCTCAGCGAGGACGGCCTCGGCGCCGTCTACGCGCCCTCGGTGATCCTGGCGACCGGCGGGGCGGGGCACCTCTATCAGGCCACCACGAACCCCGAGGGGTCCACCGGCGACGGGGTCGCGCTGGCGATGTGGGCCGGAGTGCCGGTCTCCGACGTCGAGTTCGTCCAGTTCCACCCGACCATGCTCTACACCGGCCCGGCCGGCGGGCGGCGACCGCTCGTCACCGAGGCACTGCGCGGCGAGGGCGCCAGACTGGTTGATGCACAGGGCAACTCGGTGACTTCCGGAGTGCACCCGATGGGCGACCTGGCCCCGCGCGACGTCGTCGCCGCGGCCATCGAGGCGCGGCTGGCCGAATCCGGCGATGCCTGCGTCTTTCTCGACGCGCGGGGCGTGGCCGACGTCGCGCGCCGCTTCCCGACCGTCACCGCCGCCTGCCGGGCGGCGGGGCTCGATCCGGCGGCGCAGCCGATCCCCGTCGTTCCCGGTGCGCACTACAGCTGCGGGGGCGTGGTCACCGATGTCCACGGCCGTACCGCGATCCCCGGTCTGCTCGCCGCCGGCGAGGTGGCCCGCACCGGGATGCACGGCGCGAACCGGTTGGCCTCCAACAGCCTGCTCGAAGGTCTGGTGGTGGGCGGTCGCGCGGGAGTCGCAGCCGCGGAGCACGCCGTCGACGCCGGTCCGGCCCGGGTGGTCGCGCCGGTACCGTCGCCGCGGCCCGTGCTCGCCCGCCCCGAGCTGCAGCAGGCGATGAGCCGGCACGCCTCCGTCGTCCGCGACGACGCCGGGTTGGGTCTGCTGATCGAGCGGCTCGACTCGGCCGCTTCGCGAATCGTCAACTCGCGCAGCACCTTCGAGGACGCCGCGCTGACCACGGTGGCCGGCGCCGTCGCCGCCGCCGCGCGGGCCCGCACCGAGACCCGCGGCAGCCACCACCGTCGCGACTTCCCCGACACCGACCCGGCGCAGGCGGCCAGTATCGTCTGCGCTCCGGTGGCAGCGGGGTGCCGATGAGGGCCACGACGTTGTCGGCCGACGAGCTCACCGACGCTCGTGCGCTGATCGGCCGCGCACTGGAGGAGGACCTGCGGTACGGGCCCGACGTCACCACGCTGGCCACCGTGGCGGCCGACGCCGCCACGACGGCGTCGGTGGTGGCCCGCGAACCGGGGGTGATCGCGGGCGGGGAACTCGCGCTCATCGTGTTCGACGAGGTGCTCGGCCCTGACGGCTACCGGGTGACGCACCAGGTGCCCGACGGCACCCGGCTCGAGGCAGGCGGTGCGGCGCTGACCGTGGAGGGTCCGACGCGTGGCCTGCTGACCGCCGAACGGACCATGCTCAACCTGCTCTGCCACCTGTCGGGTATCGCCACCGCGACGGCCGCCTGGGTCGACGCGGTGTCCGGGACCTCGGCCCAGATCCGGGACACCCGCAAGACGCTGCCGGGTCTGCGCTCGCTGCAGAAGTACGCCGTGCGGGTCGGCGGGGGCGTGAACCACCGGCTGGGACTCGGCGACGCGGCGCTGATCAAGGACAACCACGTCGCCGCCGCCGGCTCCGTGGTGGCCGCGCTGCGCCAGGTGCGCGCGGCTGCGCCCGATCTGCCGTGCGAGGTCGAGGTCGACTCGCTCGAGCAGCTCGACGACGTGCTGGCCGAAGGGGTCGAACTGGTGCTGCTGGACAACTTCCCGGTATGGCAGACGCAGATCGCCGTGCAGCGGCGCGCCGCCCGATCACCGGAGACGAAGCTGGAGTCCTCCGGCGGGCTGTCGCTGGAGACCGCTGCGGAGTACGCGGGCACCGGCGTGGACTACCTCGCCGTCGGGGCGCTCACCCACTCGGTGCGGGTCCTCGACCTGGGGCTGGATCTGTAGCCGATGCGCGTACCCCCGTCCGCGGCGCTGGCCGTGGCACTGCTCTCGCTGGGTGTCTCGGCGGCCGCGCTGGTCCGGTCCTTCGACCACGGCGCCGACTACACCGACGCCCAGCGCGCCGAGGCGACGGCCACGATCTGCACCGCCTTCGCGACAGTCCGGACCGGGGTCGCGACGAACACCAATGTGACGCCGCCCGGCGACGTCAGCGGGGCGCTCGCGGCGGCCGCGAACGCCCGGCTGGCTCTGTCGGACGGCGGGCAGTACCTGCTCGCCCGCCTGGACCCCGCCACGCCGGGTGATCTGGCCGCCGAGGTGACGAGGTTCGCCGATGCGCTGATGGACATCGGCGCGGCGGCCACCGCGGGAGTGCCCAACACCGATCCCGCGCAGGCCAAGCGGCTGGAGGCCGCGGAGGCCGCCAGTGCCGCCGTGAGCAACCGCTGCCGCTAGCCCTCAGATGGTGGCGGGGCCCCGGCGCAGCAGCGAGAGCACGACGGCCGCGGTGGCGAACAGCCCGGAGAACACGCGGTTGAGCACTGTCTGCTGGCGCGGGGTCCGCAGCCAGGTCAGCAACCGGACCGCCAGGCCGGTGTAGAGGCCCATCACCACCAGGTCCACGGCGACCATCGTCACCCCGATCGCGAGGTACTGCGGCAGCAGCGGCGCCGTCGGCACCACGAACTGCGGCATCACCGCGAGGAAGAACAGCAGGCCCTTCGGGTTGGTCGCGTTGACCAGGAAGCCCCGCGCCACCAGCGACGCGCGTCCGCCGGCGACCACCCGGTCGACCTGGGTGCGCAGGTCCACCGCCGCGGTGCGCCACTGCCGGATCGCCAGATAGGCCAGGTAGGCCACGCCCACCCACTTGATGATCGTGAACGCCAGGATCGAATTGGACACCGCGGCGCCCAGGCCGACCGCGACGAGGGTGAGTTGCAGCATCAGGCCGATCTCGAGACCGATGATGCTCCAGTAGCCGCGCCGCACCCCGTGCGTCAGGCCGGTGGCCATCGACTGGATGGCGCCGGCGCCGGGGGAGACCGCGATCAGGATGGCGGCGCCGAAGAACGCCAGCCACATCTGCGTGCTCATGAGGCGATGTCGGCGACGAACACCCCGGACCGTTTGGCCACCACCTGCGCCATCCGCGGCAGCGACGGGTCCGTGGTGCCCGCCGGCAGCACCCGGGGCCGCACCAGGTGCAGTTCCTTGGCCCCGATCCGGATGTCGGCCTCACCGGCGGCGAGCACGTTCTTCACCCAGTTGGTCTTGCCGTGCGCGAGCCCGATCGCCAGCACCGAGCCCTTGCGGTAGGGCGTGACGATCGTCTCGTAGTCCTTGCCGGACGTGCGGCCGCGGTGCTTGATCACGCCCAGGCCCGGCATCCGCTTCGACAGTGGACGCAGCAGCGGGTTGATGTACTTGATCTGCAGCCGCTCGAACCACGGCGGGAAGATCATCGGCACGCCGGGCGCGTTGTTGGGGTGGCTGCTTCTGCTCGGTCGATCGGACACGACGCCTCCGATACTGATTTGTGCTGCTCTGGGACAATGGTCAGCGTGAATGTATCGCCACGGCTCCTGCGGCGCATCGACCTGCGTGGTGCGACGCTGTCGACGGCCCGTCTGCGCACCGCGCTGCCCCGTGGCGGCGTCGACGTCGACGCGGTGCTGCCCACGGTCCGGCCCATCGTCGAGGCGGTCGCGGACCGCGGCGCCGACGCGGCGCTCGAGTACGGCGCCTCCTTCGACGGCGTGCGGCCCGGCCAGGTGCGGGTGCCCGCCGACCGGCTGGCGGCCGCGTTGGCCGAGCTCGATCCTGGTGTCCGCGCCGCCCTCGAGGTCGCCATCCAGCGGGCCCGCGCCGTGCACGCCGACCAGCGCCGCACCGACACCACCACCACGCTCGGCCCCGGCGCGACCGTCACCGAGCGCTGGGTCCCCGTGGAACGCGTGGGCCTCTACGTGCCGGGCGGCAACGCCGTCTATCCGTCCAGCGTGGTGATGAACGTCGTCCCGGCACAGACCGCCGGCGTCGACTCGCTGGTGATCGCCAGTCCGCCGCAGGCCGAATTCTCCGGCCTGCCCCATCCGACGATCCTGGCCGCCGCCGCGCTGCTCGGCGTCGACGAGGTGTGGGCGGTCGGCGGCGCGCAGGCGGTCGCGCTGCTCGCCTACGGCGGCACCGACACCGACGGCGCCGAACTCGCCCCGGTCGACATGATCACCGGACCCGGCAACATCTACGTCACCGCGGCCAAGCGGATCTGCCGGTCGCGGGTCGGCATCGATTCCGAGGCCGGTCCCACCGAGATCGCGATCCTGGCCGACCACACCGCCGACCCGGCGCACGTCGCCGCCGACCTGATCAGCCAGGCCGAGCACGACGAGATGGCCGCCAGCGTGCTGGTCACCGACAGCACCGCGCTGGCCGACGCCACGGACGCCGAGCTGGCTGTGCAGCTGGAGACGACGGTGCACCGCGAGCGGGTGACCGCCGCGCTGAGCGGCGAGCAGTCGGCGATCGTGCTCGTCGACGACGTCGACGCCGGTCTGCGCGTCGTGAACGCCTATGCCGCCGAACATCTCGAGATCCAGACCGTCGACGCCGCCGACGTGGCGGGCCGGGTCCGGTCCGCCGGCGCGATCTTCGTCGGACCGTGGGCACCGGTCAGCCTCGGCGACTACTGCGCCGGGTCGAACCACGTGCTGCCCACGGCCGGCTGTGCGCGCCACTCGAGCGGGCTGTCGGTGCAGACGTTCCTGCGCGGCATCCACGTCGTCGACTACACCGAGGCGGCGCTCAAGGACGTGGCCGGTCACGTGATCACGCTGGCGCAGGCCGAGAACCTGCCCAGCCATGGCGAAGCCGTGCGCCGGAGGTTCGAGAGGTGACCCCCGGCGAGACCGTGACCCTCGACGCGCTGCCGCTGCGCGAGGACCTGCGCGGGAAATCCCCCTACGGCGCCCCGCAGCTCGTGGTGCCCGTGCGGCTGAACACCAACGAGAATCCGCATCCGCCGACGCAGGCGCTGATCGACGACGTCGCCGCGTCGGTGCGCGAGGCCGCCGCCGAGCTGCACCGCTACCCCGACCGCGACGCCGTGGCGCTACGCACCGACCTGGCCGGTTACCTGAGCGCACAGACCGGTGTCCGGGTGGGCGTCGAAAACGTCTGGGCCGCAAACGGTTCCAACGAGATCCTGCAGCAGCTGCTGCAGGCCTTCGGCGGGCCGGGCCGCAGCGCGATCGGGTTCGTCCCGTCCTACTCGATGCACCCGATCATCGCCGACGGCACGCAGACGGCGTGGCTGGCGGCGCACCGCGCCGAGGACTTCGGCCTCGACGCGGCCGTGGCGGCCACGGCGATCAAGGAGCACACTCCCGACGTCGTGTTCGTCACCAGCCCCAACAACCCGTCGGGACAGAGTGTTTCGCTCGACGACCTGCGGCAGCTGCTGGACGCCATGACCGGGGGCGTGATGGTCGTCGACGAGGCCTACGGCGAGTTCTCGTCGCGGCCCAGCGCGATCGGGCTCATCGACGAGTACCCGACCCGCCTGGTGGTGTCGCGCACCATGAGCAAGGCGTTCGCGTTCGCCGGAGGGCGGCTGGGTTACCTGGTCGCCGCGCCCGCCGTCGTGGAGGCGATGCTGCTGGTGCGCCTGCCGTACCACCTGTCGTCGCTCACCCAGGCCGCTGCGCGGGCCGCGCTGCGGCACGCCGACGACACCCTCGGCAGCGTCGCCACGTTGATCAGCGAACGGGAGCGGGTGTCGACGGCCCTGACCGGCATGGGTTTCCGGGTGATCCCCAGCGATGCGAACTTCCTGCTGTTCGGCGAGTTCGCCGACGCCGCCGCCACGTGGCGGGCCTACCTCGATGACGGGGTGCTGATCCGCGACGTCGGCATCCCCGGATATCTGCGCACCACCATCGGCCTCGCCGAAGAGAACGACGCGCTGCTCAACGCCAGCGCCCGACAAGGAGTGAAGTGAGCCGTCCCCACAGGTACGCGAAGGTCGAACGCAAGACCAAGGAATCCGACATCGTCGTCGAGTTGGACCTCGACGGCACCGGGCAGGTGAGTGTCGAGACCGGGGTGCCGTTCTTCGATCACATGCTCACCTCGCTGGGCACCCACGCGCGCTTCGACCTGACGGTGAAGGCCGTGGGCGACATCGAGATCGAGGGCCACCACACCATCGAGGACACGGCGATCGTGCTCGGCCAGGCGCTCGGGCAGGCGCTGGGGGACAAGTCCGGGATCCGCCGCTTCGGTGACGCGTTCATCCCGATGGACGAGTCGCTGGCGCACGCCGCGGTCGACGTCTCGGGCCGGCCGTATTTCGTGCACACCGGCGAACCGGATTTCATGGTCGAGTTCACCATCGCCGGATCGCAGGCGCCGTACCACACCGTGGTGAACCGGCACGTCTTCGAATCCCTGGCGTTCAACGCGCGCATCGCGCTGCACGTGCGCACCCTGTACGGCCGGGATCCGCACCACATCACCGAGGCGCAGTACAAGGCCGTGGCGCGCGCGCTGCGCCAGGCCGTCGAGTACGACGAGCGGGTCAGCGGGGTTCCGTCGACCAAAGGGACGTTGTGACAGCAAAACTCGTGGTGCTGGACTACGGCTCGGGAAATCTCCGATCCGCCCAGCGGGCGCTGGAGCGTGTCGGCGCCGAGGTCGAGGTCAGCGCCGACCCCGGTGCCGCGATGGCCGCGGACGGCCTGGTGGTGCCGGGTGTCGGCGCTTTCGAGGCGTGCATGACCGGGCTGCGGAAGGTCGGCGGCGACAAGATCATCGCCGACCGCGTCGCGGCCGGACGGCCAGTGCTCGGCGTGTGCGTGGGCATGCAGATCCTGTTCTCCCGCGGCGTCGAGTTCGGTGTCGAGACGGCCGGTTGTGGGCAGTGGCCCGGCTCGGTGGTCCGGCTCGATGCGCCGGTGATCCCGCACATGGGATGGAACGTGGTCGACGCCCCCGCGGACAGCGTGCTGTTCGCGGGCATGGATCCGGCCACCCGGTTCTATTTCGTGCACTCCTATGCCGCCCAGCAGTGGGAGGGCGACCGCGGCGCGGTGCTGACGTGGGCCACCCACCACGTGCCGTTCCTGGCCGCCGTTGAGGCCGGTCCGCTGTCGGCCACCCAGTTCCACCCCGAGAAGAGCGGGGACGCCGGCGCCGAGTTGCTGTCGAACTGGATCGGGGCGCTAAGTTGACCGGCGTGAACGCACCGAAGCTGGTCCTGCTGCCCGCCGTCGACGTGGTCGAGGGGCGCGCCGTGCGCCTGGTGCAGGGGCAGGCGGGCAGCGAGACCGAGTACGGCTCGGCCCTGGATGCGGCGATGACATGGCAGCGCGACGGCGCCGAGTGGATTCACCTGGTGGACCTCGACGCGGCGTTCGGTCGCGGCTCCAACCGGGACCTGCTCGCCGAGGTGGTCGGCACGCTCGATGTGGCCGTGGAGCTCTCCGGCGGTATCCGTGACGACGAGTCCCTCGCCGCCGCGCTGGCCACCGGATGCGCCCGGGTCAATCTCGGCACGGCGGCATTGGAGAACCCGCAGTGGTGCGCCCGCGTGGTCGCCGAGCACGGTGACAAGGTCGCGGTCGGGCTCGACGTGTTGATCGCAGACGGTGCGCACCGGTTGCGTGGCCGCGGCTGGGAGACCGACGGCGGCGACCTGTGGACGGTGCTCGACCGCCTCGACGCCGAAGGCTGCTCGCGTTTCGTCGTCACCGACGTCACCAAGGACGGCACGTTGAACGGGCCCAACCTGGATCTGCTCTCGGCGGTGTGTGAGCGCACCGACGCCCCGGTCATCGCCTCCGGCGGGGTGTCGAGCCTGGACGACCTGCGGGCGATCGCGACCCTGACCGGCGTCGGCGTCGAGGGTGCGATCGTCGGGAAAGCCTTGTACGCCGGTCGATTCACGTTGCCGCAGGCGCTGGCCGCGGTCGACGCGTGACCCTCGACGACCGGCAGCTCTCGGAGCTGCTCGACACGGCTGCGGGCGTCCTCGACGGTGCCTCGACGCAGTTCGTCGCCGGGCATCGCGCCGACTCCGCGGTCGCCAAGAAGGGCGACGACTTCGCCACCGAGGTCGACCTCGCGATCGAACGCCGGGTGGTTGCCGAGCTGCAACGGCTGACCGGCATCGGTGTGCACGGCGAGGAGTTCGGCGGCGAGTCGGTCGATTCGGAGATGGTGTGGATCCTCGACCCGATCGACGGGACGTTCAACTACGCCGCGGGGTCGCCGATGGCGGCGATCCTGCTGGGGCTGCTGGTCGGCGGCGAGCCGGTGCTCGGCCTGACGTGGCTGCCGTTCATGGCGCAGCGCTACACCGCGATCGTCGGGGGTCCGCTGCGGTGCAACGGCGGTGAGCTGGCGCGCCTGGAGCACGGGGACGTACGCGATGCGATCGTCGGCACCGGCACCTTCAACATCGACTCGCGGGGGCGCTACCCCGGCCGGTACCGCGCGACGGTCTTGGCGAATCTCAGCAGACAGTGTTCGCGAATGCGCATGCACGGGGCGACGGGCATCGACCTCGCCTACGTCTCGGCCGGAATTCTCGGCGGGGCAATCAGTTTCGGTCATCACATCTGGGACCACGCAGCGGGCGTCGCGCTGGTGCGCGCGGCCGGTGGCGTCGTCACCGACCTCGCCGGGGAGCCGTGGACGCTGACGTCGCCCTCGGCGCTGGTGGCTGCGCCGGGAGTGCACGAGCAGATGCTCGAGATCGTCGCCTCGGCGGGGAATCCGAAGGACTACCTGTGAGTACCGGAGGCGATGTCGCGACCCGGGTGATCCCCTGTCTGGACGTCGACGCCGGCCGCGTCGTCAAGGGGGTCAACTTCGAGAACCTGCGCGACGCCGGGGATCCCGTCGAGTTGGCCGCCGTCTACGACGCCGAGGGCGCCGACGAGTTGACGTTCCTGGACGTGACGGCGTCGTCGTCGGGCCGCTCGACGATGCTCGAGGTGGTGC
The DNA here is from genome assembly GCF_001044255.1 of Mycolicibacterium chubuense. GTDB lineage: Bacteria > Actinomycetota > Actinomycetes > Mycobacteriales > Mycobacteriaceae > Mycobacterium > Mycobacterium chubuense. The sequence goes on from NZ_JYNX01000031.1 coordinate 201,232, forward strand.
GGCGCACCGCCGAACAGGTGTTCATCCCGTTGACCGTCGGCGGTGGGGTGCGTTCGGTGGCCGACGTCGACATGCTGCTGCGTGCCGGGGCGGACAAGGTGTCGGTGAACACCGCCGCGATCGCACGCCCTGAACTGCTCTCCGAGCTCTCCCGGCAGTTCGGATCACAGTGCATCGTGCTGTCGGTCGACGCGCGCACCGTGCCCGCGGGTGCCGAACCCACGTCGTCGGGCTGGGAGGTCACCACGCACGGCGGTCGGCGGGGGACCGGCATCGACGCGGTGGAATGGGCCACCCGCGGCGCCGAACTCGGCGTCGGAGAGATCCTGCTGAACTCGATGGACTACGACGGCACCAAGGCCGGATTCGACCTCGCCATGCTGCGTGCAGTGCGCGGCGCGGTGTCGGTGCCGGTGATCGCGAGCGGCGGCGCCGGCGCGGTGGAACATTTCGCGCCCGCGGTTGTTGCAGGTGCCGATGCGGTGCTCGCGGCCAGCGTGTTCCACTTCCGGGAGCTGACCATCGGTCAGGTGAAGGCCGCGATGGCGGCTGAAGGGATAGTGGTCCGATGACTCTCGACCCGGCGATCGCGTCGCGGCTCAAACGCGACGCCAACGGCCTGGTCGCCGCCGTGGTGCAGGAGCGCGGCACCGGCCAGGTGCTGATGGTGGCGTGGATGGATGACGACGCGTTGGCCCGCACGCTGGAAACCCGTGAGGCGACCTACTTTTCGCGCTCGCGCGGGGAGCAGTGGATCAAGGGCGCGACCTCCGGCCACACCCAGCAGGTGCACTCGGTGCGGCTGGACTGCGACGGCGACACCGTGCTGCTCGAAGTCGACCAGGTCGGCGCCGCCTGCCACACCGGCGACCACACCTGCTTCGACGCCGACCTGCTGCTGGCTCAGGCCGACTGACGCTTGCGCAGCGTTTCGAGCGCCTTGTCGGCGTGGGTGTCCATGCTGAACTCGCTGGCGATCACGTCCAGCACCGTGCGGTCGGTGTCGATCACGAACGTGGTGCGCTTGACGGGCATGAACTTGCCCAGCAGCCCGCGCTTGACGCCGAACTGCGTGGCCACCACGCCATCGGTGTCCGACAACAGCGGGTAGTCGAACTTCTGCTGGTCGGCGAACTTGGCCTGTTTGTCGACCGGGTCGGCGCTGATGCCGACCCGGGTGGCGCCGACCGCGGCGAACTCGGCGGCCAGGTCGCGGAAGTGGCACGCCTCCTTCGTGCACCCGGGCGTCATCGCCGCCGGGTAGAAGAACAGCACGATGGGCCCGTCGGCGAGCAGCCCGGTCAGGCTCCTCGTCGTCCCCGTCTGGTCCGGCAGTTCGAACTCGGCCACGGTGTCGCCACGATTCATGGTTCTCACCGTACTTCTGGGAGAATGCCGGTGTGCAGTCCACCGCCAGCCTCGCTCTGACGTCGCGTGAGGACTTCCGGGCGCTGGCCGCCGAGCACCGTGTGGTGCCGGTGACCCGCAAGGTGCTCGCCGACAGCGAGACGCCGCTCTCGGCGTACCGCAAGCTCGCCGCGAACCGGCCCGGAACGTTCCTCCTGGAGTCCGCGGAGAACGGGCGGTCCTGGTCGCGGTGGTCGTTCGTCGGCGCCGGCGCCCCGTCTGCGCTGACCGTGCGCGACGGCCACGCCGCCTGGCTGGGCGTCACCCCGCAGGACGCCCCCGTCGGCGGTGATCCGCTCGAGGCGCTGCGTGCCACCCTCACGCTGCTGGAGACCGCGGCGCTGCCCGGTCTGCCGCCACTGTCGTCCGGGCTGGTCGGCTACTTCGCCTACGACTTCGTGCGCCTGCTCGAGCGGTTGCCCGAGCTCGCGGTCGACGACCTCGGGCTGCCCGACATGGTGCTGCTGCTCGCCACCGACATCGCGGCGCTGGACCACCACGAGGGCACCATCACGCTGATCGCCAACGCCGTGAACTGGAACGGCACCGATGAGCGCGTCGACGAGGCCTACGACGACGCGGTCGCTCGGCTGGACGTGATGACCGCGGCGCTGGGCGAACCGCTGGCCTCGACGGTGGCGACGTTCAGCAGGCCGGCGCCGCTGCACCGGTCGCAACGCACCGTCGAGGAGTACACCGCGATCGTCGACAAGCTCGTCGGCGACATCGAGGCCGGCGAGGCCTTCCAGGTGGTGCCGTCGCAGCGTTTCGAAATGGACACCGACGCCGATCCCCTCGATGTCTACCGGATGCTGCGGGTGACCAACCCCAGCCCGTACATGTACCTGCTCAACGTGCCGAACGCCGAAGGCGGACTGGACTTCTCGATCGTCGGCTCCAGCCCGGAGGCGCTGGTCACCGTGAAGGACGGGCGGGCCACCACGCATCCGATCGCGGGCACCCGCTGGCGCGGGGACACCGAGGAGGAGGACCTCCTGCTCGAGAAGGAACTGCTCGCCGACGAGAAGGAACGGGCCGAGCACCTGATGCTTGTCGACCTCGGTCGCAACGACCTGGGCCGGGTGTGCACACCGGGCACCGTGAAGGTCGAGGACTACAGCCACATCGAGCGCTACAGCCACGTCATGCACCTGGTGTCGACGGTGACGGGCATGCTCGCCGAGGGCAGGACCGCGCTCGACGCGGTGACGGCCTGCTTCCCGGCCGGCACGCTGTCCGGGGCGCCGAAGGTGCGGGCGATGGAACTGATCGAGGAGGTCGAGAAGACCCGTCGCGGCCTCTACGGCGGTGTGTTGGGCTACCTGGACTTCGCCGGCAACGCGGACTTCGCGATCGCGATCCGTACCGCACTGATGCGTGACGGCACCGCCTACGTGCAGGCGGGCGGCGGCGTCGTCGCCGACTCGAACGGCCCGTACGAGTACAACGAGGCGGCCAACAAGGCCCGCGCGGTGCTGAGCGCGATCGCGGCCGCCGAGACGTTGAGCGAACCGTGACCCGCCTCGGGCAGCTCCTGCTGGTGGTGGCCGCAGCCGGGCTGTGGGGCTCGTCGCGCCTGACGTGGGTGGAGGTCACCTCGTTCGACGGCCTCACCCATCCCAGGACCGACGAGCTCACCGGTGCCACCTGGTCCACGGCGCTGATCCCGTTGGCGCTGGTGGTGTTGGCGGCTGCGGTGGCGGGACTGGCGGTGCGGGGCTGGGTGCTGCGGATCCTGGCGGTGCTGGTGGCGGCGGCGAGCGCGGCGATGGGCTACCTGGCGATCAGCCTGTGGGTGGTGCCCGACGTCGCGGCCCGGGCGGCGCGTCTGGCCGAGGTGCCGATCACCGACCTGGTGGGCACCGAGCGGTACTCGACGGGCGCGGTGCTGACGCTGGTCGCGGCGGCGCTGTCACTGGTCGGCGCGGTGCTGCTGCTCAGATCGGCGACGCGGGGCGGCGCCGACGCGGCGCGGTACACCCGGCGTCGCACCGAGGTCGAGGAGCCTGGCGCGGAAATGTCGGAGCGGATGATCTGGGACGCGCTCGACGCCGGGCAGGACCCGACCACCCCGGACAACAAGGGGCGGTGACGGGCTGTGGTGTGGTGGCGACTACCCTTCGTAAAGAATCAAACGGCCGTCAGGGGAAGGGAAACGACAGCTATGGGTTCGGCAACCGTCCTCGACTCCATTCTCGAAGGGGTCCGTGCTGACGTTGCCGCTCGCGAAGCCGTCGTCAGCCTGGCCGAGGTCAAGGAAAAGGCCAGGCACGCACCGGCGCCGCTGGACGTGATGGCGGCGCTGCGTGCGCCGGGCATCGCGGTCATCGCCGAGGTGAAGCGCGCCAGCCCGTCGCGCGGTGCGCTGGCGTCCATCGCAGACCCCGCCGAGCTGGCCCGCGCCTACGAGGACGGCGGCGCGCGGGTCATCAGCGTGCTGACCGAGCAGCGCCGCTTCCACGGCTCGCTCGACGATCTTGACGCGGTGCGCGCGGCGGTGTCGATTCCGGTGCTGCGCAAGGACTTCATCGTGCGGCCCTACCAGATCCACGAGGCCCGCGCCCACGGCGCCGACCTGCTGCTGCTGATCGTCGCGGCCCTCGAACAACCCGCCCTGGAATCGCTGCTCGAACGCACCGAATCGCTGGGCATGACCGCCCTGGTCGAGGTGCACACCGAGGAGGAGGCCGACCGGGCGCTGCAGGCCGGAGCCAGGCTGATCGGTGTGAACGCCCGCGACCTGAAGACTCTCGAGGTCGACCGGGACTGCTTCGCCCGCATCGCGCCGGGGCTGCCGAGCAACGTCATCCGGGTCGCCGAGTCGGGTGTGCGGGGGACCGCCGACCTGCTGGCCTACGCCGGTGCGGGCGCGGACGCCGTGCTCGTCGGCGAAGGTTTGGTCACCAGTGGGGATCCCCGCGGCGCCGTCGCTGACCTCGTCACCGCCGGCACGCATCCGTCGTGCCCGAAACCTGCGCGCTAAGTGACCGCGCATCTCGGACCGGAACTGCCGCGCGCCAGCGCCGCGGTGGCCGAACCCACGTCGCACGATCCGGATGCCCGCGGCCATTTCGGCGTCTACGGCGGCCGGTATGTGCCCGAAGCGCTGATGGCGGTCATCGAGGAGGTGACCGCCGCGTACGAGAAGGCGCGCGGCGACCAGACCTTCCTCGACGAGCTGGACCGGCTGCAACGGCATTACACCGGTCGCCCGTCCCCGCTGTACGAGGCGGAGCGGATGAGCGAGCACGCCGGTGGCGCGCGGATCTTCCTGAAGCGGGAAGACTTGAATCACACCGGTTCTCACAAGATCAACAACGTGCTGGGGCAGGCGCTGCTGGCACGTCAGATGGGTAAGACCCGCGTCATCGCCGAGACCGGCGCCGGCCAGCACGGTGTGGCAACGGCGACCGCCTGCGCGCTGTTGGGCCTGGAGTGTGTGATCTACATGGGCGCGGTGGACACCGCGCGCCAGGCGCTGAACGTGGCGAGGATGCGCCTGCTCGGCGCGTCGGTGGTGCCGGTCGAGTCGGGCTCCAAGACGCTCAAGGACGCGATCAACGAGACGTTCCGCGACTGGGTCACCAACGCCGACAACACGTACTACTGCTTCGGCACCGCGGCGGGACCGCACCCGTTCCCGATGATGGTCCGGGATTTCCAGCGGGTCATCGGTCTCGAGGCCCGCGCGCAGATGCTCGACCAGGCCGGCCGGCTGCCCGACGCCGTGGTCGCCTGTGTCGGCGGCGGCTCGAATGCCATCGGCATCTTCCACGCGTTCATCGACGATCCCGACGTGCGCCTGGTCGGCTATGAGGCCGCCGGTGACGGCGTCGAGACCGGACGGCACGCGGCCACGTTCACCGGCGGATCGCCGGGCGCCTTCCAGGGCTCGTATTCGTACCTGCTGCAGGACGAGGACGGCCAGACCATCGAATCGCATTCGATCTCGGCGGGCCTGGACTATCCGGGTGTCGGGCCGGAGCACGCGCTGCTCAAAGACATCGGCCGCGCCCAGTACAAGCCGATCACCGACACCGAGGCCATGGACGCGCTGTCGCTGCTGAGCCGCAAAGAGGGCATCATCCCGGCGATCGAATCGGCCCACGCGGTGGCCGGCGCGATGAAGCTGGGCGCCGAACTGGGCCCCGGCGCGATCATCCTGATCAACATGTCCGGTCGCGGCGACAAGGACGTCGAAACCGCGGCGCGCTGGTTCGGGCTGCTCGAGGACGGCGCCAGATGAGCCGGTTGGCAAGCGTTTTCGCGTCGTGCCGGGATGAGGACCGGGCGGCGCTGATCGGCTACCTGCCGACCGGGTTCCCGGATGTCGAGACCTCGATCGCCGCGATGGTCGCCCTGGTCGAGGCGGGCTGCGACGTGATCGAGGTCGGCATCGCGTACTCGGACCCGGGCATGGACGGCCCCACCATCGCGGCGGCGACGGAGGTCGCGCTGCGGGGCGGGGTGCGGGTGCGGGACACGTTCCGGGCTGTCGAGGCGATCAGCAACGCCGGCGGCCACGCCGTGGTGATGACCTACTGGAATCCCGTGCTGCGCAAGGGTGTTGACGCATTCTCCCGCGACCTCGCCTCGGCGGGCGGGCTCGGGATGATCACGCCGGACCTGATTCCGGACGAGGCCGACGAGTGGCTGGCCGCTTCGGAGGCGCACGACTTGGACCGAATCTTCGTGGTTGCGCCGTCCTCGACGCCGGAGCGGCTGAGCGCGACGGTCGATGCGTCCCGGGGATTCGTGTACGCGGCGTCGACGATGGGTGTGACCGGTGCTCGCGACGCAGTCTCCAACGCGGCGCCGGAACTCGTCCAGCGGATCAAGGAACTCTCCGACATCCCGGTCGGTGTCGGTCTGGGCGTGCGGTCGCGCGAGCAGGCGGCGCAGATCGGCTCCTACGCGGACGGGGTGATCGTGGGGTCGGCGCTGGTGTCGGCGCTGACCGACGGCGTCCCCGCGATGCGGGCATTGACAGAAGAACTGGCTGACGGGGTACGGCAGAGGATCACTGCGTGACATCGACGGTCTTGGCGTACATCCCGAGTCCTTCGCAGGGTGTGTGGCACCTCGGCCCGTTCCCGCTGCGGGCCTATGCGCTGTTCATCATCGCCGGCATCGTGGCTGCGCTGGTCCTGGGTGACCGGCGCTGGGTGGCACGCGGTGGCGAGCCCGGCGTCATCTACGACATCGCGCTGTGGGCGGTGCCCTTCGGTCTCATCGGCGGTCGGCTCTATCACGTCATCACCGACTGGCGGACCTACTTCGGGGAGGACGGAGCGGGATTCGGGGCCGCCCTGCGGATCTGGGACGGCGGGCTCGGCATCTGGGGCGCGGTGGCGCTGGGCGCCATCGGAGCGTGGATCGCCTGCCGGCGGCGGGAGATACCGCTGCCCGCGTTCGGGGACGCGATCGCGCCGGGAATCATCCTCGCCCAGGCGATCGGGCGGATCGGCAACTACTTCAACCAGGAGCTGTACGGGCGCGAGACGACGCTGCCGTGGGGCCTGGAGATCTACGAGCGGGTGAATTCCGCCGGGGTGCCGGACTCGCTGAACGGGGTGTCGACCGGGGAGCTCATCCAGGTCGTCCACCCGACGTTCCTGTACGAGTTGCTGTGGAACCTGCTGGTGTTCGCGGCGCTGCTGATCATCGATCGCCGGTTCCGCATCGGGCACGGCCGACTTTTCGCGATGTATGTGGCCGGGTACTGCGTGGGCCGGTTCTGGATCGAGCTGATGCGCAGCGACGCCGCGACGCACCTGGCGGGCATCCGGGTGAACTCCTTCACGTCGACCTTCGTGTTCATCGGCGCGGTGGTGTACATCATGGTCGCGCCGAAGGGCCGCGAGGATCCGATGCTGCTGCGCGGCAAGCAGGAGGGCGACGAGTCGCGCGCCGAGGAGTTGGTCAAGGATCTGGCGGTCGGCGCGTCGACGGCGGGTGTGGTCGCCGCGGCGACCGTCGCGGCCGAGGACGACGAGAAGTCGGTGGCGCAGGCGGCCGAGGACGACGCCGACGAGACCGATGTCCTGGTCGGGCGGGAAGCGGACCTGGAAACCGTCGAGGGCGACGAGGTCGCTGACGGTGAGGAGTTGGTCGTTCCTTCCGACGACAGCATTGAGCCCGAAGCGGGCCTGGGGTCCGTCGAGGGTGACGAGGTCGCTGAGGCGGTAGACGGTGCGGCCGAAGCGCACGCCGTCGCGGTCGACGGTGAGGAAGCGGCCGAGGCGCTGGTCGAGCCTGAGGGCGAACCGGAGTCACTGGAAGCAGACGAGGTCGCGGACGCTGTTGATCTGGCGGACGAGGCGCCCGAGGTGGCAGTTGAGGGTGAGGATGCCGCTGAGGCGTTGACCGATGAGGCCGAGAGCGAGTCTGAAACTGCCGAGCCGGAGGCGGGTCTGGGGTCGGTCGAAGGTGACGAGGTCGCGGAGGCTGTGGGCGATGCTGCGGTGGCTCACCAGGTCGCCGTGGAGGGCGAGGACGCTGCTGAGGCGTTGACCGATGGGGCCGAGCTCGAGACTGCTTCGCCCGAGGCGGGTCTGGGGTCGGTCGAGGGTGACGAGGTCGCTGACGCTGTGGGCGATGCTGCGGTGGCGCACGAGGTCGCGGTGGAGGGCGAGGACGCTGCTGAGGCGTTGACCGATGGGGTCGAGAGCGAGCCCGAGGCTGCCGAGCCGGAGGCGGGTCTGGGGTCGGTCGAAGGTGACGAGGTCGCGGAGGCTGTGGATGACGCCGCCGTGGCGCACGAGGTCGCCGTCGAGGGCGAGGACGCTGCTGAAGCGCTGACTGATGAGGCCGAGAGCGAGCCCGAGGCTGCCGAGCCCGAGGAAGAGCCCGAGTCTGCCGAGCCGGAGGCGGGTCTGGGGTCGGTCGAGGGTGACGAGGTCGCGGAGGCTGTGGGCGATGCTGGGGTGGCGCACGAGGTCGCGGTGGAGGGCGAGGACGCTGCTGAGGCGTTGACCGATGGGGTCGAGAGCGAGCCCGAGGCTGCTGAGCCCGAGTCTGCTGAGCCCGAGTCTGCGGAACCTGAGGCGGGTCTGGGGTCGGTCGACGGTGACGAGGCCGCCGAGGCTGTTGACGATGCTGCGGTGGCGCACCAGGTCGCCGTAGAGGGCGAGGACGCTGCTGAGGCGTTGACCGATGAGGCCGAGAGCGAGCCCGAGACTGCGGAGCCCGAGTCTGCCGAGCCGGAGGCGGGTCTGGGGTCGGTCGACGGTGACGAGGCCGCCGAGGCTGTTGACGATGCTGCGGTGGCGCACCAGGTCGCCGTAGAGGGCGAGGACGCTGCTGAGGCGTTGACCGATGAGGCCGAGAGCGAGCCCGAGACTGCGGAGCCCGAGTCTGCCGAGCCGGAGGCGGGTCTGGGGTCGGTCGACGGTGACGAGGCCGCCGAGGCTGTTGACGATGCTGCGGTGGCGCACCAGGTCGCCGTAGAGGGCGAGGACGCTGCTGAGGCGTTGACCGATGAGGCCGAGAGCGAGCCCGAGACTGCGGAGCCCGAGTCTGCCGAGCCGGAGGCGGGTCTGGGGTCGGTCGACGGTGACGAGGCCGCCGAGGCTGTTGACGATGCTGCGGTGGCGCACCAGGTCGCCGTAGAGGGCGAGGACGCTGCTGAGGCGCTGACCGATGGGGCCGAGGCAGAGCCCGAGGCCGAGCCCGAGTCTGCCGAGCCCGAGTCTGCTGAGCCCGAGGCGGGTCTGGGCTCGGTCGACGGCGATGAGGCCGCCGAGGCGGTTGACGATGCTGCGGTGGCGCACCAGGTCGCCGTAGAGGGCGAGGACGCTGCTGAGGCGTTGACCGATGGGGCCGAGGCCGAGCCCGAGTCTGCCGAGCCAGAGGCGGGTCTGGGGTCCGTCGAAGGTGACGAGGTCGCTGTGGCTGTTGACGACGCCGCGGTGGCGCACGAGGTCGCCGGCGGCGACACCGACGCCGTTGAGACGTCCGACGAGCCGGCTGCCGACGACAGCGATGAGGCCACATCGACCGATGACGAGGCATCTGCCTCTGACACGGCTGCCGTCGAGGGCACGGGCGCGGCTGAAGCCCTCACCGCCGACCCCGAGCCACCCGCGCCGACCTCGCCACCGGCCATGACTTATCGCGAATCCCGCACTCCGACAACCATTCCCGCGGAGGTCGGCCAGCGGGTCCGGCAGTGGATCCGTCGGCGCAGGAACCGCTGACAGTTATCCACAGGCCGGAAATTGGTGCCGGCCGGTGTCGGCCGCCGCAATTAGGATCGAATGTATGTTCGATGCCGGTGATCCTGCGACGCTGATCGACGCGATGGCTGCGGCCTCGCGGGCGGAGTCGGCGGCGATCGCCGAGCGCCTTCGTGCGGTTGCCGCGCTGTATGAGGTGCGTTGCGTCGATTACGCGGAGGCGCAGTTCTGGCGCACGGACGTGTTCGAGGCGGTCGCGGCGGAGGTGTCCGCGGCGCAGAACATCAGCCGGGGGCGCGCGGGATGCCAGGTGCGGGTCGCGGTGTCGCTGTATCAGCGCCTGCCGCAGGTGGCGGCGGTGTTCGCCCGCGGCGACATCGACTATCGGGTGCTGCAGATGGTGATCAACCGCACCGCGAACGTCGAGGACGACATCATCGCCGGTCTGGACGCGTCGCTGGCCGAGCAGGTGCGCAAGTGGATGCGTCTCTCCAAGAAGAAACTGCGTGACCGCATCGACGTGTGGGTGGCCGACTACGATCCTGCCGCGGTTCGGGTGCCGCCCACCGTGGCGGAAAACTGCTACCTCGAGGTCGAAGCCCACCCCGAGGCGGCGGGTATGGCGATGGTGGGCGGTGTGCTGGATGCGGTCGACGCTTCAGCTTTCGATCAGCGCCTGGACTTGATCGCGGACTCGGTGTGCGCCAACGATCCACGCTCCAAGCAGCAGCGCCGCGCGGCGGCGTGTGGCGCTATGGGGCGGCTGGAGTCGTCGTTGGCCTGCCTGTGCGGATCCACCGACTGTCCGGCGGCGAAGGTGCGGGAGTCTGCCGCGCAGGTGGTCGTTCACGTGTTGGCTGAGCAGGCGACGCTGGAGGGGACCAGTCGGCGGCCGGGGTATCTGTCCGGGTTCGGTGTGCTGCCGGCCGAATCGGTCCGCAAGGCCGCCACGACCGCAAAGCTCAAGCCGGTGCGCTTCCCGAGCAATGAGCCCGAATCCGGTTACCGGCCCTCGGCCGGGCTGCGGGACTTCTTGCAGTGGCGGGATCTGACGTGCCGCTTTCCGGGATGCGACCGCCCGGTGGCTGGATGCGATCTCGACCACACGACATCGTGGCCGTTCGGACCCACCCATGCCTCCGGCCTGAAGCATTACTGCCGCACCGATCATTTGATCAAGACCTTCTACACCGGGCCGAACGGGTGGAGCGACGAGCAGCGCCCCGACGGCACGATCGTGATCACGGCGCCGACCGGGCACGTCTACACCACCGACGCCCTCGGGGGAATCCTGTTCCCCGGGTTGGCGGTACCGACCGGGACCATAACGACCTCGACGCCGGTCGACGGCGCCGGGCGCACCGCGATGATGCCGATGCGCAAGACCACCCGAGAACAAGACCGCCGCGAGCGAGTCAAACAGGAACGCCGGCGCCGCCTCGAACTCAACGCCGAACAGGAACGCCAACGACAAGCCTGGCTGGCCGCCACATACGAACCCCCACCGTTCTGAGTCGACGGTCTGGCATGCTTGGGGCATGACCGAGCCGCAGTTCAGTGGCAGTGAGGGTGGCAACCCCTACATGCCTCCGCCGCAGCAAGCGGGATACCCGCCGCCCGGCCAGCAGTACGGTCCGCCGCCGGGGCAGTACCCGCCTCCGCTCGGCCAGTATCCGCCGGCCTACATGGACCCTGCCGCGCCCTACGGTCGGCACCCGCTGACGGGGGAGCCGCTGTCGGAGAAGTCGAAAGTGGTCGCGGGACTTCTGCAGCTGCTCGGCCTCCTGGGACTGGTCGGCATCGGCCGCATCTACCTCGGCTACACAGGCCTCGGCATCGCTCAGCTCGTCGTCGGGCTCATCACCTGCGGCATCGGCGCCGTCATCTGGGGCATCATCGACGCCGTCCTGATCCTCACCGACAAGGTGCGCGACCCCGAGGGGCGTCCTCTGCGCGATGGCACCTAGCCCGCCGTCCACCCGCCGCAACCGGCTGCTCATCGGCCTCGGCACCGGGGCCGCGCTGGTGGGCAGCCTCGCCTACATCGGGATCGGTGACCCGCACAGTCCCAGCTTCGTGTTCCCGGCCTGTCCGTTCAAATCTCTCACCGGCTGGCTCTGCCCGGCCTGCGGCGGACTTCGGATGACCCACGATCTGCTCCACGGTGATCTGGCCGCGGCCTTCGTCGACAACGCCTTCCTGCTCATCGGACTACCGTTGCTTCTCGCCTTCGTGATCGTGCAACGCTCCCGCGGCAAACGCGTGTCCAGTATGCCGATGCTCACCGTCATCATCGCGGCGGCCGTCGTATGGACCGTCGCCCGGAATCTGCCCGGATTCCCGCTGGTCCCGACCGTTCTCAGCGGGTAGCCGCGCACCCCCGCTGATACACTCGCACGACGGGCCGGTGCAGTCCCTGACATCGAATTTCAGGACTGCGAGGAGCATCGTCCATGCTGTTCTCGGCATTGCCCGAACCCCAAGGCCTCTACGATCCCGCCAACGAGGCTGACTCCTGCGGTGTGGCCATGGTGACCGACATCCAAGGGCGGCGCTCGCACGGGATCGTCACCGACGGACTCATCGCCTTGGAGCACCTCGAGCACCGCGGCGCGGCGGGTGCGGAACCCAACAGCGGCGACGGGGCCGGCATCCTGATCCAGCTTCCCGTCGAGCTCCTGCGCGAGGTCGTCGACTTCGACCTGCCCGCACCCCACGCCGACGGCACCAACACCTTCGCCGCCGGGATCTGCTACCTCCCGCAGGATCCGAGCGCCCGCGACGAGGCGTGCGCCGCCATCGCCGCCATCGCCGCCGAGGAAGGCCTCGAGATCCTCGGCTGGCGTGAGCTTCCCGTCGATCCCGAGGGCGCCGAGGTCGGTCAGACCGCGCTCGGCTGTATGCCCCACATGGCGCAGTTGTTCGTCGCGGCACCGGAGCACCACGGCGTCCGTCCCGGCGGCAGCGATCTCGACCGCCGGGTGTACCCCCTGCGCAAGCGTGCCGAGCGCGGCGACGTGTACTTCCCGTCGCTGTCCAGCCGCACCATGGTCTACAAGGGCATGCTGACCACACTGCAACTGCCGCAATACTTTCCGGATCTGCGCGACGAACGCTGCCTGAGCGCGATCGCCATCGTGCACAGCCGCTTCTCGACGAACACGTTCCCGTCCTGGCCGCTGGCCCACCCGTTCCGCCTNTGACCACACTGCAACTGCGCAATACTTTCCGGATCTGCGCGACGAACGCTGCCTGAGCGCGATCGCCATCGTGCACAGCCGCTTCTCGACGAACACGTTCCCGTCCTGGCCGCTGGCCCACCCGTTCCGGTTCGTCGCCCACAACGGCGAGATCAACACCGTGCGCGGCAACCGCAATCGCATGCACGCCCGTGAGGCCATGCTCGCCAGCAGCAAGATCCCCGGTGAACTCGACCGGTTGTCACCCATCTGCACGCCCGGCGCGTCGGACTCCGCGTCCTTCGACGAGGTCCTCGAACTGCTCCACCTCGGCGGCCGCAGCCTGCCCCATGCCGTGCTGATGATGATCCCCGAGGCGTGGGAGAACAGCGCCACGATGGACGCCGCCGAGCGCGCGTTCTGGCAGTTCCACGCCTCGCTGATGGAACCCTGGGACGGTCCGGCGTGCGTCACCTTCACCGACGGTGTGCTCGTCGGAGCGGTGTTGGATCGCAACGGATTACGACCCGGACGGTGGTGGCGCACCATCGACGACCGCGTCATTCTCGCCAGCGAGAGCGGCGTCCTCGACGTGCCGTCGGCGCAGATCGTCGCAAAGGGCCGCCTGCAGCCGGGCAAGATGTTCCTGATCGACACCGCCGCGGGCCGCATCGTCTCCGACGACGAGGTGAAAGAGGAACTGGCGCAAGCCGAACCCTACGGTGAGTGGCTGCACGCCGGCCTGCTCGACCTCAAGACGCTGCCCGAGCGCGCCCGCGTTCAGCCCAACCACGAGTCCGTCGTCCGCCGACAGATCAGCTTCGGCTACACCGAGGAGGACCTGCGAATCCTGCTCACCCCCATGGCCGCATCCGGCGCCGAACCGCTGGGCTCCATGGGCACCGACACCCCGGCCGCCGTGCTGTCCCAGCGGTCGAAGTTGCTCTACGACTACTTCGTCGAGCTCTTCGCCCAGGTCACCAACCCGCCGTTGGACGCCATCCGCGAAGAGGTGGTCACCTCGATGTCGCGGGTGATGGGGCCCGAGCAGAACCTGCTCGAACCGTCGGCGGCCTCCTGCCGTCAGATCACGCTGGCGTGGCCCGTCCTCGACAACGACGAACTCAACAAGATCGTCCACATCAACGACGACGGTGAGCAACCCGGGCTGCGCACCGCCGTGCTGAAGGCCCTCTACCGTGTGGAACGCGGGGGAGAAGGCCTGGCCGACGCCCTCGAGGACCTGCAGCTGCGCGCCTGCGACGCGATCGCCAGAGGTGCTCGGACGCTGGTGATCTCGGACCGCGACTCCGACCACACCAAGGCGCCGATCCCGTCGCTGCTGGCCGTGTCCGCCGTCCACCACCATCTCGTGCGGACCAAGCAGCGGACCACCGTGGCGCTGGTCGTCGAGAGCGGGGACGCCCGCGAGGTGCACCACATCGCGATGCTCATCGGCTTCGGCGCCGCCGCGGTCAACCCGTATCTGGCCTTCGAGTCCATCGAAGACCTCATCCGCGAAGGCGAACTCACCGGCATCGAGCCCGCCACCGCGGTGCGCAACTACCTCAAGGCGCTGGGCAAGGGCGTCATGAAGGTGATGAGCAAAATGGGCATCTCGACGGTCGCGTCCTACACGGGCGCGCAGGCATTCGAGGCGGTGGGCATCGACAAGAGCGTCATCGACCAGTACTTCACCGGCACCCCCACCCAGCTCGGCGGCATCGGGCTCGATGTCATCGCCGAAGAGGTCAAGTTGCGGCACCGCCGCGCATACCCGGAGAACCCCACCGAGCGGGTGCACCGTCGCCTCGAGGTCGGCGGCGAGTACGTCTTCCGCCGGGAAGGGGAGTTGCACCTGTTCACCCCGGAAGTGGTTTTCCTGCTGCAACATTCGACCCGGACGGGCCGCTACGAGGTCTTCGAGAAGTACTCCGAGGAGGTCGACCGACTCGCCCGCGACGGCGGCGCGCTGCGCGGGCTGTTCGAGTTCAAGAAGGGTGTGCGTCCACCGGTGCCGCTGGACGAGGTGGAGTCGGTGGAGTCGATCGTCACCCGGTTCAACACCGGCGCCATGAGCTACGGATCCATTTCGGCCGAAGCCCACGAGACCATGGCCATCGCGATGAACAGGCTCGGTGGCCGGTCCAACAGCGGCGAAGGCGGTGAGGACGCCGACCGGCTGTACGACCCGCTGCGTCGCAGTGCGGTCAAGCAGGTGGCCTCCGGCCGTTTCGGGGTCACCAGCGACTACCTGGTCAACGCCACCGACATCCAGATCAAGATGGCCCAGGGTGCCAAACCCGGTGAAGGCGGGCAACTCCCGGGCTACAAGGTGTACCCGAACATCGCCAAGACACGGCACTCGACCCCGGGCGTCGGGCTGATCTCCCCGCCGCCGCACCACGACATCTACTCCATCGAAGACCTGGCCCAGCTGATCCACGACCTCAAGAACGCCAACGCCGACGCACGCATTCACGTCAAGCTCGTCAGCTCGGTCGGGGTCGGCACCGTCGCCGCGGGGGTGTCCAAGGCGCACGCCGACGTCGTGCTGATCTCCGGCTACGACGGCGGCACCGGCGCGGCGCCGCTGACCAGTCTCAAGCATGCCGGCGCGCCGTGGGAGATCGGCCTGGCCGACACCCAGCAGACCCTGGTGCTCAACGGGTTACGCGACCGCATCACGGTGCAGTGTGACGGCGGGATGCGCACCGCACGGGATGTGATGGTGGCGATGCTGCTGGGCGCCGAGGAGTTCGGTTTCGCCACGGCCCCGCTGGTGGTGTCGGGCTGCATCATGATGCGGGTCTGCCATCTCGACACCTGCCCGGTGGGCGTCGCCACGCAGAACCCGGAGCTGCGCGCCCGCTTCACCGGCAAACCGGAGTTCGTGGAGACCTTCTTCCGGTTCATCGCCGAGGACATCCGCCGGCACCTGGCCGAACTCGGGTTCCGCAGTGTCGACGAGGCCGTCGGGCACGCCGAGCTGCTCGACACCGACCCCGGTGTCGCGCATTGGAAGAGCAAGGGCCTGGACCTCAGCCCCATCTTCGCCGTGCCCGCGAACACCGAGCAGCGTCGGCGTGTGCGCGGCCAGGAACACGGCCTGGACCAGGCGTTGGACCGGACGCTGATCCAGCTGTGCGAGGGTGCGCTCGAGGACGCCCATCCCGTCCGGCTCGAGCTGCCCGTGCGCAACGTGAACCGCACCGTCGGAACCCTGCTCGGCAGCGAGGTCACCCGCCGCTACGGGGCCGATGGCCTCCCGGACGACACCATCCACGTCACGTTGACGGGCTCGGCGGGCCAGTCGATCGGCGCGTTCCTCCCGCCGGGCATCACCCTCGAGCTCATCGGTGACGCGAACGACTATGTCGGCAAGGGGCTTTCGGGTGGCCGGGTGATCGTCAGACCGCAGGACGACGTGCTCTTCCTGCCGGAGGACAACGTCATCGCCGGCAACACCCTGCTCTACGGGGCCACCTCCGGCGAGGTGTTCCTGCGCGGCCGCGTCGGAGAGCGATTCGCCGCGCGGAACTCCGGCGCCCTGGCGGTCACCGAAGGTGTCGGTGACCACGCCTGCGAGTACATGACCGGGGGACGCGTCGTCGTGCTCGGTCCGGTCGGCCGCAACATGGCCGCCGGCATGTCGGGTGGCATCGCCTATGTGCTCGGGCTGAATCCGAGGCGGGTCAACACCGACATGGTGGAACTGCAGGTCCTGGAACCCGAAGATCTACTGTGGCTGCGCGAGGTGATCGGCCGGCACGCCCACCACACCGGGAGCACCGTCGCGACGTCGGTGCTGTCGGACTGGCCGCGCCGCAGCGCCCAGTTCACCAAGGTCATGCCCCGCGACTACCAGCGGGTGCTGCAGGCCACCCGGATGGCCAAGGCGGAGGGCCGAGACGTCGACGCAGCGATCATGGAGGCAAGTCGTGGCTGATCCGCACGGTTTTCTGGAAGTGGCGAAGGTCGAGGCCGCCAAACGCCCCGTCGACGAACGCGTCGGTGACTGGCGCGAGGTCTACGAACAGCAGGATCCGCATCAGCGGGCCGGTGAGGTCTCGCAGCAGGCGCGCCGCTGCATGGACTGCGGAATCCCGTTCTGTCACAGCGGAAGTGCGGGTTGCCCGCTGGGGAACCTGATCCCGGAGTGGAACGATCTGGTGCGCCGGGGCCGTTGGGACGCGGCCAGCGAGCGGCTGCACGCCACCAACAACTTCCCGGAGTTCACAGGCCGGCTCTGTCCGGCCCCCTGTGAGGCCGCCTGTGTGCTGTCGATCGCCGAGGAGCAGACCGGCGGCAGCGTGACGATCAAGCGCATCGAGCAGACCATCGCCGACCAGGCCTGGATGGACGGCATCGTCGAACCCCAGCCCGCCGCGATCGCCACCGGCAAGCGCGTCGCGGTGGTGGGATCCGGACCCGCCGGACTGGCCGCGGCCCAGCAGCTCACCCGTGCCGGCCACGACGTGACGGTTTACGAGCGCGACGACCGCATCGGCGGGCTGATGCGCTACGGCATCCCGGAGTACAAGCTGGAGAAGGCGACGCTCAACCAGCGGCTGGCCCAGATGCGCGCGGAGGGAACACGTTTCGTCACCGAGTGCGAGGTCGGCGTCGACGTGACGATCGACGCGCTCCGCGCCCAGTACGACGCCGTGGTGCTCGCGGTGGGCGCGCTGCGCGCCCGGGACAACGAGGTCGAGGGCCGGCACCTGGCCGGAGTGCACCTCGCGATGGAGCACCTCGTGCCCGCCAACAAGGAGTGCGAGGGCGACGGTCCCAGTCCCATCTCGGCCGAGGGCAGGCACGTCGTGATCATCGGCGGCGGTGACACCGGAGCGGACTGCCTGGGCACCGCGCACCGGCAGGGCGCCGCGTCGGTGACCCAGCTGGACTACAACCCCGAACCGCCCGAGTACCGCGACGACTCGAGCGCGCCCTGGCCGATGTGGCCCGTGGTGCTGCGGACCCGGCTCTCGCCCGCGCACGCCGAGGGCGGCGCGCGCCGCTACCAGGTCGCGGTGCAGCGGTTCCTCGGCGACGATCAGGGCAATCTGCGTGCGCTGGAGATCGCGGAGGTCGAGGTCGAACGCGACGAGACGGGCCGGCGCCGGATCACGCCGGTGGGGCAGTCGCTGGAGATTCCGTGCGATCTGGCCCTGCTCGCGATCGGCTTCGACGGGGTCGAACACATGCCGCTGCTGGACGGTCTGGGGCTGACCCTGACGGGGCGCGGCACACTGCGCTGCGGTCAGGACTGGCAGACCGACGCGCCCGGCGTGTTCGTCTGTGGCGACGCTCACCGTGGCGCGTCGCTGATCGTCTGGGCCATCGCCGAGGGCCGCAGTGTGGCCCATGCGGTGGACACCTACCTGATGGGCGAGTCGGACCTTCCCGCGCCGGTCAGGCCCGGTGCGCTCCCGCTGGCCGTCATCTGAATCGATTAACGACTATGCTCGGCATCCGTGAGTAGACGCGGAAAGATCGTCTGTACGTTGGGTCCGGCGACCGCCTCCGAGGAGGCGGTCCGCAAACTTGTCGAGGCGGGGATGGACGTCGCCCGGCTCAATTTCAGCCACGGCGACTACCCCGATCACGAGGCCAATTACAAGCGTGTCCGGATGGCGTCGGACAGCACCGGACACGCTGTCGGCATCCTCGCCGACCTGCAGGGACCGAAGATCCGGCTCGGCCGCTTCGCCGACGGACCGACCGTCTGGGAGAACGGCGAGACGGTCCGGATCACGGTCGAGGACGTGGAGGGCACCCACGACCGGGTGTCGACGACCTACAAGCGGCTGGCGCAGGACGCGCGCCCCGGTGACCGTGTCCTCGTCGACGACGGCAACGTCGGGCTGGTCGTCGAGCACATCGACGGCAGCGACGTGGTGTGCACCGTCACCGAGGGCGGCAGGGTCAGCAACAACAAGGGCATGTCGCTGCCCGGCATGAACGTGTCGGCGCCCGCGCTGTCGGAGAAGGACATCGACGACCTGGAATTCGCGCTGCGCCTGGGCGTCGACCTGGTCGCGCTGTCGTTCGTCCGGTCGCCCGCCGACGTCGAGCTCGTGCACGAGATCATGGACCGCGTCGGCCGGCGGGTGCCCGTCATCGCCAAGCTGGAGAAGCCGGAGGCGATCGACAACCTCGAGGCCATCGTGCTCGCATTCGACGCGATCATGGTCGCGCGCGGCGATCTCGGCGTCGAGCTGCCGCTGGAGGAAGTGCCGCTGGTGCAGAAGCGGGCCATCCAGATGGCAAGGGAGAACGCCAAACCCGTCATCGTGGCCACCCAGATGCTGGAGTCGATGATCGAGAACTCCCGGCCCACCCGGGCCGAGGCCTCCGATGTGGCCAACGCCGTGCTCGACGGCGCCGACGCCGTGATGCTCTCCGGTGAGACGTCGGTCGGCAAGTGGCCCTTCGAGACCGTCCGGACGATGGCCCGCATCATCTCGGCGGTCGAGGAGAACTCGGTGGCCGCCCCGCCGCTGACCCACGTGCCGCGCACCAAGCGCGGTGTCATCTCCTACGCCGCCCGCGACATCGGGGAGCGCCTCGACGCCAAGGCGCTGGTCGCGTTCACCCAGTCCGGTGACACCGTGCGCCGGCTGGCCCGCCTGCACACCCCGCTGCCGGTGCTCGCGTTCACCGCGCTGCCCGAGGTGCGCAGTCAGCTCGCGTTGACCTGGGGCACCGAGACGTTCATCGTCCCGCACATCCAGACCACCGACGGCATGATCCGGCAGGTCGACAAGTCGATGCTCGATCTCGGCCGCTACAAGCGCGGCGATCTGGTGGTCATCGTCGCGGGCGCACCTCCGGGCACAGTAGGGTCGACGAATCTCATCCACGTCCACCGCATCGGGGAGGACGACGTCTAGACCCAGGGGGTTGTGTGTCGGCGGACTTCGACGAGCTGCTGGCCATCCTCGACCTGGACCGTGTCGACGACGACACGTTCCGCGGCGCCCACCCGAGCAAGAACCCGGTGCGCACGTTCGGCGGTCAGATGATGGCCCAGGCGTTCGTCGCGGCGGGCCGCTCGCTCGCGCATCCGGTGCCGCCCAGTGCGATGTCGGTGCACTTCATCGCCGGCGGCGACCCGGCGCAGGACCTCGAGTTCCATGTGGTGCGGTTGCGCGACGAGCGCCGCTTCGCCAACCGCCGGGTCGACGTGATGCAGAACGGGCAGCTGCTGACCACGGCGCTGGTGTCGTATCTGGCCGGCGGCAAGGGGCTCGAGCACGGCGTGCAGCCGCCTGAGCTGGCCGATCCGCTCACGATCCCGCCGATCGACGACCTGCTGCAGGGTTACGAGGACGTGGTGCCGCACTTCGTCAACGCGCTGCGGCCCATCGAATGGCGCTACACCAACGACCCCGCCTGGATCATGCGGGACAAAGGCGACCGCCTCGCCCACAACCGGGTGTGGATGACGGCACGGGGGGCCATGCCCGACGATCCCGTCCTGCACGGCGCGGCGCTGGTGTACTCGTCGGACACCACGGTGCTGGACTCGATCATCACCACGCACGGCCTGTCGTGGGGCCACGACCGGATCTTCGCGGTGACCACCAACCACTCGGTGTGGTTCCACCGGCCGGTGCGCTTCGACGAGTGGGTGCTCTACTCGACGTCGTCGCCGGTCGCGGCGGATTCGCGCGGCCTGGGCTCCGGGCACTTCTTCGACCGGTCGGGCCGGCTGCTGGCCACCGTCGTGCAGGAGGGGATCGTCAAGTACTTCCCGGCCCGCACTACGGCGTCGGCGTGACCGTGAGCGAGAACTGGTCTTCGACGCGCTGGGTGAACTCGTCGGCGCACCGCTGCGCGGCCTCGGCGTCGTTGCCGGCGCGGCTCAGGCAGTCCACGTAGTCGGTCCCGCCGACCTGATCGAACAGACCGATGTAGATCGGGATGAACACCAGCGCGGCGACGATCGCGACGGCGCCGAGCACGATGCCCGCGATCGCGACGCCGCCGTTGGTCGCCTCGCCGCGCTTGACGCGGCCGCGGGCGACGAACCCGATGATGACCGCGCACAGGCCGAGGATGATGCCGCCGGCGATCGACCAGCACAGCACGAGGCCGACGATCGCGAGGATCAGCGCCGCGGTGCCCAGGCCGTTGCGCGGCGCGGACGCCGGAGGCGGAACGGGGTAGCCACCGTAGCCGCCGTACTGCGGCGGCGGGGGTGGGTAGCTGCCCGGAGTCGGCCCGTACGGGGGCGGCGGCGGTTCGCTCATGCCGGTGAGATTACTCGCACGCCCGCCGTTTCCGGCAGGTGATGCGTGGCGACGACGACGGTCCGATCCGGGCCGAACAGACCGCCGGGGGTGAGAAGGTCGATGAGCATCGCGTCGGCGTCGGAGGCGTCGAGGTGCTCGGTCGGTTCGTCGAGGAGCACGGTCGGTGCGGTCGAGATCAACGCGCGCGCGAGCAGTAGCCGACGCCGCTGTCCCGCCGACACCGAGGCGGCACCGCCGGTGAGCACGGTCGACAACCCGTCGGGTAGATGGTCGAGCCAGCGGCTCAATCCCACCCGGTGCAACGCGTCGGTCAGTTCGGCGTCGGAGGCGTCGCCGCGGGCGACCAGCAGGTTGTCCCGCACGGTCGTGGCGAACAGGTGTGCGTCCTCGGCGAAGAACGTGCCCTCGGTGCGCATCAGCAGCGTCGTCTTCCCGCAGCCGCTGGGCCCGACGACGGCGACGCGCTCGCCGTGCGAAAGGTGCAGGGGCGCGACGTCGGGGCGGCGGCCGTCGTCGTCGACCGGCTCGGTGAGGGCGCGCAGCCGTCGGGCGGCGATGCGGGCCCGGGTCAGCGTGACGGCGGCACCGGGCAGCGTGGCCATGGCTTCGAAGGCGGACAGCGGCAACAACATCAGCACCGCGACGGTGGTCGGTGCGACCGCATTCGACAGCGCGATGCCGGCGATCAGCGCACCGAGGACGCTCACCCCGATTGCCGCCGTGGGAGCGGCGGCAGCCACGGCCGCCGGGGCCGCCGCGCGGTCCATCGCGCGTCCCCAGCGGCGCTGCTCGTCGCCGGCATCGGCGATGAGGCCGGCCAGCCGGCCACTGACCCGGAGCTCGGGTGCGTGCTCGAGCGCCAGCATGGCCGCGGTGTCACGCTGCGCATGATGCTGTGCGGCAACCTCTTCGGCGTTCGCGGCGGCGCGGGCGGCAAGCGCGGGCGCCAGTACACCCGCGACGAGCATGCACATCGCGAGCACCGCCGCCGCAACGGGCGAGATCACCGCGACCGCGCCGACGGCGGCCACCCCGAGCACGGCGGCGACGCAGATCGGCACGACGGCGCGCACCACGACATCGGACAGTTCGTCGACACCGGCACCGGCCTGTGCGACGAGTTCGCCGCTGTGCCTGCGCAAGACGGTGCCGGCCGGCGCGGCCGCGAGCCTGGAGAACAGCTGCTCGCGGGCCGAACCGGCGGACCGCAGCGCGGTGTCATGGGAGGCCAGCCGTTCGCAATAGCCGAGCACGCCCCGCGAGATGCCGAACGCCCGCACGGCGACCACCGCGACCGTGAGGTCGAGCACGGGCGGCATCTGCCACGCGCGGGTGATCAGCCACGCCGACACTCCGGCCAGAGCCAGGGCGCTGCCCAGCGACAGCACCCCGAACGTGACGGCGAGCGCGACCCGCGACACCCGGGGACGCAGCAGCTCATACGCCCACATGGACACCTCCCATGTCGACCACGACGTCGCCGATCGCGAGC
The DNA here is from genome assembly GCF_001044255.1 of Mycolicibacterium chubuense. GTDB lineage: Bacteria > Actinomycetota > Actinomycetes > Mycobacteriales > Mycobacteriaceae > Mycobacterium > Mycobacterium chubuense. Next base: position 223,748 of record NZ_JYNX01000031.1, read on the forward strand.
ACCGGATCCCGGTGGCCCACCACGATCACGGTCGCGCCGTGTGCGGCACGCTGAGCGATCGCGCGCAGCACGCGTGCCTCCGTCGGCGCATCGAGGTGGGCGGTCGGTTCGTCGAACAGCAGCACCCGCGCCGGCGAGCCGAGCACCCGGGCCAGTCCGAGGCGCTGCCGCTGTCCCAGCGACAGCCCGAGTCCGCCGCGTCCGATGACGGTGTCCAGTCCCTCCGGCAATCCGGCCAGCACTTCGTCGAAACACGCTGCGGCGCAGGCGCCGGCGAGATCGGGCAGAGCGCCGAACAGGTCCAGGTTCTCCCGGACCGTGCCGGGGATGAGCACGGGGCGCTGCGCGAGCCACGCCACCTCGGCCCACCATCGCTGCGGATCGAGATCGGCGACGTCCACACCGCCGATGCGAACGCGTCCCGCCTGGGGCGGGTCGAGTCCGAGAATCGCCTGCAGCAGCGTGGACTTTCCGATGCCGTTGGGGCCGGTGAGCACCGTGACCCTGCCCGGTTCGGCCACCATCTCAGGGGCGTCCACCTCGATGGTCAGTGCGTGGTCCGGCAGCGCCGACGTTCCCGTCGGCGGCGGCTGCGCGGTGTCGAGGAAGCGGAACGCCGCAGCCACCGCGGTCTTCCCGTCCTGGGAGGAGTGGAACGCGGCACCGACTCGGCGCAGCGGCCAGAACACCTCGGGGGCCAGCAGCAGCGCGGTCAGCGCGGCGGTCAGCGGGATGTGTCCGTACACCAGGCGCATTCCGACGCTGACCGCGACCAGCGCGACGCCGAGGGTGGCCAGCAGCTCGAGCACCAGCGCGGACAGGAACGCGATGCGCATCGTCGCCATCGCCGAGCGCCGATGCGCGGCATTGAGTTCGGCGATCCGGGCCACGGATCCTTCGGCCCGTCCGAGAGCCCGCAGGGTGGGCAGGCCCGCCACGAGGTCGAGCAGGCGCGCCTGCAGCGTGGTCATCGCGGCCAGTGCGGTCACCGAGCGCTCCTCGGTGGCCAGCCCGATGAGCACCATGAAGATCGGGATGAGCGGCAACGCGATCAGCACGATCACCGCCGACTGCCAGTCGAAGAGTGCGATCACCGCGGCGGTGGCGGGGGTGAGGATCGCCGCCAGGAACAGCGACGGCAGATAGGTGGTGAAGTAGACGCGCAGGCCGTCCAGGCCGCGGGTCACGACGGCCGCGGCGTCGTCGCGGCGCAGGTTGAGGTCGCGTGGGGGCAGCGAGGTGGCCGTCTTCAGCACCTGATCGGTGAGGTCGGCGATCACGGCGCTGGCGCCGCGTTGGGCGAGCCGGCCCTGCAGCCACTGCGCCAGGGTGCGAACACCCCACAGCGCCACCAGGATCGCGATCGGCCCGGCCAGCACGCCCACCGACCGGGACGCCGGATCGGTGATGACGCGGGCGACGATCGCCGCGAGCGCCACCGACGAGCCGATCGTCGCGGCCGCGATGACCACACCGCACACCGTGGTGGCGGCCAGGAAGCGGCGCATCGCCGTCGAGACCCGCCACAGCCGCGGGTCGACGGGGCCGGAGTTCTCGGTCAGGAGGGGTGCCTCGACAATCCGACGGAGGCCGGGATCGCGTCGGCCGTGATGCGTTTGCGGAACACCCAGTACGTCCAGGCCTGGTAGCCGATCACCAACGGCAGCAACGTCAACGACGCCCAGGTCATGATCTTCAGCGTGTACGGCGTCGACGACCCGTTGTAGATGGTGACGCTCCACTCGGGATTCAGCGTGGAGGGCAACAGGTTCGGGTACAGCGACCCGAACAGCAGGACCGCGACGGCCGCGACGACGAGGATCGTCGAGAAGAACGCGACTCCCTCCCGCTCGTGATTCCACATCAGCCGGACGGCGGTCAGCAGCGCGACGACCGCGACCGCCAGGGCCAGCCACGTCCAGGTCTTTCCGTGCGCCAGTTGGGTCCACAGACCGAAGCCGCCGGCGAGCACGACCACCGGGGCGGACAGGATCCGGGCGAACCGGAACGCGTCCTCGCGCACCGGCCCCGCGGTCTTGAGGGCGACGAACACCGAGCCGTAGAACGCGAACAGCGAGGCGGTCGCCAGGCCACCGAGCAGGGTGTAGACGTTGACGACGTCGGTCAGCGTGGCCTGGGAGCGTCCGTCGGCGTCGATCGGAAGGCCCTGCACCAGCACGGCGAAGGCGACACCCCACAGGATCGCGGGAAGCCAGGAGCCGACCGCGATCCCCAGATCTGCCCAGCCGCGCCAGCGCGGATCGTCCACCTTGCCGCGCCACTCGATGCCGACGATGCGCACGATCATGCCGACCAGGATCGCCAGCAGGGGCAGGTACAGCGACGAGAACACCGTGGCATACCAGTTCGGGAACGCCGCGAACATCGCTGCGCCGGCGGTGATCAACCACACCTCGTTGGCGTCCCACACCGGCCCGATGGTGTTCAGCGCCGCCCGCCGGTGCTGTTCCCGATCGCCCACCCCGACGGCTCCGAACGGGATCATCAGCATGCCGACGCCGAAGTCGAAACCCTCGAGCACGAGGAATCCGAGGAACAGCGCTGCGATGAGGAAGAACCAGAGTTCCTGCAGTCCCATGGTTTCGCGTCCTCTCAGTAGGCGAAGGACAGGGGAGCGACGTCGTCGTCGCTGGGCGCTTTCGGCGGGGCCGGTTCGGAGTCGTGCTCCTGCGGGCCCTCGACGACGTAGCGGCGCATCAGCCAAAACCAGATCACCGCCAGCACCCCGTAGAGGAGCGTGAAGGTGGCCAGCGAGAACAGCACCAGTCCGGCGGAGTGCCCGGACACACCGTCCTGCACCGTCATTCGCACCAGCTGATCACCGGTCGGGTTGGGCACCACCACCCACGGCTGCCGTCCCATCTCGGTGAAGACCCAGCCGGCCGAGTTGGCGAGGAACGGGGCGGGAATGGTGAGGATGCCGAACCGCCCGTACCAGCGTTGGTCGGGGATGCGTCCACCGCGGGTGAGCCACAGGGTGGCCAGGGCGAAGGCGACCGGCACCAGCAGCAGGCCGATCATCGCGCGGAACGCCCAGTAGGTGACGAACAGGTTGGGCCGGTAGTCGCCGGGCCCGAACTTGTCCTGATACTGCTGCTGAAGGTCCTGGACCCCCTGCAACGTCACGCCGCTGAACTTGCTCTCGGCGAGGAACGGGAGCACGTAGGGCACCTCGATGAGGTGGGTGACGCTGTCGCAGTTGTTGTGGGTGCCCACGGTGAGGACGGAGAACATCGGGTCGGTTTCGGTGTGGCACAACGATTCCGCCGAGGCCATCTTCATCGGCTGCTGGACGAACATCAGCTTGCCCTGGATGTCACCGGTGAAGAACAGGCCGAGTGCGGCGACGAGGGCCACCAGACTGCCGAGAATCGCGGCGGGCCGGTACATCGCGCGACTGTCGGCCGCACCGGAGGACCGGGCGTCACGCACCATCAACCACGCCGAGATGCCGGCGACGAACGCGCCCGCAGTGAGGAACGCCCCGGTGACCGCATGCAGGAACGCCCAGATCGCCGTGTTGTTGGTGAGCAGCGCACCGAAGTCCGTCAGTTCGGCGCGTCCGCTCTCCGGGTTGAAGCGGGCTCCGACGGGGTGCTGCATGAACGAGTTCGCCGCGATGATGAAGTACGCCGAGGCGTTCACGCCGAACGCGACGATCCAGATGCACACCAGGTGCACGGCCTTCGGCAGCCGATTCCAGCCGAAGATCCACAGGCCGATGAACGTCGACTCGAAGAAGAACGCGATCAGTCCCTCGAACGCCAGTGGCGCACCGAAGATGTCGCCGACGAACTTCGAGTACTCGCTCCAGTTCATCCCGAACTGGAACTCCTGCACGATGCCCGTGGCGACACCGAGGGCGAAATTGATCAGGAACAGTTTGCCGAAGAAGCGGGTCAGTCGGTACCACGACGGGTTGCCGGTGACGTGCCACACCGTCTGCATGACCGCGATCAGCGGTGCCAGGCCGATGGTCAGCGGGACGAAGATGAAGTGGTAGACGGTGGTGATCCCGAACTGCCACCGCGACACGTCCAAGGCATTCATGGGCCCACTCCCAAGGTCTACGCGGTCAGTCTACGACCAATCTACGACAGAGTGTAGTAGCGAAGTGGGCGGAAATTCCTAGGGGCTTTCGGCCCTCATTCCGGGGACGGTGCGGTGACCTTCTCCCGCCATTCGGCCATGTTCTTGCTGGCCTTGCGGATCCCGAACGCCGACACGGTCTCGAAGACGCCGATCACGACCAGCCAGATGCCGACGACCAACGACAGCGTGGCCAGTGACTCGAACGGCGAGGCGAGCATGACGACACCCGCGATCAGGCTGATCACGCCGATGAAGATCTCCCAGCCCCGGCCGGGCAGCGTGGGATCGCTGATCGCCGACACCGCCGTGGCGACGCCGCGGAAGATGAATCCGACGCCGATCCAGATGGCCAGCAGCAGGATCGAGTCCTGCAGGCTGCGGAAACACAGCACCGCAAGGATCAGTGCGGCCGCGCCGCTGAGGAACAGCAGCACCCGGCCGCCGGCGGAAACGTGCAGGCTGAAGGCGAAGACGACCTGCGAGATGCCCGAGATCAGCAGGTAGGCGCCGAAGAAGATCGCCGCGACGACGATGGTGATGGCCGGCCAGACGAGCACCATGACGCCGAGGACCACCGCGAGAATGCCCGACAGCAACGCGGACTTCCACAGATGCTGCAACATGCTTGGGGGAGCAGGGGTTTCCATGCGCGCAGTGTGGCACACGGGTGCCCGCCACCTTCCAGTTTCGCGGTACCGCTGTGATGTCTCTACACGGTCGTTAATGTTCCGTTACCGGCGCTGCGCGTCGGGTCATCGGTCGTTAACGTCCTTGGCTGGACATGCCGCAGAGAAAGTAGAGGCAACTGTGTTGGGTGGAAAGCAAGACCGCCGGGCCAAGATCTGGCGGGTCGCGGCCGTGTTCGTCGCAACGGGTGCCCTGGCGTTGTCAGGGTGCGCGAGCGGCTCAGACTCCGGAGGCAGCGGCGGAGGAGGAGGAGGAGGTGAATCCTCGACGAGCTCGGCCCCGGCCGAGAAGGTCGAGGCGATCGCCAACACCGTGCCGGAGGCCATCAAATCCTCCGGCAAGCTCGTCATCGGGGTGAACATCCCGTACGCGCCGAACGAATTCAAGGATCCCGAGGGCAAGATCGTCGGCTTCGACGTCGACCTGATGAACGCGATCGCCGGCACGCTCGGCCTGACCCCGGAGTACCGGGAGGCCGACTTCGCCAAGATCATCCCGTCCATCCAGGGTGGCACCTTCAACGTCGGGATGTCGTCGTTCACCGACAGCAAGGAGCGCGAGCAGTCCGTCGACTTCGTGACCTACTTCTCGGCCGGCACGCTCTGGGCGCAGAAGCCCGGTGCCGGGATCGATCCCGAGAATGCCTGCGGCAAGAAGGTCGCGGTCCAGGCCACCACCGTGCAGGAGACCGACGAGCTGCCCGCCCGCAGCAAGAAGTGCACCGACGCGGGCAAGCCGGCGATCGAGATCGTGCCGTTCGACAGCCAGGACGCGGCCACCAACGCCGTGGTGCTCGGTCAGGCCGACGCGATGTCGGCCGACTCGCCGGTGACGCTGTACGCCATCAAGCAGACCAACGGCAAGCTCGAGCAGGCCGGCGAGACGTTCGATTCGGCGCCCTACGGCTGGCCCGTCGCGAAGGGTTCCCCTCTGGCCCAGTCGCTGCTGCAGGCGCTCGAGCATTTGATCGAGACCGGCAAGTACAAGGAGATCGCCGCGAACTGGGGCCTGGAAGAGGGCATGATCGACAAGCCGGTGATCAACGGCGCGGTCTCCTAGTCGAAGGCGGGATTCATGAGTGATGCCGGCGCGCCGCCACAGGCCATCGACGCTGTACCGCTGAAACACCCCTGGCGGTGGGTGGCGGCGGCCGTCATCCTCATCATGGCCTTCCTGTTCATCTACGGGGCGGCCACCAACCAGGCCTACCGGTGGTCGGTCTTCGCCGAGTACGTCTTCGACAAGAGGGTGCTGACCGTCGGGCTGGTCAACACCCTGCAGTTGACGGTCTACTCGATGGCCCTGGCGATCGCACTCGGGGTGCTGCTCGCGGTGATGCGCCTGTCGCCCAACCCGGTGTTCCGCTGGGTGTCGTGGGTGTACCTGTGGATCTTCCGCGGCACCCCGATCTACGTACAGCTGGTGTTCTGGGGCCTGATCCCGACGATCTACCAGCAGTTACGCGTGGGCGTGCCATTCGGCCCGACGTTCACCGTGATCGATCTGCAGAGCTTGTCCATCCCGTTCCTGCTGGCGACGCTCGGTCTGGCGCTCAACGAGGCGGCCTACATGGCCGAGATCATCCGCGCCGGCATCAGCTCCGTTCCCGAGGGCCAACTGGAGGCATCGACGGCCCTGGGCATGTCCTGGGGGCTCGCGATGCGGCGCACGGTGCTCCCGCAGGCGATGCGCGTGATCATCCCGCCGACCGGCAACGAGGTGATCAGCATGCTGAAGACCACCTCACTGGTGACCGCGGTGCCGTTCACCCTCGACCTGTTCGGCATCACCGCCAGGGAGATCGCCGCACGTACCTTCGAACCTGTGCCGCTGCTCATGGTCGCCGCGTTCTGGTACCTGATCGTGACCAGCATCCTGATGGTGGGCCAGTTCTACCTCGAGCGGTACTTCTCCCGGGGCGCGTCGCGAAAGCTGACGACCAAGCAACTCGAGGCGCTGGCGAAGGCGCAGGCAGGCACAGGTGCGATGTGACTCGATCGGAGAAGGCCGCTGGGCCCATGGTGAAGGCCGAGCTGGTGTGCAAGGACTTCGGCGCGCTGAAGGTGCTCAAGGGCATCACGCTGGAGGTGCAGCAGGGGGAGGTGCTGGTTCTGGTCGGACCGTCCGGGTCGGGCAAGTCCACGTTCCTGCGGTGCATCAACCACCTCGAGACGGTGAGCGCGGGCCGGCTCTACGTCGACGGCAAGCTGGTCGGCTACACCGAGCGCGGCGGCAAACTGCACGAGATGAAGCCCGGTGACGTGGCCAAGCAGCGCCGCGAGGTCGGGATGGTGTTCCAGCACTTCAACCTGTTCCCGCACCGCACCGCGCTGGGCAACATCGTCGAGGCGCCGATCAAGGTCAAGGGCGTCAACAAGAAAGAGGCGATCGAACGCGGCAAGGATCTGCTCGAGCAGGTCGGCCTGGCCGAGAAGGCCAACGCCTATCCCGCCCAGCTGTCGGGCGGACAGCAGCAGCGCGTCGCGATCGCCCGCGCGCTGGCGATGGATCCCAAGCTCATGCTGTTCGACGAACCCACTTCCGCGCTGGACCCCGAGCTCGTCGGCGAGGTGCTGGGGGTGATGAAGACGCTGGCCTCGGAGGGCATGACGATGGTCGTCGTCACCCACGAGATGGGCTTCGCCCGCGAGGTCGCCGATGAGGTGGCGTTCATGGATGCCGGCGTCGTCGTCGAGCGGGGCAACCCGCGCGAGATCATGGCCAACCCGCAGCACGAACGGACCAAACTGTTTCTCTCCAAGGTGATGTAGCGCCCGACCCCGCCACGCCGCTGTGGCGGGCGGCCCAGGTGTTCCGCCTGCTCAGCTGCCTGTACGCGCTGGGCTTCGGGTTCGCCGTCAACGCCGACCTGGAGCGGCCCGTCGGCGGCTGGCTGGTGTTCGCGCTCCTGATCGGGTGGAGCGTCGCCTGCGCGGTGGCCTATCTGCAGGGTTTCGGGCGTCGGCCGGCCTGGGTGCTGACCGAGATCGCCGTCGTGGTGGCGCTGGTGCTGTCCACCGAACTCGTCGCGTCCGACCGGTGGATCGCCGACAACCAGTCGCTGCCAACCACCCTGTGGGCCACGAACGCCACCATCTCCGCGGCCATCCTGTTCGGTCCGATCGGCGGCATGCTGACCGGCGTGGTGGTGATGTCGCTGGGCGCGGTGCTCAAGGGGTACGTCAGCGTCGACCTCGGCCGCAACGCGACCATCGTCATCGAACTGGCGGTCGGCCTCGCGGTCGGCATGGCCGCGCAGACGGCTCGCCGCGCGCACGCCGAACTCGAGCGAGCGGCCCGGTTGTCGGCGTCGGTGGAGGAGCGGGAGCGGCTCTCCCGGCACGTGCACGACGGGGTTCTGCAGGTGCTCGCGCTCGTGGCCCGGCGTGGGCGCGAGATCGGCGGGGAGACTGAACAATTGGCTGAACTGGCGGGCGAGCAGGAGCGTGCGCTGCGCCGTCTGGTGGTCGCGGGCGAGGAAGCGGCCGGGGACGGCGCGCAGGCCGACCTCGGTGCGATGCTGCGCCGCCGCGCCGCCGACCGGGTGTCGGTGAGCGTGCCCGCGCACCCGGTGGTGCTCGACGCGGCCGTCGCCGACCAACTCTGCGCCGCCGTCGGCAACGCACTGGACAACGTCGAGGCGCACGCCGGGGACGGGGCGCGGGCGTATGTTCTGCTCGAGGATCTCGGCGAGTCGGTGACAGTCAGTGTGCGCGACGACGGCGTCGGGATTCCCGACGGACGGCTCGCCGAGGCAGTTCGGGAAGGTCGGATCGGTGTCGCGAAATCGATTGTGGGACGGATGGATTGGTTGGGCGGGCAGGCGACGCTGCACACCGGCCCGGGGTTGGGGGTGGAATGGGAGCTGACGGTACCGCGATCACGGTGATGGTCGTCGACGACCATCCCATCTGGCGTGACGCGGTGGCGCGTGATCTCGCCGACGACGGTTTCGACGTGGTGGCCACAGCGGACGGCGTCGGTGCGGCCGCCCGGCGAGCGGCGGTGGTGCGACCCGCGGTGGTGGTGATGGACATGCGGCTGGCCGACGGCGACGGGGCACAGGCCACCGCGCAGGTGCTCGCCGTGTCCCCGTCGTCACGTGTCCTGGTGCTCTCGGCGTCCGACGAACGCGACGACGTGCTCGAGGCCGTCAAGGCGGGCGCGTCGGGGTATCTGGTGAAGAGCGCGTCCAAGCAGGAACTCGCCGAGGCGGTGCGGGCCACCGCGCAGGGCCGCGCCGTGTTCACCCCCGGGCTCGCGGGTCTGGTGCTCGGGGAGTACCGGCGCATCGCGCGGGACGAGACCGGCCCGGCGCAGCCGAGCCTGACCGAACGGGAGACCGAGATCCTGCGCCATGTCGCCAAGGGGCTGACCGCCAAACAGATCGCCGCCCGCCTGTCGCTGAGCCATCGGACGGTCGAGAACCACGTGCAGGCCACGTTCCGCAAGTTGCAGGTCGGCAATCGGGTCGAGCTGGCGCGCTACGCGATCGAGCACGGCCTCGACGAGTAGTTGTACTCATCCGCCGGGCGGGTGTGTGTTGTCACGCTGGGTTCATGACCGAACCGCACACCGCTGTCGTCGCCCGGCTCTCGGCGGATTTCGCCGCGCTGTCGCATCAGCTCGCCCGGGCCTCGGCCGATCTCGCCGAACTCGATCGTGTTCTCGGGCCGCGGCCGCCCTGGCCGTACCCGGTGCCCCCGCCCCCGCCGCAGTACGCGCCACCGCCGCCGCGGCCCGTGTCGCCGCCCCCGCCGCCGAAGGCCCCACGGGAGCGGTCCGATGGCTGGATCGGCAAGCTGCTGGCCGTCGCGGGCGTCGGGGTCACGCTCGTCGGGGTGGTCCTGCTGCTCGTGCTGGCCGCGCAGGCCGGGATCCTGCGGCCCGAATTCCGGGTGGCCGCCGGTGCGGTGCTCGCCGCGGCGCTGGTGGGCGCGGCCTGGTGGATGAGCGGCAGGCCCGGCGGGCGGGTGGGCTCGATCGCGCTCGCCGCCACCGGTGTCGCCGCCGCCTACATGGACGTCGTCGCCGTCACCGCGATCTACGACTGGGTGCCTGCGCCGCCGGCGCTGATCCTCGCCTCGCTCGTCGGTGGCGCCGGGCTGACGCTGGCGAGGCGCTGGGACTCCCAGCAGCTGGGCCTGCTGGTGCTGGTTCCGCTGGTGGTGCTCGCACCGATCGTGACCGACGGCATCACCCTGCTCCTCGTCGGTTTCATGCTGGCGCTGTCTGCGGCGTCGCTTCCCGTGCAGATCGGCAAGGACTGGGTGTGGTTGCACGCCGCCCGCGTCGCTGCAGCGACGCTGCCTCTCCTGGTTGCGTTGGTAGTGCGGTTCTTCGATGCGCGCAACGATCTCTGGCTCGTCGGCGGCTGCGGCATCGCGGCGCTGCTGGCGCTGGTCGGCGCGATCGTGGTGCTGCCCGGGACCGCGCACCGCGGCACGGTGGCGCTGCTGACCGCGGCGGGGGTCAGTCCGGTGCTGTGCGTGGGGCTTGCGGTCGACCGGGGGGTGGCGGCGCTGATGATCGCCGCGCTCGCCGGCGCGATGCTCGTCCTCGTGTTGGCCGGCGACCGCCTGCCCGGGGTACCCGGCGTCGCGCGGCAGGTGTTCTCCGCGACGTCGGCGGTGGCGGCCCTGATCGCCGTGACCGTCGCGTTCGACGGCCCGGTCGCCGGACCGCTGCTGCTGGCCATGGCCGCCGTCACGGCCGTCGCGGGCCGGCGCGACACCGTCGCACGCTGGGCAGCCCTCGGATTCGCGGTCGTGGGGGCGGGGGTCCATCTCTGTGAGGCGCCGCTGGACGCACTGTTCGTGCCGACCGGGGTCAGCGCCGCGGCCGGGGTGTCGACGCTGGTGTCCAGTGTCCTGCTGGCGCTGGCCGCCGTCGCGATCGCCTGGTCGGTGTCGGGCGCGGACCGGACCGTGTGGGCCGGCGCCGCGGCGGTGGTCGCCTACGCGGTCACCTCGTTCACCGTGACGGCGGGTGTGCTGATCGGCGGGACGAGTCGCGGGTTCTACGGCGGGCACATGACCGCGACCATCTGCTGGATCGCCATGGCCGCCGCGGTCTTCGGATATGCCGTCCGCCTGCCGCGCGCCGACCGCTCGGTGCCCATCGCGGGTGGCCTCGGTCTGGTTGCCGCGGCCGTGACGAAGTTGTTCCTGTTCGATCTCGGAACCCTCGACGGGATGTTCCGCGTCGCGGTGTTCATCGTCGTCGGCCTGATCCTGCTGGGGATGGGCTCGGGATACGCCCGGTTGCTGGATCGCCAGGACAGGCAGGTTGTGACAACGAATACCCGCTAAAATGGACTCATTCCAGACTAGGAGGCGTTGACACGATCATGGGTACAGCATCACCGTCACGAAAGACCGAAGCCGAGGTCGCCGGATTCCAGGCCTCGCCCGCGCTGCGCGAAGCGCTGCAGCGAGTCCTCGTCGATCTCATCGAGCTCCACCTGCAGGGCAAGCAGGCGCACTGGAACGTCGTCGGCACCAACTTCCGCGACCTCCACCTGCAGCTCGACGAGGTCGTCGACTTCGCCCGCGAGGGCAGCGACACCATCGCCGAACGCATGCGCGCGCTCGACGCCGTTCCCGACGGCCGGTCCGACACTGTCGCCGGCAGCACCTCGCTGCCCGAGTTCCCCGCCTTCGAGCACAGCACCGGCGAGGTCGTCGACCTGATCGCCGCCCGCATCTACGCGGCGGTGGCCACCCTCCGGGAGGTGCACGACACCGTCGACGCCGAGGACGCGAGCACCGCCGACATCCTGCACCAGCTGATCGACGGCCTGGAGAAGCTCGCCTGGCTGATCAAGTCGGAGAACCGGAAGGTGTGACGGCCTGGGCCCGGTGCCCCACCAGATACCAGGTGTGCATCGGGCCCTTGCCCTTGACCTCCACGTAGCCGCGCTCTTCGAGCACGAAGCTGTCCCGCAGCCGCTCGTACACGTCGTCGGGAACCTGGATCCTGCCCTCGACGTCGGTCGTCTCCATCCGGGAGGCGACGTTGACCGCGTCGCCCCACACGTCGTAGAAGAACTTCTTGGCGCCGACCACACCGGCCACCACGGGCCCGCACGCCATGCCGATGCGCAGGGGGACCGCTCGGCCCTGCGGGTCGGTGAGCCCGGTGACCGTGTCGGCCATGTCGAGGGCGAGCGCCGCTAGCGCTTCGAGGTGGTCGGAGCGGGGCGTGGGCACACCGCTGACCACCATGTAGGAGTCCCCGCTCGTCTTCACCTTCTCTAGGCCGTGCCTGTCCACCAACGCATCGAGATCGGTGTACAGGCGGTCCAGGAAACGCACCAGTTCGGCAGGTGAGGTGTCGCTGGCGCGCTTGGTGTACCCGGCGATGTCGGCGAACAGGATCGACGCGTCGTCGTACTTGTCGGCGATCACCGAGCGTGCCGGATCCTTGAGCCGGTCGGCGATCGTCTCGGGAAGGATGTTGGCCAGCAGCCGCTCGGAGCGTTCGTACTCGGCTTCCATGGCCTGTTCGGCCCGTTCGGTCTCGCGCAGGGTGTACCAGAGCGTCGCGAGGATCATCACCACCGACGACACCACCGAGCTGATGAACCCCACCGTCAGCATCCAGGCTGGTCCGATGCCCCGATCGTTGGGCACCGTCAGCTCCAGCGCGATGATCAGCACGACGCCGATGGCCGCGATCACCGCGGCCAGTGCGATGCGCTCGATCCCGAGCACCAGGACTACCAGGGATGCCGACACCAGGAAGTAGAACTGCAGTCCGGATCCGGTGCCCATCGTGTAACAGAAGAAGCCCACCGACAGGTAGGCGAAGACGACGAACGTCACCGGCGCGACGATCTCGCCGAGCGGGCACAGCCGCGGGATGCTGAGGAACGCCAGCCCGCACAGGATGTTGATGACGCCCAGCCACCACAGCGAGCCGCCGATCGTCAACTGGAAGGTGCCGAAGGTGACTGAGACGGCGGCGGCGATCCACCCGGCGATGGTCAGCACCCGAATACGCCGGGAGACGGCTTCGGCGCGGTGGCGGTTCAGGGAGGTCGCGCGGCCCTGCAGTGCCACCTCGGGCACGCAGACGGGCCGAACGTTCAGCACGGCCGGAGCTTATCGCTCCCGCGACGGATAACCTGCTGGAATGACGCGTATCGCGTGCTGTCAGATCGATCCCGTGATCGTCGACCTCGACGGGAACTCCGATCGCATCGCCGCCGCGGTGGCCGATGCGTCCGCGGCGGGTGCCGACGTCATCGTGCTGCCCGAGTTGGTGACGTCGGGGTACATGCTCGCCGACGACGCCGAGGCCCGCGCCGCGGCGCTGGCGCCCGGCGATCCTCGGTTCGCGAAATGGGCTGCAGCGGCAGGGAATTCATGGGTGGTGCTCGGCTTCTGCGAACTGGGTGACGACGGGTTGCTGTACAACAGTGCGGCGGTGCTCGACGGGGGATCGGTGACGGCGGTCTATCGGAAGACCCATCTGTGGGATCGCGAGAAGCTGATCTTCACCCCGGGCCGGGAGCTTCCCCCGGTGCTACAGACGCGGCACGGCGCCATCGCTGTGATGCTCTGCTACGACCTCGAATTCGGGGAACTGACCCGGCGCGCGGTGGTCGACGGAGCCGATCTGATCGTCGCGCCGGTGAACTGGCCGCTGTTCCCGCGGCCCGAGGGCGAGCACCCCGGCGAGGTCATCACCGCGATGTCGACGGCGCGTACCAATCACGTCGCGGTCGCGGCATGCGACCGTGCCGGTGTGGAACGCGGTCAGCGGTGGACGGAGGGGACTGCGATCGTGAGCGCCGACGGCTGGGTGGTGGCCGAGGCCGGACCGGGGGAGCGCACGGTGATGGCCGATCTCGACCTGTCGCTGAGTCGGGACAAGATGCTCACCGAGTACGTCCACCTGCTCGAGGATCGTCGGCTCGATCTGTACTGAGGGGACGAGACGTCAGGACCGCCACGGCGGCCACCAGCTGCCACGCGATGATCGGGTAGATCGCGCCTCGTTCGCAGACACCGGTCGGCAGGCGCGCGGCGACCAGCAGTGCGCCCGACAGCAGCCCGATGGTGCCCAGCCCGTAGCCGGCCCGGCGGAGGGCGCGCAAGTGGTGCGGTAGGCCGGCCCACGCGGCGATGAGCACGGCGAGATTGCCGCCGACGATGGCGGCCGCCGCGCCACCGACGTGCAATCCCTGTGCGTTGCCGGTGCCCCCGCTGGGGAACAGCCCGACGACGACGGACCCGGCCCCATAGACGCATGCCGCCACCACGAACGCCAGAGCGCCCCGGCGCGGCGGACCCGTCCGGACCATCAGTGCGCCGGCGACCACGAACGCCATTCCCTGCACGCGGAACGCTGCGTTCATCCACCAGGACAGGGGGGACTCGGGGCGACCGAGGTCGCTGATGTAGTCGACGAGGTAGCTGTACCCCGGGACCCGTGCCGCCGCGACCGCCTCCGTGGCCAGGTAACCGACACCGGCGCCGATCCACAGAGTGGCCGCCATCCGACGGACCGTCGTCGTCGTCGGAACGTGCACTGGTCCAGCGTGCCAGGCGATTGCTGACGGCCCCGGTTCATGCCGTCGCGCTCGACCGCAGCGTTGAATCCAATTTGCTTGCTGAAACAACTAGTCGTCGTTGGGTTCGGCATCGTGACACCGTCCCGCACCGCGGACCGTCTCCCTCAGGGCCGCGGCGTGACAACTCTCTCTGAGAATTTGCTGAAACCGTTTCGGCAAACATTTTTCGCTGATAGCCTGCTCTGAAGAAGTTGGAAAACAACTTCCTAGTTCTGATCCGGGGGAGGGATCTGATGGGAAATCAATACTGTTCGCAGCGCGCCCGCAGGCAGTCTTTGGGGCTTGCCGGAGCCACGATGGTCGGAGCGTTGATCTTTGCTCCCGTCGCACATTCTGCAGATTCGGGCGCCTCGACCTGCCCGGGGGGGCCGTCGAGCACCAACGGGGTCACTGCGCTACTGGTCGGCGGACAGGGGTCGTACGCCGTGCTGACGCCGGAGCAGATGTGCACGGCGTTCGGGGGCTACTTCGCGCCGTACGACGACCGGATCAGCGTCCCGTTTCCGGGGGATGCGGAGTTCAACGACTCCATCCCCGAGGGTGCCACCAACCTCTACAACGCGGTTCTGGCCCAACCCGAAGGCGCGGTGCTGACGATCGGCGGGGGCAGCAAAGGTGCCCCGTCGGTGATCGAGGCGCTCCGGCAGTTGGAAGCGGCTCGTGAGAACACCACCGATGGCATCGACGTGCCCGACGCCGATCACATGAACGTGATGATCTACGGCGCGCCGAGCCGCATCTACTACTCCGGCGTGAAGTACCGCCCCAACCTTCCGGTCACGCCATACGACGTGTACATGGTGTCGGCGGAGTACGACGGCGTGGCGGACATGCCCGACAACCTGTTCAACATCCTCGCCGTGCTCAACGCGGCGCAGGGCGCGGACATGCTGCATGTGGACGCGGCGTTCAACACCGATTTCGCGAATGATCCCATGCACTACAAGGTGGAGACCAACGCCGACGGCGGGACGGTCACGACGATCCTCATCCCCTATACGGATCCCATTGTGCCGCTGCTGCATCCGATGCTCGAAGCCGGTGCGGACCCCGTGCAGCTGGCCAAGTTGAGCGCGATCCTCAAGCCGATCATCGACCGCGGATACACGCGCAACAACGCCTTCGAGAAGAAGAAGTGGATCAACGGGGTGGTGAACATTCCGCTCCCGGCGGCCGCGACGCAGACTCCGGGCGGCACGACCGTGGTCACCACCGCTGCCACCGTCGCGAAGGATCAGAGCGAGGTGACCACCGCGACCCCGCCGGCGCAGTCGACGGAGTACGTCGGCAAGCACCGGGCGGCCGAGCCGACCGGCGACGACACTTCGGCCAAGGACACCAAGAAGGTCGGGCGTGACTTCGTCAAGCAACTGAAGGACGACATCAAGAAGCTCACGACGAAGAAGGACAAGTCGGAGTCGTCCTCGTCATCCAAGGCCGACGACAAGACCGAGGCGAAGTCCGAGGAGAAGAAGGAAACCACGGCCCACGAGACGTCGTCCTCGACGTCGTCGTCCAGTGCCGGCAGCAGCGACACCGGATCGGAGAGCTGACCGCCCCTACGGCTCTCCCAGGACGCCCCGCCTTCGTCACGAGGGCGGGGCTTCTTGCTGGACAGGCGCGTGGTGAGTGCCCTCGGTGAGATTCGAACTCACACTGGACGGGTTTTGAATCCGTTTCCTCTGCCAGTTGGGATACGAGGGCTTCCCGGGGCAGTGCGTACACCGCCGTGCGGCCTCCCACCATAGAGGATGGCCCCGCGGTCGCTCATCCCGGCTTCGCCCGACACAATGTTGGTCATGACTGCGTCCCCGACAGATGCCGCCCCGCCGCGCCGAGTGCTCGTCGCCGAGGACGAGGCGCTCATCCGGCTCGACCTGGCCGAGATGCTGCGCGAAGAGGGCTACGAGATCGTCGGCGAGGCCGGCGACGGGCAGGAGGCCGTGGATCTCGCCGAGTCGCTGCGCCCGGATCTGGTGATCATGGACGTCAAGATGCCCCGCCGCGACGGCATCGACGCCGCGGCCGAGATCGCCAGCAAGCGCATCGCGCCCATCGTCATCCTCACCGCGTTCAGCCAGCGCGACCTCGTCGAGCGCGCCCGCGACGCCGGCGCGATGGCCTACCTGGTCAAGCCGTTCAACATCACCGATCTGATTCCGGCGATCGAGGTGGCGGTCAGCCGGTTCAGCGAGATCTCCGAGCTGGAGAAGGAAGTGGCCAACCTGTCGGACCGGTTGGAGACCCGCAAGCTCGTCGAGCGCGCGAAGGGTTTGCTGCAAACCAAGCAGAACATGACCGAGCCCGAGGCCTTCAAGTGGATCCAGCGGGCCGCGATGGACCGCCGCACCACCATGAAGCGGGTCGCCGAGGTGGTCCTCGAGACCCTCGATCCCCCCGCGGACGAGGCGCCCCCGGCAGTGCAGTGACGGCCTGTCCAGGCATAGTCCGTTAAGTCTGCGTTTCCGAAATCGACATTTGACGGATCCCGACACCCGATCGGCGCCACGCGTTCCTCAACATCACGCACCACGGCGGCGCGTTGGTTATGGTCGTCGCGAAGCACCGCCGCCTCCGCCGTCCGGGGTAGGCACGACGGTGTCGATCAACACATGAACCGGAGGTGGGACGTGCGCGGTCGCATGGCACGCAATGCATTTGCTCTCGGTAGCGCGGGACTGATTGTGCTGGCTCTTGCCGGCTGCAATCAGAGCGCGCCCGAGGAGGAGGCGTCGCAAGCGAATCTGAAGATCGTCGAGAAGGTCCAGATCGACGAGAACGGCGCCGAGGTCAAGGCTGCCGAAGGCGCCTCACCGGCCGATCCGGCAGGTGACGGCAAGGCCACCTGCCCGCCCGTGTCGATCGCCATGGCCGGCGCGCTCAACGGCCCCGACGCGGCCCTGGGCATCAACATCAAGAACGGTGTGCAGCTGGCCATCGACAAGCACAACGCGGCCAACCCCGGCTGCCAGGTGCAGCTCAAGCCGTTCGACACCGAGGGCGACCCGCAGAAGGCCACCGCCATCGCCCCGCAGATCGTCGACGACCAGTACACGATCGGCCTTGTCGGCCCGGCGTTCTCCGGTGAGACCAAGGCCACCGGCGGCGTGTTCGACCAGGCCGGCCTGGTCGCGACCACCGCGTCGGCGACGAACGTGACGCTGTCGGAGAACGGGTGGAAGACCTTCTTCCGTGGCCTGGCCAACGACGGCGTCCAGGGACCCGCGGTGGCGAATTACCTGAAGAACACGCTCTCCAACAAGAAGGTGTGCGTCGTCGACGACAGCACGGACTACGGTCTCGGCCTGGCCCAGGCGGTGCGAGACACCCTCGGGCCGGTCGCGGATTCGGCGTGCAACATCTCGGTCAAGAAGGGCGACAAGGACTTCTCGGCGGCCGTGACCCAGGTCAAGGGAGCGGCGCCGGACTCGGTGTTCTACAGCGGTTATTACGCCGAGGCGGCACCGTTCGTCCAGCAGCTCAAGGACGGCGGCTTCGAGGGCACGTTCGTCAGCGCCGACGGCACCAAGGACCCCGAGTTCGTCAAGCAGGCGGGTGAGTCCTCGAAGGGTGCGCTGCTGTCCTGCCCGTGCGGGCCGGCGACGGGCGCCTTCGCCGACGAGTACACCAAGAAGTTCAACCAGGCCCCCGGCACCTACAGCACCGAGGGCTACGACCTGGGCACCATCCTGCTCAAGGGCATCGACTCCGGGGCCATCACCCGGCCCGCGCTGCTCGACTTCGTGCGCAACTACGACGGTCAGGGCGTGGCGCGTAAGTACCAGTGGACCCCCACCGGTGAGCTCACCACCACGCTGATCTGGATGTACGAAGTTCAATAACCGCTGACGCGAAACGCGTCCGGGCTCGACGGCTCGGACGCGTTTTGCACTCGTCGAGGAGCCGCCACACCGATGATCCTGGCCGCCAACATCAACTTCAACGTCGGAGCGCTGTTCGACAGCTTCTGGCAGTTGACGATCGACGGGTTGTCCTGGGGCGCGATCTACGCCCTGGTGGCGGTCGGGTACACGCTGGTGTTCGGCGTGCTGCGGCTGATCAACTTCGCGCACTCGGAGATCTTCATGCTGGGCATGTTCGGCGCCTACTTCGCGCTGGACATGATCCTGGGGTTCACCCCGAGCGGCAACGCCTACAACAAGGGTGTCGTGCTGACGATCGTCTACCTCGGGGTGGCGATGTTGTTCGCGATGCTGATCTCGGGCGGGGCAGCGGTCGGATTGGAGTTCGTCGCCTACCGGCCGCTGCGCAGACGGAACGCCCGGTCGTTGACGTTCCTGATCACGGCGATCGGCATGTCGTTCGTCCTGCAGCAGTTCGTGCTGTTCATCCTGCCCAAGCTCATTCCGGGCTACGGCGGGCCGAACGCTCAGCAGCCGATCGTGCTGGTGCAGCCCAAGACCCAGTTCACGTTCTTCGGGGTGGCGATCTCCAACGTCACGATCGTCATCATCGTCGCCGCGCTGGTGCTGGCGGTGCTCACCGATCTGGCGATCAACCGCACCAAGTTCGGCCGCGGAATCCGTGCGGTGGCGCAGGATCCGACGACCGCGACGTTGATGGGGGTGTCGCGGGAGCGCATCATCATGACGACGTTCCTCATCGGTGGCGTGCTGGCCGGCGCCGCCGCGCTGCTCTACACGCTCAAGGTGCCGCAGGGCATCATCTACTCCGGTGGATTCCTGCTCGGCATCAAGGCGTTCTCGGCGGCCGTGCTCGGCGGCATCGGCAACCTGCGCGGCGCTCTGCTGGGTGGTCTGATCCTGGGCATCATGGAGAACTACGGGCAGGCCGTGTTCGGTACCCAGTGGCGTGACGTCGTCGCGTTCGTCCTTCTGGTGCTGGTGCTGCTGGTGCGCCCGACGGGCATACTCGGCGAGAGCCTCGGGAAGGCGCGGGCATGACGGCAACGTGGGCGCGGGTGACCGACTGGTGGGACGGGCTGTCCCGAGCGCAGAAGTGGGTGTTCGGCATCATCCTGTTCGCCGGGGTGGCGCTGTCGCCGTTGTTCACCCCGCCGTTCATCGACACCCCGGGCATCAGCTTCGGCGGCACGATGGCACAGTTCGCCATGGTCGCGATCATCGCGATCGGCCTGAATGTCGTTGTCGGACAGGCGGGCCTGCTCGATCTCGGTTATGTGGGGTTCTACGCGGTCGGTGCCTACACGGTGGCACTGCTCACCAGCCCGGAGAGTCCGTGGAACCAGGTCGGCCCAGAGGGCTTCTTCAGCACGCCGTGGGCCTGGCTGTCGTGCGTTCCGCTGGCGATGGCGTTCACGGCGTTGACCGGTCTGATCCTCGGCTTCCCGACGCTGCGGCTGCGCGGTGACTACCTCGCGATCGTGACGTTGGGTTTCGGCGAGATCATCCGGCTGATGGCCGACAACCTCGCCGACATCACCAACGGTCCGCGCGGCCTCAACGAGGTGGCCTTCCCACACTTCCTCGAGAGCGAGAAGAACCCGCAAGGCGTGTTCTCGGTGTCGAATTCGTCGGGCGACGCGAACTACGGCACGTGGTGGTTCTGGCTCGGCCTGATCCTGATCGTCGTCATCCTGCTGCTCGTGGGCAATCTCGAACGCAGCCGGGTCGGCCGGGCCTGGATCGCGGTGCGCGAGGACGAGGACGCCGCAGAGGTCATGGGCGTCAACACGTTCCGGTTCAAGCTGTGGGCGTTCACCATCGGCGCCGCGATCGGCGGTCTGTCCGGTGCGCTGTACGCCGGCCAGGTGCAGTACGTCGCCCCGCCGACGTTCAACATCATCAACTCGATGCTGTTCCTGTGCGCGGTCGTGCTCGGCGGGCAGGGCAACAAGCTGGGCGTCATCCTCGGCGCGTTCATCATCGTGTACCTGCCCAATCGCCTTCTGGGCGTGCACTTCCTGGGTATCGACATGGGCAACCTGAAGTACCTGTTCTTCGGGCTGGCGCTGGTGGTGCTGATGATCTTCCGGCCGCAGGGTCTGTTCCCCGCCCGCCAGCAGCTGCTCGCGTACGGCAAGGCCGCACGGAATCTGTTGCGTGCCGGGCCGAAGGACACGCCGACGGTGAAGGAGCCGGCGCAATGAGCATCGAAGATCTCGCCGGCGTGCACCGCGAGATCGCGGCCGATGAGGGGGAGGTGCTGTTGCAGACCACGGATCTGACCGTGAAGTTCGGCGGCCTCACCGCGCTCGATTCGGTGACCTTCGACATCCGTCGCGGTGAGATCCTCGGGCTGATCGGCCCCAACGGCGCCGGCAAGACCACCTGCTTCAACGCGATCACCGGGGTGTACCGGCCGAGTGCGGGTTCGGTGGTGTTCGACGGCGAGCCCATCGGCCGGATCAAGCGGCACCAGATCACCCGGCGCGGCATCGCCCGCACATTCCAGAACATCCGGCTCTTCGGGGAGATGACCGCGCTGGAGAACGTCATGGTCGGAACCGACGCGCGGCACCACACCTCGGTGCCCGGCGCGCTGTTCCGCTCACCGCGGCACCGCCGCGAGGAACGCTCGGCCATCGAGAGATCGGCTGCATTGCTCCACTTCGTGGGCATCGCGCACCGCGGGGAGGAGAAGGCCAAGAACCTGTCCTACGGCGATCAGCGCCGCCTCGAGATCGCCCGCGCCCTGGCCACCGAACCCAAGCTGCTGTGCCTGGACGAGCCGGCGGCCGGCTTCAACCCGAGCGAGAAGTCCGCGCTGATCGACCTGATCCGCAAGATCCGCGACGACGGCTACACCGTGCTGCTGATCGAACACGACATGCGGTTGGTGATGGGGGTGACCGACCGGATCGTGGTGCTGGAGTTCGGTCGCAAGATCGCCGACGGCCTGCCCGCCGAGATCCGCGAGGACCCCAAGGTCATCGCCGCGTACCTGGGGGTTCCCGATGACGACATCAGCTGATCCTCGGCCCGTGCTGCTGGAGGCACGCGACCTGGTGGTGCACTACGGCCGGATCAAGGCCCTGCACTCGGTGTCGCTGACCGTGCACGAGGGGGAACTGGTCACGCTGCTCGGCTCCAACGGCGCGGGCAAGACCACGATGATGCGGGCCATCTCGGGTCTGCTGCCGCTGACCTCGGGTTCGGTGTGGTTCGACGGCCGCGACATCAGCCGAGTCAAAGCGCACCGCCGGGTCGCCGACGGGCTGATCCAGGCACCCGAGGGCCGTGGCGTCTTCCCGGGCATGACGATCGTCGAGAACCTCGAAATGGGCTGCTACGGGCGCAAATTCGCGTCGAAGGCCGAACACGACGAGCGGCTCGACTGGATCCTCGAGACCTTCCCGCGGCTTGCAGAGCGCCGAACCCAGGTGGGCGGCACGCTGTCGGGCGGGGAGCAGCAGATGCTGGCGATCGGCCGCGCCCTGATGGCGCGGCCCAAGGTGTTGCTCCTCGATGAGCCCTCGATGGGGCTTGCGCCGATGGTCATCTCGCAGATCTTCAAGATCATCGCTGAGATCAACGCGACCGGGACCACGGTGCTGCTGGTCGAGCAGAACGCCCAGCAGGCGCTGAGCCGGTCCGACCGCGCGTACATACTCGAGACCGGTGAAGTCACCCACACCGGCAACGCGCGTGACCTGCTGGCCGACGACAGCATCCGCGCGGCATACCTCGGCGTCGCTTAGCCCTTACCCCTTCTCTCGCCGAGCGTGCGTGCCTGCGGGCGCCACGCCGGGCGGATCCGCGAGTTCACGCACGCTCGTCGCCAGCGAGCGCCGTGACAGTGAACCCGTTGGGCCTCTCCGTCGTCATCACTGTGTAGGGGTGTCGATGCTGAGGCGCCCGGAAACGGAGTGGACTCATGATGTTCAAGCTCATCGCCGCGAGTGGCCTCGCCGGCATGGCCGTTGTCGGCGCGGTCGCCCTGACCGTCGCGCCGGGTCAGACGCCGTCCGGGCCCTATCTGACCAACCAGTCGACGGTGATCACCACGACGTCCAGCCCGCCGACCTATACCGGCCGCCCGGGCTACTGATTGGCGTTGCCGTCGACTGCCCGCTCGTCGTCACGAGCGTGCGGAATGTCCCGAATTTGTGCGGCGTGTTGGCCGCGGACACGCACGCTCGCGGGAGAAGGGTGCCCCCAGCGGAGAAGGGTGCCCCCCGCCCCTAGCGGGCGACGACGACCGAGGAGCCGTGGCCGAACAGGCCCTGGTTGGCGGTGACGCCGACCGTGGCGCCGTCCACCTGACGGCCGGTGGCACGCCCGCGCAGCTGCCAGCTCAACTCGCAGACCTGCGCGATGGCTTGCGCCGGAATGGCTTCGCCGAAGCTGGCGAGGCCGCCGGAGGCGTTGACCGGGATGCGGCCGCCGATGGTGGTCGCGCCGCTGCGCAGCAGATGCTCGGCCTCACCCTTGGCGCACAGACCGAGATGCTCGTACCAGTCGAGTTCCAGCGCGGTGGACAGGTCGTAGACCTCGGCCAGACTCAGGTCCTCCGGCCCGATGCCGGCCTCGGCGTAGGCGGCGTCGAGGATCTGATCTTTGAACACCCGCTCGGGGCCCGGCACCACGGCGGTGGAATCCGTTGCGATGTCCGGCAATTCGGGCAGATGCTGCGGGTACTGCGGCGACTGCAGGCTCACCGCGCGCACCGACGGCACACCCTCGACCGAGCCGAGGTGCTTCTCGGCGAAGGCCTTGCTCGCCACGATCAGCGCGGCAGCGCCGTCCGAGGTCGCGCAGATGTCGAGCAGCCGCAACGGATCCGACACCACCGGGCTGGCCAGCACGTCGTCGACGGTGGCTTCCTTGCGGTAGCGGGCGTTCGGGTTGTTCAGACCGTGCCGCGCGTTCTTGACCTTCACCGCGGCGAAGTCCTCGAGAGTGGCGCCGTAGAGGTCCATGCGGCGCCGCGCCAACAGGGCGAAGTACACGGTGTTGGTCGCGCCGATGAGATGGAAGCGCTGCCAGTCGGGATCGTTCTTGCGCTCCCCGCCGACGGGCGCGAAGAAGCCCTTGGGGGTGGTGTCGGCTCCTATCACGAGGGCGACGTCGCAGAAGCCGGCCAGGATCTGCGCCCGGGCGCTCTGCAGTGCCTGAGATCCGCTGGCGCATGCCGCGTAGCTCGACGTGACGGGAATGCCGTTCCATCCCAGCTTCTGGGCGAAGGTCGCGCCGGCGACGAAGCCGGGGTAGCCGTTGCGGATCGTGTCCGCCCCGGCGACGAGCTGGATCTGGCGCCAGTCCAGACCGGCCTCGGCCAGCGCGGCGCGGGCGGCGACGACGCCGTACTCGGTGAAGTCGCGCCCCCACTTGCCCCACGGGTGCATGCCGGCACCGAGGATGTAGACGGGTTCCGGGTTCATGCGATCCTCCACGCGTGCACGATGCGTTCGACTCCGTCGTCGTCGACGTAGAGCGGCATCGTGGTCAGTTCCATCTCCATGCCGACCTTCAGGTCGGCGGCCAGCGTGCCCTCGACGACCTTGCCGAGCACGATCAACCCTTCTTCGGCCAACTCGACCGCCGCGACCGCGAAGGGCTCGAACGGATCCGGCGACGGGTACGGCGGCGGTGGCGCGTAGCGGTTCTCCGTGTAGCTCCACAGCGTGCCCCGCCGAGACAGCGGCACCTGCGCGAGGTCGTCGCCGTCGCAGCCGGGGTTGGGGCAGTTGTTGGTGCGCGGCGGGAACACATAGGTCCCGCACTGGTGACACTTGGCGCCGATCAGATAGGGCTGACCCGACCCGTCGGTGGCGAACCAGCCGTCGACCGCAGGTTGTGTGGATGCTGACACGCGGTCAGCGTACCCAGTCGGCCCCGAAAACTGAAACGTGTTCCAGTTTGGAAGTTGGGATCGGTAGCGATCGGCTCCGGATGCACTGATGCCGGAGTAGCGTCCCCGCCACAGCCGGGGGCCGGAGCGATCGGAGACACCCATGGGACTGTTCAAGAAGGCCAAAGAGGCGGCTCAGCAGGGCATGGTGCATGTGCACGGCGCCGGGCCGGTCGATCCTGCCGTATTCGGCGGACCGTCGACGCGTTCTGTCGCTGCCGACGACCCGATCTGGGAGCCGATCAACGGGGTGTCGCTGCAGGACTACGCCAGCCTCGCCCGCGACGCGCAGGCCCGCGGAGTCACCGATGAGGCCGGCATGATCGCCCTCGCATCGGAGCGGGGCTGGAACCCCGCCGACACCAAAGCCGCTCTCGACGGCTGGGTGCAGCGGATGGGCGAGTCGATGGCGGTGGGTCAACAGTTCCGGAAACTCCTCGGCTACTGAGGACTGGCCTCGAGCAGGATGCGCAGGAGGTCCTCGGGCTTGTCCCGCATCAGGTTGTGCTTGCCGTCCAGTTCGTGGACCACCCAGGACGGGTCGTGGCGCACCCGCTCGTAGGAGGGGCGTAGCGGCGAGTCGCCCGGCCAGTCCAGCGCGTAGACGAAGACGCGGCGGCGGAACCGGCTCAGTTCGCCGCGCAGGCGCAGTGGTTGCAGCACCGTCGCGAGGGGATGCGACGTGGCCCGGTCGTCGAAGAACGGCATCGGCGGGACACCGAATCCGGTGTCGTCGACCGCGACGTACCACTGCCGCTCCTCGTCGTTGACCAGGTCCCAGCATGCATCGCCATCGCGGGGTACCACGGCGTCGAGAAACACCAGCGAGTCGACCCGATCGGGGATTCGGTCAGCGACTCCGGTGATCACCATGCCGCCGTAGCTGTGCCCGACGAGGATCAGGTGGTCGTCTGCGGCGGAGTCGTTGTCGATGGCGGCGAGGACGTCGGCGATGTGGGTGTCGAGGTTGACTCCGCCGGGTAGCAGGTGCGCGCGTTCGGCGACGCCGGTGAGGGTGATCGCCAGCACGTGGTGGCCGGCGTCCCGCAGGGACGTTGACAGCTCGTCGAAACACCAAGCACCGTGGCACATTCCGGGCACGAGGACGTAGGTGGACATCGGGTCTCCTTCCTCCTTCCAGGGTGCGCCGGCTGCCATCGATAAGTCCAATACATGTTGATGCACATGGCTATAAGCTGACGTTATGGAGCTACGTCAGCTCGAGTATTTCGTCGCCGTCGTGGAGGAAGGCAGTTTCACCCGGGCCGCCCAGCGCGAGCGCGTCGCCCAGCCTGCGGTGAGTGCGCAGATCCAGCGCCTCGAGCGGCAGGTGGGCCAGCCCCTGCTGACGCGGTCGAGCCGCGAGGTCCGCCTCACGCAGGCCGGTGCTGCGATGCTGCCGCACGCGCGGGCCGCACTCGCCGCCGTCCGCGACGCCCGGCAGGCGGTCGACGAGGTGGCGAACCTGGTGCGGGGCACGGTGGCGATCGGCACGGTGACATTGCATCCGGTCGACGTCGCGCACCTGATGGCCGATTTCCACAGCGCCCATCCCGGCGTCGAGATCAGCCTTCGCACCGACAACTCCGACGTCCTGCTGGCCGAACTCGCCGACGGGAGACTCGACGCGGCCATCGTGTCCATCGCTGTCGACCAGGCGCCGGCGGATCTGGACTGTGCGGTGATCACCGACGAGAGCATCGAGCCCGCCGTCGCGTTGACCCATCCGCTGCGGGCGCGCAAGACGTTGTCGCTCAGTCAGTTGTGCGAGTACCCGCTGATCTCGCTCCCGGTGGGGACGGGGCTGCGATCGCGGCTCGACGCGGCCTGCGCAGCAGCAGGGCTGCGGCCGCGTATCGCGTTCGAGGCCTCCAGCCCCGACGAACTCGCGCAGCTGGCGCGCCACGGGCTCGGTGTGGCGATACTGCCGCGATCGATGGCGCGCGGTACCGCCGGACTGCACCCGATGCGACTCACCCCGCACCTGCGCGGCCGGCTGGTGTGGGCGTGGCGCCGGGAGACGACCAGCCCGGCGGCGCACGCGTTCTGCGCGCTCGCGCGGCGGGCGATCAGCTCCGCGTAGCCTGCAGTCCGCGGATGAGGGCGTCGATCGTCTGATCGAAAGTCGCTGCGGCATCAGGTGTCTGGAGAACGCCGGCGAGTTCGAGGGTGACCGCGCCGTGCTGGCCGTTCCACATGGCCTGTGCTGCGTGGACCGGGTCGAGCCCGCGGCGCAGGGCCAGGCCCCTGACCATCTGGACCAGGGTCTCGAACACCTCGCGCCCGCGTGTCGTCACGGGGGAGGCAGGGTCGGCTGCCGGGGATCCGACGTCGAAGATCAACGTGTACCGGGCAGGGTGTGACAGGGCGTATCGGCGGTATCCGCGGCTGGCCCGGCGCAACCTGTCGGCGGGTCCACCGTCCGGTCCGACGTCGATGGCCGCGGCGAGCTCGTCGAACGCCCGGATCGCGAGCGCGGCGAGCAGCCCGTCCTTGTTCGAGAACCTGTTGTAGACGCCCATCGGCGCGACGCCCGCTTCCCGGGCGACCGCCCGCACCGTGACGGCCGCGACGCCGTCCCGATCGAGCACGGTCTCGGCCGCGTCGAGCAACGCGGCCGAGACCTGTTCACTGGCGGTCCGGTGTCGGGGCACCGTCAGGCCACCTCGACCACGCCTCGGCGCGCCAGCCAGGCCAGCGTCTCGTCGGCGACGTCCCGCCAGCCGTGATCGATGGTCAGGGAGTGCCCGCGGCCGTCGAACTCGTGGAAGTCCGTCACGGCCTCGGAATCCCGGTAGAGCCGGTGCGCGGCTTTGGTCGATACCAGCGGCACGGTGTGGTCGGCGGTGCCTCCGGTGATGAGCAGCGGTCCTCGGGCGGAGTTGGCGGTGTCGACGCGAGCCGGCGAATGCGGAGCGAAGTTGGCCGTCGCCGCCTCGAACAGCGGCTTGCCGGGCGAGGGGATCGACCACTGCTCCCACAGCGCGTCGGATTCGGCGGAGCTCAGCGCATTACCGAAGCCGTAGCGCCACTGCGACGGCGTCAGCGCCTTGGCGCGGCCCCGGTTGAGCGGGTTGCCCAGCACCGGCAGGGCCGACCGGAGTTGGGTGAGCGGCAGCGGCTTCACCCCTTTGATGGGTGCGGGGTCGATGGCCACGGCGGCCGCGGCCTTGTTCTCGCCGAGCAGCTTCTGGGCGATCAGCCCGCCGAAGGAATGCCCGATCACCACGGGCGGCGTGTCGAACTGCTCGAGAACCCGTGCGTAGTGGGCGGTGAGCTCGTCGATGCCGAATCCGGCCTGGGCGGAGGCCTGATCGCGGGTCTCCTCGACGGTGGGCAGTTCGCCCGGCCAGGCCGGGGCGATCGCGCGATGGCCGTGTTCGGCGAAGTAGGTGATCCAGGGCTCCCAGGAGGTATGGGCGACCCAGAGTCCGTGGATGAAGACGATGTTCGTCATGGCGGTGCGCTCCTGATCCTTATAGAACAGTGTTACATAAGATCGACATGGGCTGTAACCGCCCGCCCCCTGCGTTCATTCCCGATGGATCCGGTGTCGGCCCCGGTGCCTAGAGTGAAGGCCGTGAGCCCAGCCAAGACCGCATCGGCGACCGACGAGAAGCCCACCTTGATGCTGCTGGACGGCAACTCCCTGGCGTTCCGCGCGTTCTACGCGCTGCCGGCCGAGAACTTCAAGACCCAGGGCGGGCTGACCACCAACGCGGTCTACGGATTCACCGCCATGCTCATCAACCTGTTGCGTGACGAGCAGCCCAGCCACATCGCCGCGGCCTTCGACGTCTCGCGGCAGACCTTCCGGAAAGAGAAGTACCCGGAGTACAAGGAGGGCCGGTCGGCCACCCCCGACGAGTTCCGCGGCCAGATCGACATCACCAAGGAGGTGCTGGGGGCGCTGGGCATCACGGTGCTCGCCGAGGCGGGCTTCGAGGCCGACGACATCATCGCCACCCTGGCCACGCAGGCCGAGAACGAGGGCTATCGGGTGCTGGTGGTCACCGGAGACCGGGACTCGCTGCAACTGGTCAGCGACGACGTCACCGTGCTGTACCCGCGCAAGGGGGTCAGCGAACTGACCCGGTTCACCCCGGAGGCCGTGGTCGAGAAGTACGGGCTAACACCGTCGCAGTACCCCGACTTCGCGGCGCTGCGCGGCGACCCCAGCGACAACCTGCCGGGCATCCCGGGGGTGGGGGAGAAGACGGCCACCAAGTGGATCGCCGAGTACGGGTCGCTGCAGGCGCTGGTCGACAACGTCGACAAGGTCAAGGGCAAGGTCGGCGATGCGCTGCGCGCCCACCTGTCCAGCGTGGTGCTCAACCGGGAGCTCACCGACCTGGTCAAGGAGGTGCCGCTGGCCCAGACGCCGGACACGCTGCGGATGCAGCCGTGGAACCGGGACCAGATCCACCGGTTGTTCGACGACCTGGAGTTCCGGGTGTTGCGCGACCGGCTGTTCGACACCCTGGCCTCGGCCGATCCCGAGGTCGAGGAGGGCTTCGAGGTCCGCGGTGAGGCGTTGCAGCCCGGGACGCTGGCGGGCTGGCTCGAGGAGCACAGCGACGGGCGCCGCTCCGGGCTGGCCGTGGTCGGCAATCACCTCGCCTTCGACAGCGACACCACCGCGATCGCCATCGTCGCGCCCGACGGCGAGGGCCGTTACCTCGACACCACCACGCTGGACCCGGCCGACGAGGCCGCGCTGGTGTCGTGGCTGGCCGATCCCACCCAGCCCAAGGCGCTGCACGAGGCCAAGCTCGCGATGCATGACCTGGAAGGTCGCGGCTGGCCGGTGGCCGGCATCACCTCCGACACCGCGTTGGCCGCCTACCTGGTCCGGCCCGGTCAGCGCAGTTTCACCCTCGACGACCTGTCCCTGCGCTACCTCAAGCGGGAGTTGCGCGCGGACAACCCTGAGCAACAACAGCTTTCGCTGCTGGATGACTCCGACGGCGTGGACGACCAGGCCGTGCAGACGCTGCTGCTGCGTGCCAGCGCGGTGATGGACCTCGCCGACGCGCTCGACGAGGAGCTCGCCCGTATCGACTCCTCGGCGCTGCTGGGCAGCATGGAGCTGCCCGTCCAGCGGGTGCTGGCGGACCTGGAAACCGCCGGCATCGCCGTCGATCTGGACACCCTCACGGAACTGCAGAGCGAGTTCGCCGGTCAGATCCGTGACGCGGCCGAGGCGGCGTACGCGGTGATCGGCAAGCAGATCAATCTCGGCTCACCGAAGCAGCTGCAGGTGGTGCTCTTCGATGAGCTGGAGATGCCGAAGACCAAACGCACCAAGACCGGCTACACCACGGATGCCGANGCACCTGGCTTACGGCGCCACGCCCCGGCGGTCATCTCGATGCAGCACCTGCTCGCCCACCGGGACGCCACTCGTCTGAAGGTCACCGTCGACGGGCTGCTCAACTCGATCGCCTCCGACGGCCGGATTCACACCACGTTCAACCAGACGATCGCGGCCACCGGGCGGCTGTCCTCGACCGAGCCGAACCTGCAGAACATCCCCATCCGCACCGAAGCCGGGCGGCGGATCCGGGACGCATTCGTCGTCGGCGCCGGCTACGCGGAGCTGATGACCGCCGACTACAGCCAGATCGAGATGCGCATCATGGCGCACCTGTCGCAGGACGCAGGCCTGATCGAGGCGTTCAACACCGGCGAGGACCTGCACTCCTTCGTCGCGTCCCGGGCGTTCGACGTCCCGATCGACGAGGTGACGCCGGATCTGCGGCGGCGAGTGAAGGCCATGTCCTACGGGCTGGCCTATGGGCTGAGTGCCTACGGGCTCGCGGCGCAGTTGAAGATCTCCACCGAAGAGGCCAAGGTCCAGATGGACCAGTACTTCGCGCGTTTCGGCGGGATCCGTGACTACCTGCGCGACGTCGTCGACCAGGCTCGCAAGGACGGCTACACCTCGACGGTGTTCGGACGCAGGCGCTACCTCCCCGAACTCGACAGCAGCAATCGCAACGTGCGCGAGGCCGCCGAGCGCGCCGCGCTGAACGCACCGATCCAGGGCAGCGCGGCCGACCTCATCAAGGTCGCGATGATCAATGTTGACGCCGCGATCAAAGAGGCGGGGTTGTCGTCGCGCATGCTGTTGCAGGTGCACGAC
This sequence comes from Mycolicibacterium chubuense, assembly GCF_001044255.1. GTDB lineage: Bacteria > Actinomycetota > Actinomycetes > Mycobacteriales > Mycobacteriaceae > Mycobacterium > Mycobacterium chubuense. Next base: position 254,068 of record NZ_JYNX01000031.1, read on the forward strand.
GAGTTGCTCTTCGAGGTCGTCGACGGGGAGCGGGAGGCGCTGGAGGTGCTGGTGCGTGAGCACATGGGCAACGCCTACCCGCTGAACGTGCCGCTCGAGGTGTCGGTGGGCTACGGCCGCAGCTGGGATGCGGCGGCGCACTGATGACGGGTCACTCCTTCGACGACGCGGTCGCGCTGCAGCACACCGCGCCCGGCCGGATGCGCGCGAAGACCAGCCCCGACTGGGCGAACATGGTCGGGCCGTTCGGCGGCCTGACCGCGGCGCTCATGCTGCGCGCGGTGGAGGAGCAACCGGACCGGATCGGCGAGCCATTGTCGTTGACCGTCAACNTGCAGCACCCCCGACATCACCAGCTGCCACGACGCGACCAACCGCACCAACCAGCACTGGCTGGTCGAGCTGTCCCAGGACGGCGTCGTGACGACCGCGGCGACAACGGTTTTCGGCATCCGCAGGGACACGTGGTCGGAGACCGAGGCCTCGCCGTGGCAGGTTCCCTCGCCCGAGGAGATCGCTCCGACGGGTCTGCACCCGACGATCGCGTGGGCGCGTAACTTCGAGTTGCGCTTCGTCGAGGGTGCGGTCCCCGGCGCCGATGCCGAACCGTCGCCGTCGTCGGTGTCCACGCTGTGGGTGCGCGACGTGCACGGACGCGGTCTCGACTTCGCCTCTCTCACCGCGGTCAGCGACGTCTTCTACCCACGGGTGTACCTGCGCCGCGGCGCGGTGTCCCCGGCGGGAACGATCTCGCTGACCACGTACTTCCACGCCGACAGCGGCGACCTCGCCGCGATCGGCGGGGACTTCGTGCTCGCCCGCGCGCACGCGAGTCGCTTCTCGCGCGGCTACTTCGATCAGTCAGCGCAGCTGTGGAGCCGGGCCGGCGAGTTGCTCGTGTCCACCCATCAGATGGTCTATTTCAAGACCTAGGGGCCGGGGTGGGGCGGGTGCGCGCGCATGATCAGTTCGCGGGGACCCGTCGGCAGTCGCCAATGGAACGTGATCGCCGCGAGCCGCAGCAGCGTCGCGACCAGCGATCCGACCGCCACCCCGACCCACTGCGGACCGTAGTAGTCGATGACGACGTAGATCACCGAGCCGAGCATGGCGGGCACGGCATACATGTCGTCGGGTCCCATCACCACGGGCACGTCGCGGGCCACGACGTCGCGGATGATCGTGCCGGCCAGTGCCGAGACCATGCCCAGCAGCGCAGCGGCGAACCAGCTGGCGCCGTGGTCGACGGCCAGCGCGGCGCCCGACGTGGCGAAGAAACCCATCCCGACGGCGTCGAGCATCGTCACCGGCTGGTGCAGTCGGATCACCGTCCTGGCGAACAGCGTCGCGAGGGCGGCGGCGGCCAGGCACACCGTGATGTCCTGCCAACGCTGCAGGGACTGCGGGGGATCGATGGCGAGCAGGACGTCGCGCAGGACGCCGCCGCCCACCCCGGTGACCACCGCCATCGCCGCGATGCCGAACAGGTCGAACCCCTTGCGGACACCGAGCACCGCCCCTGAGGCCGCGGCGGCGCCGATCCCGAGGTAGTTGAGGATGTGCTGGATCACGAGCCGAGTATGGCGGTCAGGACGTCCGGAAACCGGCCAGCTGGTGCAGCGCGGGCGATGACGCCCGGGTGGCATACAGCGCGTAGGTCTCCTCGTGCAGCAGCGCGAGGACCCGCGGGTCACCGAAGCCGCGGTCGATCCGGTCGCGCACGAAGGCCAGCTCGACCACCTGGTGCGCGAACCGCTTCACCGCGGCCCCGGCGGGCTTGCCGCCGAACCGTGTCGCCTCGGTGATCGCGAGCCTTCGGGTCCGGATCGAGCCGAGCCAGGTCGCCTCGTTGGGGCTGACGACGCCCGCGGCCACCATGCCGGGCAGCGTCGCCGCGACGACGCGCTGCTCCCGACGGCGGCTCCGCACCGCGAGGGTGATCGCCAGCGCGAACACCGGCACCATCCAGAACGCGTACACCGCGAAGTACGCTCCGGCCCCGAACAGGGACGAGCCGTTCCACATGGCGTGCAAGAGGACGGCCCCGACGTACCCGAGCACGATCGCGCCCGCCTTCCCGGCGGCCGACCGCCGCTGCAGCGCGTACCAGACGCCGATCGCGGTCATCGTGGTGAACAGCGAGTGGGCGAACGGGGACATGATCAGCCGCAGGGCCGCGGTGAACAGCGAGTCGGCCACCGAATCCGCGTTGGCGATGTAGAGGATGTCCTCCAACCAGGCAAAACCGGCTCCGACCAGGCCGGCGTAGACCAGGCAGTCGGTCAGCGAGTTGAGCTCGTGGCGGCGCACCCCGGTCATCATCAGCAGCAGGAACGCGCCCTTGGCCGCCTCCTCGGTCAGCGGCGCGCCGACGACCAGGGTGAACGGGCTGATATCGCCGGAGCCGCCGGGGTTCACCCAGGCCTCGAGCACGATCTGCAGGATCGAGGAGATGACGACGGCGGCCGACGTCCCCCAGATGAACGCGAAGATCAGCAACCGGGGCGGCTCGGGTTCCCACCGATCCAGCCACAGGTAACACAGCACGACGACGGTCATCGCGATGCTCGAGAGCACGAACCCGATCGACGTGCCGACGGGGTTGACCGCCGTCAGTACGATGACGATGAGCCCGGCGAGCGTGCCCAACGCGATGAGCACGCCCAGAGGAGCGCCGACCCGGCGAACGCGTATCACGTCCAGCAGGGTAGCCGCTCGACGGGGCGGGTTTGTCCTGCGTGGACCCTGTCGAGTAGCCTTGTCAGGTACCTGTGTGCGCACCCGTGGGTGCTCACGATCGCAGGTACATCGAGAACACCAGATCTGTCCTTTTCTGTCCCTACGATTGAACCTGTCCGGAGCAACCCACCACATGCCAAGTCCCTCCGTCACGTCTCCGCAAGTAGCCCTCAACGACATCGGCTCCGCGGAGGATTTTCTCGCCGCCATCGACAAGACCATCAAGTACTTCAACGATGGCGACATCGTCGAAGGGACGATCGTCAAGGTCGACCGCGACGAAGTTCTGCTCGACATCGGTTACAAGACCGAAGGTGTCATTCCTTCCCGTGAGCTCTCCATCAAGCACGACGTCGACCCCAATGAGGTTGTGTCCGTCGGCGACGAGGTCGAAGCTCTGGTCCTCACCAAGGAGGACAAGGAAGGCCGCCTGATCCTGTCCAAGAAGCGCGCTCAGTACGAGCGTGCCTGGGGCACCATCGAGGAACTCAAAGAAAAGGACGAGGCCGTCAAGGGCACCGTCATCGAGGTCGTCAAGGGCGGCCTGATCCTCGACATCGGCCTGCGCGGCTTCCTGCCGGCATCGCTGGTGGAGATGCGTCGTGTCCGCGATCTGCAGCCGTACATCGGCAAGGAGATCGAGGCCAAGATCATCGAGCTCGACAAGAACCGCAACAACGTGGTGCTCTCGCGCCGCGCCTGGCTGGAGCAGACCCAGTCCGAGGTGCGCAGCGAGTTCCTCAACCAGCTCACCAAGGGCGCGATCCGCAAGGGTGTCGTCTCCTCGATCGTCAACTTCGGCGCGTTCGTCGATCTCGGCGGCGTCGACGGTCTGGTGCACGTCTCCGAGCTGTCCTGGAAGCACATCGATCATCCGTCCGAGGTGGTTCAGGTCGGCGACGAGGTCACCGTCGAGGTGCTCGACGTCGACATGGACCGCGAGCGGGTCTCGCTGTCGCTCAAGGCGACTCAGGAAGATCCGTGGCGTCACTTCGCCCGCACCCACGCCATCGGCCAGATCGTGCCCGGCAAGGTCACCAAGCTGGTGCCGTTCGGTGCGTTCGTCCGGGTCGAGGAGGGCATCGAGGGCCTGGTGCACATCTCCGAGCTCTCCGAGCGCCACGTCGAGGTTCCCGACCAGGTGGTCCAGGTCGGCGACGACGCGATGGTCAAGGTCATCGACATCGACCTGGAGCGCCGCCGCATCTCGCTGAGCCTCAAGCAGGCCAACGAGGACTACAACAGCGAAGAGTTCGAGGCCTGGAAGTACGGCATGGCCGACAGCTACGACGATCAGGGCAACTACATCTTCCCCGAAGGCTTCGACGCCGAGACCAACGAGTGGCTCGAAGGCTTCGAGAAGCAGCGGGACGAGTGGGAAGCCCGGTACGCCGAGGCGGAGCGTCGTTACAAGATGCACACCGCGCAGATGGAGAAGTTCGCCGCTGCCGAGGCCGAAGAGGCCGCGCGTCCGGCGACGTCGAACGGTTCCTCGCGGTCCGAGGAATCGGCCGGCGGCTCGCTCGCCAGCGACGCACAGCTCGCCGCGCTGCGCGAGAAGCTGGCAGGCAACGCCTAGTTGGTTCGTCACGATCGAAGGCCCCGACTCACCGAGTCGGGGCCTTCGTCGTTCCGGTCACCCTCCGCACTCGTCGATGCGGCGCTGCAGGAACCGACGGGCGGGTTCGGATCCGTTGCGTCCAAGTGCCTCTCGATACCACTGCACCGCCTCGGCGGGCCGGCCCGCCCGGCGCAGCAGATCCGCGCGAATGGTGGCGGGCAGGGCGGAGCGGACCAACCGCGCGTGGTCGGCCACCTCGTCGAAAGCGGCCAGTCCGGCGTCCGGTCCGTCCCGGAATCCGACGGCGAGCGCGCGGTTGACCCGCACCACCGGTGACTCGGTGATGGCCAGCAGGCGATCGTAGGCGGCGCAGATCGTCGTCCAGTCGGTCTGTTCCCAGGACTGCGCGGTCGCGTGAACCGCGGCGATCACGGCCTGCGGCAGGTACGGGCCTGTCGAGCCGCCGGCGCGGCGGGTGTACTCCAGCCCGCGGGCGATCTTGTGACGATCCCAGCGCCGCCGGTCCTGTTCCTCGAGCGGGATCAGCGCGCCCCGGGCATCGACGCGGGTGGCCCGGCGCGAATCGTGCAGCAGGACAAGCGCTGTCAACGCGGCGGCCTCGGAGTCCCCGGGCAGCAGCCCGCTCAACTCACCGGCGAGGCGAACCCCTTCGTCGCAGAGTTCGTCGCGCACCGCCGAGGGCCCGGCCGTCGACCAGTACCCCTCGGTGAACACCGAGTAGACGCAGGCCAGGACATGCGGCGTCCGTGCGGGCAGCATGTCGGTCGGCGGCACGCGCAGCGGGATGTTCGCGTGCCGGATCTTGGCTTTCCCGCGGGTGATGCGGGCGCCGATGGCGGTGTCGCTCTGCAGCAGCGCCCGCGCGATCTCCGGAACCGTCAGGCCCGACACCAGCCGCAGGGTCAGCGCGAGCTGCGACGCCCGATCCAGGGCCGGATGCGCGCAGGTGAACATCATCCGTAGTTCGTCGTCGCGGATCCGGTGCGGCACCTCGGACCGGTCGGTGCGGGCAATGATGTCGTCGACCACCGCGGCCAATTCCTTTCCCGGACGGACTGATTCGCGTCGTAGACGGTCGCGGGCCCGGTTCCGTGCCGTGGTGATGAGCCAGGCTCCGGGCGCGTCGGGCATCCCGTCCCGGGGCCAGGTGCGCACGGCGTCGGCGCAGGCTTCCTGGACGGCGTCCTCGGCGACGGTCAGGTCGCCGCACCACCGCGCGACCGCGGCGACCGCGCCGCCCCACTCGCGCCGAAAGACGCCGTCCAGGGGCTGCATCGTGGCTAGAGCCCGGACACACCCGCGAGGCGGCGCAGCTGCACCGCCGACGCCGGGATCATCGCGGCGATCTTCGCCGCTTCCTCCCGGTCGCCGGCCCTCAGCAGGTAGAAACCGTTGGCCACCTCGGCGCCCTCGGCGAACGGTCCGTCGGTCAACAGCACCTCGGATCCGCGCACCCGCACCGTCGTCGCGGTCGCCGGGAGGTGCAGAGGCGCCCCGCCCAGCACGTGCTCACCCGCCGCGGCGTTGAAGTCGGCATGGCGGCACGCGCCGTCCTCCCATTCCGGGGTGCAGGGCTCGGTCAGCTGCTCGGCGGGTTCGAGCAGCAGCGCGAGCCAGTCGGCGCCGGTGGTCGGCTGGTCAGGAGCGTTCCAGTGCACCATCGGCCACACCTCCACGGCGCCGTAGGTGGCTGCGGGGATCTGACGAGCGAGCTCCAGCGCCTCGTCGAGGTTCTCGGCCTCGAAAACGTAGAAGCCGCCGGCCACCTCCGCGCCCTCGGCGAAGGGGCCGTCGGTGATCACCGGGCGGTCCGGGCCGCCGTCGATGCGCACGGCCTCGGCCACCGGCGCCAGCGCATCACCGGCTCGGATGGCCTCGGCAGCCCGCGCATGGAAGTCGGTGTAGGCCTGCATCTCCGCCTGGAGATCCGCCGGGTCGAGTTCGCGCTCCGGTGTCTGCAGCACTGCGAAGTAGTACATCGTGATGTCCTCCGGGTCGGGAGTGGAACCCTGTCGTCCACTCTCTACCTGACCGACGAACGGCGCCGACCCAATCCGACAGTCGAGACGCGGCGATCTCAGAAAAAGTGTCCGGTCTACGTCTGTGCGTGCTCTTACCCGTCACAGCGGCCAACGGGGTCGCGATACCCGAAGGAGCACGAGATGAGGACGACCGGACGCATCCTGACCGCGTCGGTGGTGGCGCTGGCCCTGCCGTGGGTGACGATCTCCGCAGCGGAGGCGAGACCGAAGTTCGACCTGACCCAGTTCGAGAGGTGCTTGGCCGCGCCGAGCCTCAAAGATTCCTACGGTGTTCGTGAGTCGTCGTTCGCGAAGCGGCAACGATGCTGCGCGTCGGCGGGCGGAGTGCTCGTGATCAGCACCCAGGGGCCGCCCAACTGCGTGCAGCCCGGCGCGGAGGGCCCGCGCGCGGTGATCGACATGCCGTCGGTGAGCGTGCTGACACCGGCGTGAGGGAACCCGGGGTGGCCGGTGGTCGGCGAAGCTAGGATGACGGGGTCAACGGGGGCAGTTCATGACCTTCCCACCAGATGCCGATCCCACCGACGCCGAGCTCGCCGTGGCGGCTGCGGCAGGAGACCCCCACGCGCTGGCGGCAATCTACGACCGTTACGCCGACCGACTGCACGACTTCTGCATCGGGATGCTCAGGGACCGAGACGCGGCGGCGGACTGTGTCCAGGACACGTTCTGCACGGCGGCAGGGCGCCTGGCACAGTTGCGCGAACCCGACAAACTCCGCAGCTGGCTCTACGCCGTCGCACGCAACGAGGCATTGCGCCGGATCCGCGCGCGTCGCCGGGAACGATCCGTCGATGCGGTGCCTGAGGTGGCTTCCACCGAGGCAGGACCCGAGGTCCTGGCTGCCCGCTCCGCGTTGGCCGATCTGGTCATCGAGGCTGCCGGCGGGTTGTCCGACCGCGACCGCGTTGTCCTGGAGTTGAGCTACTACCACGGCCTGGACGGTCCCGAACTGGCCGAGGCCCTGGAGGTCAGCCCGGCCGCGGCCACGAAAATGGTGCAGCGGCTGCGCGACACCGTCGAACGGTCACTCGGCGCCCTGCTCGTGGCACGGAATGCCGGTCGTGGGCCGGACGCGTGTGCCGGCCTGGCGGCAGTGCTCGACAGGTGGGACGGGCGTTTCACCGTCCTGATGCGCAAGCGCGTCGCCCGGCACATCGAGGCATGCGGGCAATGCGACGACGAACGCCGTCGTCGAGTCAGTCCCAAGGCTCTCCTCGGCGCCACCCCGGTGTTCGTCCCCGCACCGCCTGAGTTGCGGGAGCGCACTTTGAGAGCAGTTCGATTAACCTCTGCTGCAACAGAACTCAATCATTCACGATCGAACACCGCTCGGCTGCTGGCCGTGGTGGGTGCGGCGATGCTGGCTTTGAGTGTGATCGTCTTCGTCGCTGTCGGCCGCGCGCCGCAGACGACGCCGGTGAGTCCGGTCGACATGGAGGCGACCACGACGAAGGCGGGCCGCCCGCCCGCAGGCTTTGTGCCGCCGTCGGCCACCACCGGCCCGGCCGTCGCACCCCGGATCGCCGAGCCGGTCACCTCGGTGCCGACGATGACCGCGCCCGCCGGTGGTGAGCCGGTCACGGCGACACAGCGCACGACGCGCGCCACCGACGATGCGGTCCAGACCTCGTCGGTGACCATAGAGGTGCAGGAGTCCACGGTGCCGACGACGGCGCGGAAGACGACATCGAGGACGACGACACCGGAGACGGTCGCGCCGGACACCCCGACGCCGGAGACCACGCCGAATCCGACGCCTCCGCGGACCGCGCCGGCGCGGACCGTGCCGCCGGGACCGCTCCAGACCTTCACCCCGGACGAGCCTGTCGTCACCACGGTGCCGCCCATCGGCTGATCACCGGCGCCGAGAAAAGTGTCCGGACTTCTGCCGCTCGTGCTCCTACCCATGACGGCGGCCCGCCGGGCCGCCGATGAGACAACAGGAGTACGACATGTCCCACTTCATCGAGCGCGCAACGACATCGGCGCTGATCGCGGTCGCCGCCGGAACGGCGGCTCTGGGCATCGCCCTCGGATCCGCGACCGTCGCGAATGCGGAGTCCTTCAAACAGGACCCGGGCGGCCTCAAGATGATGTGCGACCGCTACGGCGGGAGCTACATCGAAAAGTCCGCGGGCTCGGGCGCGTGGTGCGCCTGGAAGGACGGGTCCACGACGGTCTGCGACAAGAACGACAACTGCACCATCGTCGAACCGGCCAAGATGGTGCGGGACGAGCCGGGGCGGGTGGTGCTGCAGCCCGGTGGGGTGCTGGTGCCGCTCGGCTGAGCCCCCGGTCGTTCCTGACAGACTGTGGGGGTGCTGCGAATCGGATTGACCGGAGGAATCGGGGCGGGCAAGTCCACGGTGTCGGCCACGTTCAGCGAGCTCGGCGGCGTCGTCGTCGACGGCGACGTCATCGCCCGCGAGGTCGTGGAACCGGGCACCCCGGGGCTGAAGAGTCTGGTGGAGGCGTTCGGGGAAGAGATCCTGCAGCCCGACGGGGCCTTGAACCGGCCCGCGCTGGCGGCGATCGCGTTCAGCGACGACGAGAAGCGCGCCACCTTGAACGGCATCGTGCATCCACTTGTGGCGCAACGTCGTTCGGAGTTGATCGCGGCCGCTGCCGAGGACGCCGTCATCGTCGAGGACATCCCGCTGCTGGTGGAGTCACAGATGGCGCCGATGTTCCCGCTCGTCATCGTGGTGCACGCCGACGCCGACCTGCGGGTCAAGCGGTTGATCGAGTACCGGGGGTTCAGCGAGGAGGACGCCCGCGCGCGCATCGCGGCCCAGGCCACCGAGGAGCAGCGCCGCGCGGTCGCCGACGTGTGGCTCGACAACGCCGGAAGTGCCGATGAACTCGTCGCGGCCGCCCGAGCGCTGTGGCACGACCGCATCGAGCCGTTCGCGGCCAACATCGCCGCGCGCCGCCCCGCGCAGGCCCCGCTGCAGTTGGTGGCGTCCGACCCGCAGTGGCCGGCCCAAGCCCAGCGGATCGTGGCCCGGCTGCGGACCGCGTGCGGACACCGAGCGGTCCGCATCGATCACATCGGGTCGACCGCCGTCGCGGGGATGGCCGCCAAGGACGTCATCGACGTGCAGGTCACCGTCGACGCTCTCGGCACGTCCGAGGAGATCGCCGAGGCGATGCTCGGAGCCGGCTACGTCGCGACACCGATCACCGAAGACGCCGCCAAACCCGAGGCGCGCAGCACCGTGGCCGACTTCGACCACGTCGACGATCCCGCGCTGTGGCGCAAGCGGCTCTACCGTTCCGCCGACCCCGGACGCCCCACCAACGTCCACGTGCGGGTGCAGGGCTGGCCCGGGCAGCAGTTCGCGCTGCTGTTCGTCGACTGGCTCCGGGCCGACCCCGGTGAGCAGGCCGCCTACCTGGATCTCAAGCACCGCGTCGCCGCGCGGGGGCACGCCACCACGGACGACTACGCCGAGGACAAGGAGCCGTGGTTCTCCGACGCCTACCGGAGGGCGTGGCAATGGGCCGACGCCACCGGCTGGCGACCCGGAGACTGAGTCAGTGGCCCGCCCGGTCGGCGTTCGCGTGGATCGCGTCGCGGCAGTAGGCCGCGAGGCCAGGAAGCCCGAATGACTCGTCGTATGTCTCCACATATCTGGGGTCGCTCACATACATGTCGCCCAGATTGCGGTGGAAGGCCGGCGGGCAGTCGTAGAACCAGCGATTCACGTGGAGCCGGTGCTGCTCCGCGGCGTTCATCGCCTCTTCGGAGTCGGCGGGGAGGCCCGCGCGGAACGCGTCGGACAGGGCCTTCTCAACAGCTTCTCCCTCGGCCTTGATCTGAACCCACTCGTCTTTTCCGTAGGACTTCGTCCGGCGCTGCGATTCCTTCCACTCTGCGGTCTCGCCCCACTTCTGCTCGGCCTCTGCCTGGTAGTCGTCGAAGCTGTCACCGAAGAGTTCGCGCATGTCGTCGTCGGTCATGGGGGTGTTCGTCATTGCTTTCTCCAATGCCTGATCGATTGCCTCGACGAGGTCCTTCATCTCATCGAGCCGGGACATGACGCGTTCGCGCTGTCGAATCAGGTGGCTGATCTCGTTGCCCTCGTCCAACAGGCGGGCGATCTCGTCGAGAGGCAACTCGAGCCGGCGGTACACGATGATCTGGGACAACCGCGTCAGATCGGCCGACGTGTACACCCTGTAGCCCGAGGCGCTACGCCGACTCGGAATCAACAACCCGATGTCGTCGTAGTGGTGAAGCGTCCGCACCGTGATGCCGAATCGCTCCGCGACTTCACCCACGCTGAGTTCGCCCACCTGCATCTCCCGCGTCACGTCGATCAGGTTGGTGCCTCACGCCGCGTGAGGGTCAAAAACTCAGGTCGCGGGAGCCTCGGCCTGCACGGCTTCCGCGGTGGGCGCCGCGCCGTCCGTCCCGGGTGTCGGGATGTCGAGCGGGGCGCCGCACTGCAGGGTGCCGTACAGCGGATCGTCCTTGACACGGAAGAACCTGGGCGCGATGAACTGATCGGCCTGCGCCACGATCTGGTCGTCGACCAGGATCTCGCAGTGCAGGTTGGACCCGTACGGCCACTGGATCGAGATCTGCATGCCGGCCAGCTTGGGGTCGGTCAGCACGGTGTTCACCTCGAACGTCTGACCCGGCAGCATCGTCGGCTGGGCGCTGTTGACGTTCTGGTCGTCCTGTTTGTAGGCCACCACCGCACCGCGGGAGGTGCCGTCGGCACGGGCGCGGTAGAGGACGTTGTGCTGGACGGGCGGGGCCGGGGTCTCGACCACCGGAGGCGGCTCCGGATCCGCGGCCGCGGTGGTCATCGGCGACACGGATCCACCGGCCAGCATGACCGCTGCGGCGCCGACCGCCCACGCACCTCGCGTCCGTCTGCTCGAACTCACACCGCGGATTCTATGCTGCACGCCACGTCAGGGTGATCCCGATGGTGTTCAGCCAGCTGTCGAGGTGGTAGCCGTGGCGGGCCAGCGCCTCCACGGTCGTCACCGCGGTCCGAATGGCACGGTCGGCGTCTTCGGGGCTGAGCAGGCCCTCGCGGACGGCCAGCACGAGCTCGTCGACGTCGGCCACCGTCGCCTGACGGCCGGTGCGCAGCACCAGATCGAGGTAGTGATCCTCGCTGTGCCAGACGTGCGGCCCGGCGGTGTAGACGCCTACGTCGAGGTAGAAGTCCTGGTCGCGCTCGTAGCCGGGGTTGAAGTGGAAAACCGTCACCCGCAGGTTCAGCGCGGGCAGCAACCACGATTCGAGATAGTGGAACTGCGCCCGGCCCGGTGCCGGCCGGGCCAGGTAGAGGCCCCACGGCTCGACGGTGTAGACGTCGACGTCCCGCACGACACCCTTCGGGTCGGTGTTGGTGCGGGTCGCCAGATCGAAGGTCTCGCGCTTGGGAGGGTGGATGCCGACCAGGATAAACACCGTCGGCTCCCCGCGGAACAGAAGTTGTCGGTGCCGGGTTCTACCCTGGTGAACATGGCTTTCGCGACTGAACATCCCGTACTCGCGCATTCGGAGTACCGCCCCGTGGATCAGGTCGTGCGCGCCGGTGCCCGCTTCGAGGTCGTCAGCGAGTATCAGCCGGCCGGCGATCAGCCTGCGGCCATCGAGGAGCTGGAACGCCGGATCCGGGCCGGGGAGCGCGATGTGGTGCTGCTCGGCGCCACCGGTACCGGTAAGTCAGCGACCACGGCGTGGCTGATCGAGCGGCTGCAGCGGCCCACGCTGGTGATGGCGCCGAACAAGACGCTGGCCGCGCAGCTGGCCAACGAGCTGCGAGAGATGTTGCCGCACAACTCGGTTGAGTACTTCGTCTCCTACTACGACTACTACCAGCCCGAGGCGTACATCGCCCAGACCGACACCTACATCGAGAAGGACAGCTCGATCAACGACGACGTCGAGCGGTTGCGGCACTCCGCGACGTCGAGCTTGCTGTCCCGCCGCGACGTCGTGGTGGTGGCCTCGGTGTCCTGCATCTACGGCCTGGGCACCCCGCAGTCCTATATGGACCGCTCCGTCGAGCTGAAGGTCGGCGACGAGGTGCCGCGGGATGCGCTGCTTCGGCTGCTGGTCGACGTGCAGTACACCCGCAACGACATGTCGTTCACCCGCGGCACGTTCCGGGTGCGCGGCGACACCGTCGAGATCATCCCCTCCTACGAGGAGCTGGCGGTCCGCATCGAGTTCTTCGGCGACGAGGTCGAGGCGCTGTACTACATGCACCCCCTGACGGGCGACGTCATCCGCCAGGTCGATTCGCTGCGGGTTTTTCCCGCGACGCACTACGTGGCCGGACCGGAACGGATGGCGCACGCGATCTCCACCATCGAGGCCGAACTCGAGGAGCGGCTCAAGGAGCTGGAAGGGCAGGGCAAGCTGCTCGAGGCCCAGCGGCTGCGGATGCGCACGAACTACGACGTCGAGATGATGCGCCAGGTCGGGTTCTGCTCCGGCATCGAGAACTACTCGCGGCACATCGACGGCCGTCCCGCGGGGTCGGCGCCCGCCACGCTGCTGGACTACTTCCCGGAGGACTTCCTGCTCGTCATCGATGAGTCGCACGTGACGGTGCCGCAGATCGGCGGCATGTACGAGGGCGACATGTCGCGCAAGCGCAATCTCGTCGAGTTCGGGTTCCGGTTGCCGTCGGCCGTCGACAACCGGCCGCTGACGTGGGAGGAGTTCGCCGACCGGATCGGGCAGACGGTGTACCTGTCGGCGACGCCGGGCCCGTACGAGCTCAGTCAGACCGGCGGGGAGTTCGTGGAGCAGGTGATTCGGCCCACCGGTCTGGTCGATCCGCAGGTCATCGTCAAGCCGACCAAGGGGCAGATCGACGACCTGATCGGGGAGATCCGCAAGCGCACCGAGCGCGACGAGCGGGTGCTCGTCACCACGCTGACCAAGAAGATGGCCGAGGACCTCACGGACTATCTGCTCGAGATGGGCATCCGGGTGCGGTATCTGCACTCCGAGGTCGACACGCTGCGCCGTGTCGAACTGCTCCGGCAGCTGCGGCTGGGGGAGTACGACGTGCTCGTCGGCATCAACCTGCTGCGGGAGGGCCTCGATCTGCCCGAGGTGTCGCTGGTCGCGATCCTGGACGCCGACAAGGAGGGCTTCCTGCGCTCGCCGCGCAGCCTGATCCAGACCATCGGTCGCGCGGCGCGCAACGTCTCCGGCGAGGTCCACATGTACGCGGACACGATGACGGACTCGATGAAGCAGGCCATCGACGAAACCGAGCGACGCCGCGCCAAACAGATCGCCTACAACGAAGAGCACGGGATCGATCCGCAGCCGCTGCGCAAGAAGATCGCCGACATCCTCGATCAGGTGTACCGGGAAGCCGACGACACCGATGCCGCGGTCGAGGTGGGCGGCTCGGGCCGCAACGCGTCCCGGGGCCGGCGTGCACCCGGCGAACCGGGTCGGGCGGTCAGCGCCGGTGTGTTCGAGGGCCGCGACACCCGCAACATGCCGCGGGCGGAGCTGGCCGATCTGATCAAGGACATGACCGCGCAGATGATGGCCGCCGCACGGGATCTGCAGTTCGAACTGGCCGCCCGGATCCGCGACGAGATCTCCGATTTGAAGAAGGAACTCCGTGGCATGGACGCGGCCGGCCTCAAATGAGTTGATCTCAACCGCCGTTGAGGTCCTACGGTCGACGGCGTGACTGATACCGAGGCGCCCGCCGGCCATCCCGCGGGATCGTGGCGCGACCTGCTGGGCCCGCGACATCTCGGCGCGTCCACGGTGCTCGCGGGCGGCGTCGCGCTGTACGCGACCAACGAGTTCCTGACCATCAGTCTGATGCCCAGCGCCGTCGCCGAGATCGGTGGGCAACGCTTCTACGCCTGGGTGACCACGGTGTACCTGGTCGGGTCGGTGATGGCGGCCACCACGGTGCACGCGGTGCTGATGCGGTGGGGGCCGCGGTGGTCCTACCTCTTCGGGCTGACCCTGTTCGGTGCGGGCAGCCTCGGCTGTGCGATCGCGCCGAGTATGGAGTTCCTGCTCGCCGGCCGCACGGTGCAGGGCGCGGCCGGCGGACTGCTGGCCGGGCTCGGGTACGCCGTCATCAACACCGCGCTGCCGAGCGCGCTGTGGACCAAAGCGTCCGCACTGGTGTCGGCGATGTGGGGCGTCGGGACGTTGGTGGGCCCGGCCGCCGGTGGGCTGTTCGCCCAATACGGCTCGTGGCGTTGGGCTTTCGGTGTGCTCGTGGTGATGACGGTCGCGATGTCGGTACTGGTGCCGCTTGCGCTGCCCGGCACCCGCGACGCGACGGTGCCGCAGAGCCGCGTCCGCATCCCCGTGTGGTCGTTGCTCCTGCTCGGTGCGGCCGCGCTACTGGTCAGCGCGGCGGGCGTCCCGCACGACACGCGCGCCACCGCGGGACTGGTCGTCGCGGGCTTCGGTCTGGTCGCGGTGTTCCTGGTGGTCGACCGCCGGGCAGGGGCGTCGGTCCTGCCGCCCAGCGCGTTCCGCGCCGGCCCGCTGAAGTGGATCTACCTGACGTTGGGCGTGCTGATGGCCGCGACGATGGTCGACATGTACGTGCCGCTGTTCGCGCAGCGGCTCGCGCACCTGGCCCCGGTGGCCGCGGGCTTTCTCGGCGCCGGGCTGGCCGTCGGCTGGACCGTCGGCGAGATCAGCAGCGCCTCGCTGAGCCGGCAAGCGGTGATCGTGCGCACGGTGGCCGTGGCGCCGCTGGTGATGGCTCTGGGGTTGGCGATCGGTGCGCTGACCCAACGCGAGGACGCTTCCGGGTGGTTCGTCGCGGCGTGGGCGGCGGGACTCGTCATCACCGGGTCCGGGGTCGGCATCGCGTGGCCGCATCTGTCGGCGTGGGCGATGAGCAAGGTGGACGACCCCGCGGAGGGACCTGCGGCGGCCGCGGCCATCAATACCGTCCAGGTGATCTGCGGAGCGTTCGGCGCCGCCCTGGCCGGTGTCGTGGTCAACGTCTCCGATCGCGGCGATGCGACGGCGTCGCGGTGGCTGTTCGCGGTGTTCGCGGTGCTGGCCGCCTCGGCCGCGGTCGCGTCGATCAGGAGCGGCCGTCCCGCGCGGCGGATCGACACCGACTAACGCTCAGCGGGATTGCAACGGTGTTCTGCGTGCGAGGCCACTGGCACCGTGGACGTCAGTGCGGGTGTGGCTGAGTGGCTAGGCACCGGCCTGCAAAGCCGTTTACACGGGTTCGAATCCCGTCACTCGCTCGCATGGGCGGTGCTCCACCGGGTTTCCGGTGGACCCGCCCGCTTTCGACCCCGGCCACGCCAGTACGTTGAGTCGTCATGACGTGGCTTCTGCTGTTGCTCGCCATCGTCAGTGAGGTGGCGGCGACGTTGTCGCTCAAGGCCGCCATGACCACTCCCGCGCTGTACGTGATCGTCGTCAGCGGCTACCTCGCCTCCTTCGTCTTCCTGACCTTTGTGCTCAAGCGGGGCATGGGACTCGGTGTCGCGTACGGCATCTGGGGCGCGATCGGGGTGGCGCTGACCGCCGTGCTGTCCGCGGTCGTCTTCGGCGAGGCGTTCACCGCGGTGATGGGCATCGGGATGGTCTGCATCATCGGCGGCGTACTGCTCGTGGAGATCGGCTCACACCGCGTCGACGACCCGTCCGACGGTGCGTGAGCGGTGCAATACCTGCTTCTGATGGCAGCCATCGGGTCGGAGGTCACCGGGACGCTGGCCCTGCGGGTCGCGGCGGCCGGCCGGCGGGCGTTCTACGGTGTGGTCGTCGTCGGCTACATCGTGGCCTTCACCTTGCTGTCCGCGTCGCTGCAGCACGGCATGCCTCTGGGCGTCGCTTACGGGATCTGGGCGGCGGCCGGGGTCGCGCTGACGGCCGCTGCGTCGCGCCTGCTGTTCCGGGAACCGCTCACCCCGACGATGATCGCCGGCATGGGTCTGATCGTCGCCGGCGTGCTCCTGGTGGAGGTCGGTGCGGCGCGTTGATTCATCCGCGCCGGTTGTCCGGCCAGCGAAAGCACCGCGCGAATATCCGACAATCGCCGAATTCCCTAGCGTCTGCGCAACACGGTTCGGCAACTGATCGATCACCGTTGTGTTGCCCAGCTGGCGGAGTTTGCTGAAACTGTGTCACCGTGTTCGCGTGCGCACTCGCCAGGCCGCCCGTGCCCTCGGAGTCGCGGTGACCACCGCGTTGGCATTGTGCACCACCACCGTTCGGGCGCCGGTCGCGTCCGCGGACGCGTGCCCCGACGTGGAGGTCGTGTTCGCACGCGGCACCAGTGACAAGCCCGGCTTCGGTCCGGTGGGCAAGCAGTTCATCACCACCCTGCAGAAAAAGCTGATCGGCAAGAAGATCTCCGCGTACGCGGTGGATTACTCGGCCAGTTGGGACTTTTCGAAGTCGACGTCCGAGGGGGCGGTCGACGCGAACAAACACGTGCAGTACACGGCCGGGGTCTGCCCGAAGACCAAGATCGTGCTGGGCGGCATCTCGCAGGGTGCCGGTGTCATCGATCTCATCACCATCGGCAAGCGCCGACTGTGGTTCTTCACGCCCTCGCCCCTGCCCGACACGATGGTCAATCACGTTGCGGCGATCGCGGTGTTCGGCAATCCGTCTCGGGACTACGCCACGCTCGGGCCGCTGACCACGCTGAGCCCGCTGTACGGCAGCAGGGCCATCGACCTGTGCGCCGCCAACGATCCGTACTGCACCAAGGGCGCCGATCTGTTTGCCCATTTCTCCTATCTGTGGAACGGAATGATCGATCAGGCCGCCGTTTTCGCCGCGCGACGAGTGCTGGGTACCGCGACCTGAGCTCGACGTCGTTCTCCTGGCGCACTTTTTCGGCCTGTTTCGCCCTCATCACCAAAGCACCTCGCGGCGATATCTATTCGGTAACCGCATCATCGGCCCGGGCGCGGACGGGATAGGTTTCTCGTCGGCGGGGGGCGCCGATGAGAGTTCAAGGAAAGACGATGCCAGCCAACATCACTCGCGTCGGTGCCGGGTTCGCGGTGACGGCGCTGTACCTGCTCGGCGCGGGAGGCGTGACGGCTGCCGCCGAACCCAGTCCGGGGGTGCCCTGCCTGGACATGGTGCAGCAGCTGGCCGCGTCACCGCCGTCGGTTCCCGAGGTGCTCGAGACGGCCGCCAATGCGCTCAACGGCATTGTGCCTGAGGAGGCGCCGGTCGAGGCGCCTCCGCCCGTGCCGGCCGAGGAGGTCGTGCACGGCCTGACAGCGCTGGCACCCCCCGGCCCGGTGCCGGCGCCGGTCGAGGCGGCGCCGATCGCCGCGGCGCCCATCGAGCAGGCGGCCGCGATTCCGGAGCCGGCCTCTGCAGCGGTTCCCGTTGTGGCGCCGGTGATTCCGGCTGCTCTACCGCCGGTTCCGGTTGTCGTCGCGCCGTCGCCGCCGGCCGCCCCGCTGACGCAGTCCGCCGCGGCGGAACCGGAGGTACCGGTGGCGGCTGCCGCGCCGATGGCTGCGCCCGAGCAGATCGGAAG
>NZ_JYNX01000032.1 GCF_001044255.1 Mycolicibacterium chubuense
GCAAAACCCTCGACTGGAAAACCCCAGCCGAAGCCCTCAACGAACTACTGTCAAAACCGCCAACTGTTGCATCGACCCCTTGAACTCAAGAACGTGGCCAAGCTTAAAAGCCTGTTCGGCGCTGATCGGCGCGTCCACTTTCTCGCGGACCTCGTCGAGAAACATGTAGTCGTCGGCAGCAGCCCCCCCGGCGGTCCCCAAAGCCAATCCAGCACCAGCAAGGATTGTCAGCAACATCTTGATCACGGTCAAACTCCCCCTTCTGACGCGGCGGCGCTCACCAGCATTAGAGCGCCCTTCGATGTAATCGCCTGCCGACGTCCTTTGGTTACTCCAGCCGAATTGCACGTTGTCGGCGCGGCATCGCTGATCGTGCCTACCGGGAGCGAGGGTCATCAGTGCGCTGCATCGTGTTGCGGTCAAGACAGTCGGTCACATCCGACCACCGATACAGAACCTTGCGCCCGACCCTGATGAACTTTGGCCCCGTGCCTGTGTAACGAAGTTGCGCGAGCGTGGCGCGACTGAGGACCGCAGGTAATCCGCCACTTCGCCGGGCGTGCCAAGAGCGGCCATCTCGGGCGGCTTGTTCATGCGAGCGCTTTCACGAACTCGGTCAGCGCCGCAGCCGTGACGAACCGACGACGCCCGATTCTCACGCTCGGTAGCTGC
Source organism: Mycolicibacterium chubuense (assembly GCF_001044255.1). Taxonomy (GTDB): domain Bacteria; phylum Actinomycetota; class Actinomycetes; order Mycobacteriales; family Mycobacteriaceae; genus Mycobacterium; species Mycobacterium chubuense. Next base: position 673 of record NZ_JYNX01000032.1, read on the forward strand.
CCCTCATCCAGCAGGTGGTACAGGGTGGACCTGCTCACGCTCAACTTGCTCTGGATCTCTTTGACCGAGTAGAGCAACCGGTCTGGTCGTGTCGTCGATTGCTCGCTGAGCTGGTCCCGATCATCTACCGGGGCTTGAAGGCGACGCCGTAATCCAGCGAGCCGGGGCTGCGCGATGTCGAAGTCGTTGTTCGACCTTGGGGCCGAGAGCGTGCGGGTTATTGACGATCTCTCAGCGTTTGCCACGAGAGCTTTGGGACCCGAACTTTAAGGGCGATCTCGCTTGTCCCTCATCCAGGCTGCAGGAAACTTGCGGGGGCGCTCCGGATAAGCCCGTTCAGCGTGGCGAAGGACGTCACCAAATCGATCGGTAGCCTCCGACTCATGACCGCGATTCCGCTGCGAAGCCTCATCGGCGAACTGGACCCGGCGGAGTGCAAGCTGCACTGCGCAGTGTTCAACGGCACCGACCACCCCATCGACGTCCTCGCTCGCTCATGGGATGAATGGGTGGCGTGGAACCGATGGAGAGGGACACGCGACGACTTCAACAGGCAGTACATCTTCTCGCTTGCCCGAGACCGAAACGACCCATCGCGCTGGCTGTTCGGCGGCGCCTTCGAAGTGCTGGCCCGCCGTCCAACACCGGGCGAGGGCTCATACGACATCGCGCTTCGCGAAGACCTAATGGGCGCATTCGTCAAGCGTCTCGTTGTGCAGTTCAAACCGCCGGGGAGGGCAGTCCGGCTAAATATGGAAACACATCTGCACCAGATTGAGGTCGTTTCCATCTTGGAGCAGCCCTACGCCGGAGAAGCCTTCCCCGGCCACGACCGGATCAACCACACGCTCCGGGTGCTGGAGGTCGCTGTCAAGCAGGACTGGCACGACTGGCGCGGTGCATTGCAAAACATGAAAGGCGTCTACGTAATCCACGACCAGGAAACCGGCCAGCCCTACGTCGGCTCGGCCTATGGCGACACGGGGATCTGGGCGCGCCTGTGTGAGTACGTTGACTCACTCCATGGAGGCAATGTCGCGCTTCGCGAACTGGTCGGCCAGAAAGGCCCTGACTACGCCCGCGCCAATCTCCGCTTCGCCCTGCTGGAGTTTTGGTCAATGCGCGCCGCAGATGAGGACGTGCTCAGGCGCGAGAGCTACTGGAAAGACGTGTTGCTGTCGCGGAGGTTCGGACTGAACAGGAACTAGTGGTGTGTCACGCAATTAGCTAATTGCATGCTCGGGATTATGTGTCGGTGAGTGCATCACCAGCAGCCGCGTTGCCGATTCTGCCGCGATTGACCGCTGCTGCCGCTTTAATGGCGGCCTTGAGCTCGTCGTATGTGCACTGGCGCGGATGGAGGTCTTTCAGCAGCGGTCCGAGCCGAATCGTCTTCTGCGTCGGAACTTGTCGGTCGAGCTCGCTCGTCGGCAGCACATAAAACTCCCATTGTGCGACGTCGAGCGGGTCGATTTGATTGCGGTCATTAGCGGTGAGCAGACAGAAGACGTACACGTCGGCGCTTCGCTTCGCACTGGCCGCATAGGTGTTGTTACGGGCGTCCCAGCCCTTTGCGGGGCGGATGTTGAACGCGATCTCTGATAGCCGGGTTTGCTTCCACGTTTGCACGTAGGCAGCCGATTTCACCTCGACACCGATATCGCCGATGACGAGGTCGTACTTGTCCCATTCGACGCGCTTCGTGTCGCAAATGCCGAGTGCTTTGGCCACGATGTACTCGGCCAGCACACCACGGGTGGTGTTCGTGAGCAGGTCGTCGTACGCCCAGGCTAGAAATTCCTGTTTATCCAAGCCAGTCATCGTCGAGCCTTCATCGCTTGCGCAGTTCCCATTCCCAGTACCGTCGTGTTTGTGCCGGTCGATGTCGTCGAGGGTCAGCACCGATTCGGGTCGGGCGGTCCGCTTCATGTCCGTGGCATTCTGCATGTTCCAACATGCAGTTAACCACTAATGAGACGGACTTCGAGCGCACGGCGGGAGATGCCTCCGCGCCGGACGTCGGACGTGCTTGCCGACTTAGGTGTGCATCCTTCCCCCGCTCTAGGTCGTTACTTCAAGTCGGCTTCATCGGCGGACACGACCTTCAGCACTCTGGTCGTCTCCCCGGTGGCCACATCCGAAGACCTTTCGACTCAGTTAGTCAACAACCCCGATCTATTCCAGAGGCTGCTCGCCGAGCTGGTGCCGATCATCTACCGGAGCCTTAAGCAGACGGCTTGACCAGCGAGCTGGTGCTCAGTTGACGTGGAGGTTGATGCCCTTTCGGGAAGGTGAGTCGGTTGGCGTGCGACGAAGCCACGGGACTGCAGCCCCGGATGGTTCGCCCTATTCTTGCCCACATATTGCCCACAATTTGCCGAATACAGAGGGTTTCTAGAGGCATCACCAGGTTTGACTATTTGCAGGTGAACGGGGTGATTGAGTCTGCTACCTTGCCATCGTGCAGAACCACGACTTCTTCTCCGGCTCGGGGTCCAGCTACGTGATCGGCAAGGCGGTCAACACCGAAGACGAGGACTGGGACTTCTAGCGATGACCGAGCCCGCGAGCGGCGCCGAGTCCGAGGACGACGGCGAACCGCTCGCGGCGCCCAAGCGGTCGACGTGGCGGGTGCTCGCCGGCGGCCTCAGCCCGAGGTCCGTCTGGGCTATGGCCGGCGGCTATCCCGTGGTGCTGAAGCAGTTCATCCAGTTCTGCCTGATCCTCGTCTACCCGGCGTGGGTGGTCGGTGTGCTGGCCGCCATGGCGGTCTACGGCCTGTTCTACGTCACCGTGTATCCGGTTCTCTGGGTGCTGTTCTGGCCGATGAGGGCGTGGATGAAGAAGAACCGGCCCGAGGAGTACGCGCAGAGCCAGCGCAAGAAGTAGGTCCGCTACCCCTCAGGGAGACTGCGTCGCAGCGACCTTGTCGGCCCAGGCAGATCGCGCCCCGGAGTCGCCGATCCGATACACCTGGGCCGAGGTGGCGACGGCGGCGACGACGACGATGCCGACAACGGCCCATCGGAGCGTCGGCTTGAGCTGTTGGTTGCGGTTCTCGCGAAGATGCATGAACGCCAGCAGCGCCGCGGCGACGAGCAGGCCCACCGAGAAGTAGACCATGGTGTCGCCGAGTTCGGTGTGCGCCTGCAGCACTGCGGTGGGTTCGGTGCGCTGCTCGAGCCACTCGCCGGCATCGGTCGTCAGCGGGGTCAAGAGCGTGGTCGCGGCGGCGAGGAGCACGACCAGCCATGTGAAGTGGCGCCGCGCGGTCGGCCACAGCGCGCACACGATCGCGAGCACGGCGGTCGCCGGCGCGAGCACCACGATGAAGTGCACGAGCAGGATGTGAGCGGGAAGTCCCTGGAACGTGGACAAGGCGAGCCCTTTCTGGTGAAAGTGGTTGTCGGGACGGGATTTTGAGCTAGGCGCGCGTGGTCAGAGACAGCGCGAGGCGTGGGCAGCGGTTCACGGCCATCCGTGCCTCGGCCAGGTCGCCGCGCGGTATTACCGGCTCGCGGGACCCGTCACGCGCCAGGGGGTAGCCCCAGTCGTCGCGGCCGAGCACCCCGGGCAGCAGCTCGGTGCACAGGCCCCGGCCATCGCATCGGGTCCAGTCGATGTGCAACCTGCGCGATGCCGCCGGGCGTTTCATGCGATCTCCACAGCGCGTCGGGGACCGCGACGGTCGGCGCTGCGGGCGGTGACCAGTGCGGCGCTGCAGCGGCCGGCGCGGTGGTGGGCGATGTCGTCGGCGAAGGCGTTCAGCGCGCTGCGAACCATTCGGATAGTGCCGTCGGGGTGGCGGCACGCGCCGCGGCCGTCGACGAGGCCGAGCATCCGGTGCAGCTCACGGATCTGTCCGTCGTCGACCCGGCCGTAGGCGAGCTCGTCGCACAGCTCGGCCAGCCGGGGAAGGCCGTTGCGGCACGGGCCGCACTGTCGGGCACCGTGATCGGCGAGGTAGGCGACGATGCCCGCGGTGTGGGCGAGGCCGCACTGGTCGGCGGCGAGCACATGGATGATGCCCGCGCCGGGGGTGGCCCCGCACGCTCGCAGGCCCGCACGGGACAGGCGGGCGTCGGTGAGGTTCGCCGCCGGGATCCAGCTGCCGTGGTAGCCCCCGGTCAGCACCGCTCGTGCGGTCCGCAGGTCGGTGAGGCCGCCGGCGGCGAGGACGTCCGCCAGCGGGGTTCCGGTGGGCAGCTCCATGACACCGCGTCGGGATACCGCTCCCGACAGTGTGATCAGCACGGTGCCGGGATCTTCCGGGTCACCGACCGACCGGAACCACTGCGGACCGTAGCGCGCGATCAACGCGACATGGGCCAGTGTTTCGACATTGTTGACCAGCGTGGGGCGTCCGCGCACCCCGGAGATCGACGTCGGGACCGTGCGGTCGCGGGGCAGCGCCGGACCGCCTTCGAGGCGCCGGACCACTGCGGACTCCTCGCCGGCGACGAACGTGTCGGAGGCCTCGACGAGGGTCACCCGGCGCGGGTCCACTCCGGCGGCGACCCGTTCGTCGAGGGCCTTCCGTACGGCCGGCGAAATGCGTTCCGGCACATAGAGGTAGACCCTGTCCGCGCCGACCGTCGACGCGCACACCTGCAGACCGTCCACCACCAGGTGGGGTGCCCGGGTCAGGAGCATGGCGTCTTTCTGGCTGAGTGGTTCGCCCTCGGCGCCGTTACCGATCACCACGGCGCCGCCGCCGGTGACCGAGTCGATCTTGCGGCCGGTGGGAAATCCTGCTCCACCCCGCCCCGTCAGACCCGCTGCGTGCAGTGACGCGACCACCTGCTCCGCCGGGTGGGTGGGGAGGGCGCCGAACCGCGTGTGATGTTCGGTCAGACCGGGCCCGCGGCCAGCGAAGAGACGTTGTGCACCAGGAGGATTCGTGTGCAACGGTGAGTGGGCGATCATCGGCGGGCCTCTGTTCGGGTGTCGGCGTATTCGACGAAGTCGGCCCGCAGTCGCCACATCAGCGCGCCCGCGACAACGACCGCGCAACCGCCGGCGAGTGCCAGGAACCAGACACGCTGGGAGTCGGTGCCGGCGCCGAGCGCATGTACCAGCGCGACCGGCCACAACGCGTAGGCGACCCAGTGGATGGCGCGGAACGCGCGCAGGCCGAGGCGGTGACGCAACAGGCTGCTGACCGCCACCACGACGAGGACGTCACAGGCGAGGGTGCCCAGACCGAGCCAGACAGGTCGGTACGCGGCGAGGAACGGAACGACGAAGTCGACCAGGCGCAGTTGGGCGTACGGGTCGAAGAACAGCAGGGTCAGATGCAGAGCGACCAGCCCGGTCCCGGCCAGCGCGGCGAACCGGTGAACGTCGGCGACGGCGAAGCGGGGGAGCGCGGCGACGCGGCGCCCGGAACGGGTGGCGATGCCCAGCGCCTGCGAGATCGTCAGGAACACCAGGGCGGTGATCCCGGTACCGCGCCCCAGCGCCCACAGTGCCCCGCTGGTCATCGCCGGGCCTCCGCAGCAGCGCGCGGCCAGGTACCGATGGTGTGCTCGACGCACTCGCTGTCCACCAGTCGCGCCGACATTCCCAGCGCCGCAATCCATGTCAGTGCCGCCCACCCGCGCACGATCGCCGCTGTCGAAACGGTGTTCGCGGCCCAACAGGTCTGCGCCGCGACGGACACCGTGCGCCACACCGGATCCGCGGACCGGCCCGTGCGCGGGTCCAGGATGTGGTGCAGCACTGCGTCATTGCGCCGCCAGGTGCGCCGAAGGGTGCTGGAGGTGGCCAGTGCGGTGCCGGACGGCAACGCGACCGCACTGTCCGGATCCCCATCGGCGTCGTGCACCAGGACCTGCCAGCCGCCGTCGGGCGCCGGCCCCGCGGTGGCGATGTCACCGCCGAGGTTGATCAGCACCCCGCTGCCCGTGACCTCGTGGACCCGGTCCGCGCACCGATCGGCGGCGACCGCCTTCGCGGTGGCACCCAGGTCGAGCAGCACTCCGGGCGGCACGGTGACGACCCGATCGTCGAGCGCGATCATCGACCAGCACGCCGGCGTGATCGTCGACAGGGCGGCGCGGCCACCGCCTTCGAGTGCGACCACCGCGGCGCCCACGGTGGGGTCGACGTCGCCGTCGGTGTCCCGCGCCGCGGTCAATGCGGCCGCGAGCAGGACGGCCAGCGTCTCGCTGATCCTGGTCGGCCGGCCATCGGAGGTGGCGAGCGCCATGACCTCGGAATCCGGCCGGAACCGGGACGCCGCAACGTCGACGGCGTCGAGCTCGGCGTCGACCTCGAACCGGGCGCGGCGCAGCGACGCCGGTTCGGTGACCACGATGTGCATGTCGGTGCTCCAGCGCTGCCATCGGCTGTGCGCGAGGTCCGGGGCGTCCAGGGTCATGAGCCGCGTGACACGGTCACGTGCGGTGAGTAGCTCGGCGACAGCACGGGTGCCGGAGTGAGGGTGCGCCGCCGGGTCGTGGGCGGCGTCGACGACTCCCGGGTCCGGGTGGTCTGCGCAGGGATCGGTGCGGGATCGGACGTCTGTACCGGGGCGGGATCGTAGGTCGGTGGGGGCGTGTACCGGGGTGTCGTCGTCACCGGAGCGGCCGGCGTCCACGCGACCGTGGGCTCGGGAGCCGGAGGCGGGACGGGCGGCGTGTCGGTCACCGTGGTCGCGGGCGCCGGTGGCAGCTCGAGGACGGGCGGCGGTGCGTTCTCCGGCGGTGGGTCGACGACGACCTGGGCGGCGGGCGCCGCCGGTGCGGCGGTGCCGGCATAGGCCAGCGTGGAGGTGCCCGCGACGGCGGCGACGCCCAGGCCGGCCAGCGCCCATGAGGCGGCTCTGGCGCGGCGCACTCCGGAACGGGGTGATTCCATGAGGCCGATGCTGGCAGTCGATTCTTCGAGCCTTCGAAGAACTGCCGTGGCACGCTCGTCGAGTGCCCGACCGCACCGCGAAGCCGAGGCTGCTGATCGTCGAGGACGACCGCGCCTTGAGTTCGATGCTGGACGGGCTGTTCACCGACGAGGGGTACGAGGTCGAGGTCGCACATGACGCGCAACGGGGCCTGCACGCCGCACTCACGCGGCGGCACGACGCGATCATCGTCGATCGCGGGCTCCCGGTCATGGACGGCCTCGACCTCGTCGTCGCGCTGCGATCGCGGGGAGCGGCGACCCCGATCCTGATGCTGACTGCGCGCGGTTCGCTGTCCGACCGGGTGGACGGTCTCGACGCGGGCGCGCAGGACTACCTCGTCAAACCCTTCGAGGTCCCGGAGCTGCTGGCCCGCATCCGTGCTCTGGTGCGACGGCCGAACGGTGACTCGATTCTGCGGGCCGCCGGGCTGTCGCTGGACCGGGTGACCCGGACCGTGAGCGGCCCCGCGGTGGCAGGGGAGGTCGAACTCTCCGAGCGGGAGGCGGCGCTGCTCAGCGTGCTGATGACCACCCCCGGGCGTACCCACACCCGCGGCCAGCTGCTCAGCTCCGCCTTCGACGGGGTCGACAATCCCGGCGTGGTCGACACTTACGTGCACTACCTCCGTCGCAAGCTGGGGCGCGGCATCGTGCGCACAATCCACGGCACGGGATATCGCCTGGGGGCCGCCGGATGACGTCGAGCAGCGACCTGGCCGTCGTTCGGCGCGCGGGCCGGATCGCCGCCCTGCAGGCGTCCCTGGCCCTCACCGCGGTGCTGCTGCTCGTCGGGGCGGTCATCTTCCTCGTCGACGCGCAGGTGCAGAAGCAACAGATCGCCGACCAGTTGACCTCGGTCGTCGGGACGGCCGACGATGTGACCGATCCGCCGCCGGGCATGCAACTCGTGCTCCAGGATCTGGCCGGTGAGACGTCCGCCAGCGCCGACGGGCTCCCGATCGCGGAGCTGCTCGGGCGGGAACCCGGCTTTTCTGACATCCGCATCGGTGACGAGTCGTACCGGGTGCTGGTCGCCGACCGGCCCCGGGGCAGGGTGGTGGCGCTGCTGGCGCTGGAATCCTATGAGGCGAGCCGCAACCGGCTGCTGCTGGCGTTGGGCGCCGCCGAACTGGCCGGCATCCTGGCCTCGGTCGGCGTGGTCGTCCTGCTCACGCGGCGCTCGCTCCGTCCTCTCACCGAAGCCCTGGCCCTGCAGCGACGGTTCGTCGCCGACGCCTCCCACGAATTGCGCGCCCCACTCACCGTGCTGCACACCAGGATTCAACTGCTGGCCCGGCGCTTCGACGACGGCGACGCCCACCGTGCCAAGGAACAGATCGAGGCTCTGGCCGCCGACACCCGCGTGCTCGGTGAGGTGATCGAGGATCTGCTGGCATCGGCCTCGATGGCCAGCAACGGTGTGCCGCGTGACCGCGTCGACGTCGCCGACCTCGCCGAGGACGTCCGCGCCAGTATGTCCGAGCACGCCGCGTCGGCCGGCGTGACCCTGGCGGTGAACCGCGACACCGAGGCTTCGGCAACGGCGTTCGTCGTTCTCGGGTCGGCTGCCGCGCTGCGTCGCGCGCTCACGTCGCTGGTCGACAACGCTCTCGCCCATGAACACGCGGGCGGCTCGATCGAGATCTGTCTGCGCCGGCGCGGACCGAACGTCGTCATCGACGTGCGCGACGACGGCGTCGGCGTCGATCCCGACGCAATGGACGGCCTGTTCGCCCGGTTCTCCCACGGGCACGCCCACACGGCGACCGGCGGCCGCGAACGCTACGGCATCGGACTGGCGCTGGTCCGGGAGATCGCCGTCGCCCACCGCGGCGACATCTCGGTCGCGCAGACCCCGGGCGGCGGAGCGACGTTCACGCTCACCCTGGCGGCGGCGCCGCCGGGCTGAGACGGTAACTCGTCGTCAGCGCGCGCCGACCGGGATGGCGGCGTCGATCCGGGTCCCCGCCCCCGGCTCGCTCGTCACCGTGAGCGCACCCGAGAGAGCCTCCACCCGGTCGCGCAGGCCTACCAGACCCGAACCGGCGCCCGCGGTGGCGCCACCGACGCCGTCGTCGGTGACCGACAGGTGCAGGGTGTCGTCGTCCAGGCCCACCTCGACGGTCACCACGTCCGCTTCGGCGTGCTTGGCGGCATTCGTCAACGCCTCTGCGACAACGTAATACGCGGCCACCTCCACCGACTCCGGCAGCCGGCGGTCCACCCCGACCGTCAACTCGACCGGCACCGAGGAGCGCCGCGCCAGCGCCTTCAGCGCCGACGGCAGGCCGCCCTTGGACAGCACCGCCGGGTGCATCCCGCGGGAGAGCTCCTGCAGATCCGAGTAGAGACCGGCCAGACCGGACACCGCGTTCGACAGTTGGGCACGCAGCGGCTCGTCGGCGGCCGCCTCGATCTGGCGCAACTCGAGGCTGAGCGAGACGATGCGCTGTTGGGCGCCGTCGTGCAGGTCCCGCTCGAAGCCGCGGCGCGCCTCGTCCGCGGCGGCGACCAGGCGGGCCCGCGACGCCGTCAGTGCGGCCCGGGTCTGCGCGTTGGCGATCGCCGTGGAGATCAGATCGGCGAAGTCGCCGATGTGGGCGTCGAGATCCTCGGAGATCGCTTCGGAGTCAAGGCAACCCACCAACAGAGCGCCCAGCACCGCCCCGTCGACGATCAGCGGCACGCCCGTCGCCGAGCGCACCCCCAGACCGCGCAGCCTGGTCGCGATCGGGCCGGTCGCCACCGCGTAGTCCTCGATCCGGGCAGGCGCGCCGCGCTGCCGGATCCTGGTGCTCACGCTGTCGCCGGCCAGTGACAGCCGCTCGCCGGGGGTCAGACTGGGCTTGCCGGGCCGATCGCGCGCCGCCAGCACCGCCGCGGTGCCGTCGGCGTCGAAACGCAACAGCGTCACCTGGTCGACGTCGAGGCTGTGCGCCAGCTCTTCCACAGCGGCGGAGAACACCTCCGAGAGCTCGGCGCCGCCGGCGACCAGCGTGGCCACCCGACGCAGAGCCGCCTGCTGGGCGGCCAGTGCGTCGGCCTGCCGCCTCCGCTGCTCGGCCTCGGCGGCACGCAGCCGCGCCTGCCCGACCAGCGCGTTGGTCAGCAACGCCAGCGTCAGGAAGATCGCGAGCGCCGGCGCCAAACTGTCGCGCCCCTCCAGGTGCAGATAGGCGTACACCGCGGCACTGGCCAGCGACGTGGCGATCGCCAACCCGAACCCCCACCCCGCCGACACGACGAGCACGCCCAACAGCAGCAGCGCCCCGAACGCGTTCTCGGGCGCGATCCGCTTGAGCGCGAACACGGCGAGCACCTCGGCGACGAGGAAGGCGCCGGCGACGGCGATCCCGGCACCGAGCGGCCGGGCGGTGGGCCGCACGACCAGGGCCAGGAGCCGGGTCGGAAGCGAACGCCAGGTCACCGGGTGATGGTAATCGCAAGGTTTCCCGTTAACAGGAATGCCATCGGGCGGTCGGCCCGGCATGCTCGAAGCATGACTGGAGTGCGCTGCCTGATCGTCGACGACAGCCCCGGCTTCCGCGACGCTGCGCGCGACATGCTGGAGCGCGCCGACTTCGTCGTGGTCGGCACCGCAGCCGACGCCGAGGAGGCAGAGCAGCAGGCCCGCGCCTTACGGCCGGATCTCGCGCTGGTGGACGTCGACCTGGGCGCCGACAGCGGGTTCGACGTCGCCGAGCGGTTGGCCGAGGTGCCGGTGATCCTGACGTCCACCCACGACGAGCAGGATTTCGCCGACCTGATCGCGGCCAGTCCCGCCCTGGGATTCCTGCCGAAGTTCGCGCTGTCCCCGGTGGCGATCAACCGGTTGCTGGCCGGCCGGGACGTCAGCGGCCCTCGAGGAACATGATCACCGCGCGCACCCGACGGTGATCGTCGCCCGTCTCGGGCAGGTTCAGCTTGGTCAGGATGCTGCGCACGTGCTTCTCCACCGTGCCCTCGGTGACCCACAGCCGCCGACCTATGCCGCCGTTGGACAGGCCCTCGGCCATCAACGTGAGCACCTCGCGCTCCCGGGCGCTGAGCGCGGCCAGCGGATCGTCACGTTTGCGCGCCCCGACCAGTTCGGCCACCAGCGCGGGGTCGACGACCGAGGCGCCGTTGGCCACCCGCTGCACCGTGTCGACGAAGTCGTCGACATCGGTGACCCGCGTCTTGAGCAGATAGCCGATCGCGTGGCCGCCGGCGAGCAACTCCATCGCGTGGTCCACGTCGATGTGCGCGGAGAGCACGACGATCGCGATCTGCGGTGACTCGCGGCGGATCACCTGGGCCGCGTCGAGCCCCTCGGTGCTGTGCGTGGGTGGCATGCGGATGTCGGTGAGAACGAGATCCGGCTGCTCGGTGCGAACCAGGTCCAACAGCGCCGACGCATCGCCGGCCTGACCGGCGACCTCCAGCCCCGCGCGCTGCAGCAGACTGGCCAGCCCTTCCCGCAGTAGCACGTCGTCGTCGGCCACCACGACCCGAAGAGCGCCCATGGTCTGACATTGTGACATCGCCGCGGCCGGGCGCGACCCGACGAACAACGATGGGGGCTAGCGGTAAGAGAGGACTCCGGGCAGCAGAGAAGCGATCGGCCCCGATCGCTGTGAGACTGAGGCGGTGAACGAATCCGTCGGGCGTCCGGTGTCACGGGTCGAGGGGGCCGACAAGGTGACCGGGCGGGCCCGCTACACCGCCGACACCCCGGTCGACGGCGTCACCTTCGCCGCGCTGGTGCAATCGGAGATCCCGCACGGCAGGGTCACCGCCGAATCGATGGCCGGCGCGGCTGCGCTCGCCGCCACGGCGCCGGGCGTGCTGCACGTGCTCACACCGCTGAATTGTCCTGCGCTGCATGTCCTTCCCGAAGAACTCACCTGGGATCTCCCGTTGGAGCGCCGGCCGCCACTGTCCGATTTGTCCGTCCAGCACGTCGGCCAGCACCTCGCGTTGGTGGTGGCCGACACCCCGGAGAACGCGGCGCACGCCGCCTCCCTGATGTCCTTCGACTACGAGCGCGCCCCCGCTGCCCTGTCCGCAGCGCAGGTGCAGGCCGATCCGCCTGTCGCCGACGACGGACACGGCGCGGTCCGCCACGGCGCCTACCGGCCCGACCACTTCGTCAAGTTGACCGAGGAGAAGCTGCAGGACCGCCGCGGCCCGGAGGCCGAACCGCCGGGGACCAAGGTCGAGGCCACCTACACGACGCCGGAGAACGCGCACTATCCGATCGAGCTGTCGGCGACCATCGCGCAGTGGGAAGGCGACATGCTCGTCGTGCACGACAGCACCCGGTGGATCACCGGTGAGCGACGCGCGCTGGCGGCCTGGCTCGGAATCCCCGAAGACCGGATCCGGATCCTGTCACCGCTCGTCGGAGGGGCGTTCGGTTCCAAGAGCTTCCTGTGGATGCACGTGGTGCTGTGCGCGGTGGCCGCGCGTGCGGTGCGCCGCCCCGTCAAGCTCGTCCTGACCCGCAATCAGATGTTCACCTCCACCGGTCACCGTCCGCCCACCGAGCAGCGGATCTCCCTGGTCGCCGACGACACGGGCGCCCTCGCCAGCACCGAACACCACACCCTGACCGAGACGTCGACCGTCGCGCACTTCTGCGAACCGACCGGGTTGTCGACGCGCTTTCTGTACCGCTCGCCGCGGCTGGAGGTGTCGCACACCGTCGCCCGGATCAACGCGCCCACTCCCTGTTTCATGCGGGGACCGGGGGAGTCGCCGGGGCTGTTCGCGCTGGAGGTGGCCATGGACGAACTCGCCGAGGCCACGAACCGCGACCCGCTGCAGCTGCGGCTGGCCCACGTGACCGACCACGATCAGACCAATGGTCGGCCGTGGTCGGCCGCCGACCTGGCCGGGTGCTACCTGACAGGGGCACGCCGATTCGGCTGGGAGAACCGCCCGATGATGCCACGGGCTCTGTCCCGCAACGGTGTTCAGATCGGCTGGGGCATGGCCACGGCGACCTACCCGGGCCGCAGGATGCCCGCCGACTGCCGGGTGCAGACCCTGCACGACGGCCGCGTGCGGTTCAGCGCGGCGACACACGAGATCGGCACCGGTGTCCGGACGGTGATGGCGCAGGTCGCCTCCGACGCCACCGGGCTGCCCCTGGACCGGGTGAGCTTCGACTCCGGGGACTCGGCGTTCCCCGACGCTCCGTACAGCGGCGCCTCTCAGACCACCGCGACCGTCGGCTCCGCGGTCTTCGCCGCGGCGCAGGAGTGGAAGCGCCGGCTGGGCGGCAGAACCCTTGCCGCCGGGGACGTTTCCGCTGAGCTCGCCGACGAGCTGAGTTTCACCGTCACCAGCGACGGGGCCCCCGACGGCGATGCGGTGTCCCAGTCGTTCGGCGCGCACTTCTGCGAAGTGGAGGTCGACGAAGCGTTGGGCCGCGCAACGGTCACCCGCTGGGTGGCCGTGATGGACTGCGGCCGGGTGCTCAACCCGAAGCTGGCGGCCAACCAGGTGATGGGCGGCATCACGTTCGGTGTGGGCATGGCCCTGCTCGAACAGGTGCCCCACGATCCCCATACCGCCCAGCCGCTCGGCGAGTACTACGTGCCGACGCACGCCGACCGGCCGGAATTCGACATCAGCTTCCTCGAGCGGCCGGATTACGCGCTCGACCCGATCGGTGTGCGGGGGATCGGTGAGATCGGCACCTGCGGGGTGAGCGCAGCCATCGCCAACGCCATTCACCACGCCACCGGAAAACGCCTGCGCGCGTTGCCCATCACGCTCGAGGCTCTGCTGGAGCCCTCCGGGCCCGAACAGGAAGGTGTGTTGCGCCCATGACGTCACCCACCCATCGCGTACGGCTCACCGTCAACGGCGACCGGCGCGAGCTCGACACCGATGTCCGCTCCACACTGCTCGACCTGTTGCGGGAACGGCTCGGGCTGACCGGCACCAAGAAGGGATGCGACCACGGTCTGTGCGGGGCATGCACCGTCGAGGTCGGCGGCCGGCGGGTGCTGAGCTGCCTGACGCTGGCGGTGTCGGTCGACGACGCCGAGGTCCGCACCGTGGAGGGGCTCGCCGACGGCGATGAGCTCGATCCGCTGCAGCGCGCCTTCATCGAGCACGACGGGTTCCAGTGCGGGTACTGCACACCGGGGCAGCTCTGCTCGTCGCGGGCGCTGCTGCGCGAATACGCCGACGGCGACCTGTCCGCGGCCTCGTTCGAGGGCAGCCCCGACGACGTCGTGCACGGCCCGCCCCGGCTGACCGAAGCCGAGATCCGCGAACGCATGGCGGGCAACATCTGCCGGTGCGGCGCGTACGCCAACATCGTCGCGGCGATCGCCAGCGCACACGAGGCGTCATGAGGAGCTTCGCCTACCGCCGCGCCACCAGCATCGACGACGCGCTCAGCGCGGCGGCCCACGGCGCCCGCTACTACGCGGGCGGCACCAACCTGCTCGACCTGATGAAGACCGGGGTGGAGACACCGTCGGCCCTCGTCGACATCGGCGACCTCGACCTGGCGTCGGTGCACGCAACGGCCTCCGGCGGCCTGCTGATCGGCGCCGGGGTGTCCAACAGCGCCGCGGCCAACCATCCGCTGGTGCGCGCGGCGTATCCGGTGCTCTCCCAAGCGATTCTGTCCGGGGCGACCACGCAGATCCGCAACATGGCCACCGTCGGCGGGAACCTGGTGCAACGCACCCGCTGCCCCTACTTCATGGACCCCGCTTTCGGTGCGTGCAACAAGCGGTCTCCCGGTTCCGGCTGTGCGGCGCTGGCCGGATTCAACCGCGAGCACGCGCTGTTCGGCGCCAGCACCGACTGCGTCGCCGTGCACCCCTCCGACATGGCCGTCGCCCTGGCGGCGGTCGACGCCGTCGTGCACGTCGCCGGTCCGTCGGGGCCGCGGTCGATTCCGATCGGCGACTTCTTCACACTGCCGGGCGAGCATCCCGAACGGGACAACAGCCTCGCGCCGGGCGAGCTGATCACCGGCATCGAGCTCCCGCCGTGCCCCTACGGCGCGCGCAGCTGGTACCTCAAGGTCCGCGATCGGCACAGCTATGCCTTCGCGCTGGTCTCGGTGGCCGTCGGCCTGGACATCAGTGACGGCGTGATCCGATCCGCGTCCGTGGTGCTCGGGGGCGTTGCGGCCACCCCGTGGCGGGTGGCCGCCGCCGAAGCCGAACTCGTCGGCAGAACCGCCGACACCGAAGCCTTCCGGTCGGCCGCGCGGGTCGCCGTCGCCGGCGCAGAACCATTGAGCCAGAACGGTTTCAAGGTCCTGCTGGCGCGCAACAGCGTGGAGCGTGCGCTGACCCGCGCGGCCGGGCGCGGCTAGTTCCGCTCGTGACTGTCCTCCATCACCGTGCGGCCGATCTCGGCGTAGGTGTCGGGCCGGGAGAAACGCAGCCACAACGCGTAGGCGATACCGACGCCGAACACGGCGGCGATCAGGTACGGGGCGCTCTTGAACACCAGTGAGTTCGCCGCGTAACCGGCCGCGAACGCGCGGTTGTCCCACAGCAGCCAGACGACATAGCCCATCGCCACGGCGCCGATCAGCGGGCAGATCAGCGTGGTGATGATGTTGCCGCGGTGCGTCTTGCGGACCCAGAAGAACCAGATCACCGCGATGGAGCAGATCGCCTGCACGAGCAGGATCGCCGCGGTCCCGATGAGCGCCAGCAGGCCGTAGATGTTGGTGTAGGGCACCAGGGTCGGGGTGTCGACGGGCAGGCCGTTGGCGTCGGGCACCTGCACGGCGGTGAAGACGAAGAACAGCAGCACGATCACCATCGTGATCACGCTCTGCACCGCCGAGGCGATGTAGGGCGAACCGTGCTTGGGGTGGGCCGCGCCCAGCGTGGATTTGACCTTGGCGGCCGGGATCTCGCGACCGAGTGCGAACAGGTAGCGCGAGGCCGCGTTGTGGAACGCCAGCGCGCACGCGAAGGAGCCGATCACCAGCAGGATCTTGTAGACGTCGAGCAGGAACCCGCCGAGGTTGGCGTCGACCAGGTTGAAGAACAGGTCCAGCGGAGAGGAGCTGATGGACGCCTCCACCGAGGTCTTCGCGCCGTTGCCGGCCAGCACCATCGCGGAGATGAACGTGTAGAACAAGCCGAGCCCGATGACGGCGATCAGCGTGGCGCGGGGGATGATCTTCTTCGGGTTGCGGGATTCCTCGCCGTACACCGCGGTCGTCTCGAACCCGACCCAGGACCAGAACGCGAAGAACAGGCCGACCGCCATGGACCCGGCGGCAGCCGCGGTTCCGAAGGCGCCCGCGGGCAGGCTCTCGAAGGCGTTGTTGAGCAACACCGTCTGATCGAGCATGAAGCCGTCGGGACCGCCGCCCTTGGCGATCACGGTGAACGCCAGCGCGAGCAGGATCAGCACCTCCGACACCAGCGTCACGCCCAGGATCGCGGCGGTCAGGCTGATGTGGAAGTGGCACAGCACACCGATGACGACGATGGCGGCGATCGCGAACACCAGCCACGGGATGTTCACTCCGACAATGGTGTTCACCGCGTCGTTGGCGAAGTACGCGCAGCCGCCGATCAGCGATCCCTCGAACACCACGTAGGCGAAGGTGGCCAGGAAGCCGCTGGCCATGCCCCACACCTGCCCGAGGCCGTGGGAGATGAAGCCGTAGAACGCGCCCGTGGTGGTGATGTGCCTGGCCATCGCCACGTACCCGAGCGCGAACAGGGTCAGGGCGATCGTCGCGAACAGGAAGCCCGCCGGGGCGCCCAGTCCGTTGCCGAAACCGACCGCGATCGGCACGTTCCCGGTCATCGCCGTGATCGGCGCGGCGTTGGCGACCGCCATGAAGATGACGGCGACCATGCCGATGGCGCCCTTCTTCAGTCCTGCGGGCGCAGCGGATTCGACTGCTGCGGATTCAGTGGCCATGGGGTCTCCTGACGGGCGAATCAGTGCTGAATCGGCCCGCCCACCGGCGGACCGTTCAGAAGCGTCGCACTGTATAGACCACCCGACAACCGGAGAAATCCAGTGTTTACATGGCTCCCAGCGACTTCACAGCTGTGGTCGCGGGGATGAATGCCCGGCGAACACTGAGGCCGGTTCGGCACCGTTCGGGGGCGCTACGGCCCACACTGGTGAGATGGGCGCCACGTCGTTGCTGAGCTCGATCCTGAACTGGCTGCGTGCTGGTTATCCCAGCGGCGTGCCGGGTCCGGACCGGGTGCCGTTGCTGGCGCTGCTGCGCGCCACGCCACTGACCGAGGACCAACTGCGCGAGGTCATCGCGCACATCAGCGCGGAGGATGTCTCACCGGCGGTTCACGGGGCCATCGACAGCGACGAGATCGCCGCCTTCATCGCCGATGTGACGCATCACGACGCCGGACCGGAGAACGTCGCGCGGGTCGCCGCGCGGTTGGCCGCGGCCGGATGGCCGCTCGCCGGTGTGGATCTCGGCGAGCAGCCGGCCGACGGGGATTAGCGCAGCGTGGCGGTGTCGATCACGAAGCGGTAGCGCACGTCGCTGGCGAGCACCCGCTCGTACGCTTCGTTGATGTAGTCGGGCTGGATGACCTCGATCTCCGGGGTCACGTCGTGCTCGGCGCAGAAGTCGAGCATCTCCTGGGTTTCGGCGATGCCGCCGATCAGCGACCCGGACAGCCGGCGCCGACCGAAGATGAGGGCGGGCGCGGGCACCTCCATGGGGCGCTCGGGCATGCCGAGCTCCACCAGCGTGCCGTCGAGGGCCAGCAGGCCCAGGTAGTCACCCATGTCGAGGTTGGCCGACACGGTGTTGAGGATCAGGTCGAACTTGCCCTTGAGCTTCTTGAAGGTGTCGCGGTCACTGGTGGCGTAGTACTCGGACGCACCGAGGCGCAGACCGTCCTCCATCTTCTTCAGCGACTGGCTGAGAACCGTGACGTGGGCGCCCATCGCGACCGCGATCTTGACGGCGAGATGGCCCAGACCGCCCAGACCGATCACCGCGACCTCGGTGCCCGGGCCGGCGTTCCAGTGCCGCAGCGGGGAGTAGGTGGTGATGCCGGCGCACAGCAGCGGGGCCGCCTTGTCCAGCGGGATGGACTCCGGAATGGTCAGCACGTAGTTCTCGTCGACGACGATCGCGCCGCTGTATCCGCCCTGGGTGGGCTGCCCGTCGAAGCCGACGGCGTTGTAGGTGCCCACCATGCCCGGGTTGTTGCAGTACTGCTCCTCGCCGGCCAGGCAGAACTCGCACTCGCGGCAGGAGTCCACGAAACATCCGACGCCCACGCGGTCGCCGACCGCGAACTTGGTCACCTCGGATCCGACCTCGGTGACGATCCCGGCGATCTCGTGACCGGGCACGACCGGGTAGGCCGCCTGGCCCCACTCGTCGCGCACGGTGTGGATGTCGGAGTGGCAGATGCCGGCGAAATGGATGTCGAAGGCCACATCGTGGGGTCCGACCTCGCGACGCGTGATCGTGGTCTTCGTCAGGGGCTCGCCGGCCGCGGGGGCTGCGTAAGCGGAAACGGTGCTCAATGTCTCATCCTCTTCTCGTCTTTGGTGCAGGCGTGCGCCCCGAACCGGGGCGTGCCGAAACCTGGGCCGCGATCCCACGGCCTCACGAACCAACACCCAGCGTGCCCCGCTTCATCCGTCGGCAAGCGCTCCCGTGAGAAGGATCACCGTGCGCCGGCGGTGAGAACCTCCGTGGTCCGGTCGTGCAGCGCATCGGGGTCGGGGACGCCGAGCACCCGCAGACACGCGTCGGCGACGTGGCGGGGCAGCTGATCGCGGCGTTCTCCCTCGGGGGTCGACCACATGTTCACCAGCGATTCGACCAGCCGGAACGGGAGGTCGGCGGCCGCCGGGTCGACACCGGTGCCCCGCGAGATCGCCAGGCTCAGCTTCAGGTAGTGCCTGCGCAGGCGTTCGCGGTCGGAGTAGAACGGCTCGAGCCGGGCATCGCGCAACTCGGGCAGCAGGTAGAGCGCCCCCAGGTTCCACCGACCGCTGAGCAACTGGGTGCCGTCGAAGACCGCCAGCGCGTGCAACTGCTGCGCCTCGCTCATCGCCGGGCGCGCAGCGCGCAGGGCGGGGATGAAGGACAGGGTGGGCGACACCGTCTGGCTCAGCAGCGCGCAGAGGATGTCGTCCTTGGTCTTGAAGTAGTGGTAGAGCGACGCCTGACGGATACCGACCGTTTCGGCGATGTGCCGGGTCGAGGTTCCCGCATAGCCCTGCGTGGTGAACAATTCGCCTGCGGCATCGAGGATTTCGTCTCGGGCGGTGGTGCCGGGACGTCGCTGGGCGTGCAGACGTGGCCGTCCGGCGCGGGTCAGCGGCATGGTCCCATCGTGGCTCATGGTCGATCCAAAGGGTATCGCCGACCATATCTGTCACACGATAGAAACGTCGGACACCCATCGGTTACCTCGGCCGCCGATTGGTTACGCCAGCGACACCCACCGGGCTCGACGCACGGGAAAACTGTCGATCGACAGGCCGGTGGCCCATCGACGAGCCGCGGCAACACATTTCCCGACGAATCCTGGAGTGGTCGATTTGGGCAGCACCGCATCCACCGTCGCCGCGCCGGCGACGAGTCCGGGGATGCCGCCGAACCACGACCCGGTCGCCACCGTCGCCGATCTGCGGGTGACGTTCTCCCGCAACGGACGCGACATCCACGCCCTGCGTGGCGTGTCGTTGGCCATCGCGCCGGGCGAGATCGTGGGCCTGGTCGGCGAATCCGGCTCCGGCAAGAGCGTGCTGGGCTTCAGCCTGCTCGGCCTGCTGGCCGACGGCGCACGGATCCGCGGCAGCGTGCGCGTCGCCGGCTCGGACATGGTGCCCTCGATGCCCGGGTTCGACGCCAGGAACCTGCGGAAGGTGCGCCGACTGGATCTCGGTGCCGTGTTCCAGGATCCGATGACGTCGCTGAACCCGACCATGCGCATCGGGAGGCAGGTCGAGGAAGCCGCGGGCAGCGCCGAGGAGGCGCTGCGGCTGCTCACCGCCGTCGGCATCCCCGATCCGAAGGCGCGGATGCGCGCCTACCCGCACGAGCTGTCCGGCGGCCTGCGCCAGCGCGTGATGATCGCGATCGCGATCGCCGGCGACCCCGAGCTGATCATCGCCGACGAACCGACGACAGCCCTCGACGTGACCGTGCAGGCGCAGGTTCTCCGGCTGCTCGAGCGGCTGCGCGACGAGATCGGCTGCAGCATCGTGCTGATCACCCACGACCTCGGCGTCGCCGCCCAGATCGCCGACCGGATCGCCGTGCTCTACGCCGGACGGATCGCTGAAATCGGGCCCACCGCAGCGCTCCTCGAGAGTCCCGCTCATCCCTACACCCACGGTCTGCTCCGATCCCGGCTGACATTGCAGACCCGACGGGACCGGCAGCTGGCCGCCCTGAGCGGCTCGGTGCCCAGCGCCGCCGCGCCGCTGCCCGGCTGCGCGTTCGTGCCGCGGTGCGCGCTGGCCGACGACGACTGCGCGAAGGCACCGCCGGACCCTGTCGCGGTGGCTCCGCAGCGGGTGAGTGCGTGCCTGCGTCCCGCAGCCCGCGTCGCCGAACTCGACGCAGTGGCAGCCCCCGATGAGGCGCCGTCGGCGCCGGCCCGCCAGCAGGGGGAGACCTCGGAGCCCGCCGTCGACCTGCGTGAGGTCACCAAGACGTTCACGGTGGCGCGCCGCTGGCTCGACCGCACCGACGGCGGCGGGAAACTACATGCGCTGCGCGGCGTTTCGGTCCAGGTCGGGCACGGCGAATCGGTGGCGCTGGTGGGGGAGAGCGGCTCGGGGAAGTCGACGTTGCTGCGGGTGATCGCGGGTCTGGAGAAGGCCACCTCCGGACAGGTGACCGTGAGCGGGGACCAGCGGCCGCAGATGGTGTTCCAGGACGCCGGTGCGTCGTTGACGCCCTGGCTGTCGGTCGGCGAGATCATCGGTGAACGGGTCAAGGGCGGTACGCGTCGGGAGCGTGCCACCGCGGTGGCCGAGGTCCTCGAGCGTGTGGGTCTGGCTCCCGACATCGTCAAGGCGCGGGCCGGTCAGCTCTCCGGTGGTCAGCGTCAGCGGGTGGCACTGGCCCGGGCCACCGTGATTCCGCCGGCGGTGCTGCTGTGCGACGAGCCGACCAGTGCGCTCGACGTCTCACTGGCTGCGTCGGTGCTCAATCTGATCGGGCAGCTCAGGCGCTCCCTGCACATGTCCGTGGTGTTCGTCACCCACGATCTGGCCGTGGCCCGTGTCGTGGCGGACCGCATCGCGGTGATGTATCTGGGCCGCATCGTCGAGATCGGCCCCGCCGACCAGGTGATCACCCAGCCCACGCACCCCTACACTCAGGCGCTCGTCGACTCGATCCCCGATCTAGGTCGCGAATTGCGTTCTCTGGCAGGAGAACCCGCGAGCCCGCTGGCGCCGCCGCCGGGATGCGCGTTCCATCCGCGCTGCCCCATCGCGGTCGACGCCTGCGCCGACCCCCGCCTCGACGTCCGGCTGGAGGGCCGCCCCGGCGGCGAACACCGCGTCGCCTGCATCGAGAGGCGGGCCCACTGATGGCGGTCGCGCTCCCCGCATCGGGTCTGATCCGGGGCCGGCAGCGACGACTGCTGACGCTGCCGGGGTCGAACTCGACGCTGCTCAACGGCATCGGCTTCGCGACGATCCTCGTCGTCACCGCGGTGGTCATCGCCGTGCCGGTGCTCGCACCCCATGACCCACTGCTGCCCGTCGGGGTACCGCTGCAGGCGCCCGGGAAGAACGGATTCCTGCTGGGTACCGACAGCATCGGCCGCGACATCCTGTCGCGGGTGCTCTACGGCGCCCGCTCGAGCTGGTTCGCCGCACTGGTCGTGGTGGCGGTCGGACTGTTCATCGGGGGCCTGGTCGGGGTGATCGCGGGCGCGACCGGCGGCTGGGTGGACACCGTCCTGATGCGCATCACCGATGCCTTCCTGTCGCTGCCCGCTCCGGTC
This sequence comes from Mycolicibacterium chubuense, assembly GCF_001044255.1. Classification (GTDB taxonomy): domain Bacteria; phylum Actinomycetota; class Actinomycetes; order Mycobacteriales; family Mycobacteriaceae; genus Mycobacterium; species Mycobacterium chubuense. Next base: position 22,539 of record NZ_JYNX01000032.1, read on the forward strand.
CTCGCGATCGCGGTGGTCGCCGCGCTGGGCCCGGGTTTCGTGCACACCCTGATCGCCGTGTCGATCGTCTGGTGGCCGTTCTATGCCCGGTTGGTGCGCGGCGAGATCGCCCGGCTGGCTGCGCGCCCGCACGTCGAGGCCGCGAAGCTGGCCGGCGTCGGACCATGGCGGCTCGCCCGGCGGCATCTGGTGCCCGGAGCGGTCCCCAACGCCCTCGTCGCCGCAAGCCTCGACATCGGCACGCTGATCCTCACCCTGGCGTCACTGTCGTTTCTCGGCCTCGGCCAGGCCGCGCCGGCACCCGAACTCGGCGCCGACTCGGCACGCAATCTCAGTTACTTCCTGCAGCAGTGGTGGATCCCGGTGATGCCCGGTCTCGGGGTGCTGGTGCTGGCGCTGGTCGGCAACATCGCCGGAGACTGCCTGCGCAACCTCATGAAGGGCCGTGCATGAAGACCTTCGTGGTGACCCGGCTGTGCGCGATGGTGGCCATCCTGGTGGCACTGACCGCGGTGATGTTCCTGCTGCAGCACATCTCGCCGCTCGATCCCGTCAAGGCACAGCTGGGCGCGCAGGCCTCGGCGGAAGCCGTCGCGGCGCGCCGGGACGCGCTGGGCCTCAACGATCCGGTGCCCGTGCAGTTCTGGAACTATCTGACCGGCGCCGCCACGGGTGACCTCGGTACGTCCTACCGGACCCGGCACGCGGTGCTGTCCGATCTGGGCGACTTCGTCCCCGCCACAGCCGAACTCGCCCTGTACGGGCTGACGATCGCCTTGGCGCTCGCGGCACTGCTCGCATTCAGCACCACGCTCAAGTGGCCCGGAGCGGGGGTACTGCGCGCCGTGCTGTTCACCGGGTCCTCGGCGCCGATGTTCCTGCTCGGCATCCTCGGCCTGCTGGTGTTCTACAAGACCCTGGGCTGGGTGCCCGCCAACGGACGCATCGCGGTCGCCGACCCGCCCGACGGGCCGACCGGTCTGCTCACCGTCGACGGGCTGCTGCACGGCAGGCCCGACGTCACCGTCGACGCGTTGCACCACCTGATCCTGCCGGCGCTGGTGATCGCGCTGGGCCCCGCCGTCGCGATCGGCCGGGTGCTGCGGAGCAGCCTGCTCGGCGAGGTCGACAGCGACTACGCACGCACCGCCCGCGCCAAGGGGCTCTCCGAACCCGCGATCATGGCCCGGCACGTGCTCCGCAACTGCGTGGGCGCCGCACTGTCGATGACCGGTCTGCAAGTGGGGCTGATGTTCTCGGGTGTTCTCGTGGTCGAGCAGGTCTTCGGCTGGCCCGGCATCGGCCAGTACATCGCCCAGAGCATCCCGGTCGCCGACTTCCCCGCCATCGCCGGGGTCACGCTGATGCTCGGCGCCCTCTATGTCTTCGTCAACACGGTCGTGGACCTGCTTCAGGCCGCCGCCGACCCGCGCATCGCAATCACAGGAGGATAGGTGCCGAAACAGCCACTCATCGTGGGCAATCCCGTTCTGGTCGTCGTCGACATCCAGGAGGGCGGCGGCATGTCCGCCGACGACGCCGGTATCCCCGTGATGCCCGGCCACGGCGATCGTGTCGCCCGGGCGGAGCGGTTGGTCGCCGCCGCTCGCCGTGCCGGGATCCCGATCGTCTTCTTCCAGGAGGTGCACCGTCCCAGTGGCATCGACTTCGGCCGGGAGCTCGACGGTGTGGAAGGCGAACACTGTGTGGAGGGCAGGCCCGGCACCGACCTCGAGCCGACCCTGCGACCGATCCTCGACGGTCCCAACCACGAGTTCCACATCGTCAAGCGGCGCTACTCCGGTTTCATCGGCACCGAGTTCGAGATCGTGCTGTCCGGTCTGAAAGCCGACACGCTGATCCTGATCGGCGGGTTGACCGACGTCTGCGTGCACTACACCTTCGCCGACGCGCACCAGCGCGACTTCTACGTCCGGGTGGTGACCGACTGCGTGGGCGGCTCCTCCCAGTACCGCCACGATGCCGCGCTGGATGCGATGGAGTACCTGCAGGCCGGTGCGCAGCGCAGCACCGACGAGATCCTCGACGCGTTCGCGTCGCTGACGTCCCCCGACGCCGTCCTCGAAGGAGCGCTCCGATGATCCGTCGCCTGAAAGCGGTGTCGGCGCTCGCCGCCGCGGCCGCGTTGATCCTGAGCGGCTGCGGCGGCTCGGACTCGGGCAGCAGCACCCCCAGCGCCGCCCCGACGGACAAGGTGCTGCACCTGTCCTTCCTGCAGGATCCGGGCCAGCCGCCGGACCCCGACATCTTCTACGCCGGCCAGGGCCTGCTGTTGACGACCAACACCTACGAGGGCCTGCTGCAGTACAAGGCCGGCACCGACAAACCGGAACTGGAACCGCTTCTGGCGACCGAGTGGACCGCGTCGCCGGACAACAAGGTCTTCACGTTCAAGCTCCGTGAGGGCGTCACGTTCCACGACGGCACCCCGTTCACCTCGGCGGCGGTCAAGGCATCCTTCGACCGCAGGCTCGCCGTCGACCAGGGGCCGGCCTACATGGTCAAGGACGTGGAATCGGTGACCACGCAGGGCGACTACGGCGTCACGATCACGCTCAAGGCGCCGAACTCGGCGTTCCTGGACTACCTGGCGTGCCCGTACGGACCGCGGATGCTCAGCCCTGAGGGTCTGCGCAAGAACGCGGGCAGCGACAACGCGCAGGGGTACCTCACCACCCACGACCTGGGCACCGGGCCCTATGTGCTCACGGCCGCCGACGTCGGATCGCGGTATGCGCTCGAGGCCTACCCCGGATACTGGGGCACCAAGCCGTATTTCGAGAAGGTGGAGATCCCCGTCATCACCGACGTGTCGGCGCAGCAGTTGCAGTTCAACAACGGTCAGCTCGCCGCGATCCTGCACGACCTGCCGTCCTCGGCGGTGCAGTCGTATCTGGACAACAAGGCCTACGCGAACTACTCGCTGCCGACGATGATGTCGAACTACCTCTACGTCAACCCGCACAAGGGCATGCTGACCGACGCCAAGAACCGGACGGCCCTGATGCAGGCCATCAACGTCGACGAACTGGTCAAGCAGACCTACTTTGGGCGCGGCGATGTAGCCGGGCAGATCTACCCCACCAACATGATGGGAGAGCAGTACGCCAAACAGGAAGTGCCGCATGACCCGTCGGTGCTCGCCGGCATCGCGGGCGGCCTGCCCGCCGACCAGAAGGCCATCACCGTCGGCTACGACTCGAGCAACCCGGACAACCAGTTGATCAGCAACCTGATCCAGACCCAGCTGGCCGCGGCCGGTCTGACCGCCAAGGTGCAGGCCTATCCGACGTCGGAGATCTACGGCTGGATCGGCACCGACGGGCAGGCCGCGCCCGAGGTCTTCACGGCGTTGGCCTGGCCCGACGCGCCGTCCCCGTACACGTGGGGGCACATCTCCTGGGATCCCGACGGCGGCCTGAATTACCTGGGCTGCTCGGCGCCACCGGTGACCGACGCGCTGGCCCGCGGTCTGCCTACCGGGTCCGACGCCGACTTCTCGGCCGCCGGCCTGGAAGCGGTGAAGACGGGGTGCTGGCTCAACGTGGCCGACGTCAAGGACTTCATGGTCGCCCAGCCGTGGCTCAAGGGCATCGAGGCCGCCCATGTCGTGACCAACCCCAATTCGCTGCGGCTGGCGGCGTTGTCGGTCGGCTGATGGCGACGCTGGTCCGCCGCAGCGGCGTTCGACGCATCGTCCTGCTGACGCTGGGATGGGAGGACCTGCCGAAGAACGTGTCGGTCTACGGCCTTCCTCCCGAGGAGCGGTTCCGGTGCCCGGTGCCCGGGGTGCTGTTACAGACCGATGGCGGCTGGGTGCTGTTGGACACCGGCTTCAACACCGCGCTGATCCGGGACCCGTATCTGCGGCGGCGGTACTTCCCGTCCGCGGAGTACCAGCCGGTGCTGCCGGGTCCCGGTGAGCCCATCGAGGAGTCACTGTCGGAGATCGGGATCGACGTCGACGACATCGGGCTGGTCGCGGTGTCGCATCTGCACGTCGACCACGCGGGCGGCCTGAAGCTGTTCGCCGGCCGGGTGCCGGTGCACGCCCAGCGGCGCGAACTCGACTACGGTCTGTCCAATCATCCCGAGCCGCAGCGGCATTCCATCTTCCGGGTGGACTTCGACGATCCCGCCATCGACTGGCGGCTCGCCGACGGGGAGGCCGAGATCGCGCCGGGTATCACCGCGATCCCGACGTACGGGCACACGCCGGGCCATCAGAGCTTCCTGGTCGAACTCGACGAGTCCGTCGGCGGGGGCGGATACGTCTTCGCGTTCGACGCGGCCGATCTGACCGAGAACATCGAGGGGGAACTGCCGATCGGCGGTTTCATCGACGTCGACCCGCAGGACACCGTCGAACCGATCCGCCGGCTCAAGAGGCTGGCCCGGGACAAGGGCTACCCGCTGATTCCCGGCCACGACCCGCATGTGTGGCCGGAGATGACACAGCACTTCCACGAGCGGTTCGCGCACTGATGGATCTGGTGCTGCGCGCCGAGCGGGTCCTCGTCGGCGGCGAGATCCGGCCCGCAGCGGTTGCTGTCGCGCAGGGGACCGTCGTCGACATCGGGCCTCCGGATGCGGGCTACGCCGCGCAGGACGACGTGTGGGTGCCGGCGGGCGCGGTCCTGCTGCCCGGGTTCGTCGACACGCATGTGCACATCAACGCACCCGGCACCGACTGGGAGGGCTTCGCCACCGCGACCGAGGCCGCGGCCCGCGCGGGTATCACCACCGTGGTGGACATGCCGCTGGACTCGGTCCCGGTGACCACCACCGTCGAGGCGCTCCGGATCAAACAGGCTGCCGCGCAGAGCGACTCCTGTGTCGACGTGGCGTTCTGGGGTGGTGTGGTGCCCGGCAACCTCGGTGCGCTGGGATCGCTGGCCGAGGCGGGGGTGCGGGGCTTCAAGTGCTTCCTGGCCGACTCCGGCAACCCCGACTTCCCCCACCTGTCGCCGGCGCAGTTCCGCGCGGCGGCCGCCGAGGTCGCCGCATTCGACGCGGTGCTGCTCGTGCACGCCGAAAGCCACGCCGTCCTCGCAGCCAGCCCGTCACCGAGCGGAGCCGGTTACGCATCGTTTCTGGCGTCGCGTCCGGACTCCGCCGAGGTCGACGCCGTCGCGCTGGCCCTCGACACCGCACGCGGCACCGGAGTGCGCCTACACCTCGTGCACGTGTCGAGTGGGCAGACGCTCGAGCTGATCGCCGACGCCAAGGCAGCCGGCGTCGCTGTGACGGCGGAGACTTGTCCGCACTACCTCACCTTCGCCGCCGAAACGATCCCCGACGGCGCCACCCAGTTCGCCGCGTGCCCGCCGATCCGGGCCTGTGCCAACCGCGATCAGCTGTGGAGCGCGCTCGCGGACGGCACGTTGGACATGATCGTCTCCGACCACTCGCCGTGCTCACCGGAACTCAAGGGCGACGGCGACTTCCGAGACGTCTTCGCCGGCATCAGCTCCCTTCAGCTGAGCCCCAGCGCGGCCTGGACGCAGGCCGCCGAGCGCGGCTTCGGCCTCGCGGACCTCAGCCGGTGGATGTCCGAGCGGCCCGCCCGGCTGGCCGGTTTCGCCGACCGCGGCCGCATCTTCGTCGGCGCGCGCGCCGATCTGTGTGCCTTCGACCCGGACACGGCCGACACCGTCCACGCGGCCGAGCTGCGTCACCGCCACCCGGTGAGCCCCTACGACGGGTCGACGCTGCGCGGAGGGGTGCTGGCAACGTGGGTCGCCGGCGACGCGGTCTACCGGTCCGCCGGGGTCGCGGCATGAGAATCCTGGTGCTCAACCCCAACACGTCACCGACGATGACGGCCGAGATCGCCGTCGCCGCGACCGCGGCTGCTCATCCCGGAACCGACATCGTCTGCTGTGCACCGCGATTCGGGTCGACGGCCATCGATTCGGCTGCCGAGAGCTACCTGTCGGCCGTCGGGGTGATGGACGCCGTCGAGATTCTGCTCGCCGACGGCGCCTTCGACTACGACGCGGTGGTGCTCGCCGGCTTCGGCGAGCACGGCCGCGACGCACTGGCCGAGATGCTCACCGTTCCCGTGTTCGACATCGCCGAGTGCGCCGCGCATGTCGCCACGCTGATCGGCCGGCGGTTCTCCGTGGTGACGACGCTGGCCCGCTCCATCGCGCCGATCGAGGACCGGCTGCTGCTGGCCGGTCTCGACGCGCACTGCGCGTCCGTGCGGGCATGCGGACTCGGCACCGCCGAGGTGGACGCCGACCCGGCCGGCGCGGTCCGGGCCATCGTCGAGGAGGCGGTCCGTGCGGTCACCGAGGACGGCGCCGACGTGGTCTGCCTGGGCTGTGCCGGTATGGCCGGGGTGACGACCGCGATCTCGGACGAGGTAGGGGTGCCCGCCGTCGACGGCGTCGCGGCGGCCGTCGCCCTGGCGCAGGCGGTGGTGGGCCTCGGGTTGTCGACCAGCAAGGCGGGCGTCTACGCGCCCGGGCCGGACAACCCACGCAGTCACTGGCCGCTGTCGCGCGCACTGGGGATGAGCTCGTGATCGGCCCCGGCGCTGTGGATCTCGCGTCGCGTCGGCTCGGGGGCAGTGTCGTGGCCGCCAGCGACGAATCCTTCGGCGTCAAGGAACGCCTCATCGACCCGTCCGAGCCGGCGTTCGTCCCCGGCACCTACGATCTGCGCGGCGAAGTGGTCGACGGCTGGGAGACCCGTAGGCATGCCGGCCCGGACGGCGACTGGGTGATCGTCCGCCTGGGCGCACCGGGGCGGCTGTGCACCGTGGACGTCGACACCCGGTTCTTCTCCGGCAATCATCCGACCAGCTGCCGCGTCGACGCGTGCGTGCTCGGCCTCACCGACGACCCGACCGATCCCGGCACCGGCTGGGTGGAGCTGACGCCGTGGACCGTACTGCACCCCGATTCGTCCAATCCGTTGACGATCGCCGACCCCAGGCGGTGGACCCACCTGCGGCTGCGGCTGGGATCCGACGGCGGGGTGGCCCGTCTGCGCGCCTACGGCGAGGTGATTCCGGATCCGCTGTCCTGGACCGACGTCAGCGTCGAGGTGTCCGGGGTCGAACAGGGTGGCCGGGTCGAATGGTCCAGCGACAGCCACTATTCCGATGCGCACGCGCTCATCCGCCCCGACCGGCCCCGCGACATGGGAGACGGCTGGGAGACGCGCAGGCGGCGCGACATCGGCCCCGAGACCCATGACGCGGTGATGGTGTCGTTCGCCGCGCCCGCCCATCTGCGCCGGCTCGAGATCGATACCTCCTATTTCGTGTTCAACGCCTCGCGGGAGGTCTCGGTGCTGGGCAGTAGGCATTGCCCGGACGGCGAGAACGGTTGGGCGCTGGTGCCGTTCGACATCCCCGTACTGGCCCGCACACCACTGGCCGCCGACGCGCGGCACACGTTCACCGTCGACGTGCCCGAGATCTGCGCGCTGCGGGTGCAGGCGTATCCCGACGGTGGACTCGCCCGGGTGCGCGCCATCGGAACGCCCACGCCGGACGGTATGCGCCGGCTGCGGAAGCGGTGGGAGGAGACACAGTGAATGAGTGAGGTGTCGATCGCCCGGTGCCGGGGACTGTGGCGCCGCACGCTGCTCGTCGGCGCCGACGGCACGCGGGACACGGGCACCGACGTGGTGTGGCTGCAGGGCCTGACGCGCTACGTCGATTCACGCGGCTTCGCGGGCACGCTGACCCAGAACAGCGACGTCTTCTCGTGGCATCGCGATGTCGATGTCGAGCCCGGCGAGCTTCCCGACGCGGGCCGGATGCGCTGGGAGGCAGACACACTGGTCGAGACCGGGGTGCACGAGACCTACGAGGAGCACTGGGTCCGCGAGTGCGGGGCCACCGAACCGGCCGGGGCGCTGCTGTTGTCCGCCGGTTCCCGAGCGCCCGCGGTGCTGGTGCGCGTCGGGGGCCTGATCGGCTGGGCCACGGCGGCGGGGGCGCGCATCGAGCACGTGCGGCACGGGGACTGGCAGGTTCACGACGACAGCCACGGTGCGCACGTCATCGCCGACGGGCAGCGCTGGGCGGTCGTCACACGAGAAGGGGACGTCGAATTGTGAGCAGCGCAGCACCATCTCAGGCATCCCGGTCCTTCACCGAGGTGCCGGTCGTCGACATCAGCGGGCTGTTCTCCGACCAGCACGCCGACCGTGAGCGGGTCGCCGCCGCGATCGGGGTGGCGGCGCGCGACGTGGGCTTCTTCTACATCAGCGGGTCCGGGATCGACGAGACACTCTTCGACGGGTTGTTGGCCGCGGCGAAGCAGTTCTTCGCGCTCCCGCTCGAGGAGAAGATGCGCACCTACATCGGGCTGTCCCGGTGTCACCGGGGGTATGTGCCGGTGGGCGAGGAGGGCGTCGAATCGGGAGCGATCGGAGATCTCAAGGAGGCGTTCGACACCGCGTTGGATCTGCCCGTCGACGATCCCGACCATGTGGCGGGCAATCCGATGCTGGGACCGAACACGTGGCCGGATCTTCCCGGTTTCGCCGAAGCGGTGACCGCCTACTACGACGCGGCGCTGGCCGTCGGGCACCGACTGCTGTGGGCGTTCGCGGTCGCGCTCGGTGAGAACCCCGGCGTCTTCTCCCGCCACGCCACCAAGACGCCGAGTCAACTGCGCCTGGTGCACTATCCGTACAACCCCGACGCACACGACGCGCAGGGGATCGGGGCGCACACCGACTACGAATGCTTCACCCTGCTCAAACCGACCGCGCCGGGCCTGGAGGTGCTGAACGGCGCGGGGGAGTGGATCGACGTCCCGCCGATCGAGGGCACGTTCGTGGTCAACATCGGTGACCTGCTGGAGCTGTGGACTAACGGCGAGTTCGTCGCGACCAGTCACCGCGTCCGCAAGGTGGCCGAGGAGCGTTATTCGTTCCCGTTGTTCTTCAACGTCGACTACCACACCGAGGTCAGCCCGCTGCCGCAGTTCGTCACGCCGGGTGCCCCGCCGCGGCCGTCGCTGCGCGCCGGCGAACACCTCTTCGCCCAGACCGCACAGACATTCGCGTATCTGCGACGGCGCATCGACACCGGCGAGCTGGTGCTGCCGGACGGGGCACTGCAGCCCAACCAATTCGGGCAGCAGGCGCGCCATGCCGACCGGATCAGTTGATCGGCGCGTTGACCGGTCGCAGGTCGGCGACGATGCCGCGCGCCTCGCGGTGGCGAACGACACGCAAATCAGGTCGCCCTCGCCGGCGCAGAAGTCCGGCGAGTTCCCCAGAACCTCGTCGGTGACGTCCACCTTCACACAGGGCTTGCGCTGAACCGCTGCGCACCGGTCGGTCCACCCCGACGTCGGCGATGAGACCGGCCGCCGGCACGCGGCACACGTTCACCGTCGACCCAGGACGCGCCGCACGGCGAACGTGGCAACGCGCCCGGTGACCCGGCAGCTCACAGCGACTCGGGAAGTCACGCCGGCGCCGAGGAATGCCTTTGTTCCCTAGTTCAGTGCAGGTGCGGCGGTGTCGGATGGAGCTGACGAGGGAGTTCAGCGATGACGGTACTGATGACAGGGTTTCCCGGGTTCCTCGGCAGTGCGCTGCTGCCGGGCATCCTGGACCGCACGGACGGTGCGGCGATCTGCCTGGTGCAGAAGAAGTTCGCCGCAGATGCCGAACGACGCGTGGCCGAACTCCGCGCCGCCCACCCATCCCTGGAGGGGCGGATCCAGCTGGTCGAGGGTGACATCACTCGGGCCGGGCTGGGCGTCGGCGCCGGTGTCCTCGACGAAGTCACGGAGGCCTGGCATCTCGCGGCGGTGTACGACCTGTCGGTGACCCGCGACGTGGGCGTCCGAGTCAACGTCGACGGGACCCGAAACGTGCTCGACGCACTCGAGCTCTGTCCGGGGTTGACGCGCCTCCACTACTTCAGCACCTGCTACGTCAGCGGCCGCTACGCCGGTCCGTTCGGCGAGGACGACCTGGAAGTCGGTGCGCCGTTCAACAACTACTACGAGGAGACCAAGCACCTCGCGGAGGCGGAAGTGCGCTCGCGAATGTCGGCGGGGATGCCGGCGACGATCTACCGCCCGTCGATCGTCGTCGGCGACAGCCGGACGGGCGAAACGCAGAAGTTCGACGGGCCGTATTTCATCATGCAGTGGCTGTTGCGGCAGCCGCGGCGGGCGATTCTGCCGGTGGCCGGAGATCCGACGATGACGCGGGTCAACGTCGTCCCGCGCAACTTCGTCGTCGATGCGGTGAATTACTTGAGCCGGCAATCGACCTCGCAGGGCAAGACGTATCAGCTCGCCGATCCGCGGCCGCTCACCGTCGAGGAGTTGATCGACGTGATCGGGTGGGCGACCGGCCGGGAGGTCATCAAGGTGCCCGTGCCGCGCAAGGTCGCCAAAGCCGCGCTGGCACGCGTGCCCCGGCTGTACCGGTTGATGCGGATTCCTGCCGAGGATGTCGACTACTTCGTGCATCCCACGTCGTATCTGACCGAGCATTGCCGTGCCGATCTGGCAGGCAGCGGGATCGAACCGCCCGCGTTCCCCAGCTATGTGCATCGGCTGGTTTCCTTCATGCGCAGCCATCCGGAGGTCAGCTCCGCTGCGATGTTCTAGGACTGCTCTCGTCAGCCGCGCAGCGCGGAGGCGAAGATGCCGGGCAGCGCCGTCGTGTTGCCATGTACGAGGAATTGAACCAGCCGACGAACTGTGGTCTCGGTGGTCTTGTTCGTGATGAAGAAGACCGGCTTCGGCGAGATGGTCCACTCGCCGTGCAAGAGGGCACGCGGTGACGGACGGAACGGGATCTCGGCGATGGTTTTCTGTACGTGCTGCAACAGGAAAGCGTTGTGCACCACTCCCGTCCCGCTGCCGATGTTCTGCGGAGTCTGTCCGGGGAACGGGCCCCACGGCGTATAGCCCAGCAAGAAGTTCAGACCCGACCACACGTTGACGCCGATGTCGCCGTAGCGCATTCTCGAGATCGCTTCATCGAAGGCCGCCGCATTCGCCTTTCGGGTCGCGGGATCGATGATCAGGGACGCCCCTAGAGTGCCGGGCAAAACGTCGTTGGCGAATTCAACTGCATTGGATAAGAATTCGCGTGCGGTCGCACCCGGCAGCCGCACAATTCCCAAAACGCCGGCGAAGACCTCGTCGCGCAGGATGCTGGCGGCGCTGTGCGGATCGAGATCGGCGATGATCGCGCGACTCTTGTCGCTGCTGAGGAACGCTACCCCGCTCATCCCCGCGCACGCCTTGTCGGTCTTGTCCTCCGAGTGCGGGTAGTACGTGCGGCGAGGTTCAACCTCACGCATGACTCTGCGAACCTCGGCGACGAGCTTGTCCGCGAGTGGCCAATCCCGCGATATGACGACGATCTGGGTCGCTACACAGTTGTGACCGGCGTTGTTGAGCTTGCTCGTGGCGATGTGTTCGGCCTGGAACCTCATGTCCGCGTCGCTCCACTCGCCTGGCACGACGATCACGGGAGTGATGCCACCGAGTTCCGCGGAGATCGGCTTGTTCAGTATCGGTGTGTTGGCGGCTTTTCGGGCCGCGGCCTCGGCGTCGTCACCCCACACGATCGCGTCGTAGGTAGTGGCGGAACCTGTCATGTGGACGGAGTCGACCTTCGGATGGTGGGCCAGATAGCCGCCGACGTCGGCGTTCCCGTACACGAACCTCAACCACCCGCCCGAGACGAACTCACCGAAGATCTCCTCGTAGAAGGACCCGAGGTAGTCGTTGACCGGGTTCATCTTCACGACGCAGACGTTTCCCCGCGCGAACAACTGATCGAGGACGTCGAGTGTCGTGATGGCTCCGACGTTGCCCGCGCCCAGGACGAGTGCCACCCCCGGTTGTTCGTAGCCGGCGCCGCGGTACATCCTGGCTGCGTCCTTGCGAGTCTGCGCCGCAGTGAAGCCGGGCTCGATCCATACCTGCGCCCCGTAACCATTCAGCAGGAGTCGGTCGTATGCGGTGACGGGAAAGACGTCGACGACGACCTGGCCGTCCGGCCTCGTGTGTACCGCGCCGGGCGGGACCGGCGCTTTCCCGGCAAGTATCCGTTTCAGCACAAGGGCGTGGGACATGACGCCCTGGACGAAGGCCCACACGTTGACCAACCACTCCTCGCCGGCCCACGACGACGTCGGGTCGATGCCCTTCGCCTTGTTGGCAGCAGCCGCCATCTGCGGGCTGAGGTCGAGAATCTTCTGGGGCAGTCCGTCGAGCAGCGCCACTTTGTCCTTGAGGGGCAGGGCGACCCATGCCGACGCGTCAGCGCGTAGTTCATCAAGCGCTTGATCAAGGGCCGTGGTGTCGAATGAAGCCTCTGTTGTCATCGCATCCTCCTCAACCGGGGCCAGCCGACAGGAGTCAAGCCTGAGATCCCCTTCGACGTACGGCCAGAGGACAAGGTCCTCGCCGGCGGCCCGCCACGTGGTGAGGACGCCTGCGCGACTTCAGCACCGTTCCCCGTGGCTTGTCCGCCAGCTTCGCCGCGTCGTAGCGGTAGAACGCGTAGTCCTGGGGGAGGACCGCGGCCGCAGCAGGCCCGAAACGTTGATCGGGATACCAGCTCATCGATGGTGCCGTCATGACGTCCCCCTCGTCACCGTGGGCCCATGGTGCCTCGGGTCGGAGAGCCGACAACAGGGCCTTTCGTCACGGGCGTCGAGAGCGGCCGAGGACCGGATCTCGAATCCGCGAAGAGGCCGTGCCGAGGACCCGCGGCGTCGTCGCGCCGGTGTGAAACCGTTGAGGGAGAACAACATCGGCGAGATACGGCCGGAGCCGCTCAGGAGTGCCGGGCAGCAGGGGCGCCATGCCGACCGGATCAGTTGATCGGCGCGTTGACCAGTCGCAGGTCGGCGACGATGCCGCGGGCGGCGACGATGCCCTCCCCGGTCTGCCAGATCTCGTTGTTCACCGCGAAGACCCGGTTGTCCCGGTTGGCCGACAACCGCTTCCAGGCGTCGCTGCCCATCACCTTCGGCGCGCGCTCGCGCGCCTCGGCGGTGGCAAACGAAACGTAGATGAGGTCGCCCTCGGCGGCGGTGAAGTCCGGCGAATTCGCGAGATCCTCGTCGGTGATGCCCACCTCGACATAGGGCTTGTCGCTGAACCGCTGCGCCGGTGGCCGGTCCACTCCGACGTCGGCGAGCACGCTGCCCGCGAAGTTGTCGGTGCCGAACACTCGCATCGTGGTGTCGGTGAACTGCACCACCGAGGCCTGGAAATGCGCGGCGTCGTGGTCGGCGCCCGTCTTGTCGGCGGTCCGCTCGAAGTCGTCGATGAGCCTGTTGGCCGCGTCGAGCCGGCCGGTGGCCGCACCGACCGTGCGCAGGTCGTCCTTCCACGCGACACCGGGCGCTCCGCTGAACACCGTGGGGGCGATCGCCGCGAGCGCGGGGTGGTCCTCGGGCGTGAGCGCGACCGAGCCCAGGATCAGATCGGGTCGTGCGGACCGGATCGCCTCCAGGTCGGGATCGCTGCGCGTGCCGGCCGCGGGCAGGTCGTGGATCGCGGTGCCCAGGTACGACGGCTGGTCCGGCGAGCCGTCGGGCAGCGCGGCGGCGACGACACGCGACTGCAGCCCCAGCGCGCACAGCGCGTCGAGTTGGTCGCCGGCGAGCGCCACGATGCGCTGCGGGTCGGCGCGCACCACCGTGGTCTCGGGGATCGGCGGGGTGATGGCGTGCCCGGTCGCGTTGCGCACCTCGCGGTCGGGGGGACCGTCGTCGAGCGGCGCAGGGTCCGGGGCACACGATTCGTCGGGCCGCCGGTCGTTACCGAGCACCCCGGCGCTCGCGACGCGGGTGGTGCTGGTGATGATCGAACCCTGCGTCGCTGTGGTGGGTTCGCCCGACGAGCCGCACCCGGCCACGATCAGCGCCACGCCGAGTGCTCCCGCTACCCCCGCCGCCCGCACCGACACGTCGCAGACGGTAACACCCACCGCTGTCGGCGCAGCTCAGGCCACGCGTCCGCCGAAAAAGGAACGCAATTACGACGGTTTGTAGGACCACCGCCACCTCTGTCAGGTTCGGGAGTTACCATTCATGTCAAACATCCTCGGGAAGCCCTCTGTGACGTCCCGGTCCGTAAGGAAGGTTGGAGGACCAGTTGGTAGCCGAAGCGCCCCCAATCGGAGAACTCGAGGCACGGCGTCCGTTCCCGTCGCGGATCGGGCCCAAGGGCAACCTGATCTACAAGCTCATCACGACCACCGATCACAAGCTGATCGGCATCATGTACTGCGTCGCGTGCTTCGCGTTCTTCCTCATCGGCGGCTTGATGGCGCTGTTCATCCGGACCGAGCTCGCTGTGCCGGGTCTGCAGTTCCTGTCCAACGAGCAGTACAACCAGCTGTTCACCATGCACGGCACGGTGATGCTGCTGTTCTACGCGACCCCGATCGTGTTCGGCTTCGCGAACCTGGTGCTGCCGCTGCAGATCGGTGCGCCCGACGTGGCGTTCCCGCGGCTCAACGCGTTCTCGTTCTGGCTCTTCCTGTTCGGCGCGCTGATCGCCACCGCCGGCTTCATCACCCCCGGCGGTGCCGCGGACTTCGGCTGGACGGCCTACTCGCCGCTGACCGACGCGATCCACTCGCCCGGCGCGGGCGGTGACCTGTGGATCATGGGTCTGGCCGTGGGTGGTCTGGGCACCATCCTGGGTGCGGTCAACATGATCACCACCGTGGTGTGCATGCGTGCCCCGGGCATGACGATGTTCCGGATGCCGATCTTCACCTGGAACATCCTGGTGACCTCGATCCTGGTGCTGCTGGCCTTCCCGCTGCTGACCGCCGCGCTGTTCGGCCTGGCCGCCGACCGGCATCTGGGTGCGCACGTCTACGACCCGGCCAACGGCGGTGTGCTGCTGTGGCAGCACCTGTTCTGGTTCTTCGGGCACCCCGAGGTGTACATCATCGCGCTGCCGTTCTTCGGCATCGTCAGCGAGATCTTCCCGGTGTTCAGCCGCAAGCCGATCTTCGGCTACACGACGCTGATCTACGCGACGCTGGGCATCGCGGCGCTGTCGGTGGCGGTGTGGGCGCACCACATGTACGCCACCGGTGCGGTGCTGCTTNCCGTTCTTCGGCATCGTCAGCGAGATCTTCCCGGTGTTCAGCCGAAAGCCGATCTTCGGCTACACGACGCTGATCTACGCGACGCTGGGCATCGCGGCGCTGTCGGTGGCGGTGTGGGCGCACCACATGTACGCCACCGGTGCGGTGCTGCTTCCGTTCTTCAGCTTCATGACGTTCCTGATCGCTGTCCCGACGGGCATCAAGTTCTTCAACTGGATCGGCACGATGTGGAAGGGGCAGTTGACCTTCGAGACGCCGATGCTGTTCTCCGTCGGCTTCATCGTGACNGGGCATCAAGTT
The DNA here is from genome assembly GCF_001044255.1 of Mycolicibacterium chubuense. Taxonomy (GTDB): domain Bacteria; phylum Actinomycetota; class Actinomycetes; order Mycobacteriales; family Mycobacteriaceae; genus Mycobacterium; species Mycobacterium chubuense. The sequence goes on from NZ_JYNX01000032.1 coordinate 37,950, forward strand.
CTTCAACTGGATCGGCACGATGTGGAAGGGGCAGTTGACCTTCGAGACGCCGATGCTGTTCTCCGTCGGCTTCATCGTGACGTTCCTGCTCGGCGGCCTGTCCGGCGTGCTGCTGGCCAGCCCGCCGCTGGACTTCCACGTCACCGACAGCTACTTCGTCATCGCGCACTTCCACTACGTGCTGTTCGGCACCATCGTGTTCGCCACCTACGCGGGCATCTACTTCTGGTTCCCGAAGATGACGGGCCGGCTGCTCGACGAGCGGCTGGGCAAGGTGCACTTCTGGTTGACGTTCATCGGGTTCCACACCACGTTCCTGGTGCAGCACTGGCTCGGCGACGAGGGCATGCCCCGCCGCTACGCCGACTACCTGCCCAGCGACGGGTTCACCACGCTGAACATCGTCTCGACGATCGGCGCGTTCATCCTGGGCCTGTCGACGCTGCCCTTCCTGTGGAACATCTTCAAGAGCTGGCGGTACGGCGAGCCGGTGATGGTGGACGATCCGTGGGGTTACGGCAACTCGCTGGAGTGGGCGACGTCCTGCCCGCCGCCGCGGCACAACTTCACCGAGCTGCCCCGGATCCGTTCGGAGCGACCGGCCTTCGAGCTGCACTACCCGCACATGGTGGAGCGGATGCGGCGTGAAGCGCACGTCGGCCGAGCCCACGGTCCCGAGGACGGCGACGTGACGCGGCTCGACGGCGCTGAAGTCCGCACCTGACCGCACGTACGCCAGAGGCACTCGGGGGTGAGCGCATCGGAAGCGTAGCGGCCGGTTCGTCGCGCAATCGTTCGTCGCTGTTGATCACGGTGACGGGTCGCGATCAGCCGGGTGTGACGTCGGCGCTGTTCGAGGTGTTGTCCCGGCATCGGGTGGACCTCCTCAACGTCGAACAGGTCGTGATCCGCGGGCGGCTGACGCTCGGAGTGCTCGTCGCCGCGGCCGCCGAGGTGGCCACCGGACCGGATCTGCGCGACGAGGTCCAGACCGCGATCCACCGGCTCGGTCTCGAGGTGACGATCGAGGGCAGCGACGGACTGCCGGTGCTGCGGGAACCGTCGACACACACCATCGTGGTGCTGGGCCGGCCGATCACCGCGGAGGCGTTCGGCGTGGTGGCGCGCGAGGCGGCCGCTCTGGGCGTCAACATCGACTTCATCCGGGGCGTCTCGGACTATCCGGTCACCGGGCTCGAACTGCGGGTGTCGGTGCCGCCGGGCAGTTACCGCGATCTGCAGGCGACGCTGGCCCGCGTGGCGGTCCAGGAGAGCGTGGACATCGCGGTCGAGGACTACAGCCTGTCCCGGCGTGCCAAGCGGCTCATCGTGTTCGACGTGGACTCCACCCTGATCCAGGGCGAGGTGATCGAGATGCTGGCCGCGCACGCCGGCGCCGAGGCAGCGGTCGCCGAGGTCACCGAGGCGGCGATGCGTGGCGAGCTCGACTTCGCCGAGTCGCTGCACCGACGGGTCGCGACGTTGGAAGGGTTGCCCGCCGGCGTCCTCGACGAGGTGGCCGAGCAGATCGAACTCACCGCGGGCGCGCGTACCACGCTCCGGACGCTGCGTCGCCTCGGTTACTACTGCGGCATCGTCTCGGGAGGCTTCCGGCAGGTCATCGAGCCGCTGGCGCACGAGCTGATGATGGACTTCGTCGCCGCGAACGAACTCGAGATCGTCGACGGGAAGCTGACCGGACGGGTGATCGGCGACGTCGTCGACCGGCCCGGAAAAGCCAAGGCGCTGCGCAACTTCGCCCAGCAGGTCGGGGTGCCGATGGAACAGACGGTCGCCGTCGGTGACGGCGCGAACGACATCGACATGCTCACCGCCGCGGGGCTCGGCGTGGCCTTCAACGCCAAACCCGCGCTGCGCGAAGTCGCGGACGCGTCGCTGAGCCACCCGTATCTGGACACCGTGCTGTTCATCCTCGGCATCACTCGCGGGGAGATCGAGGCGGCCGACGCGCTCGACGGCGTGGTCCGCCGCGTCGAGATCCCGGACTGACTCAGACCACGATCGCGGTCGGCTCCACCGACGTGGATCCGGTGACGGCGCGCCATGCGCGGGCCAGCAGCTCGATCGAGGCGACGAGCTGGTCGTCGGGCAGCGTGTAGGGCACCCGGATGAACCGCTCCAGCGTGCCGTCCACGCCGAAACGCGGACCCGGCGGGATCTCCAGACCCATCCGCGACGCGGCCGCCGACAGCGCCGAGCTCATCGGCGCGGGCAGCCGCACCCACAGTGACATCCCGCCCTTGCCGGGGGAGGGCCGCCAGTCGGGCAGATGCTCGGCGAGCAGGTCGAGCAGCAGCGCGCGGCGGGCACGCAGGATCTCCCGCCGCTCGGGGAGCACATCGGCCTCGGCCGCCAAAAGCCGTGCCGCGGCCAGCTGTTCGAAGACGGGCGTACCCATGTCGATCGCGGGCCGCAGCGCGGCGACCGTGGCGAGGGTGTTCCGCTCGGCGCGGATCCAGCCGATGCGCAGCCCACCCCAGAACGACTTCGACATCGACCCGACGGTCAACACCAGGTCCCGGCGCGCGGTCATCGACGCGGCGAACGGGGCCGGCACCTCCTCGTCGAGCCACATGTCGGTGATCGTCTCGTCGATGATGGTTCGGGTGCGGGTCTCGCCGATGATGTGGGCCAGCCGGCGCCGCCCCGGGGGCGGCAGCGTCATCCCGGTCGGATTGTGGTTGTCGGGGATCAGATACGCCAGGCTCGGCGCCAGCTGACGGATCGCGGCGTCGATGGCGTCGAGTTCCCAGCCGTCGGGGGTCATCGCGACCGGCACCGGCCGCAGACCGCGGACCGCCATCGCGGCGAGGCCGCCGTGGTAAGTGGGCTGCTCGACGAGTACCCGATCGTCGGGTTGGGTGTAGGTGGCCAGGATCAGCCCGATCGCGTGCAACGCCCCGGTGGTCACCAGGATCTCGTTGGGTTCGGTGGGAAGGCCTCGGGCGCAATATCTTTCGGCGATGGCTTCACGAAGCGACAGAACGCCGCGCAACTCGATGCCGATGTCGCGCAGGTACGGCGTGACCTGTTCGGCCGCTTCGGCGAATGCCTGCGACACCACGGCCGCGGGGGCGGCGAGCGTGGCTGCGGCCAGATTGGCCGTCGGGATGGCCGGCGCGACGGAAGTCGGCGAGGACAGGGGGAGTGCGGTCGTACTGCGGGCGCCCTGTCGGGCGTGCAGATATCCGTCCTGACGCAACTGGGCGTAGGCCGCGGTGACGGTGGTGCGGGAGACGCGCAGGGCCTCGGCCAGCGCGCGCTCACTGGGCAGCCGCGCGCCCACCGGCACCCGGCCGTCCACGATGAGCAGGCGGATCGCGTCGGACAGGCCGTGGTAGGCGGGCCCGCTGCGACTGGACGTGCGCCAGTTACCCAATTCGCGGGCCAAGAGGTCCACATCGAGCGATCTGGCTGTCATCGCGGTAGTCATTGAGGCCAGTATTCACCAACTGGCTATTGATGGGCAAGCCAGTCACGCAAGATCATGGCGATATGAACCACTGGATATCTCGACTGGCTCACCGGCTGGCCGACCTGTACTACTCGCCCTCGATCGGAAGCGCGATCGACGATCGCGACGCCGATGCCCGCCGCATGCGCAGCGAATTGGACGCCATCCGCATGCACTTCCCCGATCACGCCTGACGGATGGCCCGGGTGAGCACTGCCGCCGCGCGCGGGGCCGCGCTGCTGGCCGGCCTCGTCGGCTACGGCACGTCCATGGCGATGATGGTTCGCGCCGGCCTTGGACTGGACCCGTGGGACGTCTTCCATCAGGGACTGGCGCTGCGCACTCCGCTCAGCATCGGCGCCGCGTCGGCGGTGGTCGGCGTCGCGGTATTGCTGGCGTGGATCCCGCTGCGCAACCGGCCGGGCATCGGCACCGTCGCCAACGTCGTCGTCATCGCCGTGACCGTCGACGTCGCCCTGTGGCTCATCCCCGCACCGGAGTCCCTCCCGGTCCGCGCGGCACTGATGGCAGCCGCGGTGGTGTCCAACGCCGTCAGCACGGTTCTCTACATCGGCGCGGGCCTCGGCCCGGGTCCGCGTGACGGGCTGATGACCGGGCTCGTGATGCGCACCGGGCGCTCGGTTCGCCTGGTGCGCACCACGATCGAGGTCACGGTGCTCACCGTGGGCTGGTTGCTCGGCGGCACCGTCGGCATCGGCACGGTCGTCTACGCGCTCGGCATCGGGCCGCTGGTGCAGCTGTTCGTGCGCCTCACCCCGCGGCGCATCCTCGCCGTCAGCGGCTGGGCCGGGGTCCGTCCTGAGGTGCCGGACGCCATCCGGCCGGACGATTCCGGGCTGACTACGATGAGCGGGTGCCAGCCGACCCCGACGATGACGTCCACGAAGCCGACGAAGACCTGCTGATCGACTTCGCGAAGGTCACGTTGCGCCGCAACGGCCGGCTGCTCGTCGGCCCGGTGACCTGGTCGGTGGAGCTCGACGAGCGGTGGGTCGTCGTCGGCCCCAACGGCGCGGGCAAGACCTCCCTGCTGCGGATCGCCGCGGCGATGGAGCATCCGTCGTCGGGCACCGCCTACGTCCTCGGGGAGCGCCTCGGCCGGGTCGACATGTCCGAGCTGCGTGCGCGCATCGGACTGAGCAGCGCGGCGCTGGCCCAACGTGTACCCGACGACGAGATCGTGCGGGACCTGGTGGTGTCGGCCGGCTACTCGGTGTTGGGCCGCTGGCGCGAGAAGTACGACGACGTGGACTACGAACGCGCGCTCGACATGCTGGAGAGCGTCGGTGGCGAGCATCTGGCCGACCGCACCTACGGCACGCTGTCGGAGGGGGAGCGCAAGCGGGTGCTGATCGCGCGGTCGCTGATGACCGACCCCGAACTGCTGCTGCTCGACGAACCCGCGGCCGGACTCGACCTCGGCGGGCGCGAGGAACTGGTGGCCCGGCTCAGCGATCTGGCGCTGGACCCCGACGCGCCGGCGATGGTGCTGGTGACCCACCATGTCGAGGAGATCCCGCCCGGCTTCTCGCACTGCCTGATCCTCTCCGAGGGCGCGGTGGTCGACGCCGGTCTGCTCACCGATGTGCTGACCGCGGAGAACCTGTCGACGGCGTTCGGACAATCCATCGCCCTGGACATCATCGACGGCCGCTACTTCGCGCGCCGCACGCGCACCCGCGCGGCACACAGGAGGCGTTTGTGACGGCTACCGATCCGCTGGTCCCGCGGCCGGCCGCGACCGTGATGCTGGTGCGCGACACCGACGAGGGCATCAAGATCTTCTTGATGCGCAGGCATTCGGCGATGGACTTCGTCGCCGGGGTCATGGTGTTTCCCGGCGGCGGGGTCGACGACCGTGACCGCAACGCCGACATCGCCTGGCACGGGCCCGACCGCGGCTGGTGGGCCGGCCGGTTCGGCACCGACGAGGAGCTCGCCGAGGCGCTGGTGTGCGCGGCGGCGCGGGAGACGTTCGAGGAGTCCGGCGTGTTGTTCGCCGGCGCTGCCGACGACCCGGACTTGCTGGTCGACGACGCGTCGGTGTACCGGGAGCAGCGGGCCGCGCTGGAGAACAAGTCGCTGTCGTTCGGGGAGTTCCTGCGGGCGGAGAAGCTGGTCCTGCGCGCGGACCTGCTGCGGCCGTGGGCGAACTGGGTGACCCCGAAGGAGGAGCGCACCCGTCGGTACGACACGTACTTCTTCGTCGCGGCGCTGCCGCAGGGGCAGCGCGCCGACGGCGACAACACCGAGACCGACAAGGCCGGCTGGGTCACCCCGCAGGCCGCCCTGGACGACTTCGCCGAGGGGCGCAGCTTCCTGCTGCCGCCCACGTGGACCCAGCTCGACGCACTCAACGGGCGCACCGTCGCCGAGGTGCTGGCCGTCGAACGCCGCATCGTCGCGATCGAGCCGTCGCTGGCCGCCGAGACCGGCGGCAACTGGGAGATCGAGTTCTTCAACAGCGAGCGCTACAACGCCGCCCGCAATCGGCGGGCGCCGCAGGGCTACGCCGACGGGGCGCCGCTGTCGTGACGGAGTTCGTCAGCGTCCACCTCGCCGCAGGCGAGGACGACGCGCGGATCGCGACGCTGCTGCTGTCGCGGCCACCCACCAACGCGCTGACCCGTCAGGTGTGTCGCGAGATCACCGAGGCGGCGGCCGAGCTCGCGCGCCGGGACGACCTGACCGCGGTCATCCTGTTCGGTGGTCACGAGATCTTCTCCGCCGGCGAGGACATGCCGGAGCTGGAGACGCTCGACGCCGAGGAGGCCGAGGAGGCCGCCCGGGTGTGCCGGGAGGCCGTCGACGCACTGGCGGCGGTGCCGAGGCCCATGGTGGCCGCGATCACCGGGTATGCGCTGGGCGCGGGCATGACGCTGGCGCTGGCCGCCGATTGGCGGATCAGCGGTGACAACGCGAAGTTCGGCGCGACGCAGATCCTGGCCGGTCGCGCGCCCGCCGGGGAGGCGGCGACGCGCCTTTCTGCCGCGATCGGCGTGAGCAAGGCCAAGGACCTGGTGTTCAGCGGCCGTTTCGTCGACGCCCGCGAGGCCCAGCAGCTCGGCCTCGTCGACGAACTCGTCGCTCCCGATGCCGTCTACGACGCCGCGCTGGCCTGGACACGTCGGTTCGTGGACTACCCGCCGGAGGTCCTGGCGGCCGCAAAAGCCGCGTTCGACGGCAGACGTTAGGCTGCCCTGCATGACGGAAACGAAGGAATCCGGCGCCCACCCGGACGTCGCCGATCCGGCGCCCACGCCACATGTCGCCGACCCGGCTCCGCAGCCGCGCGCGACCAAGGAGCAGGTCGAAGCCGCGATGCACGACTCCAAGCTCGCCCAGGTGCTCTACCACGACTGGGAGGCCGAGACCTACGACGAGAAGTGGTCGATCTCCTACGACCAGCGGTGCGTCGACTACGCCCGCGGCCGCTTCGACGCCGCGGTGCCCGACGAGGTCCAGCGCGAACTGCCCTACGACCGCGCGTTGGAACTGGGCTGCGGAACCGGCTTCTTCCTGCTCAACCTGATCCAGGCGGGGGTGGCGCGCCGCGGGTCGGTGACGGACCTGTCGCCGGGCATGGTAAAAGTGGCCACCCGCAACGGGCAGGGTCTCGGCCTGGACGTCGACGGCCGGGTCGCCGATGCCGAGGGCATCCCCTACGACGACAACACCTTCGATCTGGTGGTCGGCCACGCGGTGCTGCACCACATCCCCGATGTGGAACTGTCGCTGCGCGAGGTCGTGCGGGTGCTCAAGCCGGGCGGGCGGTTCGTGTTCGCCGGCGAGCCGACCACGGTCGGCAACCGCTACGCCCGCGAGCTCTCGACGCTCACCTGGCGGGTCGCGACCAACGTGACCAAGCTGCCGATGCTCTCGCAGTGGCGCCGCCCGCAGGCCGAGCTCGACGAATCCTCGCGCGCTGCAGCGCTGGAGGCCGTCGTCGACCTGCACACCTTCGATCCCGCCGATCTCGAGCGGATGGCTGCCAACGCCGGAGCGGTCGAGATTCGCACGGCCAGTGAGGAATTCACTGCCGCGATGCTGGGCTGGCCGATCCGGACGTTCGAGGCCGCGGTGCCGCCGGGCCGGCTCGGTTGGGGCTGGGCGAAATTCGCGTTCAACAGCTGGACCACGCTGTCGTGGGTGGACGCCACCGTATGGCGGCGCGTGGTGCCGAAGGGCTGGTTCTACAACGTCATGGTGACCGGGGTCAAGCCGGGCGGTACGCCGTCGTAGCGTTCGGCCTCGACGATGTGAGCTTTCTGGGCAGTGATGCCGGGCGGCTCGCCCTGGCCGAGGTCGGCCGGCTCGATCTCGGCACCACCACCCTGGTCAACGACATCGGTTCGGCACGAACGCGATTCGGTGACCGCGCCGCGGTCCTGGTGGAGACCGTTCAGCTGCGGCGCCGGGCGGCGGCGAAGTTCGCCGACGCGTCGGAGTGGTTGTTCACCGACGAGGCGCTGCAGCAGGCCACCGCGGGGCCGGTTGCCGCGCATCGCGCGCGACGGCTGGCCGGAGCGACGGTGCACGACGCCACCTGCTCGATCGGTTCTGAGCTTGCGGCCCTGCGGCATTCGGCCGCCCACGTGGTGGGCAGCGACGTCGATCCGGTGCGGCTGGCGATGGCGCGGCACAACCTGGGTTCCGGCTCGGGCGCCGAGGTGGTGCTCTGCCGGGCCGATGCGCTGCGCCCCGTCACTCGAGACGCCGTGGTCGTGGTGGACCCGGCGCGGCGCAGCGGGGCCAGGCGCCGGTTCGACCCACGGGCCTACCAGCCGCCGCTCGACGAGCTCCTGGCCGTGCTGGCCGACCGCGATCACGTGGTGAAGTGCGCTCCCGGAATCGATTTCGCGATGATGGCCGAGATGGGTTTCGACGGGGAGATCGAGGTCACCTCTCTGGCGGGCGGCGTGCGCGAAGCCTGCCTGTGGTCGGCCGGGCTGACCGCGGCCGGCGTTCGCCGGCGCGCGACGGTGCTCGACACCGGCGAGCAGCTCACCGACGCCGAGCCCGACGACTGCGGGGTGGCGCCGGCCGGCCGCTGGCTGATCGACCCGGACGGCGCCGTCGTCCGTGCCGGCCTGGTGCGTCACTACGCGGCACGCCACGGTCTGTGGCAGATCGACCCCGACATCGCCTACCTGTCCGGCGACCGCCTGCCGGACGGGGTGCGCGGCTTCGAAGTGCTCGAGAAGCTGCCCTACAGCGAACGTCACCTGCGACAGGCGCTTTCGGCGCGGGCGGTGGGGGCCGTGGAGATCCTGGTCCGCGGCGTCGACGTCGACCCCGACGCGTTGCGATCCCGGATGCGGCTGCGCGGCGACGACCGCGCCTCGGTCGTCATCACCCGCCTCGGTTCCGGGGCGGCAAGCCGGGCAACGGCATTCATATGTCGTCCGTCACGGTGATCGCTCACGTACCCTGGCGGACATCCGACCATGCGCCGTCGCACCCGTGGCGCCGAATCCTGAGGACTCCGACGATGCGCAAACTCGCCGCTGCTTTCCTGGCTGCCGGTGTGCTGGCCGGCTGGGGCGCCACGCCTGCCGCCGCCGCCCAGCCGGCGTGCGCCGACCTCGGCGGCACGGTGGACGCCGAGCAGATCTGTCACGTCCACGTCGAGAACCCGACCTACACCCTCGACTACACCTTTCCGGCCGACTACCCCGACCAGCAGGCGCTGATCGCGTACCTCACCCAGACCCGCGACGGCTTCGTCAACGTGGCGGAGATGCCGGGTTCGTGGAACCTGCCCTACGTGCTCGACGGCAAGGGGACCGGCTACCGCACCGGGCCCGATGACGGCGGCACCCGCAGCGTGGTATTCGAGGTGTACGAGAACGTCGGCGGTGCGCACCCCCAGACCTGGTACAAGGCGTTCAACTGGGATGTCGTCAAGAAGGCGCCGATCACCTTCGACACGCTCTTCAAGCCCGGCACCCGGCCGCTGGACGTGATCTTCCCGATCGTGCAGTCCGAGGTGTCGCGCCAGCTCGGCGTCGACGCCCCGATCGCCGCGGCAGACGGGCTCGACCCGTCGAAGTACTCCGAGTTCGCCCTGACCGACGACTCGATCATCTTCTTCTTCGGCCAGGGCGAGGTCATGGGCGGCGCCGGGGGCGCGCTGCAGGCGACCGTGCCGCGCGCGGCCGTCGCGTCGATGCTGGCCTGAGCCGAGGCGGACTCACAGGCGCCCCACCCCGGCACGTTCTGCAGGACGTCACTCGAACATCGTCTGCACAACGTGCAGACCTGTCACTCCTGGGGCCGGTGCGCCGACGCCGTCGCGCCGATGCTGGCCTAGGCCGGCGCGAAGCCGTACACCCGGCCGTCCCGTCGATGCTCGCCTGAGCTGCGGCGGACTCACAGGCGCCCCACCCCGGCACGTTCTGCAGGACGTCACTCGAACATCGTCTGCACAACGTGCAGACCTGTTGCTCCTGGGGCGTGCCGCGCTCGGCCGTCGCGCCGGCCTAGGCCAGCATCGGCGCGACGCCGTACACCCGGCCGTCGCTGGTCGCGGTGACGANGGCGGACTCACAGGCGCCCCACCCCGGCACGTTCTGCAGGACGTCACTCGAACATCGTCTGCACAACGTGCAGACCTGTTGCTCCTGGGGCGTGCCGCGCTCGGCCGTCGCGCCGATGCTGGCCTAGGCCGGCGCGAAGCCGTACACCCGGCCGTCGCTGGTCGCGGTGACGACCCTGCGGTCGTGGCCGACCGACACCCCGACCGGCCAGCCGGTGGCGCCCGGCAGCCGGTAGGTGTTCACGGTGTGCCCGTCACCGAGGGCGAACACCGTCAGCGCCATCCCGTCGCCGTCGGCGACCACCGTGTACCCGACGCCGGCCAGGCTCGCGGTGGACAGCGGCGCCGTGTCGTCGCGGCTCCACACCTTCTCGGGTCCGTCGCCGGTGTCGCGGATCGCGGTCAGCCGGGCACCTGGACCGCCGCCGGCCACGATCAGCCCGTCGGGGGTCACCGACGGCGGCGTCTGGGCCAGATAGTTCAGCGGCATCGACCACTTCGCGGAGCCGTCGTCGGTGTTGATGGCCCAGAGCCGTTGGTCGCGGCCGTTGACGTAGGCCGTGGCGCCGTCCGCGGAGAGCACGGGGCTGGCCAGCGGACCGCGCCCCACGGCGTCGCTGGTCCATTCGCGGGTGATCAGCGGCGTCTGACCGGGCCGGTAGCGCAGTCCGACGAGCTGCGGGGCCTCGGCGCCCGGTTCCCACAGGGTCAGCACGATGACCTTCGAGGCGTCGGAGTACGCCGGAGCGGCGGCGACGGGGCAGGCCGGCCCGGCCAGCCGGCAGTCCTGCAGGCCGCGTTCGGAGTCTCGCGGATTCACCCCGGCCACCAGATCCATTGCGCTGCCCGCCACGGTGCCGCGTTGCGCGTCGAACACCAGCAGCTGGCCCAGGTGCGTGACGACCAGCAGCATGCCCGGATCCAGGAAGCGCATCGTCATCGGCATGCCGATCACCGGTTGCCGCCAGCGGATCCACTGGGTCACCGGGTAGGACATCACCAAGCCCGGCTGCCCGATGTACAGGTTGTCGAACCCGTCGAACAGCGGACTGGCGATGCCGCCGCCCTGGTAGAGCCGCGTGCACCAGCGTTGCCGCGCGCGGTTGTTGGTCTCCCACACCATCAGCGAACATCCGCCGGCGGTCTGCCCGTTGACCGCGAGGTAGTTGCCCGAACCGAGCGCGGCCTGCGCGGCGAGGTCCCCCTTGACCGACCGCACCCAGTCCAGGCGCAGCGTGTCGGCGCCCGAGACAGGGGAGGAACTGCTGTTGGCGGCATCGGCGTACTGGGCGGCCCAACCCGACGCGGCGCGGGACTGCACCCAGGAGTCGGTGCTCCCGCAGCCGGCCAGTGCGCCCGCGATCAGCACGGTGGTGGCCAGCACGATGATTCGCCGGAGCACGGGGTCCCTTCTGGTCGCGGTGTACGTCGAGCCCACGTGAGGGTAACTGCTCGGCACCGGCGGGCAGGAGCGCAGCGACCCGGGGATGTCGCAGCGGCGGGCAGGAGCGCAGCGACCCGGGGATGTCGTTGTGGCGCTCGCGTAGGCTTTCCGGCCATGACGACGATGTGGGGCGCGCCGCTGCACAAGCGCTGGCGCGGGTCGCGACTGCGTGATCCGCGGCAGGCGAACTTCCTCACGCTGGCATCGCTGCGATGGGTGCTGGCCAACCGGGCGTACACCCCGTGGTACCTGGTGCGCTACTGGCGGCTGCTGAAGTTCAAGCTGGCCAATCCGCACATCATCACGCGCGGCATGGTGTTCCTGGGCAAGGGCGTCGAGATCCAGGCCACCCCCGAGCTGAGCCAGATGGAGATCGGGCGCTGGGTACACATCGGGGACAAGAACACCATCCGCTGTCACGAGGGGTCGCTGCGGATCGGCGACAAGGTGGTCCTCGGCCGCGACAACGTCATCAACACCTACCTCGACATCGAGCTCGGCGATTCGGTGCTGATGGCCGACTGGTGCTACATCTGCGATTTCGACCACCGGATGGACAACATCGAGCTGCCGATCAAAGACCAGGGCATCATCAAGGGCCCGGTGCGGATCGGTCCCGACACGTGGGTGGGAGTGAAGGTCAGCGTGCTGCGCAACACCACGATCGGGCGCGGCTGTGTGCTCGGCTCGCACGCGGTGGTGCGCGGGGACATCCCGGACTTCTCGATTGCGGTCGGTGCGCCGGCCAAGGTGGTCAAGAACCGCAAGGTGTCGTGGGAGACCTCGGCGGCCAAGCGCGCGGAACTGGCCGCCGCGCTGGCCGATATCGAACGCAAGAAGGCTTCCCGCTAGAGGTCAGACGTCGGGCAGCGCCCGCTCCGCGATCGGCCTGCGGGGCTGCGGTCGGCGCTCGCCCCGTTTCGCGCCGAGGTACACCTGCGCGGTCTCGCCGGCGACAGTGCGCCAGGCGAAGTCGGAGGTGAGCCGCTCACGCGCGGCGGTTGCGGCACGCTGTGCGGCTGCGGGCGCGTCGAGCACGGCGCGCACGGCGGCCGCGAGGGCGGCCACATCGCCGGGCGGGAACGAGCGGCCGGTCGCGCCGTCGATCACGGCTTCGCCGAGACCTCCCGCGGTGGACACGACCAGCGGCACACCGGCGGCAGCGGCCTCGAGCGCGACGATGCCGAACGGCTCGTAGCGAGACGGCAGCACGGCGACGTCGGCCCGGTGCAGCAGCGCGAGCAGCTGCGCGTGATCGACGAGGCCGACGAAGTCGATCGCCTTGAGCACCTTGTGCTTGCGGGCCTGCGCGGTGAGGAACGCCAGTTGCGTGCCGTCGCCGGCGATGGTCAGCGTCGTTCCCGGGTGGGTGCGCCGGATGCGCGGCAGCGCCGCGATGGCGTCGTGCACGCCCTTCTCGTATTCCAGCCGGCCGAAGTAGAGCAGCTCGGCGGGACCGGGATGTTCCCGGCGGGGCGCGAACGGCCAACCGGCGAGATCGATTCCGTTGCGGATCACGCAGATCTCGGAGAGCCCCGGGCCGAACAGCGCGGTGATCTCGTCGCGCATCGACGCCGAACAGGTGATCAGCGAATCGGATTCGTGCACCAGCCAGGACTCCAGCGCGTGCACCTGGCGGCTGACCGTGCCCGACACCCATCCCGAGTGCCTGCCCGCTTCGGTCGCATGGATGGTGGAAACCAGTGGCACGTCGAAGAACTGGGCCAGCGCCACGGCGGGGTGGGCGACCAGCCAGTCGTGCGCGTGCACCACGTCGGGCCGCCAGTCGCCGAGCATCAGGCCGGCCCGGACCATCGCGTGGCCCATGGCCAGTGTCCACGCCATCATGTCGGTGCCGAAGGCGAACTCGTGCGGGTCCTCGGCGGCCGCGATCACCCGCACCCCGTCGCTGACCTCGTCGGTGGTGGGGTGCGTCGCCGGGTCGGTGCCCGTCGGCCTGCGGCTGAGCACCACGACGTCGTGGCCCGCCGCGGCCAGTTCGGTCGCCAGGTGGTGCACGTGGCGGCCCAGCCCACCGATGACCACCGGCGGGTATTCCCAGGACACCAGAAGGACTTTCATCGTCACGCGCTCGGCAGTCTCCGCGCGTCCAGCGCGCCGAACAGGCCGTCGGCGCGGTTCCAGCCTTGTGCGAGGCGCTGCGCCTGCTCTACCCGGCCGGACGCCAACGCGTCGGCGATCTCGCGGGTGGCGTGCGCGTGCAGGTGCGCCCGGTAGCGCGCGTAGTCGGCCGCCGAGTCCTTGCTGACCATGAACGGCCAGTCGCTGGACACGGTCAGCAGCGTCTCGCGCAGGATCTGGTCGGCGACGAACATCCGCGGTCCCGGCGCACCCAGTGCAGCCGCGTGGGCGAGTGCCTTGTCCACCGTGCTCAGCGCCGTATCGACGACCTCGGTGTTCAGCCGGACCAGATCGGCCACCTGATCGCCCGCCCACACCTGCCAGTCCTTACCGGAACCCCATGAGCTGGGCGGCAATTCGACCGGGGCGCCGACGTAGCCGTCGGTGATCGCGTCGGTGAGTGTGCCGATCCGCACACCCGCCTCGGGCAGCGCCCGCAGCACCTTCTCCAGCCAGAGTGGGCCCTCGTACCACCAGTGGCCGAACAGCTCGGTGTCGAAGGCGGCGATGACGTGCGCGGGCCGGCCGATCCGGGCGCTCTCGCTGATCAGCCGTTCCCGCACGGTGGCGACGAAGTCGTCGACGTGGCCGTCGACGGCGGCCGCGGCGCGCGCGGGATCGTAGGGGGCCTTGGCGTCCGAGGGCACGTTACGACCGGTCACCCGAGCCGGTTTGAGGCCCGTCGCATGGTCGTAGGTGTGGAAGTCGCGGTAGGCGGCGTGGCCGGGATAGCCGGATTTCGGGGACCACACGCGGTAGCTGACGGCCAGATCGCGGCCGAACGCGACGACGTCGGAGTCGCCGACCGGGCGGCCGAGCGCGGTATCGCCGTGCAGCGACGGGCCGTCGACCATGAAGTGGCCCACCCCGGCGGCGGCATACTCGGTCTCCATTCCCGGCGCGTAGGCACACTCCGGCGCCCAGATCCCGGCGGGGCGGTGCGCGAAGCGCTGCTGGGCGTCGGCCAGACCCTCGCGCAGCGCGAACTCGCGCAGCCGAGGGTTGAGCAACGGCTGGAAGGGGTGCGCGAGCGGACCGCCGAGCAGCTCGATCACGCGGCCGTCGATGAGCTCCCGTAGCACCGGGCTGCCACCGTGCCGCCACAGCGTCTCGAACTCGGCGAGCTCGCGATCGACCTCGGCCAGCTCACGGGAACCGAAGCGGCGCAACGCTTCTGGCTCCGATGCGGGGGAAGGGCCGGACGCCGTTCGGGTGGTCGCGGCTTCACGAGCGCGCAGCCGCCAGTTGGCCAGCCAGTGGTGCATGCCCTGCAGGCAGTAGGGATCGTCGAGCTGGGCGGCCACCACCGGGGTGACACCGAGGGTGACCAGGTGCTGCCGATCCTCGTCGGCCAGGGTCCGCAGCACCCGCACCAGCGGCAGATACGACGCGGACCAGGACTGGTAGAGCCATTCCTCGCCGACCGGCCAGCGGCCGTGGTGGGCCAGCCACGGCAGATGGGTGTGCAGGACGAAGGTGAACAGCCCGGGTACCGGGTCGGATGCGGGAACCGTCACGGCCGCACCGCGATCGCAACCAGGTCGAGACTGTCGTCGATGTCGCGGCCGTCGGTGAGCTCGAAGTCGTCGACGGTGACCGATTCCACGTCGGCGAGCAGCTCGGCCGGCCACGGCGCATCGGCGAGGGCGCGGGCGATCTGCGCATCGATGATCGAACCACCATGCCGCGCGTCCAGCTCGGCGAGCCGGGTTCCGTGGTACACCCCGAGCATCGAGTCCATCCGCAGCCCGGCGTCGACGAGCAGCTCGGTCAGCTCCGCGGCGTTGAGTTCCCGGGTGTGGAACGGGTTGACCGGGGTGTCGAGACCGGGGGAGAAGGTGATCCGGTTGGGGGTCGACATCAGCAGCAGCCCGCCCGGGCGCAGCACCCGGCGGCACTCGGCGACGAACTGGCCCTGGTCCCAGAGATGCTCGATCACCTGGAAATTGACCACCACATCCACCGACTCGTCGGCCAGCGGCAAGGCGGCGAGGTTGCCGTGACGCATGTCCACGCGCGGATAGCGGGCTCGAACGTGCGTCACTGCCGACTCGTCGTAGTCCAGGCCGATCACCCTGCGCGCGACGTCGGCGATCAGATCGGCACCGTAGCCCTCGCCGCAGCCCGCCTCGAGCACGTCCCGGTCGCGGCACCGGTCCAGCAGGCGGCGGTAGACCACCTCGTGCCTGCGGAACCAGTAGTTCTCCTCGGCGACACCGGGGACGGTCCGCTCACCCGTCAGCGCCATGGGGGCGTCAGCCGGCTGCGTCTCAACCGCTGAATGGGTCACGTGTGCGCTCATCGGAGGCAGGCTAACCCGTAACCGACCGATGACGAACTGTTCATAGGACCCCGGCGGGCGAGAACGCAAACTTCGACCAGCTATGGTGTTTTTGCGAACCGCCTTAAGTTACCCGCTGGTAACCTGGGGGTGAGAGCTCCAAACGTGATAAGGCGGGCCGGTCACCGGCCCCTTCGAGAAGGACGAACTGCAGTCATGACGAACATCGTGGTTCTGATCAAACAGGTTCCCGACACATGGTCCGAGCGCAAGCTGTCCGAGGGTGACTGGACCCTCGACCGCGAGGCCGCCGACGCCGTGCTCGACGAGATCAACGAGCGCGCCGTCGAGGAGGCGCTGCTGATCAAGGAGCGTGAGGGCGGCGACAGCACCGTCACCGTGCTGACGGCCGGCCCGGAGCGCGCCACCGAGGCCATCCGCAAGGCGCTGTCGATGGGTGCCGACAAGGCGGTGCACCTGGTCGACGAGGGTCTGCACGGTTCGGACATGGTGCAGACGGGCTGGGCGCTGGCCCGTGCCCTGGGCACCATCGAGGGCACGGAGCTGGTCATCGCCGGCAACGAGGCCACCGACGGCACCGGTGGCGCCGTGCCGGCGATCATCGCCGAGTACCTCGGCCTGCCGCAGCTGACGCACGTGCGCAAGCTCACGGTGGAGAACGGCAAGGTCACCGGCGAGCGCGAGACCGACGACGGCGTGTTCACCCTCGAGGCGACGCTGCCCGCCGTGGTCAGCGTCAACGAGAAGATCAACGAGCCCCGCTTCCCGTCCTTCAAGGGCATCATGGCCGCGAAGAAGAAGGAAGTGACCAAGCTGACGCTCGCCGAGATCGGTGTGGAGGCCGACGAGGTCGGTGTCGCCAACGCCGGTTCCAAGGTGCTGTCGTCCACGCCGAAGCCGCCCAAGACCGCGGGCGAGAAGGTCACCGACGAAGGCGAGGGCGGCACCAAGATCGCCGAGTACCTGGTCGCCCAAAAGATCGTCTAGTCCCCGTTCTCATCAATCCACCCCTAGAACTCAAGAGGCAACGAAACCCATGGCTGAAGTACTCGTGCTCGTGGAGCACGCAGAAGGTGCGCTGAAGAAGGTCACCGCCGAACTGATCACCGCCGCCCGTGCGCTCGGTGAGCCCTCCGCGGTCGTGGTGGGCAAGCCCGGCACCGCCGAGCCCCTCGTCGAGGGGCTCAAGACAGCCGGCGCCGCGAAGATCTACGTCGCCGAGTCCGACGACGCCGAGAACTACCTGATCACGCCGTTCGTCGATGTGCTGGCCTCGCTGGCCGAGTCCGCGTCGCCCGCGGCGGTCATCCTGGCCTCCAGCGCCGACGGCAAGGAGATCGCCGGCCGGCTGGCCGCGCGCATCGGCGCGGGCATCCTCAGCGACGTCGTCGAGGTCCGCGAGGGCGGCAAGGCGATCCACTCGATCTTCGGCGGCGCCTACACCGTCGAGGCCGAGGCCGTCGGTGACACCCCGGTGATCACCGTGCGTCCCGGCGCGATCGAGGCCGAGTCGTCCGAGGGCGCCGGCGAGGTCGTCACCGTCGAGGTGCCGGCTCCGGCCGAGAACGCCACCAAGATCACCAAGCGCGAGCCCGCGGTCGCCGGTGACCGCCCCGAGCTCACCGAGGCGACCGTCGTCGTCTCCGGTGGCCGTGGTGTGGGCAGCGCGGAGAACTTCGGTGTCGTCGAGCAGTTGGCCGACTCGCTCGGGGGCGCGGTCGGCGCCTCCCGCGCGGCGGTGGACTCGGGCTACTACCCGGGCCAGTTCCAGGTGGGCCAGACCGGCAAGACCGTCTCGCCGCAGCTCTACATCGCGCTGGGCATCTCCGGGGCGATCCAGCACCGCGCCGGTATGCAGACGTCCAAGACGATCATCGCGGTCAACAAGGACGAAGAGGCGCCGATCTTCGAGATCGCCGACCTCGGCGTCGTCGGTGACCTGTTCAAGGTCACCCCGCAGCTGACCGACGCGATCAAGGCCCGCAAGGGCTGATCGCCGCAAGGCACCCGCGTCAGGCCCTCGTCCCCACCGGGACGGGGGCCTTTCGCCTTCCCCGGGCCGGACACCCGCCCCCGAACCGTCACCCACCGCTCACGAACACGTCACGCACCGATTGCCGTCGCGCTGATCGCCTGCGCGACCGTGCTGGCTATGAGCACTGCTTCTGTACTCATCGCCAGCGATCCCGACAGCTCCGCAGCCACCCACCCCCGCTACTCGCTCCTGCTGTGCACCGACGCCGACTCCATCGAGGCCGCGCAACGGCTGCGCCACGACGTGTTCACCGCCGAACCCGGGTTCACGCTGGCCGACACCGGCCACCCCGGCCTGGACGCCGACCGGTTCGACGAGTACTGCGACCATCTGCTGGTCCGTGACGATCACACCGGCCAGCTCGTCGGGTGCTACCGGATGCTGCCCCCGCCCGGGGCGATCGCCGCCGGAGGCCTCTACACGGCCACCGAGTTCGATGTCTCGGCGCTCGACCCGCTGCGCCCCTCGCTGGTCGAAATGGGCCGCGCGGTGGTCCGTGCCGGGCACCGCAACGGCGCGGTCGTGCTGATGATGTGGGCGGGGATCCTGGCCTACCTGGACCGCTGCGGCTACGACTACGTGACCGGCTGCGTGTCGGTTCCGGTCGCCGACCCCTACGGCGTCGAACCGGCGGGAAGCCACCTGCGGGGCGTGCGGGACTTCGTCATGCGCCGCCACCGGGCGCCGCATGAGTTCACCGTGCGGCCCTACCGGCCCGTCGTGGTCGACGGCCGCTCGCTGGACGACATCGACCCGCCGGCCCGGGTGTCGGTGCCGCCGCTGATGCGCGGATACCTGAGGCTGGGCGCCCAGGTCTGCGGAGAACCCGCCCACGATCCCGACTTCGGGGTCGGTGACTTCCCCGCGCTGCTGGACAAGCGCCGCGCCGACATCCGCTACCTGACGAGGCTGCGCTCGGCCGGCGCCGCAGCCACCGCGGTGGACGCGTGATGAGCACGCGCAGCCACGCCTGGCTGCCGGCAGCCTCCTGCGGCCCGGGCTGCATCGCGGCGGGCGCGGCAGCCGCAGGCCGGCGTCCTGTGGTGATGCTGCGGGTGGCGCTGCGGGCCACCCTGACGATGCTGCTGCTGCCGACGCTGCCGCTGCTGGCGGTGCCGCTGCCGGGGCGCTCGCATCTGCAGCGGCGGTACTGCCGCGTGGTGCTGCGCTGCCTGGGCATCAGGATCACCGTCTCCGGCGGCCCGGTCCGCAACCTTCCCGGTGTCCTGGTGGTCAGCGGGCATGTGTCCTGGGTGGACATCTTCGCCATCGGCGCCGTCATGCCGGGCGCCTTCGTCGCCAAGGCGGAGATGGTCGGCTGGCCCGGGCTGGGCACGCTGGCCCGGATGATGAAGGTCATCCCGATCGACCGGGACGATCTGCGCCGGCTGCCCGAGGTGGTGCGCGCCGTCGCCGACCGGTTGCGCGCCGGGCGCACCGTGGTGGCGTTCCCCGAGGGCACGACGTGGTGCGGGCTGGCGTACGGGCCCTTCCGGCCGGCCATGTTCCAGGCCGCGATCGACGCCGGCCGCCCGGTGCAGCCGCTGCGGCTGAGCTACCACCACCGCGACGGCAGCAGGTCGACGGTGGCGTCCTACATCGGCGACGACAGCCTGCTCACGTCGATCCGTCGGCTCGTCACCGCGCGGCGCACCGTCGTCCACGTCCGGGTCGAATCGCTGCAGCTGCCCGGCGAGGATCGCCGGGACCTGGCCGCGCGCTGCGAGGCGGCGGTGCGCGGCACCCCGTCACCCACCGCCGCGTCGGCGGCGCCGGCGTGCGGTGACGGTCACGCGCTGGTCGCCTGAGCAGGCCTGCCCGCAGGTGGCGGCTATTGTGGAGCGTTGTGACTGCGCCCGCGGTGTACCTCGACCACGCTGCCACCACCCCGATGCGCCCGACCGCCATCGAGGCGATGACAGCGGCGTTGTCGACGGTCGGGAACGCCTCCTCGCTGCACGGATCCGGTCGGCTGGCCCGCCGCCGGCTCGAGGAGTCCCGGGAGACGCTGGCTCAGCTGCTCGGCGCGCGGCCGTCGGAGGTGATCTTCACCGCCGGGGGCACCGAGAGCGACAACCTCGCCGTCAAGGGGATCTTCTGGGCACGGCGTGACGCCGAGCACGGCCGCCGCCGCATCGTCACGACGCCGGTCGAGCATCACGCGGTGCTCGACGCCGTCGAGTGGCTGGTCGAGCACGAGGGTGCCGAGGTCACCTGGATCCCGGTCGACCGCGACGGGGTGGTGACGCCGGCCGCGCTGCGGACCGCGATCGGCGATCCCGCCGACGTCGCCCTGATCTCGGTGATGTGGGCCAACAACGAGGTCGGCACCATCATGCCCATCGCGGAACTCGCGCAGGTCGCCGCCGGCTTCGACATCCCGATGCACAGCGACGCGGTGCAGGCCGTCGGGCAGGTGCCCGTCGACTTCGCCGCCAGCGGCCTGTCGGCAATGAGCGTCACCGCGCACAAGTTCGGCGGACCCGCCGGCGTGGGGGCCCTGCTGCTGCGCCGCGACACCGCCTGCGTGCCTCAGTTGCACGGCGGCGGGCAGGAACGCGATGTGCGCTCCGGCACCCAGGATGTCGCGGGCGTCGTGGCCATGGCCGCGGCGGCGCGCGACGCGGTCGAGACCATGGACGCCACCGCGGCGCGGGTGCGCGCATTACGTAACCGGTTGATCGACGGCGTGCTCGGCACCATCGACGACGTGTATCTCAACGGCGCGGCCGGAGTCGGCCGGCTGCCCGGCAACACGCACTTCACCTTTCGCGGCTGTGAAGGTGACTCTCTGCTGATGTTGTTGGACGCCAAGGGAATCGAGTGCTCGACCGGATCGGCGTGCACCGCCGGTGTGGCCCAGCCCTCGCACGTGCTCACCGCCATGGGCGCCGACCCGGCCAGTGCGCGCGGATCGTTGCGCTTCTCGTTGGGTCACACCAGCACCGACGCCGACGTCGACGCCGCGCTGGCGGTGCTGCCCGCGGCGGTGGAGCGCGCGCGTCAGGCGGCGCTGGCGAGCTCGGGAGGACGGCCGTAGTCATGCGGGTGCTGGTCGCGATGAGCGGTGGCGTCGATTCGTCGGTGGCCGCCGCGCGGATGGTCGACGCCGGACACGACGTCACCGGCGTGCACCTGGCGTTGTCGTCCGCGCCGGGCACCCTGCGCACCGGATCGCGGGGATGCTGCTCGAAGGAGGACGCCGGCGACGCCCGCCGGGTCGCTGACGTGCTCGACATCCCGTTCTACGTCTGGGATTTCGCGGACCGCTTCAAAGAGGACGTGATCGACGACTTCGTCGCCTCCTACGCGCGGGGGGAGACCCCGAATCCGTGCGTGCGCTGCAACGAGCGGATCAAGTTCTCCGCGTTGGCATCCCGGGCGCTGGCGCTGGGCTTCGACGCGTTGGCCACCGGTCACTATGCGCGGTTGTCGGACGGTCGGCTGCGCCGCGCGGTCGATCACGACAAGGACCAGTCCTACGTGCTGGCGGTGCTGACCGCCGAGCAACTGCGGCATGCGGTGTTCCCGATCGGGGACACCCCCAAGGCGCAGATCCGCGAGGAGGCCGCCCGCCGCGGACTGTCGGTCGCCGCCAAGGCCGACAGCCACGACATCTGCTTCATCCCCTCCGGGGACACCCGGGCGTTCCTGGGCGCCCGCATCGGCGTGCGCCCCGGGGCGGTCGTCGACGCCGCGGGCACCGTGCTCGCCGAGCACGACGGCGTGCATGGTTTCACGATCGGCCAGCGCAAGGGACTCGGCATCCCGGGACCGGGCCCGGACGGCCGGCCCCGGTACGTGACCGGGATCGACGCCGACACCGGCACCGTGCACGTCGGCGACCTCGCCGACCTGGAGGTCACCACGCTGGTGGGTGACGAGCCGGTGTTCACCTGCGGGACGGCGCCCGACGGTCCGGTGGAATGCGTCGTGCAGGTCCGCGCCCACGGCGGCACCGCCGACGCCGTTGCCAGGGTGCGTGACGGGTCGGTCGCCGTCGACCTGCGCGTCCCGCTGCGCGGCGTCGCGCGCGGGCAGACGCTCGTGCTCTACCGTCCCGATCCCGAGGGCGACGAGGTGCTCGGGAGCGCCACCATCACCGGGGCGCACTGACGCCACGCGGTCATCAGTTGAGTTCGAAGGCGCGGGGTGGCCCTGACAGCGCCGACTTCGCCTCCGCGCCGATCGGGTCGAGCACCTCGATCTCGCCCGCCTCCAGCCCGTCGAGTGCGAGCCGCACGAGATCGGCCGGGTCGATCACCCGGCCGTCGGGGAATTCGATGCCCTGGCGGCGCGCGAAGTCGTAGAGCGTCGGCGTGCCCACGAGTCCCGGCACCAGAGCGCTCACGAGCGTGCCCTGCTCGGCCAGTTCGACGCGAACGCCGTTGGTCAAGCCCCACTGCGCGGACTTCGCGGCTGCATACGCGGTGTTGCCCGGCACGGTCGACCACGCGGCCGCCGACAGCACGTTGAGGATGGCACCGCCGCCGTTGCGCGCCAACACCGGCGCGAACGCCCGAATCATCGCCAGAGTGCCGAAGTAGTTCGACTCCATGGTCGACCGGATCGCGTCGAGATCACCGTCGACCAGACTGCCGCCCGCGGTGTCGGCGGCGTTGTTGATCAGCAGGTCGACGTCCGATGCGCGCGCCGCTGCTGCCGCCACGGATGCCCGGTCGGTGATGTCCAGACGCATGACCTCCGCGCCGGGGATGTCGATCAGCTCAGGTGTGCGCGCGGTCGCGTAAACCGTCGCTCCGCGAGCGAGCAGCTCGATCGCGAAGGAGCGTCCGATTCCGCGGTTCGCCCCGGTGACCAGAGCGGTGGCACCGTGCACGTTCATCTGTCCTCCATAAGGATGTACGAACATGACCACTCGGTCATGTTCATCCCACGCTGGCACAAGGTGACCGGTCGGTCAAGTTGGTAGTCTCGTCGCATGCCCTCGAGTCCTCGTCCCCTTCGCGCGGACGCGGCTCGCAACCGTCGACAACTTCTCGACGCCGCAGAGACGGTCTTCGCCGAGCGCGGGCTCGCCGCCTCCGTCGCCGACATCGCTGCGCGAGCCGGGGTGGCGAAAGGAACGGTGTTTCGTCATTTCGCCACGAAGGAAGACCTCATCGCCTCCATCGTGTGCGAGCACATCACCGCATTGACCGATGCCGCGAAGGGTCTCGCCGGTGCGCCGGATCCGGGTGCGGCACTGAGGGATTTCCTCGTGATCGCCGCCGACCAACGACGGCAACACGATCTGACGTTCCTGCAGACGGCCAGTGACGGTGATCCCGCAGTGGGGCGGGCGCGAGAAGATCTGCACTGCGCCCTCGGGGTACTCGTCGACCGGGCCCGCGGCGCCGGCGTGCTCCGGCCCGACATCACCGAGACGGACGTCTTCCTGCTGATGTGCGCGCCCGTGCACGTCACGGACAATCTCGCCGATCCACCGCCGATGCTGTGGCGGCGCTACCTCGCCATCATCTTCGATGGGTTGCGCCCCGAGGGTGCGCATCCGCTGCCCGAGCCGCCACCGACACTGCCGTGACCGCTGTCGCACGGTCGCGCTACCGGGCGAATCGCATTGACAGCTGACCACATCGGCACGAGGGTGTCGGCGTGAACCATGCCGAGGTGCTGATCACCGCATTGCTGATGGCTGTGGCCGCGTTGGGGGCACTCGCATGCCGCCTGTCGGTGCCCTATCCGATTCCGCTGGTGATCGGTGGGGCGCTGGCGGGTTTCCTCCCCGGCTTGCCGGAGATCCGCCTCGAACCCGACCTCGTTCTGGCGCTCTTCCTGCCCCCGCTGCTGTACAAGTCGGCGATCTACGCGAACTTCGGCGACTTCCGCACCGGCCTGCGCAGCCTCACCCTCAGCGCGGTCGCCCTGGTCGTCGTCACGATGGGGGCGGTGGCGTGCGCCGCGCACGCCGTCGTTCCCGAGATGCCCTGGGAAGCGGCCTTCGTGCTCGGCGCGATCGTGTCGCCCACCGATCCGGTGGCCGCGGCCACCATCATGCGTCGCCTGGGCGCCCCGCGCAGGCTCATCAGCAGCATCGAGGGCGAAGGGCTGTTCAACGATGCGACCGCGCTGGTCGCCTTCCGGGTCGCGGTGGCCGCCACCGTCGCGGGCAGTTTCTCGCTGGCCGACGCCGGGTTGAGCTTC
The DNA here is from genome assembly GCF_001044255.1 of Mycolicibacterium chubuense. Classification (GTDB taxonomy): domain Bacteria; phylum Actinomycetota; class Actinomycetes; order Mycobacteriales; family Mycobacteriaceae; genus Mycobacterium; species Mycobacterium chubuense. The sequence continues at coordinate 62,072 of NZ_JYNX01000032.1, forward strand.
GTCTTCGGAGCGCTCGGCGGCATCGCGATCGGCCTGGTGGTGGGCTGGTTGTCGGGATGGTTCCGCGCCCGCATCTATGACGCCCAGATCAGCGTCACGATCTCGTTGCTCACCTGCTACGCCGCGTTCCTGCCCGCCGAGGCGGCGGGCGCCTCGGCCGTCCTGGCGGTCGTCACCGCCGGGATCGTCATGGCGATCCGCAGCCCCGATGTCCTCGACGCCCGCCCCCGGCTGCAGGGCTACTTCGTCTGGGACATCATCGACTTCCTGATCAACGCAACGCTTTTCGCGCTCATCGGCCTGCAACTGCACACCATCGTGTCAGGCCTGCACGAATACCGCTTCACCGCCCTGGTGGCCTACGCCGCCACGGTGACCGCCACCCTGGTCGCCGTCCGCATCGCCTGGTTCTTCTCGGTGCCCTATCTGATCAGGCTGCTGGACCGCAGGCCCCGACAGCGTCGCCGACGCGCCCCGGCGTCGTGGCGGCTCGTCATGGGGTGGAGCGGGATGCGGGGCGCGGTCTCGCTCGCCGTGGCGTTGGCACTGCCGCTGCAGACCGCCGACGGCGCACCGTTTCCGCATCGCGAACTGATCCTCTTCCTCACCTTCGTGGTCATCTTCTTCACGCTCGTGGTGCAGGGGCTGACGCTGCCTGCGCTGATCAACCGATTGGACCGCACCACGGACCCGGAGGCCGCCGAAGAAGATCGGGCGCGGCTGACCGCGGCGCGGGCGGCCCTGGACCGGATCGACGAGCTCGCCGACGAACAGTGGACGCGCACCGACACCGCGCAGCGCATGCGTGGTCTCTACGAGTACCGGGCACAGCGGTTCGAGGCCCGGGTGGCCGGCGACGAGGTCGGCGACTACGAGGAACGGTCGCGGGCCTATCAGGACATGGTGCGCGCCGTGTTGGAGGCGCAGCGGCGTGCGCTGACGACGCTGCGGCGCGAAGGGTCGCTGTCGAACGAGGCCTTCAACCGCATCCTGCGCGACATCGATCTCGAGGAGTCCCGCCTCGAAACGTGACCGCCGTCCGCCGACGAACCTAGCCGGGCACGTTGTCGGCGATGTTGGTCATCACCAAGCCGGGAACCGAGTCGGGGAACGAGCAGAACGTCACCTCGATCATGACCGCGGACTTCACCCGATAGTCGCGTCCGCACGCGCCGGGGCGGATGGACACCGCATCGTCGGTCGCGCTCACCTCGCCGACCAGCACGGGCCCCTGATCGGTGTCGCCGCACTCGTCGATCCGGCGGGTCAGACCGGTCAGGGCGCCCACCGCCGTGGCCGGGTCGACGTAGCCCGCGGCAGCCTGGGAGATCAGCGCCCCGCGCGCCGGATTCTGGTAGATGGTCTTGTGGAACTCCTCGACCGCGGAGCCGAACACCTGGGTCTCGGCGAACAGCCACTCGCACTGTGCGGGCACGTCACGCACCACCTGCTCGGGCAGGAACCCGGTGTTCATCGGAATGTCCACCGGCACTTTGCTTTCCGTGCCAGGAACGGCGGTGAGATCTGGGCCGGAACCGGTGATCGCCTGCATCCGGGAACGGTCGAGCAGGACCGCGTCGACGTCGACGGGCGAGCGGGAATCCTCGTCGAGGCCGGGCACCGGCCGGGTCGCGGTCCCGGCCACGGTCTGCGCACACCCCGACAGCAGGATCGCCACGGCGCACAGGAGCACGCGGCCCGTCATGCTTCGAGGGTAGTGCGTCGCCTATCGTCGGGCGAGTGACTGCATTCGCGACCGCCACGGGGGTCGGATCATGGCCGGGGACCTCGGCCCATGACGCGGCCGAGGTGGTGGTGGGGGAGTTGCACCGGCTGCCCCATCTCGTCGAGCTTCCCGGCCGCGGCGTGGGCGCCGACCTGATCGGGCGTGCGGGCGCGCTGCTGGTCGACATCGCGATCGACACGATCCCGCGCGGCTACCGCGTCGCGGCGGGGCGCAGCGGGGTCACCCGACGGGCGGCCAGCCTGCTCGACGAGGACATCGACGCGCTGGAGGAGGCCTGGGAGAAGGCCGGTCTGCGCGGCGGCGAACGCGTGGTCAAGGTGCAGGCGCCCGGGCCGATCACGCTGGCGGCGCATCTCGAACTCGGCGGCGGGCACCGCGCGATCACCGACGCCGGCGCCGTCCGGGACCTGACCATGTCCCTGGCCGAGGGGGTGGCCGCGCACCGCGCGCAGGTGCAGCGGCGGCTGCAGACACCGGTGGTCGTCCAGTTCGACGAGCCCTCCCTGCCGGCAGCGCTGGCGGGACGGTTGTCGGGAGTGACGAGTCTGAGCCCGGTGCACCCGGTGGACGAGTCGGTGGTCATCGGGCTGCTCGACGACTGCGTGGCCGCGGTGGGCGGTGAGGTGGCCCTGCACAGCTGCGCCGCCAGCCTGCCCTGGAAACTGTTGCAGCGCAGCATGATCGGTGCGGTGTCGGTCGACGCTCAGACGCTCACCGCGGCCGACCTCGACGCGGTCGGCGAGTTCCTGGAATCCGGGCGGACCGTTCTGCTCGGTGCCGTCCCGGCCGCGACGCCGGTGACCCGGCCGTCGGTCGAGGAGGTCGCGACGACGGTGGCCGCTGTGACCGACCGCCTCGGGTTCTCCCGGGCGGTGTTGCGCGACCGCGTCGGTGTGACCCCGACCTGCGGGCTGGCCGGCGCCACCGCGGCCTGGGCGCGCCGGGCCGTCGAAACGGCGCAGAAGGTCGCCGACGCCTTCGCCGAGGATCCCGACGCGGTCGGGTGACCGGTCAGGCGTTCTTGAGGTCCTTGCGCAGGATCTTGCCCGATGCGGATTTCGGTACGGCGTCGATGAATTGGACCTGGCGCACCTTCTTGTAGGGCGCCACCTGGCCGGCGACGAACTCGATGACCTCGGCCTCGGTGAGCTCGGCGCCGGACTGCTTGACCACGTAGGCCTTGGGCACCTCCTCGCCGTCGGCGTTGGGGACACCGATCACCGCGGCGTCGGCGATCCCGGGATGGCTGAGGAGCACGGCCTCGAGCTCGGCGGGGGGCACCTGGTAGCCCTTGTACTTGATCAGTTCCTTGAGCCGATCGACGATGTAGACACAGCCGTGCGCATCGACCTGCGCGAGATCGCCGGTGTGCAACCAGCCGTCGTCGTCGATGGTGGACCGGGTGGCCTCGTCGTTGTTCAGATAGCCGGCCATCACGTTGGGTCCCTTGAACCACAGCTCGCCGGTCCTGCTCAGCCCCTCCTCCGGCGGCGTGATGTCCTCGCCGGTGTCCGGGTCGACGATCTTGGACACGGCGTTGGACACCGTCCAGCCGACCGAGCTCAGCGGCGCGTCGATTTTCATGTCGTGCTTGCCGGCGTCGAACGGGGTGATGTGGCTGACCGGGCTCAGCTCACTCATGCCGTACCCCTGCACCACCCGGCAGTCGAGCCGTTCGGCGACCGCACGGCCCAGATCCGCGTCGAGGGGGGCGGCGCCGGACATCACGACCTTGAGCGAGGACAGGTCGTGTTCGTCGACGAGGGGATGCTTGGCGAGCGCGACGGCGACCGGCGGCGCGATGAACGCGATCGTGCAGCGGTGCTCGGCGATGTTGCCGAGGAACTGGCCGAGGTCGAAGCTCGGCATGATCACCAGCCGCGCCCGGGCGTGCAGCGCGGCGTTGAGCAGCACCGTCATCCCGTAGATGTGGAAGAAGGGCAGCACCGCCAGCACCACGTCGTCGGGCACCATGCCGTGCAGCGGACGGATCTGCGCGACGTTGGCGACCAGGTTGCGGTGCGTGAGCATCACGCCCTTGGGGTTGCCGGTCGTCCCGGAGCTGTAGGGCAGTGCGGCCAGATGCGACGACGGCGCGAACGTCACCTCCGGCGCAGGCGCTTTCGCCTCGAGAAGCTCCGCCGCGTTGGGGTGCCCGTCGGCGGCGCGGCCCGGGCCGTCGAGCACGACGAGGTTGTCGTCGGGCAGCCCGACCAGCTTCGCGGCTTCGGCGGCCTGGGGCGCCAGGGCGGCGACGGTGATCAGCATGACCGCGCCCGAATCGGTCAGCTGCTTGGCGATGTCCTTGGCGGTGAACAGGGCGTTGATCGTCGTCGCGGTCGCGCCGGCGCGCAGGATGCCGTGGAAGGCCACCGCGAACGCGGAGCTGTTGGGGGCGAGCAACCCGACCACGTCGCCGACACCGAGCCCGCGGGCCGCCAGCGCACCGGCGAATGTGTCGATGCGGGCGATCATCTCGCGGTAGGTGGTCTGCCGGCCACTGGTGGAGTCGACCAGCGCGACCCGGTCGAGGTCGGCGTCCTCGGCACCGGAGAAGCCGGAGAACAGGTAGTCGTAGACGCTGGCGGTGGGGATGTCGACTTCGGGGAAGGGGCTCGAGAAGCTCATGGTGTCTCCGATCGAATCATGTCCGGGCCGGACCCGGACTGCCGTTGGTCGAGCTGGCGGAGCAGTTTCTTGGGCGCCACCATCCGGTAGGAGGCGTCCAACAGTTCGCGGACCTCGGTCCAGTCCACGACGGTGGCGGTGAGGTCCAGCCCGAGCCACCCGAACGGGCCGAGGTAGGCCGGGAAGAAGAAGCGGCGATCCTGCACGAGTGCCTGGCGATCGCTGTCGTCGACCTTGATCAGCAGTGCGTGCGGGTAGGGCACGTGCTCGCCCTTTGCCTCGCCCTTCTCTGAGCCGCCGTAGACGGCGAACATCTTCGGCGCGCAGAACACGGGTCGGCCCCAGGAGATCTTCTCGACGGCGCCGGGGAAGGCCAGCGCGATCGCGCGCACGTCCGCCAGACCGGGATCGTGTTCGGAGAACATGTCCGGATGCGGCATGCCCGCAGCGTAGCCAGTCGGTCGGACCGGTCTTCCGGATCGTCGTGTCGGTGCGCTTCGATAACCTGCCAGGGTGAGTCCCGAGGCGAGCCCCGACGCGGAGGCACTACTGGCCGAGCAAGCCGGCGACGGCTTGGATGCCGACCTGCGCCGCAGCTGGCAGGAACTCGCCGACGAGGTGCGCGAGCACCAGTTCCGCTACTACGTGCGCGACGCCCCGGTGATCTCCGACGCGGAGTTCGACACGCTGCTGCGCCGGCTGCAGACACTCGAGGACGAGCACCCCGAGTTGCGCACACCCGACTCGCCGACGCAGCTGGTGGGCGGCGCCGGGTTCGCCACCGATTTCACGCCGGCCGAGCACCTCGAGCGAATGCTGAGCCTGGACAACGTCTTCGACCCCGACGAGTTGCGCGCCTGGGCCGCGCGCATCGCGGGCGAGATCGGCCCGGACGCCGAGTATCTGTGTGAACTGAAGATCGACGGGGTGGCGCTGGCGCTGGTCTACCGGGACGGCCGGCTGGTCCGGGCCGCCACCCGCGGCGACGGCCGCACCGGCGAGGACGTCACGCTGAACGCCCGCACCATCGAGGACGTGCCCGAAAAGCTGAGCGGCACAGAGGAATTCCCCTTGCCCTCGGTACTCGAGGTGCGCGGCGAGGTGTTCTTCCGGGTGGCCGACTTCGAGGAACTCAACGCGGGTCTGGTCGCCGAGGGCAAACCGCCGTTCGCCAATCCGCGCAACAGCGCCGCCGGGTCGCTGCGCCAGAAGAACCCGGCCGTGACGGCGCGGCGCCGGTTGCGGATGATCTGCCACGGGCTCGGCCATGCCGAGGGCTTTGCGCCGGCCAGCCTGCACGACGCCTACCGGGCGCTCGGGGCGTGGGGGCTGCCGGTGTCGGACCACACCGCGAAGGTGAAGGGCCTCGGTGCGGTGACCGAACGCATCGCGTACTGGGGTGAGCACCGACACGACGTCGAACACGAGATCGACGGCGTGGTCGTCAAGGTCGACGAGATGGCGCTGCAGCGGCGGCTGGGCGCGACATCGCGCGCGCCGCGGTGGGCGGTCGCCTACAAATACCCGCCTGAGGAGGCGACCACCACGTTGCTGGACATCCGGGTGAACGTGGGCCGGACCGGGCGGGTGACGCCGTTCGCCTACATGGAGCCGGTCAAGGTCGCGGGCTCGACGGTGGGTCTGGCGACGCTGCACAACGCCTCGGAGGTCAAGCGCAAAGGCGTGCTGATCGGCGACACCGTGGTGATCCGCAAGGCCGGCGATGTCATCCCTGAGGTGCTCGGCCCGGTGGTCGACCTGCGGGACGGCAGCGAGCGCGAGTTCGTGATGCCGACGCACTGCCCGGAGTGCGGCACCGAACTGGCCCCGGCCAAGGAGGGTGACGCCGACATCCGGTGCCCCAACTCGCGCACCTGCCCGGCACAGCTGCGGGAGCGGGTGTTCCACGTCGCGGGCCGCGGGGCGTTCGACATCGAGGGGCTGGGCTACGAGGCGGCGATCGCGCTGCTGCAGGCAGGCGTCATCACCGACGAGGGCGACCTGTTCACGCTCACCGCCGACGATCTGCTGCGCACCGACCTGTTCACCACACAGAAGGGCGAGGTGTCGGCCAACGGCAAGCGGCTGCTGGCCAACCTCGGCAAGGCCAAGGCGCAACCGCTGTGGCGGGTGCTCGTCGCGCTGTCCATCCGCCACGTCGGCCCGACGGCGGCGCGCGCCCTGGCCACCGAGTTCGGCAGCCTGGAGGCCATCATGGCGGCCTCCGAGGAACAGCTCGCCGCCGCCGAGGGCGTCGGCCCCACGATCGCGGCCGCGGTCACCGACTGGTTCACCGTCGACTGGCACCGCGCGATCGTCGACAAGTGGCGGGCGGCCGGGGTCCGGATGGCCGACGAACGCGACGCCAGCATCGAACGCACGCTGGAGGGCATGTCGATCGTCGTCACCGGGTCACTGACCGGGTTCAGCCGCGACGACGCCAAGGAGGCGATCATCGCGCGCGGCGGCAAGGCGGCCAGCTCGGTGTCGAAGAAGACCGCGTACGTGGTCGCCGGTGACGCGCCGGGCTCCAAGTACGACAAGGCGATCGAACTCGGCGTCCCGGTCCTCGACGAGGACGGGTTCCGCCGTCTGCTCGAGGGCGGTCCCGACGCGATCTAGCGCAGGATCGTCGCGATGATGCCGGCCAGGTAGCCCAGCCGCGCGACCTCGCTCGGGCGGAAGTCGGGTCCGCCGGGCCGGCCGAGCACCACCGCGGTGCGGGTGTCGCCCAGGGGGGCGGCCGCCAGGGTGGTGTCCATGTCCCGCCACACCGCGGGCACCCAGTCGGCGCGGGCGTCGAGCGCCGCGGCGTGCTCGATCGGCAGCCACGGTGTCTCCGCGGCCTGCGTCTCGGGCGCGCCGGAACTGCCGACGAGCCGCTGCGGGCCCGCATCGGTGAGCCGGGCCACCACGCACCACCCGACGCGCAGCACCTTCGGCGCCTCGTCGACGAGTACCTGCAGCCGCCGCTGTTTCCCCTCGGCGGCGGCGACGTGATCGATCAACTCGAGTTCTCGGTGCGCCTCGAGCAGCCCGGTGTGCGGCCGGATGCTGTCGACATAGACGCCCTTCAGCTTTTCGGCGGCGGTGATCAGCATGTCGGGCATCGCGCCCGGCGGGAGTTCCACGACCAGGTCGTCGACGGCGTAGCCCGCGGCGCGCTCGACCACGTCGAGAGACAGGATGTCGGCGCCCACCGAGCCGAGCGCCACCGCCAGGGAGCCCAGGCTGCCGGGCCTGTCCTCCAGCTGGACGCGCAGCAGATACGACGGCACGCGCAACACTGTGTCACGGGGGACGGGGAGGCGGCGACTCGGGCGGAATCGGCGGCTCGGGGGAACTCGATGGCTTGAACTAGGCTTCGTGGTCGTGTCCCAGATCTCCCGAGACGAGGTTGCGCACCTCGCGCGGCTGTCCCGCCTCGCCCTGACCGACGGCGAACTCGACAGTTTCGCCGGCCAGCTCGACGCCATCCTCGGCCACGTCAGCCAGATCCAGGCCGTCGACGTCACCGGCGTCGCGGCCACCGACAACCCGCTGAAGAGTGTCAACGTGTTCCGTCCCGACGAGCCGCAGCCGTGCCTCACCCAGGACGAGGCGCTGGCGCAGGCGCCCAACGCCGTCGACGGCCGCTTCGCGGTCCCGCGGATCCTGGGGGAGCCCGAATGAGCGAGACGGAACTGATCAGGCTCGACGCCGCGACGCTGGGCGAGAAGATCGCCGCCGGCGAGGTGTCCTCGACCGAGGTGACCCAGGCCTGCCTGGATCAGATCGCCGCCACCGACGGCGACTACCACGCATTCCTGCACGTCGCGGGGGAGCAGGCGCTGGCGGCCGCGGCCGACGTCGACAAGGCCGTCCGCGAGGCCAGAGCCGATGGTGAACCCCTGGCTTCGCCACTGGCCGGCGTCCCGCTGGCGCTCAAGGACGTATTCACCGCGACCGACATGCCGACCACCTGCGGGTCGAAGATCCTCGAGGGCTGGACGTCGCCGTACGACGCCACGGTGACGGCACGGCTGCGCGCGGCCGGCATCCCGATTCTGGGCAAGACCAACATGGACGAGTTCGCGATGGGCTCGTCGACGGAGAACTCCGCCTACGGGCCCACCCGCAACCCGTGGGACACCGAGCGGGTGCCCGGCGGGTCCGGCGGTGGCAGCGCGGCCGCGCTGGCGGCGTTCCAGGCGCCGCTGGCGATCGGCTCGGACACCGGCGGCTCGATCCGTCAGCCGGCCGCGCTGACGGCCACCGTCGGCGTCAAGCCCACCTACGGCACGGTGTCGCGGTACGGGCTGATCGCGTGCGCGTCCTCACTCGACCAGGGTGGCCCCTGCGCCCGCACGGTCCTGGACACCGCGCTGCTGCACGAGGTCATCGCGGGCCACGATCCGCGCGATTCGACGTCGGTCGACGCCCCGGTCCCCGACGTCGTCGCCGCGGCCCGGGCCGGTGCGGCCGGTGACCTCACCGGGGTGCGCATCGGCGTGGTCAAGCAGCTGCGCAGCGGCGAGGGCTATCAGCCCGGCGTACTGGCGTCGTTCACCGCCGCCGTCGAGCAGCTGAGCGCGCTGGGCGCCGAGATCAGCGAGGTGGACTGCCCGCACTTCGACTACGCGCTGCCCGCCTACTACCTGATCCTGCCGTCGGAGGTGTCGTCCAACCTGGCGAAGTTCGACGGCATGCGCTACGGCGTGCGCGTCGGCGACGACGGCAGCCACAGCGCCGAGGAGGTGATGGCGATGACGCGGTCCGCGGGGTTCGGCCCAGAGGTCAAGCGCCGGATCATGATCGGTGCGTATGCGCTGTCGGCCGGCTACTACGACGCGTATTACAACCAGGCGCAGAAGGTGCGCACGCTGATCGCCCGCGACCTCGAGGAGGCCTACCGCAGCGTCGACGTGCTCGTCTCGCCGGCCACCCCGTCGACCGCGTTCCGGCTCGGCGAGAAGGTCGACGATCCGCTGGCGATGTACCTGTTCGACCTGTGCACGCTGCCGTTGAATCTGGCCGGGCACTGCGGGATGTCGGTGCCGTCGGGTCTGTCGGCCGACGACAATCTGCCGGTGGGACTGCAGATCATGGCGCCGGCGCTGGCCGATGACCGGCTCTACCGGGTGGGGGCCGCCTATGAAGTTGCCCGGGGTCCTCTGCCAACTGCGCTGTGAAAGGGGAGGATGGTCACCATGCGCATCGGAGTACTGACCGGCGGTGGTGACTGCCCTGGCCTGAACGCGGTGATCAGAGCGGTGGTGCGCACGTGCGACGTGCGATACGGCTCGTCGGTGGTCGGCTTCCAGGACGGCTGGCGGGGCCTGCTCGAAGATCGGCGCATCCAGCTCAAGAACGACGACCGCAACGACCGCCTGCTCGCCAAGGGCGGCACCATGCTCGGCACCGCGCGGGTGAACCCCGACAAGCTGCGGGCCGGGTTGGACCAGATCAAGCAGACGCTCGAGGACAACGGCATCGACGTGCTGATCCCGATCGGGGGAGAGGGCACGCTCACCGCGGCGCACTGGCTGTCGGAGGAGAATGTGCCGGTGGTCGGGGTGCCGAAGACCATCGACAACGACATCGACTGCACCGACGTCACTTTCGGGCATGACACCGCGTTGCATGTCGCCACCGACGCGATCGACCGGCTGCACAGCACGGCCGAGTCGCATCAGCGGGTGATGCTCGTCGAGGTGATGGGCCGGCACGCGGGCTGGATCGCGCTGAACGCCGGGCTCGCCTCCGGTGCGCACATGACCTTGATCCCCGAGCAGCCCTTCGACGTCGAAGAGGTGTGCCGGCTCGTCAAACAGCGCTTCGTGCGCGGCGACTCGCACTTCATCTGCGTGGTGGCCGAGGGCGCGAAACCGGCCGAGGGCTCGATGAAGTTGAAAAAGGGCGGTACCGACGAGTTCGGCCACGAGCGGTTCACCGGCGTCGCCCAGCAACTCGCGGTCGAGGTCGAGAAGCGGATCAACAAAGAAGTCCGGGTCACGGTGCTCGGACACGTGCAGCGCGGCGGCACCCCGACGCCCTACGACCGGGTGCTGGCCACCCGCTTCGGCGTCAACGCCGCCGACGCGGCCCACGCAGGCGAATACGGGATGATGGTGTCGCTGCGCGGCCAGGACATCGGCCGGGTGCCGTTGGCCGACGCGGTCCGCCAGCTCAAGCTGGTGCCGCAGAGCCGCTACGACGACGCCGCGGAGTTCTTCGGCTGACCCGTCCCGCGGGCCACCGAGCCTGCGGTGAGATCGCCCACCGGGCCCCGAACGCGATCTGGCGGCAGTCTCGGCGCATCCGCTCACTAGGATCATGGGCATGTCTGTCGACACCGCCGAGCTGCTGGACTACGACCAGGTGATCGCCGCCTACGAGCCGGTCCTGGGCCTCGAGGTGCACGTCGAGCTGTCGACGCAGACCAAGATGTTCTGCGGGTGCGCCAACCGGTTCGGCGGCGAACCCAACACGCAGGTGTGCCCGGTCTGCCTGGGGTTGCCCGGCTCGCTGCCGGTGCTCAATCAGACCGCGGTCGAGTCCGCGATCCGCATCGGGCTCGCGCTGAACTGCGATATCGCACCGTGGGGCCGGTTCGCCCGGAAGAACTACTTCTACCCGGACCAGCCGAAGAACTACCAGATCTCCCAGTACGACGAGCCGATCGCGATCAACGGCCACCTCGACGTCCCCCTCGACGACGGCACCACGTGGCGGATCGAGATCGAGCGCGCGCACATGGAGGAGGACACCGGCAAGCTGACCCACCTGGGAAGTGACACCGGTCGGATCGCGGGGGCGACGACGTCGCTCGCCGACTACAACCGCTCCGGCGTCCCGCTGATCGAGATCGTCACGAAACCGATCGAGGGCGCCGGGTCGCGCGCCCCCGAGATCGCCCGGGCGTACGTGACCGCGCTGCGAGACCTGTTGCGCGCGTTGGACGTCTCGGACGTTCGGATGGACCAGGGTTCGATGCGGTGCGATTCGAACGTCTCCCTCAAGCCCGTCGGGCAGGCCGAGTTCGGCACCCGCACCGAGACCAAGAACGTCAACTCGCTCAAGAGCGTGGAAGTCGCGGTCCGCTACGAGATGCGCAGACAGGCAGCGGTTCTCGAGTCCGGCGGCGTCGTGCACCAGGAGACCCGGCACTTCCACGAGGACGGTTACACCTCACCGGGACGCAGCAAGGAGACCGCGCAGGACTATCGCTACTTCCCCGAGCCGGACCTCGAACCCGTCGCGCCCAGTGCCGACCTCGTGGAGCGGCTGCGCGCCACCATCCCGGAACTTCCGTGGTTGTCCCGCAACCGGATTCAGCAGGAGTGGGGTATCTCCGACGAGGTGATGCGCGACCTGGTCAACATCGGCGCGCTCGATCTGATCGCGGCCACCGTCGACCACGGCGCATCCAGTGACGCGGCGCGCGCCTGGTGGGGCAACTTCCTGGTGCAGAAGGCGAACGAAGCGGGCGTCGAGCTGGCCGACCTGTCCATCACACCGGCCCAGGTGGCCGCGGTGGTCAAGCTCGTCGACGACGGCAAGCTGTCGAACAAGCTGGCCCGTCAGGTCGTCGAGGGGGTGCTCGCCGGGGAGGGTGAGCCCGACGAGGTGATGACGGCCCGCGGGCTCGTGGTGGTGCGCGACGACTCGCTGATCCAGGCCGCGGTCGACGAAGCGCTGGCCGCCAACCCCGACATCGCCGAGAAGATCCGGGGCGGCAAGGTCCAGGCCGCCGGCGCGATCGTCGGTGCGGTGATGAAGGCGACCAAGGGTCAGGCGGACGCTGCGCGCGTGCGTGAACTGGTCATGGCCGCCTGCAGTTGACGCGTTCATGAAGCGCGCCCAGGACCTGGTTCTGCGCCTGCTGTCGCACCCGCTGCGGCTGTTGTCGCTGCGCTCGATCGTGATCCTGGCCCAGGTCGGCGTCATCATCCTGGTGCTGACGCTCGGGGTCTGGGTGTGGGTCGGCGTCACCAACGACCAGTACGACCAGCTGGACCGCCGCCTGGACTCGCTGTCCAGCCTGGGCGATGTGAACACCCTGCTGCGCAGCGCTCAGGAGGGGATCGGCCCGGAACCCGCCGAGGGCGGACTGGTGCGCACGGCGCGCATCGGCACCATCGCGGTGTCCATCCCCGCCGACATCGTGCTGCCCGAACTGCCCAGCGGCTACGCCGACGCGACCATTGGCGGCGTCGAGTACCGCGTCCGGACGATCACGACCGGCAGCGCGTCGATCGCGCTCGGCGCGCCGCTGGCCGACACCCAGGCCCGCATCGACTCCCTGCACTGGCGGGTGTTCTGGATCTGCGCCGGGGTGATCGTCACGACGCTGCTCGTCGGCTGGGTGATCGCGCTGATCATGGTCAACCCGTTCCGGCTGCTGGCCCAGCAGGCGCGTGCGATCAACGCCCAGTCCAACCCCGACGAGGTGCAGGTGCGCGGCGTGTGGGAGGCCGTGGAGATCTCGGAGGCGGTCGAGGGCATGCTCGCCCGCATCGGCGACGAGCAGCAGCGCACCCGGGCGGCGCTCGAATCGGCACGGGACTTCGCCGCCGTCGCCTCCCATGAACTGCGGACGCCGCTGACCGCGATGCGCACCAACCTCGAGGTGCTGATGACGCTGGATCTGGGTCCCGAACAGCGCGCCGAGGTCATCGGTGACGTGATGCGCACCCAGTCCCGGATCGAGGCGACGCTGGCCGCTCTCGAGCGGCTGGCGCAGGGCGAACTGACCACGGTGGCCGATTTCGTGCCGCTCGACGTGGCCGAGATGCTCGACCGCGCCGCCCACGACGCCATGCACAACTACCCCGGCCTGGAGGTGTCGCTGGCCTCGTCGACGACTGTGCTGATGCTCGGGATGCCGGCGGGCCTGCGCTTGGTCATCGACAACGCGATCGCCAACGCCGTCAAACACGGCGGCGCGACGCGGGTGCAGCTCAGCGTGATCAGCTCGGCCGACGGGGTGGAGATCGCCGTCGACGACAACGGCACCGGGGTGCCGGCCGAGGAACGTGAGGCGGTGTTCCAGCGCTTCCACCGCGGCTCCACCGCATCGCGATCGGGCTCAGGCCTGGGCCTGGCGCTGGTCGCCCAGCAGGCCGAGATCCACGGTGGCACAGCGGCTCTGGAGGTCAGCCCGCTCGGCGGCACGCGGCTGATCCTGCGCCTACCCGGCTCCGGGCCGCGCTAGATCCTGGGCTGGATCAGGTCTTCTCGTCGTTGGCCCGCGGGAAGCCGCCGCCCTGCGGGAACAGCGGGAACACCACGTCGTCGAGTTTCTCGGCGTCCCCGGAGGTCTTGTTCACCGTCGCACCCCAGATGTTGCCGTCGGGGGCGACCTGCAGCGCCCAGGCGTGGCCGTGCTGGTCCTGACGGACCACCTCCGGCTCCCCGGTGACCGCGCCGGTGTCGGGTGCCATCCGCACCGCCACGGTCTGCTTGGTGTTTACGAGGTTGACCAGCACGGTGCCGTCGAGCGCCGCACAGCCGGCCACCCCGGGACGGTCCGGCCACGTCCACACCGTCGACACCTTCGAGTCCTTGGTGATGCGCTGCAACCGGTCGGCGGTCGGCGTCCGGTCGGTGACGTAGAGCGACTCGTCGGACGGATCGATGCACATGCCGCCACCGGGGCCCAGTCCCGACAGCGCCGTCGTCGTCGGTGCCTGGTTGACCGTCGTCGGCTGCTCGATGCGCAGCAGCTTGCCCGCCATCGACCCCGGATCGGCCGCCAGTGCCGGATCGCCCGCGTCACCGGTCTGCACCATCAGCGTGGTCGGACTGGTGAACACCAGCGCGCCGGTGTTGCCGGTGGCGCCCTTGGGGATACCGGTCAGGATCGGCTTGGGGACGTCGCCGTCGGCGATCCGGATCACCCGGTTGTCGCTCGGGGTGCTGACGTAGGCGTACATCAGCCGGTCTTGCGCGTAGGTCGGGGACAGCACGATGTCCATCAGGCCGCCGTCACCGCTGCCGTCGACCGGGAGCGTCAACTTGACGAACGGTTCGGCCTTGGTGGCGACCTGCTTGACCGTGCCGGTCACCCGCTCGGCCACCAGCGCGGACTGGCTGTCGGGCAGCATGATCAGCCCGCTGGTGCTGTCCAGGCAGCCCTGCATCACGCCGGGTGCCGGGCACTGCTTGGGGAACGGCTGGGCCGGCAACGGAGGTGGTGGCGGCGGCGTGGACGTCGGCCCCGGCGCCATCTGCGGTTCGGTGGTGAACGGCTGCGACTGCGCCGAATCGAACCGCGCACAGCCGGCGCTGCCGAGCGTCGCCGCGCACAGCAGTACCGCGGCTGCCCGCAACGACCGGCGCTGACTCATGCGAGCCAGATTACGGATCGTTTCGGAGTGCTCGCCACGCGTCCCGGCCCGACCTGCCCCGAAGCGGCAAAACACATGGTCGGGCGCGCCGCGCCAATTCCCGGCGACGGCCGCAGCTGCACTTACCCTGGCAGTCGTGACGAGTCCCCATGACCCACGACCCTGGCAGCGGCCCGACGAATCGGCCGGCCGGCCCGCGTCGGCGCGGCTGGTGGACCCCGAGGACGACCTGCCGTCGGCGCAGTACGGCGGCGACTTCGAGACGACGGCGATCCCGCGCTACGACTCGGCCAAGCCCGCCGACCAGCAGCCGTTCGCCCTGTTGAACGACGCGGAGCCGCTGCCGTACGTGCAGCCCGGCACCGGCCTGGCGCCCGGCTCGTACGGGTCGACCGCGGTGCCCACCGAGGTCGGCGTGCTCGACGAGCACCGGGAGCGGGACCGCAGAGGCACCCAGGACCTGGGCCTGCTGGTGCTGCGGGTCGCGTTGGGGCTGCTGCTGGTGGCGCACGGCCTGCAGAAGATGTTCGGCATCTGGGGCGGATCGGGGCTCGGCGGGTTCCGGGACTACCTGGCCGGCGTCGGGTTCCAGTACGCCGACATCCTGAGCTACGTGGCCGCCGGCGGACAGATCGTGGCGGGGGTGCTGCTGGTGCTGGGGCTGTTCACCCCGGTGGCGGCGGCCGGCGCGCTGGCCTATCTGATCAACGCGGTGCTGGCCGAGGCCATCGACGCGCACAACGAGGCGCGACTGTCGGCCTTCCTGACCGACGGCCACGAGTACGAGGTCATCCTGGTGGCCGTCGTGGCCGCGATCATCCTGATCGGCCCCGGACGCTACGGCCTGGACGCCGGCCGTGGCTGGGCCCGGCGGCCGTTCCTCGGCTCCTTCGCCGCGCTGATCCTCGGCGTCGGGGCGGGCGTCGCGATCTGGGTGCTGCTCAACGGTGCCAACCCGCTGGCCTGAGCGTCACTCGTACGGATTGGGCACCCGGCCGCCGCTGGCGGCCGTCAGCACCGGAAGCGTCGCGAACGTGACGGCCGGCAGCGACACCTCGGTGCCGTCGCCGCGCCGGGCCTGAGCCCACGCCTTGCGGCCGAACCGCAGCCCGGCGATGTCCTCCCAGCGCAGCGTCTGACTGCCCAGCAGCGTGCGCGCGGTGACGGTGTCGCGGTCGGCGACGGTGCGGTACCGCGCGATCGCCACCGACAGCAGCACCGGGATCGCCAGCAGCGCGGCGAACCACACCGGCCCGGCGAACACCACCGACAGCAGCGCGAGCGTCAGTAGGACCACGGCGAGATGCGCCATGGGGGAGATCCGGATCACGACCGGGGCGGGAGACGACGCGGCGGAGGAACCCATGGCTCCATCATCCCACCGCTGTGACCGGGGACTTGGGCGCCGAGGGCGAATTTGACCACAGTCCGGTTCGGGGGCTACCGTCATCTGCTATGCAGACCCCGGGCTCGCTCGTAGTAATTGGGTTGCGCGTTGATGCCGCGCTATCCCTGGTCCGGGCATAGCACCACCGCATCGACGCGCAACCCTCGTACAGCCGCCCGGCTGACGGGGGTTTTTTGTTGCCCCAGCACCGATTTGAGAAGATCTACCAGAGTCGACAGGACAAGAGGACACCGTGAGCGCACCCACCAAGCGGCCACCTGAGCAGCCGGCGACCCCGGCGAACGGGAATCAGGCCGCCACCCCGGCCGCCCCGCAGCCGAAAACGGTTGCCCCGCACCAGCTCACCGGCGCAGAAGCCGTCATCCGCTCGCTCGAGGAACTCGACGTCGACGTGATCTTCGGCATCCCCGGCGGCGCCGTGCTGCCGGTCTACGACCCGCTGTTCGACTCGGTGAAGCTGCGCCACGTCCTGGTCCGGCACGAGCAGGGCGGTGGCCACGCCGCCAGCGGCTACGCGCACTCCACCGGACGGGTCGGTGTCTGCATGGCGACCTCGGGTCCGGGCGCGACCAATCTGGTGACCCCGCTGGCCGACGCTTACATGGACTCGATCCCGGTGGTCGCGATCACCGGGCAGGTGGGGCGCGGGCTGATCGGCACCGACGCGTTCCAGGAAGCCGACATCTCCGGCATCACGATGCCGATCACCAAGCACAATTTCCTGGTCCGCAACGGCGACGACATCGCCCGCGTCATCGCCGAGGCGTTCCACATCGCCTCCAGCGGACGCCCCGGGCCGGTGCTGGTCGACATCCCCAAGGACGTGCTGCAGGGCCAGTGCACCTTCAGCTGGCCGCCGAAATTCGAACTGCCCGGCTACAAGCCGAACACCAAGCCGCACAACCGCCAGATCCGCGAGGCGGCGAAGCTGATCACGGCCGCCCGCAAGCCGGTGCTCTACGTCGGTGGCGGCGTCATCCGCGGCGAGGCCTCCGAGCAGCTGCTGGATCTGGCCGAGCTGACCGGCATCCCGGTGGTCACCACGCTGATGGCGCGGGGTGCTTTCCCCGACAGCCACCCGCAGAACCTCGGCATGCCCGGCATGCACGGCACCGTGGCCGCGGTGGCCGCACTGCAGCGCAGCGATCTGCTGATCGCACTCGGGACCCGGTTCGACGACCGGGTGACCGGCAAGCTGGATTCCTTCGCTCCCGATGCCAAGGTGATCCACGCCGACATCGACCCCGCCGAGATCGGCAAGAACCGCCACGCCGACGTCCCGATCGTGGGCGACGTCAAGGCGGTCATCACCGATCTGATCGAGGCCCTGCGCCGCGACGGCGGGCTCGGCACGACCACCCTCGACACGTGGTGGGAGTACCTGCGCGGCCTGCAGTCGACGTACCCGCTGAGCTACGGCCCGCAGAGCGACGGCAGCCTCTCACCCGAGTACGTCATCGAGACGCTGGGCAAGATCGCCGGCTCCGACGCGATCTACGTCGCCGGCGTGGGTCAGCACCAGATGTGGGCGGCGCAGTTCATCAAATATGAGAAGCCCAAGACCTGGCTCAACTCCGGGGGCCTGGGCACGATGGGCTACGCCGTGCCCGCGGCGATGGGCGCGAAGATGGGGTGCCCCGACACCGAGGTGTGGGCCATCGACGGCGACGGCTGCTTCCAGATGACCAATCAGGAACTCGCCACCTGTGCGATCGAGGGCGTGCCGATCAAGGTCGCGCTGATCAACAACGGCAACCTGGGCATGGTCCGGCAGTGGCAGACGCTGTTCTACGAAGAGCGGTACAGCCAAACGGATCTGGCCACCCACACCCGACGCATCCCGGACTTCGTCAAGCTGTCCGAGGCGCTGGGGTGCGTCGGACTGAGGTGTGAGCGTGCCGAAGACGTGGCAGACGTCATCGCTCAGGCGCGCGCGATCAACGACCGGCCCGTCGTCATCGAGTTCGTGGTCGGCGCCGACGCCCAGGTGTGGCCGATGGTGGCCGCGGGCACCAGCAACGACGAGATCCAGCACGCCCGCGGCATCCGTCCGCTGTTCGACAACGAAGAGGGGCACGCGTGATGAGCGCTTGCGCGAAGAACGGAGCACACCGATGAGCACCATCCACACCCTGTCGGTGCTCGTCGAGGACAAGCCCGGCGTCCTGGCCCGCGTGGCCTCGCTGTTCTCGCGGCGCGGCTACAACATCTGCTCGCTGGCCGTCGGCGCCACCGAGCAGAAGGACCTGTCCCGGATGACCATCGTGGTCGACGTCGAGGACTCGCCGCTCGAGCAGATCACCAAGCAGCTCAACAAGCTCGTGAACGTGATCAAGATCGTGGAGCAGGACGAGGACAACGCCGTGTCGCGTGAGATCGCCCTGATCAAGGTGCGCGCTGACGCGACGACCCGCGGCCAGGTCATCGAGGCCGTGAACCTGTTCCGCGCCAAGGTAGTCGACGTGTCGAACGAGTCGCTGACCGTCGAGGCCACCGGGACCCCGGGCAAGCTCGAGGCGCTGCTGCGCGTGCTGGAGCCCTACGGGATCCGTGAGATCGTCCAGTCCGGTGTGGTGTCGCTGTCGCGTGGCCCCCGCGGAATCGGCACCAAGTAAGACCGTCAAAGCACTGAGTAGAAAGAAGATTCACGACAATGGCAGTTGAGATGTTCTATGACGACGACGCGGACCTGTCGATCATCCAGGGCCGCAAGGTCGGCGTCATCGGCTACGGCAGCCAGGGGCACGCGCACTCGTTGAGCCTGCGCGACTCCGGCGTTCAGGTGAAGGTGGGCCTCAAGGAGGGCTCCAAGTCGCGCGAGAAGGTCACCGAGCAGGGCCTCGACGTCGACACCCCGGCCGAGGTCGCCAAGTGGGCCGACGTGATCATGCTGCTGGCGCCCGACACCGCGCAGGCCGAGATCTTCACCAAGGACATCGAGCCCAACCTCGAGGACGGTAACGCGCTGTTCTTCGGCCACGGCCTCAACATCCACTTCGGTCTGATCAAGCCGCCGGCCAGCGTGACCATCGGCATGGTGGCGCCCAAGGGCCCCGGACACCTGGTGCGCCGTCAGTTCGTCGACGGCAAGGGCGTGCCCTGCCTGGTCGCGGTCGAGCAGGATCCCAAGGGCGAGGGCCTCGCGCTGGCCCTGTCCTACGCCAAGGCGATCGGCGGCGCCCGCGCCGGCGTCATCAAGACCACGTTCAAGGACGAGACCGAGACCGACCTGTTCGGTGAGCAGGCCGTGTTGTGCGGTGGTACCGAGGAACTCGTCAAGACCGGCTTCGAGGTCATGGTCGAGGCCGGCTACGCCCCCGAGCTCGCCTACTTCGAGGTGCTGCACGAGCTCAAGCTGATCGTCGACCTGATGTACGAGGGCGGTATCGCCCGGATGAACTACTCGGTGTCCGACACCGCGGAGTTCGGTGGCTACCTGTCCGGGCCGCGGGTGATCGACGCCGACACCAAGAAGCGGATGAAGGACATCCTCGCCGACATCCAGGACGGCACGTTCGTCAAGCGGCTCGTGGCCAACGTCGAGGGTGGCAACAAGGAGCTCGAGCAGCTGCGCAAGGAGAACGCCGAGCACCCGATCGAGGTCACCGGCAAGAAGCTGCGCGACCTGATGAGCTGGGTGGACCGGCCGATCACCGAAACCGCCTGATCCCTTGTGATTTCGGTGTAGTTCGTCACGCTCAGCGTGACGAACTACACCGAAATCGCTTCAGGACAGTCGGTCGGCGACGCTGACGACGCGGCGGGCCAGGTGGTCGAGCGCGTCCAGCGTTGCCTCCTCGAGCTCGTTGCGATTCTCCGGGCCGGTGACGTGCCCGACGCCGTAGGGGTTCCCGTCGGCGAACTTCACCCCGTCGGTGTAGCCGGGCGGCACGATGATCCCGCCGAAATGCATGAGCGTGATGTACAGCGTGATCAGCGTCGTCTCCTGCCCGCCGTGGGCGGTCTGCGACGACGTGAACCCCGCGTACACCTTGTCGGCGAGCTTGCCCTGGGCCCACAGCCCGCCGAGCGAATCGATGAACGCGCGGAACTGCGAGGCGGTGTTGCCGAACCGGGTGGGCGAGCCGAAGATCACCGCGTCGGCCCACACGATGTCGTCCCCGGTGGCGGCCGGAAGATCCTTGGTGGCTTCGTGATTGGCCGACCACGCGGGGTTGTTCGCGAACGACTCGGGATCGCGGGTCTCGGCGATGTGGCGCAACCGGACGTCGGCGCCCGCCGACTCCGCAGTCGCGGCGACGCGGTTCGCCATCGCGGTGCCGTGTCCGGTGGCTGAGTAGTAGATCACTGCGAGCTTGGTCATACCGGGCAGCCTACGGACCCACGCGGTGGTAGCTACGGCGAAAGCGGCGGCATGGTGGTGATGCCGAACTCGCGCCGCAGCACCGTGCGGGCCGCGTAGTATCCCGCCATGCCGTGCACGCCGGTGCCCGGCGGCGTGGCCGACGAGCACAGGTACGCCTGCGGAATCGGCGTCGTCCACGGGTTCAGCCGCAGTGTCGGGCCGATCATGGCGGCGAACAGCGTCGCCCCGCCGACGATGATGTCGCCGCCGACGTAGTTCGCGTTGTGGTCGGCCATCCGGGCCGCGGGGACGCAGCGGGCGGCCAGCACCAGATCCCGGAACCCCGGCGCGGCACGTTCGAACTGGGCGGTCACGGTCTCGGTGAGGTCGGCCGGTGAATTCGCCGGCACGTGGGAGTACGTCCACAGCGGTCGACGGCCCTGCTCGTCGATGCGCGAGGGGTCGGCCAGGTGCGGAAGGGCGGCCAGTGTCATCGGCCACGCGGCGTGCCGGCCCGCGGCGATCTCCCGCTCGGCGAGCGCCATCTGCGCGCGCGTCCCGCCCATGTGCACGGTCGGCGCCTGCGCCACCCGCGGGTCGCGCCACGGGATGTCACCGGAGAGGACGAAGTCGACCTTGCACACCCCGGGACCGAATCTGTAGCGCTGCAACGCCTTCGCGTATCGGGACGGCACCCGGTCGCCGTAGATGTCCAGCAGCGCGGTCGGCGCGGTGTCCCAGATGACCACGCCGCCGGGCGGGGTCGTGACGGTTTCGCCGAGCACCAGTTCGCCGCCGTGGGCCCGCACGTCGGCGAGCAGCGCGTCCGCGATGGTCTGGGTGCCACCCACCGGCACCGGCCAGCCGGCGGTGTGGGCCACGGTGCCGAGCATCAAGCCGGCGCCGCTGTTGACGGGGGAGGGCATGCGCGAAATGGCATGCACGCCAACGCCGGTGAACAGGGCCTGGGCATCGTCGCCGCGCAGCAGACCCCACGCCGGGCTGCCCATCGCGAGGACCCGCAGACCGGTGCGGACGGTGGTGACGAGATCGGGGGGAAGCGAGCGCTTGTCGCCGAGGAAGAAGCCGAGCACCCCGTCGACGTGATCGGTGAGCGGACCGAACAGCCGCCGCCACGACGAGCCGTCGTCCAGTTCGTCGCACGTGCGGTCCAGCGAGCGGTAGGCGACCGCCGCGGTTCCGTCGGGCAGCGGATTGGCGTAGGACACCTCCGGGGCGACCAGCTCGACACCGCGGGCGGCGAGGTCGAACTCGGCGAAGAACGGCGAGGCCACTCCCAGCGGGTGCACCGCAGAGCAGACATCGTGCAGCACGCCGGGATAGTCGGGGTCGGCCTGGGTGCGCGCGCCGCCACCGAACGTCGGCTGGGCTTCGATGACCCGCACCGACAGCCCGGCGCGCGCACAGATCACGGCGGCCGCCAAGCCGTTGGGGCCGCTTCCGACGACGGTGACGTCCACCCCGGTTTCCCGGGTCGCTCCGCTCCTGCCCTCCACCCCGCCATTACAGCCCATTAGGCTGAGCCCTCGTGAGTCTGCCCGTGGTACTGATCGCCGACAAGCTGGCCCCATCGACCGTCGAGGCCCTGGGGGACCAGGTCGAGGTTCGCTGGGTCGATGGCCCCGACCGGGAGAAGCTCCTGGCCGCGGTCGCCGACGCCGACGCTCTTCTGGTGCGGTCGGCCACCACCGTCGACGCCGAGGTGTTCGCCGCGGCGCCGAAGCTCAAGATCGTCGCCCGCGCCGGTGTGGGTCTGGACAACGTCGACGTCGACGCCGCCACCGCCCGCGGTGTGCTGGTCGTCAACGCGCCGACGTCGAACATCCACAGCGCCGCCGAGCACGCGCTGGCGTTGCTGCTGTCCGCCGCGCGGCAGATCCCCGCCGCCGACGCGACCCTGCGCGAACACACCTGGAAGCGGTCGTCGTTCTCCGGCACCGAGATCTTCGGCAAGACCGTCGGCGTGGTCGGCCTCGGGCGCATCGGCCAGCTGGTGGCCCAGCGGCTGGCCGCGTTCGGCGCGCACATCACCGCCTACGACCCGTACGTCTCGCACGCCCGCGCCGCGCAGCTGGGCATCGAGTTGCTACCCCTGGACGAGCTGCTCGCCCGGGCGGACTTCATCTCGGTGCACCTGCCGAAGACCAAGGAGACCGCCGGACTGATCGGCAAGGACGCGCTGGCCAAGACCAAGCCCGGCGTGATCATCGTCAACGCCGCCCGCGGCGGGCTGATCGACGAGCAGGCCCTCGCCGACGCGATCAACGCCGGCCACGTCCGCGCCGCCGGCCTCGACGTCTTCGCCACCGAGCCGTGCACCGACAGCCCGCTGTTCGAACTTCCCCAGGTCGTGGTGACCCCGCACCTCGGCGCGTCGACCGCGGAGGCGCAGGACCGGGCGGGCACCGACGTGGCCGCCAGCGTGCGGCTCGCGCTCGCCGGTGAGTTCGTGCCCGACGCGGTCAACGTCGGCGGCGGTGCGGTCGGCGAAGAGGTCGCCCCCTGGCTCGACCTGGTGCGCAAACTCGGCTTGCTCGCCGGGGCCCTGTCGCCCGAACTGCCGACCAACCTGTGCGTGCAGGTGCGCGGGGAACTGGCCTCCGAGGAGGTCGAGGTGCTGCGGCTCTCGGCGCTGCGCGGCCTGTTCTCGGCGGTGATCGAGGACCCCGTCACGTTCGTCAACGCGCCGGCGCTGGCCGCAGAGCGCGGCGTCGAGGCCTCGATCGACACCGAGACCGAAAGCCCGAACCACCGCAGTGTCGTCGACGTGCGCGCCGTCTCGGCCGATGGGTCGACGGTGAACGTGGCCGGCGCGCTGTCGGGCCCGCAGATGGTCGAGAAGATCGTCCAGATCAACGGCCGCAACCTCGACCTGCGCGCCGAGGGCGTCAACCTGATCATCAACTACGACGACCGGCCCGGCGCGCTGGGCAAGATCGGCACACTGCTCGGCGGCGCGGCGGTCAACATCCTGGCCGCGCAGCTCAGCCAGGACGCCGAAGGGGGCGGGGCGACGATCATGCTCCGCCTGGATCGGCAGGTGCCCGAGGACGTGCTGGCCGCCATCGGCAGCGACGTCGACGCGACGACGCTGAAAGTGGTGGATCTGTCATGACGTCCCCGGTGAAGCTCGCGGTGATCGGTGGCGACGGGATCGGCCCAGAGGTCATCGGCCAGGCGCTGACGGTCCTCGACGCCGTGTTCCCCGGTGTCGAGAAGACCGAATACGAGCTCGGCGCGCGGCAGTACCACAAGACCGGCGAGGTCCTGCCCGACTCGGTGCTCGAGGAGCTCAAGGGGCACGACGCGATCCTGCTCGGCGCGATCGGCGATCCGTCGGTCCCCAGCGGCGTGCTCGAGCGCGGTCTGCTGCTGCGGATCCGCTTCGAGCTCGACCACCACATCAACCTGCGCCCGGGGCGGCTCTACCCGGGGGTGCGCAGCCCGCTGGCCGGTGACCCCGAGATCGACTTCGTCGTCGTGCGGGAGGGCACCGAGGGGCCCTACACCGGCAACGGCGGCGCGATCCGCGTCGACACCCCCCACGAGATCGCCACCGAGGTCAGCGTCAACACCGCCTACGGCGTGCGCCGCGTGGTCCACGACGCGTTCCACCGCGCCCAGGCTCGCCGCAAGCACCTGACGCTGGTGCACAAGAACAACGTGCTGACCTACGCAGGTTCGCTGTGGTGGCGCACGGTGCAGAGCGTGGCCGCGGAGTACCCCGACGTCGAGGTGGCCTATCAGCACGTCGACGCGGCGACGATCCACCTGGTCACCGACCCGGGCCGGTTCGACGTCATCGTCACCGACAACCTGTTCGGCGACATCATCACCGATCTGGCTGCCGCGGTGTGCGGGGGCATCGGGCTGGCGGCCAGCGGCAACATCGACGCCACGCTGACCAATCCGTCGATGTTCGAACCCGTGCACGGCAGTGCCCCCGACATCGCGGGGCAGGGCATCGCCGATCCGACGGCGGCCATCATGAGCGTGTCGTTGCTGCTCGCCCACCTCGGTGAGCTCGACGCGGCCGCCCGCGTCGACGCGGCGGTGGCCGAACACCTCGCCACGCGCGGTGACGAGCGGCTCACGACCGCCCAGGTCGCCGAGCGCATCATCGGGAAGCTGTAGCCATAGCCGGATTCGCGACGCTGACGCGCCAGTGTTGGCTGTTCGCGATCGGCTCGTCGTTCTTCGCGCTCGCCACCGTGCCCGGCTTTCCTTCGTGGGCGGGTGCCGGTGCGGCCGATGTGCTCTGCTTCGCCGGGTCGTGGTTCTTCACCACCGCGGCCTGGATGCAGCTGCGGCTGGCCGACCCGGATGCGCGCGCCGAATGGTCCTCGGCGGCACTGCAATTCGTGGGGACGCTGCTGTTCAACCTCAGCACCGGGGCCGCGGTGTGGGCGCACGCCGTCACCGCCGAGCGCCGTTACGTGTGGGTTCCCGACGCCACCGGGTCGACGGCGTTCCTGCTCAGCGGGATTCTGGGCATGATCGCCGTCAGCGCGGGCCTGATCGACCTGCGTTCGCGCGAATGGCTGGCAGGCGCGGTGAACCTGCTGGGATGCATCGCGTTCGCGGTGTCCGCGGTGGCCGCGTTCGTCCGCAAGACCGGGGTCACCGAAGACGAGTGGCTGGCCAACGTCGGCACGTTCATCGGCGCGCTGTGCTTCCTGGTGGCCGCGCTTGCGCTGCTGCCGCGCGCCGCTCAGTCGCGGTGAGCGCGAGCGGTCCCCGGCACCGCCGGGATGGCCAGCAGCGGGAACAGCGCGCACACCGCGAAGGCCGCCGGGTAACCCGCGACCCCGATCAGAGCGCCGAACAGCGGGGGAGTGACCCCGGCGGTGAGGAGCTGGGTGGTGTTCTGAGTGCCCAGGGCCCGTCCGCTCCAGAACGGTCCGGCGATCTCGGCGATCGCCGTGAAGGCCAGCCCGTTGTCCGACACCGTCACCACCGAGGCCACCATCATCAGCGCGATGCTCACCGGTGAGTCCAGCCAATCGGTCAGCGCCAGCAGCGCCATCGCGGCGGCGGCAGCGACGGCGATGGTGCGGACGGGGCGCATCCGCGAGCTCAGCACGTCACCGGAGCGCTTGAGCACGGCATCCGACCACCTGCCCGCGCCGATCCGCCCGCCGGCGCCGAGGATCTGGGCGACGGTCACCAGCGCCCCCGCCGAGCCGGCGGACCACCCGCGGTCGGTGATCAGCCACGCGAGGGTGAACGTCCACACCATCGCCTGGGGTGCCACGAGCAGCAGGGACGTCAGGTGGATGCGCACCAGAAGTGACGAGGCGCGGTAGGGGTTGGCCAACTCGGCGTCGTCGGCCTCGGCCCGGGCCGGCCGCGGCGGGTCGAGCACTGCCACGGCGCACACCACCGCCGAGACCGCGCAGACGATGGCCGGGAAGGCCAGGGCGCTCGACACTCCACCCGTCTCGGCCAGCCGCGGGATCACCAGCGCGCCCAGGCCGACCCCCAGCGGCTGGGCGGTCTGCCGGATCCCCATCACCAGGCCGCGCTTCTCGGCGTCGAACCACCCCACCACGAGGCGGCCACTCGCGGTGTTGCTACTCGCCGCCGCCATGCCGCCGAGGAACAGGAAGATCCCCACAGCCACCAGGGAGTCCGCCGCTGCGGCGCCGAATGCCGCGGCCGCGGTCAACGTCGACCCGAGCGTCAGCACCACCCGCTCGCCGACCCGGTCGACGACGTACCCCCACGCGATCAGCGTCACCACCATGCCGAGGCTGGGCAGCGCCGACATCAGGCCGGCCTGCGCGAGGTCCAGCCCGCGCTCGCGGTGCAGCGTGGGTATGAGGAAGGCCACACCGTTGATGAACACGTTGGCGCACAACGTCGCGCCGAGGGCGACGACCAGCATCGACCATCGTCGCCCGGTGCCGATCGCCGAAGTGCTCACGGGGCCATGGTTCCACATGCGTCTCAGAATGCTGAACTATCATCCCATATAGTGAGATACCCTTCCGGAGTCCCACGTCGTCGCGGCGGAGCCCAGCCCGGGCACTAGGCTGAGGCCCATGCGCCTTGGTCGAATCGCCAGCCCCGACGGGGTCGCCTTCGTCGTCATCGAGGGACCGTCCGAGAATCCTGCCGAGGCGGTCGCGCGTGAGATCGCCGAACATCCGTTCGGCTCACCGACCTTCACCGGGCGGCAGTGGCCTCTGGCCGACGTTCGACTGCTGGCCCCGATCCTGGCGAGCAAGGTCGTCTGCATGGGCAAGAACTACGCCGCACACATCGAGGAGATGGGCGGCGGCACGTTCGAGGATCCGATCATCTTCCTCAAGCCGAACACCGCGATCATCGGGCCCAACACCGCGATCCAACTGCCCGCCGACGCCCACCCGGTGCACTTCGAGGGTGAGCTCGCTGCGGTGATCGGCAGGCCCTGCAAGGACGTGCCTGCCGCTCGTGCCGCCGAGAACATCCTCGGGTACACCATCGCCAACGACGTCTCCGCCCGCGATCAGCAGGCCAAGGACGGCCAGTGGATGCGCGCCAAGGGCCACGACACGTTCTGTCCGGTCGGTCCGTGGATCGTCACCGACGTCGACCCCGCCGATCTGGAGATCCGCACCGAGGTCAACGGAGAGGTCAAGCAGCGCAGCCGAACGTCGTTGATGATCCACGACATCGGCGCGATCATCGAATGGATCTCCGCGGTGATGACCTTGCTGCCCGGGGACCTCATCCTGACCGGGACCCCGGAGGGCGTCGGGCCCCTCGAGCACGGCGACACGGTCAGCGTCAGCATCGAAGGCATCGGAACTCTCACCAATCCCGTTGTGCGCAAAGGAAAGTCGTGACAAGCCCCACTCAGGCCGTTCGAGTCAGATTCTGCCCCTCCCCGACCGGCACGCCGCATGTCGGGTTGATCCGTACCGCGCTGTTCAACTGGGCGTACGCCCGGCACACCGGCGGCACCTTCGTGTTCCGGATCGAGGACACCGACTCCGCGCGCGACAGCGAGCAGAGTTACCAGGCGCTGCTCGACGCGCTGCGATGGCTCGGACTCGACTGGGACGAGGGGCCGGAGGTCGGCGGACCCTATGAGCCCTACCGGCAGTCGGGTCGACGCGAGCTCTACACCGACGTGCTGAACCGGCTGATCGACGCCGGCGACGCCTACGAGGCCTTCTCCACCGCCGAGGAGGTGGAAGCTCGCCATCTGGCCGCCGGTCGCAACCCCAAGCTCGGCTACGACAACCACGACCGCGACCTCACCGACGAGCAGCGGGCGGCTTTCCGCGCCGAGGGCCGCCGGCCGGTGGTGCGGCTGCGCATGCCCGACACGGACATGACGTGGGACGACCTGGTCCGCGGGCCGACGACGTTCCCGGCCGGCTCGATCCCGGACTTCGCGCTGACCCGCGGCAACGGAGAACCCTTGTACACGTTGGTCAATCCGGTCGACGACGCGCTGATGAAGATCACGCATGTGCTGCGGGGCGAAGACCTGTTGCCGTCCACGCCGCGCCAGCTCGCGCTCTATGCCGCCCTGGAGCGGCTCGGCATCGCCGACGGCACACCCCGGTTCGCGCACCTGCCGCCGGTGCTCGGCGACGGGAACAAGAAGCTGTCAAAGCGTGATCCGCAGTCCAACCTGTTCCTGCACCGCGATCGCGGCTTCATCCCCGAGGGCCTGCTCAACTACCTTGCGCTGCTCGGCTGGTCGATCGCCGACGACCGAGACGTGTTCAGCCTCGAGGAGATGGTCGCGGCGTTCGACGTGGTCGACGTCAACTCCAACCCCGCACGGTTCGACCAGAAGAAGGCCGACGCGCTCAACGCCGAGCACATCCGGTTGCTCGAGCCGGCGGAGTTCACCCGCCGTCTCGCGCGGTTCTTCGCCGAGCACGGCCACGACACCGGTCTGGGCGAGGCGCAGTTCGCCGAAGCCGCGGGGCTGGTGCAGACGCGCATCGTCGTGCTGGGCGACGCCTGGGATCTGCTCAAGTTCCTCGACGACGGCGCGTTCGGTCTCGACGAGAAGTCCGCCGGCAAGGAACTGCGGCCCGAGGCCGTACCGGTGCTCGACGCGGCGATCGCCGCGCTGGAGGCTGCCGGCGAGTGGAATCACACCACGCTGGAGGACGCGCTGAAAGGGGCGCTGATCGACGGTCTCGAACTCAAGCCCCGCAAGGCCTTCGGTCCGGTGCGGGTGGCCGTCACCGGGTCCTCGGTGAGCCCGCCGCTGTACGAGTCGCTGGAGCTGCTGGGCCGCGAGCGCACGCTGGCCCGGCTGCGGGCGGGCCGGGACCACGCCGCGGCGGGGGTGGACCCAGGGGTGTGAAAGCACCCCGAGATCTTTGGTAGTCTGCTCGTCGGCCCGCCAGAAGCCCGCCGTAGCGCCACTGCGGTGAGCTGGGTCAGGAAAAGTGCCTATGACCTGCAGTGATAGGCAGCCAATGGGGTATGGTGTAATTGGCAACACAGCTGATTCTGGTTCAGCCATTCTAGGTTCGAGTCCTGGTACCCCAGCCAACGATCGGATTAGGCCAGCTTTGTTCCCTGAGCTATGCTGTCCCTCCGAAACATGTTCTAGCCCCCGTCGTCTAGCGGCCTAGGACGCCGCCCTCTCACGGCGGTAGCGTGGGTTCGAATCCCATCGGGGGTACCACCGCTCCGGATCCCGGCGATCCGGAGCTTTGTGGTTTCTAGAGTCTGCGTGTCAGCGCGTCGGCCGCCGCCACCAGGTCGGCGGCCCAGCGCGCGCCCGGCCGCCGGCCCATCCGGTCGATCGGCCCCGAGACCGACACCGCGGCGATGACGGCTCCGCGCCCGTCGCGCACCGGCGCCGACACGCTGGCGACGCCCGGTTCGCGTTCGGCCACGCTCTGCGCCCAGCCCCGCCGGCGCACCTCCGCCAGAGTGCGGTCGGTGAACGCCGCGGCGGGAAGCACGCTCTGCTGGGTGGCTGCGTCGGCGTAGGCGAGCAGCACCTTGGCCCCCGATCCCGCGGTCATCGGCAGGCGCGTTCCGATCGGGACCGTATCGCGAAGACCGGCAGGCGGTTCCAGCGCCGCGACGCAGATCCGCGCGGTGCCGTCGCGGCGGTAGAGCTGCACGCTCTCCCCGGTCAGTTCCCGCAGGCGCGGCAGTACCGCGGCCCCGGCCGCCAGCAGCGGATCGCGGACGTGGCTGGCCAGCTCGGCGAGCGCGGGGCCGAGGCACCACTGCCCGTCGCCGTCGCGCGCGAGCATCCGGTGCGTCTCCAGTCCGACGGCCAGCCGGTGCGCGGTGGCGCGGGGCAGCGCCGTGCGGTCGCACAGATCGGCCAGCCCGCACGGTGACTCGGCCACCGCGTGCAGCACCGCCACCGCTTTGTCCAGCACGCCGATGCCGCTATCCTGTCTCACAAGGAGATACTAGCTTCCCAGAATGTGAGATGGTCAAGATGGACAACGCGCACAGCCCGCGCACCATGGCCGAGAAGGTGTGGAGCGATCACGTCGTCGTCGAGGGCGCCGGCACCGGCGACGCCCGAGAGCCCGACCTGATCTACATCGACCTGCACCTCGTGCACGAGGTCACCAGCCCGCAGGCGTTCGACGGTCTGCGGCTGGCGCAGCGTCCGGTACGGCGCCCCGATCTGACCATCGCCACCGAGGATCACAACGTGCCCACGGTCGACATCGACAAGCCGATCGCCGACCCGGTGTCGCGCACCCAGGTGGAGACGTTGCGCCGCAACTGCGAAGAATTCGGCATCCGGCTGCATCCGATGGGTGATGCCGAGCAGGGCATCGTGCACATCATCGGGCCGCAGTTGGGTCTGACGCAGCCCGGCATGACCGTCGTCTGCGGCGACAGCCACACGTCCACGCACGGCGCGTTCGGGGCGCTGGCGATGGGCATCGGCACGTCGGAGGTCGAACACGTCCTCGCCACCCAGACGCTTCCGCTGCGGCCGTTCAGGACGATGGCGGTCAACGTCGACGGCGAACTGCCGCCCGGCGTCAGCGCCAAGGACATCATCCTGGCCGTGATCGCCCAGATCGGCACCGGAGGTGGACAGGGTCACGTCATCGAGTACCGGGGCAGCGCCATCGAATCGCTGTCGATGGAGGGCCGAATGACGATCTGCAACATGAGCATCGAGGCGGGCGCCCGCGCCGGCATGGTGGCTCCCGACGACACCACCTTCGAGTTCCTCAAGGGCCGCCCGCACGCCCCGACCGGTGCCGCGTGGGACGAAGCCGTCGCCGCGTGGCGTCAGCTGCGCACCGACGAGGGAGCGCACTTCGACACCGAGGTGCACATCGACGCCTCGACGCTCAGCCCGTTCGTGACCTGGGGGACCAACCCCGGTCAGGGCGTGCCGCTGGGCGGGTCCGTACCCGATCCCGAGGAGATGTTCGACGAGGCGCAGCGCCAGACCGCCGAAAAGGCTTTGGCGTACATGGGCCTTCAGGCGGGCACCCCGATGCGCGACATCGCGGTCGACGCGGTGTTCGTCGGATCGTGCACCAACGGCAGGATCGAGGATCTGCGGGTGGTCGCCGACGTGCTGCGCGGCCGCACCGTCGCCGACGGGGTCCGGATGCTGATCGTGCCCGGATCCATGCGGGTGCGCGCACAGGCCGAATCCGAAGGCCTGGGCGAGATCTTCACCGCAGCGGGCGCGGAGTGGCGGCAGGCCGGGTGCTCGATGTGCCTGGGCATGAATCCCGACCAGCTCGCCCCGGGGGAGCGGTGCGCCTCGACGTCCAACCGCAATTTCGAGGGACGGCAGGGCAAGGGCGGCCGCACCCATCTGGTGTCGCCCGCGGTCGCCGCGGCGACCGCGGTGCGCGGCACCCTGTCCTCCCCGGCCGACCTCATTCCCGCGACGAGCCACGGAAAGTAGAACTGCGATGGAAGCCTTCACGACCCATACCGGAATCGGCGTGCCGCTGCGCCGCACCAACGTCGACACCGACCAGATCATCCCGGCGGTCTATCTGAAGCGGGTGACGCGCACAGGATTCGAGGACGGATTGTTCGCGGCCTGGCGCAACGATCCGGCTTTCGTGCTCAATCAACCGCCCTTCGACCGGGGTTCGGTTCTGGTGGCGGGGCCCGATTTCGGCACCGGATCGTCACGCGAACATGCGGTGTGGGCACTCATGGACTTCGGTTTCCGGGTGGTCATCTCGTCCCGATTCGCCGATATTTTCCGGGGAAACGCGGGTAAGGCCGGTCTTCTGGCGGCCGAAGTGGCACAGGACGACGTGGAATTGTTGTGGAAAATCATCGAGCAGCATCCCGGGACGGAAATCACTGTCAATCTTCAAGATCGGACCGTCACCGCGGGAACGACTGTGGTGCCGTTCAACATTGACGACTACACCGCGTGGCGGCTGCTCGAAGGACTCGACGATATAGGCCTTACGCTGCGGAAAGTCGCCGAAATCGAGGAATTCGAAACGCGTCGGCCCGAGTGGAAACCACGTACTCTGCCGGCCTGATTCGGCGCTGAAATAGGCGAAATCGCCCCGCTGCAATCCGCTTTTGGACCCGTCCGGCAGGACCCGAAGGGGGCCAACCGGATTGAAAAAAGTTCGCTGGCGCGCCCTGAAATTGCGCGTGGCTCTTGGAAATCAGCAGGGATTGGGTTTACCGTGTCCTCTAGTCGGTCCAAGGAGGACCACTGGTTCCCGGAGGTTTTGCATGAACAAAGCAGAGCTCATCGACGTACTCACGGAGAAATTGGGCTCGGATCGTCGGCAGGCGACCGCAGCGGTGGAGAACGTCGTCGACACCATCGTGCGCGCGGTGCACAAGGGTGACAGCGTCACCATCACCGGCTTCGGTGTCTTCGAGCAGCGGCGCCGCGCCGCTCGCGTCGCCCGCAATCCGCGCACCGGCGAGACGGTCAAGGTCAAGCCGACGTCTGTGCCTGCCTTCCGTCCCGGCGCTCAGTTCAAAGCCGTTGTCTCCGGCGCGCAGAAGCTTCCGGCCGAAGGCCCGGCAGTGAAGCGCGGTGTCACCGCGGGCAGCACTGCGCGCAAGGCGGCCAAGAAGGCTCCGGCGAAGAAGGCTGCTCCGGCGAAGAAGGCCGCGCCCGCCAAGAAGGCTCCGGCCAAGAAGGCTGCTCCGGCGAAGAAGGCCGCGCCCGCCAAGAAGGCTCCGGCCAAGAAGGCTGCTCCGGCGAAGAAGGCTGCGCCGGCGAAGAAGGCTCCGGCCAAGAAGGCCGCGACCAAGGCTCCGGCCAAGAAGGCTGCGCCGGCCAAGAAGGCCGCGCCCGCCAAGAAGGCCGCGACCAAGGCTCCGGCCAAGAAGGCCGCGCCCGCCAAGAAGGCGCCCGCCAAGAAGGCTCCGGCCAAGCGCGGTCGCAAGTAGTCCGTTTCACCGAACACGCCGCGGGTCTGGTACCCGCGGCGTTTTCGTGTGTCCGGACATGCGGTGAGGCCGCCCCGAATTCTGGTGCGGCGGTACTACTTCGCGGATAGCGGTGAGCTGATGTGATCGGCGCACGCGAGCCGTCCGCCCACCAGCGTCAGCACCCAGGTGCTGCCCTTGCGATTGCGTGACTTGTCCGGCCGCACGCCGTCCCGCTCGCACCACCAGGCGATGAGGTCGGGAATGACCTCCCCCTGCGTGCAGATCACGGGGTGCGCGGCGGTCGCGGCGATCTCGAGCACACGCTGCCGCGCCTTCTTGCGGTTGTCGGCGTACGCCTCTGCGGTCAACGCGGGCTCGGTCCGGATCGGCACGCCGAGCTCCTCGGCCAGCGGGTCCAGCGTCTGGTGGCAGCGCACGCGGTCGGCGGCGAACAGGTCACCGGCGCCGAACGCGAGGAGTTGGCTCACCAGCGCCTCGGCCTGAGCGCGGCCGTGCTTGTCCAGCGGGCGCTTTCGGTCGTCACCGGTGTACCGGGACTTACTGCCCGCGGTGGCGTGCCGCACGATCAGGACCGTCGTGGTGTCGGCGGGCAGCTCGGTGAAGCGGCGCAGCACCTTGCGGTCGAGCGCGTACTCCAGCTGCGTCATCGCCTGCTCGACCGGCAACCACTTCAGTTCGTCCACTTCCTCGTTGGGAATGAACTCGCCGCCGACACAGCGGGCCACCCAGTAGCGCACCTTCTTGGGGATGCCGTCGACCGAATAGCTCACCGAGGGCAGGCGGCGACCGAGGTGGGCGCGGAATCCGGTCTCCTCGGCGATCTCGCGCGCCGCGGCGACCGGCGCCGTCTCACCCGGGTCGAGCTTGCCCTTGGGCAGCGACCAATCGTCGTAGCGGGGACGGTGCACGACGGCGATCTCCGGTGTGCCCGTTCCCTCCTGCGGGCGACACAGCACAGCGCCCGCGGCGAGGATCGGTTCGGTTTTCACCACCGCCGCACCCGCCTGCCCTGAGAGGAGAAGGAGCTACGGATGGCGGTGGCTTTCCATCATCGACACCTGATGGTCGCGCACGGTCTGTCCCTCCTGAGGCAATGCCGTCCAGTGCCCGTCGGCGCCGAGCTCCCAGCAGCGCGTGCCGGGATCGAGCGCCGATTCGAAGATGTCATTGAGTTGTGCGGTCAGCCGTGGATCCTTGACCTGAGCCATGACCTCCACGCGCCGATCGAGATTACGATGCATCATGTCGGCACTGCCGATCCAGTATTCGTCGATGGCGCGGAAGTGAATGATCCGTGAATGTTCGAGGAATCGACCGAGGATCGAGCGCACGGTGATGTTCTCGGAGAACCCCTCACCGCCCGGGCGCAGAGCGCAGATCCCGCGCACCACCACCTCGACGCGGACGCCGGCCTGCGACGCCCGGTACAGCGCGTCGATGACCTGCTCGTCGACCAACGCGTTGGCCTTCAGGCGGATCCGGCCCTCCGCGCCGTCGCGGGTGGCGGCGATCTCCCGGTCGATCCGTTCCACGATGCCCCGGCGCACGCCGTAGGGGGCGACGAGAAGATTGCGGTAGGACTCCTTGCGGGAGTAGCCCGTCAGCGAGTTGAACAGATCGGTGAGGTCGGCACCGATGTCGGGCGCGGCGGTGAGCAGGCCGACGTCCTCGTACAGCCGCGCGGTTTTCGGGTTGTAGTTGCCGGTGCCGATGTGGCAGTAACGCCGGATCGTCGACCCCTCCCGGCGCACCACCAGGCACGTCTTGCAGTGCGTCTTCAAGCCGATGAGGCCGTAGACCACATGCACGCCCGCCTGTTCCAGTGCACGGGCCCACTTGATGTTGGCCTGCTCGTCGAACCTGGCCTTGATCTCCACGAGCGCGACGACCTGCTTGCCGGCCTCGGCCGCGTCGATCAACGCGTTGACGATCGGTGAGTCGCCCGAGGTGCGGTACAGCGTCTGCTTGATGGCCAGCACGTTGGGGTCGGCCGCTGCCTGCTCGATGAAGCGCTGCACCGTGGTGGAGAACGAGTCGTAGGGATGGTGGACGAGGACGTCGCCGTCGCGCAACGTCGAGAAGATGCTCTTCGGGGTCTCGCGCTCACCGAAGGCGGGCGGTGTGGCCGGCACGAACGGCGGATCCTTCAGCGCGGGCCGGTCGACGCCGTAGACCTGCCACAGCGACGAGAGATCCAGCAGCCCGGGAACTTCCACGACGTCGCCGGGCGCGACGTCGAGTTCACGCAGCAGCAGTTCCAGCATGCCCTCGGTCATGTCGTCGGAGACTTCCAAACGCACCGGGGACCCGAACCGGCGCCGGGCCAGCTCGCGTTCGAGTGCCTTGAGCAGATCCTCGTCGCGGTCCTCCTCGACTTCGAAGTCGGCGTTGCGGGTGATCCGGAAGGCGTGGTGCTCGACGATCTCCAGGCCCGGGAACAGCACCGGGAGGAACGCGGCGATGAAATCCTCCATCGGCAGGAAGCGCGCGACGTCGTTGCTGCCCTCCCGCGGGGGCAGCTCGACGAAGCGGTCCACGTTGTCGGGCACCTTGATTCGGGCGAAGTGCTGACCGCCGTCGGGATGCTTGACGGTGATGGCCAGGTTGAGGCTCAGGCCGCTGACGAACGGGAACGGGTGGGCCGGGTCGACGGCCAGGGGGGTCAGGACGGGGAACACCTGCTCGTGGAAGTACGTGGAGAGCCGGCCGCGTTCGGCGTCGTCGAGTTCGGCCCACGTGACCAGGACGATGCCCTCGTCGGCCAGCGCCGGGCGCACCGCGTCGAGGAACACGTGCGCGTGCCGGCTCGCGAGTTGTTGCGTGCGCTCGCTGATCCGCCGGAGTTGTTCGCGCGGCGACAGGCCGTCGGCCGAGCGGACCGACAGGCCCATCTCGTCGCGCCGTTTGAGGCCCGCGACGCGCACCATGTAGAACTCGTCGAGATTGGAGGCGAAGATCGCCAGGAACTTCGCGCGTTCCAGCAGCGGCAGTGACGGGTCGGCCGCGAGGGCGAGCACCCGGGCGTTGAAGTCCAGCCAACTCAGCTCACGATTGAGGTAGCGGTCCTCGGGCAGCGGGTTGTCGACCGTCGGCGAGGTCGCGGCCGGGGGAGCCTCGGGCGCCGCGTCGGACGCGTCCACGGTCGTCGTGGTGTCGGCGTCGTCCGGTCGAGTCTGCGCTTCGGTCATGCCCCGATGATTCCCTATCGACGGGTGCTGCGGCTAGCAGTCCGGCGGCCACTCAGCGCAGCGCGCCGATGGCCTCCGAGGTGGCCGGGCCGACTCCGAGGTCCTGGGCGGCCCTCAGGTCCTCGGCGGTGTCGATGTCGCAGCGCAGCCCGGGCCACCCGCCGGTCAATTCGACGGCGCCCGAACGGCGGTGCCGCGCGGCCGAATCTGCGCCGAACAGCGGGGTCAACGGCACCCCGAAGGACAACAGTGCCGCCGTCCCGCTGCCGTGCCGGTCGGCGACGAAGCTGCGCGGGTGCTGACGCGCCACCGCGATCGCCTCGGTCAGCTCCTCGCTGCGAAGCGCCGGTAGATCTCCCTGCAGCGCAACGACATTGGCCGTGTCGCGGCGGGCCATCGCCTCCGCCGCGGCGAGCGCGTTGTTCAGCGGGTCTCGGTGGCCCTCGGGGGTCGGGTCGGCGAGCGTCAGCGCCCCGAGCCGGCCGGCCGCCGCCGCGGCGTCGGTGTCGGGGGTCACGACGATCACCGACCGCACCGCATCGACGGCCGCCGCGGCGGCGATCGTGTCGACGAGCATCGCCAGCACGACGCCGCCCCGCGTCGCCGCGGAGAACGCCGGTGCCAACCGTGTCTTGGCCGCGGTGAGACGCTTCACCGCGATCACCAGGGTGACGTCGGCGTCCGGGGGCCGCGGACGGGCGGCCGCGAAGGTGTCCATGCCGCTCACGAGCGTCATCCTGCCAGTCCGTTATTCCCGACTAGTGTGAAGCCGTGGTCGAGGCGGCGGTGATGGGTGCAGGGGCGTGGGGCACAGCGCTGGCCAAGGTGCTGGCCGACGCCGGTAACGACGTCACCCTGTGGGCACGCCGACCGGAGCTGGCCGACGAGATCAACCGGACCCACCGTAATCCCGGCTACCTCGACGTCGCGCTGCCCGACTCCATCCGCGCCACCAGCGACGGCGCCGAGGCGCTGGACGGCGCCTGCACGGTGCTGCTGGCCGTGCCGTCGCAGACCCTGCGGGCCAACCTGACCGAATGGAAGGCCGCTCTGGGGCCCGACACCACGCTGGTCAGCCTCGCCAAGGGCATCGAACTCGACACGCTGATGCGGATGAGCCAGGTCATCGTGCAGGTGACCGGCGCCGACCCGTCCCGCGTGGCGGTCGTCTCGGGGCCGAACCTCGCCAGCGAGATCGCCGCGGAGCAGCCCGCCGCCACCGTGATCGCCTGCAGCGACTCCGGGCGCGCCGTGGCCCTGCAGCGGGCACTGGCCACCGGCTACTTCCGGCCGTACACGAATGCCGACGTGATCGGCGCGGAGATCGGCGGTGCATGCAAGAACGTCATCGCGCTCGCTTCCGGGATGGCGGCGGGCGTGGGCCTCGGTGAGAACACCGCCGCCGCGATCATCACGCGCGGACTCGCCGAGATCATGCGACTGGGAATCGCGTTGGGCGCCAAGCCGGCAACGCTGGCCGGCCTGGCGGGTATCGGCGACCTCGTGGCGACCTGCATGTCACCGCACTCCCGCAACCGGTCCTTCGGGGAGCGTCTCGGGCAGGGCGGCACGATGGCCGCCGCGCTGGCAGCCACCGGCGGACACGTTGTCGAGGGCGTCACCTCGTGCACCTCGGTGCTGGCGCTGTCGACGAGTTACGACGTCGAGATGCCGTTGACCGAGGCGGTTCACGGGGTGTGTCACACGGGTCTGTCCGTCGACGATGCGGTGGCGCTGCTGCTGGGCCGCACCACCAAGCCGGAGTGAGCAGATGAGCGGCTCGTACGGGGATTCCACCCGCAGCCTCAAAGCTGTTGCCTCCGAAGCGGTTCCCGGAGCGCCGTTGGGGCCGGTGCCGGTTCCCGCTGCGGCGTATCATCTTCCGGCCGACGAGGACGACGCGCTGGACAGCTACGGGCGCAGGCACAATCCGACCTGGCGACATCTGGAGTCGGCCCTGGCCCAGCTCGAAGGAGCGACGGCCGCAACGGTGTTCGGATCCGGGATGGCCGCGATCACGTCGCTGCTGAGGGTGGTCGCCGAACCGGGGACGACGCTCGTCATACCGGCCGACGGGTACTACCAGGTCCGTGCCTACGCCACCGAGTATCTGGCGCCGCGCGGGGTGACCGTGGTGCAGGCGCGTTGCGCCGACATGTGCGAGGCCGCCCGCGACGCCGATGTGGTGCTGGCGGAGACGCCGTCGAACCCGGGCCTGGACGTGGTCGACCTGCACCGGCTGTCGATGCTGTGCCGGCCGCGCGGCGCCGTGCTGATCGTCGACAACACCACCGCCACACCGCTGGGGCAGCAGCCCCTGTCGCTGGGCGCGGACTTCGTCGTCGGCAGCGCCACCAAGGCGCTGGCGGGCCACCACGACCTGCTCGCCGGCTACGTCGCCGGGAATGTCGCGGGCAACCGCGCCGACGTCCTGGACCGCCTCGAGCGGGAGCGACTGCTGTCCGGACCCATCCTCGGGGCGTTCGAGGCGTGGCTGGTGCTGCGGGGCCTCGCGACGTTCGGGTTGCGGTTCGAGCGGCAGTGCCAGAACGCCGCCGCGGTCGCGCTGATGCTGCGCTCGCACCCGGCCGTCACCGCGGTGCGCTATCCGGGGCTGCCCGACGACCCGTCCCACACCGTCGCGGCGCAGCAGATGCGCCGCTTCGGCGGCATCGTGGCCGTCGAGCTGGCCGACGCCGACGCCGTCCACGCGCTCGTCAGCCGCAGCGCGCTGCTGGTCGGCGCCACCAGCTTCGGGGGCGTGCACAGCTCCGTCGACCGCAGGGCGCGGTGGGGCGACGCCGTACCGGCAGGCTTCGCCCGCATCTCGTGCGGCATCGAGGACACCGAAGACCTGATTCGCGACATCGAGGCGGCTCTGCGTTAGACGCGGTCGGAGCCGGTATTGCTGCGCAGCGACCCGAGGAAACGATCGGTCGAGGCGTCCGCGTCGACACCGACGGTGGTGACGATGGCCTGGACGAGCGAATCGCGGCGATAGAACAGCACAAGCGTGACCGAGGTGACGATCTCGCCGACGAGGCGGCACGCGACACGCCGCGACTCGGCGCCCTCGAATTGCGCTGTCGTCGTCGTGAGATGGGTGACCTTCTGACCGTGGCCGGAGGCTTCCTCCAGCTGAGACCGGATATCTGCGATCGCGGCGTCGACCATGTCGTCCAGCGACCGGTAGTCCGCGAGGTCTCGCAGATCAGTTTCGGTGATCGTGAACGTCGCGTCGCCCGACTGGGCGGTTGTGATCAGGGTGAGCAGCAGTGTGCTCGTGGCGGGAAGGCTCACGATGGTCGGCTCGGCAGGGAATTCCGCGACATAACGGCCCGTGGCGGTCTCGGCGAAGCGCCACGGCGTGGAGGATACGGGCGCGCACGCGGTCGCCGCGACCGCGAGCGTCATCGCGGCGCACCATGTCGCGGCGCGGAAATGCTTCCTCACGGTTCCCCCAGGACGGTGGACCACACCTCGCGGATGTGCGCTCACCTGGGGCGTAGTGTAGCGCGATCAAGATCGGCCCGCGGCCGATCGGCCCGCACGGAAGTCCCACAAACTGCTCCGCGAGGGCGTGTTGGGGCCGAGCCGGTAGCCTCTCTAGGTTGTGACTGCCCGCACCCGCGTTGCCGTCGTCTACGGCGGACGGAGTTCCGAACACGCGATCTCGTGTGTTTCCGCAGGCAGCATCCTGCGCAACCTCGATCCGCAGCGGTTCGAGGTGGTCGCGGTCGGCATCACCCCGCAGGGGGCGTGGGTGCTCACCGACGGCCGGCCGGAGACGCTGGCCATCACCGACGGCACGCTGCCCAGCGTCACCGGGTCCTCCGGCACCGAGCTCGCGCTGTCCGCCGACCCGGCCCGGCGCGGCCAGCTGCTCTCGCTGGGCGACGCGGCCGGCGATGTCCTGGCCTCGGTCGATGTCGTCTTCCCGGTGCTGCACGGGCCCTACGGCGAGGACGGCACCATCCAAGGTCTGCTGGAGCTCGCCGGGGTGCCGTACGTGGGCGCCGGCGTGCTGGCCAGCGCGGTCGGGATGGACAAGGAGTTCACCAAGAAGCTGCTCGCGGTCGCGGGGTTGCCGATCGGCGATCAGGTGGTGCTGCGGCCCGGCACCGCGACGGTGTCGCTGGAGGACCGGGAGCGGCTGGGCCTGCCCGTCTTCGTCAAACCCGCGCGCGGCGGCTCGTCGATCGGTGTCAGCCGGGTCACCGGCTGGGACCTGCTGCCCATGGCGATCGACGCTGCCCGCCGGCACGACCCCAAGGTCATCGTGGAGGCGGCCGTCCCCGGCCGTGAGCTCGAGTGCGGCGTCCTGGAGTTTCCCGACGGCCGCCTCGAGGCCAGCACGGTCGGCGAGATCCGGGTGGCCGGTGTGCGGGGCCGCGAGGACGGCTTCTACGACTTCGAGACCAAGTACCTCGACGACGCCGCTGAGCTCGACGTGCCCGCCAAGATCGACGACGCCGTCGCCGAGGAGATCCGCGGACTGTCGATCCGGGCCTTCCAGGCCATCGACTGCCAGGGGCTGGCCCGTGTCGACTTCTTCCTGACCGACGACGGCCCCGTCATCAACGAGATCAACACGATGCCCGGGTTCACGACGATCTCGATGTACCCGCGGATGTGGGCGGCCAGCGGCGTCGACTACCCGACGCTGCTCGCGACGATGGTCGACACGGCCATCGCCCGGGGCGCCGGCCTGCGTTAGCCCAGCGGGGCCGGGTCCGGCGCCGTGGCCGGGAGCTTCGCGGCAAGCGTCGTCGAGATCGTCTGGATGGCGTCGGGCCCGGAGCCCGACGGCAACGTCAGCGCCACATAGACCGGCCGGTCCACCGCGAACCAGGTGGCCCGGTCACCACCGGCACTGTCCTGCACCCGGAACCACGACACCGCGTCGACGACCTGAAGCGGTGCCCCGACGACGAAGTCGGCCGGTCGCTGCACCCCGCAGCGCAGGATGAGCGGCTCGCCGCCGCCCTCGGGCTGCCATGCCGCGGCCCCCGCCGGCGCGGGGTCGACGAGCGGGGCGCGCCGGAAGTCACCGAGCCGGTCGGGGAGTGCGGCGACGAGGGTGGCGCACTCGGTGCTGTCGGCCCGGGGCGCCGGCACCGCCGACACCGCCACGGGGGTGGGCCCGGGTGTGCGTTGCAGGACCGCCGCGACCACGAGGACCGCCACCACGGCGCCGACGGCGAGCACGATCGCCGCGACGAGGACGGCCCGCGGCGGGCCGTCGCCGGTGTCGCTGTTCACCCGGGCAACTCTAGGGCTGCGCCGCCTCGGCGATGGGGCAGGTCAGTGTGCGGGTGATGCCCGAGACCTGCTGCACGCTGGGGACCACGGTGGCGCGCAGCTCGGCCAGGCTCTCGGCGCCGGCCCGCACCACGACGTCGTAGGGGCCGGTCACGTACTCCGAGGACAGCACGCCGGGAAGCCCGGCGAGCTGCTTGGCGACGACTTCGGCGCGACCGACCTCGGTCTGGATGAGCACGAAAGCCTCGACCACGCCGCAATCCCTCCGTCTGGCTGCATAGACTCCACGCCGCAGGGACCAAACGTACCGCAGGTGAGCCGAGCGTTCAGGCCACGGACGTGATGCGAGGAGTGACACCGATGGCGGACGGCACGCTGGCGCAGGCGGGCGAGTTCGCCGTCATCGACCGTCTGGTGGCCGGGCGGCGACAGCCCCCGTTCGTCGTCGTCGGGCCGGGCGACGACGCCGCCGTCGTCACGTCCGGGGACGGCCGGGTCGCGGTGAGCACCGACATGCTGGTCGAGGGGCGGCACTTCCGGCTGGACTGGTCGACGCCACACGACGTGGGCCGAAAGGCCATCGCGCAGAACGCCGCCGACATCGAGGCGATGGGCGGCAGCGCGACCGCGTTCGTGGTCGCGTTCGGCGCCCCGGCAGACACCGAGACCACGCGGGCCGTGGAACTGGCCGACGGGATGTGGGAGGAGGCGTCGCGGCTGGGCGCCGGCATCGTCGGCGGCGACATGGTGGCGGCACCGCAGTGGGTGATCTCGGTGACCGTGCTCGGGGACCTCGGCGGCCGCCCGCCGGTGCTGCGCAGCGGAGCCCGGCCCGGCGACGTGGTCGCGGTGGCCGGTGAGCTCGGCCGGTCTGCTGCGGGATATATGCTGTGGCGCAACGGAATTCAAGATTTCGAGGCGTTGCGGCGGCGTCATCTGGTGCCGGAGCCGCCCTATGGGCAGGGCGCGATCGCCGCACGGGCCGGCGCGACCGCGATGACCGACGTCTCCGACGGACTGCTCGCCGACCTCGGACACATCGCCGAGGCGTCGGCCGTGCACATCGACCTGGCCCTTGACGAGCTGTCGGCCGATCTGGACGCTGTCGCCCCCGCCGCGGCCGTCGCCGGCGTCGACGCCCGGCAGTGGGTGCTCGGCGGTGGCGAAGATCACGCGCTGGTGGCGACGTTCGCCGCGGAGCCGCCGCCGGGCTGGCGGATCATCGGCCGGGTCCACGAGGCGGGTGCGGCCCGGGTCACCGTCGACGGCGTCGCCTGGACCGGCAGCACGGGCTGGCAGTCCTACTGAGCCGGCGGGCCGCTAAGTTGGCCTGTCGTGACGGCACGCGCTCTCAAGGAACTGGTCGACGAATCGTGGGCGGTCGCGCTCGCCCCCGTGGAGGAGCAGGTCGCGAAGATGGGGGAGTTCCTGCGCGCCGAACTGGCCGCGGGACACCGATACCTGCCGACCGGTGCGCACGTGTTGCGCGCGTTCACGTTTCCCCTCGATGCCGTACGCGTGCTGATCGTCGGCCAGGACCCGTACCCGACGCCCGGGCATGCGGTGGGTCTGAGCTTCTCGGTGGGCGCCGACGTCAGGCCGCTGCCGCGCAGCCTGGCCAACATCTACACCGAGTATCAGCAGGATCTCGGGTATCCGGCCCCCGCCAACGGCGACCTCACCCCGTGGTCGGAACAGGGCGTGATGCTATTGAACAGAGTGCTGACCGTGCGCCCGGGGACACCGGCGTCGCATCGGGGCAAGGGCTGGGAGGCGGTCACCGAGTGCGCCATCCGGGCCCTGGTGGAGCGGCGCCAACCCCTGGTGGCCGTGCTGTGGGGACGCGACGCCGCGACACTGAAGCCGATGCTCGGCGACACGGCGATCATCGAATCGGCGCACCCGTCACCGCTGTCCGCGTCGCGGGGGTTCTTCGGATCACGGCCGTTCAGCCGCGCCAACGAGCTGCTCGTGCAGAGGGGGGCAGAGCCGGTGGACTGGCGGCTGCCCTAGCGTCGCGGAACGGCGATCAGCCGCGGGAGACCTTGCCTGCCTTGAGGCAGGAGGTGCACACGTTCACGCGCTGCTTGTTGCCGCCCGGGCGGGCGACCGCACGCACGGACTGGATGTTCGGGTTCCACCGGCGGCTGGTCCGGCGATGGGAGTGCGACACCGACTTGCCGAAGCCGGGGCCCTTCCCGCAGATATCGCACACGGCAGCCATAGTGAGAACTCCTCGTAAGTCAGTGCTTGGGGGCCAACGACCGGACGGGTGACCCGACAACCCGACCAGAATACCGGGCGGCCCCGGGAACGCCAAAACGGTGACTCCAGGTTATCAACAGCCCTGACCACGTCGTCTTTCGGTGGTGTCCGGCCCAGTGGCTAGGCTGACGCCGACGGCGAAGC
This sequence comes from Mycolicibacterium chubuense, assembly GCF_001044255.1. GTDB lineage: Bacteria > Actinomycetota > Actinomycetes > Mycobacteriales > Mycobacteriaceae > Mycobacterium > Mycobacterium chubuense. The sequence continues at coordinate 105,726 of NZ_JYNX01000032.1, forward strand.
GGCGCGGTGAGGGCATGCGGAGGTGAGGATGTCAGCTCGGCGGCTCGATGCGTCGGCGCTGCGGCGGTGGGCCCATGCGGCGGTATCGGAGCTGATCAGGCACACCGACGAGATCAACGCGCTGAACGTCTTCCCCGTCGCCGACGCCGACACGGGCACCAACATGCTCTTCACGATGCGGGCGGCCTGGGCGCAGGCGGATTCCCGCGCCGACCTCGACGACGTCACCGCGGTGGCGGCTGCGCTGGCCGACGGCGCGCTGCGTGGGGCGCGTGGCAACTCCGGGGTGATCCTGTCGCAGATCTTGCGCGCGCTCGCCGATGTGACGGCGGCCGCCGCCGAGGACCGGGTGATCGCCGACATCGACGGGGCGCTGCTGGCCGCGGCGCTGCGCCACGCGGTCACGTTGGTGGTCACATCGATGGGCGAGGTCGTCCCCGGAACCATCACCTCGGTCCTGCAGGCCGCCGCCGCGGCGGCCGAGGACGCGGCCGCCGACCAGGCCGACCTCACCGAGGTGGTCGCGCTCAGCGCGCAGGGCGCGCTGGCGGCGCTGGACCGCACCCCCAGCCAACTCGAGGTGCTCGCCGACGCCGGAGTGGTCGACGCCGGTGGCCGCGGTCTGCTGGTGCTGCTCGACGCGCTGACCACCACGCTGGCGGGGCACGCCCCGATCCGGCCGCGCTACCGGCCTGAACCCGCCGACTCCGTGACGCCGGCGGCGCCACCGCCGGATGCCCCGCAGTTCGAGGTGATGTACCTGCTCAGCGGCTGTGACGTCGACGGCGTGGACAGGCTCCGCACCCGCCTCGACGACCTCGGCGAATCCGTCGCGATCGCGGCATCCGGCGCCGGGGAGTCAGACCGGTACTCGGTGCACGTCCATGTCGACGACGCCGGCGCCGCGGTCGAGGCCGCGCTGGAAGTCGGCACCCCCAGCCGCATCCAGATCACGTCGCTGAGCAGCGGGGCCGACCGGCATCCGGCCGGTGGGTGGGTGCGGGAGCGTGCGGTGCTGGCCGTCGTGGACGGCGACGGCGCCGAGAACCTGTTCACCGGCGAGGGGGCGCAGGTCCTGCGGGCCGGGCCCGGTCTGCCGGTCAGTGCCCACCAGCTGCTGCATGCGCTGGTCAACACCGGCGCCGAGCAGGTGATGGTGCTGCCGAACGGCTACGTCGCCGCCGAGGAGTTGCTCGCCGGCTGGGCGGTCGCCTCGGACTGGGGCATCAACATGGTGCCGGTGCCGGCCGGGTCGATGGTGCAGGGACTCGCGGCGCTCGCGGTGCACGACCCCGCGCACCGGGTGGTCGACGACGGCTACACGATGGCCCGCGCGGCCGCGGCCGCGCGATACGGGTCGGTGCGGGTGGCCGCCGAGGAAGCGCTGACGTGGGCGGGCACCTGCAAGCCCGGCGACGGACTCGGCATCGCCGGGGACGAGGTCGTCATCGTCGCCGACGACGTGGTCACCGCCGGCGCCGGACTGATCGACCTGCTCCTGGCGGCCGGCGGTGAACTGGTGACGGTGCTGACCGGCCGGGGGGTGGACGCGGCGGTCGCCGAGGCCCTCCTCGACCATGTGCGGCGGACGCATCCGGGCACCGAGATGGTGACCTTCGACACCGGCCACCACGGCGACGCCCTGCTGATCGGGGTGGAGTGACGTGGCGTCCCTGAACGACCGCCTGGATTTCGTGATCGGCAGCAAGTCCGCCGTGAAGCTCGAGGAGAACCTCGGCATCACCACGGTCGGGGAGCTGCTGCGGTACTACCCCCGCAAGTACAGCGACTCGATGAGCGTGCGGGGGGAGGGGGAGGACCTCGACCTCGAGGAAGGCGAACACGTCACGTTCGTCGACGTCATCACCAAGGCCGAGGCGAGATGGACCAACCGCCAACCGCGGCGTGAGTACCTGGTGGTCACGCTGGGGCACCGGCGGCCCAAGGTGACCGCCACGTTCTTCAACGCCAAGTACCTGAAGAAGACGCTCGTCGAAGGCGCGAAGGTGATGCTGTCGGGCGAGGTCGGCTACTTCCGGGACGTCATGCAGTTGACGCACCCGGCATTCATGGTGCTCACCTCCGACGGCAAGAGCGTCGGGACGAAATCGCTGACGGCGATCGCCGATTCGACCGGCGCCACCGGTGACGAGCTGCTGGCCGAGTTCGAGAAGGACTACTTCCCGATCTATCCCGCCACCTCGAAGCTGCAGACCTGGGAGATCTACGCGTGCATCCGGCAGATGCTGGCGGTGCTCGACCCCGTCGCCGAGCCGCTGCCGACATCGTTTGTGCGCGAACAGGACCTGCTGTCGGAGGACGCGGCGCTGCGCTCGGTCCACGTGTCCGAACACGAGCGCGACCGGGCCCGGGCCATCGAACGGCTCACCTACGACGAGGCGATCGGCCTGCAGTGGGGGTTGGTGGTCCGCAGGCACACCCAGCTCAGCGGTACCGGTCCGGTTGCCGAGCGGCGCGATGACGGACTGAGGGCGGCGATGACGGCCCAGCTGCCCTTCGCGCTGACCCAGGGCCAGCACGAGGTGCTCGAGGTGATCTCGGGCGAAATCGCCGCCACCCGGCCGATGAACCGCATGCTGCAGGGCGAGGTGGGGTCCGGGAAAACAGTGGTGTCGCTGCTGGCGATGCTGCAGATGATCGACGCCGGATACCAGTGCGCGTTGCTCGCGCCCACCGAAGTCCTTGCCGCCCAACACGCCCAGTCGATCCGCGCCATGATGGGTCCGTTGGCGATGGCGGGTCAGCTCGGCGGCGGGGAGCACGCCACCAGGGTGGCGCTGTTGACCGGCTCGATGTCGGCGCAGCAGAAGCGCGACGTGCGCCGCGAGGTGGCCTCGGGCGAGGCGGGGATCGTGATCGGCACGCACGCGCTGCTGCAGGACGCCGTGGAGTTCGACCGGCTCGGCATGGTGGTCGTCGACGAGCAGCACCGGTTCGGCGTCGAGCAGCGGGATCGCTTGCGCGGCAAGGCTCCTGAGGGCATCACGCCCCATCTTCTGGTGATGACCGCGACGCCGATTCCGCGAACGGTGGCCCTGGCCGTCTACGGCGACCTCGAGATCTCCACGCTGCGGGAACTGCCCCGCGGCCGCCAGCCCATCACCACGAACACGATTTTCGTCACCGACAAGCCGGCCTGGCTCGACCGGGCGTGGGCGCGGATCGCCGAGGAGGTGCGGACCGGGCGGCAGGCCTACGTCGTCGCCTCCCGCATCGACGAGGACGACAAGCCCGCCAAGGGGAAGAAGGACAAACAGCAGGCCGGGCCACCGCCGGTCACGGTCGTCGAGATGTACCAGCGGCTGCAGCACGGTCCGCTGGCGGGCGTGCGGCTGGGGCTCATGCACGGCCGGCTCTCGGGCGACGAGAAGGACGCCGTGATGGCGGCGTTCCGGGCCGGGGAGATCGACGTTCTGGTGTGCACGACGGTGATCGAGGTCGGCGTCGACGTGCCCAATGCCACTGTGATGGTGGTGATGGACGCCGACCGCTTCGGCATCAGTCAGCTCCATCAGCTGCGCGGCCGGATCGGCCGTGGGCAGCACCCGAGCCTGTGCCTGCTGGCGACGCGGCTGCCGGAGAACTCCAAGGCCGGACAGCGGCTCACGGCGGTGGCAGGCACGCTGGACGGTTTCGCGCTCGCCGACCTCGATCTGCGTGAACGCAGCGAGGGAGATGTGTTGGGGCAGAACCAATCCGGTCGACCCATCACCCTGAGGTTCCTGTCGCTGGCCGAACACGCCGACATCATCTACGCGGCCAGGGAGCTCTGCGAAGCGGTCTACGCGTCGGACCCCTCGGATCCGGGCATGCTGGCGCTCTCGGCGCCGTTCACCGCTGATGACCGCGTGCAGTATCTGGACAAGTCGTGACCCGCAGGCAGCAGCTGTGGCTGATGATCGCCGCGGTGCTGGCGATCGTGGTGGCCGTCCAGGTCACGTCGTCGGAGCAGGGCCCGTCGCGTTTCATCGCCCAGGCCGACATCCCCACGGTCGCACCCGGAGTCGACGTGCTCGCCGGCGTCGCCGAGATTCCGGCGCGCGTCCGCAGCTACGACTATCGCCGCGACGCGTTCGGCGAGTCCTGGACCGACGACACCACCGCGCCCGGCGGCCACAACGGGTGCGACACCCGCAACGACATCCTCAATCGCGACCTCGCGGACAAGACCTACGTGGCGATCAAGCGGTGCCCCGTCGCCGTGGCCACCGGCACCCTGCTCGACCCGTACACCAGCGAGGTGGTGCCGTTCACGCGCGGCAACCAGATCGGCGCGGCGGTGCAGATCGACCACCTCGTGCCGCTGGCGCTGGCGTGGGATCTGGGCGCGCGCACCTGGAGCGACGAGATGCGCACCCGGTTCGCCAACGATCCGGCCAATCTGCTCGCCGTCGACGGACAGGCCAACCAGGACAAAGGCGACAAGGAGCCTGCGCTGTGGATGCCGCCCAACGCGGCGTTCCACTGTCAGTACGCGATCCAGTACATCGCTGTCCTGCGGGGTTACGGCCTCCCGGTCGACGCGCCGTCGGTGCCGGTGCTGCGCGCGGCAACCGACACCTGCCCGCGGGGCTGACGCTACGACTCGGGGCCCATCATGCCGGGTCCCATTCCGCCGCGGTTGAACTGGCCGGGTCCGGTCACCGACGGATCCCACGGGCCGTTGGTGGTCGAGCCGCTCATACCCGGGGACCAGTCGCACTCGCCCGAATTCCACGAGAACGGTCCCCAGCAGCCGGGATCCCACGGCTGCTGGGCGGTGAAGGTCTGCGGCGCCGAGACGGGAAGCAGTGCTGCGCCGACCGCCGTAACCGCGACCGCCCACGCGGTGATGAGTGCGCGCTTGGACATGGTCGGCACCTCTCGACGAGACAGCGTGCACCCATTGCACCGCGTCGGCGGGCTGTGCGCTAGGGGCTTTCGCCCTCTTCCGGCACGGACCGGCCCGCCACCGCGGCAACGATGACGTCGACGACGACGAAGATCGCCAGCGTCCATCCGAGCAGCGGCAGGAACCAGCCCACGGCGACCGCGGTGACGCCGACGGCGGCGATCGCCACCGGAGGGAGCGCTCTGATGCCTCCTCGCGCCGGTGGTCGGCCGACCGCCCAGTTCGATCCCCGTGTCGGCCTGCGCTGCCACCACATCCGGTACCCGCGCACGATGACCGTCACCAGTCCGACCGCGACTGCGAGCAGCACGAGCTGGTTGAGCAGACCGAACAGGAATCCCATGTGCGCGCGGATGCCCCAGTCGGCGAGCTTCGCGATCACCGAGTAGTCGCGCCAGTAGTCGACGGCGCTCGTCACCGTCAGATCCGTCGGGTTGACCGCGGCGGCGTTCGTGGTCCAACGGAACGGCTCGTCGATCTCGGTGACGCTCACCGTCGCACCGGGTTCGGCGGGTGCGGTGATCTCGACGGGCATCCGCACGCCGCGTCGTGCCGCGGCGTCGAGCACACCCTCGTAGTCGAGAGCTGCCGGGTCGGTCACCGTCCCCTCGACTCCGTGATGCCCGGCGTGGGATTGCGCCGGTGCGGTGACCAGTTGCGGCCGTTGCCAATTCAACGCCGACCGGATCTCGGTGACGTGCGCACCGGCGTACGTCGACCACGTGATGCCCGTCGCCGAGAGGAACAGCAGCCCGGCGAGCAGCCAGATGCCGGTGGCGCCATGCCAATTCATCGTGCGCGACCGTCCCGACCCGCTGCGGTCTACGGTGAGGATCCGGGCCGTGCGGCCGCGGCGCCGGTCTCCGGCCGCCTTGCCCAGCCACAGGCCCACTCCGCCGAGGGCGACCACCCACAGCCAGGACGCCGACTGTGGGGGCTGTGCACGTGTTTCGGCNCGAGATTGAGGTGCCGGTGCAGCCCGTCGAGCCAGGTGCTCAGCGGGAGGTAGCCCAACCACGTCACCTCCTCCCCGAGGACGTCGCCGGTGCCGGGGTCGACGAAAACGGTGAGGGACCGGTCTTCTTCCAGCGCCGGGTCGTGAAACGAGACGCGGGTGGTGTCGCCGGGCGCGGCGGCCGGCCGGACGGTCGTCACCGCAAGATCCGGGTGGACGGCGCGGGCGCGCGCGACCTGATCGCTCAACGGCAGCGCAGGTCCCTGCGGCTCGACCGACAGGATGTCGCGGTAGACGACCCGCTCCATACTCGGGGCCAGGGCGTACAGGCCACCGGTGACGGCGGCGACGAGCAGGAACGGCGCGACGAGCACGCCCGCGTAGAAGTGCAGACGGACCACGAACGGGCGCCATCGTCGGCGCGTGCGCGATGTCGGTGGGGCGGGGAACAGGGGTTCGACGGTGTCGTCGGACAGGGTCATGGAAGGCCTTCGTGTCAGCGGAGAAAGAGGGTTCGCCGGCGCGGCACGGAGCGAGCGCGCAGCGGCATTCGACGACCCCAGCGCAGGCGCTGCGGGTGATCAGGGGAGAAAAAGGACTGCTAGACCACCGCAGGCGGGGCGCGCATACCCAGACCGGAGCTCAGAACCGGTTGGCGCACCACCACATTCGGGCGGGACTGGATGACCGGGGACGACGCCCGAGGCGCGCGCAGCGTGAACAGCCGCAGCCAGCAGAGCACCGACACACAGACGGCGTAGAGGTATTCGACGGACATGATCGCCGCACCGAGAAGCGCAGCGGCGCCGAGGTGCGCGGCGGGCATCAACCAGGACGGACCGGCCGCGCCGTGGTGTTGGTGGGCGCCGACCATCAGGGTCACGTGTCCGGCGAGTTGCGCTCCGCCCAGCGCCGCGGCGATGGCGGTGTACCCGGTGAGACCGTCGCACCGCACGCGCGCGACGAGCGCTCCGGCGGTGACGCACATCAGCAGCGCGACGATCAGAGCCGGGCCGCGGGGAAAGCCGCCGCCGGCCGCGATGTGCGCTCCGGTCGTCATCGCCGCCGAGGACACCCCGACCAGGGCGCCGCGCACCGAACGAGCGCGCGTCCGCGGCGTGTCCACGCCACGCACCTTAACCGGCTAGCTCCCGGTGTAGGTGTCCGGATCGGGACGGAACCGGGTGCCGTCGTCGAGGCCGTTCAACGAGCTCATCTGGTCGTCGCTGAGCTCGAAACCGAAGACGTCGAGGTTGGCCGCGATCCGCTCGGGGGACGACGAGCGCGGAATCACCACGTTGCCCAGCTGCAGGCTCCAGCGGATCAGCACCTGTGCCGGCGTCCGGCCGTGTGCCTCGGCGACGGCGGTCACTGCCGGGTGGTCGAGCAGGTTGCCCACCCCCAGCGGGCCGTAAGCCTCGGTGGCGATGCCGTGTTCGGCGTTGACGGCGCGCAACTCCGCCTGGTTGAGCCGCGGGTGCAGTTCGATCTGGTTCACCGCGGGGGTGAAGAACGACAGGCTGATGATGTCGTCGAGATGGTGGGCGTGGAAGTTGCACACCCCGATCGAGCGGGTGTCGCCGACCTCTTTGGCCTTCATCAGACCGCCCCAGCTGTCGATGTACTTACCGCCCTCGCCGGCCGGCCAGTGGATGAGATACAGGTCGACATAGTCGAGACCCAACCGCTCCAGGCTCGCCTTCAGGGCGTCCTGCGAGGACTGGAAGCCGAACTCCTCGGGCGAGAGCTTCGTGGTGACGAAGACGTCCTCGCGGGGCACACCCGACGCCGCGATCGCCCGACCGACCGCCGCCTCGTTGCCGTACGCCGCGGCGGTGTCGATGAGCCGGTAGCCCGCCTCGAGCGCGGCCAGCACGGCCTGCTCGGTCTCGGAATCCGACAACTCGCCCACACCGAGGCCGAGCGTCGGCATCGTGTTGTCGTCGTTGAGCGTGACGGTGGGGATTGCGGCCGCCGAAGTCATGACACCTTCTTTGCTGAAGTGGATGCTCGTTCACCGGGCACAGGCACGCGAGGCCGGTGCCGTCGGCTTCGATGACTATATTGCCGCAGGGAGACCGCGCCTAATCAGCGCCATGCCGCGTCGTCGGTCGCGGATCACGGCTCAGCAGACGAAAAGGAGCACCCATGACCTCCAGCGTGACCAGCGAGCGATCCGCCACCACGGCTGCGCGTCCGGCCCGCCGCCGCGACGCCGTGGCGAACGCGGTGGCCGGTGTCACGCTGCGCGGGCTGCCCCGTATCCCGCATCCGGTCAAGCGTGCGCTCCTCGGTGGGCGCTCGATCACCCTGGACGGCAACACCCTCGACACCACGCTGCAGCTGATGCTCGCGGGTCAGCAGGCCCTCGGCCTCGACGGCCTGGTGGCCGACGACGACGTCGACGCCGCCCGCGCCCAGCTCGAACAGCTGGCGGCCAGCTTCCACCGGCGCATCCCGATGCCCGAGGTGACCGATCTGACGGTGTCCGGCGCGGTCGGCCCGATCCGGGCCCGGCACTACCGCACCACCGAGCCGAACGCGCCGCTGCTGGTCTTCTACCACGGCGGCGGTCACGTGATCGGCAGCCTCGACACCCACGACGACCTGTGCCGTGAGATCTGCCGGTCCGGTGCGGTGCACGTGCTGTCCGTCGACTACCGGCTCGCCCCCGAGCACAAGGCGCCGGCGGGCGCCGACGACGCCTTCGCCGCCTATCTTTGGGCCCGGGACAACGCCGCCGCGCTCGGCGCCGACCCGCGGCGGGTGGCCGTCGGCGGAGACAGCGCCGGCGGCAATCTGTCCGCCGTGGTGTCGCTGCGGGCACGCGCCGAGAACGTGCCGGCACCGGCGCTGCAGCTGCTGCTCTATCCCGTCACCGACCACGGCGCGTCGACGCGGTCGAGAACCCTGTTCGCCAACGGCTTCTTCCTCACCCAACGCGACATGGACTGGTTCACCGCACGGTTCCTCGGCGACGCGCCGGTCGACGGCACCCACCCGGACGTGTCCCCGCTGCTGGCCACCGATCACTCGGGCCTGGCCCCCGCGTTGGTGGTCACCGCCGGCTTCGATCCCCTGCGCGACGAGGGCCGTCACTACGCCGACGCGCTGCGCGCGGCGGGCACCCCGGTCGACTACCGCGAGTACGGCTCGGTGGTGCACGGCTTCGCGAACTTCTTCCCCCTCGGGGGCGCCAGCGCTACCGCCACCGCGGATGTGATCTCGGCGATGCGGGCACATCTGAGCCGCGTTGGCTGAGGAGCACCGCACGGCGCCGGTACTCTGTGTCCCGTGGCCACCAAACCCAAGAAGAACGCGCGGTACGACCTGAAGGCAGCCGACCGCAAGCGCAACCTGCTCGTGCAGATCGGTCTGACCTCGGTCGTGGTGATTTTCGCGGTCGTCTTGGTGCTCTACATCGTGATGTCGGCGGATGACCAGCCCACCGCGGGCGAGACCAAGTCCATCCGCGTCGCCTCCTCGAGTGTGATCAAGAAGGAAGGCACCGACGAGCCCAAGGCCGTCGTGTCGATGTACGAGGACTTCCTGTGCCCCCACTGCGGCGCCTTCGAGCAGCAGTTCGGGCCCACGATCAACAAGCTCGTCGACGCCGGCGTCATCGCCGCCGACTACTACATGGTCAGCATCCTGGACCGTCCGCAGAACCAGAACTACTCGTCGCGCTCCGGTGGCGCGGCCTACTGCGTGGCCGAGGAGTCCAACGACGCGTTCCGCAGATTCCACGCCGCGCTCTACGCCCAGCAGCCCAGCGAGACCGGAACCAGCTATCCGGACAACGCCCGACTGGTCGAGGTAGCCCGGCAGGCCGGCGCCGCCGGCACCGTGCCCGAGTGCATCAACAAGGGCCGCTTCGTCGACCTGGTGAAGGGACTCGCCGGTGCCACCGGCATCAAGGCGACGCCCACCATCCGCATCAACGGCGAGGACTACCAATACAGCACCCCGGACGAGCTCGTCGCCAAGCTCCGCACGATCGTCGGTGACGTGCCGGGCCTCGAGGCCGCTCCGCCTGCTCCCGCGTCGGTGCCCGCGTCATGACCGTCACCGCGACCGGACCCGTCGAGCAGACCGATCCGTCGGCCGGCGAGCCGGGCGGTGTCGCGGTACCGCGCCGCAGTGCGTGGTGGGTTCTCATCGCCGGGATCATCGGTCTCACCGCGGCCATGACGCTGACGATCGAGAAGATCGAGATCCTCATCAACCCCGACTACGTGCCCACCTGCAGCATCAACCCGGTGCTGTCCTGCGGCTCGGTGATGATCACCCCGCAGGCCTCGGTGTTCGGCTTCCCGAACCCGCTGATCGGCATCGTCTCTTTCGCCGTGGTCGTGGTCACCGGCGTGCTGGCCATCGCCAAGGTGGCGCTGCCCCGCTGGTACTGGGCGGGGCTGGCGGTCGGCTCGCTGCTGGGCACGGTGTTCGTGCACTGGCTGATCTTCCAGAGCCTCTACCGCATCGGGGCGCTCTGCCCGTACTGCATGGTGGTGTGGAGCGTGACGGTTCCGCTGTTGGTGGTCGCCACCTCGCTCGCGCTGCAGCCGCAGCGCAGTGGCAACGCCGTCGTCCGCGCGGTCTACACCTGGCGCTGGTCGCTGGTGGCGCTGTGGTTCACCGCGGTCATCCTGTTGATCCTCGAGCGGTTCTGGAACTACTGGTCGACACTGATCTGATCGGCGTCGCGGCCGGTTAAGGTGAACCGTGGCCGGTCAGATTTCCAAAGTCCTCGTTGCCAACCGCGGTGAGATCGCCATCCGGGCGTTTCGCGCCGCGTACGAAATGGGCATCGCCACGGTCGCGGTGTATCCGCACGAGGACCGCAATTCGCTGCACCGGTTGAAGGCCGACGAGTCCTATCAGATCGGGGACGTGGGCCATCCCGTCCGGGCCTACCTGTCCGTCGACGAGATCATGCGGGTGGCGCTCGCGGCCGGCGCCGACGCCGTCTACCCCGGCTACGGCTTCCTTTCCGAGAATCCCGAACTCGCCGCGGCCTGCGCCGCGAACGGCATCACGTTCGTCGGGCCCAGCGCCGAGGTCCTGGAACTGACCGGCAACAAGGCGCGCGCGATCGAGGCCGCCCGCGCCGCGGGGCTGCCGGTGCTGACCTCCTCGGCGCCGTCGGCGTCGGTCGACGAGCTGGTCGACGCCGCGCGGGACATGGAGTTCCCGCTGTTCGTCAAGGCCGTCTCCGGCGGAGGCGGGCGCGGGATGCGCCGGGTCACCGATCCTGCCGCGCTGGCTGAGGCGGTGGAAGCCGCCAGCCGGGAAGCGGAGTCGGCGTTCGGCGATCCGACGGTGTACCTCGAACAGGCGGTCCTCAACCCGCGCCACATCGAGGTGCAGATCCTCGCCGACACCGACGGCCACGTCATCCACCTGTTCGAGCGGGACTGCAGCGTACAGCGCCGCCACCAGAAGGTGATCGAGCTTGCGCCGGCGCCGAACATGCCCGCCGATCTGCGGCAGCGCATCTGCGACGACGCGGTCTCCTTCGCGCGCGAAATCGGCTACTCCTGCGCCGGTACCGTCGAATTCCTGCTCGACGAGCGCGGCCATCACGTGTTCATCGAATGCAACCCGCGCATCCAGGTCGAGCACACGGTCACCGAGGAGATCACCGATGTGGACCTGGTGGCCAGCCAGCTGCGCATCGCCTCGGGCGAGACGCTCGCCGACCTCGGGTTGAGCCAGGACATGCTGACCGCGCCAAGGGGTTTCGCACTGCAGTGCCGAATCACCACCGAGGACCCGGCCAACGGTTTCCGGCCCGACTCCGGCAGGATCACCGCCTACCGGTCACCGGGTGGCGCGGGCATCCGCCTCGACGGCGGCGCACATCTGGGTGCCGACATCGGTGCGCACTTCGACTCCATGCTCGTCAAATTGACCTGTCGCGGAAGGGATTTCGAGACCGCCGTCGCTCGGGCGCACCGGGCGCTGGCCGAGTTCCGGGTCCGCGGGGTGTCGACCAACATCCCGTTCCTGCAGGCGGTGATCGACGATCCCGACTTCCGCGCGGGGCGGGTCAACACCTCGTTCATCGACGACCGGCCCTATCTGCTGACCGCGCGGTCGCCCGCCGACCGCGGCACCAAGATCCTGAACTATCTCGCGGATGTAACAGTCAACCAACCGCACGGGCCCAGGACCTCGACGGTCTACCCGCATGACAAGCTGCCGCAGATCGACCTCGACACCATGCCGCCGCGCGGCAGCAAGCACCTGCTCACCGAGGTCGGACCGGAGGCGTTCGCCCGGTGGATGCGCGAATCGAAATCGGTCGGCATCACCGACACCACGTTCCGCGACGCCCACCAGTCGCTGCTGGCCACCCGCATCCGCACCTCCGGGCTGCTGATGGTGGCGCCCTACATCGCGCGGCTGACCCCCCAGCTTCTCTCGATCGAATGCTGGGGCGGCGCGACATACGATGTGGCACTGCGCTTCCTGAAGGAAGATCCGTGGGAGCGGCTGGCCGCGCTGCGCGAGGCCGTGCCCAACATCTGCCTGCAGATGCTGCTGCGCGGGCGCAACACGGTGGGCTACACGCCCTACCCCGAATCGGTGACGCACGCCTTCGTCCAGGAGGCCACGGCGACCGGGATCGACATCTACCGGATCTTCGACGCGCTCAACAACGTCGACTCGATGCGGCCCGCGATCGACGCGGTGCGCGAAACCGGAACGGCCGTCGCCGAAGTCGCGATGAGCTACACCGGGGACCTGTCGGATCCGGGGGAGAACCTCTACACGCTCGACTACTACCTGAAGCTGGCCGAGCAGATCGTCGACGCCGGTGCGCACGTGCTCGCGATCAAGGACATGGCCGGGCTGCTGCGCCCGCAGGCGGCGGCGGCACTGGTCGGCGCGCTGCGCAGCCGGTTCGACCTGCCGGTGCACGTGCACACCCACGACACCCCGGGCGGGCAGCTGGCCACCTATCTGGCGGCCTGGCAGGCCGGGGCCAGCGCCGTCGACGGGGCGTCGGCACCCCTCGCCGGCACCACCAGCCAGCCGGCGTTGAGCTCCATCGTCGCGGCCACCGCCCACACCGAGTACGACAGCGGCCTGTCGCTGTCGGCCGTGTGCGATCTGGAGCCCTACTGGGAGGCGCTGCGAAAGGTGTACGCGCCCTTCGACGTTGCCAAGTCGGGCCCGACCACGCCGACCGGGCGGGTGTACACCCACGAGATCCCCGGCGGACAGTTGTCGAACCTGCGCCAGCAGGCCATCGCACTCGGGCTCGGGGACCGCTTCGAGGAGATCGAGGCCGCCTACGCCGGCGCCGACCGGATCCTCGGCCGGCTGGTCAAGGTGACCCCGTCGTCGAAGGTGGTCGGCGATCTCGCGCTGGCCCTGGTGGGCGCCGGCATCGCCGCCGACGAATTCGCTGCCGAGCCGGACAAGTTCGACATCCCCGACTCGGTGATCGGGTTCCTGCGCGGTGAGCTGGGCGACCCGCCCGGCGGCTGGCCGGAACCGCTGCGCACCAAGGCGCTGGCCGGCCGCGCGCCGGCCAAGCCGTCGACCCCGCTCAGCGAGGACGACGAGCAGGCCCTCACGCAGGCCGGGCCCACCCGGCAGGCGACGTTGAACCGGCTGCTGTTCCCCGGCCCGACCAAGGAGTACGAGGCGCACCGCGAGGTGTACGGCGACACCTCCAGCCTGTCGGCCAACCAGTTCTTCTACGGACTGCGCCACGGCGACGAGCACCGGGTCACCCTCGAGCGGGGCGTCGAGTTGCTGATCGGGCTGGAGGCGATCTCGGATCCCGACGAGCGGGGGATGCGCACCGTCATGTGCATCATCAACGGCCAGCTGCGCCCGGTCGTGGTCCGCGACCGCAGCATCGCCAGCGACGTACCCGTCGCCGAAAAGGCCGACCGCACGAATCCCGACCACATCGCGGCGCCGTTCGCCGGGGTGGTCACCGTCAACGTCGCCGAGGGCGACACCGTCGACGCCGGCCAGACGATCGCGACGATCGAGGCGATGAAGATGGAAGCCGCCATCACCGCGCCCAAGGCGGGTGCCGTCACCCGGGTGGCGGTGGCGGCCACTGCCCAGGTCGAGGGCGGGGACCTGCTGGTGGTGGTCGGTTCGGCGGGCAGGAGTGATGCGACCGGGGAATCAACCTGAGCCGGATCATCGCCGGTGAGTTCGGGGGGCGCCGTATCGCGGTGCCTCAGCGCGGCACCCGCCCGACCACCGACCGGGTCCGGGAGTCGTTGTTCAACCTGCTGACGGTGCGCCTCGACTTCGCCGGCATCGACGTCGTCGACCTCTATGCCGGATCCGGCGCGCTCGGTCTGGAGGCGCTGTCGCGCGGAGCCCGCTCTGCGCTGTTCGTCGAATCCGATGCGCGGGCCGCCGCGGTGATCGACCGCAACATCGCCTCCCTGGGCGCGCGGGGAGCCACCGTGCGCCGCGCACCGGTGGCCACCGTCCTCGCCGGAGCGGCCGGAGCACCGGCGGACCTGGTGCTCGCCGACCCGCCGTATGCGGTCACCACCGGGGAGGTGACGGATCTCGTCGTCGCGCTGGCCGACCACGGCTGGGTGACCGGCGGATCGGTCGTCGTCGTCGAGCGGCCCACGTCCGTTCCGGAGATCGTCTGGCCCGACGGGTGGAGCGCGTGGAAGTCCCGGCGCTACGGCGACACCCGCGTCGAGCTCGCCCAACGTGCCTGAGGTCTGCGGCACCGGTTGCCGCTGCTAGCGTCGACCCCCATGAGCGGAGCGGTGTGTCCGGGATCCTTCGATCCGGTGACGCTGGGTCACATCGACATCTTCGAACGCGCTGCCGCCCAGTTCGACGAGGTCGTCGTCGCGATTCTGGTCAACCCGGCCAAGAAGGGCATGTTCGATCTCGACGAGCGTATCGAGATGATCGCCGAGTCCACCGGCCATCTGCCGAATCTGCGCGTCGAGTCCGGCCAAGGTCTGGTCGTGGACTTCGTCAAGAGCCGCGGCCTGACCGCCATCGTCAAGGGTCTGCGCACCGGCACCGATTTCGAATACGAGTTGCAGATGGCGCAGATGAACAAGCACATCGCCGGCGTCGACACCTTCTTCGTCGCCACCACGCCGCAGTACTCGTTCGTGTCGTCGTCGTTGGCCAAAGAGGTCGCGACACTGGGCGGTGACGTCTCCGAGCTACTGCCGGCCGCCGTCAACGCCCGGCTGCAGGCCAAGCTGCGCGGTTGAGCAGCCCGTCGGCGGGTAGGTAACACGCAGGCGCGACAGCCCCCGCGCCGCACACCCCATCCGCCTGACGGAGGTACCTGCCGTGGTTGAGACATTCGTGCAATCGACCGACGATGTCGTCGCATTCCTGCGTGACCAGCACAATCTGATCAAGGACCTGTTCGAGGAGGTGCTGGGGGCGTCGGGGACGAAAGCCCGCGAGGCGGCGTTCGTCGAGCTCCGCCAGCTCCTCGCGGTGCACGAGACGGCCGAGGAGATGGTGGTGCACCCGCGGGCCCGCAAGGACGGCGCCGCCGGCGACGAGATCGTCGACGCGCGCCTGCGTGAGGAGCACGCAGCCAAGGAGCAGCTGGCGAAGCTGGAGTCGATGGACGTCGGCTCCGACGAGTTCATCACCGAGCTGACCGCGTTCCGTGACGCCGTGCTCGAGCACGCCGAGCGCGAGGAGACCGAGGAGTTCACCAAGCTCCGGCGCGATCTCGACGCAAGCGAGCTCCGGGGCCTCGCCGCCGCGGTGCGGGCGGCCGAGGCGATCGCGCCCACCCGGCCGCATCCCGGCGTCGAGTCGGCCAAGCTGAACCTCGCCGTCGGGCCGTTCGCCTCGATGCTGGATCGCGCCCGCGACGCCATCAGCGCTGCGCTGCGCTGACCCGGCGGCACCCGGGCGCGACACACCGGCGCGGGCAACCGAGTCACAGGCGTAACACCAGGCACACTGGTCACTAACAACTACGCCTGAAGGGGTGCCGCCGTGTACCGAGTTTTTGAAGCGCTCGACGAACTGGGCGCGATCGTCGAAGAAGCCCGCGGCGTGCCGATGACGGCAGGATGCGTGGTTCCCCGCGGCGATGTCCTGGAGCTCATCGACGACATCAAGGACGCGATCCCGGGCGAGCTCGACGACGCCCAGGACGTGCTCGACGCGCGGGACACCCTGCTGCGCGAGGCCAAGGACCACGCCGAATCCACGGTGTCGACGGCCAACGCGGAGGCCGACTCGATGGTCAACCACGCCCGCGCCGAGGCCGACCGGCTGCTCGCCGACGCCAAGGCCCAGGCCGACCGCATGGTCGCCGAGGCCCGCCAGCACAGCGAACGCATGGTCGGTGAGGCCCGCGAAGAGGCGGCCCGCATCTCCGCGACCGCCAAGCGCGAGTACGAGGCCAGCACCGGACGGGCCAAGTCCGAGGCCGACCGGTTGCTCGAGAGCGGCAACCTCGCCTACGAGAAGGCCGTGCAGGAGGGCATCAAGGAGCAGCAGCGGCTGGTGTCGCAGACCGAGATCGTCGCGACCGCCACCGCCGAGGCCACCCGGATGATCGACTCGGCGCACGCCGAGGCCGACCGGCTTCGTGGCGAGTGCGACATCTACGTCGACAGCAAACTCGCCGAGTTCGAGGACTTCCTCAACGGCACCATCCGCTCGGTCGGCCGTGGCCGACACCAGCTGCGGACCGCCGCCGGCACCCACGACTACGCGGCCCGCTAGCCATCTGCGGCGGCCCAGGCGGCGCACAGGTGCCGCCGGGTCCGCCGTACGATACGACCATGGCGACGCGCGTTAACGCCGCGGCGCGCCGGGGGTCACGATCGCCGCTGGTCATCGACATCTCCCGGCTCGGCCGGCGGCCCGGCTCGATGATCACCGTCGACGACACCGTGCCCAGCCCGGCGCGGATCGGGCTGGAACTGATCGCGGTGCCCCAGGGTGCGCCGATGCACCTCGAGCTCCGGCTGGAATCGGTGTCGGAAGGCGTGCTCGTCACGGGCAGCGTGTCGGCGCCCACCGAAGGCGAGTGCGCGCGGTGCCTGCGGCCGGTGTCCGGTGACGTCGAGATCGACCTGACCGAGCTGTTCGCCTACCCCGACAGCACGACCGAGGCGACGACCGACGAGGACGAAGTGCCCCGCGTGGGCCGCGACGGCGGCACCGACACCGTCGACCTGGAGCAGCCGATCATCGACGCCATCGGCCTGGCGCTGCCGTTCTCGCCGGTGTGCACCCCCGACTGCGCCGGACTGTGTCCCGAGTGCGGTGTCCGGATGGCCGACGCCGAGCCCGGACACCAGCACGAGCAGATCGATCCCCGGTGGGCCAAACTCGCGCAGCTCCGCGAGCAGCCCGGAGACGAGTCGTGACGGGCGACCGCCAGCCCCTCCTCGAGGCGCTCGGCATCGAGCTGCCTGCAGAACTGCTCACCATCGCGCTCACCCACCGCAGCTACTCGTACGAGAACGGCGGCCTGCCCACCAACGAACGCCTCGAGTTCCTCGGGGATTCGGTGCTGGGGCTGACGATCACCGAGGAGCTTTACCACCGTCATCCGGAACGCTCCGAAGGCGACCTGGCGAAGCTGCGCGCGAGCATCGTCAACACCCAGGCGCTCGCCGATGTCGGGCGGCGGCTCTCGGACAAGGGCCTGGGCAGCTACCTGCTGCTGGGCAAGGGCGAGGAGAACTCCGGCGGCGCCGACAAGTCCAGCATCCTCGCCGACGGCGTCGAATCCCTGCTCGGCGCCATCTATCTCGAGCACGGCGCCGCGGCCACGCGGGAGGTGATCCTCCGGCTGTTCGGCGAATTGCTCGACACCGCACCCACTCTCGGCGCCGGCCTGGACTGGAAGAGCAGCCTGCAGGAGCTGACGGCGTCGCGCGGGCTGGGCGCGCCGGTGTACAACGTGACCTCCACCGGGCCCGATCACGACAAGGAGTTCACCGCCACCGTGGTGATCGCCGGGCGCGAGTACGGCACCGGCGTGGGCAAGACGAAGAAGGAAGCCGAACTCAAGGCCGCCGCCGCGGCATGGAAAGCCCTGACCGAAGAGCGGGATGCCTGAACTCCCCGAGGTCGAGGTCGTCCGGCGCGGCCTGCACCAGCACGTCGCGGGCCGGACCATCACCGCGGTGCGAGTGCACCACCCGCGCGCGGTGCGCCGCCACGAAGCAGGCCCGGCGGATCTGACCGCCCGGCTGCTCGACATGACGATCACCGGAACGGGCCGGCGCGGAAAATACCTGTGGCTCAAGCTGTCCGACGAGTCGGCCCTGGTGGTGCACCTCGGGATGAGCGGGCAGATGCTGCTGGGCCCGGTGCCGAACGAGAACCATCTGCGCATCGCCGCCCTGCTCGACGACGGGACCACGCTGAGCTTCGTCGACCAGCGGACGTTCGGCGGGTGGATGATCACCGACACGGTCACGATCGACGGCGCCGAGGTGCCGGTGCCCGTCGCGCACATCGCCCGCGATCCGCTGGACCCGCACTTCGATCGCGACGGTGTGGTTGCGGTGTTGCGGCGCAAGCACTCCGAGATCAAACGCCAGCTGCTGGACCAGACGGTGGTGTCGGGCATCGGCAACATCTACGCCGACGAGGCGCTGTGGCGGGCCAAGGTCAACGGGGCCCGGCTGGCGTCGGGTCTGTCGAAGGCCAAGCTCGGTGAGTTGCTCGACGCCGCCGCCGCGGTGATGAGCGATGCGCTGGGCCAGGGCGGCACGTCGTTCGACTCGCTCTATGTCAACGTCAACGGCGAGTCCGGCTACTTCGACCGGTCGCTGGACGCGTACGGCCGCGAGGGCCAACCGTGTCGGCGCTGCGGGGCGATCATGCGGCGGGACAAGTTCATGAACCGCTCCTCGTTCTACTGCCCGCACTGCCAGCCGCGGCCCCGCGCGCGCTGAGTCCGGTCGGCCCCCCGCGGAAGCGCATTCCTGGCTGTGAGGCGGGCGCGATCACAACCAGGAATGCGCTTCCGCGCGAGGTTGTAGAAATAGGGCATGACCGAACTCTGGGTGGAGCGCACAGGCGTGCGGCGCTACACGGGACGCAGCACGCGCGGCGCGGAAGTCCTCATCGGCTCAGAAGACGACGAGGGCGTCTTCACCCCGGGTGAGCTGATGAAGATCGCCCTGGCAGGGTGCAGCGGCCTGAGCAGCGATCAGCCGCTGCGCCGCCGCCTGGGCGACGACTACCGCGCCACGATCCGGGTCGCCGGGGCCGCCGACCGCGAGCAGGAGCGCTACCCGCTGCTCGAAGAGTCGCTCGAACTGGATCTGTCGGGCCTGTCGCCCGAGGAGCTCGCCCGGCTGCGGACCGTGGTCGAGCGCGCCATCGACCAGGTGTGCACGGTGGGACGCACGTTGAAGAATGGTACTGAAGTGACATTTGAGGTGAAAGATGTTGGGGGAGAGTGACGTCCGACTCACCGCGTGGGTGCACGGCCACGTGCAGGGAGTGGGTTTCCGCTGGTGGACACGGTCGCGGGCGCTCGAGCTCGGGCTGACGGGCTTCGCGGCGAACAAACCCGACGGCCGCGTGCAGGTCGTCGCGCAGGGCCCCCGCGATGCCTGCGAAAAGCTGCTTGACCTGCTCGAAGGCGGGAAAACCCCGGGTCACGTCGACACGGTGGTCGCCGACTGGTCCGCCGCGGCCGACGCGCTCTCGGGCTTCACCGAGCGCTGAGCCTCCCGGCGGTAGGGTAACGCGTCATGCATCTGAAGAGTCTGACGCTGAAGGGCTTCAAGTCCTTCGCCTCGCCGACGACTCTTCGCTTCGAGCCCGGCATCACCTGCGTCGTGGGCCCCAACGGTTCGGGCAAGTCCAACGTCGTCGACGCGCTCACCTGGGTGATGGGCGAGCAGGGCGCCAAGACGCTGCGCGGCGGCAAGATGGAGGACGTCATCTTCGCCGGGACGTCGTCGCGGGCGCCTCTCGGCCGCGCCGAGGTGACACTGACGATCGACAACTCCGACAATGCGCTGCCGATCGAGTACTCCGAGGTGTCGATCACCCGGCGGATGTTCCGCGACGGCGCCGGCGAGTACGAGATCAACGGCAGCAGTTGCCGTTTGATGGACGTCCAGGAGCTGCTGTCCGACTCCGGCATCGGCCGCGAGATGCACGTGATCGTCGGTCAGGGCAAGCTGTCGGAGATCCTCGAGTCGCGCCCGGAGGACCGGCGGGCGTTCATCGAGGAGGCCGCGGGCGTCCTCAAGCACCGCAAGCGCAAGGAAAAGGCGGTCCGCAAGCTCGACTCGATGGCAGCCAACCTGGCGCGGCTGACCGACCTGACGACCGAACTGCGCCGCCAGCTCAAGCCGCTGGGCCGCCAGGCCGAGATGGCCCGCCGCGCCCAGACCATCCAGGCCGACCTGCGCGACGCGCGGCTGCGGCTGGCCGCCGACGACCTGGTGACGCGCAAGGCCGAGTTCGACGACACCGATCAGGCCGAGACGACGCTGCGCCGCGAACACGACGAGCTGACCCGCCGGCTCGAGACGCGCACCCTCGAACTCGACGCACACGAAGCCGCGGTGACCGAACTCAGCGAGCGGGCCGACGCGGCGCAGCAGCGGTGGTTCCGACTCTCCGCGCTGGCGGAACGCGTGAGCGCGACCGTGCGCATCGCCAGCGAACGCGCCCAGCACCTCGACGCCGAGCCGGCGTCGTCCAGCGGCCCCGATCCCGACGCCCTCGAGGCGCAGGCCGACGAGGTGGCCGAACAGGAACGACTGCTCCTCGAGGAACTCGAGGAGTCGCGGGCCCGACTCGAGTCCGCCCGCGCCGAACTCGCCGATCGCGAGCAGGTCGCCGCCGAGGCCGAACGCGCCCACATGGCGGCCGCCCGGGCCGAGGCCGACCGCCGGGAGGGGCTGGCGCGGCTGAACGGGCAGGTCGACACGATGCGCACCCGCGTCGAGTCGATCGACGAGACGGTGGCGCGCCTGAGCGCGGGCATCGACGAGGCGGCCGCGCGCGCTCAGCAGACCCAGGCGGAGTTCGAGACGGTGCAGGCCCGCGTCGCGGAGCTCGACGCGGGCGAGGTCGGCCTCGACGAGCACCACGACCGGACCGTCGCTGCGCTGCGGTTGGCCGACGAACGCGTCGCCGAGCTGCAGGCCGCCGAACGTGCCGGGGAACGGCAGGTCGCGTCGCTGCAGGCCCGCATCGACGCGCTGTCCGTCGGTCTCGACCGCAAGGACGGTGCCGCCTGGTTGCAGCAGAACCGCAGCAGCGCAGGCCTTTTCGGCTCTGTCGCGGCGCTGGTCAAGGTGCGGCCCGGCCACGAGGCGGCGATCGCGGCCGTGCTCGGCGCGGCCGCGGATGCGCTGGCCGCCGAGGATCTCGGGGCCGCTCGCGACGCACTGAATGCGCTCAAGGAGTCCGACGGCGGACGGGCCGCGTTGGTGCTGGGGGACTGGCCGACGGCGCCCGCCGGTACGACGGCGACGCTGCCGGCCGGTGCGGTGTGGGCGCTCGACGTGGTCGACCCCGCCCCGCGCCTGCGGGGTGCGGTGACCGCGATGCTGGCCGGTGTCGCTGTCGTGGACGACCTCGCCTCAGCCTTGGAATGCGTTGCCGCGCAGCCGGATCTACGGGCCGTCACCGCCGACGGGGATCTCGTCGGGGCGGGATGGGTGAGTGGCGGCTCGGATCGCAAGCCGAGCACGCTGGAGATCCAGTCAGAGGTCGACAAGGCGCGCACCGAGTTGGTCGCCGCCGAGCGGCAGACCGCCGAACTCTCGGCGGCACTGGCCGGCGCGCTGGCCGAGCAGGCCAGCCGTCAGGACGCCGCCGAACAGGCGCTGGCCGCGCTCAACGAATCCGACTCGGCCATCTCGGCGATCTACGAGCAGCTCGGTCGGCTGGGTCAGGACGCCCGCGCGGCCGACGACGAGTGGCAGCGGCTGATCAGCCAGCGCGACGAACTCGAGGCCGGGCGGAACCGCACGGTCGCCGAACTCAGTGAGCTCGAGGCAAGGCTGCACAACGCTCAGCAGGAGCCGATGTTCGAGGCCGAACCCGTCGACCGGCAGGAGTCGACCGCCGCGGCCGAAGCGGCCCGTGCCGCCGAGGTCGAGGCCCGGCTGTCCGTGCGCACCGCCGAGGAACGCGCGAATGCCGTTCGCGGACGGGCGGATTCGCTGCGTCGCGCGGCGGCGGCCGAACGGGAGGCCCGGATCCGGGCCCGGCAGGCCCGCGAGGCGCGGGTGCGCGCCGCGGCGGTGGCCGAGGCGGTGGCCGAGTCCGGTCGACTGGTCGCGCAGCGGCTCAGCGTTGCGGTGGCCGTCGGATCGCGAATCCGTGACGAGATCGCCGCCGAGCGTCAGGTCCGGGCCGCGGAGTTGACCAGGGCCCGCGAGGAGGTCACCGAGCTCACCACCCGGATCACGGCCCTCACCGACGCCCTGCACCGCGACGAGGTCGCCAAGGCGCAGGCGGCGATGCGGATCGAGCAGCTCGAGCAGCAGGTGCTCGAGCAGTTCGGGATGGCGGTGGCCGACCTCGTGGCCGAGTACGGCCCCGACGTGCCGCTGCCGCCGTCGGATCTGGAGATGGCCGAGTACGAGCAGGCGCGCGAACGCGGGGAGCAGGTGACCGCTCCCGCGCCGATGCCATACGACCGGCCCACCCAGGAACGGCGCGCCAAGCGGGCCGAGCGTGAGCTGGCCGAGCTGGGCCGGGTCAACCCCCTCGCGCTCGAGGAGTTCGCGGCGCTGGAGGAGCGCTACAACTTCCTGTCCACCCAGCTCGAGGACGTCAAGGCCGCCCGCAAGGACCTGCTCGACGTGGTCGCCGACGTCGACGCGCGCATCCTGCAGGTCTTCTCTGAAGCCTATGCCGACGTCGAACGTGAGTTCTCGCAGGTCTTCTCGACGTTGTTCCCCGGCGGTGAGGGCCGGTTGCTGCTGACCGACCCCAGCGACATGCTGACCACCGGCATCGAGGTCGAGGCCCGGCCGCCGGGCAAGAAGATCAAGCGCCTGTCGCTGCTGTCCGGTGGTGAGAAGTCCCTCACGGCCGTCGCGATGCTGGTCGCGATCTTCCGCGCCCGCCCGTCGCCGTTCTATGTGATGGACGAGGTGGAGGCCGCCCTCGACGACGTCAACCTGCGCCGGCTGATCAGCCTGTTCGAGCAGTTGCGCGAGGTCTCGCAGTTGATCGTGATCACCCACCAGAAGCCCACCATGGAGATCGCCGACGCGCTCTACGGCGTGACCATGCGCGGCGACGGCATCACCACCGTGATCTCCCAGCGGATGCGCGGGCAGGAACTGGTCGCCAGCACGTCCTGACCCGCGTCAGGTGGTGGGGACGACGCCGCCTTCCCGCAACGCGGCGAGGTCCTGCGCACCGCACCCGTGCAGGCAGATCACCAGCTCTTCGAGGAACACCTGCAGCCAATCCACCACGGCGGCAACGGATTCGATGGCCGGCGCCAGCAGCGGCCGGGCGATCGCGACCACCTGAGCGCCCATCGCCAGGGCTTTCGCGGCGTCCATCCCGGTGCGGATGCCGCCCGAGGCCACCAGCGGCATCTCCGGCAGGATCGCGCGCACCTCGGTCAGCGCCTGCGCGGTCGGGATGCCCCACTCCGCCAGCGCGGGGTGGCGCACCTCGCCGTAGCGCACGAACTGCTCGATGCACGCCCACGAGGTGCCGCCCGCGCCCGCCACGTCGACCGCGGCGACCGGGGAGCCGACCAGTTCGGTGGCCGCCGCCGCGCCGATGCCGTGACCGACCTCCTTGAGCATCACCGGATATCCGAGCGCGTCGACCAGTTCGGACAGCCGGTGCAGCGAGCCGGAGAAATCGGTGTCTCCGCGATGTTGCATCGCCTCCTGCAGCGGATTGGTGTGCACCGCGACGGCGTCGGCGCCGACGCGGTTCAGCGCGGCGGCAAGTCCGGGCACGATCGCCGGCGACACCTGCGCGAGCCCGATGTTGCCGATGACCAAGACATCGGGGGCGATCTCGCGGACCGCGAAGCTCGCCGCGGCGGCGTCGTGGTCGATCATCACGCGCTGGGAGCCCAGCATCATCCCCAGTCCCAGTTGCTGGGCCGCGGCGGCCAGGTTCCGGTTGATGATCCCCGACAGCTGCGCACCGCCGGTCATCGCGCCGATCAGCACCGGCGCCCGCAGCGTGCTGCCGAGGAACTCGGTACTCAGATCGATGCGCCGCAGATCGGTCTGGGTGAGCGCGTTGTAGGGGAGCCGGTAGCGCTCGAAACCGGTGGTCACCGTCTGATAGTCGACGGCCTCGGTCAGGCACACGTCGATGTGGCGCCGCTTGCGGTGCTGCAGGGCCGAGCCGGGGTCGAAGCTCACCGGCTGTGACTCGCTCGAGGCCCCTGAGACAATGGCCGGGTGAGTGAGGGTCTCTGGATCGCCATCGCGGTCATCGCCGTCCTGCTGGTCGTTGCACTCGTCGTCGGGCTGGTGCGGTACCGCCGGCGCCGCATCAGCCTGTCGGCTCCAGACACTGCCACTCCTGTCGATCGGTCCGGCGGGTACAAGGCCTCGTCAGGCATCACGTTCTCGGCGTCGCCGCCCACGCAGGCGCCCCCGCGCCCGCCGAAGACGCCCGAGCGCATCGACACCACCGGATTGCCCGCCGTCGGCGATGATGCCACCATCCCACGCGACGCTCCGAAGCGTCCCATCGCCGACGTCAGGCTGCCCGACACCCTTCCCACGCCTACGGTCGACAGACCTGCGCCGCCGGACGTGCAGGCCCCCGCAGCGCCCGAAGCCCCCGCAGCGCCCGAAGCCCCGCCGGCCCCGGAGCCGCCCGCAGCGCCGGCAGCGCCCGACATCGACGCGATCGCGCCCACTGAGGGCCGGCTCGACCGGCTGCGGGGCCGCCTGGCGAAATCGCAGAACACGCTGGGCCGCAGCATGCTGGGCCTGCTCGGTGGCGGCGATCTCGACGAGGAGTCCTGGGAGGAGATCGAGGACACCCTGCTGATCGCCGACCTGGGCCCGGTCGTGACGGAGTCGGTGGTCGCCGCGCTGCGCGTCCGGATGGCCAGCAGCACGGTGCGCACCGAGGCCGACGCCCGCGCCGTGCTGCGTGACGTGTTGATCGCCGAGTTGCAGACCGACCTGGACCGCTCGATCAAGGCGCTCCCGCACGAGGACAAGCCCTCGGTCCTGCTCGTCGTCGGCGTCAACGGCACCGGCAAGACCACGACGGTCGGCAAGCTGGCCCGCGTCCTGGTCGCCGACGGCCGCCGCGTCGTCCTCGGCGCCGCCGACACCTTCCGGGCCGCGGCCGCCGATCAGCTGCAGACCTGGGCGTCGCGCGTCGGCGCCCAGGTGGTGCGCGGCGCCGAGGGCGCCGATCCCGCCTCGGTGGCCTTCGACGCCGTCGACACCGGCGTCGCCTCCGGAGCTGACGTCGTCGTGATCGACACCGCGGGCCGGCTGCACACCAAGACCGGCCTGATGGACGAACTCGGCAAGGTCAAGCGCGTGGTGAGCAAACGCGCAGCCGTCGACGAGGTACTGCTCGTGCTCGACGCCACCATCGGTCAGAACAGCCTGCCGCAGGCCCGCGTCTTCGCCGAGGTCGTCGACATCACCGGGGTTGTGCTGACCAAGCTCGACGGCACCGCCAAGGGCGGCATCGTGTTCCGCGTCCAGCAGGAACTCGGGGTGCCCGTGAAGCTCGTCGGCCTCGGCGAGGGACCCGACGATCTCGCGCCGTTCGAGCCCGCGGCGTTCGTCGACGCACTGCTCGGCTAGCGCCCCGCGCCGCCTCCTGTTCGCTGCGAATCGCGTGATGTAACAGCAGCGAAACGTCACCGGGTGATCCGTTCACACGAGCGAAACACCAGTGCGTCATCGGCGAAACAACCACTGCGCATTGTCATGCCCAGGTCAACGGTCGTCACCGGCGCGGCTGTGGCATGTCGAAGGAGGAATCTGCGAGTGGACCAATTCCCGACGATGGGTATACCGGACACCGGTGATACCGCGTGGATGCTGGCAAGCGCCGCGCTGGTGTTGCTGATGACACCCGGCCTGGCGTTTTTCTACGGCGGCATGGTGCGGGCCAAGAGCGTGCTCAACATGATCATGATGAGCATCTCGGCGATGGGTGTCGTCACCGTGCTGTGGGTGCTCTACGGCTACTCGCTGGCCTTCGGCAACGACGTCAACAACCTGTTCGGTGACCCGAGCCAGTTCTTCGGTCTCAAGGGCCTGATCGGCGGCAACGCCGCGGCGGCGGTCGTCGCCGATCCGGCGGCGGGTGTCGAGGCCGTCGACGCCGTCAACATCCCGCTGGTCGGCACGCTGCCGGCCACGGTCTTCGTCGCGTTCCAGCTGATGTTCGCGATCATCACCGTCGCGCTGATCTCGGGTGCGGTCGCCGACCGCATCAAGTTCGGTGGCTGGCTGCTGTTCACCGCGCTGTGGGCGACCGTCGTGTACTTCCCGGTCGCGCACTGGGTGTTCTCGTTCGACGGGGTGACCGCCGAGACCGGCGGCTGGATCGCCAACAAGCTCGCCGCCGTCGACTTCGCCGGTGGCACCGCCGTGCACATCAACGCCGGTACCGCGGGCCTGGTGCTCGCGATCATCCTCGGCAAGCGCCGCGGCTGGCCGGGTACGCCGATGCGGCCGCACAACCTGCCGTTCGTGATGCTCGGCGCCGGTCTGCTGTGGTTCGGCTGGTACGGCTTCAACGCCGGGTCGGCGACCTCGTCGGGCGGGCTGGCCGGTTCGACGTTCGTCACCACCACCGTCGCGACCGCTGCCGCGATGCTGGCGTGGCTGCTCACCGAGCGAATCCGCGACGGCAAGGCCACCTCGCTGGGCGCCGCGTCGGGCATCGTGGCCGGCCTGGTCGCGATCACCCCGTCGTGCTCGTCGGTGAACGTGGTCGGCGCGCTGGTGATCGGTGTCGTCGCCGGTGCCCTGTGTGCCCTGGCGGTCGGCCTGAAATACAAACTGGGATACGACGACTCGCTCGACGTGGTCGGTGTGCACCTGGTCGGCGGCATCGTCGGCACCCTGCTCGTCGGACTGGTCGCGGCGCCGGAGACCGGCGCGGGTGTGGCCGGGCTGTTCTACGGCGGCGGCGTGGACCAGTTGTGGCGGCAGGCGGTCGGCGCGGGCGCGGTTCTGCTCTACTCGGCCATCGCTACAGCTATCTTGGCCTTGATAGTGAAGTACACCGTCGGACTGCGGCTCAACGAGGAGGATGAATCCACCGGAGCTGATGAAGCGGAGCACGCTGAAACCGCCTACGACTTCGCCTCGGTCGGCGCGGGCTCGGCACTCGGTCGTCACCCCGGCGTGGAGGGATAAGGGATATGAAGCTGATTACTGCGATCGTCAAGCCGTTCACGCTCGAAGACGTCAAGACCGGACTGGAACAGACGGGCATCCTCGGGATGACCGTCAGCGAGGTTCAGGGTTACGGTCGTCAGAAGGGACACACCGAGGTGTACCGCGGCGCGGAATACTCGGTGGATTTCGTGCCGAAGGTCCGTGTCGAGGTCGTCGTCGACGATGCCGCCGTCGACAAGGTCGTCGATGTCATCGTCCAGGCCGCCCGCACCGGCAAGATCGGTGACGGCAAGGTGTGGGTCAGCCCCGTCGAGACCGTGGTCCGGGTGCGCACCGGTGAGCGCGGAGCCGACGCCCTTTGACCGGCGCCGTCTAGAAGCAGAGTCGTCTCCCGGCACTCGGGCCGTGTGAGCGCTGGATCGTCAAGTGCCGGGAGGACAACTCGTGAGCGAACGCAAACCCCGATCCGCCGCCGGCGCTCCCCGATGGGAGCGTCCGGCGGCGGGCTCTTCCCGCCCCGCAACGGATCTCACCGCTGCCGTCGAGCAGCTGCGGTCCGGCGGGGCCCGCCTGGACTCGGCCGCGCTGCGTGATGCGCTGCTCGACCTCTACGACTTCTGGCTGACCACCAAGGCGACCGACATCGGCATCACGGCCACCAGTGGGTTCGCCATCGTGGCCACCGGTGGCCTCGGCCGCGGCGAGGTGCTGCCGTACTCCGACCTCGATCTGATGCTGCTGCACGACAACATGCCCGACGACATCGTCGGTGAGGTCGCCGAACTGCTGTGGTATCCGTTGTGGGACGCCAACATTCGGCTCGACCACAGCGTGCGCACGGTGCCCGAGGCGCTGCGCGTGGCCGGCGAGGACATCTCCGCCGGCCTGGCGATGCTCGAGGCCCGCCACATCGCCGGTGACGCCGATCTGTCCTCGCTGCTGATCGGCGGGGCGCGCAGGCAGTGGCGCACCGGAATCGCCTCGCGGTTCGACGAACTCGTCGAGCACACCCGCGCCCGGTGGCAGCGCAGCGGACAGATCGCGCACCGCGCCGAACCGGATCTCAAATGCGGCCGCGGCGGCCTTCGCGACGTGCAGCTGCTCAACGCGCTGGCGATCGCGCAGCTGGCCGACGTGTACCCGAGCCGGTCCCTGGCTTCGCCCACCGAGACGCTGGGCGAAGCGCATCTCGCACTTCTCAACGTGCGCACCGAATTACACCGGGTCGCCGGACGCGGGCGGGAGCTGCTACTCGCTCAGCACGCCGACGAGATCGGGGCGTCGCTGCGGATCGGGGATCGGTTCGATCTGGCCCGCATGCTCTCCGACGCGGCACGGACCGTCAGCTATTACGTCGACGCCGGCATCCGGACCGCGGGCAACGCGCTGCCGCGCCGCGGGCTCGCCGCGCTGCGCAGGCCGGTGCGCCGGCCCCTCGACGAAGGGGTCATCGAGTTCAACGGCGAGGTCATCCTGGCTCGCGACGCCCGCCCCGAGCGGGATCCCGGGCTGATCCTGCGGGTGGCGGCCGCATCGGCGACCACGGGGCTGCCGATGGCCGCGTCGACGCTGAGCCGGCTGGTCGAGACCGCCCCCGAACTGCGCACCCCCTGGCCGCGTCAGGCGCTGAAGGATCTCCTGGTGATGCTCGCCGCGGGTCCGTCGGCCGTCGGCACCATCGAGGCCCTGGACCGCACCGGGCTGTGGGGCCGGTTGTTCCCGGAGTGGGGCGCCGTCCGGGACCTGCCGCCGCGCGATGTCGTCCACATCTGGACCGTGGATCGTCACCTCGTCGAAACAGTTTCCCGCGCAAGCGCTTTCACCACCCGGGTGTCGCGTCCCGATCTGCTGGTGCTCGGCGCGCTGGTGCACGACATCGGCAAGGGCCGCGGCGGGGACCACAGCGTGATCGGCGCCGAACTGGCCCACCAGATCGGCAGCAGGCTGGGCCTGTGGCCGTCCGACATCACGATCCTGGCCACGGTGGTGCGTCACCACCTGCTGCTCCCGCACACCGCGACCCGTCGCGACCTGCAGGATCCGGCGACGATCGCCGGCGTCGTCGACGCCCTCGGCGGTGACCTGGTGGTGCTCGAACTGCTGCACGTGCTGGCGGAGGCCGACTCGCTGGCCACCGGACCCGGGGTGTGGGGAGACTGGAAGGCCTCGCTGATCGGCGACCTGGTGAGGCGCTGCCGGCTGGTGATGGCGGGGGAGCCGCTCCCGCAGCCGGATCCCGTTGAGCCACGGTTCATCTCGCTGGCCGCCGAGCCCGGCGTGCACGTCGAGCTGACCCCGGCCGACAGCCCGCACATCTACCACGTCACGATGATCGCGCCGGATCGCCGCGGGCTGCTGTCCAAGGCGGCCGGAGTGCTCGCTCTGAATTCGCTGCGGGTGCACTCGGCGTCGGTCAACGGTCACGAGGGTGCGGCGATCAACACGTTCGTGGTGTCGCCGCACTTCGGGAC
This sequence comes from Mycolicibacterium chubuense, assembly GCF_001044255.1. Classification (GTDB taxonomy): domain Bacteria; phylum Actinomycetota; class Actinomycetes; order Mycobacteriales; family Mycobacteriaceae; genus Mycobacterium; species Mycobacterium chubuense. The sequence goes on from NZ_JYNX01000032.1 coordinate 135,375, forward strand.
GCCGCCGGCGGCCGAACTGCTGCGCCAGCAACTGATCCTGGCCCTCGACGGGGACCTGGACGTGGTCGGCACGCTGGAGAAGAAGGGTGCCGACGCCGCGCCCGCGGGGCGCGCCGGTGAGGTGCGGGCCGCCGTCCCGATCCACGCCCCCGCGGCACCTCCACGGGTGCTGTGGCACGAGGGCGACGCCCCCGGCCGCGCGGTGGTCGAGGTCCGCACCACCGATCGGACCGGGCTGCTGACGATGTTGACCGCGGTGTTCGAGCGTGCCGGTGCGGACATCGCCTGGGCGAAGGTCACCACGCTGGGATCCTCGGTCGTCGACGCCTTCGGCATCGTGCTGCCCGCCGGCGGGGACGGCGCGATCCGGCAGGCGCTGGAACGGGACCTGTTCGCGGTGCTTCCCGCGCCCCCGGCGCCGGTCGAAGAAGCCAGCTAGGGGGCGGCGTCGGCGCTCAGCCGGCGGCGGTGACCGACACCCAGGTGCCGTTGACCGCCGCGGTCCCGGTGAAGGTGTCCACCAGAGCGGGGTCGTGCAGAGCGTTGACGTTGGCACCGGACAGCGTGCGCGCATGGCGCCAGCCGGTGTCGCGATGGCCCCAACCATGGGGCACCGCGACCGTTCCCGCGCGGATGTCCCGCGTGACGTCCAGCGGTACCTCGATGTGCCCGACGACCGAGGTGACGCGCACGGTGTCGCCGTCGGCCAGTCCGCGGGCCTCGGCGTCGTCCGGGTGCATCAGCACCGTGCACCGGTTGCTGCCGCCGGTCATCGACGGGACGTTGTGCAGCCACGAGTTGTTGCTCTTGAGTTGCCGGCGGCCGATCAGCTGCAGGTCGTAGCCGTCGGAGGCGGTCCGGTCGGCGTCGCGCAGGTGTGCGCGTGCGGCGGCGACGAAGTCGCCGGGCGCCAGGTGAACCCGCCGGTCGGGGGTGGCGATCACCTCGCGCAGGCGCGGTCGGAGTGGGCCGAGGTCCACACCCCCGGAGCTCGCGCGAATGTCCCGCATGGTGATGCCCTTGCGTCCCTTGCGAAGTCGCCCGTGCGGTCCGGTGACCACGGCCAGCGCCGCGACACGCAGCGGATCGATGGCCGAGACCAGGCGCGACCGCAGCGGTCTCGGCAACGACCGCAGCGGCCGCGGCATCAGCTCGAGTGCCAGCCGTGTGAGGATCTCCCAGTCCTCGAGGGAGTCGGGCGGGGGGTCGAACGAACGGTGTTGGTAGCGAACGGTGTTGCGCACCTGGAACACCGGGGTCAGCAGGCTGACATCCTCGCGCTCCAGCGGTGACACCGGCGGCAGGATGTAGTCGGCGTGCCGGGTGGTCTCGGTGACGTACATGTCCACCGCGACATACAGGTCGAGGTCGGCCAGGGCGTCGTCGAGGCGTCCGCGCTGGGGGATCGACGACACCGGGTTGCCCGCATAGGTGATCATCGCGCGGATCCGGCCGGGACCCGGGGTGAGGATCTCGTCGGCCATGACGACGGCGGGGAGCTCCGACCGGAACGACCCGTACCGCCCCGACCGGTCGGTGTAGCGGCCCGGCCGGAACGGCAGGTGCTTGGCGAGGCGGGGGATGTCGACGACGGGGGTGGTGAACATCGTGCCGCCGGCACGGTCGAGGTTCCCCGTGACGGTGTTGAGGACCATCACCAGCCAACTCACCAGGGTGCCCGTCGGCTGCTGGCAGATGCCGATCCTCGCGTAGATCGCCGCCGACTCGGCGGCGGCGTGCTCGCGGGCCAGCGAGCGGATCGTCTCCGGATCGACCCCCGCCCGCGGGGCCATCGCCTCCGGTGTGGCATCGGCAACCAGGTCGGACAGGTCGGCGAATCCCGTCGTCTGCGCGGCGACGGCGCTCGTATCGCACAACTTCTCGGTGACCAGCACGTGGAGCATTCCCAGCAGCAGGAACAGGTCTCCGCCGGGCTGCACCGCCACGTGCTGATCGGCCAGCCTGGCGGTCTCGGTGCGGCGGGGGTCGACGACGACGACGGTGCCGCCGCGCTCGCGGACGGCCCGGATACGCCGTTTGGCGCCGGGCATGATGCTCAGCGATCCGTTGGACACCGCCGGGTTCGCGCCGAGGATCATCAGCCGTTGGGTGCGGTCGATGTCGGTGACGGGGATCAGGGCGTTGGACCCGAACACCTTCCACGCCGCGAATTCGTGGGGCATCTGGTCGATCGACGACGCGGTGAAGAAGTTCGGGGTGCGCAGCGCCAGTCGCAGCAGGAAGCCGTAGGCAGCCCCCGAACTGTGGGCCGCGGGGTTGCCCAGATACATGCCCAGAGAGCGGCTGCCGGTCTTCGCGCGCACCGCGCGCAGCCGTTCCCCGATCTCGGCGAACGCGTCGTCCCAGCTGATCGGCTCGTAGCGGTCACCGACCCGGCGCAGCGGGGTGCGCACCCGGTCGGGGTCGTGGTGCAGCCCGCCCATGGCGGTGGCCTTCGGGCAGATGTAGCCGTGGGACAGGACGTCGTCGGGGTTGCCCTCGATGCGGGTGACCTGCCCGCCGCTGACCGTGACGTGCAGGCCGCAGTGCGCCTCGCACAACGTGCACTGGCTGACGTGGGTGGTGGAGTCCCGGGCCGGTCCGAAGTCCCGGCGCGAGGTGGTGAGAGGGACGTCGATCGCTGTCACGGGGCCTCCGCGGGGTCGTCGGGTGGGATTCACGGTAACGGCTGCCCGCCGTGCGCGACCAGATGCACGCGCGGCTTTCCCCGCGCGACCGGGGGACCGGGGGACCGTTAGGCTGACGTGGTGTTCGAATCCCTGTCCGACCGGTTGACCGGTGCGCTGACGGGCTTGCGCGGCAAGGGCCGGCTGACCGATGCCGACATCGACGCCACCGCCCGCGAGATCCGGTTGGCGCTGCTGGAAGCAGACGTCTCCCTGCCCGTGGTGCGCCAGTTCGTCGCACACATCAAGGACCGCGCCAAGGGCGCCGAGGTGTCGGGCGCGCTCAACCCCGCCCAGCAGGTCGTCAAGATCGTCAACGAGGAACTCATCACCATCCTCGGTGGCGAGACGCGGCAGCTGGCGTTCGCGCGCACGCCGCCGACGGTCATCATGCTGGCCGGCCTGCAGGGCTCCGGTAAGACCACGCTGGCCGGCAAGCTCGCGAAGTGGCTGAAGGGCCAGGGCCACACCCCGCTGCTGGTGGCGTGCGACCTGCAACGCCCCGGCGCGGTCAACCAGCTGCAGATCGTCGGCGAGCGCGCCGGTGTGCACGTCTTCGCGCCGCACCCGGGCACCGCGCCCGGCGCCGACGAGGTCAAGGGCACCGCCGATCCGGTCGCGGTGGCCGCTGCCGGCCTGGCCGAGGCGAAGTCCAAGCACTACGACGTCGTGATCGTCGACACCGCCGGCCGGCTGGGTATCGACGAGGAACTGATGAGTCAGGCCGCGGCGATCCGCGACGCCGTCTCGCCCGACGAGACCCTGTTCGTGCTCGACGCGATGATCGGTCAGGACGCCGTCACCACGGCCGATGCGTTCCGCGAGGGCGTCGGGTTCACCGGAGTCGTGCTCACCAAGCTCGACGGTGACGCCCGCGGCGGTGCCGCGCTGTCGGTGCGCGAAGTCACCGGCGTGCCCATCCTGTTCGCCTCCAGCGGTGAGAAGCTCGAGGACTTCGACGTCTTCCACCCCGACCGGATGGCCGGCCGGATCCTCGGCATGGGCGACGTGCTCAGTCTGATCGAGGCTGCCGAACAGCATTTCGACGCCGAACAGGCCGAGGCGACGGCCGCCAAGATCGGTAGCGGTGAGCTCACGCTGGAGGACTTCCTCGAGCAGATGCTGATGATCCGCAAGATGGGCCCGATCGGGAATCTGCTGGGCATGCTGCCCGGCGCCGGCCAGATGAAGGACGCCCTGGCCGCGGTCGACGACAGCCAGCTCGATCGCGTGCAGGCCATCATCCGCGGGATGACGCCGGCCGAGCGTGCCGATCCGAAGATCATCAACGCCTCGCGCCGGCTGCGGATCGCCAACGGGTCCGGGGTGACCGTCTCGGAGGTCAACCAGCTCGTCGACCGGTTCTTCGACGCCCGCAAGATGATGTCGCAGATGGCCGGTCAGATGGGAATGCCGTTCGGCCGCAAGAACTCTCGTAAGGCCGGCAAGGGCAAGAACAAGCAGGCGGGCAAGAAGGGGCGCAAAGGTCCCACACCGCCGAAGAACCGCAATCCGCTGGGCGCCGGGATGCCGGGGATGCCCCCCGGGTTCCCCGACCTGTCGAACATGCCCAAGGGTCTCGACGAGCTGCCGCCGGGCCTGGCCGACATCGATCTGTCGAAGCTGAAGTTCCCCAAGAACTGATGGCGGCGCCGCTGCACGTCCGCGGTCGCGGTCTGCCCGACGGCGAACCGGTCGAGTGGTGGGTGGTCGACGGCCGGCTCAGCGCCGAGCCCGCGCAGGGCGCCGAGACCGTGTGGGACGGCGGGTGGATCCTGCCCGGTCTGGTCGACGCCCACTGCCACGTCGGTCTCGGCCAGCACGGCGAGATCCCGATGGACGAGACCATCGCGCAGGCCGAGACCGAGCGCGCGGTCGGTGCGCTGCTGCTGCGCGACGCCGGCTCCCCGACCGACACCCGCGGTTTCGACGATCGCGCCGACATGCCGCGCATCATCCGGGCGGGCCGCCATCTCGCCCGGCCCAAGCGCTACCAGCGTGGCTTCGCGATCGAGCTCGAGGACGAGTGGCAGCTTCCCGACGCGATCGCCCGGCAGGCCCGCTGGGGAGACGGATGGGTCAAGCTGGTGGGGGACTGGATCGACCGCGACCTCGGGGATCTGGCGCCGCTGTGGTCCGACGATGTGCTCGAGGCCGCGATCGACGCGGCGCACGCCAACGGGGCGCGCGTCACCGCGCACGTGTTCAGCGAGGACGCGCTGCCCGGCCTGATCCGGGCCGGCATCGACTGCATCGAACACGGCACCGGGCTCACCGACGACACCGTGGACCTGATGGTCGAGTACGGCACCGCGCTGGTGCCGACGCTGATCAACATCGAGAACTTCCCCGGCATTGCCGCGGCCGCCGAGAAGTATCCGCGCTACCAGCAGCACATGCGGGCCCTGTACCAGAGCTGCGGGCCCCGCATTGCCGCCGCCCGCGAGGCCGGTGTGCCGATCTATGCCGGTTCCGATGCCGGCAGTACCGTCGCGCACGGCCGCATCGCCGACGAGGTGGAGGCGCTCAAGGGCATCGGCATGACGCCGACCGAGGCGCTGGGCGCGGCCTGCTGGGACGCCCGCGAGTGGCTGCGCCGGCCGGGTCTCGAGCACGGCGCGTCGGCCGATCTGGTGTGCTACGCCGACGATCCCCGGTCCGGACCCGAGGTGCTCGCGGCACCGTCGCGCGTCATCCTGCGCGGCGTCGTCTACTGACCGCGGGCGTGCAACCACGGTCGTGATTCGGCCCGATCCGCGACCCTGAGTGCACGTCCGTGCATCTCAGGGCTGGCGAAAGCCCCAGTCGAACAGGTCGATGGCCTGGCCGTACAGGTCGCCGCTGCCGTACATCTGCACGACCACCAGACGTCGGCTCCCGCGCTGGGCGGCCCCGATGTAGGTCTTGCGGGCCAGATTGGTGTATCCGGTCTTGCCGGCCAGATCCCCGGGATAGCGGGTCAGCAGCTCGTTCTGGTTGTGCAGGGTCTTACCCGGGAACGGTGCCGTCGGCGCACGCATGATCGCGGCGATCAGCGGATACTGCAGCGCGGCACGCAGGATCACCGCGAGATCGTGCGGCGAGGTGACCGACTCCCAGCCGGGGCCGTCCAGCCCGGACGGCGACGACGCCTTCGTGGCCCGCGCGCCGACCAGAGCCGCTTTGCGATTCATCGCGGCGACCGCGACCGCCGAGCCGCCGAGCATGTCGGCGAGCATGTTCGCGGCATCGTTGCCCGACACCATCAGCAGCGCCGAGAGCAGCTGCTGGGTGGTGTAGGCCTGCCCCGGCTGCAAACCGACACAGGAACATTCGACCTCGGTGTGCGAGGTGTTGGCCCTGGCGAAGTTGTCCGGCCGGAGGTGGTCGAGCACCACCATCGCCAGCAGCACCTTGATCGTGCTGGCCGGGGCGTAGCGGCCATACGGGTCGCGGCTGGCCAGCACCCGGCCGGTGTCCAGGTCGGCCACCAGCCAGGCCTGCGCGGGTCCTTGCGGAAGCGCTTGTGCCGCAGCGGGTTCGACGTCAGGTTGCGCGGCGGAGAGCGGAACGGGCGCGACCATTGTCACGCACAGGGCGAGCGTCAGCCCCGCGATTCCTCGTCGCACGGGTCGCGACGCTAGTCGGGCGAGGACTCGGCCCGCGCGCGATCAGGTCTCCATCCGGTAGCGATTGCGGCGTGGTTTTCGTCGGTGAGCGCCGACGAGCACGCCGAAATCGCTCAGAGCGCGCTGACGCCGGTGTTGGGGCCGAGGGCGAAGCCCCAGTCCAGCAGGGCGGCGGCCTGATCCCAGTACGTCGGACCGCCCTCTCGGACCAAACCGTGCATCAGCGCCACCACCAGGTGCCTGCCGCCGCGCTCGGCGCCGCCGACGAACGTCTTCTGCGTTGACCAACGTCAGCACGCCTGGGCGTGGTGNGAGATCGGTGTATCCCGTCTTGCCGCCGAACGTGCCGGGGTAGCGGTGCAGCAGTTCGTCCTGGTTCACCAGCACGACGTCACCGGCCGGGGTCGGGAACACCGCCGTGGGTTGCGCGGTGATCTGGGCGAACACCGGATTGGCCATCGCGGCCCGGAAGATCACCGCCAGATCGTGCGGGGTGGACCAGATGTCGATGCCGGGCCCATCGATGCCCGACGGCGATCCCGCGGTCGTGCCGAGCGCGCCCACGGAGGCGGCCTTCGCGTTCATCTTGGCCGCGGCGGCCTCCCGGCCGCCCAGCATCGTGGCCAGGGTGTTGGCGGCGTCGTTGCCCGACACCAGCAGCAGCGCCTCGAGCAGTTGACGGACGGTGTAGGTCATGCCCGGGGTGACTCCGGCGCAATTGCACTCGACCCGGGTGTCGGCTTCGTTGGCCACGACCGTCGCGTCGAGGGGGAGTTCGTCGAGAACCGTCAGCGCCAGTAGCACTTTGATGGTGCTCGCCGGCGCGAAGCGCGCGTTCTCGTTGCGGCCCGCCAGCACCGCGCCGGTGTCCATGTCGGCCAGGATCCACGCCTCGGCCGGACCCTCGGGAATCGGAACGCTGCCGGCGGGCTGGCTGACCCCGGACACCGGAATCGCGGCGGCGTGGGGCATGCCCGGTCCCGCGACCAGACACAGCGTGGCCGCCAGAAGTGCGAGAAGCCTCGTCATGACGGCTGATCCTATGCGGGGCCCGATGGGTCCCAGCGATCGTGTTCAATCGAGGGATGTTGAGCCTCGAGCAGATCTCCGACCGGCTGGAGATCCAGCACAGCCGCTGTCCTGCAGTGCCGCAACGAGTTCGCGTGCCCGCGCCTCCGCCTCGTCGACGGNATGCCAGATATGCAGCCGAACTCCACGGCGGCACCGAAGGGCGGTTCCCGGAAGTCAAGGCCTGGCTGAAGGATGTACTGCCCAATTTTCCGGCGTACTACCACATGCTCGGCAACGTCGACATCCGCATCTCCGGCGACACCGCGACGTCGCGTGCGATCTGTTTCAACCCGATGGTGATGGGCGGCGAGGCGGCCCAGATCTACTTCGTGGGCATCTGGTACGTCGACGAGTTCGTCCGCACCGAACAGGGGTGGCGGATGAGCAAGCGGGTCGAGGAGAAGTGCTTCGACAAGCTGCTCTGAGCAGCTCAGCGCGCCAGCCGACGGCCCACCGCCGCGGCGACCCTCTTGACCCGGTCGGACAGGTACACCGAGACCGCGAGGTTGAAGACGTCCTCGCGCAGCCGGGTCAGCGTGGACGCGGTGATCACCCAGCGCCCGTCGACCTTCTCGTAGGTCTCGCGGTAGTGCCCGTACCCGCGCAGGTTGATCCCCGGCGCCAGCCGCACGACGTCCTCCAGCGCCCAGATGCCGCGCGCCGTGGTGGCCGAGGTCAGCTCCAGTTCGGGGGCGTGCACCTGGTGCACGGTGGCGCGCTCGCCCAGGCTGGCACGGGTGAAGGCGATGAAGTCGTCGGCGCCGACGATCACCTTGCCGCCCGCCTGCGAGGTGTCGCTGTGGAAGTCGTCGGCGAACAGCGACCGCCAGGCCTGCCAGTCCTTGGTGTCGAGGTGGCGGCAGTACCGGGCCTTGAGCTGTTTGAGTGACTCGATCTCGAGCAGCGCCGTCACGTCGTCCATGGGGAGAACGTCGCACGGATTTCTGTCCGTGGCCAGGGCTCTGGCACAATGGGCGGCTGTCTGCCCCGGGACTCTGGCCCCGCGGCGGTCACACACGTAAGGCAAAACCGGATCGGGCAATCCGCCCGCATCGCCGAATTGCAGCGTGGCAACGCAACAGGAGTAGTAGTTCATGGCTGTCAAGATCAAGCTGACCCGTCTGGGCAAGATCCGCAATCCCCAGTACCGCATCGCTGTCGCCGACTCGCGCACCCGCCGCGACGGTCGCTCCATCGAGGTCATCGGCCGGTACCACCCGAAGGAAGAGCCGAGCCTCATCGAGATCGACTCCGAGCGCGCCCAGTACTGGCTGGGTGTGGGCGCCCAGCCGACCGAGCCCGTGCTGCAGCTGCTCAAGATCACCGGTGACTGGCAGAAGTTCAAGGGCCTGCCGGGTGCGGAGGGCACGCTGAAGGTCAAGGAGCCCAAGCCGTCCAAGCTGGACCTGTTCAACGCGGCGCTGGCCGAGGCCGACGGCGGTCCGTCCGGCGAGGCCACGCAGCCCAAGAAGAAGAAGGCCCCGGCAGCGAAGAAGGCCGAGGAGGCCTCCGACGTCGAGGCGACGGCTGATCCGTCGGGCGCCAAGGACGCGTCGGAGCCGGCTGCCGAAGGTGCCGACGCGACCGTCGCCGGCGCCACTGAGAGCTGACGCCGGTGAGCACAGTCGTCGTCGACGCTGTCGAGCATCTGGTCCGCGGCATCGTCGACAATCCGGATGATGTCCGCGTCGACATGGTGACCAACCGCCGCGGCCGCACGGTCGAGGTGCACGTCCATCCCGATGACCTGGGCAAGGTGATCGGCCGGGGCGGCCGCACCGCGACCGCGCTGCGCACTCTGGTGGCGGGGATCGGCGGCCGCGGTATCCGCGTCGACGTGGTGGACACCGACCAGTAGATGGACCTGGTGGTCGGTCGCGTCGTCAAGGCGCACGGCGTCACCGGCGAGGTCGCCGTCGACGTACGCACCGACGACCCCGAGGGCCGGTTCGCCCCGGGTGTGGTGTTGCGCGGTCGGCCGTCGCGCGGCGGAACCGAACGTGAGTTCGTCGTCGAGTCGGTGCGCGCCCACGGCGGCAGGCTGTTGATGCGGTTGCAGGGAGTCGCCGACCGCGACACCGCCGACGGACTGCGCGGCACGTTGTTCCTCATCGACGCCGCCGAACTTCCGCCGATCGAGGATCCCGACGAGTACTACGACCATCAGCTCGAGGGGCTGACGGTCTCGACCGTCGATGGCGCGGGAATCGGGACCGTCGCCGAGGTGCTGCACACCGCGGCAGGCGAACTGCTGGCCGTCAAGCGTGGCGACGGCGCGGAGGTGTTGGTGCCGTTCGTGTCCGCCATCGTGGTCTCGGTGTCGCTGGCCGACGGCGCCATCGTGATCGACCCACCCGAGGGTCTGCTGGACCTGGACGGCTGAACGGCGCACCGCCATGCGAATAGACGTCGTCTCGATCTTCCCGCAGTTCCTCGATCCACTGCGACAATCGTTGCCCGGCAAGGCGATCGAAACGGGCATCGTGGAACTCGCCGTGCACGACCTGCGCCGGTGGACCCACGACGTGCACCGCTCCGTCGACGACTCGCCGTACGGCGGTGGCCCGGGCATGGTGATGAAGGCGCCGGTGTGGGGCGAGGCGCTCGACGAGATCTGTTCGCCGGAAACCCTTCTCGTGGTACCGACGCCGGCGGGACGGATCTTCACCCAGGCGGCCGCGCAGCGCTGGACCGGCGAGACGCATCTGGTCTTCGCGTGCGGCCGGTACGAGGGTATCGACCAGCGTGTGATCGACGACGCGGCGCGGCGGATGCGCGTCGAGGAGGTCTCGATCGGGGACTACGTGCTGCCCGGCGGCGAATCCGCGGCCGTGGTGATGATCGAGGCGGTGCTGCGGCTGCTGCCCGACGTGCTCGGCAATCCTGCGTCGCACCAAGACGATTCGCACTCCGCGTCGGTCGGAGGACTGCTGGAGGGGCCCAGCTACACCCGCCCCTCCACCTGGCGGGACCTGGACGTGCCCCCGGTTCTGCTCTCCGGTGACCACGCCCGCATCGAGGCCTGGCGGCGCGAGCAGAGTCTCGCGCGCACCCGGGAGCGGCGTCCCGACCTGCTGCCCCCGGACGCCTAGATCGTCCCGCCGGGGAACATCGTCTTGACGAACCGGGTCAGATCCTCACGGGCGGCCGCTTCGCTGGTGGGGTCGAGCGAGCCGGCAGCCATCACGTAGCGGTGGTCGGCGCCGATCACGCCCGTGGTCACGTGCAGCTGGTTGCCGCCGTTCCAGCAGCAGAACCAGCCCTGCTTGACCGCGACCGGCTCGGCATAGAGTCCGTCGGGAATGCCGAACCGCTGCGGATACCCGTCGGTGCCCGTCGGCGTGGACTGCGCCAGATTGCCGATGATCACGTCGGCCTGCTCAGGCGGCAGTCCGCCGCTGCCGTCGAGCAGCATGTCGTAGTAGCGGACCAGATCACTTGCCGTGCTCTGCGTCACGTCCCAGTGCCCGTTGTAGGGCGCCGTCGTGCCCGTCAGCCCGTAGCGCGCCTTCACACGGCTGATGATCGCGTTGCCGCCGCTGCGGTCCCAGAAGTTCTGCGCCGCACTGTCATCGGAGGACCGCAGCATCACGTCCAGCGATCTGCGGTCGGCCGGAGACAGTTGGGTCTTGCCTTGGGCCACCTGCAGCAGCAGGTCGTCGGCGATGAACAGCTTCACCACCGAGGCGATCGGGAAAGGCCCGTTGTCGCCGTTGGACACGGTCTGACCGGTGGTGCGGTCCATCACCACGGCCTTGATGTCGGCCCCCGAGTCCGCCGCGTCCGCGGTCGCCTGCCGCACCCGGGCGTCGAGGCCCGCGAACCCCGGGCCGGGCGGGCCGGGCGGCGCCGCGGGCAGTGGCACCGCATTGCTCTGCGGGGCGACGGCCGACGACTGCGGGACGGGAGGGGGAGGCGGCGCCGGCTCGGAGGGCGGCGCG
>NZ_JYNX01000033.1 GCF_001044255.1 Mycolicibacterium chubuense
GCTCCTGGGTGCGTTCGGAATTCTTCGTTTCAAACAGCACCGCGGCGTCACGCTCTGCGTTGAGCACCTCGGTGGTGTTGTGCGAGTACTCCGGCAGTTTCAGCGTGTTGGTGGCCAGGCCGGCGACGGTCGGCGCGTTCTTGACGCCGATCTCGACGAAGCGCTCCACCCCGAGACCGCCTGCGGCCTCCTCGATGAACAGCAGATCCTGAGTCTCGATCCAGCGCACCGGACTGGCGAACTGCCAGGCGAGCAGCTCGATGACGATCTTGCGGCACAACTCCTTCGGGCGTTCGTTGCGCCACGTGTCGTAGTCGGCGAGGATCTCGTCGAGCGGCTCGGCCGGCACCAGATCGCGGATCTCCTGCACGAAGTCGCGGTCGAGGGTGAACGGCCGCGGCACGAGGTTCGGAATGTAGCGACCGACCAGCATCTCCGGATCGGCGTCGCGCGGCATCACACGCTCCAGCGCGCGGCGGAAGTCGGCGACGCCGACCCGCAGCACCGAGGAGTGGAACGGCACATCGATGCCGGGCACCAGGATGAACGACCGCTTGCCGCCGCTGATCTCGCGGCGACGCTCGACCTCTTCCTCGAGTGCCTCGAGGCCCGCGACGGTACCGGCGATGGCGTACTGCGAGCCGCGCAGGTTGAAGTTCACGATCTCCAGAAATTCACCAGTACGAGCCGCGATATTCGCGACGAAGTCCTTGACGTCGGCGTCGGCGAGGTCGATCTGCGAGGGCCGGATCGCGGCCAGCCGGTAGTCGGACCGGCCCTGCGCGTCGCGCGGCACGATGTCGTGCATCTTCGACCCGCGGTGGAAAACCACCTCGAGCAGCGCGGGCAACTCGTACACGCCGGACACGCACGCCAGCGCGGTGTACTCGCCGACGGAGTGACCGCACGCGATCGCGTCCTCGACGAAGGCGCCCTGCTCACGCATCTCCGCGACCTGCGCCGCCGCCACCGTCGCCATCGCGACCTGGGTGAACTGCGTCAGGTACAGCACGCCCTCGGGATGGTGGTAGTGCACGCCCGAGGCGATCAGGCTGGTCGGGTTGTCACGCACGACGTGCAGCACCGAGAAGCCCAGGGTCTCGCGGGTGAACTTGTCCGCGATGTCCCAGACCTTGCGGGCGGCCTTGGAGCGCGCCCGCACGTCCATCCCCATGCCCTTGGACTGGATGCCCTGGCCCGGGAAGGCGTAGACGGTCTTGGGAGCGGCCAGTTGCGCCGTCGCGGCCATCACGAGTTCGCCGCCGACCTTGGCGGCCACCTCGACGATCTCCGCGCCGCGGTCGATGCCGACCCGGTCGACGCGGAATTCGATCTCGTCTCCCGGCAGGACCATGCCCAGGAAGCGGGACGTCCAGCCCACCAGGCGCGCAGGCGGAGTCGCCCGGCCGTCGGTCGCGGTGACCGCATGCTGGGCGGCGGCCGAGAGCCACATCCCGTGCACGATGGGGGTTTTCAGACCGGCGAGCAGTGCCGCGGCCCGATCGGTGTGGATCGGGTTGTGGTCGCCCGAGACGACCGCGAACGCGCTCATGTCGACCGGGGCGGCGACGACGACGTCGCGACGGCGCCGGCGCGGGGTGTCGGTCGCGTTGTCGGTGATGGCTCCGCCGGCGCGCGGCGGGTCCGTCAGCTCGGCGGGGCCGGTCCGGCCCCGGATCGCGAACCGCTCCTCGAGCGTGGCCAGGGCGGCGCCCTCGGCGTCGGCGATCGTGACGGTGACGGGCACGACACGGCCGACCTCGGTGTCGGTCGCCGCCGAAGCCGTTGCGGTGATGGTCAATTCGGCCTTGGCCGACGGCATCGCGGCGAGCAGGTGTGCCGCGTGATCCAGGTGGACCAGGCTCAGCAGCCCCTCGACGACGGGGAAGTGGTCATCGGTGACCGCGGACCCGATGGCCGAGAACACCGCGGGCCAGCACAGGCCGACCAGGGCGTCGGGCACCAGCGTGAGGCCCGGCGCCAGCGGGGCGCCGAAGGTCGCGGTGACACCGGTGTGGTCGGCGACCTTCTCCGGGTTCCATTCGACGGTGACCGTCGCGGTGCCGTCGACGACGGCGGGAAGCGCATCCGGGCCGTCCACGCCGGCGGCGATCGCCAGCACGGCACGCATGGCCTTCGAGGCGTCCTCGACGGTGACGATCGGCATGCCGCCGTCGACCGTGGTCGAGGGCAGCGTGAAGCGGATCGTGATCCAGATGTCGGACAGCGGAACACTCAGCGTGACCGAGTGTTCGCCCGAGCCGTCGGCGATCAGTTCCAGCCGGGCCCCGGTGTTCGGATGGGTGGCACTGGGCTTGCCGGGCACGTCGTTGACCTGCCACTCGCCGGGCGCGCCGATGCGGTGCACCGGGTTGATCGCGGTGCGGCCGGCCCACAGCACGTCGGGCGAGTCCAGCACGACGGCCAGCGGTCCGCTGACATCGGCGCGGGCCTGACGACGGGACACCACCGGCACCGGTTGCGCACCGGAGGCCAGCACGCGGTCGACGATCTCCTGCTCGAACCGGTCGAGCAGGTCGCCGACCGGCTCGTCGAGGCGGGTGATGCCGGCGACGGCCTGGGTGCCGGGGATGATGCACACCTGATCGGCGGTGTAGCGGGCGTCGTGCGCCTGCCACAGGGAGTCGCTGCGCCACCAGCGACGCACGTCCTTGTCGATGACGGGCACGAAGTTGACCGGCTTGCCCGGCTTCTTGCACAGCGTCACGAAGAACGGCAGGTCGGCCGGGTGCAGCCGCACCGTCTCGGCGTCCGGGTAGCGGGTGAGCAGCGCGGCGATCGCGTGTTGCGGATCGTCGAGGAGCGCATCCCCGTCGGCGCCGAACAGCGTGTCGATCGGGCCGAAGTCCTTCTCGGACAACCGCGCCTCGGCGCGCTTGAGCATGTCGGCGAAGCGGTCCCGCCAGGTCACGGCCAGCCAGGGGCTGCCCGGAGCCATGGTCTCGGCGGTGCTGTCGCCGTCGCCGATAGCCAGGTCCACGTAGCGCTGCAGCCACTGCAGGTAGGTCATATCGCTGGCGTCACCGAAGTACGGCTTGGCCGTGGCGGCCATCGCCGCGATGATCTTGTCGCGCCGCTCGGCGACGGCGTCGGCATCACCGGCGACCTCGTCGAGCAGGCGCCCGCAGCGCGACGCCGCGTTGTCGATCTCGTGAATGTCGGCGCCCAATTGGCTACGGCCACTGGCCATTCCGTTGATCGCCTTGCCGGCCCCCACCCAGGTGTCGGTACCAGTGGTCTCGACCAGCATCTGCTTGACCGCGGGCGAGGTGGTGGCCTCCTTGGTGGCCATCGCCGCGGTGCCGACCAGGATGCCGTCCACCGGCATGGCCGGGAAACCGTAGTCGTTGGCCCAGGCGCCGGACAAATAGTCGGCGGCGCGCTCGGGGGTGCCGATGCCACCGCCGACGCAGATGGTGATGTTGCGGTACTTGCGCAGATCGCCGTAGGTGGACAGCAGCAGATCGTCGAGGTCTTCCCAGGAGTGGTGTCCGCCGGCGCGGCCGCCCTCGATGTGGACGATCACGTCGCGCGTGGGCACCTCGTTGGCGATCTTGATGACCGACTTGATCTGGTCGACCGTCCCCGGCTTGAAGGTGACGTGGGTGATGCCGACGGTGTTGAGCTCCTCGATGAGGTCCACGGCCTCTTCGAGGTCGGGGATGCCGGCGGTGACGACGACGCCGTCGATCGGCGCCCCGGACTGCCGGGCCTTCTGCACCAGCCGCTTGCCGCCGACCTGCAGCTTCCACAGATAGGGATCGAGGAACAACGAGTTGAACTGCACGGCACGGCCCGGCTCGAGCAGCTGGGTCAGCTCCTCGATGCGGGCGTCGAAGATCTCCTCGGTCACCTGACCGCCGCCGGCGAGCTCGGCCCAGTGTCCGGCGTTGGCCGCCGCGGCAACGATCTTGGCGTCGACGGTGGTGGGCGTCATGCCCGCGAGCAGGATCGGCGAGCGGCCGGTGAGGCGGGTGAACTTCGTCGAGGCCTTCACCTTGCCGTCGGGCAGGGCGACAGGCGTCGGTGCGTAGCTCGACCAGGCCGGCGCCACATCGGGCGCCGCGCCGACGGTGAACAGGCTGCGCTGCCCGGCGCGGGTGGCGGCCGCGACGATGCCGATGCCCAGGCCGCGGATCACCGGGGCGGTCAGCCGGGTCACGGTGTCGCTCGGACCCAGGTCGATGATCCACTTTGCGCCCGCGGCGGCGAGACCTTCGACCTCGGAGACCCAGTCGACGGGCTTGATGAAGATGTGCTCGGTGAGCATGCGGGTGAGGTCACGGTCGAGACCGGTGCGCGCCGCCCACTCCTCGACCAGGTCGACTCCGTCGGCCAGCCGCGGGGTGTGGAAGCCGACCTCGACGTTGAGCTGGTTGAACACCGGGCGGAAGATGGCGCCGCCGCGCGTCTTGTTCTTGCGCTCGGCCTCTTCTCGCTCGGTGATCTTCTCGCAGTAGAGCTCGAAGCGGGCCAGCTGCTCGGGCGTGCCGGTGATGACCACCGAGCGGCGGCCGTTACGGATGGAGAGTGCGGGGGCCAGGACCGTGCGCACGTCCTGGGCGAACTCGTCGAGGAGCTCGGCCATGCGGGCGGGGTCGACGTTGGTCACCGAGACCATCGGCGATTTGTCGCCGCGACCGACCATGCCGCGTCGGCGGGACACCAGCGAGCCCGCCGCACCGATCAGCTGACCGATGGCCAGCAGCTCGGCGTCGCGCGCGCCGCCGGCCTTCAGCGACTCGACGGCGGTGACGCCCTGGGAGTGCCCGGCGATGGCGACCGGCGGGTGGCCCGCGAGGTCGAGCCCCTGGCGCTTGAGCGCCCGCTGGGCGGCCATCTGCGTCAGCAGGATGCCGGGGCCGGAGATGGCTGCGGTGGTGAGGTCCTTGAGGGCCGGTAGCGGCTCGTCGGCGGCCAGGGCGCGGATCCACTTCATCGGCTCGAAGCCGATGGGCCGGACCACGACCAGTTCCCGGGCCAGTGGCTCGAGCAACAGTTCCGCCTCAGCGACAAGCTGGCTGATCTCGGACTCGATCCCGGCGGAGTTGACCAATTCCTCCAGGTTCTCCAGCCAGGGGCCGCCCTGGCCGCCGAAGGCGACGGCGTACGGCTCGCCGGCGTGCAGTCGATCGACGAGTGCGTGCGCTCCCGCCAGGGGTTCGAAGGCCGGACCGCCCTCGGACTCGGAGCTGGTGGTCGCACGGTGCTGGTCGTTGATCGTCACGTGGTGTGTTCTCCTCAGTGGTGCGTTCGCGGCTCTTCAAGGGCGCGGTCGTTCGTGCTCGGGTGGGGCTCGTGTGCTCGTCGTCGGCGTCGGACGAGCCCGTCTGCGGGGCCAGTGTGATTCGGCGTCGAATCCGGCTGATCTCGCCGCGGCGCCTCGAACGCATGAGGTGCCGTGGCGGACACTGCAGCCGTACTAAGAGTGTCATAAGAGACGACCCCAGTTTCGTCCCGAAAATGGTTACTGGCGAGTTCTACGCATGGGTAACAGAATGTTGCGTAACACCGGCCCGAACTCGGCCCGATCGCTTCCGGGACAAACGTCCTGCTGGCAGGTGGTTACGGTCCAGTAAGGTAGAAGCGCAGTTCAAGGCCGCATTGTTACGCAATCGTTATCTGGAAACTTGCGATCGCACTACCAGTTTCGGCGTGGCGAGCGCGCTCGACGACCGCGGCCGAACTGTATGGTCGTCATTTCGCCGAGTGGACAGGTGTTTGCTACCCAAACTTACCGATCAGTAAGTCTGCCGGCGCAGCCGAACACGAGCCTGCTGTGCCCTAGTCCCACGACCCGTAATTCGGCTTGAGAATGTGGTTGATGTCGACGCCGATGCCTCCCACGGTGCGCGAGTCGATCTCCACCTGGTGCAGATGAGCGGCGGGATGCGCGACACGCCCGGGTGACCCCCAGTTGTGCTGCCAGAAGTACGAACCGAGCCCGTCCTGCAGGGCCCACTCGATCGTCTTCGAGTTCGCGTACACGCCGACCCGTTGGTGTCCGAGCACCCGCTCCCACCCGCCCAGGTAGGGGGCCACCTGCCGCTTGTACTGCTCGAAGGTCGGGTCGTCGTCGACGGAGGCGTAGATCGGCGCGCCGTACGACCCGCCCGCCGCGACGTGGAGTTGCCAGCCGCGCTGAGCATGCTGAATACCCGCCGGCTCACCGGCCAGCCAGTCGGCGGTGTCCTGCTTCCCGTACTGATAGCAGGACACGATCTTGAGTCCGCCCTGATAAAGGTCGCGGGCCTCGGCCAGCGCGATCGGCTTACCCAGCATCCACGCGCCGCCGGGTCGACGGTCGGACACGTAACGGATAGCCCCGACGGCGCCGGAGGCGCGCACATCCGCAGCGTTGATGACTCCGGTTGCGTAGTCGAGGAGGATCCCCAGAGGTGCCGCGGACGCCGACGGGGTCGCGCCGGACACCACCGCCGACAGCGCGCTCAGGCCCAGCGCGGCAGGAGCCGCGGCTGCGGCACAGCGCAGCACGTCACGTCGCGACATCGACACGTGCCACAGGCTACGACAGGAACATCACGTTTCACGTCAACGCCACTGGTCACACCTGCACCACGGACGGACGTCACCCGGTCCGCCGCTCCCAGGCCCCGGTCAACAGGATGCCGGCCGTGTAGTCGGATGCAGAGGCCACCATCAGGCGCCGGGTCGCCTGATCGAATCGCGATGCCATCACCTTCTCCCCCAGCAGCCGGTAGTCCGCGACGACCTGCCGGAGCCGGCCCATGTCCTCGGGCTTGGGTAGATAGCCGGGCCCCACCTCCGCCTGGTACATCTCGACCAGACTGTCGACGAATGCCTCCGCGAGCAGGTCGAACGACTTGTCCGCGGCGTCGACGAAGCGCAGCAGCGCACGGACGTAGCGCAGGTGATCCGGCGAGCGCGCCAGGATCTCCGCGGCGTCGTCGTCGATCAGCATGACCTTCCGGCCGACCATCTCGGCCATGCCGTACTCGATCAGCCGGCGGGCCTCGGGGGAATCCGGGTCGATGCCCAACGTCGAACGGTCGTGATGTTCGGATTCGGGCCCCAGCACGGCGCGTTGCAGGCCGAGGATGTCGGCGAGGTCCTCCCCCTGCCGCATGCTGGTGAAGAACTCGGCGATGTGGGCGGAGTTGTAGCCCTTGCGCAGCAGCTGGCTGATCGTGTTGAGCTGCGAGAGGTGGTAGTCGTCGTAGAGCGCGGAACGGCCCACGCGTCGCGGCGGGTCCAGCAGGCCACGCTCGCGGTAGGCCCGGATGTTGCGGGTGCTGACACCGGATTCGCGCGCGAGGTCCTCGAGTCGATATTCAGCCACAGCGGCACCCCCTCAACACTGCCCGCGCGATACCACGTGGCGATCCACACAGTGCTTTACCACTTTAACCCCCATGCCTACCGTCTGAGCGAAGTAATCGCACGCTCTTTTCGAGAGCCTACGCCGCAGATTTCATGCCGGTCATCTGCGGTGATCGGAACAGCTCAGCAAATTTGTCGACACAGGTGTGCAGTTTCAGCCAACTTGTTTGCCCTCGTCCACCCCCACTGTGGTCGGAACGTACGACGGAACTGGTTGGTGTTCCCGAGGCCGCATGCGCGAGGATGAACGAGCGGTCCTGCATGTGAAGGACATCGCGACACTTCGTGATCTCGCACCGAGAGGTTCCACCGTGCGTCCCTGGATCGTCTGGGCGACCGGGCTTCTCGCCTACATCGTGGCTGTTCTCGATCGCACCACCTTGGGCGTGTCCGGTCTGCCCGCCGCCGAGCGGTTCTCCGCCGGCCCCGGCCTGCTGTCGACCTTCGTCGTCCTGCAGGTCGTGGTCTATGCGGGCGCCCAGGTGCCGGCGGGACTGTTGCTCGACCGGTACGGATCGCGAGCGCTGATCGTGGCGGGAGCGACGCTGATGGCCGGGGGGCAGCTGGTCCTCGCCGTCACCGAGTCGCTGCCCCTGGCCATCGCCGCGCGCGCCGTCGTGGGCCTCGGCGATGCGGTCACGTTCATCTCCGTGCTGCGACTGGTGCCGCGTTGGTTCGCTCCCCGCCAGATGCCACTGGTCACGCAGCTGACCGGAATCTGCGGCCAGCTGGGGCAGGTGCTGTCCGCGGTGCCGTTCCTGGCCCTGCTGTCCGCGTCGGGCTGGACGGCTGCCTACTCCTCGGCGGCCGCCTTCGGCGCACTGGTGGTCGTGCTGGTCGCGGCGCTGGTGCGCAACGCTCCGGACGGAGTGGCCGTGACCGCGGAGACGATGGGGGTGCGTGAGACGATCGCGAGCGTCAAGACCGTGTGGTTGCGGCCCGGTACGCGGCTGGGCTTCTTCACCCACATGGGCACCCAGTTCTCGGTGACCGTGTTCGCGCTGATGTGGGGCGTGCCCTACCTCACCGTCGCCCAGGGTCTCTCGGCGGGCATGGCGGGCACGCTGCTGACCATCTCCGTCGTCGCCGCGATCTGCGCGGGTGTGGCGATCGGCATCGTCACCGGTCGACTGCCGCACCGGCGGTCGCGGCTGGTGCTCGCCATCATCGCCGCCAACGCCGCGGCGTGGACCATCGTGCTCGCACTCCCCGGCCGGGCGCCGCTGTGGCTGCTGGTCGTCCTGATCGTGGTCATCTCGGTGGGCGGACCCGGCTCGATGGTCGGCTTCGACTTCGCGCGCACCTTCAACCCCAGCTCGACGCTGGGTACCGCGCAGGGAATGGTCAACATGGGTGGCTTCGTCGCCTCCCTGGTGCTGATGCAGGCGATGGGGCTGATCCTGCAGGCCGCCGGCGGATTGTCGTTCGACTCGTTCCGGCTCGCGTGGACGCTGCAGTACGCCGTGTGGGCGCTGGCCGTCGTCGGCATCCTGATCACCCGGCGCAAGGCCCGTCGGCTGCTGGCCCTGCAGGACGATCGCATGCTGCTCGAAGGCATCGACCGCTAGTCGCGCCGGGACGCGCCCGCCGCGGCGGCCGCCGCGTGACGGTATCCGCGCAGCTCGTAGCCCAGCACCGGGACAGCCGGCGCGAGCGTCACCACCAGCAGACAGTTGGCCATCGAGACACCGACCGCGGCCAGCAGGACCGCCAGGCCGAGGACAGCCGCGGTGAGCGCCAGCAGCAGGACGTGGAACAGCAGCACGGTGCGCGTCATCACTGCGTAGAGGACGTAGATCATCGCGACGTAGACCGCGACGGGGATGACGACGGTGAGCACCGTGGCGGCAGAGCCGAGCTCGGAATGATGCTCGATGTAGTACGCCGCGGCATGCAGTCCCGCGCCGGTGGCGACGATCGCCGCGAACACCACGATGTGCAGATAGCCGAACCAGAACGAGCGCTCACGGCGCACATGCAGGATGTCGGCCTGCGGAAGAACGAAGTAGGTCCACCACATGCCGAAGGTGAGGCCGATGCCCGCGACGGCCACGAACACGGCGTCCAACGACCACCCCTGGGCGCCGACCACCGCGCTCAGCGACGCCACCGTTCCGACCACCCCCTCGCCGAGCGCGATGATCGTGAACAGCCCGTAGCGCTCCACGATGTGGTGCGCGTGCCACGGCGTGCCGCCGCGGCCGAACTCGGCGAGGACGGGACCCAACATCTCGACGAGGACCAGCCCGACGACGATGACGGCCGTCACCGCGACCGACGTGTGCACGAAAATCGCCGCGATCCAACCGATCTGGGCCACGGTGATCCACCACGCGTAGGTCAGGCACGCGCGGCGTCGCGCCGGGTCCTGACGCGCGGCGCGCAGCCACTGGGCGACCATGGCCACCCGCATCACCACGTATCCGGCGACCACCACGGCGTTGTCCACGTGTCCGCCGTGTTCGATGGACGCGTACATCTGGGGCAGCCCGAGCGCCAGCACGATCACCCCGACCATCTGCAGCATGGTCGTGAGCCGGTAGATCCAGTCGTCCGTGTCGTAGGCCGAGGCGAACCAGCTGAAGTTGATCCAGGCCCAGCACACCGCGAACATCGCGAAGAAGAACGCGGCCAAGCCCGCGGCGACGTGACCGCCGGCCAGGGCGTGCGCGAACTCAGACGCCGCGATGCCGAACGCCACCACGAACGTCAGGTCGAACAGCAATTCCAGCGGGGTGGCGACCCGGTGCTGCTCGTGCGGGTCCCGTCCCGTCATCAACCGCACGCGGTGCACGGCGGAGTCGGCTCGATGCGGTCCTTCGGTCACCGGTGAATCCCCTTCCGTGCTGGGCGTCGACCGTACCGGAGATACTGTTCGTCCATGGGCGCCGAGGCAGTGGGAGTCGTGCTGGCCGCCGGCATGGGCACCCGGGTGGGCGCCGACGGCAACAAGGCCTATCTCCCCCTCGACGGACGCAGCATGCTGGTGTGGTCGTTGGACACCCTCGCACGCGTACCCGGGATCGCGCGCACCGTCCTGGTGTTCCGGCAGGGTGAGTCCGAGTTGGCGCGCACCACTGTCGGGCGCGAACTGGGAGGTGCCGCTGTCGAATTCGTCGAAGGCGGGCCCACCCGGCACGCCTCCGAGTACGCCATGCTCCGCCATCTGGAGGCCGACATCGAATCGGGGGCCGTCGATGCGGTGGTGATACACGATGCCGCCCGCCCGCTCGCCGACGCCGCGATGTTCGCCACGGCGCTCGCGCTGGCGCGCGAGTTCGGCGGCGCACTGCCGGCGCTGCCGGTGAACGGCCTGGCCCGGGTGACCGAGCGCGGGGTCGAGACAGTGCCCGGGTCCCTGGTCCGGGTGCAGACGCCGCAGGCGTTCCGGGCGCGCGAACTGCTCGACGCCTACCGGCGCGCCGAGCGGGACGGCTTCGAAGGCACCGACACGTCGTCGTGCATCGAGCGCTACACCGACGTCGCGGTGCGCACCTTCCCCGGCAGTGCGGCCAATCTCAAGGTCACCTTCGCCGGTGACATCGGCATCGCGCACCGGCTTCTCAGTGAGAGGAACCGTTCCGCCGGTCCTCGATGAGAGCCGCGAGGAAACCCGCGTCCCTCGGCAACTCGACTCCGAGCGCCGCGGCGTCCCCGTCGACCAGTTCGATCCGCGCGCCGCCGGCCAGCGCGATGTCCAGCTCGTCGCCGCGGTCGGTCGCCGCGCCGGCCGCCGCTCGGGTGAGCACCTCGGCGTCGAAGCCGCGCGGGTACTGCAGCACCTGCAACTCGGCGCGGTCCAGTGTCGCGGTCACGACGCCGTCGCGGTCGACGATCTTGATGCTGTCGGTCACCGGCCGCGCCGGCGCCACCACCTGCGCGCCCTCGCGCAGCGCAGCCAGGACGCGCAGCGCCGTGGCCGGATCGACCAGCGGCCACCCGATGTCGTGCACCAGGACGGGGGTGCCCGGGCCGGTCGTCGCCAGCGCCGCCGCCACACACTGCGCGCGTTCGCCCGGCGCGTCTGCGGTGCGCACCGGGACGTCCGAAAACCCTTCGGCGGTGAGCAGTTCGCGCACCGCGACCACCAGAGAAGGGGCCGCGCCGACGACGACAGACGCGGCCTGCGAGAGCCCGTGAACGATCCGCACCAGCGGCGAACGTCCGGCCACCGGCGTCAGCACGGCCGCCGACTCCAGCGAGGCCGGCAGGGGCAGGATTGCCGTCGCTGTCACGGCGCTGAGGCTATACCAGCCTCACACCGGGTCGAACTTCTCGATCAGCCACGCCCCGCCGATCTTCTTCAGGCCGACCTTGACACTGCTCGCGGCGAACGATCCGTCGGGATTCTCCTTGCTGACGGTCGTCTGGTTGATGAACAGCAGAACCTGGGCGGTGTCGGGGTGGATCTCCGACACCGCGCCCTGGACCACGTCCGCCTTGGTCTGGACGGCCTTCTGCGTTGCGGCCGGCGCGACCACCTTGGTGGTGAAATCGGTGTAGTAGCTGAGGAATTCACCGGTCAGATGGGACTTGGCCGCCGCGAAATCCTTGTCCAGACTGTCCGGGGAGTACGACAGCAGAGCCACGGTCCCCGTCTTGGCCGCCTCGAGCGCCGCGCCCGTGGCGGCGGCATCGGTGGCGCGGTCCTGCCGGTACTGGGCGAAGTAGACGGCCGCGGCGGCACCGGCCGACGCGACGAGCGCGACGACGAGCACGACCGCCCCGAGGTGGCGCCGCAGCGCGGCCATCGGGCTCCTTCTGCGGGGTTCCGCCACAGCGGGCGCAGCCTCCTCGGCTACGTCGATCACGTCGTCACCGGCGGCGGTGTCCTCGGCGCTCACGGGACGAACTCGACCTTCGACATCTTGATCTGTCCACCTTCCCGGACCAGGCTGACGAGCAATCGCCACGACCTGGGCTGCTCCTTGGCCCCGGACGAGTTGGTGACCCGGGAGGTGGCGGCCACCAGCACGTCCGCGGAATCACCGGACATCGAGTCGACCGCGGAGGCGTTGACGGAGACGTCGGTGACCACCTTCGACTCTTTGGCGATCTTGACGAAGTCCCCGGCGGTGTTCTTGAAGTCGTCCCGGAACTGGCCGGTCGAGTTGTCGATGATGCGGTCGACGTTCTGCTGAGCGTTGTTGAAGTCCAAGGACATCAGCGTCACGACGGCCTGCCTGCCGGCGGCGGCGAACTCGGCGCGCTGCTGCTCGTCGTGCACGGCGCTGCGATGCTGGACCACCATGAAGACCGTGGCGGCGATCAGTGCGCAGGTCGCGAGCACGCCGAGCGCCGCCGCGACGTAGCGCGCCACGCGACGCCACCCCGGCCGCCGGCGCGGGGCTGCATCATCGACGGATTCGGCTTCGGTCGGCTCGGCCACCCCGGCGTCGGACGCCTCGACGGTGTCCTCGGTCGGCTCGGCGGTCTGCGCTTCGGTCGCGGGAGCAGCAGCCGCCGCCCGGCTGTCGGCCTCCCGCCGCAGCCGGATCGCCCGCGCGCGGGCACGCGCGGCGGCAGCCATCGCCTCGGCCTCGGCGGCCTCGGCTTCGGCCTCCTCCGCCAACGCGAGCACCGGGTCTACGTCCTCCACCGGGTCACTGTCCGGGCACGGCTCATCGGCCCGGTCGGCGTCGATCACCGACGCGCGACGCCTGAATGACGGCACACCGACCTCCTCGTCTGCTGTGTCGCCTACCTGAGAGGCTTGTGAGAATGGCATTCTTCTTTTTTGCGTATGGCTGAAACCATACCCCGGCGCGAGACCTCCGGACAAAGCTCTCGACTGCGGAAATGCTATTTACGTGCTGTGCGGTTGCTCAGCGCCGAATGTTCGTGCAGCTTGTCCTTCATCACCTTGCCGGTCGCGTTGACCGGCAGCTCGTCGAGGAACTCTACCGAGCGGGGCACCTTGAAACCGGCCATTCGCTCGCGGCTCCATGCGATCAGTTCCTCGGCGCTGAGCGCAGGCCCGCGGCCATCCGCCGACACCGAGCGCACCACGAACGCCTTGCCGACCTCACCCAGCCGCTCGTCGGGGACCCCGATCACCGCCGCCTGCGCAACGAGGGGATGCTCGAGCAGGAAACCTTCGATCTCGGCGGGGTAGGCGTTGAATCCGCCGACGATGAACATGTCCTTCTTGCGGCCGATGATCCGCAACCGGCCGGCCTGGTCGAGGGTGCCCAGGTCACCGGTGTGCAACCAGCCGTCGGCGTCGATCGCCTCGGCCGTGGCGACCGGATCGTCGAGGTAGCCCTGCATCACCGTGTATCCGCGCACGAGCACCTCGCCGTCCCCGGCGATGCGGATCTCGACGCCGTCACACGCCACCCCGGCCGTGGTGGCGATGTCGGTGAACGAATCCCCAGGCCGTGACAGCGTCACGGTGCCGGCCTCGGTGAGGCCGTATCCGGTCGCGAGCGTCTGGAACGGGAGCTCTTCGTGCACGCGGCGCACCAGCTCCACCGGGATGTCCGCCGCGCCGGTGACGCCCGCACGCAGGGTGCGCAGCCCGCTCTTGTCCGGGACGGCCAGCAGCGAGTGGTACAGCGTGGGTGGCCCGGGGAGCATCGTGATGCGTTCTCGGGCAATGAGTTCGACGGCATGCTCGATCTCGAAGACCGGCACCGGCAGCATCGTCGCCCCACGCAGGAACGACGCGATCAATCCGGCCTTATAGCCGAAGGTGTGAAAGTACGGGTTGACCATCAGATAGCGGTCACCCTGGCGCAGGTCGGCCAGGTCGCACCACTCCTCGTAGAGCCGCAGGTTCTGGGCGTGATTCATCATCACCCCCTTGGGCCGCCCGGTGGTCCCGGAGGTGAAGATGACGTCGGAGATGTCGGCGGCCTGTACCGGGCGACTGAACGGCTCACCGCTGCCGAGGAACCCGGACTTCAGGTCGATGACGGGCACACCCGCGGGGGCGGTGTACTCGACGCCCAGGAAGCCCTGCTGGACCAGGACCGCTTTGGCCGCGCTGCGCCCGATGACGTCCGCGGCTTCCTCGATCCTGAATCGGGTGTTGACGGGCACCAGCACGCCGCCGGCGGTGAGCAGACCGAACGCGGCGATGATCCACTCGGCGCTGTTCGGCGCCCAGATCGCGGCACGGTCTCCGGCGCCGATGCCTAGATCGGCGAAGGCGCCTGCGGCACAACGGATCCGATCGACGACCTCGGAGAATGACAAGCGCAGCGGACCGTCGACGACGGCTTCGGCGTCACCGAACCGGTCCGCCGCGCCGGCGACCATCTCGGGGATGGTCTGCCACCTGGCGACGTAGGTCAAGTGGGCGACGTCAGGTGGTGACCAGACGACTGAGGTTGCCGCCCATGATCTTCGCCTGATCCTCGACCGAGAGGTGTTCCAGCGCGGTGACGTAGTGGGTCGGCTCGGCCAGGCCCTCGGGATGCGGCCAGTCCGAGCCGTACAGCACCTGATCCACGCCGATCAGATTGATCAGGTCGTCGATGCCCTCTTCGTAGAAGGGGCTGACGTAGATCCGGTTCTTGATCTCCTCGATCGGGTTGCCCAGGAACGCTTCCGGCGCCTTCTTCCACACCTCGGCCATCGAATCAAGCAGCGGGAACATCCATTTCGAGCCGGCCTCGACGATACCGACCTTCAGCTTCGGGTGCCGGAAGAGCGCGCCGTGGATCACCCACGACGCCACCGCGTCCTGAATCGGGCGCCACTCGTTGAGGATGGACATCGCGTTCGTCTGGAACGGCAGCATCTCCTGCGCCGCGCCGTCCCACTCCGAGGTGTAGCGCGAGTACCCGCTGTCCGAGGAGTGCATGCCGACGAACACGTCGTGGTGCACCACCCGCTCCCAGAAGGGGTCGAACTCCGGCAGCGCGAAGGACCGCGGGCCCCGGAAGCCGGGCACCGGGGCCGGCCGGATCAGGATCGCGCGGGCACCCCGCTTGACCGCCCACTCGAGTTCCTCGATCGCCTTCTCGACGATGGGCAGCGTGATCACCGGGGTGGTGAAGATGCGGCCCTGATAGTTGAAGCCCCAGACCTCGTCGAGCCACTGGTTCAGGGCGTGGATGAGGACGTGGATCGCAACGGGGTCGTCGGAGAGCCGCTCCTCGATGAGGCTGGCCAGCGTCGGGAACATCAGCGACCGGTTCACCCCGAGCTCGTCCATGACCTTGATGCGCGGCTCGGGCTCGAAGAACGCCGGGATGGCCTTCATCGGTTCGCCGAACAGCTCGCGCTTGCTCTTGCCGTCGGGGTTGCCGAACTTGAAGTACTCCTCCCACGCCCCCGGCTTGGCGACCACCGAGAAGGTGGGGTTGGGGATGTAGTTGCTGATCTGCCCCTTCAGAGCGATCTTGGTACGACCGTTGACCTCGACGTACTGGACGACGTCCTTGTACTCCTTGGGGAGGTACTTGGTCATCGCCTCCGGCGGCTCGTACAGGTGGTTGTCCGCATCGAACAACGGGAAGGGGATGTCCACCCGGTGCGACAGTTGTCCCATTGAAAAACTCCTTATCCTCTCGCGAGAATCGTATTCTCATTCACTGTCGGCCGCAACGGCCCGCTACCCCGCCGTCGTCATCCGCACGTGTTCGCGCACCAGGAACTTCTGCACCTTGCCGCTGGCGGTCCTCGGGTAGTCGTCGACCTCCACCAACTCCTCCGGCCACTTCTGCGTCGCGACCCCGGCCCGGCGGAAGTGCGCGCGCACGTCCTCGATCGACGGCATCGTGTGGCCGGCGCGGATCCGCAGCACCGCGGCGGCCCGCTCGCCCAACCGTGCATCCGGCGCGGCGACGACGACCGCCTCGGCCACCGCGGGTATGGCGAGCAGCACCTCCTCGACCTCGAGGGCACTGATGTTCTCGCCGCCGCGGATGATGACGTCGGATTTGCGGTCGGTGATGGTCAGATAGCCGTCCTCGTCGAGGGTTCCGATGTCACCGGTGCGGTACCAGCCGTCCTCGTCGAACGCGCGCCTGGTCAACTCGTCGTCGGTGTAGCCGAGGCACAGATCGGGTCCGCGGCTGTGGATCTCGCCGTCCGGGCCGAGGCGGATCTCCACCCCGGGCCGGGCATCACCGTCGGTGAACAGCCGCTTCTCCTCGGGAGCGTCCGGGCGCGACCCGGTGATCGACGGATGCTCGGTGCTTCCGTAGGAGCGGAAGACGAACATCCCGAGGGCCGCCAACCGCCGGGTCAGTGACGACGGCACCGACGAGCCGCCGAGACCGACGGTGGTGAAGTGGGCGAGATGTTCGGGCCGGCAGTCGGGATGGTCCAACAGACTGGTGACGAAGTACGGCGGGCCGCCTCCGATCGACAGTCCGTCCCGCTCGATCAGCGTCAGCACCTTCGCCGGGTCCCAGACGTCGCACAGGTCGATCGGCGCCGCCTCGAGGACCGGGATCAGGAACGCTCCGATCATGCCGATGAAATGCCCGACCGGGGTCGCGGTCAGTTGGCGCCCACGGCCGGGCGGGTAGTTCTCGAGCAGTTGGCGCGTCTCGAAACCCAGCGTCTGGTGGCTGTGGATCACGCCCTTGGGATCGCGGGTGGTGCCGGAGGTGAACGCGATCAGCGCGGGGCCCGACGGGTCGACGGCGGCGGTGCCGTCGAACGGCTCAGCAGCCAGGAGTTCGTCGAAAGAGGCGTCGCCGACCAGGCCGACGATCGGGACGTCGGCGGCGAGGTCGGGCGCAAAGCGCATGCGGCCGAACGCCTCTGTCGTGATGAAGACGCGCGGTCGCGCGGTCGCGATGATGTGGGCCAGCTCCTTGCGGCCGTAGAAGTGCACGATCGGGACGATGACCGCGCCGAGAAACGCCGAGGCCCAGAACGTCACGGCGGCCTCCCGCCAGTTGGGCAATTGCAGGGCGACGACATCGCCCGGTCCGACGCCGCGTGCAGACAGGCCCGCGGCCAGGCGGCGCGCGTCGCGTTCCACCTCCCCGCAGGTTCCCGCGTAGGGCCGGATTGCGGAATGGACGTGAAAGCCGCTGTCTCGACTGCGCTCCAGTCCCGTCGCGACGAGTTCACCCAGGCTCTCCCCGGTCCACCACCCGTGCCGCTCGTACCGGCTGACCAGGTCAGCGGGGATACTTCGCATGTTCGTCGCGTCACCTCCTGTCCGGGAGACGATGCTATTCTCCGCCAACGAGAATGCCAATACCGCAAAGGAAGAACGCCCGATGGTGGACCTCGACATCGATGACGGTCTGGCGACCATCACCATCGACCGGCCGCACGCCCGCAACGCGATCTCCCTCGACACGATGGATCAGCTCGACGAGGCCCTCGACGGCGCCTCGGGTGCGGCGGGTCTGGTCCTCACCGGCGGCGGAGACCGGGCTTTCGTCTCCGGCGGCGATCTCAAGGAGCTCAGCGCGCTGCGCACCGAGGAGCAGGCCGCCGCGATGGCCTACCGGATGAGGTCGATCTGCGATCGGATCGCGAGCTTTCCGGCCCCCGTGCTGGCCGCCCTCAACGGTCACGCACTCGGCGGCGGCGCGGAGTTCGCGGTGGCCGCCGACATCCGCATCGCCGCCGACGACGTGAAGATCGGCTTCAATCAGGTCGCGCTCGCGATCATGCCGGCGTGGGGCGGGGCCGAACGCCTCGTCGGACTCGTGGGATACAGCCGGGCCCTGCTGCTGGCGGGTACCGGACGCCTCGTCGGCGCGGCGGAGGCCGAGCGGATCGGGCTCATCGACCAGGTGATCCCGCGTGCGTCGTTCGACGAGCAGTGGCGGCTGATCGCCCGATCGCTGGCGACCGTGCCGGCCGGCCAGGTAAAGCGCGTCATGCGTGGCGTGCCGACCGCCGAGGCCGTGGCGGCGTTCGCGCGCCTGTGGGTCTCCGACGAACACTGGGCTGCGGCGGACAGGGTGATGAACAAGGGCCGCCAGAACGGCGGATGACCTGTCTGACCAATTCGTTCTCTCTAGACGAGAACCGCATTTCCATTTATGGTCATCGAGTGTCCACCTCGCAGCGGGCGCTGGCGCCCGAGATCTCCACCTGGCCGGATGACGACCCACAGCTCATCGGCAGCACCTGTGGCGTCTGCGGCGCCACCGCCTTTCCGCTCCAGCAGCGTTGCCCCCGGTGCAGTGCCGCCGCGATGAGCCAGACGCTGCTCCCCCGCCGGGGCACCTTGGTCGCCTGGACCACCCAGGGGTTTCCGCCGGGGCCGCCGTACAAAGGTCCCGCCGGCAAGGACTTCGTGCCATTCGGGGTGGGCCTGGTGCAACTGGGCGAGGGTGCCGACGCCGTCATCCGGGTCGAGGGCCGGCTCACCGAAAACGAGCCCACAAAACTGCATTTCGGCGGACGCGTCGAACTGACGATGATTCCGTTCACCACCGACGAGGACGGCACCGAGGTCGTCACCTTCGCGTTCCGGCCGATCGATGACCAGGAGGCCACGGCATGACCGGTACCGCCCCCGACGTTGCGATCATCGGCGTCGGCCTGCATCCGTTCGGCCGGTTCGACAAGACCGCGATGGAGATGGGCGCCGAGGCGATCGATCTCGCGCTCACCGATGCCGGAATCAGCTGGCAGGACATCCAGTTCGGCTTCGGAGGCAGCTACGAGATCTCCAATCCCGACGCCGTCACCCGACTGGTCGGGCTGACCGGGATCACCTTCACCAACGTGTTCAACGCGTGTGCGACCTCGGCGTCGGCGATCCAGCAGACCGCGGACACGATCCGGCTGGGCAAGTACGACATCGGCATCGCCATCGGGCTGGACAAGCATCCCCGCGGTGCTTTCACCGACGATCCCGCCAAACTCGCCCTGCCGCAGTGGTACGCCGAGAACGGGCAGTTCGTCACCACCAAGTTCTTCGGGATGAAGGCCAATCACTACATCCACGAGCACGGGATCTCCCGGCAGACCCTGGCGCGGGTCGCGAACAAGAACTTCCGCAACGGCGCCCTCAACCCGAACGCGTTCCGCCGCAAGGAGATCTCGGTCGAGGAGATCCTCGACTCCCCGGTGCTCAACTACCCGCTGACCCAGTACATGTTCTGCTCGCCCGACGAAGGCGCCGCCGCGGTGATCATG
Source organism: Mycolicibacterium chubuense (assembly GCF_001044255.1). GTDB lineage: Bacteria > Actinomycetota > Actinomycetes > Mycobacteriales > Mycobacteriaceae > Mycobacterium > Mycobacterium chubuense. The sequence goes on from NZ_JYNX01000033.1 coordinate 19,456, forward strand.
TGCCGCGGCGACCTCGCGCACACCTTCACCGACACGCCGGTCTACGTGCGCGCCAGTGAGATCCGGACGCGGACGTTCGGCGCCTACGAAGTGCATGCGACCTCAGCACCGCTCGACGCGGATCCGTCTCCGACGGTGTACGCGGCCAGGGCCGCCTACGAGGCGGCCGGGATCGGGCCCGAAGACGTTGACATCGCCCAGTTGCAGGACACCGACGCGGGCGCGGAGGTCATTCACATGGCCGAGACCGGCCTGTGCGCCGACGGCGAGCAGGAGAGAATGCTGGCCGACGGCGCGACCGAGATCCACGGAAGCATGCCGGTCAACACCGACGGCGGGCTGATCGCCAACGGCGAGCCCATCGGAGCCTCCGGCCTGCGGCAGGTGCACGAGCTCGTCCGCCAGTTGCGCGGCCAGGCCGGTGACCGTCAGGTGCCGGGCACCCCCCGGGTCGGGCTGGCCCAGGTCTACGGCGCGCCCGGCACCGCGTCGGCGACCATCCTGTCCCTGTAAGGACGTCGCCCTGGAGCTTTGGTAGCCGATCGGCTACTGTCGCCGGTAGCCGATCGGCTACCGGACGCGAGGGAGGGCCCGATGCAGATTCTGGCTGCGGCAGAGGAACTTCCGAGCACCAGCGCGCTCAAGGCCCAACTGGTGTGCCTGTGGATCACCCCGGTGGTCGGAGCGATCCTGCTCATCGCGTTCGTGACATTCCCGGGATTTCTGCCGCCGATGGCACCGGACATGTCACCGGCCGAGGTCGCGGCTTTCTACGCCGACAACACCGCGATGATCCGGTTCAGCATGCTCACCTACAACCTGTGCGCGATCATGCTGGTGCCGTTCTTCATGTTGATCGTGGTCCAGATGAAGCGGATGAGCACCCAAACCCATGTGCTGGCCTACTGTTACCTCACCGCTGTGGTGAGCGGCGCGACGCTTTTCGCACTCGCCGACATCTTCTTTCTGGTTGCCGCGTTCCGCGCGGATCGCGATCCCGAACTCGTGCAGGTGCTCAACGATCTGGCCTGGATCACCCTGGTCGCCCCGGTCGGCATGCTCGTCGCCCAGAACCTCTTGCTCGCAGCAGCCGTCTTCTTCGATACCGGCCGGCACGGCAGCCCCGATCCCGTGTTCCCTCGCTGGGTCGGGCACGTCGCCGTGCTCACCGGGCTGGCGATGGCACCGGCCGCCGCGGCAGCGGTGGTCTCCACCGGACCGCTGGCCTGGAACGGGGCCGTGTCCTTCTGGCTGCGGATCGCGGCCTTCGCCACGTTCGTGACCGTGATGTTCATCGTCCTGCGGAACACGCTGCACCGTCAGGCGATCGACGAAGGCATCGCCAGGTGAGCACGCCGACCGAGGTCCGACGAGCGACGACGCGCGACCTGTGGCTGGTCTTCTGGATCGTGCCGGCCTTCTACACCGCGTTCGGGGTCGTCTTCTTCGCGCTGGCCCGCGTGATGCCGCCGCCGCGACCCGATATCACCGAGGCGCAGCAGGCCGAGTTCTTCGCCGACCACGCGACCACGATCGGTATCGGTTTCGGGACGCTCGTTCTCATCGTGGGCGGCGCCGGGGTGGCCAACGGCATCGTCGCCTACCACATGAAGCGCATGACGACCGGCTCCGTGCTGGCCTACGCCTACATCGGCTCGATGGCCGTGGGTGCGCTGCCGGGATGTCTTCTCGTCGCGTTCTGTTTTCTCGCCGCGGTCTATCGGCCCGACCGCGACCCCCAGCTGCTCGCGCTGCTGTACGACCTGGGCCTGCTGTCCTACGTCGGGTCGCTGGGCTGCTTCACCACCGCCTACTTCGCGTTCACCGTCGCGATTCTCTACGACCGCAATGAGATCTTCCCGAAATGGCTTGCCTACGTCTCGATCTGGCAGATCGTCACCGAGATTCTCGCCGTCCCGGTGTTCATCTCCACGGCGGGCCCGTTCGCGTGGAACGGCTCGATCTCGTTCTGGATGGGCACCGTGATCTTCGGCTTCTGGTTGTCGTGCGTGATCTACTTCCTCAAGCGCGCCAACGAGTGCCGATCCGCCGAGGAGGTGCCGGTGGGATGACCGAGACCACCGCGGCGCCGACGACAGCATCGACGAGCGGACACCTCCCCGGCGACCGCCACATGTGGGTGATGGTGCTGGGCGACCTGCTGATCTTCGGCGCCTACTTCCTGATCTTCATGGTGCACCGGGCGATGAACCCACACCGATTCCTCGAGGCTCAACAGCACCTCGACCTGAACGTGGGCGCGCTGAACACACTTGTGTTGCTGACGAGTTCGTGGTTCATCGCCCGCAGCGTGGTGCGCGCCCGCAGCGGCGAGTATGGGGCGGCAGCGCGGTCGACCATGCTGGCCGGCGGTTGCGGGGTGGTGTTCGTCGCGCTGAAGGGTTACGAGTGGTCGGCCATGGTAGCCGACGGACACACCATGGGCGGCAACGAGTTCGCCATGTTCTATTTCATGCTCACCGGGGTGCACGTGTTCCACGTCCTGGTCGGGCTGGTGATCATGGGAATCGTGCTGCGCGAGATCCGCATTGCTCACAAGCGGCGCCTGTCGCTGATCGAATCCGGGGCCGTCTACTGGCACATGGTCGACCTGCTCTGGGTGATCATCTTCGCCCTGCTCTACGTGATGAGGTGAGATCGTGACGACATCGACGACGAGCACCATCCGCGCGCTGACCGGGGCCTGGCTCGCCCTCTGCGCGATCACCGTGATCTCGTGGTGGTTGGCACCGGGGCATGCCGGCGGCTCCGCGACCGCCAGCGTGGCGCTCACCCTCACCGCGGTCACCCTCGCCGTCGTCAAGGGGCGGGTGATCGTGCGTGGTTTCATGGAGGTCCGCCACGCGCCCGCATGGTTGCGCCGCGCCACCGACGCATGGCTGGTGACGCTGTGGGCGTCCATCCTGATGATCTACCTCTGGTGAGCCGCCGGATCTTCGACCGCCGGCAACGGATCGCCCTCCAGACGGCGCAGCCACTGCTCACAGAACGCGAACGTCTCCGCGTGCCCGGTGCTGATACCCAGGGCGCGCTCGACGACCATGGCCTGAGAAACGCTGGTGGCGAACACGGTCCACACCACCGGAGGTACCTCGGTCGCGTCGATTCCGTGCCTGCGCAGCGCCTCGGCGATCGCGGTGTTCTGCTCCTGGCGGAATCGCTCCGCGAAATAGACGATTTCGGCCCGCAGCGCCTTGCGGTGGTTGGCCAGACCCATGAACTCCATGGTCAGCCGGGTGGCCTCGGGAGCGGTGCTGAATTTCCACAGCGCCCACAGCGGCTGCTCCGACTGCAACGCGGTGCTCAGCACGGCGAGTCCTTCTTCGGCCCTGCGCCGGAACACCGCGAGGAAGAGATCCTCCATCGTGCGGAAGTAGTAGTGCACCAGCTGAGGCTTCAGTCCGGCCCGGTCGGCGACGCGTCGCGAGGTGACCGCCGCGTATCCCTCCTCGATGAGCAACTGCTCGGCGGCGTCGAGGAGCACGACGCGGTTCTTCGCGTCCGGCGCCCCGATCCGGCGTGGCGATGCCACGGCGACCACCTTCCCTGCGCGTGTCGTCTTGGAACCTTGACCCTAACTCTTGCACCATGCTAAGCAAGTGCTCAGCATTTCGCGGCGTTCCTTCGATCGAGCCTCGCGGAACACACCACTTCAGGAGGCCCGGGCCATGAGCGATTTCGACACGATCGACTACTTCACCGATCCGTCGCTGGTGCCCGATCCGCACCCGTACTTCGATCATCTGCGCAGCCGCTGCCCCGTGGTGCGCGAACCGAACTACGGGGTGTTGGCCGTCACCGGGTACGAGGAAGCCGCCACGGTGCTGAAGGACGCAGAGACGTTCTCGTCGTGCATTGCGGTCGCCGGTCCGTTCCCGCCGCTGCCGTTCGTCCCCGAAGGCGACGACATCACCGATCAGATCTCCGCGCACCGCCCGCAGATGCCGATGTTCGAGCACATGGTCACGATGGATCCGCCGGACCACACCAACGCCCGGTCGTTGCTCAACAGGCTTCTGACGCCGAGCAGGCTCAAGGAGAACGAGGACTTCATGTGGCGGCTGGCCGACGAGGTGCTCGACGACATCTTCGCCAGGGAACCCGCCGGACGCTGCGAGTTTCTGTCCGCCTTCGCAAAGCCGTTCTCGCTCTTGGTGATCGCCGACCTCCTCGGCGTCCCCGAGAGCGATCACGAGGAGTTCCGCACCGTGCTGGGCGCACCCCGGCCGGGCGCCAATGTCGGATCGCTGGACCACAGCGATCTGGTGGGCGCCAACCCGCTGGAGTGGCTGGACGAGAAGTTCATCGGCTACCTGGAGGACCGAAGGAGGGAGCCGCGCGACGATGTGCTCACCGCGCTGGCGACGGCGAAGTACCCGGACGGGTCGACACCGCCGGTGATCGAGGTGGTGCGTTCGGCGACGTTCCTGTTCGCCGCCGGGCAGGAGACCACCACCAAGCTGCTCACGGCGTCTCTGCGCGTGCTCGGAGACCATCCCGACATCCAGGAGCGGCTGCGCGGCGACCGGACCCGCATCCCGGTTTTCGTCGAGGAGGCGTTGCGGATGGACGCACCGGTCAAGAGTCAGTTCCGCCTCGCCCGCAAGAACACGACGGTCGGCGACGTCGATGTGCCCGCAGGGACCACGATGATGGTGTGCCCCGGCGCGGTCAACCGGGATCCGAACCGCTTCGCTCATCCCCACGAATTCGATCTGGACCGCAAGAACGTCCGGGAGCACATCGCATTCGGCCGCGGCGTGCACTCCTGCCCGGGCGGACCACTGGCCCGCGTCGAGGGCCGGGTGTCGATCGAACGGATCCTCGATCGGATGCGCGACATCGCGATCGACGAGGACCATCACGGCCCCGCGCACGCTCGTCGGTACACCTATGAACCGACGTTCATCCTGCGCGGACTGACGTCGCTGAACATCACCTTCAGCCCTGCCGGCTGAGCATCTCGCCCCTCTCGGTCTCGCTGGACCGTTCTGGCGTCGCGCCCGCGCGGAGTTGTTATTCTCGCTGGAGAGAATGACGCTCTCAGCTCATCCGGTATCGAGCCCGACATGGAGGATCATGTGAAGTCGGTCGTGGCCATCGCCGCCCTGCTGGTCGCCGGTCTGGTCTCGGCGCCGAGCGCGTCGGCGATGACGCTGGGCAACTATCTGCTGAACATTCCGGACCGGCGCGACTTCCACACCTACGTCTGGTCGATGCTCGCGCCGTGCCGGAACCCGGACAATTCCAAGCGCCAGGACTGCATCAACGTCGACACGCTGCCCCAGCCGATCGCCAAAGCGGTCTACAGCCAGATCGAGGCGACGCTGGCGGACAACCGCTACACGATGGTGATCGACGACCCGTTCGGGTTGCGTTGCGGCGACATCTATTACGGACCGACGATTCCCACCCACGACGTCTACACCTGGGACGCCACCTCGCTGACCGGAGAGCTCGTCTCGTCGTTCGCCGTCGGCTGCGACGGGGCCCCCGGCGGTCAGCTCACCTATCCCTTCTTCCTGACGAGGATGTGAGATGAGAGTGCGATATGCCGTCCTGCCGGTCTTGGTCGTGGCCGCCACGAGCGCGACCGCACCGGCCACGGCGCAAGGCCCGGTGATGCACCACGTGCGCTATACCGTCACCGCCAACGCGCCGTCCTTCGCCGACATCTACTACCGCGACACGGAACCGGCGGTGTTCAGCGATTACAGCCACAACCCCTATGAGTTCAGCCCCCGCGCCGAGGTCGACGTCGCGCCCGACCGGCCGTGGGTGCTCGAGACGCAACTGGCCAATCCGGACCTGTGGGCGATGGTGCTCGTGCAGAGCGGTGAGACCCGCATGTTCGACACCGCCGGCTTCAACTGCGAACTGGCCGTCGACGGAGTGGTGGTCAAGACCAACAGCGGCCCCCGGGGTGCGCTCTGCTCGATCCGGAACTGGTAGCGGCGTTCAGGCGTCGCCGCGGCGCCAGAGGCTGCGGTCGTTCATCGGCACGCACGCCAGGAACAGGCCGTCGGGCGCCTGCGCCACGGCGTCCATGTAGCCGGTGCAGTCGCTGTTCTCCTCGCGGATGCCCATCATCGGCGGCGAGCGGAACCAACGTGGCTCGTAGCGGCGGGGAGAGCCACAGAACAGCAGCCGGCCCGCTCGCGTCGACACCCCGGCGACGGCGGTGCCGAACACGTAGTAGCTGGTGTTCGAGCAGTACGAACCCTGCACGACATTCGGCGTGATTCCCGGTACGCACGACGGATCGTTGCAGGTCTGCGGCTCGGCCGTGGCCTGAGGCGCGGCCAGTACTCCCAGCGCCACCAGTGACGTGGCCGCGATGACGGTCAAACGCACCTGACCACTCTCGCACATCCGGAAATGGAACTCTCGATATCGGAGAAGATTGATCCACTCATCCCCCCGGGGCGCTGACGGCTGTCTCCAATACCGTTGAAAGGCAACGACACCGCTGTGTAACTGTTATTCTCCGAAATCGAGAACACGCCTACCCACGTTCCGAGGAGCTCACCCATGTCGGCGTCCAGACGCAGGGCCGGCGCCGCGGTCGTGACCGCGGCCGTCACCGCCGGTGTGCTGTTCGCGTCCCCCGCCGCGGCCGGGGAGGGCTGGGGCATCAACGGGACGTTCGCGACGTCCTCCAACGGCGACTTCGCCAAGGTGAACGAGCGGTTCCAGGACCAGCCCGGTGAGCGGTCCACCTGGACGGTCAACACCCAGTGCGTCTCCCCCACCGAGTGCACCGGCACCGTCACCAGCGACGCCGGCTGGAGCGCGCCGATCTACACGACCAATGGGCTGTACTACGTCAAGCGCGTCGTTCCGAACTGGCGCTTCTGCGCGGACGGCCAGCCCGTCGAAGGGCTGCAGGTCTACAAGATCTACCCCGTCGGCTTCGACGGGCACGTCGACGCGTCCGCCGACGAGTACACCGGCGAGAACCAGACGACAGGCCCCAGCGGCTCCTGCGGCCGCAACCAGTGGCCGTCGATCCGGATGCCGTTCTACATGAAGAAGATCTGACACCCGGAACCACCGACGAGCGGGCGGGGACCCCCCGGTGTCACATCGGCATCAGGTCTCGCCACGACGTGGGCGCCGCAGCGAGATCGGCTTGGCGGTAAAGCTTTCCGTCACTGCCCATGTACTCCCCGGTGCGGGGGTTGTACTTCGCCACCGCAACCGACGGACCCTTGCCCTGGCCACCGGTGAACGCGCTCGGCGACACGACGGGCGGCGGAGCCGGCACCGGGGTCGCGGTCGGAGGGAACTGCAGGTCGTCCGGCGAAACACCGGGGGGCACCGGGATCTCGGTCGCCTGCGGGAGCTGCGCCGGCGGCGCCGGGACGATCGCCGGATCGGTCACCTGCGCAGGCCCCGGCGGACTCACCGGGGGCGCGGTGTAGAGCGGCTGGCCGGGCAGCATCGCCCCGGGATTGGTCCCCGCGAAGTTCGGCGGAGGCGAGGGCGGCGGCGCGATGTCCGGCGGCGGCGCGGTCACGCCGGGCGGCAACGGTGTGCCTTCGATCGGACCGAAGATGTTGTCGTCCGGCCGCACTCGCGAATCCGGCGGGATGCCCTGCGCGATGAGGTTGGGATCGAGCGGATACGGGCCGAGCGCGTGCTGGCGCTGTGCGATCGGCTGAAACCCGTTCGGGTCGTTGCACAGTTCGACGGTGGGCGCCCGCTTGCCCGGATGCTCCATGCAGGGGTAGTTGCGAGCGCCCCGGACCCCGATCGGCGAGTCTTGCGGCAGCTTGCAGTACAGGCCGTCGGGCGTGTCGATCACCGACGTGTCGGCGGGACTGCGCCACTCCGACGGTGGCAGAAAGCCCACTGTGCATGCCGGCGGATCGCCGAGGCCCAGGGAGAAGTCGCCGTTGGGCAGCCCGGTCGGGTTGTTGGTCGGGGCGTAGGTCTGGATCTGCGCGACGAACGGCGGCACCAGGACCAGCAACTGCTCGATCGACGGGTTGTAGGTGACGCCGATCTGGCCGAACGTGGTCAGGTTGGCCAACAGGACCGGCAGCGTCGGCTTGATGTCGTTGAGCAGGCGCGACGCCTCTTGCGCGAATCCCGGACCGTTCTGCAGGATCGAGCGCACCTGGGCATCGTTGTTCGCGACCTGTTCGGTCACCCCGGCCAGGCTCGCCGCCCAGGTCCGGATCGCATCGGTGGTGCGTGCCTGGGCGTCCAGGAACGGGCCGGCGTCCTCGGTGAGGGCGATCGTCTGGTCGGACACCGCGTTGGCGTCGCGGGTGATCGTGGACGACGAGTCCAGCAGTGACCCGAAATCGTATCCCGTTCCGTTGAACGCCCGGTACGACTCGTCGAGCAACCGGCTCAGACTGTCCTTGGGAATCGTGTCGACCAGAGAGCTGAGCTGGTCGAGCATCGGGCCGACCGCCTGGGGAATGGTGGTGTTCCCCATCGCGATCACCGATCCGTTCTCCAGATAGGGCCCGGAATCGGTGCGCGGCAACAACTCCACGTACTGCTCGCCCACCGCCGACATGCTGCGCACCTCGGCCTTCAGATCCGCGGGGATCTTCGGCGAACGCTCCAGGGACATCGTCGCCTCGGCGCCGCGGTCGGTGAGCGTCACCGACGTCACCTTGCCGATCTGGGATCCGCGGTAGGTGACATTGCTGAACTGGTAGAGGCCACCGGCGGCGGGGAGTTCCATCTTCACGGTGATGCGACCCACGCCGAGCAGCATGGGGACCTGCATGTAGACGAACACCATCACCAGGACACCGACGACCGAGGCGATCGTGAAGATGATCAGCTGGTTGCGGACGAAACGGGTGAGCATCAGCCACCACCTCCGGGTACAGGGGGTTGGGCGGGCGGCGGATTCTGCTGCGGCCCATACGGTCCCGCGAAGATCTGGCCCGGGACGCCGGGGGCGGGCGGTGCGGACTGGGTCTGGATCTGCCCACCCGGCACCGACAGGGGCGCCGGGGGGACGACCGGAAGGATCGGCCCGACATCCGCGGTCACCGGAGGCGGGGCCGACGGCACCACCACGTCGCGCGGCGGGACCGGCTGCGCCGGCGGGTAGGAGACATCACCCAGGGGCGGCCGCATGTTCGGCGGCGGGTCGATCCCGAGCTTGAGCGGGTCGTAGGTGTACTGCAGATAGTTCGGGTCGCCCGGCGCGGGGATCAGTTGTGCCCCTTCCTGTTCCCATCGGGTACCGAGGAAGGTGGTGCGCTTCAGCCGGGGGATCGTGAGATCGACGGTGGCGAACAGGTTGTAGTAGTCGCCGCGAATCGCGCGGTCGATGAAGCTCTGGGTGAAGGGGAAGTGTGCGGCGTATTCCAACAGCGAGTTGAGCTCGGGGCCCACGTCGGCGAAGGTCTTGATGACCGGTTCAAGGTTTTTCAGGTTCTGCACCAGATCGGCCTGCGAATCGTTGACGAACCGGGTGGCGGTGTCGCTGAACGTTCCGAGTTTCTGAAGCGCGGTGGTCAGCCGTGGCCTCTCTTTGACCAGGACGTCGATGGCGGGCGGGATCCGGTCCAGCGCCCGGGTGATGTCGTCGCGTTGGCCGGCGAAGGTCGACGCGAGGCGATTGAGCGACTGGATCGACGCCACGATGTTGTCCCGCTGCGCGTCCAGGGTGCCGACGAAGGTGTCGAGTCGGCCCAGCAGATCCCGGATCTCCCCCTCGCGGCCGTTGAGCGCCCCGCTCACGTTGTGGATGACATCCCCGATCTGGCCGAGGCCTCCGCCGTTGACGACGGCCGCGAGGGCGGACAGGGTCTGCTCGGTGGTCGGGTAGGTCGACGAATCGTTGAGCCCGATGGTGGTGCCCGGGGCGAGCGTGCCCTGCGGGGCCTGTCCGGCCGGCGGGTTCAACGCCAGGTGCATGGAGCCGAGCAGGCTGGTCTGTCCGACGCTGGCGACCGCGTTGGCCGGGATCACCACGTCGGGTTTGACGGAGATCTCCACATCGGCGTGCCAGTCCTTAACCGACAGGGAGCGCACGCTGCCCACCACGACGTCGTCGATCATCACCGGCGAATTCGGTTCCAGTGTCGCGATGTTCGCGACCTCGACGTGATACACCACAGCGCCCGAGCCGCGCCCGACCGCGCCGGGAAGCGGCAGCGAGTTCACGCCCTGGAAGCCGCACCCGCTGACCGACACCGCGACACAGGTGGTGACGACGGCGGCCCGCCGTACGAATGTCCGCTTCGTCATGCCGGGGGCGTCCCTCCTGCGCTGGGCGCCGGTGCGGGCGCCGGAGCTTCTGCGGCGAGCGGTGGCCCGCCCACCGGACCCGGCGCGGGGCCCGGTGCGGGACCGGCCGGCGCCAGCATGGAGTACACACTGGGCGGCACGCTGGGGGGTATCACCGGCGGGGCGCCGGGGAGCAACTGCTGAGCGCCCGGCGGCGGCACGCCGGGCGCCCGCCCGGTGAAGGGCGCCGGGCCCGGCGCCACCCCGTCGTAGGCGGAGATGGCCGGCGGATCGGTCGGCGGCGCCGGTGCCCCGCCGGGGCCGCCGGGCATCAGGTTGGCCTCGGAGTAGATCAGATTGTCCGGGTTCGCCGACGGCATCAGGAACGGGGCGATCGGAAACGGCAGGTAGTTGAAATTGAGCAGCCGCAGCGCGGGCCCGAGGTAGTCCGAGCACAGTTTCGCGGTCTCCGGGGCCGTGGTGTTCTCGATGGCGCCGATCGCGCCGCACACGAACTGGACCGGGTTCGAGAAGTTGTTGAGCACGAACTGGCCCACCGCGCTGCCCACGTCGGGGTTGTAGATGTTGTACGCGTTGGACAGCGCGTTGGGGGCGATGTGCAGGAGGTTCTCCAGCTCCATCTTGTTGTCGAGCAGGTTGCCGGTCACGTTGGCGAGCCGCTGCACCTGTTCGGAGGTCTTGTCCCGGGTGCCCGCGACGAACCGCTGCACATCGACCACGGCCACGGACAGGTTCTTCAGCGCGGCATCGAGATCCGATCGGCTGCCGTCGACGACGCTGGTCAAGGTGGCCAGCCGGTTCTGGAACATCACCACCTGTTCGTTGCTGTTCTTCAGCGCCGTGACGAAGGTCTGCAGATTCTTGATGATGTCGACGACGTCGCCACTGCCTTCGGCGAGCACGCGAGCAACACCCGAGAGCTGAGAGATGGTCTGGCGCAACTTGTCCCCGTTGCCGTCCATCGCGTTGGCCGCACTGTCGATGAACCGCGACACCGACGTCCCGTCGACGCCGCTGCGTGGACCGAGGTCGGTGGACAACCGCATGAGCTGTTCTTTGACCTCGTCCCATTCCACCGGCACCGCGGTGCGCTCCAATGGGATCACCGAGTCGTCGGGCATCGTGGGGCCGCTCGACCTGTAGGCGGGGGTCAACTGCAGGTACCGGGCGGCCACCAGGTTCGGTGCGACGATCACGGCCTTGGCGTCGACCGGTATCGGCACATCGCGGTCCACGCTGAGCACCATCCGGGTCTGCGTGCCCTCGGGAGTGATCGAGTCGATACGTCCCACCTTGACGCCCGATACGCGCACTTCGTCGCCGGGATAGATCCCCGTGGCGGAGGTGAAGATCGCCGAGATCGTGCGCGGACCGAAGTAGGTCTGCCGGATCAGGTAGCCACCCCCGGCGAGGAGCCCGACGGCGAGGGCCACCGCCACGATCGTCGCCAACCGCTTGCGCCCCATCAGCGGGTACCTCCGGGAATTCCGTTGTACGGCAGCGGGAGTTCGGCACGCGGTCCCGAGGTGTCCGGCGGCTGGCCGGCGTTGGTGCCGCGCCGGAAACCGAACGCGTAGTCGATGAACGGCTGCAGCAGCTGCGCGGGCTGCAAGTTCGGCACATAGGCGTTGTAGTACGGCCCGTTGGCCAGCGTCTCGCCCTGGGCCAGGATGAACTTCTTCAGACTCGGCAGGATCTTGGTGATGTTCTCCCGGTTGCGTTCCAGCATCGCCATCACCGAGTTGAGCCGCTGCAGCGTCGGCGCCAGCTCCGCCTCGTTGTCGGCGACCAGACCGCTGAGCTGCTGTGCGACCGCCGAGGTGTTGGCCAGCAGGTCCACGATCGCCTGCCTGCGGTCGTTGAGCACACCGAGCAGGTCATTGGCGTTGAGCAGCAACGTGTTCACCTGCTGACTGCGCTGGGAGAGCACGTCAGTCACGTCGGCGGCGCTCTTGAGCAGTGCGGCCAGATTCTCGTTGCGGTCGTTGATCGACTGGGACAACCGGCTCAGGCCGTCGAATGTCGGACCGAGTTGCGGTGCGATCTGGTCGATCGTCGACGACAACGTGCCCAGCGACTGGTTCAGCGCCGCGGTGTCGGTGCCCGCGGTGTTGGTCGTCAGGTCGCCGACGGCGTCGGTGAGGGAGTACGGCGANCGAATACCACGCCGGCGCCATCGCCCACGTGGTCACGATGCTGCCGTCGGACTCCAGGGTGATCACCCGCTCCCCCAGCAGGGATCCCGTCCGGATGTGGGCGGTGGTCAGCGAACCCAGCGGGTACTTGCCGTCGATGGTGAACGTGACCAGCGCGTCGCCGTTGTCGAGTGCGACGTCGGTGACGGTGCCCACCTTGATCCCCGACAGCGTCACGTCGTTGCCGACGGCGATTCCGCCCGCCTCGGCGAACAGGGCCTGATGCCGGATGGACGTGGCCCACTGGACAAGTCGCTCGGGCTGCAATCCGACCGCGATGACGAGGACGATCAGCATCACGCCGATGAAACCCGCCTTGATGAGATTCGATTCTCGGTACTTGCGCATCAGGGCTCAGCGCACCTTCCGCCTTCTTGTTTGATCATGGGGAAGACCGCGGTCCGGCCCTGCAGATCGGTGACCCGGATCGACAGCCCGCAGATGTAGTACATGATCCAACTGCCGTACGAGCCCAATCGCGCCAGTTTCCGGTAGTTCTCGGGTCCCCGCTGCAGTGCCCGGTCGAGCACGATCTGATGGTCGTCGAGAAGCGGCGCCAGTCGGTTGAGCTGGTCGACGGAGCCGGCCAGCGGCGGCCGCGCCTGGGTGAGAAGGTCGGTCAAAGAGGCGGTTCCGCTGTCCAGTGCGGTGATGGCCGTACCGATCGGATCCCGGTCCTGCGACAGCCCGCTGACCAGTTGCTCGAGCCTGTCGATCGCGTCCGAGAACTTGTCACCGTCCTTGCCGATCGTGTCGACGACGGTGCGCAGGTTGTCGATCAACTGCTGCACCACGGCGCTGTTGTCCGCCAGCGTGGTCGAGAACGACGACGTCTTGCTCAGCAGCGAGTCCAGCGTGGTGCCCTGACCCTGGAAAATCTGCACCAGCGCGGAGGTCAGAGCGTTCACGTCCTGCGGATTGAGGCCCTGCACCACGGGCCGCAGACCGCCGAGCAGCAGGTCGAGATCGAGTGCACCCGCGGTCCGTTCCTTCGGGATCTGCGCGCCCGGGGGCAGCACCCGCGTCGAGCCCGGGCCGTCGAGGAGCTCGAGATACCGGTCACCGGTCAGGTTGAGATAGCGAACCGCGGCTTTCGTGCCGGTGGTGAGCACGACGGTACGGTCGGCGTCGAAGGTGACCAGGACGCTCTTGTCGTTCTGCAGTTCGATGGCGTCGACGGTGCCGACCCGGACCCCGGCGACGCGGACCGAGTCGCCGGTCTTCAACCGCGAGGCATCGCCGAACACCGCTGAGTAGCTCGAGGTCGAGCCGCTGCGGTACTGGCTGAACGCCATGAACAGGAAGGCGGTGAGCAGGACCATCACCACCGCGAAGATCCCGAACTTGACCAGTGTGCCGGTGGCGCGCGTCATCCCGGTTGCCCGATCTGTGCGGTGTTGCGGGGCGGACCGTCCAAGGGCCCGAACAGCAGCTGCTTGAGGCCGTCGGAGTTGAGCACGATGCCCTGGTTTCCGTACTGCCAGGGGTTGGCGCCCGTATCGGTGACCAGATACTTCGACCTGTTACCGAACCCGATGTAGGGCAGGCCCATACATTCCGGGCCGCCCTTGGCCGCCACCTTCGGCAGGTTCGCCGGATAGCGGTACCGCTCGATGCCGAGGGTGAAGGCGACGTTGACCAGAACGCCGGGATCCAGCTGGGGCGGCTGATGCAGCGTGTACTGCATGCCCTTGAGCGTGCAGTCGATGGCGGGGGCGTACCGCTGGAACACGTCGGTGCTCGGAACCAGCAGGTCCAGCACGGTGCTGAAGGCGGCCCGGTTGCTGCCCAGGACGTCGTTGCCGATGTCGGCCAGGCCGATGGCGCTGACCAGGAACGTGTCCAGATTGTCCTGCTGGTCGACGATGCTGTCGCTCAGTGTGGTCGAGTTCTTCATCGTCCGAACGAGATCCGGTGCCGCGTCGGCGTAGGCGTTGGCGACCGGCGCGGTGAGCTCGATGTCCCGGCTCAGGCTCGGCAGGCTGGGTTCCAGCTTGGCCAGCAGGGTGTTGAAATCGCTGAGCGCCTGCCCGAATTTCTCACCGCGGCCGGAGAACGCGGCCGACAGCGCACCGAGTGTCTCGTTGAGCTTGGCGGGATCGATCTTGTCGAGCACCGAAACCAGTTGCTGGAAGACGGTGTTGGCTTCCACCATGACGTGCTGACCCTGCAGCGTCTGGCCGGCCCGCAACGTGTCGGCCGACGGATTCGGCGGCGCGACCAGCTCGACGGACTTGGCGCCGAACACCGTCGACGAGGCGATGTCCACGCCGACGTTGCTCGGAATCAGATGCAGCGCAGAGGAGTCGATGGCCAGCTTCAGATCGGCGGTGCCGTCCGGACGGTAGGACACCGATTCCACGGTGCCGACCTGCACGCCGCGCATCTTGACCTTGGCGTCGGGGTTCATCACCAGGCCGGCGCGATCGGAGATCACCGTGACCCCGGCGGTGTCACGGTAGTCGCCACGGAACAGGACGACGGCCAGCGCGACCACCGCGACGATCGCGATGATCATGCCCAGGCCGACCAGGGGTCGGAGATAGCTGCGCGTCACCTGCCCCCCCTAGCCCGACAGATTGAAGTTGCCGTTGGAGCCGTAGATCGACAGCGACACCAGCAGCGTCACCGAGACGACCACGATCAGCGAGGTCCGCACCGCGTTGCCCACGGCGACCCCGACGCCCGAGGGTCCACCGGTGGCGAAGTAGCCGAAGTAGGTGTGGATCAACAGGATCGTGATCGCCATCAGGATCGCCTGGAGAAAGGACCACAGCAGGTCGATCGGGTTGAGGAACGTGTCGAAGTAGTGGTCGTAGAGACCGCTGGACTGACCGAACAGCACCGTGGTGGTGAATTGGCTTGCGACGAAAGACAGGATCACCGCGATGGAGTACAGCGGGGTGATCGCGATCATGCCGGCGACGATGCGGGTCGACACCAGGTACTCGATGGGTCGGATACCCATCGACTCCAGCGCGTCGATCTCCTCGTTGATCCGCATGGCTCCCAGTTGCGCGGTCACGCCGGCGCCGAACGTGGCGGCCAGGCCGATGCCGGCGACCACCGGCGCCGAGATCCGCACGTTGATGAAGGCCGCCAGGAAGCCGGTCAGCGCTTCGATGCCGATGTTGCCCAGCGAGCTGTACCCCTGAACGGCCAGCGTGCCGCCCGCTGCCAGCGTGAGGAAGCCGACGATCACCACCGTGCCGCCGATCATCGCCAATGTCCCCGCGCCCATGGAGATCTCGGCGATCAGGCGGATGATCTCCTTACGGAAGTGCAATGCCGCGTGGGGCACGCCGGCGATCGCCTTCCCGTAGAACATCGTGTGGTCGCCGATGCGTGACAGCGTCGCCACGGGCCGACCGGCGTAGCTCGTCAGCCGCGGGAAACGCGACCGCAGGATCGTAGAAGTGCCCATGATGTCCGCCTAACCCGTCGTCATCCGGATGCCGACGGCGGTGACGACCACGTTGATGACGAACAGTGCCATGAACGCGTAGACGACGGTCTCGTTGACGGCGTTGCCGACGGCCTTGGCACCGCCGCCGGTGATGGTGAGTCCGCGGTAGCACGCCACCAGGCCGGCGATGAGTCCGAACAGCGCCGCTTTGACGCACGAGATGATGACCTCGGGGACCCCGGTGAGCAGCGTGATGCCGGCGGCGAAGGCGCCCGGGTTCACGTCCTGGATGAACACCGAGAACGTGTAACCGCCCAGGATGCCGATGATGACGACCAGGCTGTTGAGCAGCAGCGCCACCAGACCCGACGCCAGCATCCGCGGAGTCACCAGGCGCTGCACCGGGTTGATGCCCAGCACCTCCATGGCGTCGATCTCCTCGCGAATGGTGCGCGAGCCCAGATCGGCGCACATCGCCGTCGCGCCGGCGCCCGCCACGATCAGGACCGTCACCAGCGGGCCCACCTGCGTCACCGCCCCGAATGCCGCTCCGGCGCCGCTGAGGTCGGCCGCGCCCAACTCACGAAGCAGGATGTTGAGGATGAAACTGACGAGCACGGTGAACGGAATGGCCACCAGCAGCGTGGGCGCCAGGGACACCCGGGCCACGAACCAGCACTGCTCCAGGAATTCCCGCCACTGAAACGGCCGGCGGAAGACGAACACCACCGCATCGGCGGACATCGAGAACAATCCCCCGACCGCCTGCATCGGGCCCTTGACGTTCCGAATCTGCGCGATCCCCGGAGACCACCGTTCAGGTCCTCTACCTGCCATGGCTGTCGGATCCTTCCAGGATCGTCACGGCCGAGACCGCAGTCGGTCCGCCGATGTTGTGCGCCAACCCGATCCGTGCTCCGTCCACCTGGTTGACGGCCTCACCGCGCAACTGCTGGAACAACTCGACGCACTGTGCCACGCCGGTGGCACCCGGCGGGTGCCCTTTGGCCTTCAATCCCCCGCTCGGGTTGACCGGCAGGGAGCCGCCCATGCTGGTCTCCCCTGCCTCGAGAAGTTTGTAGCCACCCAGCCTCTCAGCAAATCCGAGGTCTTCGTAGCTCATCAGCTCGATACCGGTGAGGAAATCGTGCACCTCGGCCACGTCGACGTCGACCGGCCCCAGCCCGGCCATCGCGAACGCCTGCTTGGCCGCCCGGGTGGTCGCCGGGAACGTCGTCAGATCCGGCTTGTGCTGGTGCATGACCGAATCGAGGCCCAGCCCCACCCCGCGGATCCATACCGGCCGGTCGGTGAACCGATCGGCGACGTCCTCGGCGGCGATCACCAGCGCTGCAGCACCGTCGCTCTGCGGCGCGCAGTCATACATCCGGAACGGTGTCACGACCGTTGGTGCGTTCAGGGCCTGCTCCATCGTGATCTCGAAGCGCAGCCGCGCTTTGGGGTTGTTCACACCGTGGCGGTGGTTCTTGACCGCCACCATGGCCAAGTGTTCTTCAGTTGCCGGAGATTCGTGGAGATATCGGCGAACGTGCAGGGCGAATCCCGCGGGCGCCACGAGACCGAGCGGGTAGTCCCAGGCCATGTCGCGCGCCATGGCCTCCCATTCCCAGAGCATGTCGGCCGAGGTGGTGTCGCGCAGTTTGTCCGCGCCCATCACGAGCGCGACGTCGAAGGCGCCTGATGCCACGCCGAACAGCGCGTTGCGCAGCGCGTCTTGCCCGGTGGCGCAGGAGTTCTCGACGCGGCTGACGGGCAGGTCGGGCAGCCCGAGGGTGTCGGCGAGGATTCCCGCCGGGAACCCGTCGGCGGTGCCCATCGCGCCGAACCATGCCGCCTGCACGTCGGTCTTCGCCAGTCCCTTGTCGACCGAGTGCGCGCACTCGGCGAATGCCATCGGAAGCAGATCCTTGATGCCGAGGGCGAAGTGCTCGGCGAACGGGGTCATCCCGGCCCCGACGATCCCGACCCTCCTCACGCCGCGACTCCCGCCCGGGCCCTCACGCCGCGGCCCGTTCCGGTTCGAACGCGTAGCCGTAGTCGGGCACCCCGGAGCGCACCGCGACCCGGCGCAGTGCCAACCGGCCACGGTCCCCGATCTCGACCGTGCCGGGCGTCGCACCGGTGACCTTCACCAGTGCCCGCACCCCGACGTCGTCGAGTTCGACGATCACCAGTGAATAGGGGCTCCGCAGCCCCGGCACCGGGATGTGCACGGTGGTCTCGGTGTAGACGGTGCCGGTGCGCGGCAGCGGCACCAACGCGTAGTCGGTGGCCAGCGCCCCGTCCTCACCGACCCGGTACCGCGGCGGAAAGTCGAGCGTCTCGCTGTCGCTGAAAGTCCCTGCCTCCCAGCGCACCTTGGCCTCGAAGGCGCGCTCGTAGGCGGCCAGCGAGATCGGGATGTCGGCGTCGTCGGTGAAGGTTCCGGCCGGGATCGGTTGCGGCGCAGGCTCTCTGCGGCGGATCGACGCGGTGCCGCCGGTGACGCTGATCCCTGACAGGATCGCCTGCTCGACGGCCACCAGCGGGCCCGTGGCACCACGCTCGGCGAGGGAGGCCAGGGCGAACACGCTCGCGCTCGCCCCGATGGTCGGCAGCACCGGCGGATCCGGCAGACACAACTCGGCGGCGCGCTGGTGGTCGACCCCGGCCACCGCCGCCGGAGTGTCCAGCCACGCGGCGGCCAGCGAGGCGACCAGGCCTCGCTCGTGCAGCAGGCGCGGGTCACCGTAGTCGTGCACGTCGCCGGTGGCGTTGCGGGTTCGCACCGGCAGGCTGCGCGCCACCCGCGCGGCGGTCCGAACCCGCAATCCGTGCTCGCCGGTCACCAGGGCCGCGGCGCCGGCCGGAAACAGGTCGGCACCGATGATCAGCGTGCGCGCACGTGCCGAACTCAGGGCGTCGACGGTCGCCGGGGCGCCGCCGAGCCGCTCGTCGACCTCGAGCTCCGGGTCCAGCCCCAGGCCGGCAAGCAGGACCGCAGCGTTACTGCTCTCCGTCAGCGGCAGGTGCCGGCTGACCAGGACCACGCGCTCGACCGTCGTCCCGGCGTCCAGCGCTGCGCGGCCCGCCTCGACCGCCATCGTGACCACGTCCTCGTCATCGCCGGCGACCCGGTGCAGGGGCGATCCCCAGCACGGCAGGTAGGTGCCGATCGCGGCGACGTAGGGCATGGTGGGGTCTCCAGGGAGCGTGGGTCGGGGGAAGCGGCGATCAGGTGACGGCGCCGGCCGTCTTGAGCTCGATGATGCGGTCCCAGTCCAGTCCGAGCTCGAGGAGGACCTCGTCGGTCTGCTCGGCGAAACCGGGGGCCGGACCGGAACTCGGCGCGGCCACGTCGAACTGCACCGGGTTGGCGACGAGCTCGAGTTCGCCTGCCTGAACCAGGTATTCGTTGGCGCGGACCTGGGCGTCCTCGGCGGCCTGCAGCGTGTCCTGGACCGGCGCCCAGGGCCCGGCCAGCGTCGCGAAGCGTTCGCTCCACTCGGCCAGCGGCCGCTTCTTCATGGCTTCGGCCAGGAACTCGGTGGCGGCCCCGGTGTTCTCGGCGATCGACTCGGCGGTCGCGAAGCGCGGGTCGTCGGCCAGGTCCTCGAGGTCCATGTGCGCGCACACGTCGGCCCAGAATTTGGTGGGCTGCATCATGACGAACGAGATGTACCGGTCGTCGGCGGTGGCGTACAGACCGACCAGAGGATTGATCGGCGAGCCGTGCACACCGGGCGGGAACGCCTCCATGCGCTGTCCGAGATGCTTGGTCAGCGCCACGGTGTGGCCCATGGCCCACAGCCCGCTGCCGAGCAGGGACACGTCGACGACCGACGGCTCGCCGGTGCGCTCCCGCTTGAGCAGCGCCGCCGCGATGCCGCCCGCCAGGTTGGTGCCCGAGATCGTGTCGCCGTAGGCGGGACCGGGCGGGCCGACCATTCCCGGTGTGCCGGGCGGGGTGATGGTCGCGGCGGTGCCCGCGCGGCACCAGAAGGCGGTCATGTCGTAACCACCCTTGACCGATTCGACGCCGCGCGGCCCGAGCGCGCTGCCGCGGGCGTAGACGATCGCCGGGTTGACGGCACGGATGTCGTCGACGTCGATGCCGAACTTCCGGCGGTGGCCCGGAAGGAAGCTGGTGAGGAAGACGTCGGCGCGACGGGCCAACTCCAGCAACACCTCACGGCCCTGCGGCACCGACATGTCGAGCCCTATGCTGCGCTTGAGCCGGTTCGCGTGTTCGATGTTCGGATTGGGGTCGCCCTCGACGCGGAGCAGTCCCGTCTGGCGCAGGCCACGCTGCGGGTCCCCGGTGACGGCATGCTCGACCTTGATGACGTCGGCTCCCCATTCGGCGAGCACCGCGCCGGCCGACGGGACGAACCCGTACATCGCGACCTCGAGGACCCGGATGCCCTCCAGCGGCTTGCTCACGACGGCACCACCGTGGCGAACGTCTTGGTCTCCAGGAACTCTTCGAGCCCGGCCGTGCCCATCTCCCGGCCGATGCCCGACTGCTTGTAGCCGCCGAACGGAGTGTCGGGGCTGAAGTAGTTACCACCGTTGATGGAGAACGTGCCGGTCCGGATCCGGCGCGCAACGGCCAGCGCCCGGTCCTGGCTCCCGAACACCGCACCCGACAGGCCGTAGATCGAGTTGTTCGCGATGCGCACCGCATCGTCGTCGTCGGCGTAGGAGATCACGACGAGCACCGGTCCGAACACCTCCTCCTGGGCGATCTCGCTGTCGGGGTCCACGTCGGCGAGCAAGGTCGGGGTGTAGAAGTAGCCGGGATCGACCTTCTCGCCTCCGGTGACCAGGGTCGCGCCGGCCGCGACCGCGCGCTGGACCATGCCGTCGACCTTGTCGCGCTGTTTCGCGCTGATCAGCGGTCCCATGTATACAGAGGTGTCCACAGGATTTCCCAGACGCACGAGACCGAAGTTGTTCTTGATCAGCTCGACGATCTCGTCCTTGTGCGCGGCGGGAACCAGCAGTCGGGAGGTGAGGGCGCAGCCCTGTCCGGCGTGGGTGACCATGCTGAACGCCGAGAACAGCGCGGCCGTGGAGAAGTCGGCGTCGTCGAGCACGATGGCCGCCGACTTGCCGCCGAGTTCGAGGAACACCTTCTTCAGTGTCTGACTGGCCGCGGCCATGATCGCCCGCCCGGTCGGCGTGGAGCCGGTGAACGTCACCATGTCGACATCGGGGCTGCTCGTCAACGCCGCTCCGACGGCGGGGTCCGCTCCGGAGAGCACGTTGACCACGCCGGCCGGGATGTCGGTGTGCTCGGCGATCAGCTCGCCGAGCGCCAACGTGATCAGCGGGGTGTCGGGGGCGGACTTCAGCACGACGGTGCAGCCGGCGGCGAGCGCGGGACCCAGCTTGGCCAGTGCCAGCTGGTTCGGATAGTTGTAGGCGATGATCGCGGCGACCACTCCCGCGGCTTCCTTCTCCACCCAGCGGTGGTGTTGCATGCCGCGGCTCTCGATGAGCCCGAGATCCTCGCTCAGCGGGTAGGTCTTGAGCAGATCGGCGTAGTACCGCACGATCGCGATGGGCTGGTCGAGTTGGGCTCCTTGGCAGAGCGCCTCGGTGGCACCGACTTCGGCGATCGTCAGCGCGGCGAGTTCGTCGCGGTGTTCGAGCAACGCCCGGTGCAACTGCTCGAGGCAGTGGATGCGCAAGTCGACGTTGGTCGACCAGTCCGTGTCGTCGAAGGCGTGCCGCGCCGCGGCCACCGCGGCCTCTGCGTCGGCGACGGAGGCATCGGGGGCCAGACCGACCACCTCGCCGGTCGCCGGGTTGAGCGAAGGAAACGTCTGCGCCGTCTCGACGAGGCGTCCGCCGATCAGCATCCGGCGGTCGGGCCCTCCGGCCGCCGCCCCGCTGCCGTTGTCCGTCGAGACCGTGGCTGTTTCCTGCATCTTCCTCCTCTGACGAGATGCGCCGTCATCCGGGCATATGTGATGGAAACTGCATTCTCATCTTCGGCGAATCATACATTCGCGAGATGAGAACTCAAGAAAATGAGCGGAACGGTCCCTGCCTGCATCGAGCGGTGTGACAAACGCCGCGTGAACGTCTCATCAGTGCGAACAGTGTCGCGTCGATGTCTTGCGATGTGACGCTTGGCGAGAGTACGGTTCTCGCAATTGAAAGGATGATTCTTGATGGGTGTGTGTTGCGCGTGAAGAACGCTGTCGTCACCGGTGGCGCCTCGGGCATCGGAGCCGCCATCGCGGACCGGTTGAGGGCGGACGGACTACAGGTCGCCACGATCGACCTGAACCCCGGCGAGGCGAAATTCGCCTATACCGCCGACGTCACCGACCGCACCGCCGTGGACGCGGCGCTGTCCGAGATCCGGGCGGATCTGGGACCGGTCACGGTCCTCGTCAACGCCGCCGGGCTGGATCGCTTCCGGCGATTCACCGAACTGACCTTCGAGGACTGGCAGAAAGTCATCGACGTCAATCTCAACGGCGTGTTCCACTGCACCCAAGCGGTGTTGCCCGACATGATCGAGGCCGGCTGGGGCCGCATCGTGAACATCTCGTCGTCGAGCACGCACTCCGGCCAGCCCTTCATGGCGCCCTACGTGGCCGCCAAGTCGGCGGTCAACGGTCTGACCAAATCGCTGGCGCTCGAATACGGACCGTCCGGCATCACGGTGAACGCCGTTCCGCCCGGCTTCATCGACACACCGATGCTGCGCAAGGCCGAGGAACGCGGCTTCCTGGGGGACACGCAGAAGCAGATCGAGGCCACGCCGGTTCGGCGCATCGGCCGTCCCGAAGACATCGCCGCCGCGTGCGCCTTCCTCATCTCCGAGGAGGCCGGTTACATCACCGGCCAGATCCTCGGCGTCAACGGCGGCCGGAACACCTAGAAAGGATCGATGCGGACATGGGACGCGTCCAAGGAAAAATCGCCTTCATCACCGGGGCCGCGCGCGGACAGGGGCGCAGCCACGCCGTGCGACTGGCCGAAGAGGGCGCCGACATCATCGCCGTCGACCTGTGCGAGGACGTCGCGACCATCGGCTATCCGATGGCGACCCCCGAAGACCTCGACGAGACAGCGGCATTCGTCGAGAAGACCGGACAGCGCATCGTCACCGCCAAGGCCGACGTGCGCGACGCGGCCCAGCTGAGGAAGGCTCTCGAGGACGGTGTCGCCACGCTGGGCGGCCTGGACATCGTCGTCGCGCAGGCCGGAATCGCCGGGATGAAGGGCGATCCGCCGCTGCAGGCGTGGACCGATGTCATCAACACCAACCTGATCGGCACCATCAACGCGATCCAGGTGGCGCTCCCTCACCTCAAAGAGGGCGCCGCGATCGTGGCGACGGGTTCGACGGCGGCGCTGATGGACGCGCACAACAAGCCCAACCCCGGCGGCGATCCGGGCGGCATGGCCTACATGACCTCGAAAAGACTGCTCTCACAGTATGTTCACGATCTGGCGACCGAACTCGCAGTGCGCGGCATCCGGGCCAACGTCGTGCATCCGACGAACTGCAACACCGACATGCTGCAGAGCCCGCCGATGTACCGATCCTTCCGCCCGGATCTGGAGAACCCGACCCGCGCCGACGCCGAACCGGTGTTCGGCGTGCAGCAGGCGATGAAGGTCAACTTCATCGAGCCCGAGGACATCAGCAACGCGATCCTGTGGCTGGTCTCCGACGAGGCCCGCTACGTCACCGGTATGCAGCTGCGCGTCGATGCCGGCGGCTATCTGAAGTGGTACGACTACCACGTCTGAGGGAGGACACACGTGAAGGTCTCGGTTGATTCCAGCCGGTGCCAGGGGCACACACTGTGCGCGATGATCGCACCGGATGCCTTTGCGCTCAGCGACATCGACGGCACCGCCTCCCCGGTCAGCGAGGTGGTCGCCCCAGATCAGGAGGCCGCGGTGCGCGAGGCAGCGCAGTCGTGCCCCGAGCAAGCCATCACCCTCGCCGAGTGATTCCTCGCCGAGGGAGCCGAACAACCAGGGAGACAACAGCGTTGAGTGTCGACGACATTGCGGACGGCATTGCGGACGGCACTGCGGACGACAGCCGCAGAAAACCGACGTACCACTTCGACCGGCACACACCGGAGTACCGCCTGCAGTTCGAGAAGATCACCGAGGAGATGCAGGCCAGGTGTCCGATGGCGTGGTCGGAGACCTACAACGGGCACTGGGTGGCTTCGGGCAGCAGGGAGGTCTTCGAGCTGGCCCGCTGCCCGGCCGTGTCCAACCATCACGACATCTCCGGTGAAACGCCGTACCAGGGCATCACGATTCCGAAGGCCAGCCGCGCCACGGTGGTGCGCGGGGGCATCTTGGAGATGGACGAGCCCGAGCACAGCGCCTACCGCGGAGCCCTGAACCCGTACCTGTCGCCGGCGGCGATCAAGCGGTGGGAGCCGTTCATCCACGAGATCACCCGCGCCGCGCTCGATGAGCACATCGAATCCGGCCGGATCGATTTCGTCGACGACCTCGCCAACGTGGTGCCTGCGGTGTTCACCCTGGCGATGATGGGCATCGAGCTGAAGAAGTGGAACGTCTACAGCGAGCCCACGCATGCGTCGGTGTACACACCCGAGCACGCCCCGGAGCGCGAGAAGATCAACGAGCAGCACCGCGAGATGGGTATCGACCTCATCACCAACATGATGGAGATCCGGGAGAACCCACGGCCCGGACTGGTGAACGCGCTGCTGCAGTTGCGCATCGACGGCGAGCCCGCGCCCGACATCGAGATCCTGGGCAACCTCGGCCTCATCATCGGCGGCGGTTTCGACACGACCACCGCGCTCACCGCGCACGCCCTCGAATGGCTGGGCGAGCACCCCGCCGATCGCAACCGACTCAGCCGGGAGCGCGACACGCTGCTCGATCCGGCCACCGAGGAATTCCTGCGTTTCTTCACGCCCGCTCCCGGCGACGGTCGGACCTTCTCCGAGGACGTCGAGGTCGAGGGTCACCAGTTCAAGAAGTTCGAGCGGCTCTGGCTGTCATGGGCGATGGCCAACCGGGACCCGTCGGTGTTCGACGAACCGAATACGGTGATCATGGACCGGAAGGGCAATCGGCACTTCAGTTTCGGCATCGGTGTGCACCGCTGCGTGGGATCTAACGTGGCACGTACGGTGTTCAAGTCCATGCTGACCGCGGTGCTCGACCGCATGCCCGACTACGTGTGCGATCCCGAGGGCACCGTGCACTACGACACGATCGGCGTGATCCAGGGCATGCGTCATCTGCCCGCGACGTTCACGCCCGGCCCCCGCGTGGGCCCGGGACTGAACGAGACCCTGGAGAAGCTGCAGCGCATCTGCGAAGAGCAGGAGCTGGCCCGTCCCATCACCGAGCGCAAAGAGGCCGCGGTCATCGACTGACCCACCTTTCTCCCGCGAGCGTGCGTGTCTGTCGCCGACACGCCCCGACAAAGCGGGAGTTCATGCACGCTCGCGCGAGGCAGGTCCGTCAGCGGCGGGGCAACCCGAGCACCTGCTGGGCGATGATGTTGCGCTGGATCTCCGACGTGCCGCCCGCGATGGTGCCACCGAAGCTGCGGGCGTACCGCTCGAACCAGCTCGCGAAGTAATGGTCGAGGTTCATGTGCGCGTAAGGTCCCGACGTCGCTGGATGGACGAGCCCGTCGGGACCGGCGGCCTCCAACGCGAGTCCCTCGACCCGTTGCTCGGCCTCGGCCCCCAGCAGCTTCGGAATCGACACCGACGCGACGTCCACCTCACCGCGAGCGGCCTTGGCGATACCCACGGATCCGAGCAGCCGCAACGCCTCGTAGTCCATGATGCTGGTGGCCAGCGCATCGCGTTCGAGGGGGGTCCTCGGCTCGAAATCGGCGATACAGTTGGCGATCCGGTCAGCAAAGCCCAGCCACATCATCGTGCGTTCGTGACCGAGCGAGCCGTTCGCGACGCCCCACCCACCGTTGAGCGGACCGACGAGGTTCTCGACGGGCACGCGGACATCGGTGAAGAACACCTCGTTGAAGTCGAGGTTGTCCATTCCGCACATGTCGGCGAACGGCCGGCACACCACGCCGTCGAGATCGGTCGGGATCAGCAACACGCTGATTCCCCTGTGCTTGACGGCATCCGGGTCGGTCCGGACGAACGTGAGCAGAAAGTCGGCGTCATGGGCGCCGGAGGTCCACACCTTCTGGCCGTTCACCACGAAATGCTCGCCATCGCGAACGGCCCTGGTGCGCAACGACGCCAGATCCGACCCGGCGCTGGGCTCGCTCATGCCCAGCGAGGCGGTGCGTTCGCCCCGCAGGACCGGCACCGCCCAGCGGTGCTTCTGGTCGTCGGTGCCGAATGTCAGCAGCGACGCAGCGATGATGTTGACGCCCTGGGGGTTGAAGCTGTGGTAGATCCGGCGCCGGCACAACTCCTCGGCGTGGACGAACGTCTGCAGCACAGAGGCATTGCGGCCACCGAACTCGGGCGGCTGGGCAGGCAGCAACCAGCCGTTGTCGAACAGCAGCCGCTGCCAGTCCCGTGCCCACTGCGGCATGTGCGAGACCGAGCGCGGCCGCTCCACGGTCTGGGCGGCCGACGGGGTGTGCTCGTCGAGGAACGCGGAGAACTCCGCGCGGAACTCCTCGACGTCGGAGTCGAAGGCCAGCTGCATCTAGAGATCCCTCCCGTATTCGTCGGCGATCATCGCCCGGTGCTCGGCGGCCCCGCCCAGCATCAACTCGCCGGCCTTCGCGCGCTTGAGCGCGAACTGCAGATCGTTCTCCCACGTGAAACCCATGGCTCCGAAAAGTTGTATGCCGTGGCGGAACACCAGCGACTGGCACTCCCCCGCCGACGCTTTGGCCATCGCGGCCGCGAGCCGCCTGCGCGGGTCGTCGGCGGCGATGGTCAACGCCGCGAAGTACATCAGCGCGCGTGCTCGCTCGATGGCGACGAACATGTCGGTCGCCTTGTGCTGCAC
This sequence comes from Mycolicibacterium chubuense, assembly GCF_001044255.1. Classification (GTDB taxonomy): domain Bacteria; phylum Actinomycetota; class Actinomycetes; order Mycobacteriales; family Mycobacteriaceae; genus Mycobacterium; species Mycobacterium chubuense. The sequence continues at coordinate 46,288 of NZ_JYNX01000033.1, forward strand.
GGCCTGGAACGTGCCGATCGCGACACCGAACTGCTGGCGACTCTTCGCGTGTTCCACGACGAGGTCGAGGACGCGCTGGCACGCCCCGACCATCGTGGCGGCCATGCCCATCAGCGCAAGGTGGCGGGCGCGCTCGGTGTCCGCCGTCAGCCGCTCGGTGTCGGCGACGTGGACGCCCGGCAACGTCACCTCGGCTACGTGCAGCACCGGGTCGAAGACATCCACGCGGCGGGTGGTGACCTGCTCAGCATCGACGACGAAGACCCCGGCCGGGGTGAGGACGGCGAGGCGGTCTGCACGATCGCCGTCGAGGACGAACCGGTCCGTCCCGGTCAGCACCCACCCTTCGGCGTCGCGGACCGCGGTGACGCCCGAGTGCACCGCCGCACCCGCCCGATGTGGGTCGAAACGATCGCCGACCAGGGGGGCGAACTGCGTCAGGGTGGCCAGAAACGGTGTCGGATCGGTTGCGCGACCCATCTCCTCGAGCACGATCGCGAGCTCGACGGCATTGGCAGGGTCGGTCAACTCGGTCCAACCGGCGTCGCAGTAGCCGGCCCACAACGGCTCCGGATCGACGCCGTTCTCGGCGATCTCACGGATCAGCGTGGCAGGGCACTGCTTGGCGACCGCGTCGCGCACGGTCTCCTGCCACAGTCGTTGATCGGCGTCGAATTCCAGCAGCATGCAGCGCCTCCGAGCTCGTCCGGTCAAGTGAGAATATCATTCTCATTATACGTTGCACCCGTTCTCCCGTCGTGGGCATCGCCTTCCGTAGCCAGGTCCGCCACGCATCGTGCGACGTGTCCGCTGACCTGCGGAGAAAGTAAGCGGTGTGTACTGAGAACATAATTCTTGCCAATGAAGAACAAGGATCTACACTGGCTTCATGTCCGGTGCCGATGCCTGCCGCGGTGAGCGCCCGTGATCGATCTCAACGACGGCACGCAGACAGTCAGTGTCCCCGTGATCGATGCCAGCGTGCACATCTTCTTCGGGTCGAACAAGGACCTGCGGAAGAACTTCCTCCGCGAACCGTTCAGCAGCCGCGGCTTTCCCGATTACGAGATGGACTGGTACGGCGCGCCGGGCGGCGAGTACGCCAAGGGCACGCAGGGCGCTGACGGACAGTACCCGGGCTCCGATGTCGCCACCGTCGCCGAGCACCTGTTCACCGACCGCGGGGTCGACGTCGCCGTGCTGCACCCGATGACGCGGGGCATCATGCCCGACCGGCATCTCGGCACCGCGATCGCGGCAGCGCACAACGAGATGATGGTGACGCGGTGGCTGGAGCACGACGAGTACGGTGCCAGGTTCCGTGGCACGATCCGGGTGAATCCGGACGACATCACCGGCGCACTGCGCGAGATCGAGAAGTACCGCGATCATCCGCGTGTCGTGCAGATCGGCATCCCCCTGCAGTCGCGAGAACTGTACGGAAAGCCGCAGTACTGGCCGCTCTGGGAGGCCGCCGTCGACGCAGGGCTACCGGTGGCGGTGCACATCGAGGTCGGTAACGGGATCATGTTGTCCCCCACACCGTCTGGAGCAGCGCGCACCTACGAGCAGTACCTCGGTTTCATGTCGCTCAACTACCTGTATCACCTGATGAACATGATCGCCGAAGGCGTGTTCGAGCGATACGACGGCCTGAAGATGGTGTGGGCCGACGGGGCGGCGGACATGCTGACGCCGTTCATGTGGCGGATGGACTGCTTCGGCCGCCCCCATCTCGAGCAGACCCCCTGGGCGCCGAAGATGCCGAGTGACTACCTGTCCGAGCACACGTATTTCATCTCCAGCGGTCTGGACGGCCCCGGTGACGTCGAGTACGCCGGCGAGTGGCTCGACTTCACCGGCAAGGACCGGATGACGATGTTCGGCTCCAGCTACCCGCACTGGAACATGCACCAGCCGACGTCCGCGTCGGCCTTGACCGGCGAACAACGGATGCGGCTCTGCTGGCGCAATGCCGCCGAGCTGTACGGCATCGACATCACAGCCGACGCGCTCGCGCAGTAGGCAGTGGCAGGACAAGGAGGCTTCCCATGACGGTAACGGCCGGCACGCAGGCCCGGGACCGCGTCCCCCCGACCGAACGCATCGCCGTGCGGTGCGTCGACTCCGACGTGCACCCGATGCCGCGCCGCGGGGAGCTCGTCGACTACATCCCCGAGCCCTGGCGCAGCCGGTACTTCCTGTCCCACCCGCGCGGGGAAGCGATCTATTACGACGCCCCCGACTATGCGCACTCCTACGCGATGCGGGTGGACTCTTTCCCGCCCGACGGGGAGTTCGCCTGCAGCGACCCTGATCTGGCGCTCAAGCAGCTGATCATGGAGGCCGGCTCGGATATCGCGATCCTCGAGCCGACGCATGGCGAGATGCGGCTGCCCGAGGCCACCCACGCCATGTGCGTGGCCACCAACCAGTGGCTGGCCAACCACTGGCTGGACCCGCACAACAACTGGCACGAGCGGTGGCGCGGTTCGATCTGCGTCGCGATCGAGGAGCCGGCGCTGGCCGCCGCGGAGATCGAGAAGTGGGCCGGCCACCCCTACATGGCGCAGGTCCTGATCAAGGCGGAGCCGCGCCCGTCGTGGGGAGATCCGCGCTACGACGCGATCTGGGCCACCGCGGTCAAACACGACATCACCGTCAGCTGCCACCTGTCTCGCGGCTACTACGAGACGCTGCCGTTCCCGCCGGTCGGTATCCCGAGCTACAACCACGATTTCATGGTCACCTACTCGCTTCTGGCGGCCAACCAGGTGATGAGCCTGATCTTCGACGGTGTGTTCGACCGGTTCCCCACGCTGCGCATCGTGTTCGTCGAGCACGCCTTCACGTGGATCCTGCCGCTGATGTGGCGGATGGACGCGATCTACGAGAAGCGCAAGCGCTGGGTCGACATCAAACGCAAGCCCAGTGAGTACGTGAAGGACCACATCAAGTTCACCACCCAGCCGCTGGACTATCCCGAGGACAAGACGGAACTCACCCGGGCGCTGGAGTGGATGGAGTGCGAGAAGATCCTGCTGTTCTCCAGCGACTATCCGCACTGGACGTTCGACGATCCGCGCTGGCTGGTCAAACACCTGCCCGAGCACGCCCGCGAAGCGGTGATGTTCCGCAACGGCATCGCGACCTACAAGCTGCCGGACACGGTGCCGGTGCTCGAGGGCCAGGTTCGGGTCTTCTAGGTGACCGAGGCACAGAAATCGCCCCGGCTGGCCCAGGGGCGTGAACACGTGGTCGCGACCGTCGACGAGATCCCACCCGGCACACACAAGCTCGTGCCGATCGGCCGTCACGGGGTGGGCGTCTACAACGTCAAGGGCACCTTCTACGCGATTGCCAACTACTGTCCGCACGAAGGCGGTCCGCTGTGCTCCGGTCGGGCACGGGGCCGCACGATCGTCGACGAGGACGTGCCCGGTGACGCCGTGATGGTCCGCGACAAGGAGTTCATCTACTGCCCCTGGCACCAGTGGGGTTTCGAGCTCGCGACCGGCACCACGGCGGTCAAACCCGAGTGGAGCATCCGCACCTATCCGGTACGGGTGGTCGGTAACGATGTGCTGGTGCAGGCATGACGGCCCCCGAGGCGATCGGGCCGACACTCAAGCGCGGCGAGAAGCTCTTGGAGGTCAACGGCGGCCGCGTCGTCTACGAAATACTCGGCAAGCAGGGTGATTTCATCGCATTGACCCCGGGTGGACGGTTCAGCAAGGACATCGAGGGGCTGCGGCCGCTGGCGCAAGCGCTGGTGAAAGGTGGGTACCGCGTGCTGCTGTGGGACCGGCCCAACTGCGGCAAGTCCGACGTGCAGTTCTACGGACAGAGTGAGTCCCACATGCGCGCTGAGACCCTGCACGCCCTGATCACCGGCCTGGGCATCGGACCGTGCATCCTGGCCGGCGGATCCGGGGGTGCCCGCGACTCGATGCTGACCGCGATGCTGTACCCGGAGATCGTCCGGAAACTCGTGGTGTGGAACATCGTCGGCGGCATCTACGGCACGTTCGTCCTCGGTTCCTACTACATCGTGCCCAGCATCCTCGCGGTGCGCGGCACCGGGATGCGCGGAGTGGCCCAGGTCGGCGAGTGGAAGGAACGGATCGCCGAGAACCCCGCGAACAGGGAGCGCCTGCTGTCCTTCGACGCCGACGACTTCCTCACGCTGATGTTGCGCTGGCTCAACGCGTTCGTCTCGAAGCCGGGGCAGACGATCCCGGGCGTCGACGACGAGATGTTCGACAACATCGGAGTCCCGACGCTGATCATCCGCGGCGGCGAGAACGACATGGACCACCCCAAGCGCACCTCACTGGAGGTCAGCTGCCTGATCAAGGGCTCGACGCTGATCGACCCGCCCTGGCCCGAGGATGCCTGGGAGCGCGCCGCCGAGGCGCGCGCGTCAGGAAAAGTGAAGCGCTTCAACATGTTCGACACCTGGGTGCAGGCCGCACCCGCGATCCTCGACTTTCTGGGGCGCCGATGACGGCGCGCTCAGTCCGTCGCGACGATGTGAACCTCGCAGTTGGTCGAGGCCTCCAGGGCCGTGTGGAGGCGGCTCTCGGGGACACGCACCAGGTCGGCCTGGCGCAGCGTCACCGTGAGGATGTCCCACCCGTCGGTGCCTGGTTGACGGTCGAGGTGGCCTGTCACCCCGAAGCCGGCCAGCACTCCGTGGGCGTCCTCGTCGGTGCCGTGGCTGACGAACGTCAGCACCCCGGCCACCGGCTCGGTGCCGAAGGCCTGCGCGCACAGAGCGATTCCCGTCGCGTGCAGAGTGGCCGCATCAGTGCCCGTCATCAGGATCTCCACTTCGCGGCGTCTCGGCGGCAGACCGGCGAGGTCGTTGCCGATCACCTGCAGCCCCGCCGAGTCGGCGAGTTCGGTCAGTGCGGCCATCCCGGAGCGCAATTGCTCGGCCGAGAGGTTCCCGTCCGGATCGACTCCGATCCGGACCACCGCCGTTCGCATGAGCCGAAGCCTAGCCGGGCGTGCAGGAGGTGTGGATGAGCACGGCGATGAACACCGATCTCACGGTCGCCGCATGGCCCGGTCTGACGCCGCGGCTGCTGCGGGCCGCGGCGGGTCGGGAGACGCTCGACGAGTACCGCGGCGCGGGCGGCTATCAGGCAATCGGTGATCCCGCCGCACTGCTCGACGAGATCGACCGTGCCGGCGTGCTGGGCCGCGGCGGCGCCGCCTTCCCGATGGCGGCGAAGCTGACGACGGTCCGTGATGCGTCGCTGCGGGGTCGCGACACGGTGCTGGTGGCCAACGGCGAGGAAGGCGAGCCGGCGTCGGTCAAGGACCGCTGGCTGCTGCGGCACCGGCCGCACCTGGTGCTCGACGGGTTGCGGTTGGCCGCAAACATCATCGGCGCCCGGCACGCTCACGTGTATGTCTCGGATCGTGCAGGCGCACAGTCCGTCTCGGATGCACTCGACGAGGTGGGCGCCGACGGACTCGGCGGAGTGACCGTCGGGGTGCGTACGGTCGAGCCCGGTTACGTCGCCGGCGAGGAGACCGCCGCGGTACGGGCGATCAACGGCGGTCCGGCCAAACCGACGGACAAGCCGCCGCGTCCCTACGAGCAGGGCGTCGGCGGTCTGCCCACGGCGGTCAGCAACGTCGAGACGCTCGCGAACCTGCCGTTCGTCGCGATGCACGGCGCGAGCGCGTACCGGGAACAGGGCACCCAGCGCTCCCCCGGCACCTTCCTGGCGACGCTGACCGGCGGCGGCCGCGGACCGGGACTCTACGAACTCCCGTTCGGCATCCCGATGGCGGAGGTGCTGGAGCGGCACGGCATACCGCACGATCGAGTGCGCGGAGCTCTGATGGGCGGCTATTTCGCCGGCCTGCTCGACCGGCGGGTGCTCGACTGCACGGCGGATCACGACTCGCTGCGCGCACAGGGCAGCGGCCTGGGCTGCGGCGCGGTGTCGGTGCTCATCGACGAATGCCCCGTGGCGGTCGGGGCGGCTGTTCTCGCGTACTACGACAGGGAGAACGCCGGGCAGTGCGGGTCGTGCTTCAACGGCACCGCCGCGATGGCCGCCGCGGCGACGGCGCTGCGCGACGGGACGGCCGGCGTCGAGGATCTCGAGCGCCTCGAGCGATGGTCGGTGGTGCTGCGGGGTCGGGGCGCCTGCGCGACGCTGGATGCGGCCACCAACATCGCTGCGAGCCTGCTGGCGATGTTCGGGGATGACGTCGCGCGACATCTCGACGGTCGCTGCCCGGACTGCGCTGCGGCGGCCTACACCGCACGGCGCCCCTTCGAGGTGGAGTCACTGTGACGGACAGACTGCGGATCAAGCTCGACCGGACCCTGTGCGACGGATTCGGCATCTGTGCCAGGCACGCACCGGAGTACTTCTCGCTCGACGACTGGGGTTACGCGGTGCTCGTCGGTGACGGTGACATCCCCGAGTCCGATCGGGACGCGGTTCAGCGCGCGCTGATGGACTGTCCCGTGCACGCCATCATGGAGCTCACCGAGCGCCGACCGGATGACGCGCACATCGCCGAGGTGAGCGAGCCCGATCTGGAGCACCTGAAGGTGGGAGACAACGAGGCGGAGTGGGGCTTCACCCGATGAGCGCTCGCGCGAAGAGGCGAGGGCACCGATGAGCGCTCGCGCGAAGAGGCGAGGATACCGATGAGCGGTGACACCCGGATGCCGTTGCCGCAGTTGACGTTCGACAACGAGTTCTTCTGGACCTCTGGCGCCGATGGGGTTCTGCGAGTTCAGCAGTGCCGGGCCTGCTCGGCGTTGATACACCCACCGCAGCCGGTGTGCCGTTACTGTCGCGGTCGAGATATGGGAGTGCGTGCGGTCTCGGGTACGGCAGTGCTGTCGGCCTTCACCGTCAACCATCGCTTCAGCATTCCGGGGCTGGCGGCGCCGTACGTCGTCGCGCAGGTGGCACTGATGGAAGATCCTCGGATCCGGTTGACCACCAACATCATCGACGCTTCCGCCGACGAGCTCGAGATCGGCCAGCTGGTCGAGGTGGTGTTCGAGCAGAACGCCGACGTCTACCTGCCCCTGTTCCGGCCGGTGTCCCCGAAGCGGTTCGGCACGGAGCCGGCCGACGAGATCGCGCCGGCGGATTTCGGTTCCCACGTCCGGCCGATGGCGCGCACGGAGAAGTTCGAGGACAAGTCGGCGATCACCGGCATCGGTGCGTCACGGCTGGGCCGGCGGCTGATGGTCGCGCCGCTGTCGCTGACGATCGAGGCCTGTGAAGCGGCCGTCGCCGATGCCGGGCTGACCTTCGCCGACATCGACGGCCTGTCGACCTATCCGGGACTGGACGTCGCAGGTATGGGTGAGGGTGGAGTCACCAAACTCGAAGGGGCGCTGGGCCTGCGGCCGACGTGGATCAACGGCGGCATGGACACCTTCGGGCCGGGCGGTTCGGTGATCGCTGCGATGATGGCCGTCGCCACCGGGATGGCTCGGCATGTGCTGTGCTTCCGCACCCTGTGGGAGGCGACGTTCGGGCAGTTGGTGAGGGAGGGCCGGCTCACGCCGCCCGGCGGTGCGCGTACCGACAGCTGGCAGATGCCGTTCGGCGCGGTGTCAGCCGCACACACACTGGCCCTCAACGCGCAGCGGCATTTTCACCGCTACGGCACCACCCGGGAGACGCTCGGCTGGATCGCGTTGAACCAGCGCGCGAATGCCGCGCTGAATCCGACCGCCATCTACCGGGATCCGATGACGATGGAGGACTATCTAGGCGCCCGGATGATCACCACGCCATTCGGGCTCTACGACTGCGACGTGCCGTGTGACGGCGCGGTAGCGGTCGTCGTCTCCGCCGTCGACACCGTCGCCGACCGGCCGAAGCCACCCGTGTTCGTCGAGGCGGTGGGCACCCAGATCATCGAGCGCACCGACTGGGACCAGACCACGCTGACCCACGAGCCGCAGGTGCTCGGTCAGGCGGCACACCTGTGGACCCGGACATCGTTGCGACCGGCCCACGTCGACGTCGCCGAGTTGTACGACGGCTTCACGTTCAACTGCCTGTCCTGGCTGGAGGCGCTGGGGTTCTGCGGTATCGGCGAGGCCAGGGACTTCCTCGACGGCGGATCGGCGATCGCCCGCGACGGCGCCATCCCGCTGAACACGCACGGCGGCCAGCTCTCCCATGGACGCACGCATGGCATGGGGCTGGTGCACGAGGCGGTGACACAGCTGCGCGGCGAGGCCGGCGAGCGTCAGGTCGACGACGCCCGGGTCGCAGTGGTCAGCAGCGGCGGGCTGACGCCCAGCGGGGTCATGCTGCTGCGGGCGGGCTCGTGAGCGCCTCCGATCCCGCCCGGCGCGTCGTCCTGGTGGACGGCGTGCCGATGTCCGGGCTCGCTGTGCAGGTGGCCGATCCCCGCGCGGTCGTCGTCGCGGTGCACGGGGGCGCGACGACGTCGGCGTATTTCGACTGTCCGGGCCGACCCGCACTCTCCCTGCTGCGAGCCGCTGCCGCACAGGGTTTCTCGGCGATCGCCCTGGACCGGCCCGGCTACGGCGCCTCGGGTCTGTACGCCGACGGGTTCGCCGACCCGGCGCTGCGCGTGGCCGCCGCGTCCGGCGCGGTGGACGCGATGCTCGGCGCAGCCGCGCGGGGTGCGGGACTGTTCCTGGTCGGTCATTCGGCCGGATGTGAGCTCGCGCTGCGGATGGCGACCACGCACCCGGAGGTGATCGGCGTCGAGCTCGCCGGCACCGGTGTGCACTACACCGACGCCGCCCGCGACGTCATCGACGAGGCCTCGGTGACCTCGCGACCGGCCGGGCTGCGCGACCTGCTGTGGCAGCCCACCGACCTCTATCCCCCCGAGGTGCTGACCGGTGCGTTGTCCGCGCCCGGAGCGCCCTACGAAGGTGAGGTCACGGCGAACTGGCCGCGACGCGACTTCCCGGCCACCGCCGCCCAGGTCCGCGTGCCGGTGCAGTTCAGCGTCGCCGAGCACGAAAGCGTGTGGGAATCCGGCCCGGAATCAGTCGCGGCCATCGCAGCGCTGTTCACCTCGGCACCGCGCGTGCGGATCAACGAGATGTCCAGCAGTGGGCACAACCTCAGCGTGGGGCATAACGCCGGCGAATACCACGCAAGGGTGCTGTCCTTCGCCGGAGAATGCCTCGCGACCGTTCCCGGTCGCGACCCCGACCACGTGGAGGCGAGTTGATGCGCGTCGGTTTCATCGGATTGGGCAGCCAGGGCGGGCCGATGGCCAGGCGCATCGCCGAGGGCGGGTTCGACACCACGCTGTGGGCACGACGCCCGGCCAGCCTGGAGCCCTACGCCGACACACCGGCCCGCACCGCAGCCACCCCGGCCGAGCTCGGCGCAGCCAGTGACCTGGTGTGCCTGTGCGTCGTCGGGGACGACGACGTGCGTGAGGTGCTCGGCGGTGCGAACGGCGTACTGGCCGGCATGGCACCGGGAGGTGTCGTCGCGATCCACAGCACCGTCCACCCCGACACGTGCCGCGAGATCGCCGAACAGGCTGCCGCACAGGGTGTCACGGTGATCGACGCCCCGGTCAGCGGCGGGGCGCCCGCCGTGGAGCAGGGCACGCTGATGGTGATGGTGGGCGGTGATGCCGAGGTGGTCGAGAAGGTGCGTCCCGTGTTCGCCACGTACTCCGATGCGATCGTGCATCTCGGCGGACTGGGCAGCGGGCAGGTCGCCAAGATCCTCAACAACCTGTTGTTCAGCGGCAACCTCGGCGCGGCGATGAGCACCCTCGAGCTCGGTGACGCGCTCGGCATCGCGCGCGACCGGCTCTGCGAGGTGCTGCACCGCGGCTCCGCGACCAGCAAGGCGATCGGCAGCATCACGATGTTCGGCGGCACGCTCGACGGGCTGGCCCCGATTGCCGGCGCCCTGTTGCAGAAAGACGTCCGGCATGCTGCCAGCCTCGCGAAGCACGCGGCGGCGCCCGAGGGCACGGTGTTCGCCGACGCGGACACCGCGCTGCGTCTGATGGACCATCCGCGGTCATGAGGGTCGGCTTCGTCGGCGCGGGGCGCATGGGGTCTCCGATGGTGGAACGTCTTGCCGGGGCCGGCCACGACGTGGTCGTCCTCGGTCGTACCGACGAAAAGCGTTCTGCCGCAGTCCGGCTCGGCGCGCATGCTGTCCGGGACATCGCCGGGGTCGCCGACGGGGCGGACGCGGTGGTGGTGTGCGTGTTCACCGACGCCCAGGTCGCCGAGCTGTGTCTGGACGGCGAGCTGGTGGCGGGAATGTCCCCCGGTGCGGCGCTGGTGCTGCACACGACGGGAAGCCCCGCCACGGCGCGGTCCATCGCTATGCGCTTCGCCCATGTCGACGTGATCGACGCCCCGCTCAGTGGCGGTCCGCACGACATCGCGGCGGGCCACGTGACTGTCTTCGCCGGCGGCAGCGACGACGCGATGACGCGCGTGGCGCCGCTGCTCGGGGCCTACGCCGACCCCATCGTGCATGCCGGCGCCACGGGTGCCGGCCAGCTGGTCAAGCTCGTCAACAACACCCTCTTCGCAGCACAGATCGGGCTCGTGGCCGAGGGTGTGCGGCTGGGCAACCGGCTCGGCGTGGAGGAAGGCCGCCTGCTGCAGGCGTTGACGCACGGCAGCGCGCAGAGCCGGGTGCTGTCGTTGATCGCGGCGGCGGGTTCGGCGGACGCGTTCATCGCCGGCGTCGGCGAGTTCCTCGGCAAGGACGTCGCCGTCGTGCGCGCCACCGTCGCCGAACTCGGCGGCGACCTCGGTGGGCTCGACGCTCTGGTGGACGCGGGGGTGCGGGCATGACGCGCGGTTGCCGAAAAACCGCGGATTTCCGACGCGGGGTGGCGCATACTGTAGCCGTTACATTCAGACAGGCCTTCGTAACGTTTCCGGCTCTGAGGACAGCGCCGAGGAGGACGCAGTGACCACACCCCGGTTGGTGTTCAATCCGGTTTCCCAGGATTACTTCGACAATCCGTACGAGATCTACCGGCGGATGCGCGATGAAGCGCCCCTCTACTACGACGAAGAGGAGGACTTCTACGCGCTGACCCGGCACGCCGACGTGGCGGCAGCGTTCAAGGATCATGAGGCGTTTTCGTCGGCGCGCGGCTGCGACCTCGGCATGGTGCGCTCCGGCGAGGTGCCGCAGAAGTCGATCATCTTCATGGATCCGCCGGACCACCGGCACATGCGCAGCTTGCTGAACAAGGCGTTCACCCCCCGCGCGATCCAGTCCCAGCGCGAGACCGTCGTCGAGCTCGTCCGGCACTATCTCGCCGAGGCCGACCCCGACCACTTCGACGTGGTGCAGGACTTCTCCGGGCCGTTCCCGGTGGAGGTCATCACCCGAATGGCCGGGGTGCCCGAGGACTTCCGTCAGCAGGTCCGGCACTGGATCGACACCAGCCTGCACCGCAAGCCCGGCCAGATCGACATGGACGACGAGAACATGCAGGCCACCATCGACTCCGGCATGTACTACTACGGACTCGTCCAGGAGCGCCGCAAGAACCCGCAGGACGACATGATCAGCCGCCTGATCGCCGCCGAGATCCCCGGCGAGGACGGCAGCCTGCGCAAGCTCGACGACATCGAGATCACCGGTTTCACCACGCTGTTGGGAGGCGCCGGCGCCGAGACGGTGACCAAGCTCGTCGGCAGCGCCGTCGTCGAGTTCGCCCGCCACCCCGAGCAGTGGCAGAAGCTGCTCGAGGACCGCAGCAAGATCCCCGACGCCGTCGAGGAACTCCTGCGCTACGTGGGTCCGGTGCAGTACAACGTCCGCTACAGCCTCAAGGACGTCGAATTACCCAGCGGCGCAGTGCCTGCGCACAAACCAGTGTTCCTGATGGGTGCGGCCGCCAACCGCGATCCGCGGGCCTTCGACAACGGCGAGACCTTCGACATCGACCGGGACCGCACCCAGGCGCAGAACCTCGGTCTGGGCTATGGCATCCACAGTTGCCTCGGCGCCGCGCTGGCCCGGATGGAGACCGCGATCGCGCTCGAGCACCTGCTGGACTTCATGCCCCGGTTCGAGGTCGACTTCGACGGTCTTGCGCGGGTCAGCATGCAGAACGTCGCGGGCTACCACCACGTTCCGGTCACGGTGCTGCGATGAGCCGCAAGATCGAGGTCGACTTCGGCCTGTGCGAGAGCAACGCGGTGTGCATGGGCATCATCCCCGAGGTGTTCCAGGTCGACGACGACGATTACCTGCACGTGCTGACCGACGACGTGACCCCGGAGAACGAACAGCAGATCCGGGAAGCGGTCCGGCAGTGCCCCCGGCAGGCGATCGCGATCGTCGAGAAGTAGCCGATTCCCGCTAGAAGCCCGAGAGGATGACGCCGTTGCAGTCCGCCGCGGCGTGACGCAGCGCGACCGCCTTCTGGTAGGCCTCCGAGTGATACCACTCCTTGGCCGCCTCGACCGATTCGAACTCCAGGAGCACGGTCTGGCTGCCGTGCCACTGACCCTCGATCGTCTCGGCCTTGGTGTCGAACGCGAGCACCGTGGCGCCGGCCATCGCCTTGCTCGCGAGCTTGCCGTACTCCGCCATCCCGGCGGGATCCTTGACGTCCTCGGTGATGACGATGTAACCCTTGGGCACTGGAAATGCTCCTGTCCTCAGTCGGTTTCGCTGATCGCACGCTCGGGGCAGTTCTCGACAGCCTCGCGCGCGGCGGCTTCGTACTCGGCGGGGATCTCATCCTGCATGGCGACGGCCCAACCGTCGTCGGTCATCTCGAAGACCTCGGGGCACAGCGTCAGGCACATGCCGTGCCCGGCGCAGCGATCCTCGTCGACGGTGACTCTCATACGATGTCGAACTCCACGTGCAACTCGGTGAGCCCGCGCAGGATGTAGGTCGGGATGTAGGCGTACCGGCGCTGCCCGGGAGGACCGTGCCTGTCCTCACAGATCCGGATGTCGCTGGTGCGGTCGAGCAGTCGCTCTAATCCGACCCGGGTCTCCGCGCGCGCCAGAGGTGCGCCCGGGCAGCTGTGGATGCCGCGCCCGAACGCCAGATGCTGACGGGCGTTCTTGCGCTCCGGGTCGAACGTGTCGGGATCGGAGAAGCGACGCGGATCCCGGTTGGCCGCACCGTTGATCACCATGACAGTGGTGCCGGCGGCCAGCGACTGCTCGCCGATCGTCGTCGGCACCCGCGACAACCGGAAGTCGCCCTTCACAGGGCTTTCGATCCTCAGGCACTCCTCGATGAAGTTCGGCAGCAGGCTGCGGTCCCGGCGCAATGCCGCCTGCACGTCGGGACGGTCACCGAGGACCTTCAGCGCCGTGCTGAGCAGTCGGACCGTGGTCTCCTGGCCGGCAGAGAAGACGTTGGTGGCCACGCGCACCACGTCGCCGACCTCGGGCAGCGAGCCGTCCGGGAACGTGGCGTTCGCCAGTCCGGTGAGCACGTCGTCACGCGGATCGGCACGACGGTCCTCCACGTAGGTCGCGAACACCTCGTAGAGGTATTCCAGCGGCGTCTTGTTCATCGTCTTGTCGGCATTGCCCACCGCACTGCCGTGAGTGCCGCGGGCCAGTCGCTCGAGCAGATCGTCACGGTCCTCGTCGGGCACGCCGAGCAGGTCGGCGATCACCCGTAGCGTGAACGGACCGGCGAATCCTCCGATGAACTCACCGCGGCCGGGCGCCAGGAAATCATCGAGGATGTCGTCGGCGAGCTGCCACATCGCATCCTCGTTCTCCTTGAGTCGCTTCGGCGTGATCAGTCGCATCAGCAACGCGCGGTGGTCGGTGTGCGTGGGCGGGTCCAGCGTCGGAAGCTGATCGCTGAACGGGATCTCGTCGCGATGCTCGATGATCACGTCGGTGACGTCGTCGCCCTCCAGCGGAACCGGGAAGCCGGGGAACGGGCCGGTCACCGAGATGCAGGAGGAGAACGTCTCGGCGTCGTTGTAGACGTCGACCGCTTCCTGCCAACCGGTCACCATCGTGACGCCGTAGTGGTTCTCGCGGCTCACGGGACACTTGTCGCGCAGCGCCTTGTAGAACGGGTACGGGTCGTCGGTGAGCCGGCTGTCCCGAAAGAAGTCGACCGTGGTGAGGTCTTCGGCCATGCCTGCTCCGTTCGCTGATCTCGCCAAGAGAGAATGTGATTCTCATCTTTGCGCATAAGGTTTTCACATACGTCCTGTGTCGTCAACGAGGGCGGTCGGCAGGACACCGAGATCACTTCGCCAATGGAGGCAGCTGATGGACAACGACTCGCCAACGCGGACAGAGCAGGAACCCGAGTTCGCCCGCCCCTGGGCGCGGCACCGATTGAGGATCTACGTCGCGACGGCCGGCTTCACCGCGTTCGTGTTCGTGGCGATGACGGTCGGCGTCGGCCTCGGCCTGATCGCGCCGACGTTGACCGCCGACATCGTCGCGAACCTGCTGTTCGGCATTCCCGTCATCCTGCTGCCTCTGGTCCTGCTATGGGATGCACCCGGCGAGCAGCGCTCCCGACTGGACAGGGCCGCGGAACTGACGTTGTTCTGGCTTCCCTACAGCGCGGCCAGCCAGATCGGGTACGAGCTCGTGTTCCTGATCGGCCATCCGCTCGGGCTGTGGGAACCCACCAGCGACCCGGGGTGGAAGTGGCTGTGGTGGCAGTACGGGCTCGCCGACACCCGCTACACCAGTGGCAACCCCTGGACCTTCGCCCTGGAGGTCGTCGGCGTCGTCACCGGCATCACGGTGTTCATCGTGTGGACCCGGTTGATCCGGCCCGGACTGCCGCTTGAGTCTCGAATCCGTTGCCTCTGGCTGGCTTTCACCGGAGTCGCGGTCATCTACAGCAGTACGGCGGTGTACTTCCTGGCGGAGGTGGGTTCGGGCTTCGACGACATCGGCCAAGGACCGTTCGGGTTGTGGTTCAAGTTCATCGGGGAGAACCTTCCATTCATCGTCCTGCCGCCCTTCGTGCTGTACGCGATTCACCTGCAGGTCGACTTCCTGACTCGCCGCGCCGGGGTGCCCACGGCGGTCAGCACGCAGAGCCGGCCCGCGTAATTGGACATCGGTCAACTATTGGCTCTTGCGCTATGACCTGTTAAATTCCGATCTATGACCGCAAAGGCGGGGGTGACGAAAGCTGGCTCCGGTCAGCGTCGGGCCTCGTTTCAACGCGCGCGGTCACATGAGACCAAACGCATGCTCGTGCAGGCGGCCATGGCGCTGTGGCGCACCAAGGGCTACGCAGTCACCACGGTCGCCGACATCTGCACCGCGGCAGGTGTGTCGAAAGCCTTGTTCTACTTCTACTTTCCGCGCAAAGAGGATGTGCTGTTCGAGGTGGGGGTGCTGTCCACGCAGTCGGCCTACCGCACCATCCGTGCGATGCTCGACAAGCCCTACGAGATCGACGCCGTCCTGCGCGCGGCGCTGACCGCGTTCGAGCGGTCGATGGCGCGCAATCCGCCCGAGCTCATCATCGAGACCATCCTCGAGGGCTACCGGCACGAGCACCGCATCCTCGCCGCCGGCGACCCGCCCGACGTGGAGGCCGACATGTTCGGCGAATTGTTCCGGCGCGCGCAGGCCGACGGCAAGATCGCCCCCGACGTGGACATCGCGCACCTGGCCTATCTGGCGCAGACGCTCGTCAGCGAGGGCGCCCGACACTGGGCGGCCGGCGCTTTTGGGGGCCGCTCATTCGCCGAGGTCGTCACCACCGACATCTGCACGGTCATCACCGGATCCCAGAGACCCTGACGCAGGCGAGGAGGCCGTATGTGGGACTTCGAGACAGACCCCGACTATCAGCAGCTGCTGGACTGGGCGGATGCTTTTGTCCGAGAAGAGGTCGAGCCGCTCGACCTGATCTGGCCGCACCTGCAGTTCACGCCGTTGACGCAGACGCGTCGCAAGGTCGTCGACCCCCTCAAGGAGCGGGTGCGGCAGAAGGGGCTGTGGGCCACTCATCTCGGACCGGAACTCGGCGGTCAGGGCTACGGCCAGCTGAAGCTGGCGCTGCTCAACGAGATCCTCGGCCGCTCGCAATGGGCGCCGGTGATCTTCGGATGCCAGGCCCCTGACACGGGTAACGCCGAGATCATCGCGCACTACGGCACCCCGGAGCAGAAGGAGCGCTATCTGCGCCCGCTGCTCGACGGGGAGCTGTTCTCCAGTTACTCGATGACCGAACCGCAGGGCGGAGCCGACCCCACGCAGTTCACCACCAGCGCGGTCCGCGACGGGGACGACTGGGTGATCAACGGCTGGAAGTACTTCTCCTCCAACGCCAACACCGCGTCATTCCTCATCGTGATGGTGGTGACGAATCCCGATGTGAGCCCCTACCAGGGCATGTCGATGTTCCTTCTACCCACCGACACACCGGGGGTGAACATCGTCCGCAACGTCGGCCTGCACGGCGAACGCGACGGCGAGGGCAGCCATGCGCTGATCCACTACGACAATGTGCGAGTTCCGGATTCGGCATTGCTGGGCGGCGAAGGACAGGCGTTCGTCATCGCGCAGACACGGCTGGGCGGGGGCCGAATCCATCACGCGATGCGCACCATCGGGCTGGCACAGAAGGCGATCGACATGATGTGCGAGCGGGCCCTGAGCCGCCAGACCGCAGGCAGCCTGCTCGCCGACAAGCAGGCCGTGCAGGCGTACGTCGCCGACTCGTACGCGCAACTGAAGCAGTTCCGACTGATGGTGCTCTACACAGCGTGGGAGATCGACAAGTACAACGACTACAAGAAGGTGCGCAAGGACATCGCCGCGGTGAAGGTCGTGATGCCGACCGTGCTGCACGACATCGCCTGGCGGGCCATGCAGGTGCACGGTGCACTCGGCGTCACGAACGAGATGCCGTTCCTGGGCATGGTGACCGGCGCCGCGGTGATGGGACTGGCCGACGGCCCGACCGAGGTGCACAAGACGACGGTGGCCAAGCAGGTGCTGCGCGACTACACCGCCAGCACGGACGTCTGGCCCTCGGAGTGGTTGCCGCGCAAGCGCGATGCGGCGCGCGAACGGTTCGCGGAATACCTCGAGCTGGAGTCGGGGAATCTGTGACGGCACTCGACACCGATCGGCTCGCCACGTGGATGGACGAGGCAGCCCTGCCCGGCAAAGGTGAGCCGTTGCAGGTCCGATTCCTGTCGGGCGGTACCCAGAACGTCATCTACGAGCTCACCCGCGGCGAGGCGCGGTGCGTCCTGCGGATGCCACCGCCGGGTGCTCCCCCGGACCGGGACACGGGCATCCTGCGCGAGTGGCGGATCATCGAGGCGCTCGACGGCACCGAGGTGCCGCACACGAAGGCGGTCGGCGTCTGCGAGGATGCGTCGGTGCTGGGCCGGCCGTTCTACCTGATGGGATTCGTCGACGGCTGGTCACCGATGGACACCCACGGCCGCTGGCCGGAGCCGTTCGACAGCGACGCCTCCGCGCGACCGGGCCTGAGTTACCAACTGGCCGAGGGCATTGCGCTGCTGTCCAAGGTCGACTGGCGCGCCAGAGGATTGCAGGACCTGGGCAGGCCCGACGGCTTCCACGAACGCCAGGTCGCGCGATGGATCGGCTTCCTGAAGCGCATCAAGAAACGCGAGCTGCCCGGCCTGGAGGTGGCGACGGCGTGGCTCGAGGAGCACAAGCCGCTCGACTTCATCCCCGGCCTGATGCACGGCGACTACCAGTTCGCCAACGTGATGTACCGGCACGGCGCCCCCGCACAACTGGCCGCGATCGTCGACTGGGAGATGGGCACCGTGGGTGACCCGAAGCTCGATCTGGGCTGGATGGTGCAGAGCTGGCCCGGCGATGACGGCCAATCGGACATGACCTATGTGGACATGCGGGGCATGCCGTCGCGAGACGAGGTCGTCGCGCACTACGCGGCGGTGTCGGGACGTCAGGTCGACGACCTGGATTACTACCTGGTGCTAGCCAAGTGGAAGTTGGCCATCGTGCTCGAGCGGGGCTTTCAGCGCGCCGGCGACGACGAGAAGTTGCTCGCTTTCGGACCGGTGGTGACGGATCTGATGACCTCGGCCGCGGACCTCGCCGAAACCTCTGACTATCGGGGATGACGCCGGTGCGTGCCGCGGTCTGTCCGGCGTTCGGACCCCCGGAGGTCGTCCGTGTCGAGCACCGCGACGTTCCGACGGCCGGTCCCGGCCAGGTCGGCGTACGCGTGCACGCGGCGGCGGTCAACTTCCCGGACGTGCTCCTGATCGCCGACTCCTATCAGGTGAGCATCCCACCACCGTTCGTCCCGGGCAGCGAGTTCGCCGGTGTCGTCGACGACGTCGGTCCGGACGTCGACGTTGTCGCGGTCGGTGACCGGGTCACCGGAACCGGGATGGCCGGGGCGTTCGCCGAACGCGTCGTGGTGGACGCGGCGGGCCTGGCGGCCGTGCCCGACGGTCTGGACCTGTTCACCGCCGCGGCCTCCGGCGTCGCCTACCGCACCGCCGCGCACAGCCTGCGTTCGATGGCGCGCGTCGGCGCGGGCGACCAACTGGTGGTGCTCGGGGCGGGCGGCGGCGTCGGCCTCGCCGCGGTCCAGCTGGGCGTCACACTCGGCGCCCAGGTCACCGCCGTCGCGTCGTCGCCCGAAAAGCTATCCGCTGCAACCTGTTACGGCGCCCACCACTCGATCGATCACCGCGCGGTGGACCTGCGGTCAGCACTGCGGGAGGTGATCCCGGGCGGTGCCGACGCCGTGCTCGATCCCGTCGGGGGCGGATTGAGTGAACCGGCGCTGCGCAGCCTGCGCCGGGGCGGCCGGTTCGTCACCGTCGGGTTCGCCTCCGGCACGATCCCCCGCATCCCGCTGAACCTGGTGCTCGTCAAAGGTGTTCACGTGCTGGGTTTCCAATTCCAGGACGTGCCTGCCGAGGAGTTCGCACGCACCGAGCAGGAACTGCGCACGCTGCTGGCGGATCGTCGGGTCACGCCACACATCGGAGCGGTGTACCCCCTCGACGAGACCGTGGCCGCGCTGCGCCACGTCGCCGAAGGCCGGGCCGTCGGCAAGGTGCTCATCGATCTGCGATGAATTCAGCTGGCGGGCACCAGATCCGCGGCGACGGAGGCCATCATTCCGCAGCAGAAGATCTCGGAGCGCGCCACCGATTCTCCCGGAACCCCGGCCGCGGCCAGGGCATGGGCCTTGAACGCTCGGGCGGCGGCGCTGAGCCGGTGCTCGACGACGTCGACGCTGCTGTCCAACTCGGACGGCCGGTGTTCACCCCAGAGCGTCACCTCGGTCGCTCCCTGGGCCAGCGCGCCAAGCACGCCGGCCCGGACGCGTTCGTCGCGGCCGAACAGGTCGCCGGCCACCGCGACGGTCTGCGGATGAGGGCGCAGTTCCCAGGACTGCAGCACCGATTCCAGATCGGCCGTATCGGCACCGAGGATCTCCAGCGGACGGACATCGTCGTTGTTGCCGATCAGGACGGTGACGTCCCAGCCGGCGGTCACCCGGTCGTAGACCCAGCCGCCGGCGAACCGCACCGCGTCGAGCACCGTGGGCGTGACGATGTCGAGTCGGTATCTCATGTCGGTGTGGCCTCCGATCGCGTCGCCGCCAGATCCCGACCCAGCGATTCTGCGTACTCCGTGAACACCTCGGTCAGCGGGATTGCAGGATCGAGCAGCCATAAGGTCTCCATTCCGTTGATGAAGGCGAGAATCTCCGTGGCCTTGACGGCCGCGTCGACGTCGGTGCGATAGCGGCCCGCCCGCTGGCCGCGCTCGATGATCTTCCTGATGATGTCGACCGCGGCGCGGTACCGGTTGTGCAGGCGGTCGTGCAGCGGGGCGTCCGGGGCGATGTTCTCGGCGAGCAGGACGGTGAACGTGCCCACGAGTTCCGGGGCCCGCTCGAAGCGCTCGGGAACGCGCATCAGTTCGGTGATCAGGTCGCCGGAGCGGTCGGCGTGCGCATCGTCGTCGGCGTCACGCGCATCCAGCACCGCGTTGAGGAGTTGCTCTTTGGACGCGAAGTGATGCAGCAGCCCGGCTGAGGTCACGCCCGCCTCGCGGGCGATCTGCGCCAGCGACGTGGACCGCCATCCCTTGCGCGCCAGCAGACGCTCCGCCACCGCGAGAATCCGTTGCCTGCGGTCCTCGCCTTTGGCGAACAGGGTCGCGTAGGGACGTCTGGGCGAATCCAGATCGGACCCGGCGGACTGCGCGGCGGACACTCATCTCCTCGGCTCGAACCAACCTAGTGAACACACAGTAGGTAGGTTTGCCGGATGTGACAAGGGTCTCAGCGAAATTGAGTTTCGATCGCCGTCACCGATGCCGCCGACGCGCGCCGTAACGCCAGCGTGACGCCGTTTTACCAGCTCAACACATCGTTCTGGAAATACTGGATGGCATGCCCGATCGGATACGGCTTCGACGGCAGTCGACTGGCCGGTGACGCCGGCGCCGCGTTCAGCGATCAGTTGACCCACAGCGAGTGACGCGCACAATCATCACAGCCCAAGCGATTTGGCGATGATCACCTTCATCACCTCGCTGGTGCCCGCGTAGATACGGGCCACCCGCGCATCGGTGTACAGCCGTGCGATCGGGTATTCCATCATGTAGCCGTAGCCGCCGAACAGCTGCAGGCAGCGGTCCACGACACGCTGCTGCATCTCCGTGCAGAACAACTTGACCCGGGCCGCGTCGGCACCGGAGAGCTCACCGTCGACGTGCAGCGCGACGGCCCGGTCCAGCATCGCCTGCGCCGCCTCGACCTCCGTCGAACAGGCGGCGAGTTCGAACTTGGTGTTCTGGAACGACGCCACCGGGGTGCCGAACGCCGTGCGGTGCTGCGTGTAGTCGATGGCCGCCGCGATCGCCGAACGGGCCTGTGCCACTGAGCCGACCGCGACCGTCAGCCGCTCCTGGGCCAGGTTGTGGCCCAGGTAGCCGAATGCCTCGTCCACGTCGCCGAGCACATTCGCCGCAGGCACGCGCACGTCGACGAACGACAGTTCGGCGGTGTCCTGCACCTTGCAGCCCATCTTCTGCAGCTCGCGGCCACGGGTGAAGCCGTCCATGCCGTCTTCGACGACGAGCAGGGTCAGACCCGCGCGGCGGTTGTCCGGATCGGTCGACGTACGCGCGACGACGATCACCAGGTCGGCCTGCATCCCGCCCGTGATGAAGGTCTTGGCGCCGTTGACGATGTAGTGGGGGCCTTCTGAATCAACACCGCGCACCGCGGTGGTGCGCATGCCCGCGAGGTCGGACCCTGTGCCGGGCTCCGTCATCGCGATCGCGGTGAGCAGGGTCCCTGCCGCCAGTCCGGGAAACCAGCGTGCCCGCTGCTCGTCGTTCGCATAGTGCAGGAAGTACGGCAGGATCACCTCGAGTTGAGTACGCACCGTGGACAGCGTGACGAGCGCGCGGGCCGCCTCCTCCTGCAGCACCACGTTGTAGCGGTAGTCCGACACGCCGCCGCCGCCGTACTGTTCGGGAATCGCGACGCCCAGCATGCCCAACGTGCCCATGCGCTCGAAGACCTCGCGCGGCATCCGCCCGCCCTGCTCCCACTGCGGGTAGTTCGGCACGACCTCCTTCTCCACGAAGTCGCGCGAGAGCTCCCGGAACGCCTCGTGGTCCTCGGTGAACAGGTCTCTGCGCATCCGCGTCGTCCCCCGTCAGCTCACCAGCTCGACGACGGTGGCGTTGGCGGTACCGCCGCCCTCGCACATCGTCTGCAATCCGTAACGAATTCCGTTGTCGCGCATGTGATGGATCATCCGCGTCATCAACACCGCACCGGACGCGCCGAGCGGATGGCCCAATGCGATGGCACCACCGAGCGGATTCAGCTTCGCCTCGTCGGCACCCGTGTCGGCCAGCCAAGCCAGCGGAACCGGTGCGAACGCCTCGTTGACCTCGAACACGCCGATCTCCGACAGGTCGAGCCCGGCCTTGTGCAGCACCTTCTCCGTCGCCGGAATCGGTCCGGTCAGCATCAGTTTCGGGTCCGCACCGGTGACAGCACCCGCGCGGTAGCGCGCGAGCGGGGTCAGGCCGAGCTGCACCGCGCTCTCGGCGGTCATCACCAGCAGGGCCGCAGCCCCGTCAGAGATCTGCGACGAATTGCCGGCGTGGATGACGCCGTCGTCGGTGAACGCAGGCTTGAGGCCGGCCAGCTTCTCCACTGTCGTGCCGCGCCGGATCCCCTCGTCATCGGTGACGACACCGCCCTCGGTGACGACGGGAACGATCTGATGGATGAACGCGCCCGCGTCCTGGGCGGCTGCGGCGAGTTCGTGCGAGCGGGCCGAATACTCGTCCAATCGGGCGCGCGAGAAGCCCCACTGCTGCGCGATCATCTCCGCCGAGATGCCCTGATTGAACGAGAAATCATCGTAGCGGGCAAGCACTTTCGGCCCGTAGGGCATGCCGGTGGCACGCGCGGCGCCCAGCGGCACGCGACTCATCACCTCCACTCCTCCGGCGACCACCACCTCCTGCTGACCCGACATCACCGCCTGCACGGCGAAGTCGAGCGCCTGCTGGCTGGAGCCGCAGGCCCGGTTCACGGTGGTGCCAGGGACGTGCTCGGGCCACCCCGCGGCGAGGACCGCGTAGCGGCCGATGTTGCTGGACTGGTCGCCCACCTGGGACACGCAGCCCCAGACGACGTCGTCGATCACGTCGGTGTCGACCCCGGTCCGCTCGATCAGTTCGTTGAGCACCAGTGCCGACAGGTCGGCCGCGTGCTGATCGGACAGTCCCCCGTTTCGCTTGCCGACCGGTGTGCGCACTGCTCCCACGATCACGGTTTCTCGCATCTACCTCTGCTCCTCGTCGTCGTACAACGCCCACGCCCCACTGAACTGCGGGTCGCGTCTGTCCGCGAACGCGGCATACGCCTCGCCCGCATCAGCGGTGGCGAAGTTGCCCGGTTGCGCCCGGGCCTCATTGGCCAGTGCCTGTTGCAGTGTCGCCGTCGCGCCGTCGTTGAGCAGCGCCTTGCTCTGCGCCAGCGCGAACGGCGGCCCTGCGGCGAGCCGGTCGGCGAGATCGTCGACGAACACGTCGATCTCGTCATCGGGCGTGACCCAGGTGACCAATCCCAGGGCGTGCGCCTCCTGCGCATCGATCATGCCGGCGAGCAGAACGAGGCGCTTGGCCTGTTGCAGGCCGACCATCCTCGGGAGCAGCCACGATCCGCCGAGGTCGACCGACAGCCCGCGCTTGGCGAAGATCTGGCAGAAGCGGGACTGCGGGGTGGCGACGACGAGATCGCAGCCGAGCGCCAGATTCCAGCCTGCGCCGACGGCGATGCCGGTGACCTTGGCGATGGTCGGCACCGCCAGCTCGTGCAGCGCCAGCGCCACGTCGGTGAGACGGTCCAGCTTGTGCCGCGGGTGGACCTTCTCGCCGGTCGCGATGTCCGCGCCGGAGCTGAACGCGCCGCCCGCGCCGGTCAGCACCAGCACCCGAACATGCGGATCACGCTTGACCCGCCGCAGCGCGTCGGCCAGTTCCAGCCACAGCCGCGCGTCCAGCGCGTTGCGGCGCTCGGGCCGGTTCAGGGTCAGCGTGCGTACCCCGTCGCGGTCGGCGCACAGCAGGACGTCGTCACTCATCGGCGGGTCCGATCGCCCCCTCGGCGCGCAGCTGCGCGAGTTCTTCGGCCGTGACTCCCAGTTCGGTGAGCACCGCGTCGGTGTGCTCACCGAGGTCGGGTATCGCGCCCATCGGCTGTTCGAAGTCGCTGATGACCGGCGGCGGCCGCAGCGCGGGGATGTCGCCCTTCGGGCTCGCCACGGTCCGCCACCGGTCCCGGGCGCTCAGCTGGGGATGGACCACGACCTCGCTGGGTTTGTTGAACCGGGCGTTGCCGATTCCCGCCTCGTCGGCCGTCTGCTGAATGTCAGCCAGATCGTGTCGCGCACACCAGGATCCGATCGCGTCGTCGAGAGTCTGCCGGTGGGCGCAGCGACCGGGATTCGTCGCGAACCGGGGGTCGTCGGCCAGATCGGGGCGGTCGATGATCTCCCGTGCCACCCGCTGCCATTCGCGGTCGTTGGTGGTGCCCAGCACCACGGTGTGACCGTCACGGGTGGGGTATGCGCCGTACGGCGCGACGGCCGGCGAACCGACGCCCAGCGGCTCCTGGTCGATACCCGCATGCTGGGTGTAGGTCAGCGCGTAGCCCATCACGTCGGTCATCACGTCGAACAGACTCAATTCGACCGACGGCGCCGGACCTGACCGCGGCCGCCGCTCGCGCCTGTACAGCAGCGTCACGATCGACATCGCGGCGTACAGACCGGTGGTGAAATCGGCCATCGCGGGCCCGGGCTTGGCGGGCATGCCGGGCGAACCGGTGATCGCGCACGACCCCGACTCCGCCTGCACCAGGAGGTCGTACGCGCGTTTGTGGGAGATCGGGCCGCCAGGCCCGTATCCGTCGATCTCGACCGGGATGACGTCGGGGTGGCGCTCGGCGAGATCGGCGGGCGCCACGCCCAGCCGCACCGTGGCGCCGGGCGCCAGGTTGGACACGAACACGTCGGCACGGTCGAGCAACCGGTGCATCAATTCCCTGCCCGCAGGTGATTTCGTGTTCAGCGCGACCGATTCCTTACCGCGGTTGCACCATACGAAATGGGCGGCCAGACCGGCCGGGCCGTTGACGACGTCGTCGTAGTGGCGGGAGAAGTCGCCGCCGTCGGGATTCTCCACCTTGATGACGCGGGCGCCGAAGTCGGCGAGGACGCGGGTGCACATCGGCGCCGCGACGGCCTGCTCCATCGCGACCACGGTGACACCGGCCAGCGGCGCGGCAGTCGGAGTCGACACGCGTTCAGATAACCACGGACGGCATCAGTAGCTGCGCGGGAGGCCGAGCACGTGCTCGCCGAGGAAGTTCAGGATCATCTCCTGACTGACCGGCGCGATCTTCATCAGCCGCGATTCGCGGAAGTATCGCGCGACGTGATACTCCTCGGAGTAGCCCATGCCGCCGTGCAGTTGCAGCGCGCGGTCGGCGGCGCCGAAGCCGGCGTCGGCACACAGGTACTTCGCCGTATTCGCTTCACGCCCACAGGGTTTACCGTTGTCATAGAGCCAGGTGGCCTTGCGCAGCACGAGTTCGGCGGCGTCGAGCCGGGCCAGGGAGTCCGCCAAGGGGAACTGCAGGCCCTGGTTCATCCCGATCGGACGGTTGAACACGTGCCGCTCGTTGCCGTACGTGACGGCCTTCTCCAGCGCGACCCGGCCGATGCCCAGCGCCTCGGCGGCGATCAGCATCCGCTCGGGATTCAGGCCGTCGAGGATGTACCTGAAGCCCTGGCCCTCCTCGCCGACGCGGTGGGCGACCGGCACCATCAGGTCGTCGATGAACAGCTCGTTGGAGCTGACCGCGTTGCGGCCCATCTTCTTGATCGGGCGGATGTCGACGTGCGCGCGATCGAGGTCGGTCAGGAACAGCGTCATACCATCGGTCTTCCTGGCGACCTCGTCATACGGCGTCGTGCGGGTCAGCAGCAGGATCTTCTCCGACTCCAGCGCCTTGGAGATCCACACCTTGCGGCCGTTGACGCGGTAGTGGTCGCCCTCCCGCTTGGCGAACGTCGTGATCCGCGAGGTGTCCAGTCCGGCACCGGGTTCGGTGACGCCGAAGCAGACGTGCAGATCGCCGTCGACGATGCGGGGCAGCGTCTCGGCCTTGAGCTCGTCGGAGCCGTGCTTGACCACCGGCTGCATGCCGAAGATCGACAGGTGGATGGCGCTGGCGCCGTTCATCGCCGCACCGGACCGGGACACCTCCTCGAGCAGCAGGGTCGCTTCCGTGATGCCCAGACCGTGCCCGCCGTACTCCTCCGGGATCGTCATGCCCAGCCAGCCACCCGTGGCGATGGCGTCGTAGAACTCCTGGGGGAATTCGTGCGCCTGGTCCTTCTCGAGCCAGTAGTGATCGTCGAACCGGGCGCACAACTCGGCCACGGACTTGCGGATCAGTTCCTGATCGTCGCTCAGCTCGAAACTCATGCCGCCGGCCATCGCCGTCACTTCCTCTCCCCGTACCGCCGAAACTGTATTCCACGTGTCGTTTTCACCCCGAAGTCCGCGTGGAATACAGTTTCGGCGCCGGTGGTGCTCAGTCCTTGTTGCCCGTCAGCTGCTTGGCGTTGGCGGCGAAATCGGCGAAGGAGGCGCCGGTCTTCTCCTTGTGCGACAGCGCCTGGATCGACACGTCATGACCCTCGGCGGCCTTGCGCAACGCCCCGACCGTCGCCTGCTCTTTCGACATGTGGCTGAACGGATCGAAGTTGTACCACCGCATCGCGTTCTCGTAGGTCATCTTGTTGATCTCGTCGTCGGGAACGTCGTTGGCCTTGAGCACGTCGTCGAGCTGTTCGGGAGCGCCGGGCCACATCGAATCGCTGTGGGGGTAGTCGGCTTCCCAGCAGATGTTGTCCACCCCGATCTGGTGCCGGGTGGTCACGCCGACCGGGTCGGCGATGAAGCAGGTCAGGAAGTGCTCTCGGAAGACCTCGCTGGGCAGCTTGCCCTTGAAATCCTGCCCCGTCCAGGTGGAGTGCATCTCATAGGTCCGGTCCACCCGCTCCAGGAAGTAGGGGATCCACCCGGTGCCGCCCTCGCTCAGCGCGATCTTGAGATCCGGGTACTCCTTGATCGGCCGCGACCACAGCAAGTCCGCGGCGGCCTGCACGATGTTCATCGGCTGCAGCGTGATCATCACGTCCATCGGTGCGTCCGGCGCTGTGATGGCCAGTCGGCCCGACGACCCGATGTGGACGTTGAGCACGGTGTCGGTGTCCACCAGTGCATCCCACATCGGCTTCCAGTGATCGAAGTCGTGGAAGCTGGGATAGCCCATGGCCGAGGGGTTCTCCGAGAACGTCAGCGAGTGCACACCACGCGCGGCGTTGCGGCGGATCTCGGCCGCGCACGCCACCGGGTCCCAGATCACCGGCAGCGTCATGGGGATGAACCGCGCCGGATAGGCGCCGCACCACTCCTCCACGTGCCAGTCGTTGTAGGCCTGCACCAACGCCAGGGAGAACTCCTGGTCCTCGGTGGCGAAGAGTCGGCCGGCGAAGCCGGGGAACGACGGGAAGCACATCGAGCCGAGGATGCCGCCGGCGTTCATGTCCTTGACCCGCTCGTCGACCTGCCAACAGCCGGGCCGGATCTCGTCGAGCCCCTGTGGCTCGAGGCCGTACTCCTCCTTCGGCCGGCCCGCGACCGCATTGAGCGCCACGTTCGGGATCACCACGTCGCGGAACTGCCAGGTGTCCGATCCGTCGGGGTTGTGCACCAGCCGGGGCGCCTCGTCGAGGTACTTCTTCGGGAGGTGGTTCTTGAACATGTCCGGCGGTTCGACGATGTGATCGTCCACGCTGATCAAGATCATGTCGTCCTTGTTCACGACGTTCCTCCACCTCCGCACGCGCGTTGTCACGGCACGCGCCGTTTCCGACCGTTGCTTTCTCCCTATGGAAACTAGCTTCTCCGACAGCGAGAATCAATGTCCGTTAGCCGCGGTTGTGCCACCTGGCTGCAGCGTTGGGACGCCGGCGGGCGGCGTGCGACCCGCGAGTACGCGCACGTCGATGGACGTTTCGGCGGAAGACTGGAAATCTGTTGCTCAAATATGAGAACCTGATTCTCATGATGGAGAGGAGTGGGAAAGTGCGCATCCCCCCGCTGCCGGCGGACGAGTGGGATGACGCCGCCGACGGGGCGCTGGCCGGCCTGATACCCGCCGAGCGGCGCAATCCGGAAGCGACCGGGAATCTGGTCGCCACGCTCGTGCGGCACCCGAGACTGGCCCGGAACTTCCTGCGGTTCAACTTCCACCTGCTCTACGGAACCACCCTGCCGCCTCGGCTGCGCGAGCTGGCCGTGCTGCGTATCGCGCTGCTCAGCGGCTGCGACTACGAGTGGCGCCACCACGTCACCATGGGCCGCGACGCCGGACTGTCCGACGCCGACATCGCCGGTATCGAGCACGGCGAGGCGTCCGACGAACTCGACCGCGCGGTGCTGGCGGCCGTCGACGAGTTGCGCAGCGACTCGACCGTCACCGACCCGACCTGGACAACGCTGTCCGCCCACCTCGACGAGCACCAACTGATGGATCTCGTCTTCACGATCGGTTGCTATGGCGCCCTGGCCATGGCCATCAACACCTTTGGGGTTCAACCCGACCCCGACACAGAGAGGTAATCATCCATGGCACACTTCCCCAAGCCTGCTGCCGGGAGCTGGACCGAGAACTGGCCGGAACTGGGCACCGCACCGGTCGACTACACGGACTCGATCGACCCGGAGCACTGGAAACTGGAGCAGCAGGCCATTTTCCGCAAGTGCTGGCTGAACGTGGGCCGCGTGGAGCGGCTGCCCAAGGTGGGCAGTTACTTCACCCGCGAGATGCCCTCGGTCGGACCTGGGACGTCGATCATCATCGTCAAGGACAAGGACGGCGTCGTCCGGTCGTTCTACAACCTGTGCCGGCACCGGGGAAACAAGCTCGTCTGGAACGACTATCCGGGCGAGGAGGTCTCGGGAGCGTGCCGGCAGTTCACCTGCAAGTACCACGCGTGGCGCTACGCCCTCAACGGCGACCTCACCTTCATCCAGCAGGAGGACGAGTTCTTCGACGTGGACAAGGCCGACTACGGACTCAAGCCGGTGCGCTGCGAGGTCTGGGAAGGCTTCATCTTCGTCAACTTCGACGACGACGCCGAACCGCTGATCGACTACCTCGGCGATTTCGCGAAGGGCCTGGAGGGCTATCCGTTCCACGAGATGACGGAGGTCTACAGCTATCGCTCGGAGATCAGGGCCAACTGGAAGCTGTTCATCGACGCGTTCACCGAGTTCTACCACGCCCCGGTGCTGCACATGAAGCAGGCCGTCAAGGAGGAGGCGGAGAAGCTCGCCAAGATCGGTTTCGAGGCACTGCATTACGACATCAAGGGCCAGCACTCGATGATCTCCTCCTGGGGAGGCATGTCGCCGCCCAAGGACGAGAGCATGGTCAAGCCGATCGAGCGGATCCTGCACAGCGGACTGTTCGGCCCGTGGGACCGGCCGGACATCAAGGGGGTCGCCGCCGACGAGTTGCCCCCGGCGATCAATCCTTCGCGCCAACCCTTCTGGGGCCAGGACTCTTTCGAGTTCTTCCCGAACTTCACGCTGTTGATCTGGGCTCCGGGCTGGTACCTGACCTATCACTACTGGCCCACGGGAGTGGACACCCACATCTTCGAGGCGAGCCTGTACTTCGTCCCCCCGAAGAACACCCGCCAGCGGCTCTCCCAGGAGCTGGCGGCGGTGACGTTCAAGGAGTACGCGCTGCAGGACGCCAACACTCTCGAGGCGACGCAGACCCAGGTCGGCACTCGCGCGGTCACCGAATTCCCGCTGTGCGACCAGGAAGTCCTACTTCGCCATCTCCATCTCACCGCGCACCGCTACGTTGACGAGTACAAGGAACAGAACGGCCTGACCAAGGCCGCCACGAACGGGAGCACCGCCCATGTCTGAGACCACGACCGCGGCGCTTCCCGCCGAGTTCGCCGATCTGGAGCGCTTCACCGACTGGTGCCTGGCGACCGAACCGGAGCGCTACGCCAAGCGGCTCGCCTCGACGATGAGCGAGATGCAGGAGCTCTACGACGCGGGTCTGGCCCGGCTCGAGGACGCGATGGTCTACCTGGACGCCCGATTTCCGCTGCACGATATGCCCGAGGACGCCAAGAACCTGATGCACCTGATGCAGTCCGTGGTGATGGTGTCGTTCCCGATCGAGGTCTGGAAGCAACCGCGTGTCCTCGACAGCGGTGCAGCCTGGGTCGAGATCATCAAGGAGCCGGTGGTCTAGTGCCGCTGACCCTCACCGCCGCGGGCCTGCTCGACGTCGACGCCGGGGAGATCATCCGTCCGGGCATCGTCACGGTCGATGACGGCCGGATCGTCTCCGTGGGCGGCGAGATCGCCTCGGACGCCGACGTCCTCGACCTCGGCGACGCCATCCTGCTACCCGGTCTGATGGACATGGAGGTCAACCTGCTGATGGGCGGGCGCGGGGAGAACCCCGGCCTGTCCCAGGTGCAGGACGATCCTCCCACCCGCGTTCTGCGCGCGGTCGGCAATGCGCGCCGCACGCTGCGCGCCGGGTTCACCACGGTGCGCAACCTCGGGTTGTTCGTCAAGACCGGCGGCTATCTGCTCGACGTCGCACTGTCGAAGGCCATCGACGGCGGCTTGATCGAAGGCCCGCGCGTCATTCCGGCCGGCCATGCGATCACCCCGACGGGCGGACACCTCGACCCGACGATGTTCGCGGCGTTCATGCCCGGTGTGCTCGAGTTGACGATCGAGGAGGGCATCGCCAACGGGGTCGACGAGATCCGCAAGGCGGTGCGCTACCAGATCAAGCACGGCGCACAGCTGATCAAGGTCTGTTGTTCGGGCGGTGTCATGTCGCTGACCGGAGAAGCCGGGGCACAACACTATTCGGACGAGGAACTGCGCGTCATCGTCGACGAGGCGCACCGGCGGGGGTTGCGGGTCGCCGCGCACACCCATGGCGCCGAAGCGGTCAAGCATGCGGTCGCGTGCGGGATCGACTGCATCGAGCACGGATTCCTGATGGACGACGAAGCCATCCAGATGCTGGTCGACAACGACCGCTTCCTGGTCACCACCCGGCGGCTCGCCGAGTCCATGGATGTGTCGAAGGCGCCGAAAGAGCTGCAGGACAAGGCAGCCGAGATGTTCCCGAAGGCACGTACGTCGATCAAGGCAGCCTACGAGGCGGGGGTGAAGATCGCGGTCGGCACCGACGCCCCGGCGATCCCACACGGCAAGAACGCCGACGAACTCGTCACGCTCGTCGACTGGGGCATGCCTCCCGACGCGGTCCTGCGGGCGGCGACCGTGGTCGCCGCGGACCTGATCGACAGATCGGGTTCGCTGGGCCGCATCGCCGAGGGTTACCTGGCCGACATCATCGCGGTGCCCGGGGACCCGCTCGCCGACATCGGCGTTACACGCGATGTTTCTTTTGTAATGAAGGGCGGTAAGGTCTACAAGAATGACACCAACGCGAACTGAGGATCTGGTCGAGATCCAGCAGCTCCTCGCCAAGTACGCCGTCACCATCACCCAGGGTGACATCGACGGGTTGGTCGAGGTCTTCACGCCGGACGGGACCTACAGCGCATTCGGTGAGACCTACACGCTCAACAGGTTCCCGGTTCTGGTCGACGCGGCGCCCAAGGGTCTCTTCATGACCGGCACCGCGCTCGTCGACCTCGTCGAAGGCGCCGACGGTGCGACCGGAACCCAACCGTTGTGCTTCGTCGAGCACAGCACACACGACATGCGCATCGGCTACTACAACGACACCTATGTCCGCACCGACGACGGGTGGCGGCTGCGCACCCGGGCGATGACGTTCATCCGGCGCAACGGCGACCACGACTCCGGACGCCCGCACGCGATCGGGAGGCCCGAAGCGGGATGAACGACCTCCACGATCCGGCGACGTTC
Organism: Mycolicibacterium chubuense; assembly: GCF_001044255.1. GTDB lineage: Bacteria > Actinomycetota > Actinomycetes > Mycobacteriales > Mycobacteriaceae > Mycobacterium > Mycobacterium chubuense. Next base: position 77,855 of record NZ_JYNX01000033.1, read on the forward strand.
CGGACGCACCTGGTGGCGTGGCTGAGCGAGAACGATCTGAGCCCGGCCGACGACCATTCACTCGACGGACACCTACGCCAGTTCGCCCGGGTGCAGCGCGCCCTGTACGACGCCGGGTGGAACCGCTACGGCTGGCCCGAGCACGCCGGCGGACTCGGCGGCCCCGCCATCCTGCGCGCCATCGTCGGCGAGGAGGTGGTGGGCCGTCGGCTGGTCGAGCCGGGACCCTATTCGATGCTCGACGTGCTGGCGCCGACCATGATCGACTACGCCTCCCCCGCGCTCGCCGCCGAGATGGTGCCCAAGTTGCTCAGCGGAGAAGAGATGTGGTGCCAAGGGTTTTCAGAACCTGGGTCGGGAAGCGATCTCGCGTCGCTGACCACTCGCGCCGCACCGCGTGGGGACGACTGGATCGTCAACGGCCAGAAGGTGTGGACGAGCTTCGCGCAGTTCTCCCGCCGGTGCGTACTACTCACCCGGACCGGCGGTCCGGATGTGCCGAACCACGAGGCCATCACCGCGTTCTTCGTCGACCTCGACACCCCGGGGATCACCATACGTCCGCTGCGCACCATGCACGGCGTCGACGAATTCTGCGAGGTCTACTTCGACGACGTCGTCGTGGACCCCAGCCGGATGCTGGGCGCACCCGGCGACGGCTGGCGGCTGGCGATGGATCTGCTTCCCTACGAACGCTCCACCTGCTTCTGGCAGCGCATCGCCTACCTGTACTCACGGTTCGACGCGTTGATCGCCGAGGTGAAGGCGCAGGGTCAGGCCGTGGACTCGGACATGGGTGAGACGTATCTGGCGCTGCACACCCTGCGCTGCCGGTCGAGGGCCACCCAGCACCGGCTCGCCGCCGGGCACAAACTCGGACCCGACACCTCGGTGGACAAGGTGCTGCTGGCCACTGCCGAGCAGCGGCTCTACGACACCGCACGCGATCTGCTCCCGGGTGTCGTCGAGCTCGACGACACCCCCTGGCGCACCGAGTATCTGTACTCGCGCGCGGCCACCATCTACGGCGGCACGGCCGAAGTGCAGCGCAACATCATCGCGCGCCGTCTGCTCGATCTCGGCAAGGAGTGACCATGACCACCGGAATCGACGACGCGCTGGACCGCGAGTCACTCGACATGCTGGAGGCCGCGCTGCGCACGACCATGCTGTCGGCGTCGGGCCCGAAGCTCGACGCCGGCCTGGCGGAACTGGGCTGGGCCGACATGCTCACGGACACGCCGGAGGTCGCGGTGCCGCTGGTGTTCCGGCTCCTCGGCGAAACGGGCACGCACGCCTCGGTACTCGTCGACGTCGTGCTGCATGCCACCGGCAACACGATCGGCGACACCGTCGAACTGCCCCTGCCGTACGCCGGTAACACGTGGGTGGTGTGGGACCGCATCAGCCCGGCCACCGCCGAGCCGACACTGGGCGGTCTGCCGTTGCGTCGTGAGGAGGAGGGCTATCCGATCCGGCTGGCCGAGGCACGGGTGGCAGTGGGCTGGTGGCTGGTGGGCTCCGCGCGGGCGATGGTGGCGCTGGCTCGGCGGCACGCGCTGGACCGGGTCCAGTTCGGCAAACCGATCGCCGGCTTCCAGGCGGTCCGGCACCGGCTGGCCGAAACGCTCGTGGCCATCGAGGGCGCCGAGGCGACGTTGAGCCTGCCCGCCGTGGACAACCCCGATCTGACCGCGCTGCTCGCCAAGGCGGCCGCGGGCAAGGCGGCACTGATCGCCGCGAAGAACTGTCAGCAGGTGCTCGGCGGCATCGGCTTCACCGCCGAACACGAGCTGCACCATCACGTCGAGCGGGTGCTGGTGCTGGACGGATTACTGGGCAGCTCACGGGAACTCACCCGCCGGGCCGGCGCAGGCCTGCGGGCCCGCGGTTCGGCACCGCGCCTGGCCGACCTCTAGGTGATGTTGGCCTTCATGTGCTCGAGATCCACCAGCACCGGCCATCCCCCGACACTGAGCGCGTTGCCGTGCCCGGTCTGGTGGATGTCGAACACCGACTGGATCGCGGCGTAGAAGCCCTGCACGTCCAGCGTCTGGTTCACCGCGCGCTTGGCCTGCCGCAGCCCGAACGGCGGCATCTTCGCGATCTGTTCGGCCAGCGCCCAGGTCTGGCTGTCGAGCTCGGCGCGGGGCACCACCTTGTTCACCATGCCGGTGGCCAGCACCTCCTCGGCCGTCATCGCACGTCCGGTGAACAGAATCTCCTTGGCCTTGCGCGGCCCCAATTCCCACGTGTGCCCGTGGTATTCGACACCCCCGATACCCATCAGGACCACCGGATCGGAGAACTGCGCGTCGTCGGCCGCGACGATCAGATCGCAGGGCCAGCACAGCAGCAGACCCCCCGAGATGCAGCGGCCCTGCACCGCAGCGATCGACGGCTTCGGAACATTGCGCCAGCGCAAGGTGTATTCGAGGTAGCGTCGCGCCTCGTGCTCGATGATGAACTCCAACGTGATCTTGTCCGGCACCGGTCCGCCGCCACGCAGATCGTGACCCGCGGAGAAGTGTTTGCCGTTGGCGCGCAGCACGATCACCGCGACGCCTGGATCCTGGGCCGCCCGCGTCCATGCTGCATCGAGTTCGTCGAGCAGCTCGGGGTTCTGCGCGTTGGCCGCCTCGGGCCGGTTCAAGGTGATCGTCGCAATGGTGTCGGTCACGTCGTAGTCGATGTACATGGCCCGTCCTCGGGTCTCGGGAAGCCCGGTATCGCAGGGAAGACTGGGCCTTCTGTTATCACCAAAATGAGAATACTATTCTCGTGGTGAGGAAGTTACAATCTCTGACACGTCGGCCGAGAGGGGGTCCTAGACCGCTATGTCACGGCGTTCTCCGGTACAGTCAGTTCATGTTCTTCCCAGTCGGCCTGCGTCTGAGCCGCCGGTGACCAGCGCCAGCGAGGAGCCGGCCTGGAAGCAGCGGGCGGTCGAGCGTTCGATCAAAACCGCCAAGTTGCGCGCCGCTCAGCGGGTCCAACGATTCCTCGACGCCGCACAGGCGATCATCATCGAGAAGGGCAGCACCGACTTCACGGTGCAGGAGGTCGTCGACCGCTCCCGCCAGTCGTTGCGCAGCTTCTATCTCCAGTTCGACGGCAAGCACGAACTCCTGCTCGCGCTCTTCGAAGACGCGCTGAGCCGTTCGGCGGAACAGATCCGCGCCGCGACCGCCGGCCAGGAGGATCCCCTCGAGCGGCTCAAAGTGGCGATCTCCCTGCTGTTCGAGTCCTCGCGACCCGATCCGGCCGCCAAGCGGCCGCTCTTCACCGATTTCGCTCCGCGACTGCTGGTGTCCCACCCCTCCGAGGTCAAGGTCGCCCATGCGCCGCTTCTGGCGCTCCTGACCGAGTTGATGGAGGATGCCGGAGCCGCGGGCCTGCTTCGCGACGGTGTCAACCCCAAGCGCATGGCGGCCATCACCATGCAGACCGTGATGTTCGTCGCCCAGTCGAGCGGGGACGTCGGCGAGGGCGCCGCGCACCCGATCACGGCCGACGAGGTGTGGGACTTCTGCGCCCACGGCTTCGCCGCCGACTGACCGGGGCCTCGAGAACCTCACTCTCCACTCGTGCCGACAAGCACGGGCGCTTGACAGAACCTCCTTCTGCTGTCACGCCGCGGCCGTTCTCTGAGACGTCGTCGAGAAGCTTGTTCTTCTTTTTGAGAGTCACGCTCGCTCAGAGCGAGTCGGTGATTGACACCCCACCGCATGCGATGTCAGAGTGTGAGACACATTGCAGCCCGATGTCTTACGCAGAGACGTGGTCAGCGAGAGGGACACCGTGACGATCAGTGCCGAGAACCCCGACGTCCAGGACGCCGAGACCGCCGGGGAGCTGTACTACGACCCCTACAGTGTCGACCTCAACATGAACCCCTACCCGGTGTTCGCGCGCCTGCGCGAGGAAGCGCCGCTGTACCACAACGTCAGGCACGACTTCTACGCGCTGAGCCGGTTCGACGACGTCAACAAGGCGCTGATCGACCACAGCACGTTCATCTCCGGCCGCGGCGCCCTGCTCGAGATCATCAAGTCGGGCATGGAGATTCCGCCGGGCACCCTGATCTTCGAGGATCCGCCGATCCACAACATCCATCGCAATCTGTTGTCGCGCATGTTCACCCCCCGCAAGGTGCTCGCACTCGAGCCGCGGATCCGCGAGTTCACGGCGCGCTGCCTCGACCCGCTGATCGGCTCCGGCCGATTCGACTTCGTCAACGACCTGGGCGAGCAGATGCCCATGCGTGTCATCGGCATGCTGTTGGGCATCCCCGAGGCTGACCAGCGCCGGGTGACCGACCACGGCGAGGCGACGCTGCAGAGCACGGAGATCGGGCAGTGGGCCACGGGTGAGGTTTTCGCGGAATTCATCGACTACCGCACCGAGCACCCCTCCGACGACATCATGACCGACCTACTCAACGTCGAGTTCACCGACGAGACCGGCACCGTGCGCCGGTTGCGCCGAGACGAGCTGCTGATGTATCTGACGGTGATCGCCACGGCGGGCGCCGAGACGACGACGCGACTCATCGGCTGGGCGGGCAAGACGCTGGCCGAGCACCCCGACCAGCGTCGTCAACTCGTCGAGGATCCCTCGCTCATCCCCCAGGCGATCGAAGAGATCCTGCGGTGGGAGCCGCCCGCGCTGCAGGTGGCCCGGTACGTCACCCGCGACACCGAGTACTACGGACAGACCGTGCCGGAGGGCAGCGCGATCCTGCTGCTGATGGGTGCGGCAAACCGCGACCACCGGCGCTTCCCGCCCGACGGCGACGTGTTCGACATCCACCGAGAGCTGCGGTCGCACATGACGTTCGGCGCCGGGACACATTTCTGCATGGGCAACGCTCTGGCGCGCCTCGAGGGCCGGATCGCGCTCGAGGAGATCCTCAAGCGTTTCCCGACCTGGGAGGTGGACTGGTCTCGCGCCGTCCCGTCCCAGACCACCGCCGTCCGCGGCTGGCAGTCCATGCCCACCTTCATCCCCTGACGACCCCTCGCTGACGTTACGACACAGAAGGATTGATGACCATGACGGGACGCGTCGAAGGCAAGGTCGCCTTCATCACCGGAGCCGCGCGCGGACAAGGCCGGGCCCATGCTGTGCGGCTGGCGCAAGAGGGCGCCGACATCATCGCCGTGGACATCTGCCGGCAGATCGACACGGTGCGGATCCCGCTGTCCACCTCCGAGGACCTGGCGGAAACCGCGGACCTGGTCAAGAACGCCGGCGGTCGCGTCCACACGGCCGAGGTCGACGTGCGTGACTTCGCCGCTCTCAAGAGCGCCGTCGACGCCGGTGTCGAGGAGTTCGGCAAGCTCGACATCATCGTCGCCAATGCGGGCATCGGCAACGGCGGCCAGCTGCTGCACGAGACCGGTGAGCCGGACTGGGACGACATGATCGGCGTGAACCTGTCCGGAGTGTGGAAGACCGTCAAGGCCGGTGTGCCGCACATCCTGGCCGGCGGCAACGGCGGTTCGATCGTCCTGACCAGTTCGGTCGGCGGCTTGAAGGCCTACCCGCACACCGGGCACTACGTCGCCGCGAAACACGGTGTCGTCGGCCTGATGAGGACGTTCGCGGTGGAACTCGGTGCGCACAACATCCGCGTCAACTCAGTCCATCCCACCAACGTGAACACCCCGCTGTTCATGAACGAGCCCACGATGAAACTGTTCCGGCCCGACCTGGAGAACCCGGGGCCGGAGGACATGAAGGTCGTCGGTCAGCTGATGCACACCCTGCCCATCGGCTGGGTCGAACCGGAGGACATCGCCAACGCCGTGCTGTTCCTGGCCTCCGACGAGGCGCGGTTCGTCACCGGTGTCACCCTTCCCGTCGACGGAGGCAGCTGTCTGAAGTGACCGCGGCGGCGAATCGGCGTTGATCATGACGCCCGAGTGGTTGCATGTCTTCCATGAAGCGCCTCAACGGCATGGACGCCATGTTGTTGTACAGCGAGACACCGAATCTGCACACGCACACGCTGAAGGTCGCCGTCATCGACGCCGCGGACTACGACGGCGACTACGGATTCGAGGCGTTCCGGCGCACCGTCGCCCGGCGACTTCATCTGCTGGAACCGTTGCGCTACCGCCTCGTCGACATCCCGTGGCGGCTGCATCATCCGATGTGGTTGCAGGACTGCCCGGTCGATCTCGACTACCACCTGCGCCGTGTGCGCGTGCCTGCGCCCGGCGGTCGGCGCGAACTCGACCGGGTGATCGGCGAGATCGCCAGCACGCCGCTGGACCGCAGCCGGCCGCTGTGGGAGTTCCATTTCGCCGAGGGGATGGCTGCGAAGCGCTTCGCGCTCATCGGCAAGGTCCATCACACACTCGCCGACGGTGTCGCCTCGGCGAATCTGCTTGCGCGGCTGATGGATCTGGCCGGACCTGCCCAGGACGAGCGCGACGAGCCTCCGCAGAGCTGTGAGGCGCCGTCGGCAGGGCAACTGCTCTGGGAGGCGCAGCTCGACCACATTCACAACATGGCCCGACTACCCGGACTGGTTGCCGACGCCGCCCGCGGTGTCGCGCGGCTGCGTCAGCGAACCCGGGATCGCCGCGACGATCCCGACCTCGCCAAGCCTTTCAACGCGCCGTCGACCTTTCTCAATCATGTGGTCTCGCCGGTGCGCACCTTCGCCACCGCCACAGTGTCGCTCGCCGAGGTGAAGGAGACGGCCAGGACGCTGTCGGTGACGTTCAACGACGTCGTGCTGTCCGTCGCGGCGGGCGGCCTGCGGGAGCTGTTGCTGCGCTATGACGGTCACGCGGATCGCCCCATCATGGCGACGGTGCCCGTCGCCACCGACAAGTCCACCGAGAGGGTCACCGGCAACGAGATCGGCGGCATGATGGTCTCCCTGCCGGTGCACGTCGCGGATCCGCTGCGGCGCGTCGAGCTCACCTCCGTGGCCAGCACGCGCGCCAAGGAGGTGAACGACCTGCTGGGTCCCACGCTGCAGGGCCGGATGCTCGAGTACCTGCCACCACCGTTGGCGCCGGCACTGTTTCGCGCGCAGTCCACGCGTGCCGACCACAACCGGCTGATGAACGTGGCGATCTCGAACGTGCCCGGACCGCGGCAACGCGGCCACATCGGCGGCGCGCCGGTCAGCGAGATCTATTCGGTCGGCGTGCTGTCGGCCGGCAGCGCCTTCAACATGACGGTGTGGAGTTATGTCGATCAACTCGATATCGCTGTGCTCTCCGACGACTCGACCTTCACCGACCCGCACGAGGCGACCGACGCGATGGTGCACGCCTTCGGCGACCTGCGTCGGGCCTGCGGACTGACGCCGCCGAGGAGCGTCGCAACCGCGATGCCGCCGGCGACCGTCGGCTGAGCCGGTCAGCCGAGGATCGGGAAGCGCCGCTCGCGCGCCAACTCGTCGAGCGCCGCCTGCATCACCGCCCGCACGTGCAGGTCGACCTCGTCGATGTTCGGATCGTCGCCGAACTCCGCCGCGACGTCGATGGGTGTCAGCACGCGCGTGACGATCTTCGACGGCAGAGGGATGTTGGGCGGGAAGATCACCGAGAGACCGAACGGGAACCCGATGCTCACGGGCAGGATCTCCATCCGTGCACGGGTCAGGCCGATCCGGCGGGCGATGCCGTCGCCGCGCGCCAGGAACATCTGGGTTTCCTGCGCACCGATCGAGACCACCGGCACGATCGGAACGCCCGCTTCGATCGCGGTGCGTGCATAGCCGGTCCGGCCGGCGAAGTCGACCACGTTGGCGGTCGAGGTCGGGCGGTAGGAGTCGTAGTCGCCGCCGGGGAAGACGAGCACGATCGCGCCGGAACGCAGTGCCTTGGCGGCGTTCTCACGACTGGCCTCGATGACGCCGGCACGCCGCAGGACATCGCCGAGCGGACCGAGGAAGACGCCGTAGTGCGCCAGGGTGTACAACGGGCGTTCGAAGCCGAACCGCTTGTAGAACTCCGGCGCGAAGACCAGGACATCGGGCGTGAGCATGCCGCCGGAGTGATTCGAGACCACGAGCGCGCCACCGGTGGCGGGCATCGCCTCCAGCCCGCGGACTTCGGCACGGAAGTATCGTTTGATCAGCGGCGCCACCCGCGCCGTGATCTGCCGGGCGAGTGCCGGATCCCACTTGGCCGTCTCGGCCTGCTCCTCGGCCATTGTTCCGGAGATGCTACTCTCGCTTTCGGAGAATGTCATATTCGCAGGTGAGGGGAGCTCGGATGCCGGGAACGGTGCTGGTCACCGGAGGGTTCGGGCTCGTCGGTTCCGCGACCGTACGACGTCTGGCCGAACTCGGCCGCACCGTGGTGGTCGCCGACCTCGACACGCCGGCCAACCGCACGGCCGCAGAACAACTTCCCGCGGGCGTCACGGTGCACTGGGCCGACCTGACCGACGCCGAGCAGACCGGGCGCCTGGTCGCCGGGGTCGCGCCGGAGGTCATCGTCCACCTCGCCGCGATCATCCCACCGGGGATCTACAAGAATCGCGCTCTGGCCCGGCGGGTCAACGTCGATGCCACGGCCACCCTGGTACAGATCGCCGAATCCCAGCCCGCTCCCCCACGATTCGTTCAGGCGTCGAGCAACGCGGTGTACGGGGCTCGCAACCCGCATCGCGCCACCGGCCCGGTCACCGCCGACATGCCGATGAAGCACTCCGACCTCTACAGCGCCCACAAGGCCGAGGCCGAGGCGATCGTCCGGTCCTCGTCCCTGAACTGGGTGGTGCTGCGCCTGGGTGGCGTGCTCAGCGTCGACCCCAACGCCATTCCGTTCTCGATGGACGCGCTGTACTTCGAGAGCACGCTGCCCACCGACGGCAGGTTGCACACCGTCGACGTGCGCGATGTCGCGTGGGCGTTTGCCGCAGCGACCACCGCCGATGTGGTCGGCGAAATCCTGTTGATCGCCGGCGACGATTCCCACCGCGTGCTGCAGGGCCAGGTCGGCCCGGCGCTGGCCGCGGCACGAGGACTGAGAAACGGACTGCCCACCGGGCGCAAGGGCGATCCCGACAGCGACGAGGACTGGTTCGTCACCGACTGGATGGACACCACTCGAGCGCAGGAAGCGCTGAATTTCCAGCACCATTCGTGGCAGGACATGCTCGACGAGGCGGCCAGGCGGGCCGGGCCGGCACGGTATGTGCTGCCACTGGCTGCGCCGCTGGTGAAGGCTGTCCTGCAGCGTCGCGCGGCCTACTGGAAGCAGCCAGGGCAGTACGCCGACCCGTGGGGCGCGGTCCGGCGCAAGCTGGGCGACCCGTCGCCGGACTCCTAGGTCAGGCGGGTCCCAGCGTCGACGCTCCGGTACGCGGGTGGAAGTACCAGCCGCCCGCGGCGTCGGTGCCTCCGTCGACGTGGAGCGTCTGGCCGGTGATGTAGGACGACATGTCCGACGCGAGAAAGACCGCGGCCGAGGCCATCTCGTCGACGGTCCCGGCTCGGCGCAGGGGGACACCTGCGCCGATGTCCTCGGTGAGTTCCCCGGCAGCGAGGCCGGCCAGGCCCTCGGTCAAGGTCAGATCGGGCGCGAGCGCGTTGACCCGGATGCCGTGGGGCGCCAGCTCGAACGACGCGGTCTTGGTGTACGTGATCACGCCGGCTTTCGCGGCCGCGTAGGCGGCGTAACCCGGCGCGGCACGCACGCCCTCGATCGAGGTGATGTTCACGACGCTTCCCGGCATCTCCGCGGCCACGAGCCGACGTGCGATCCGCTGCGTGCAGAGCAGCACATGGCGAAGATTGCTGCGATACAACGCATCCCAGCCGTTCTCGGTTGTCTCCAGCAGCGGCGACCAGAACGTTCCGCCGGCATTGTTGACCAGTATCGAGACGATCCCCAGCTCGGCCTCGGTGCGGGCGAGCGCAGCATCGACCGCCTCTGCGTCGCGCACGTCGACGACGACGCCGAGGCCGCCGACCTCGTCGGCCGCCGCCGCGCAGGTATCGGGGTCGCGCTCCCAGATCGCCACCGAGGCACCGAAAGCCGCCAGGCCCCGGGCGATTCCGCGCCCGATGCCGGCCCCACCACCGGTGACCACGACGACCCGGCCGGTGAGCAGGATGTCCGACGGCGCGATGGGCATGACGGTCACCGGGCGATCGTGGTACCGATGATGCCGTCGGCCTCGAGGCGACCGATCTCGTCGTCGTCGAGTCCGAGTTCGCGCAGCACATCCGCGTTGTGCTCGCCCAGAAGCGGAGCCGGCGTGGTGTGCACGCGTTCGGGACCCCGGCTGAGGCGGAATGGCAGCGTGCCGTGCGGCGCCGGCGGGTTCACCGGGTGTGGGACCGTCTCGAAGAACCCGCGCGCCGACAGCTGCGGCAGTTCCGTCTGTCGGTGTGGCTGCATGACCTTGGCGACCGGAACGCCGTGGTCCCACAGCGTCGTCACGATGTCGTCGCCGGCGCGGTCGCCGCACCACCGCGCCAGGTGACGGTCCAGAAGATCGTGCTGGGCGCGCCTGCCAGGGGCGGTTCTCAACTCGTCGGACATCGCCCACGACGGGCTGCCCAGCGCCTCGCGCAGACCCTCCCACTGTGCGTCGGTCTCCACGGCAAGCGCCACCCAGGTGTCGGCGCGGCCGAACTCGTCGGTCTCGTTGGTGCGGTAGAGGTTCTGCGGCGCCGCGCACGGTCCACGATTGCCCGCGCGCTGCAGCAGCGCTCCGTAGGCCGAGTACTCGATCACCTGCTCGGCGGCGACGGCCAGCGCCGCGTCGACCATCGCCGCCTCGACCAGCGAACCCTCGCCGGTCTCACGGCGGTGTTCGAGCGCCAGCAGGATCGCGTTGAGCGCATGGATCCCGGCGTTGGGGTCGCCGACCGAGTAGGGCTCGAAGGGATTGAGGTCGGGATAGCCGGTGAGCCAGCTGATCCCGGCGGCCGCCTCGATGACATAGGCGAAGGCGGGGTTGTCGCGCCACGGACCGTCGAGCCCGAACCCGGGCATGCGGGCCATGACGATGTCGGGCTTGATGGCCTTGACCGCGTCGTAGGTCAGCCCCATGGTCTCGAGCACGCGCGGGGTGAAGTTCTCCACGACGACGTCGGCGGTCGCGATCAGCCTTCCGAGCAGTTCTCGGCCGGTCGGGTGCTGCAGGTTCAGCGTCACGCCGCGCTTGTCGGTGTTCAGGGCCGAGAAGATCGGCGAGCGCTCCCACCACAGCTCTTCGGTGGCGGGGATGCCGGCGATCAGCCGGGTCCCGTCCGGGTGCCGGGTGGATTCGACGTGGATGACGTCGGCACCCAGCATCGCCAGCAGGTGGGTACAGCTCGGGCCGGCCCAGAAGGTCGTCATGTCGATCACCCGCAGCCCCGCACACGGCAGCCCCTCCCGCCGCGGAACCGGGGGCACCTCCCGCCGCGGAAGCGCATTCCGGGCTGTGGAATCGCCCGGATCGCGACCCGGAATGCTATTCCGCGAGCGGTGGGCCTCGGTGTGTTCGCCGAGGCGCGGGGCGGGCGCCGGCGGCCGGAGCGCCGCAGGGGCCATGCGGTAAGGCTGGCCCGGCTGGGTAAATCCGTCGCGCGGATTCACGACGAACGACCCGCGCTCGACATAGTGGTCGAGCCGTGCGACGTTGGCGCCGTTGGCGACCGGCGCGTTGGGGATCCGGAACGCGGTGGCGAGGTCCCGGATCTCGTCCACCGTCTGGTCCGCCACCCACGCGTACAGTTCGTCGGCGTGTTCGGTGGCCTGCTGGGTGATGGTCAGCGGCGACTCCTCGTCGATCCACTCGACGTGGCCGGTCATCGCGCACAGGTCGAACCACTGCTGGGCGGTGCCGCAGCCGATGTCGACGAGACCGTCCTTGGCCCGTGCGATGCCGGGCACCGTCAGCCGCCGTGCGTCGCGCCACGGCCTGCCGAGCATCGCGAAATAGGTGACGGGATAGTAGGTCAGGCCGAGGATCGACGTCTCCAGCATCGACAGGTCGATCAGCTCGGCCCCGCCCCGCATCCGCGACGCCAACGTGGCAGCGCTCGCGTAGGCGCCGGCCAGGTAGTCACCGACCTGCCCGCCGACGTGGACCGGCGCGCGGTCGGGTGTGCCGCGGCCGAGGCCGACGATCCCGCCCGACCATGCCTGCAGCGTGAACTCCGTGGCAGGCCGGTCTTTCCAGGGTCCGTCCAGGCCGAACGGCGTGATCGCGGTGACCGTCAGGTGCGGATGTCTGCGGTGGATGTCGACGGGCCCGAACCCGGGAGCGCCGGCGATGCCCGGGCCGCGCGACCACACCACCGCGTCCGCGCCGGCGAGCAGGGTGTCGACGAACTCGGTATCTGCATCGGGATCGGCCACCACACTGTGTTTGGTGCAGGCGAGGTAGGAGAACAGAGCGCCGTCGTTGCCCTCGCCGATGTCGGCACCGGACGCCGACCACGACCGCAGCGGATCACCCTCCGGTGGTTCGACTTTCACGACCTCGGCACCGCCGTCGGCCAGCAGCCTCGTGCAGTAGGCGCCCGCGATGCCGCTGGAGAAGTCGACGACGACGTATCCGGACAGCGGATGCTCAGGCATCGCCGTCCCGGGCGCGGTTGGACTTGCTGAGCCGGAACTCGGGAGGGAACCTGAGGTCGTTGTCGTTGACGGCCTCGCCGAGCCCCCGTTGGATCGCCTCGTTCATGTCGAAGTCGTCGCCGTCGTTGACCGCACCGCTGCCCATGGATTCGAAGAAGGCTGCCAGCAGGCTGCCCATGTACTCGCCCTGCTGCTGCTTGAAGATCTCGAAGAACATCTTCTGCTGGAACACCGTGTCGACAGGGCGATTGCGCGCGCAGGACCGCGCGTACTTGTCCACCTCGGCTTCGAGCTGCTCTCTGGGCACGACCTTGTTCAGGAAATTGCAGTCGTACATCTCGGCCGCGGTGAACGGCCTGCCGGTGAACACCATCTCCTGGAACTTGCGCAGTCCCATCATCTGCACCCATGTCCACATCCGGGGGCCCCAGCCGTAGTAGCGGAAGGACGGATGCCCGAACAGTGCGTCCTGCGAGGAGATCACGAGATCAGCGTCCGCGCACTGATAGAAGTGCCAGCCGTAGCAGTATCCCTTGGCCTCGACGATGCTGATCTTCTTCAGCTCCTGCAGCGGACGGTTGCCGGCCGCCACGTTGGCATACCAGGCGCTGATCGTCGCGCCGTTGCGGAACGTGCCCGTCGGAGGATAGGTGACGTCACCGACCCCGTCGTCCTCGAGCCGCAACTCGGCCAGTCGTGCGGAGGGGTCGTCGCGGCCCTCCATGAACTCGGGAAGGTCCGCGCCACTGCCGAGATCGTCTCCGACGCCGCGGATGACGACCACCTTGACGTCGTTGTCGACGGTGGCCGCACGCAGCAGGTCGGCATACCGCAGTCGCGCCGCCGACGTCGGCGCGTTGAGGTAGTCGGGTCGATTGAAGGTGATCGTGGCGATCTTGGTCGTCGGGTCCTTCGTGTAGAGGATGATCTCCTCGGGCGAAGGTCGGCCGGTGTTCGACATCGGCTGCGCGTCAGCCGATTCCGGCAGTGGCCTGCGCCGGCAGCGGACTGTCGGTGAGCATCTGAGGGCCGTCCTCGGTGATCAGGACGGCATCGCGTCGGAACACCGCGCCGACACCGGCCTCCCACACGTAGGCCGTGACGGCCAGCACGGTGCCCGGGTCGAGTCGTTCGTCAGCCGAGGTCTGCGCGAGGTCCGGTGAGATGACCGGCGGGTCGAATCCCAAGCCCAGTCCGTGCGCCACCGGCATCGGCGGCAACGACTCGCCGACGGCCTCGTACGCGCCGAACAGCGCGCTCGCCGACGCTCCCGGCCGGCACGCCTCGAACAGGCCGTCCCACAGTCGGTTCGAGCGCGCGAACAGTGCGTCGGCACCGTCGACGTCACCGACGGGCCAGGTCCGTCCGACCTCGCCGACGTAGCCGCCTGCCAGCGCGCCCGCGGCGAACGCCACGAGATCCCCCTCGGCGATGCGCCGGTCGCGAGGACCGACCCGCCACGAGTGTTCACGCGGCGTGATCCACGCGCCGTCCTGCGTCGCCGACGTGCTCACTCCGCCTGCGGCCATGGCCTCGAGCATGATCCCTGTGAGCGCCTGCTCGGTGGTTCCCGGCGCGAGCCCGGCGACCGCCGCGGCGAGCGCATCCTGGGCGATGTGCAGGGCGCCGCGCAGCGCGCCGATCTCCTCAGGTGTCTTGGTGCGGCGCGCGGCCCGCATCGCGACTTCGCCGTCGACGAGTTCGGCGTTCGGGAAGGCCATCGGCAGCAGCTGACCGAACGTCGGTGAGAGCGCATCGGTTCCGACGCGTTTCGCGTCCGCTGCCCCGTCGATGTTCTTGAGGACGTCGATCAGTGTCATCGGATTCCACGCCAGCCCGTACAGGTGGTCGTGCCCGATCTCCTCGGGCATCCCTTCGTCCCAGCTGCTGTTCAGGTGGATCTCCCCGGTGGCCCGCACCACGACGCAGATCGGCGCGAACGGGCGGGTGCCGGCGACCCAGAGTTGGGGCGCCCCGGTGACGTAGCGGACGTTGGCCTGCCTGCCGAGCACGAGGATGTCGAGCTCGTTGGCCGCCATCTCGGCCAGGGCGCGTTCGCGGCGGCCGGTCCGCAGCGCGAGGTCGTCGGGGAGGACGTCATCGGTCATGCGCGAGCGCCCATCGTGTCTCCGTAGGGTGCGTAGGGGTAGTCGGTGATCGGCAGGTAGCCGTCCTCGGTGATCACGATGATCTCCTCGCTGCGGTAGCCGCCGGTCCCGTCCTCCCAGACGACGGGTTCGAGCACCAGCGCCATGCCTGCGGGGAAGACGAAGTTGTCGTCGAATTCCTGGCCGAGATCCGTTCCGATCATGGGCATCTCGGCGGCATTGGTGCCGATGCCGTGCCCCAGGTAGAAGTGCGGCAGCCACGGCTTGACGCCCCCGTTGGCGGCGATCGCGGCGCGCGCGAGGTCACCGCAGGTGGCTCCGGCGCGGGTGACCGCCAGTACGGCGTCGAGGATGCGCCGCCAGGTGGCGAACTGCTCCTGCTGACGCGCGCTGGGCTCCGCGCCGACCAGCCACGTGCGCCCGAAATCCGAGCAGTATCCCTCGTAGGTGATGCTGACATCGGTCCAAAGCACATCGCCGCGGGCCAGCGCCCGCTCGGTGGTGAGCAGCGGCAGAGCCAGATCTCCGGTGGTGGTCCACGTGCCTTCGGCTTTGGAGGTGGGCATCACCTGCCAGATCGCCTCGAGCATGTTGGCCGTCGCACCGAGTTCGAACGCTCGCCGGACGAACGCCGCGGACAGGTCGATCTGGCGGACTCCGGGCGCCAACGACTTCTGCACGTCGACGACGGCCTCTTCGGTGATCCGGCATGCCTTGCGGATCGCCGCCACCTGGTCGATGGTCTTCACGAGCTTGGCGGGACCGATCACCTGGGCGGCATCCGACGGTGGCCCGGCCGGGAACAGCCGGCCGGTGTTGCGGCGCATCGCGCCGGTCAGTTCGTCGACGGCGACGTGCCCGCCCGCGGGCAACAAACCGGCGAGCTCCGACGCGAAATGCAGCACGCCCTCATCGAATTCGAGATAGAGAGGTCCGTGCACGTGATCGGCGGGCACCTCGGACTCGAACGAACTGCCCTCCCGGAACGGCATGTACAGGTGAGGGTGCTCGTCGTCGGCGAGCACCACAGCGATCGGGCGCTCGACGTGGGAGAGGCCGGCGTCGAGCAGCGGCCAGCTCGCCCCGGTCGCGTAGACCACGTTGCCGTTGCCGAGCAGCACGAGCGCGTCGACGCCCCTGTCCTTCATCGTCGCCCGCAACCTGGCCCCACACTCGCGGTACATCCTGCCGCGGTCGGGAAGGTCGGGAATGTCGGCGGCGGTGACGCCCGCCGTCCACGACGGGGCGAGGGTGGTCATCAGATGCCCAGGTACTTCTGCACGTTGGTGCTGACGATCTTCACCGCGTTCTCCGCGCCGACGGCCTCCACCACCGACGCCAGAGACTTATCCGAGTAACCGAATGTGCTCTCGTTGTGCGGATAGTCCGAGGACCACATCACGTTGTCGACGCCGATCCGGTCGATCAGCGCGAGGCCCAACGGGTCCACCATGAACGATGCGCTCATGTGGTTGGTCCAGTAGTGGTTCACCGGGTGCCGGAGTTCGTGATTGAACATGTGGCGGTAGGAGGCCAACATGTGCTCGGCGTCCTGCAGCGCGGTCGGCACCCACGCGATGCCGCCTTCGAACCACCCGATCTTCAGACCGGGGTGTCGGTCGAGGATGCCCGAGAACACGTACTTGGCGAACTGCTCGCGGAACGAGTCGACGTTGACCATCATGCCGACGACCACACTGTTGTTCTGGCACGGCGTCTTCGGCGGCGTCTCGCCGATGTGGTGGCTGACCGGGAGACCGGCCGCCTCGATCTCGTCCCACACGGCGTCCATGTCGGTGCTGCCGTAGTCGTAGATGTTGCCGTCGTCGTCCTTGCCCGGATTCAGCGGCAGCAGGAAGGTCTTGAGCCCCAGTGACTTCAGCTCGGCGAGGGTGGTCCGGGTTCCGGCGGGGTCCCACCAGTTGATCAGCCCGACGCCGTAGAAGTGCCCGTTGGAGCGCTCCTGCAGATCGGCGATGTGCTCGTTGTAGATGCGGAACACCCGCTCGCGCAGGGACTTGTCCGGGTAGTGAAACAGAGCCAGCACAGCATTGGGGAACGCCAGCTCCTTGTCGATGCCGTCTTCCTTCAGCTCGCGGATGCGGGCGTCGATGTTGTTCGACGCGGCGCCGGCGAGGTCGTCGTACTGCATCAGCACGCGGCCGAAGTCCCCGCCGGTCCAGGCCTTGCCCTTCATCCCGACCATGTAGGCGCCGTCCTCGTACCAGATCCGTGGCGCGGCCCCCTTGAGCTCTTCGGGAAAGCGTTCGTAGAAGATGTCGTCGGCGACGGAGATGTGGTTGTCCGCGGAGAAGATCACCGTGTCGGCGGGCAGCCCCTCGACGACACCGGTGGAATGGCCGTGCCGGTTCTTGGGGGCACCGAAGCCTTCGGGCGGATAGAGCGTGGCTACGGGGGTGGACATCGTCGGTACTCCAATCGGGCTGTGGACTCGAGGTGACTACCAGGTCACCGGTAGTTCGTAGACGCCGTAGGCGAGGCGGTCGTGTTTGAAGGGCACCTCGTCGAACGGGATGGCGAGCGTCATCGCGGGCATGCGGCGCAGCAGCGTGGTGAACACGATCTGCAGTTCGGCGCGGGCGAGCTGCTGCCCGACGCACTGGTGCCTGCCGTAACCGAAACCGAGCTGCTGGCCTGCGTCGCGGGTGAAGTCGAGCTTGTCGGGCTCGGGGAAGGCCGCCGCGTCCCAGTTGGCCGGCGCGAGGTCGATGATGATGCCCTCCCCCGCCCTGATGGTCTCACCGGCGATCTCGATGTCCTCGGTCGCGACCCGCCGCTGGCCGTTCTGGATGATCGACAGGTAGCGCATCAGCTCTTCGACCGCATTCGCGATGAACCCGGGGTCCTCGGAATCACGCAGTAGCGCAGCCTGTTCCGGATTCTCGAGCAGCGCGAGAATGCCGATGCCGATCATGTTCGCGGTGGTCTCGTGGCCGGCGATCAGCAGCCCGGTGCCCAGCTGTGCGGCCTCCTTGACGCTGATCTCGCCCGCGGTGACGCGCTCGGCGAGGTCGGACACGGCGTCCTCGGCGGGATGGGCCTGCTTCTCCTCGACGAGATCGACGAGGTACTGGTGCAGGCTCATCGCACCCTTTTGCATGGCGTCCGCGGCCGCGTACCGCGCGAGCCCGGCGTTGGCGTGCTCCTGGAAGAACTCGTGGTCGTCGTAGGGCACGCCGAGCATGTCGCTGATGACCCGGGTGGGGACGGGCAGGGCCAGTTGGGAGACCATGTCGGCGGGCTGCGGACCGGCCAGGATCGCGTCGATGCACTCGTCGGTGACCTGCTGGATCACCGGCCGCAGCGCCTCGACGCGCCGGAACGTGAAGGGCTTCGACAACATTCGCCGGAACCGCGTGTGCTCTTCGGCATCCGAGGTGAACACCGACCGGGGCCGCTTGTGCACCGTCGCGAGCATGTGCCCGTTCCAGTGTGGGAAACCCTTCCGCCGGTCGTCGACGCTGACTCGGGAGTCGGCGAACAGCGTCCTGGCCGCCTCGTGTCCGGTGACGAGCCAGGGTGTGGTGCCGTTCCAGATCCGCACGCGCGACAGAGGTTTGGTCCGGTTCATCTCGAGCATCGGTTCGGGCGGGGCGAACGGGCAGCCCGCCGAGCGCTCCATCGGGTACTCGGGAGCGGCCGACACCGCTTCCTCGGTCAGCGTCTCCGTCATCCGTGCTCCTCGAGGTGGATGGCCAGGGCGGGGCAGGCGGCCGCGGCCTTGCGGGTCTGGTCGATGTGTTCGGGTCCCGGTTCGGGCATGAGCAACTCGACGACGCCGTCGTCGTCGCGCTGGTCGAAGACCTCGCCGGCGTTGAGCACGCACTGACCCGAGGACACGCACCGGTTCTGGTCGACAGTGACCTTCACGTCACGGCACCTCCGTCACCGGCGCATGCCACAGCCCGACGATCGCGTCGATGAGACCCGATGCGGCTCCCTGCCAGGACGGCCGCGCGACGGGGGCCCCCTGCGCGAGCAGACGCTCGCGTTCGGCGCAGCTGTGCATGAGCAGGTTGCGGCCCATGATGTTGCGTTCGACGCGGACCTCGACCGGCAGATCGGGCAGGCATCCGTTGATGCCGTCGAGCACCCGCACCAGCGACGACGAGGACAGCGCGTCTTTGACGATCATGTTGTGGTAGGCCGGATCGGTCATCACCTGCGCGGCGAACCGCGCATACCAGGTCGGATTCCCCAGTTCGGCAAGGTGATCGGTCAACGGGCACACCAGCGCCGCCACCCAGTCGCGCATGTCGGTGGAGTCGCCGATCGCGGCGATGCGCTGCTCGCGAAGCTCCTCGATCGGCCCGCGGTGCTTGTGCTCGATGGCGCGCACCAGATCGGCCTTGGTGCCGAAGTGATACCCGACGGCGGCGTTGTTGCCCTGGCCGGCGGCCTCGCTGACCTGCCGGTTGGACACGGCGAACACGCCGTGTTCGGCATAGAGACGTTCGGCCGCCTTCAGGATCGCCTCTTGCGTGCTCGAGGCCCGGTCGGCACGCACGGTCCGCGCAGTGGTCACCACCTCAGTGAACCGGGCCACACTCACTAAGTCAAGCGACTGATTTAAACCACTCACGATGGCGGCCGCTCCGATGCCGGCTTGCGCACGATGACCTTCCCCGCAACGGTGCCGCCGTCGACGGGCAGCACGATGCCGGTCACGTACCTCGAGCGGTCCGTCGCGAGGTACAGGGCCGCCTCGGCGACGTCGTCTGCGGTGCCCTCCCGTTTGAGCGGGCGGTCGTCACGCATCTGCGCCCGGATCCGCGCCTCGAAGCGCTCCAGGCGCTCGCGGTCCTCCGCGGTGGCCGACGACGCCAGAATGGGTGTCGGGATGTTGCCCGGCGCAATGCAGTTCACGCGGACCTCGTAGTGCGCCAGTTCGATGGCCGCGCACTTGGTGAAGTGGATGATGGCGGCCTTGGAGGCGCGGTAGGTCGACACCCCGCCGCCGGCCTGGATGCCGCCGATGGAGCCGAGGTTGATCACCGAACCGCCACCGTGCTCAGCCATGTGGCGTGCCGCATCGCGGGTACCGGCCATGACCCCGAGCAGGTTCACGCGCATCACCCGGTCGAATTCCTCGAAGTCCTCGTGGAAGAGGCCCTTCCTGAGCGGGCTCGAGATACCGGCGTTGTTGATCATCACGTGCAGGCCACCGAGGGCGCTGACGGTCGTCTCGACGAGTTCGCGGACCTGCGCCTGATCTCCGACGTCGGTGTGCCGAAAATGTGCGGTACCACCGGCCGAGGTCAGCTCGGCGACAAGGGCTTCCCCGTCCTCGTCACGGACGTCGGCGACGACCACGGCCGCCCCCTCGGCGGCGAATCGCTCGGCGATCCCGCGCCCGATTCCCGACGACGCCCCGGTGACGATCGCGACCTTGCCCGCCAGTTCTGTCATCTGCGCTCTCCCCCTGGCCTTCGGCGGGGCGGTATCCCCGCGAAGAAATCCGACAGCAGCGCGTTGACGGCCGCGGGTTGCTCGATCTGCGGGCAGTGCCCGGCGTCGTCGATCACCGCGGACCGGGCCTGCCCGATCTGGCCTGCGATCTGCGCCGCCCAGCCCGGCGGCAGCAGTTTGTCGCCGCCGCCCTCCACCATCAGCGTCGGGACGGCGATGCGGTCATAGGCGCGGACGCTGCTCGGCGTGCCGGGTGTCGCGAGCCCGGGACGGCGAAACCGGGCTGCGGCCAACGACTCCCAGGCACCCGGTGCGATGCTGGATTCGTATCGGCGCCGGACGTACTGCTCGTCGTCGGGATAGGACGGATCGTGGAACAGCGCCGCGACGATGCGGCGCATACCCTCGAGTGTCGCGTCGTAGTCGTAGAGCGCACTGACGTGCTCGTTACGCTGGATCTCACCGCCGCCGCAAAGGGCCACGAGGCTGCGGACCGGCAGCACCGGCGCCTCCGACGTCATGTCGACGAGCAGGTTCACCGCACCCATCGAATTGCCGACGAAGTGGGCCGATTCCACCCCCATCACCTCGCAGAAGCGCGCGATGTGGCGGATCCGCATGCCGCGGCCGTCGGTGAAGTCGACCACCTTGGCCGACCCTCCGAAGCCCAGCATGTCGGGCGCGAGCACCCGGTGTCGCTGCGCGAGCGCCCCGATGGTGTGCTCCCACGCCAGGCATGCGTCGGCGCCGAACTCCCCGCCGTGCAGCAGCACCACCGGATCGCCCTGGCCCGCCTCGAGATAACTGGTGAGCAGGCCGTCGACCAGCACCGTGTGGCGACCGATCACGCCGTTTCCCTGCTCGTGTGCGCGAACGCCAGCACCTGAGTGGCCAACAGGTCGAGCTGGTTGGCGACGGCTGTGCCCTGGTCGGTGTCGGCCAGGCCGCCTGAGGTGTCCCAGACCGGCTCGGCGGAGTTGATGGCCACACCCAGCGGTGTCGGCCAGGCGCGCAGGGCGTGGCCGATGCTGCGCAGCTGGGTCAGCGTGCCGACCGCGGCCTGCCACCCGTACGCGCAGCTGATGCATCCCCAGGGGGTGTTGTCGAGGTACACGCGCGGATCCTCGCGGAGGTCCTCGATGTAGTCGAGGGCGTTCTTGACCAGACCCGACACCGCGCCGTGGTAGCCCGGCGAGCCGACGACGACCGCGTCCGCGTCGCGCAGCGTCTTCACCAGTTCGAGTGCGCGCGGGGTGCGTTCGAGTTCGTGGGGGGCGTACATCGGGAGGTCGAGTTCCTCGGCGGCGAACAGGCGGGTGCGACCGCCCTGGCGTTCCACCGCCGCCAGGCAGTGGCGCAGCGCCCGCTCGGTCGATGAGTTGGCCCGCAGGGTTCCGCCCAGACCGACGATGAACGGTCTATCGCTCGAAGTTCGCGTGCTCACCATTGCCTCACTTGATCGCTATCGGGCTGACGGGGGCGCCGACCGCACCGACGACCTTCAACGGCGGGGCGACGAGCTGGAATTCGTACATGTTGTCGGCGGCGCAGTCGGCGGCGAGCGGGCCGAGATCCCAGTACTCCCCGAGCATCAGGCCCATGTCCCGTAGACAGAGCATGTGCATCGGCAGGAAGGTGCCCTCGATTCCGTTGGCCGGGTCGGGGTCTTCGACCATCAGGTTGTCGGCGGCGACGGCAGCGACCTCGTGATCGTGCAGCCAGCGGGCGCATGTCCAGTGCAGGCCCGAGCCGGCCTCGCCGCCGTCACCGGTGGCCAGGAAGCGGGTCCACCACCCGGTGTGGACGACGACGATGTCGCCCGAGCGGATCTCGACATTCTGTGCGGCGGCGATCTCGTCGAGTTCGGCAGGGATGATGGGTTCCCCGGGCGCGCAGAACATGTCGGCACCGCGGTGGGCGACCACGTCGAGCAGCACTCCGCGCGACGTGATGCCCTTGCCGTCGACCTTCTCGATGCCCAGGTGGAAGGCGCCGAAACTGGTGACGGAGTCGGCCGGAAAGCCGTTGTAGAGCTTCTCCTCGTAGTAGACGTGCGACAGCGCGTCCCACTGGGTCGCGGCCTGCAGCGGCATCACGATGAGGTCGTCGTTGAATCGGAACGGGTTGTCGGCGAAGAACGCGCTCATGTCGGCGGCGACCGCGTTGCGCAGCCACTGCGGGCCGTACTCGACGAGCGTGGAGGCGTCTCCGCCGTCGACGGTCATCACGTGCACGGGGTTCTGCCGGAACTTGAAGGCGCCCTGGGGACCGCCCGCGCTGAAGTCGCCGCCGAGCGAGATCACCTTGCCCTGTGTGACCAATCGCGCTGCCTCGGTCACTTTCTCGGCGGTGATGAAGTTCAGGGTGCCGAGTTCGTCGTCGTCACCCCAACGGCCCCAGTTGCGCAGCTCCTCGGCGGCCTCCCGGAACAACCTCATGTCGTCGGCCATCATCGACTCCCCTGTGCCGCATTGCTGCCGTGCATCTGAGCCGCGTACCGCTGGGCGAGGATCCCGCCGTCGGCCCATACCACCTGCCCGGTGATGTAGCCGGCCGCCCGGCTGCCCAGAAAGACCAGCACGGCGGCCTGTTCCCCGGGGTCGGAGATCCGGCCCAGCGGCGTGGTGAAGGAGTCCAGGTAATCCTGGCCGTACGCCGAGCGCAGTTGGTCGAGGATCGGCGTCTCGGTGACCCCCGGTGCGGTGCAGTTGATCCTGATACCCCGGGCGCCCAGCTCGGTGACGCGGCGCATGCCGTAGAGGATGACCGCCTCCTTGGAGAGCCGGTAGCCGCCGTCAGCCAGCGCGTGCGGGTTCCGCCTGCACCAGGCCACCCCGTCGGCCACCGAGGCGGCGTCGAGCAGACCCGTTGTCACGGAAGCGTTTTCGCGGTAGTGCGACGCTGCGAGGGAGGACACGTTGGTGATCGACGCACCCGCGGGCATCCGGCCGGTCAGCGCCTCGGTGATCTGCCGTGTGCCGAGGAAGTTGATCCGGACAACCAGCTGCGGGTCGCCGATGCCCGACGACACACCGGCCACGTTGAACAACGCGTCGACCTCACCGTCGACGATGGCCGCCGCGGCGGTCACCGACCCTGGATCGGCGAGATCGACCTCGACGAAGTCCGCCAGCGGCGACGGGCCGGAGGGAGCGCGCAGATCGAGCCCCGTGACGCGCGCGCCCAGCCGGCTGAGGTGGTCTGCCACGTGGGCCCCGATACCGGAGGAGCATCCGGTGACGACGGCATGTCTGCCGTCGTAGCGCACCAGTTCGTCGAGTGCACTCACGCTCTGCTCGCAGGTTCCTTCGCTGCCTTCGCGTCCTTCTCGGCCTGCGCGGCCTTGACCCGCCCCTCGTTGATCTCGGCCATGGCCTCGGGAATCTCCCCGGCGGTGAACTTCCCACCCCGGCCGGTCGGCAGACCGCCGAACGCGTACGTCTCGTCGAACATCGGTGCGTCCGAGGGCAGCCTGCGCGCCTCGACCTTCTCGATCACCGGCGCCAGCCGCTTGGCCTTGTCCTTGACCGCCTTCTCGTCGCGCTCGATGAACTCGGGCAGGATCTCGCGGCCCATGATCTCGATGGACTCCATGGTGCCCTCATGGCTGCGCGGATTGAGCAGCAGGATGATCTCGTCGACGCCGCTTTCCTCGTAGCCGCGAAGGAACTCGCGCACCGTGTCCGGCGAGCCGATCGCACCCCGGCCGGGGCCGTAGGCCAATGTCGGATCGTCCTTGACGGCCTGCTCGTAGAGTTCCCAGACCCCGGTGCGGCCGGGCGTGTGCATGCCGGTCAGGTAGTAGTGCATGATCCCGAACGAGAAGAAGCCCCCGCCGATGCCGAGGCGCTCGAGCGCCTGTTCGTCGGTCTTGGCCACCATCATCGACAGGTCGCCGCCGATGGCGAGCAGGTTGGGGTTGATCGCCGGAGTGACGGGTGTGCCCTGATCCTCGAACTCCCGGTAGTAGCCGTCGACCCTCTCCTTGAGCGCCTCCGGCCCGGTGTAGGCGAAACTCAGTGCGCCGATGGCCTTCTGGGCGGCCATCTGGACCGACGACGGGCGGGTACAGGCCACCCACACCGGTGGGTGCGGGTCCTGCAGCGGCTTCGGAATCACGTTGCGGGCGGGCATCTCGACGTGCTCGCCCTTGAAGCCGGTGAACGGCGCCTCGGTCATGCAGCGGATCGAGACCTCCAGGGCCTCCTCCCACTGGGTGCGCTTGTCGGCGGGATCGATGTTGAAGCCGCCGAGTTCGGCGACCGACGAGCCCTCCCCGGTGCCGAACTCCACCCTGCCGTTGGACAGATGGTCCAGCGTGGCGACCCGCTCGGCGATGCGGGCCGGGTGGTTGATCGACGGTGGAAGGTGCATGACGCCGAAGCCGAGCCGGATGTTCTTGGTCCGCTGACTCGCGGCCGCGAGGAACATCTCGGGGGCCGTGGAGTGGCAGTACTCCTCGAGGAAGTGGTGCTCGGTCAGCCAGACGGTGGAGAACCCCGCCTTGTCAGCGAGTTCCACCTCGTCGAGCCCATGCTGGAACAGCTGGTGTTCGTCGTCCTCGGACCATGGCCGGGGCAGCGGGAACTCGTAGAACAGGGAAATCTTCACTTCTGGTTACCTCCTTGAAGTTCGGGCGACGGGGACGGAAGAGCGGTGTCGGCGATGTGGCGGGCCGCGACGAAGCCGAAGGTCATGGCCGGCCCGATCGTGGCGCCGGCCCCGGCGTAGCTGCGGCCCATCACCGCGGCCGAGGCGTTGCCGACGGCGTAGAGACCGTCGATCACGGTGTCGTCGGCACGCAGCACCCGCGCGTGCTCGTCGGTGCGCAGACCACCCGAGGTGCCGAGATCGCCCAGGATGATCTGAAACGCGTAATAGGGCGGATCGCCGAGCGGATACAGATTCGGGTTGGGCAGCGTCGGGTCGCCGTAGTAGTTGTCGTAGGCGCTGTCACCGCGGTCGAAGTCGTCGTCGTGCCCGCTGCGGGCCAGCGCGTTGAAGCGGTCTGCGCTGGCGCGCAACCGGTCTGCGGGCACGCCGATCTCGCGAGCCAGTTCCTCGAAGCTGCGGCCCTGCTTCACCACACCGGACTCCAGCCACGCCGCCGGTACCTTCCGTCCGGTCGGCACCGGCGCAAACGGCACCTTCGGGATCGGCAGATGCCCGGCGACCACATAGCGGTGGAACGACCGGACGTCGGTGACGAGCCAGCACGGGATATGGGTGACGCCCGAGCGCTGGCCCTCGATCATCGCGTGCGCGAAGTCCATGTAAGGCGCGGCCTCGTTGATGAATCGCTCGCCGGCGCCGTTGACCACGAACTGCGACGGCATCATCCGCTCGTTGAGCATGAACTGCAGTCGGCCGTCGGGCCAGCAGATCGCCGGAAACCACCACGCCTCGTCGAGTAGCTCGGTCGAGGCGCCGACCTTCTCCCCCGCCCGGATGCCGTCCCCCGTCGCCGCGGGGTTACCGAAGCTCCAGTCCTGCTCGAGTTCGGGCAGATGTTCACGCCGCCAGGCCATGTCGTGATCGAAGCCGCCGCTGGCCAGGATCACGCCGCGGCGGGCGCGGATGCGAAGCGCATGCCCGTCCCTCTCCACGACCGCCCCGACCACCATGCCGTCCACATCGGTGATCAGTTCGGTCATCGGCGCATCGAGCCACAGCGGAATGTCGTGCTGCTTCATCGCCAGTCGGAGCCGCGCGGCCAGCGACTGCCCGATGGCCGCCATCCGGTCGCCGAACACCCGCGCCCGGAACATCCGCCAGATCAGTTTCATCAGAACGGCTTTGCCGCGCCAGGATTGCCGCACCTGATAGAACAGCCGCAGGTCCTTGGGCCCGAACCAGATGCCCTTGGGCGCCAGCGCCAGCGGGGCCAGCAGATTCTGCTCCTCATCGCCGAGGACGCGCAGGTCGATCGCGTCCACGTTGATGGTGCTGCCCAGCGCCGAACCGCCCCGTACCTCCGGGTAGTAGTCGGCGTAGCCCGGCTTCCACACGAACTCCAGCCACGGGCTGCGGTTCTCGAGGAACTCCATCATCGCCGGTGCGGCGTCGACATAGGTGCGCAGCCGCGCGTCGCTGACCAGTCCGCCGGTGATCTCCTTCAGATAGAGGAACACCTCGTCCGGGTCGGGCACGTGCCCGGCACGGCGCTGCGACGGCGCGCCGGGCACCCAGATGCCGCCGCCGGACAGCGCGGTCGAGCCCCCGAACCGCGGCGACTTCTCCACGACCAGGGTGTCCAGCCCGGCGGCGTCCGCGGTCAGGGCCGCCGTCATGCCCCCGCCGCCGGACCCCACGACCAGCACGTCGGTGGTGTGGTCGAAGTCCGGGTCGGCTGTCTGCGAGCTCACGCTGTCACCGCCGTCCGGATCGCGAATCCGGCGATCAGTTCCGGGGCGGCCCGGTAGAACCGGTGCCCCGTCGCATACGGGCCCTGGGTCGCCAGCGCCGCTAAGGCCGCCACCCAGGTTCTGACCTCGTGTGCTGAATTGCCTGCCTGCGCGGCGATCCAGGCGTTGTCCCACCCGTCGACCTCGCTGAGTCGGTTGGTGTCCAGCAGATCGAGGAACGCGTGATCCCAGGCCGGATTCAGTGGGGCCAGCGATCCCTGCCCGGCGGCGAACTCACGCGCCGCCTCCATCACCGCGGTCTGGCGGGCCTGTCGCTGTTCGGAGGTCATCGGGACGCCGTGCACGATGCGGTCGAGCGCTGCCGGAGGTGCCGTGGCCAGCGTGGGCACCGGCGGATCGTGCGACAGTCCCCCCGACCCGATGATCAGCACCCGCTTCCCGAGCGAGGCGAGGTAGCCGCCGACAGCCTCACCGAGGGCCCGGACCCGCCGCATCGGTCCGAGCGGTGTGGCCACCGAATTGACGAACACGGGGATGACGGGCTTGGCGGTCGCGTCGCCGAAGAGTTTCTCCAGCGGTTGCACGGTGCCGTGGTCGACCTGCATCGCCGCCGACAGCGCCACATCGACGTCGGCAGCGAGAACGGCCGCAGCACAATCGATTGCGAGGTCACCGGGCACGTCGAGCGGGCCCTGATACGTGCCGTAGTCACCGACGCCCTCGGCGGCGGTGCCGATGCAGAACGGCGGCATGGCCCGGTAGAAGAACCCGTTGTAGTGGTCGGGCGAGAACGTCACGACGAGATCGGGGTCGAAAGCGGCGACGAAGTCCCGTGCCGCATCGATAGCCGACCCGATGTCGTCAAGCAGATCCCGTGACGGTCCGGGAAGGTTCAGCAACGGGCTGTGCGACATGGCGCACACCGCAAGTGTCGACATGAGAACCGGATCCTCCTTCCGTGGTCAGGTGGAGCGCGGCGAACAGGGCCTGCGACACCTCCGGTGCGCGCTGGGCGATGCAGGCGGCCGCGATGCAACGGTCAGGACGAAGGAACAGCACCGAGTCGGTCGAGGCGTCGAACCACGACTTGAGCGCCCCTGAGCGGTCGCCGACGACCGCCACCGCGTCGTCGTCATGCCCCGTCCAGTGCAGCTGCGTCATCGGTCGGACCTCGATGAACCTGGCGCCCAACGTGTTCCACCGCGCGAAGGCGGAGTCACCGAGTACGGCCCGCAGATTGTTGCTCCAGCACAGCACCGCGAAGCCGGGCCCGAGCACATCGTCGAGAAGCAGATTCCGGCCGTGGCGGGTGTCGACCCGAGGCTGGATGAACAGCGTGCCCGTCGGCGAGTTCGCCGATGTCGAGGAGGACGCAACATCGTGGTACACGGCGCCCTCGGTGTAGCGCGGCATCGGCTTGAACCGCATCTCGAGCACATAGCGCTTCAGCGTGGGGACCGCCGAGGCCGCATGGATCACCCGGTCCCGCAGCGCGGCCACCCGGGTGTTCGTGGGCGAGATGACCCGGCCGACCATCGTGGACAGGTCGATCATCGCCCGGGCGTGCCTGCGGCGTTCGATGTCGTAGGTGTCCAGCAGCGCGTCGCCGGCCTGCCCGGTCACCACCGCGGCGAGCTTCCAGCCCAGGTTGGCGGCGTCGCGGATGCCGCTGTTGTAGCCCTGTCCCTGCCACACCGGCATCAGGTGGGCGGCGTCGCCGGCGAGCAGCAGCCGGCCCGCGCGGAACGACGAGGCGATCCGCGAATGGTGGGTGTAGACCCGGTGGCGGATCATGTGCACACGCTCGGGATACGGGATCCGCTCGGCGAGCATCTGGGAGACGAACGCCGGATCGTCTGCCTGTTCGTCGGATTCGTGGGGATGGATGAGGAACTCGAAACGACGGATGCCGTGGGCGATGGCGATCGAGACATAGGGCCTGCGCGGATCGGCGCCGACCTCACTGTTGGGATGGCCCAGGGGATCGTCGGCGAGGTCGACGACGAGCCACCGAGTCGACGAGGTGGTGCCGTCGAACGAGACATTCATCAGCCGCCGCGTCGCACTGCGGCCGCCGTCGCACCCCACGACATAGCGCGCGCGCACCCGGGCGCCGTCGCTCAACTCGACCGTCACGCCGTCGGCATCCTCCCGGCACGTCCGCATGCCGCGCCCGAACTGCACGTCGACATGGTCGAAGCGGTCGAGGCCGGCGAACAGTTCGGCGTCGACCATCGGCTGGACGAAACCGTTGCGCTTCGGCCACCCGAATCGCGCGTCCGGAGGCGCCATCTCGGCGAGCAGACGCCGCTTCCCGTCGAAGAACCGCAGGATCTGGTTGGGCACCGTGTGGGGCAGGATGCGGTCGACCAGGCCGATGGACTGGAAGGTGCGCAACGCCTCGTCGTCCAGGCCGACACCGCGCGGATAGTCGATGAGCGTGTCGCGCTCCTCGGCGACGAGTGTCCGGACTCCGTGCAGGCCCAGGATGTTGGCCAGCGTCAGGCCGGACGGCCCTGCCCCGACGATGACGACGTCCACGTCGTCGGGGGCGTTCATGTACGCCCCAGCAGGAAGTCCAGGTGCAGCCGGTCGAAGGTCTTGGGATCCTCGTACTGCGGCCAGTGGCCGCACCCCGCCATCACCTCGAAGCGGGCACCCGGGATCATCGACGCGATCCGTCGGCCCTCCTCGACGTCGGCGGTCGGGTCGTCACTGGTCCACAACACCAGCGTGGGCGCGCCGATTGCGCCGTACTCGTTGGGACCCAACAGGTTCCGGGCGCGGATTTGCGGATCCTGCAGCGCCATGATGTCGCGCATCGCATCCACGAACCCGGGCTGGCGGTAGACCCGCTGCCGGCTGGCCACGATGTCGTCGTAATCCCTGGACTTGTCGGCCATCAGCCACTTGATGCGGGCCTGCACCGTCTCCCACGTCGGGTTCTCGGCCGCGGCCATCGACAGCGTGACGATGCGCCTCATCACCTCGGGGTCGGCCTGCGACCCGCCCGCGGTGTTGAGGACGAGCCGGTCCACCCGGTCGGGGTGGTCGATGGCGAACCGGGAGGCCACCCACCCGCCGAGCGACTCACCGCTGATGTGCGCCCGTTGCGCGCCGATCGCGTCGAGGACGGCCACCAGATGTCCGACGTAGTGGGCGATTTCGAGAGGATGGCCCGGCTTGTCGGTGTACCCGTGCCCGAGCATGTCGATCGACCAGGTGGAGAAGTGCCCGGCGTGCGCCTCGAGGTTGCGCACGTACGCCTCGGCGTGCCCACCCGAACCGTGCAACAGCACCAGGGCCGGGGCGGCGGGATCACCCGCGTGCAGGAACCGGGTGCGCACGCCACCGGCATCGAGGTAACCCTGCGAGAACGGGACGCCCTGCAGGTCGCTCCACACGCTCTCGAACTCCGCCACCCGGCGCTCCTTCCTGCCGTTCGCGATGGTCCTCCGGACCGCGCCGCTGAGAATTGTATTCTCTTTTTTTGTAAGCACTTTGCTCATTTATCGCACATCAATGTGCACTATAGTCAGAGCATCACTCTCGCCCTCGTGTCTGTCAAGGAAGGTCGCCCATGACCCGAGCGTCCGCAGCCCCCGGCCGTCACCTCACCCCGGACGGAGCCGCCGCGAGCGCACCGGGATCGCAGACCCTGGCGCGCGGCCTGAGTGCCCTGCAGCTCGTCGCAAGTTCCCCCACCGGCATGACCGTGGCGCAGGTCGCCGACGACATCGGCGTGCACCGCACCATCGCCTACCGGCTGCTCAGCACCCTGGCGTCGTTCCGGTTCGTGGCCAAGGGTGAGGATGGCCGCTACCGCTCCGCGGCGGCACTGGCGGTGCTCGGGGCGTCGTTCGACAACAACGTCCGCACCATGGCCGTCCCCACACTGCGCAGCCTGGCCGACGAGCTCGGCACCACGGTCTCTCTGCTGGTCGCCGAAGGCGATCAACAGGTCGCGGTGGCCGTCATGGTCCCGACGAACGTCTACTACCAGCTGTCCTTCCACGAGGGCAGTCGCTACCCCCTGGACCGCGGGGCTGCCGGCATCGCGTTGCTGGCCGGCATGCCGCCCCGCCCCGGCGAGCGCGAGCTCGTCGGCGAAGCCCGCCACCGGGGCTGGGTGATCACGCACGGCGAGATCGAGCCGAACACCTATGGGCTCGCGGTGCCTGTGCGCCGCCGACCACCGTCGCCGCCCACCTGCATCAACCTGATCTCGCATCGCGAGGACGTGGTCCGCGACGGCCGCGAGTCAGTCATCAAGGCAGCCAACGAGTTATCGGCGATCCTCGGCTGAGGGAGCCCGGAAGGAGACAGCGGTGACCGACTGGGACCACGACGTCGACGTCGTCGTACTGGGCAGTGGAGGTGCCGGCCTGACCGCCGCGCTGACCGCGGCGGGCAACGGCGCCTCGGTGGAGGTGTACGAGAAAGCCGCCACCGTCGGCGGCACGACCGCGGTGTCGGGCGGGATCGTCTGGATTCCGGCGCACGACCGTGCGGCCGAGGGCGAGCTGTCCGCGGACGACGCGATGGCCTATCTGCGCGCACAGTCGCTGGGCGTGATGGATGACGAGCTGGTCGAGACGTTCGTGCGCACAGGTGCATCGATGCTCGAGTTCGTGGAGGCGCACAGCGATCTCGTGTTCGAGGTGGCCGAGGGCTTTCCCGACTACAAGCCCGAGCTCCCCGGCGGCCGTCCCGCCGGGGGCCGGTCGCTGAACACGAAGCCGTTCGACCTCGCCACACTCGGCGAATGGCGTGACCGGATCACCTCCTTCCCGGCCGACTTCAGCAACGTCGGTATCGACGCCGAGACCCGGGCGCGCATCCACGCCTCGGTGGACAGCGGGTCGGGCGACTACTGCGTCGCGGGTACCTCACTGATCGCCGGGTTGCTCAAGGGACTCTTGGACGCCGGCGTCGAACCGCACACCGAGGCCCGCGCGGTCGAGCTCATCGCCGACCCGCTCGGCATCACCGGCGTCCGAATCCAGCAGCACGACCAGGATTTCCGCGTCCGTGCGCGGCGCGGCGTGGTGCTCGGCACGGGTGGGTTCGAATGGGACAGAAGTCTCGTCGAAGCCTATCTGCGCGGGCCGATGCGCGGCGCGGTCTCGCCGCCCAACAACACCGGCGACGGGCTGCGCATGGCGATGGCGCACGGCGCCGATCTGGCCAACATGGGCGAGGCCTGGTGGGTGCCGATCGTGCAGATCCCCGGCGACACCTTCGGCGGACATCCGCGCAGCCGCAGCGTCCGTCTCGAACGCACCCGCCCGCGAAGCATCATCGTCAACCGAGCCGGCAAGAGGTTCCTCAACGAGGCCGGCGAGTACAACTCGATGGCCGGGCCTTTCCACTTTCTCGACCCCAAAATCGGCTACGCCAACGATCCGGCGTGGATCGTGTTCGACTCACTGCACCTCAAGCATTACGGATTTCTGGGTGTGGACCCCGACGGTCCGATCCCCGACTGGTTCTGCCAGTCGGCGGATCTCGACGAACTCGGCGAGAAGACCGGGATCGACGCGGCAGGACTGGCCCGGACGCTGCAGGCGTGGAACACCCATGTCGCCGCCGAGCACGATCCCGACTTCGGGCGCGGCGACAGCGCGTACGACGGCTACTGGGGCGACACCTCGGCATCGACCACGGCGGCGAAGACCCTGGGTCCCATCGACACCGCGCCGTACTTCGCGGTACCGGTGTCGGTCGGCGCGATGGGGACCAAGGGCGGCCCGCGCACCGACCGCGACGGCCGGGTGCTGCACGTCAACGGCACGGCGATCACCGGGCTGTTCGCGGCCGGCAACGCGATGGCCGGTCCGACCGGCAAGGCCTACGGCGGCGCGGGCGGAACCCTAGGACCCGCCATGGTGTTCGGCTACCGGGCGGGCTACACCGCGGCGACGGGCCGCTCGGCGTCCTGACGGCGGCCACGACGGTAGCCGGTCGGCTACCCTCGGCGAATGACGTCGCCCCGCACCGGAACCAGGTTCAGTGCGATCCGGCGCACGGCAGCACAAACCCGCGTGCTCGATGCCGCCCTGAGCATGATCACCGAGCACGGCGTGAGCGGGACCTCGCTGCAGATGATCGCCGACGCGATGGGCGTCACCAAAGCCGCGGTCTACCGCCAGTTCAAGACCAAGGACGAGATCGTCCTCGCGTTGACCGAACGGGAACTCGGCAGGCTGGAAGAGGCACTGGAGGCCGCGGAAGCCGAACCGTCGGCGTCGCGGGCGCGAGAACTCCTCCTCGATCGCGTCATCGACGAGGCCGTCGAGCGGCGGCGTGCCGCCGCGACACTGCAGTTCGATCCGGTCATCGTCCGGTTCCTGGCCGACCACCCGCCGTTTCAGCAATTCATCGGCCGGCTGTTCGCGGTCCTCATCGGCGAGAACACACCGCAGGCTCGTCTCCCCGCCGCGATGTTGTCGGGCGCCATCGCCGTCGGCGTGATGCATCCCCTGGTGGACGACATCGACGACGACACGCTGCGCACCCAATTGCTCTTCTACACAAGGAAACTGGTGGACCTGCCAGAGTAGGTCAGCGATCGTCGCCGACCACCAACTGCGCGGCCGCCGCGTAGGGATCGCAGGTGCCGTCGGCCACGGCCGCTGCCAATCGGTCGAGGTCGGCGTGTGTACGCAGCAGCGTCGCGGCCATCGACAGGATCTGGGAACGGGCTCGTGCCGCCCGCCGGGCCGGGCTGTCGGAACGGTGGTGGGCGGAGATCGTCTCGACGAGTTCGGTCACGCCGTCGCCCTGCGCGGCGACGAGTTTGAGGATGGGCGCGTGGGTTTCGGCGCGCAGATCGCGCACGGTCTGGTCGGCTCCCGTGCGATCGGCCTTGTTGACCACGACGATGTCGGCCACCTCGAGGAGGCCGGCCTTGGCGGCCTGCACCGCGTCTCCGGCGCCGGGGTTGAGGATCACCACCGTCGGGTCGGCCACCGCGGCGATCTCGATCTCGGACTGGCCCACCCCGACGGTCTCGACGATCACCAGGCCGTACCCGAGCGCCGACAGCAGGGTGATCGCCGCGGGCACCGCCGCGGCCAGTCCACCGAGATGTCCCCGGGTCGCGACCGACCGGATCAGCACGTCGGGATCGTTGATGTGGGCGGCCATCCGGATGCGGTCACCGAGCAGTGCCCCGCCGCTGTAGGGCGACGACGGGTCGACCGCGAGGACCGCGACCCGTTCCCCACCTGCGCGATAGGCCCCGACCAGGGCGCCCACCGTGGTGGACTTCCCCGCACCCGGAGGACCGGTGATCCCGATGACGCGGGCGGGCGCCGGGACGCCGACCGCTGCCAGCACCTCCGGTCGTCGCGGACCCTCCACGAAGGTCAGCAACCGGCCGGTGGCCCTCGCCGACCCGCCGCGGGCCGCGCAGATCAGCTCGTCGATGGTCACGTCACGCACCTTACGCAGACGTTCTTCACTCGGACAGCTGCCCGCTCCCGTAGCGAGAATGTTATTCTCTTTAGCTGAGAGTAGTGATTTCAAGGAGGATGCATGCAGATCACCGGCAGTTCCGCCCTGGTCGTCGGCGGCGCGGGCGGTCTCGGGGAGGCGACGGTGCGCCGGCTGCACGGCGCAGGCGCCAAGGTGGTGGTCGCCGACATGGCCGACGACAAGGGCAGCGCCCTCGAGTCGGAGCTCGGAGTACGGTACGTGCGCACCGACGCCACCTCCGAGGAGTCGGTCAACGCCGCCATCGCCGAGGCCGAAGCCCTTGCTCCGCTGCGCATCTCGGTGGACACCCACGGCGGGCCGGCCAGCGGCGGGCGGCTCGTCGGCAAGGACGGGTCGCCACTGGACCTCGAGGGGTTCAAGACGACCGTCGAGTTCTACCTGACCGCGGTGTTCAACGTGATGCGACTCTCCGCGGCGGCGATCGCGAAGACCGAACCGCTTGACGAGGGCGGCCGGGGCGTCATCGTCACCACGGCGTCGATCGCCGGGTACGAGGGACAGATCGGGCAGCTGCCCTACGCCGCGGCCAAGGGCGGAGTGCTCGGCATGACCCTGGTCGCCGCACGCGACTTGTCGCCGCTGGGCATCCGCGTGGTGACCATCGCGCCCGGGACCATCAACACTCCCGCCTACGGCACAGCCGCCGACCAGCTCGAACAGTACTGGGGCCCGCAGGTGCCGTTCCCGAAGCGGATGGGCCGCGCGGGCGAATACGCGCAACTGGCACAGAGCATCGTCGAGAACGACTACCTCAACGGCGAAACCATCCGCCTCGACGGGGCGCTGCGCTTCCCGCCGCGGTGAGCCTGACCGGCAGGGTCGCGTTCGTCGCCGGCGCCAGCCGCGGCATCGGCGCCACCATCGCCTCGGCCCTGGCCGCCGCCGGCGCGTCGGTCGCCGTCGCGGCGCGCTCCGAACAGGAGGGCAGGGTTCCGGGCACGATCGGGTCCGTCGCGCAGCGGATCACCGCGGCGGGGGGCCGAGCGCTGCCCGTGGTGTGCGACGTCACCCGCGAGGATTCCGTGAATGCCGCAGTGGCGCAGACCGTCTCGGAGTTCGGCGGTATCGACATCCTCGTCGCCAATGCCGGTGTGCTGTGGCTCGGGCCGATCGAGACCACCCCGCTCACGCGGTGGCAGCTGTGCCTCGACGTGAACCTCACCGGCGTCTTCCTGGTCACCAGGGCCGTCATCCCGCATGTGCGGGCGCGCGGCGGCGGCTCGCTGATCGCGGTGACCACGACGGGCGTCGGGATGACCGGGCACGGCGCGAACGCCTACTGGGTGTCCAAGGCTGCCGTCGAACGGCTCTACCTCGGGCTGGCCGCCGATCTGGCGACCGACAACATCGCGGTGAACTGTCTGAGCCCGTCGCGGGTGGTGCTCACCGAGGGCTGGCAGGCCGGCGGCAGCGGCATCGAGGTGCCCCCCGAGATGGTCGAACCGCCTGAGGCGATGGCCGAGGCCGCGCTGCTGCTGGCGCGCCAGGACGCCTCCGGCATCACCGGCACGGTCCAGCGCTCCGAGCAACTCGCCGCGGAATAGCATTCCTGGCTGCGATTTTCGCGGCGGATTCATACGGTCACTGCAACATCCGGTGTTCTGGGGGGTTGCTGAGTGGGCAGTGGGCGGCGGTTCGGGTCTGAGGTTCGGCG